>JAFLBP010000014.1 GCA_017303875.1 Chitinophagales bacterium | reverse complement strand
TCAATTAAGCGCTTGCGATTCGCTTGTGAGATTACATTGCCCATGCGATTTTTTTTTGACCGCAATTTCAAAGAACTTTATGACTTTTCGTCTATTTTCGTGTTACGAATTATTGTCGTACATCAACAGTGAGCAGTCAACAGTGAGCAGTTATCAGTGAGCAGTTATCAGTCAACAGTGAGCAGTCAACAGTGAGCAGTTTTTAGTGGGCAGTTGATATTTGGGAAAAGGGAGCAGTTAATGGGAGCAATTTATCACAAACAGCATCTTGAAATCAAAATTTGATCCCTGAAAACTGATAACTGCTGACTGATAACTGCTGACTGTTAACTGCTGACTGATAACTGCTGACTGTTAACTGTTAACTGATCACTGTTCCGCCGTGCCGACACTGTTTTCTGTTTCTTTAAATTCTTTGGGTTTGGGCAGGTCGTTGAGGCTGTTGATGCCCATATAATCCATGAATTTATCGGTGGTGGCGTAGAGCAGCGGGCGGCCGGGGCCTTCGCTGCGGCCGGAAATCATAACAAGTTCTTTTTCCAAAAGTTTTTGGAGGGCGTAGTCGCAGTTGACCCCGCGAATTTCCTCCAGATCCGACTTGGTGACGGGCTGCTTATAGGCCACAATGGCGAGGGTTTCGAGGGCCGCCTGCGAGAGGCGTTTCTTGGTCGTTTGTTTAAGGTGTACCGACACCACGTGGTGGTGCGCGCCTTTGGTCATAAACTGGTACCCGCCGGCTATTTCCACCAATTCAAAGGGGAATTGCTCCTCGCGATAGTGCGCGCGCGAGGCTTCAAGAGCGGCTTGCACTTCGGCCTCGTTGATTTCCGTTTGCAGGGCTTCGGTCAGGACGGATACAATTTCCGTCAGCGGTACGGGCTGCGGTGAAGCGAAAATAATGGCTTCGATATGTTGCTTCATGCGGCAAAGATAAGGAACCGGGTAATATTTGCACCGTGCGCCGGAAATGGCGTATGTTTGCAGCGCAAATGCAGCTTTTCCATCGCTAACCATTTAAATTCAGCAACGCATGATCATTGGCGTACCAAAAGAGATCAAAACAAATGAAAATCGCGTGTCGCTCACCCCGGCAGGCGCCATGGAACTGACCAAACGCGGCCACCGCGTCCTCATTCAAAGCACCGCCGGCGTAGGCAGCGGTTTTGATGATGAAGAATACCTCACGGCCGGCGCCGAAATTCTGGCTACCGCAAAGGAAGTCTGGGCTGCTGCCGAGATGATTATGAAGGTAAAAGAGCCAATTGCCGAAGAATACGGCCTTTGCCGCGCCAATCAACTCATTTTCACCTATTTCCACTTTGCCTCCAGCGAAGAACTGACGCGCGCCATGATTGCCAGCAAATCGGTTTGCCTCGCCTATGAAACGGTGGAAACCAAAGACCGCCAGCTCCCGCTGCTCATTCCAATGTCGGAAGTAGCCGGTCGTATGGCCATTCAGGAAGGGGCGAAATTCTTAGAAAAACCCGTTAAAGGCCGCGGCGTACTGCTCGGCGGCGTACCCGGCGTAGAACCCGGTAAAGTACTCGTACTCGGTGGCGGTATCGTAGGTACCCAGGCGGCCCGTATGGCAGCCGGCCTCGGCGCACAGGTAACCATCCTCGATGTGAACCTCAACCGCATGCGCTACCTCAACGACGTGATGCCCGCCAACGTCATCACCATGTACTCCAACGAATACAATATCCGCAAACTGATCGGCACACACGACCTCATCGTCGGCGCCGTGCTCATTCCGGGCGCCAAAGCCCCGAAACTGATCACCCGCGATATGCTTAAACTCATGCGTCCGGGCACGGTACTCGTCGACGTCGCCGTAGACCAGGGCGGCTGCTTCGAAACCACCAAACCCACCACGCACGAAAACCCGATCTACATCATCGAAGATGTGGTGCACTACTCGGTGGCCAATATGCCCGGCGCTGTACCTTTTACCTCAACCGTGGCCCTCACCAACGCAACCCTGCCCTATGCCCTGCAATTAGCCGACAAAGGCTGGGAAAAAGCCTGCGCCGACAACGCAGAACTGAAGGCCGGCCTCAATATTATCGGCGGTAAAGTCGTTTATAAAGCAGTCGCTGAAGCATTCAACCTACCGTTATCAGTGAACAGTTAACAGTTATCAGTCAGCAGTTATCAGTCAGCAGTTATCAGTTTTGAGTTATCAGTTGACAGGAATTTGTTATGCTGAATATTGACTAATAACTGCTGACTGATAACTGTTCACTGATAACTGCTGACTGATAACTGCTGACTGTTAACTGCTGACTGATAACTGCTGACTGTTAACTGCTGACTGATAACTGTTCACTGATGAAATATCTCATTCTCCTGCTAAAACTTGGAGCGCTGATTGCGCTCATCAGCTTGCGGCTTGGCGAGTGGGATATTTCATGGTTTATAAAACCCCGGTACCGGGAAAGTTTCAGTTATTATGTAGACGCCATTGCCGGCCTGGCAATTTTCCTGCTGCTGCTTGATTTTATTCAGTTTTTTACCGTTTGGTGGTATCGCCGTCGACATAAAGTGCGTGGGGAGGACAATTTTGTCATCGGCGTCGGACATATTTATTCCTTACTGCTGGCCATCGGCATCATCGCCGGTATCCTGTCTTTATTCCGCATCAACGCCAAGGAGCTGTTCACCTCTTTGTCCATCATTTTTGCAGGTATTGCCATTTTGTCGAAAGATTATATTTCCAATATGATCAATGGGATGATCCTCACTTTTTCAGGACAAATGAGCATCGGCGACAATGTGCGCATCGGCGAACAAAGGGGGAAAATTACCGACATCACGCTGCTGAATATTCACCTGCAAAACGACGACGACGATATTATTTACATCCCCAATAATATCGTGTTCAATGTTGAAGTCATCAATTACACCAAACGCGAAGTCAAACGTACCAGCATTGATTTTGACATCGACCTGAAATTCCTGAAAACCATCGAAGACTTAGAGACCAGCCTCATCGAAGCCTTGAAACCTTTTCACGACCTTATCCGCGAAGACAGCTACTACCTGCGCGTATTTGAGGTACATAAAGACCGTATTTCCCTGAAATTTCAATACATCCTCAAAGAACCCAACAAGGAACTCGAACGCCAGATACGCCGCCGCACGGTGCGCCGCTTGGTTGAAATCATCAGCGCCCGCGAAAAAATTGCCGATAAAATCCCCTTGCTGCCCGATGATTCCGCAGCGGAAGGACACAATTATATCTGATTCTTGCCATGCTTCAGCGTCTTTTCCAACGCTACACCGGTTGGCTGCGCGGCCTTAAAGCCGCTTATGTGCTCAACAACCTCCTCCAGGCCCCGCGCCTGCGCCATAACCGGGCACTTTACCGACAATACGGCCTGCGCAAAAGTATTTTCAGCCCGCTAAGCCATGCCGATTTTGCAGCAAATCCCAGTCCGGATATTCCCTGGATCGACCGGCCGGGCGCGGAAGCCGCCGTCGAAAACCACCCCGATTTCAAAACTTTTTCCCCGGAAATACAAGATAAAATCCGGCTTTTTCTCCGCGAAGGCTACCTGATTCTGGAAAATTTTTTCTCGGAGGAACAGACAGATGCACTCGACGCAGAAGTGGCCGATGCCATCGAAACCGGCAAAGCGGGTTTTAACTTTACCGGCCGTAAAATTTTTAACTTTTACGAACACAGCGCACTGGCCGATCAGCAGTTTTTCCGCCATCCGGAACTGCTGCGCCTGCTTTCTTTTTTATTGGGAAAACCCGTTTTGCCGTTTCAAACCCTCAATTTTACCCAAGGCAGCGAGCAACGTGCGCATTCCGACTCCATTCATATGAGTACGGAACCACAAGGCTACCTGATTGCCACCTGGATTGCCCTCGAAGATTGTACGTCCGACAACGGGGCGCTGTTTTATTATCCGGGCAGCCATCGCCTGCCGTATGTGATGAGTGCAGATTACGATAACGGGAATACGTTTTTCACCATCGGCGCCGACAATAACAAGCATTACGAAGATAAAATTGAGGCGCTGATTCAGGAAAATGACCTGAAGCCCAGGCATTTTTATGCCAAACGCGGCGATGTACTCGTATGGCATGCCAACCTCCTGCACGGTGGCAGCCCGATACGCCGGGAAGGCGCTTCGCGGCGCAGTATGGTTTGCCATTATTACGCCGAAGGGGTAATTTGCTACCACGAAATGACCCAGCGACCGGCACTTATGCCGAGGCAACTGAATTAAAGCCGGGCGCATCCATACCACAAACGGCTTTCGGCACGTTTTTGGCGGGAATTCCGAATAGCGTACTTTTGCATTTTTTTTAAGCGATGAACAGAATCAAACTAAGCATTATCATAGCCATTTCGCTTTGTGTCGCCCTGCCGGCAGCACAAGCCCAAATGAAAGGCTGGGAAGCAGGCGCCTGGATCGGCGGCTCCAATTATTTCGGCGACCTGAATACCAACTGGCGCCTCAACCGCATCGGCCTCTCGGTCGGCGCAGGCGCGCGTTACAACCTCAACGACCGTTTAGCCCTGAAATTTTCGGCCAACTACGGCAATATCAGCGCCTACGACAGCGACTCGCGCAATATCTACGAACAACGCCGCAACCTCTCCTTCAAAAGTATGATTATTGACGGAACGGCGCATTTTGAATTCAATTTCCTGCCTTACGCACACGGAAGCCGTGAGTTTTACTACACGCCTTATGTTTTTCTGGGCCCTTCCTTTTTCTACTTCAATCCGCGTACGGAACTCGACGGCACCTGGTACAACCTGCGCGACTACGGCACCGAAGGACAGTTTCGCGGCGAAGAGTACAATACCACCCAGTTTGCACTGGCGTATGGTATGGGCTTTAAAATCGACCTCGACTACCGCTGGAGCCTCAATGTTGAGCTGAGCGCCCGCAAATTGTTCAATGACTACATCGACGACGTGAGTGGTACCTATGCCGATGAACGCGACATCCGTGCGCAACGCGGTGCTACGGCTGCTGCCTTAGCCGACCGCTCCGCAGAACCTCAGATCGGTGGCGCCGGCCGCCAGCGTGGCAATGGCAAAAACAACGATATGTTTGTGATTGCCAACGTCGGCGTGATGTATTATTTTGGGCAAATCCGTTGCCCAAGTATGCTGCGCTAACTACACCGGCAACTGCGTCGTATTTTTTACCTCCGTCATTACAAAATGACTCTGCACCCGGCCGATGTTTTCGAGACCGGCTAATTTTTCTTTTACAAAGCGCTGATAATCATCAATGTCGCGCACGGCCACCTTCATCAGGTAATCGTAGGCGCCGGCGATGTATGCACATACTACCCATTTGCTACATACAAAGCGACAATAAAATACATAAAGATGTAGTATGTTTTGAAAAATCACTAAATGTCAATACACTTATATTCATAATTCCTATTTTGTATTTAAAAAAATTTTATATTTTGTATAAAAAACAAATTTTAATATACCTTCTTTATTATTAAAGAATTACCTTTGCATCGTCTGAAAAACCATTTTAGACGATTTGACAATAAAATTTATCGTTACAGTTAGTTTGGGTTCCGGGTTTGATCTGATTGGTGCGTTCCGTTTTGTGGTTTCTGAAAGCCTGAAGTAACTGTCCTCACTTTGTTGCCACTTTGTGCCATGTTAAAACAACCTTTGCTCTGTCCATTTTTATGGAATTCGCTCCGCTCAGGATTAGCGATAACGATTTTACCCGATGCGACGCTCTACGTTGCACCATCGGACTATCATTGTTCCTTTACCGACTTAGAGCCAATAAAAGGGCTGCAAGTCAGCTATAAAACGCTATTGGTGGGCATCCCGAAAACCACCACCCCATAAAAGAAGTAGGGCGAAACGCTTCGGGCGATATCGAAGCATCAAAACTTTATGTGTGTTCGTTTTTACCGACGCCGGGCGGATCCGCCCCGGCAGTCATCCATGCAACATTATCTTGTCACCATTTCAACCATCAAAAAGATGCGCACAAATGTATCCAAAGCCATCCTGCTGCTTTTCCTGCTGCTTGCGTTCGCACCCACCGGAAGCGGGCAAAGCGCCAAAGCAGATTCAAGCGCCTACCTCACTCCAAAATGGGAAGCAGGGCTTGATCTGCTCGGCCTGTTCAATGAAGGCTATATCCCCAAAGGTGCTGTTTTCCTCCGACGCAACTACGCCATCAGCAAGCAACATTGTAAAGCCCTGCGTTTCCGCATCGGTGTAGACAGCGAAATAAGGGATGGATATGCCTTTGACGGCGTACTCGCAGGAGAGTACGCCACCTATGCACCTTACTTATCGGTGGGGCATGAGTGGAAACAACTGTTCAAAAGACACAGCTGGTATGTAGCGACCGACCTGAGTGCTAAAATCCTGTACAGCGATCAGTATTTTCTGACCAGCGGCGATGATAAGTACGATGATGTTAAAATCCGCGATTTTGACCTCGCACTCCATGGCGTGATCGGCTATCAAATCCACCTGTTCCGAAACCTGTCCATTGGCGTAGAATCCGCCCTCGTCGTACAGTATTCCGAGCAACATAGTGATGTTGTCGATAATACTATGACCGCGTTTGGCGGGGATGATTATACGCGCTTCACTACAGCAATTCGGCCATTTATGGCTGTCAACCTCATTTATTCACTTCAAAAACACAAAAAAAATGTCAAAAATTAAATTCCTCCTCGCAATGCTGCTTGTTTTGAGCAGCGCAGGCGCCGCTTTTGCCCAAACGACACTCTCCCTGAAATTCAAACGAAACAACATTTGGGAAGATTATAGTCACTATGCCGTTTGCCCGAATGTATTGGTCGAGTACCAGGTACTCAACTGGAATTCCGCCTGCCATACCCTGACGGTGGTCAATGGATTTCCGGAGGGCGACGTCAGCAGCGACGTGACCTCCGACGGTAAAATTTCCATCCAGTGGAAAGATAACGGCGACAGTTGCTTCATCAATGTGAAGCGCAAATCAGACTCCAGTTGTTCTTCGGCAGCACTTACTAAAAAATTCTTTATCCCGGTACTTTCGCTCGCGAAGGTCAAGCCGACCATTACGCAAATTCCGGGTGGCAAATTAGATGTGGGGTTTGTGCACAATGTTACCTATGTCGCCTCGGCGCAATATCCCTGGCTCGGCAAAAAAGACAGCCTGAACCTGAATGACTTTAAATTAACGGAGTTTATCTGAACGATCCCTTCGGGTTGGACGCTCACCAGCAGTGGTCAATTCGAGACCATCACCGTTCAAACCAATGTCAATTCAGGTGGTAATGTTACGGCAAAAGCGTGGAACAGACGCTGTCTTAGCATTGGCAGCTTCTCTGACAACGGTACTTTTAAGGCAGAACGAAAAATGCCATCACCCTGTTTTTCTACCGGGCCATCACTTTCGGCAAGCCAGTTCTTTGAGCTTTGTGGCGAATCCATCCAGAATACGTTCAACTGTGCAAACCTTCCGGCGAATTTTGCCCTGCCTCCTGGCGGCGTGACCTATAACTGGTCGGTTTCCCCGGCCGACGGATGGACAAAAATCGGTGAGTTGGACAACACCGTTAAGTACAAGACGGACGGACAAAAAGACCGCGTTGTGACCGTTACCGTATCTGCCTACGGGGTTTCGGCTTCCTGTAGCCTGACGATCCCGCTGCTTTTGGCGAATCCGCTCACGCAGGCCAAAGGTGAAGAGTTTTTCTGTGTACAGGATACTTTCCAACTTTCGCACCCTTTGCCATCCGGGTCGAGTGTAAAATGGGAAGTTGTATCCCTAACGCCCGGTATTCCGCCTGCTGTTTCTCCGCTCAGCGGAACAGGGGATAAAGCGATCTTGTCGGTAGGCGGCGGCGGCTCACTGCATAAAATAGCTTTTAAAATTACCGGTTGCAGCGACAGTCTCATTTTAGTGGATACTTTTTTTGCCGGTACGCCTGCCCTTTTCGAATTAAAAATTAATGGTGTGCCCGGCTCGCAGGCCCTTGTTTGCCCTGGCACGCATACGGCAAGTCTCAAACTAAGCGGCACAAACGCCCAGTGCGTGGAGTGGGAAAACTCCGGCAACAATCCGGTATTCCTTGCCTGCCTTGAAGCAAACGCTTACATATCGGGTTTTAATGGTACAACAGCCCTTATTGCCAGGGCCAAAAATGAATGTGGCTCCAATGACGTGCGCTTTTTCTTGTCTCCAAGAAACTGGGGTTGTAACGGATGGGGATGGGATTTGAAAATTTATCCCAACCCGGCAGTCGGTCAAATAACAGTTGAAACCCAATTAGAAGAGAAAAGCAATTTGACGGAAAAACCCAAGATGAATGGCATTCGCTTAGTTAGTAATATGGGTAATGTGGTATATGAAACCGCCCAGGTGAGCGATAGTTTCAGCATCAACTTAGGTGGCGTAGCGCCAGGCACCTACACCTTGCAAACAACGGTAGACGGTATACCTGTGAGCGAAACGGTACAAGTCAAGCTGCAATGATAAAGTAGTAAACTTGCTGCCTCCATGCGGGCCGCCAAGAGCTTGTTCGGGAATTCATCAATCGGCTACAAGCTCTTAGCGGCCCGTTTTACACCGGCAACTGCGTCGTATTTTTTACCTCCGTCATTACAAAATGACTCTGTACCCGGCCGATATTTTCGAGTCCGGCTAATTTTTCTTTTACAAAGCGCTGATAATCATCAATGTCGCGCACGGCCACTTTCATCAGGTAATCGTAGGCGCCGGCGATGTGGTGGCATTCCAGCACCTCGGGCAGCGCGGCAATTTCTGTTTCAAATTGTAATAAATATTCGCGGTTGTGCTCGCGCAAAGACACATCGCAAAACACCAGCAATGACAGCCCGACCCGGCGGCGGTCGAGCAGCGCTGTGTATTGCTGTACATAGCCGTCTTTCTCCAAGCGGCGCAGGCGCTCATAAACGGGCGTGGTGGTCAGGCCTAATTTTTGTCCCATTTCCTTGGTCGTCATCAGCGCATCCGCTTGCAACAGGCGCAGAATGCCCAAGTCGACCGCATCTAAAGTTTCAGATTTTTTTTCCATAAAAGCTGCTTTTTGAAATGCATTAAAGATGTATCATACTAATTTATTGGCAATAATAGATTTATTTTCTTTTATAAATTAAATTTTTAGAAAAATTATCTCAATACTGAATCTTTGTACCGCAAATGGCGCTTCGTTCGGAGCGCGTTTGCTTGCTCACAGATGTTACACAGAAGGTTTCGCACAGAAGGGCACAGATCAAACACACAGATGTCACAGAATGCTGTGTTATCTGTGTGCCTGTTCTGTGCTCTTCTGTGCGAAATAAAATTCATCGTTCATCACTCATCGTTCATCGTTATGAAAAGCTTCCAGCCTGAAACCCTGATGATGTCGCACGGCTACAACCCCGAATGGTCGGAAGGCGCCGTCAAATGTCCTATTTTTCAAACGTCCACCTTTGTTTTTCGCAGTGCGGAAGAGGGCAAGGCGTATTTTGAATTGGCGTATGGCCTGCGCGACAAAGAGGAGCGCGAAGAAATGGGCCTGATTTACAGTCGCCTCAACAACCCGGATATGCAGATTCTGGAAGAACGCCTGACGCTATGGGACGGCGCCGAGGCCTGCGCGGTATTTGAAAGCGGTATGTCGGCTATTTCAACGGCCCTATTTGAGTTCCTGCAACCGGGCGATTTACTCCTGTTCAGCAATCCGCTGTACGGCGGCACCAACCACTTCGTTCATCATGTGCTGACGAAATTCGGCATCCACGTATTGGGTTTTGACCCCGGCGCTACTCAGGAAGACCTGATTGCGCTGGTCGCAAAAAGTGGTCTGGCCGATCGCCTCGGCATGATTTATCTCGAAACCCCGGCCAATCCCACCAATGACCTGGTGGATATTGCTATGTGCCGCGCTGTGGCCGAACATTTCAGCCGTCCGGAGCACCGGGCGGTGGTAGCCGTAGACAATACGTATATGGGTCCACTTTGGCAACACCCTTTAAAACACGGCGCCGATCTGGTTTTGTACTCCGCCACGAAATACATCGGCGGGCACAGCGACGTTATTGCGGGCGCCTGCTTAGGCTCGCATGAATTGATCGGGCGCATCAAAACCCTGCGCACCTTTTTGGGCAATATGATTGCGCCGCATACCGGCTGGCTGCTCCTGCGCAGCCTCGAAACCCTCAAATTGCGTATGGAAAAACAGGCGCAAAACGCGCAAATCATAGCCGAGCGCTTGGTTAAACACCCCAAAGTAGCGCGGGTACACTACCTCGGGCTGCTCAGCGAAGCCGATGGAGAGGCATATGCTACCTACCGCCGCCAGTGCAGCGCCCCCGGCGCGATGGTATCCATTGAAGTAAAAGGCGGGGAAAAAGAGGCCTTTGCCTTCCTGAATCATTTAAAATTGGTGAAACTCGCCGTAAGCCTCGGCAGCACCGAATCATTGGCGCAGCATCCGGCTACCATGACGCATGCCGGCGTTTCGCAGGAAGAAAAAACGCGCTTTGGTATTACCGACAACATGGTACGCCTGTCGGTTGGGGTGGAACACCCGGATGATTTGTGGTGGGATCTGGAGCAGGCACTTGAAGCCGTGCCGCTTGGCAGTGCACTGCTGCAGGAGGCGCTTATATATTAAGGTAATTGAGCAGCGATTCGTAGCGTTCGCGGAGCTGATCGCTGTGTTCAATTTCGCCAAAACTTTGTTTTACCTCATACTCATGGCGTTCAAGCGTGGCGATACTGCGCGCCAGATCGTGTCGATTGAGTTTGAGGGTCACCTGCAGGAAATCCGGATCGGGTGTAGAGGTCACGAAAGCACTGAGTACTTTCACGTCGTCTTCTTCAATCAGACGGCAGATATTTGCCAAAGAATAATCGCGGCGGCTCATTTCGAGTACTAAAATTGCGCCCGATTCGGACAATGCAGAGGTGCTGGAAAAGTAGCGCAGCAGATCGTTTTGGGTGATTAATCCGAGGTAGCGGCCATCGTGGTCGGTTACCGGGATAATCGTCAGACGATGATCGCCCATGAGGCGGATCACTTCAAAAATATGTTCGTCTTCGCGGACGGCATGACGGCGCAGGTGATCCAGGTCGTACTCACCGATGGGTTCGTAGAGTTTGTGGGTAAACAGGTCTTCTTCGGAGAGCAGCCCGAGGTACGCGCCTTCACTGACCACGGGCAGGTGCTTGACGTGGTAATCGCTGAGCATGTGAAAGGCATCTTTACCAGTCTGCAAGAGGTTCAGCGGCGGGATGTCGTGTGCTATTATCGTTTTTGCGGTCATGCGTTGTTAAGCACATTGGCTTTCACAAATTAACGCAAGAAACCTGTACTTGGTTTCAGAATACGCAAATTTGTCGGCAGCAACACAAATTTACACTTCCATCAGCTCCCGGTTATCGCTCAGTTTCATTGCCTTGGCGCGTTTGCGGGCCACTCGGGCTACAACCAGGATACTCACTTCGTACAATGCCCACAGCGGGATGGCCACTAAGGTTTGCGACACCACATCGGGCGGCGTAATGATGGCGGCCAGAATCAGGATGGCCACAATGGCATGCCGACGGTACTGGCGCATAGCCTGCGGGCCTACAATACCCATTTTAGCAGCAAAATACGCGACAACGGGCATTTCAAATACAAGGCCCATGGGTATGGTAAACATTGTCATGTAAGTCACGTAGGAGTCGAGCGTTGGCGACACATTCAAGCCTTCCACCGTATAGCTGGCCAAAAAATTGATAGAAAAAGGTGCGATGATAAAATATCCGAAAGAAACGCCCATTAAAAAAAGTAAGGAGCAAATAAACACGACGCCCCGGATGGCTTTTTGTTCGTGTTCGTGCAGGCCCGGACTTACAAAGCGCCAGAATTCCCAAAAAATATAGGGAAATGCACAAATGATACCCAGCCAGAACGACACATAAAGGTGCTGCATCAGTACTTCGCCCAGCTGTCGGGTAATAATATCAAATTTGGTGGGTTGAAAGCACATTTTATCGCCCAGCCCTACGGCGTGAGAGGCGTTGCACATGATTTTGAAGGTCGGAAAATCGGGGTTGCGGGGACCAAAAATCAGAGTTTGGAATACAAATTCTTTATTTGCCAGAAATATGCCGGCAAAAATGGCAATTGCCAATGCGGCACGCAGGATATGCCGGCGCAATTCGGAGATATGCTGAAAGAAGGTCATTTCTCCTTTCGGCTTACCATCTTTTTCGTGCTCGTGCATCTGATCTAAAGGCATACAGACGATGATTAGGTAGCAAAAACTGTCATTTTTCACATGTTGGGCGAAACCCCACAAGCGCTTAGACTGTACAAAGGTAAAAAGTTAAGTTGGAATGCTGTTTTCAAATCTGTTTAAAGTACTTTCGCATCAATTTAACAGCAATGCGCATGAAAACAATTATTACCAGCTTTTCCCTTTTACTACTCTCTTACACGAGTATTTATGCCCAACAAAGCGACAGCCTGATACCCGTCGGCTACGGGCAACAATCCATGAAAACCCAATCCGGCGCTGCTTTCCAAAGCTCGGAAAAGGCGCTTGGTCAGGGCCAGATTTATCAAAATCCGCAGCGCTGGCAGGCCATCCTGCCCGGCGTCACGAGCGTGCGGGCCGGCAGCGACCCCAACGGGCGCTACGAGGTGCGCATCAGGGGTTTGCGCACATTCAACCTCACTACCACGCCTTTGTACGTGATCGACGGCGTGCCCGGCCTCAGTTTATCGGCGGTGGATCCTTCGGAAATCAGCAGCGTCACGGTATTGCGCGACGGCGCCAGTGCGGCCATTTACGGCGCACAGGCTGCCAACGGCGTCATTTTGATCAATACCGACCCCAATCCGGGCAATAAACTCAGTTTGCATTACAGCGGACAAGTGGCCCACGAATCGCTCGCCGGGCAGTACCAGGTACTGGATGAATCTGCCTTTCTGAAGGCTGGCGGATTTGATTTTTCCCCCGGCGCAACGCTGAATACCAACTGGCAAGACCTTGTAAGCCGCCAAACATTCAGCCAGGCCCACCACCTCGGCGCCCGCTATGGCAACGATAAAGGCGGCTGGCTCCGCGCCGACCTGCATTTCCGCAATAATGAAGGCGTATTGCGCAGCAGCGGCTTCAAACAATACAATGGAAGTGTGCGTTTCCGGCAGGCAGCCTGGAAAGGGCGCCTGACCTTCAGCGGCGGCATCAGCCTTCTGGGGCGCGATGCCAGCCCGGGTTTTGTGGAAGCCTGGCGCTATGCCATCGTGGCCAACCCCAGCTCGGCAGTTGGTGGCGGTGACGCCCGTTTTGGTGGTTATCAGACCCGCGAAGCATTTGACTATTACAATCCGGTAGCCATTATTGAGCAAAATCAGATTGCAGCACAATTGCAGTACGGACAAGCCAATATGCAGGCCCAATTGAAAATATTGCCGGGTTTGGAAGCGCTCGTCCGCGTGGCTCGTGAAAACCAGCAGCAATCGAGTGCTGAATTTTACAGCAAAAAAAGTCAGTTTCGCGGGTATGGCCGCAACGGTCTCGGCCTGCGGAGCAATGCAACAACCCAACAGGAAGTTCTGGAAACCACAATTCAATACCACAAAACGCTGGCTCCGGAACTGGAGCTACAGCTGCTTGGCGTGTACAGCTGGCAGCGCAGTGTGGCGGAGGGGATACAGCTGGAGGCCGGCAACATTATTTCGGATGCCTTAGGCAGCAACGCATTGGGCACTTTCCTCGATGTGCCGCGCGGCCGGCTCTCCGTAAGCTCCTACAAATCGGCCCGCCGAATGATTGGCTTTAGCGGAAGGGCCGGGCTGACGTGGCGCGGCACGGTTTTCCTGCAGGGCGGTTTGCGCCGCGATGGCTCAAGCACCCTCGGCAAAGATGCGCAATGGGGGAATTTCCCTTTTGCAAGCCTTGGCGCCGACTTGAACAAGTGGCTCAAAATCAAACCGCTGGATTTACTTAAATTGCGCGGCGGATTTGGCGTAAGCGGACAGTCGCCAACAGACAATCGTCTGGCAAGTGGTAATTTCCTGAGCAGCAGTGGCGGCGGCCTTGGGAGCTTTTATTACAATGGCAATTATATACCTTATTATAATTATCAGTTTGGCGCCAGCCCTACGCTTGGTTTTGAACGCACCCGCGAATACAATGCCGGTGTAGATATCAGTTTGAAAAAAACACCCTTCTGGTTCAGTCTGGATGTGTTCAGCTATCGCTCCGACCGATTGATGGCTGTTGAAGAAGTGCGCAACAACGGATTACAGCTCTACTCCCGCTGGAACAACTTGGCCCGGCTCCAGGGAAAAGGAATGGAGCTGAGCCTGAATGCCGAACTGCTGAATAGCCAAAACCTTCAATGGAATGTGGGGCTGGTACTGCAAAAAGTGAGTACGCGGGTTGGCGAACTCGGCCTGACAGTTGACAGCCTGCGCGCCGGTTTTCCTGGAGCGCCCTGCGGCTGCGATGTAACCTACCAGTTGTTGTATGAGGGCGGTGCAGTGGGTAGTTTCTGGGGGCCGGTCAGTTCAGGTACCCTGAACAGCTTTGGACAAATCAGTTTTCAGGACATTAATAAAGACGGATTTGTTGACGCTTCTTCCTTCAAACGCGACCAAACCTTGCTCGGCAATGGCCTGCCCGATATGGAACTGGGCCTGCGCAGCAGCCTGCAATGGCGGCAGTTCGAACTAAGTGCTTTACTGCGCGGTGCATTCGGACACAAGCTGGCCCACGAGTACCGGCATTTTTATGAAAACCTGACACCCGGACTGGAAACTTTCAACAAGGTAAATACGCGCTATTTCCGCAGCGACAACCGCTCTTTTAATACATTCAGCAACCTCGTGCTGGAAAATGCCACTTTTGTACGCCTGCAATACATTACGTTGGCTTATGCCCTGCCGCTCAAGCCCGATGCGGCATTCCAAAGCCTATCCTTTGAAGTGGGCGGCCAAAACCTGCTCACCATCAGCGGCTATACCGGACTGGATCCGGAGCTGCGTTTGAGCGATCCGGGAGCCACCGACAACGGCGCCCGGCCCGGCGGTAACAGCAACCCGATCACACCCGGCATTGATCGCCGCAATACTTATCCGCTCGCCAAAGTATTCTGGTTGGGCGTTAAAGCGGCATTTTAGCGGCAATTCGTGCATTCGTGCCAGCCTTTTGAAGCCACGAATGCACGAATACGCGTTGTGCGGAGGCCGGGTCCGGAGCGGCGTATATCTGTGGAGAAAAGGAACCTGTCCTGCTTTTTCCATCCGTTTGTCGAAAAACAAAATAAACTCAGGAAACATTTGAACTAAAAAATGTTTCCATGGTTTATCTTTGCACTATGTTTACAGAACAACAGAATAAATGGCTGGAACAGACGGAAGCGCTTTTTATGCGCTACGGAATCAAGAGTGTCACGATGGATGATGTGGCCCGCGAACTGGGCATTTCCAAAAAAACCTTGTACCAGTTTGTAGAGAACAAAGACGATCTGGTGCAAAAAGTTTTGGAGCAGCATATTGAGGGGGAACAAAACCGTTGCACGCAGGTGTTAAAGGGTTCAGCGAGTGCGATTGATGAAATGATGAACCTTGTTGAAGCCAACTCCGAGCAGTTGAAGCACATGAAATCCAATATCATCCACGACCTTCAGCGTTATCATCGCGAGGCCTGGGACAAAATTGCCCGGCATCAGAGTAGTTTTACCTATACCGTGATCCGGCAAAACCTCGAACGCGGCCAGGCCGAAGGCTTGTACCGAATGGATATGGATGTGGATATGATTGCAAAATTCCATATCGCCACCAGTTTTCAATTGCTGGAAGAATCCCTTTTCCCATCCAGTCATTACACCAAATTCAACATTTTCAAAGAATATCTCACGCATTACCTGTACGGCATTGTGTCGGAAAAAGGTTATGCCATCCTTCGCGAAAAATTGTCTTGAAATGCACCATAACATAAACACAAAACTACTTCAACCCCGAAACGCAGGTATTCGGCTGCTCCAATTTTCCATTTGGATTGCCCTGTGTTTCCTGGTCTTGCCCGCCGCCCTGCGCGCCCAGCAAACCATGAGCTTAGAGGATTGTATTGCCTACGCGCAAACCAACAATCCGCAGGTAAAAGCCGCCCAGCTCGCCATTACGGATGCCGAATGGCGCATCAAGGAGAGCAAGTACAGCGGTTTCCCGCAGCTGACGGCCGGTATCACCTACTCCGGTTTTATTCAACGCGGCGGTTTGCCCTCCAGCGCCTTGTCTTTTGGCCCTTCCGGGCCGGTGGAAGTACCGCAAATTGTGAAGGATAACTTCACACAGGAGCAGCAGGACGGGCTTTTTGCCCTGCTCGGCACCCTGTTTGCCAGCGACCCGGACTCCAAGCTCTACTTCGCGCCGGTACACAGCGTTTCGGGCAATGTGCAGCTAAGTCAGTTGATTTTCAACAACAGCTACCTCGTGGCCCTCAAAGCCGCGCGCTACTACCGCGATTATGTAAACCTGCAAATGGACGGCACCAAGCGCACCCTGCGCAATCAGGTTACCGACGCCTACCTGCCCGCCCTGCTCATCAGCGAAAACCTGGGAATACTCGACAAAAACATTTCCAACTTAGAAAAACTGCTCAACGATACCAAGGCCATCAACAAAGCCGGGTTCGCAGAGCAACTCGACGTGGATCGCCTCGAACTCTCGCTCGCTACCCTGCGCAGCGAACGCGGCAATATTGCCCGTCAGCAGGAAGTGGTGGTCAATGTGCTGAAAATGGTGATGGGTATGCCCATTGCCAACAACCTTGCCCTCAGCGATAATGTAGAAAAACTGCTCGCTGCCGACGGCGAACCCGACCTCACCACGCCGGTCAACTACATGAACCGCAATGAATACACACAACTGCTGAAAGGCCGCGACCTGAGTGCGCTGCAAACCGACCTCTATCGCCGCCCTTTCCTGCCTACTGTTGCCGGTTTCCTGCAATACCAGCCGGGCTTGCAAGGCGGTTTTGGCGATAAAAACTCCCCCACTTTCAAAGACTGGTACTTCATCCCTGCGGCAGTTGGCGGCCTTTCCGTCAATTTTACCCTTTGGGACAGCGGTGTCAACAACGCGCGCAAACAACGCGCCATCATTGCCACGCAAACTATCGAAACCCAAAAGGCCATGCTCGAAAATGCCATTGCCATGGAGGTGGATAATGCCCGCAAGCAATATTTGAATGCAACAGAACGCGTGCGCAACCAACAGCAAAACCTCGATCTGGCGCAACGCATCTACGACACCATCCAGAAAAAGTACAAAGCCGGCGTTGGTTCCAGTTTTGAAATCACGCAAGCCGAACAAAGCGTTTATGCCGCCCAACAAGGCCTGATGAGCGCCCGCTTCGACCTGCTGAGCGCCAAAGTGGCCATCAAAAAAGCCATGGGCCAGTAAACAAACAACGCATTGACCAACATTAAAAAACTTTTTGCGGAGCGCCAATCCGCATTACTTAAACACTGCGGGGCTGCTCCCCGCACCATCATCATGCAGCATAAATCACTCTACCTCGTATTGTCTTTTGCCATCGCGCTGGCTTCCTGCGGCGGCGGCCAGAAAGACCCGGCCACCGAACTGGCCGACCTGAAAGACCAAAAATCCCAAATTGAAACCCGTATCGCCGAACTGGAAAAGCAAGTCGGTAAAGCTGGTGGCGTTCAGAAGGTACGCACCGTCGGAGTTGCAGAACTCCAGACCGCCGACTTCAAGCACTACATCGACCTGCAAGGCAAAGTAGATGCCGATGAAAGCGTGATGGCCACTTCCAAACTCCCCGGCGCGCTCAAACGCGTATTGGTGAAAACAGGCGATAACGTCAGCAAAGGCCAATTACTCGCCGAACTCGACGACGCCGTTATGCTCAAAAGCCTCGCCGAACTCGAAGGTCAGCTCAAAGTGGCAGAAGATATTTACAACCGCCAAAAGAGCCTGTGGGATCAGAAAATTGGCACTGAAATTCAGTATATCCAGGCTAAAAATGGCAAAGAATCGCTGGAACGCAGCATTTCCACCCTCAAAGAGCAGTGGAGCATGAATAAAATTTATGCGCCCATTTCCGGCACCGCCGATATGGTTCTGCTCAAGGCCGGCCAGATGATCGCTCCGGGTATGCCGCTTTGCAACATCCTCAACCTCAGCAACCTCAAAATAAAAGGCGAAGTAACCGAAGCCTACTTATCCAAAGTGCGCAAAGGCGATATGGTAACGGTATTTTTCCCCGACCTGAACAAGGAAATCAACATCCGCACGACCTATGTGAGCAAATCCATCAACCCCATGACGCGCACATTCACCGTGGAATGTGCACTGCCCGCAGGCGCTGATTACCGCGCCAACATGGTAGCGGTTATGAAAATTATCGACTACCAAAAAGCTGGCGCACTCGTGGTGCCCGTTAACCTGATTCAGAACGGCACCGACGGCGAATACATTATGCTGCTTGAAAAAACGGCTGAAAAAGAAGGACTCGTCCGCAAAACTCCGGTAAAAACCGGCCAGAACTACAACGGTATGGTAGAGATTCTGAGTGGCCTCAAAAAAGGCGACCAACTCATCAGCACCGGCTTTCAGGACGTGAACAACGGCGAAAAAGTGGCCTTCTAAATCTCAAATCTTGTTATGAAAGAGTTTAAACTTACCAGTTGGGCCATTGATAACCGAACGAGTATTTTTATCATCACGATAATTATCTCACTGGCCGGTATCATGTCCTATAACGCCCTGCCGAAGGAACAATTTCCCGATGTAGTGGTGCCTACCATCTTCGTCTCCACCATCTATCCCGGCGCTTCGCCCTCGGATATGGAGCAGTTGGTTACCAAACCCATTGAAAAACAGCTCAAAGGCATCAATGGTGTTAAAAAAGTGTCCTCCTACTCGGTGCAGGATTTCTCCAACGTCATCGTGGAGTTTAATACCAGCCTCGATGTGGTGCAGTGCAAGCAAAAAGTAAAGGACGCGGTGGACAAAGCCAAGCGCGACCTGCCGACCGACTTGCCGGCCGACCCCAGTGTGGCCGAACTCGACATTTCCGAAATCCCGATTATGACGGTTAACGTTTCCGGTGATTTTGGCCTCGACCAGTTAAAAGAGTATGCCGATAAAATCAAGGATCGCGTAGAAGGCATGCCTGAAATTACGCGTGTTGACATGGTGGGCGCACTGGAAAAGGAAATCAAAATTGATGTCGACAAATATAAAATGGCTGCTGCAAGCCTGACTTTCCGCGACATTGAAAACGCACTGGCCTACGAAAACATGACCATCTCGGCCGGTAATGTCGACATTGGCGGCATGACCCGCTCGGTGTCTATTCGCGGCGACTTTAAAGGGGTGGAGCAGATTCAGAACATCATCGTTTCCTCGCAGTCGGGCGCGCAATTGTACCTCAAAGATGTTGCCGATGTACGCATGGGCTACGAAAAGCAGGAGAGTTTCAGCCGCCTGAACGGCAAAAACGTTATTGCCCTCAACGTCATCAAACGCTCGGGTGAAAACCTGATCAACGCTTCCGACCAGATCAACGGTATCGTTGACGAAATGAAAGCGAGCGAGTTTCCGGCCAACCTCGAAGTAGTGGTTACCGGCGACCAGAGCCGCTCTACCCGTGTTACCCTGCACGACCTGATCAACACCATTATTATCGGTTTTATCCTTGTTACATTGATTTTGATGTTCTTCATGGGTGCTACCGATGCTTTGTTCGTGGCGTTGTCGGTACCGCTTTCCATGGGGATTGCCTTCATGGTATTGCCGGCATTCGGTTTTACCCTGAACATGATCGTGCTTTTTGCCTTCCTTTTGGGCTTGGGTATTGTGGTTGACGACGCCATTGTGGTGGTAGAAAACACGCACCGTATTTACCATGATGAAAAAGACCTGACGATCATTCAGGCGGCCAAAAAAGCAGCGGGCGAGGTATTTTTACCCGTATTGTCGGGCACGGCTACCACGCTGGCGCCCTTTTTCCCGCTGGTTTTCTGGGGTGGTATTTTTGGTAAATTCATGCACTACCTTCCGGTTACCATCATCATTACCCTGACGGCTTCGCTCGTCGTGGCCTACCTCATTAACCCCGTTTTTGCCGTGTGGTTTATGGGAGATGCCAAGCGGGAAGGCACAGAGATTCCACCGGCCAAAAAACGCCGCCGCACCATCCTGGGGTATGTGCTGTTCGTGCTTGCGACCCTCGGGTTCTACGGCGCCGGAAATATTGCAATGGGTAATTTTGCCATCTTCATTGCCCTGTTTGTGCTGCTGTACAAATTTGGCATCGAAAAAGCCGTGCGTTGGTTCCAGGAAAAAGGCTGGCCTTCAGTACAAAATACCTATGCGCGCTTCCTCAACGTTGCCCTTAAATACCCGGTAATGATGCTGGCGAGCGTAACCATACTGCTCTTTGTATCGCTCGGCATAACGGCCTCGCGCAAAGCCAACATCGTACTTTTCCCGCAGGCAGAGCCGAACTTTATCTTTGTATACCTCAATATGCCGGTAGGTACGGATGTAAAAGTTACCGACTCGCTTACCCGCGTCATGGAGCGTAAAGTGGTAGAAGTGGTGGGCGACAACAACCCGATTGTGGAGTCGATCAGTGCCAACGTGGCCCTGAATGCTTCCGAAGACCAGTTCGACCGCTCGGCCACTTCCAATAAAGGTAAAGTGGGTGTGGCATTTGTGGAATTCGGCAAACGCAACGGCGTAAGTACCAAGGCGTATATGGATAAAATCCGGGAGGCCACCAAAGGTGTGATTCCCGGCGCTGAAATCACGGTGGATCAGGAGCAGGGCGGACCGCCAAGCCCCAAACCCATCTCGGTGGAGGTACGTGGCGATGACTTCGGTAAACTCGTGGATGTTTCGCGCCGCGTAAAACGCTACCTCGACTCGCTGGCTATTCCCGGCGTGGAAGAACTGCGCAACGACCTGATCGTTTCCAAACCGGAAATCAACATCAATATCGACCGCGACCGCGCCAACCGCGAGGGCATTTCTACCGCCCAGGTGGGTATGGAATTCCGTACCGCCATTCTGGGTAAAGAGGCCACCAAGTTTAAAGACGGTGAAGACGAAATTCCGGTGGTTATTCGCCTGAAAGAAGATCAACGCGCCAATATCAATGCCGTGGAAAACCTGAACATCACCTTCCGCGATATGAATATGGGCGGTGTGCTGCGTTCGGTTCCAATGGCAGCCCTGGCTGATGTGAAATACGGCAATACCTATGGCGGTATCCGCCGCCTCGATCAGGAGCGCATCGCTACGCTGTCGTCCAATATTACCTCCGAATACCAGCCCAGCCAGACCGAAGTGGTGAACGCCGTGAAGGCGGCTGTGGCCAATTTCCCTAAAACGGAGGGCGTAACGGTTGGTTTTGCCGGTGAAGATGCCGAAATGCAGGAAAATGCCAGCTTCCTTGGTTCTTCACTGCTGATCTCGCTGGGTATTATCCTGCTCATCCTGATTACGCAGTTCAACTCTTTCGGCAAAACCCTCATCATTATGACCGAGGTGGTGTTCTCCATCATCGGCGTATTGTTGGGTATGGCCATTTTCAACATGGACTACTCCGTCATCATGATGGGCGTAGGTATCGTGGCGCTGGCCGGTATTGTGGTGCGAAACGGGATCTTGCTGGTGGAATACACCGATATACTAAGGGAACGGGATGTGGATACCAGAACGGCCATCATTGAGGCCGGTCGTATTCGTATGACGCCCGTACTGCTGACCGCCACGGCGGCCATTCTCGGTTTGATTCCGCTGGCTGTTGGTTTTAATATCGACTTTGCCAGCTTGTTTGCTACCGGCGATCCAAAAATTTACCTCGGCGGCGACAACGTAGCGTTCTGGGGCCCATTGTCGTGGACCATCGTGTTCGGTCTCAGTTTTGCCACCTTTATTACACTCGTAATCCTGCCGGTAATGTACCTGCTGGGCTGGCGGGTGAAAAACTGGTGGGCAACGCACATGTAAGCGTATCAGCTGATAAAAAAAAATGCGTCATTCTGATTTTTCGGAATGGCGCATTTTTTTTGCTTAAATGCCTTTTTTAAAATTTACAAATTATTAAAAAAGAACAAGTTATGCACAGAACTCAAGCTTGTTCTTTTTTCAGCAAATCGCGGATTTCCGTCAGCAAAGCTTCTGAAGGCGTAGGCGCCGGCGGGCCGGGTTTCTGACCGGCGGCTTTCAGCAGAAAAAACAGGGCGATACCCACGAGGACAAAATTGACGATGGCTTGCAGGAAATCACCATAGCCAACATCCACGCCGAGGAGTTTGGCGGCAAGTCCTTTAAAGTTGACGCCCCCAGTAATCACCCCGATCAGGGGCATGATAATTTTGTCGACTAAGGATTTAACGATGTCGTTGAAAGCGGCGCCGATGATGACACCCACAGCGAGGTCGATGACGCTGCCGCGCATGAGAAAAGATTTGAGTTGGCTGAACATAGTGCTTTAATGTTTAATTTGAACAAAAATACGAAAGCCCCGGAAACCGCATGGTTGCCGGGGCTTTTTTTTAAGCGCTGTGTGCGACAGGGCTTATTGGAGGTTCAGTTTTTGCTTAACCTTTGCGGTTACGTCTTCCGAGTCGGCGGCAAAAAGCATCAGGCCGGTGCTGGAGTCGAAAATCATGAGGTATTGATTTTCAGTAGCTACGGCTTTGATGGCATCGCTCACGCGTTTGAGGATTGGGGTGAGCAGTTCGTCGCGTTTGGCGGCGATCATTTGCTGGGCTTCCTGTTCAAATTTCTGAATGTCGGCCTGTGCTTTTTCTAATTTAGCCTGGAGTTCCTGGGCCTGCACCGGGGTAAGTTCACCTTTTTGGTATTTGGTCTGGAAATCGATGTACTCTTTCTCAAAAGCCTTGGTCATCATCTCATCCTTGGCAGTGAGGGTATCGGCATAAACTTTAAGTGTCGCTTCAGCCGTTTTGGTATCGGGCATCAATTCGAGCAGGTTGCCCATATTGGTGTGGCCATACTTGCTGGCAGTTTGTGCGCCAAGGTTGGCTGCAAGGAGCAGACCGCAGAGGGCGAAGCAGAATTTAATGGTACGAAGCATTGTGTGTCGTATGCGTTAGTGTGTGAAGGTTGATATTTGTTCAACCGGTCGGGTGAAAGAATCTTTACTCTCAACGATTAAAGGCGCAAAAGTAACGCGTTTAGGTCAATATTCGGCCGTTAATATTTGGTAAAAGTCGGAAAAGCAGCGTAATTGTTAAACCGGCGTTAATAGAGTCGTTGTTTTACAGACAACAATGCCCTCCGATACGTTGTTTTAATCGTATCTTTCGGCAGAAATTAATGCCATTCACCACGTTTATTCATAGTTCGCAAAAATGCTCATGCGCCATATCATCACCCTTTTCACCGCCTTGTGCCTTTTTTCCTTTGCCACACGCCTTGCCGCACAAACGGAAGATACTCCGGCAAATAGTAAACTTGTTCAGTTTTCCGGTATGCTGCTCACCAGCGAGGGCGGTCGCCTGATTCCCGTTCCCTACGCCACCGTGGCCCTGCCGGATCGCGGCCGCGGCACCTACGCCGATTACCGGGGCTTTTTTACTATTGTTGCCGAAAAGGGCGAACGCGTGCGTTTTACCTGTGTGGGCTTTGAACCTGTCAGCATCCGCATCCCCGATACCCTCACACAAGACCGCTATTCTGTGGTGCAGATCATGCCCCAGGATACGGTTACCCTCCCCGAATTGGTCATTTTCCCCTGGCCCTCCCGCGAGCATTTCAAAATTGAATTCCTGAAAATGGACGTCACGCCGGAGCTTCAGCGCCGTGCTGCCGAAAATGTAGCCAACGATTACCTCGCCGAAGCGCGCAAAAACGACCTCATCGTACCCTACTCCGGCAAGGAAAGCGCCAACTTTTACCTGCGCCAGCAAGCCCGCGACTACGTGTACATCGGCCAGACGCCGCCTATGAATATTTTCAGTCCGCTGGCCTGGGGTAAATTCATTCAGGCCTGGAAAAATGGCGATTTTAAAAAGAAAGAGAAGAAAAAGAATTAAGGCCGCCAGCTTCGGAAACGGATTTTTCGCAACAAGCATGTAACTTTGCGTTTTCGCTGGCGCCAGCGCCGGCCACCATTTTATAATACCGTTACCTGTGACTGACGTTTTCGAATCTGCACGGCTTGTTATGGCCGAAATCGCCGCCGAAGCCCCCAATTCCCCTGAGGCGCTTGAATCTTTCCGTATCAAATACCTCGGTTCCAAAGGGACGGTAAAGGCCCTCATGGAAGCCTTGCGACAGGTGCCCAACGAGCAAAAACGCGAGTACGGGCAGCTGATGAATACGCTCAAACAACTCGCTGAAGATAAATACCAGGCGCTCAAAACCGAGCTGGATGCACAGGCTGAACTATCCGCCGCTACCCAACTCGACCTCAGCGCACCCGCCGAACCCCTGCCCATCGGCTCGCGCCACCCCGTGGCCGTCACCATGAACCGCATCGTGGATATTTTCTCGCGCATGGGCTTCAGCGTAGCCGACGGCCCCGAAATTGAGGACGACTGGCACAACTTCTCGGCCATGAATACGCCGGAAGATCACCCCGCCCGCGACATGCAGGACACGTTCTACATCGTGGATGTGCCCAAAATGCTGCTGCGCACCCATACCTCGCCTGTGCAGGCGCGCGTGATGGAAAACCGACAGCCGCCCATCCGCATCATCGCGCCGGGCCGCGTGTACCGCAACGAAACCATTTCCACGCGTTCGCACTGCCAGTTCCACCAGGTGGAAGGTTTATATATTGATGAAAATGTGTCCTTTGCCGATTTGAAGCAAACCCTGCTCTATTTCGCACAGGAAATGTTCGGTGCGCCGCGCATCCGCCTGCGCCCCAGCTTTTTCCCTTTCACCGAACCTTCGGCAGAAATGGACATCTGGCTCGGCACCGACACGGAAAAAAATTACCGCCTCACCAAGGGTACCGGCTGGCTCGAAATTCTGGGCTGCGGCATGGTAGACCCGCAGGTGCTGGAAAACTGCGGCATCGACTCCACCCGTTACTCCGGCTTTGCTTTCGGTATGGGCATCGAACGGCAAGCCCTGCGCCTGTATGAAATCGGCGACATCCGGCTTTTGTTTGAAAATGATGTGCGCTTTTTGCGGCAGTTTGCGTCGGCGATGTGATTGAAAAATCACTTCGTGTCCTAAATAAAACTTTAATCATGCTGAAGGGGAAATAGCTATTGGGTGTAAAATATTGCTTATTTTTGCAAGGCCCATGAACCGGACGCATATTGCAGCCGCAAAAATTAGTCAGGATAGTATTTTCTTTTGAAGTGTTCAGAATCAAAAGAAAGTGATCTTTCCATTTTCAATCCATTCAATTTTTGATATATGATAAGTTCAATCACGATAAAAAATTTCATGGCTCATTCTGACTTGAGCTTAAAAGACATTCCTGAAATTAATATAATTATTGGAAAAAATGACACAGGTAAAACCGGGTTGCTAAAGTTACTCTATGCTACAGTAAAATCACTTGAGATATATAGTTTGAAAAAAAAGACCACTGATACCTCTTATAAGAAAGAGCTGTCGGATAAGCTTTATGATACTTTTATGCCAAGAAAGAATGGACTTGGCGATTTAGTGCAGAAGGGGAGTAAAGATCGTTTAGATGTAAACATCACAATTAGCGGCAATAATGGAAAGTATAAGCAGCCTATATATTATTCATTCGGAGAAAGAACTGAAAAAACCATATTAACCGGTAATGAGCATATAGATCCTTTACCGGATAATGTTATTAATGCGTTATTTATTCCTGCCAAAGAAGTTCTAACTGCATTTACTGACATACGTAATATAAGAGATAATTTTTACGGAATAGGATTCGATGACACATATTTAGACTTAATTAAGTCATTAGACTTACCAACAACAAAAGGCAGGGTTGCAAATGAGTTAAGCCAGGTTAATAAGTCGTTAGAGGATCTATTTGATGGCAAAATTGAACAAACAGGACAAAAGGAACATCCTTTTGTCTTTAAAAAAGGAAACCAACAGTTTTCAATGCAACAGACTGCCGAAGGGATTAAAAAAATCGGAATTTTAACAACACTAATTACAAACAGGCAATTAGGTAAGGGCACTGTGCTTTTCATGGATGAACCAGAAACAGCTTTGCACCCAGATGCTATTCGAAAACTGGTTGAGATGCTGGTTGCAATGAGCAAGGCAGGTGTTCAATTATTTATTGCATCGCATAGCTATTTTGTAGTTAAACAATTGGCAATTTGTGCTAAACGCGACAGGTTAAATGTCAATTGTTGGAGTCTTAATCGTGATAATGGAAAACTTGTTGAAAATTCGATGTATAACTTAATTGATGGTGTGTTACCATCCAACTCCATTATTGATGAAACACTAAAAATGTATGACCAGGAAATTTCCGTAGATTTTAAAATATAAAAGAATATGCCAATCACTGAAAGCGGAATTACCTTAAATTTTCCTGACAATAATTATTTCCGGTTTGAAAACTGTAAAGGGTACAGAGATATCCAAGACAACTTTAAAGAAATGGATGTATGCTGGTATGATCAGCGTAATGATACTCTCTACCTAATTGAGTTAAAAAATTGGGGTAATAATCGCTTAAGCGAAGAAACAGATCCAGCCTTTTCGCCTCAGGCGATAATTGAGATGAAGGAACGTATCTCAAAAAAAAGGATCATAGACTTGGTGAAAAAATCAGTTGATAGTGTATGTATGAACATGTCACTTATACTATTAAAGCCTTATGCTGCCAACATACAAGCATGCTGCCCATTTACGATAACAAACGCTACACAAATCGTGCTGCTATCAATAATCAACTGGACTAGCTCTGATGTAACTTATATTTCAAGCATTAATTCAGAGTACAAGGCCAAGTTTAAATCATATGCTAAACTATTTGACATTAAAATCTATACGGTCTTGACCAGGGATGCGGCAATGAGACAATATGATTGGATTAGTTGATTTCTTCAATTACCACAGCCTACCGTCAAATATATCCTGACTTAGGTTTTAGGCAGGACACTATTGGTTAACAAATTAGCCAATCGCCCGGACTTTATTGGCCAGCAAAACCGCCATTACAACAAAAAAAATACACATAAACCCGACCCAGTTGTAATGCAGCAGGCGCCCGTCCTGCCCGTTAACGATAATGGCGCCGCCGAGATTGGCCGCCAATCCGGAGGCCAGCTGTTGCAGGGAAGAATTGACGCTCATAAATGCGCCGCGTTGCTGCGGCGGCACCACGCTGGATACCAATGCCTGCATGGGAATTATCCTGCCGTTGGCCGCTACAAAAAACAGGGCCGCAGCGCCCAGTACAATCCACAGCGGCGCTGCCCACATATTTGTAATCAATAATATCGGCACAATAGACAAGAGGGCAAAAATGGTAAATACCAATTGCTTGCCCCGCCGGTCGGCTAAACGACCTACTAAGGGCGACGACACAATCGTAAATGCACCGCCAACAAGGTAAATCAGGAAAATCTGGTCCTGATGGTAGCCCGTGTTGTTCACCAAATACGGCGCGATATAGGGAATAATGCTGAAATGCCCGATCATGGCCACTACCGAAAGCGCCAGCGCCATTCGCTGGTTGGCCGTGGCGAACACCTCTTTCAATATCTGTAACGGATTTTTACGTACGCCGCCAATTTGAATATGCCGGGTCATATTGGGCACAAAAAAGATAATCAGGCCGGTAATCAGTATGCCCAGACCGCCGATCACCCAAAACGGCGTGTGCCACGTGAAGCGCGCAGCCAGCCACAAACCCGTCGGTACGCCCGCCACTGAAGCGGCCGAAAAAGCGGTCATCAATACGCCCATTGCCAGGCCCCGGCGCTCGTATTCAAAGGTATCGCCAATAATTGACAAAACCTGCGAGCCGATCATGCCGCCAAAGAAGCCGGCAAGGATACGGGCGGCAATCAGCAACTCAAAACTCGGCGCTACCGCACAGGCCAGCGTGCCGATAACAAAACCAATATACGCCAGCAGCAGCACGCGTTTGCGGTCGAAGCGGTCTACAAAAAAAGCGGAAATAAATCCGGTAATCCCGGCAGTAATGCTGTAAGAGGAAACCGCAAAGCCAAATTCGGAAGGACTCGCCCCGAATTTTTCCATCAGTGCAGGCCCAAGCGGCATCATGATCATAAAATCCATGATGTGGGTAAAATTCACACTCGCCAGTACCAGCAGCAGCAATCGTTCTTTAGTATTCATAATTGTTTGGGAAAACACCTGCGCGCGCAGAAAGTTTTGCGTTTGTCCGGTAAGCGCCAAATGGGCAGCAAGTGGCAAATTTTATATTGGACAAGCGCTTAGCGCCGCTTCCAAAGTCCCGAAACTGCCGCCAGTATTGCTACCGGAAGTGCCGGCAAGGGCATTTCCTGTGGCATAAAAAACCAGAGCAATACTGCCAAAGCCGCCAGCGCACCGCTAAACAGGAAATACTTGGACGGCCCTTTTTTCCAGAAGAAAAACAAATGGACAGGCAGCGCCCAAAGGATATTCAGGTTGATTTTGGTTGCACCGTGGTCGGTGGCAAACCAGAGCAGGGTAAAGAGCAGGCCCGACAAGCCAAGGGCCAAGAAAAACAGGATATTAAAAATCCGCTCGGCTTTGGGGTGCAGTCGGCATAAAGCGCCGAGTAGCACCAACAGGCACATGATCAGCATGGGCCGCTCGAGGAATCCGGGTTCGTAGGGCGGTTTTTCTACCTGATACTGCGGCATGTGCGTCATGACCGGGGCAAAAGGGCGGCCGTCTATGGTGCTTCGGCCGACAATATCGCGCAGGTATGCAGGCAGAAACATATAATCGGAGTGCCGCGCGGGCACATCGGAGGCTGCGCCAAGTACTAAGTCTATGCCGAAACGCGTCCAGGGCATAGACTCCAGCGAAGGATGCAGGAGTTGTCGCATGGTAGCCGGCGGCAATTGCGTGGTGTCAAAACGCAGCGATGCGCCGCAGGCGGCTTGCAGGATGTCGCGGATGCGCGTGGCGCAGTTGTCGTAGAAAAAATCGTATTTGTAGTTGCGGTTTTCGGGCCGGATATTGGTTTCCAGCAACTCAAACAATTTCTGACGCTGTGTGGAATCGAGTTGCAGCACCTGCTCCTGAAAAGGCCGGTTGTAATAGAGATTTACCTTTTCAAAACGCCGATAGCTTTCCTGATCGAGCATGTACAGCAATTTTCCCTGCACAAAACGCAGGTAAAAATTGGGCTGATCGAAATCAAAGGTGCCGTAATTGTAGCATTTATCTATACCCATCCAGGGGTCGCGCACGCGCAGGGCGCTGTGTCCGAAAGTGGTGTACAACTCTTCGCCCGGATCAACCGACATCAGGGAGATGCGGGCGCTGTCGGACAAAACCGGAATGGATTGTGCCAATAAGCTGCCAATTGGCAGGAGCAGCAAAAGCAGGAAGCGTAGGCAGCGTATCATACTGGCAAAGATATAGTTACCGGCGTAAAATGACAAACGCGCCACGCCGCAAATTGCTCTGCGACATGGCGCGTAGCCATATAGTAGGAATAAAAACCTTTGCTTATTTGCCGCGGAGTGCGCGCGGGATCTCAATGATCGCGATGGGCACTGCGGGCGCGTTGCTGATTACTACGCCTTCCTGCGTTGCGATGTCGCGAACGCGGAGGGTAGAACCCAGTTCCAGCGCAGAAATGTCGGCCGTTACTTCATCCACAGCCGTTTCCGGAGTGGTGAGAATGCGCACCTGACGAATCTGAGCCAGGAATTTGCCACCGGCTTTTACGCCCGGCGCCTGGCCAACAAAACGGATCGGAACAGTTGCTTTGAACTTAACACCCGGAACGAGTTCCAGGAAGTCAATGTGCATTACCGCATCCGTAACCGGGTGAAACTGAATATCTTTAACGATGGCTTTGTGTGTTTTGCCATCCAGTGTGATCGCCGCCATTTTGAACTTAGGCGTGTAGATCAGATCGCGCAGATCAGGCGCGTTCAGGGTGAAGGCGATTGCTTCGCCGCCGCCACTTTTATACATGATCGCAGGCACCTGGCCGTTGTTGCGAACTTTTCTTGCTGATTCTTTTCCGGATCCTTCTTTACGATGGCCCTGTAATGCAATGATTTCCATTGTGTTATCTACTAAAAAGTGATACTTTTTCAAAAAGCGCCCGCAAAGGTAAGGCAAGCTGTCCGAATTTTCCAAATATCCCTGAATATTTTTCAGAGAATTATCAAAGGGCGAGCGTGACGTTTTTGGTTTCCGTAAAAAAGCGCATGGCTTCCCAGCCGCCTTCGCGGCCCACACCCGAATTTTTGACCCCGCCAAAAGGCGTGCGCAGGTCGCGCAGCATCCAGGTGTTCACCCACACGATGCCGGCTTGCAGGTTTTCGCTTAAAAACTGGGCGCGGCGCAGGTTGTTGGTCCAAACCGTTGCGCTGAGGCCGTATTCGGTGCTGTTGGCTAAGGCTAAGGCCTCCGCTTCGCTGTCGAAGGGCTGAATGGTGACGACCGGGCCGAAAATTTCTTCCTGATTGGTACGGCAATTGGCAGGCAAGCCCTCAATTACCGTCGGCGCAATATACCAGCCGCCCGCCAGCTCGCCGGGCAGTTGCAGCGCCTGTCCGCCGCAAAGCACTTTGCCGCCTTCTTCCTGCGCCAGTTGTATGTACGACAGCACTTTATCAAAATGCATTTTCGACACCACGGCACCGAGGCGGTGCTCCGGATTGGCCGGATCGCCTTGTTTGAGTTGCTGGACGGCCGCTACAAAATCCCCGCGGAAGCGCTCGTACAGGCTGTGCTCCACGTATACGCGCGAGCCGCAGAGGCAGATTTGTCCCTGATTATTGAACGAAGACCGCACCGTGGTATCCAGCATTTTTTCATAATCGCAGTCGGCGAAAATGAGGTTCGGGTTTTTGCCGCCTAATTCTAAGCTCAGTTTTTTGAACATGGGTGCTGCGACACGGGCGATTTCCGCGCCGGCGCGGGTGCTGCCGGTAAAGGAAATGGCCTTGATTTCGGGGTGCTGCACAATGGCTTGTCCGGCGCCGGGGCCATTGCCGTGCAGGATATTGAGCACGCCGGGCGGCAGTCCGGCGGCGTTGCAGATGTCGCCGAGCAGGTAGGCCGTCAGGGGCGTCACCTCCGAGGGTTTAGCGACGACGCAGTTGCCGGCGGCCAGCGCGGGCGCAATTTTCCAGGTAAAGAGATACAGCGGCAGGTTCCAGGGCGAGATGCAGCCCACCACGCCGAGGGGTTGGCGCAGGGTATAACTCAGCGATTCGCCGGCGCGGTAATGGCTTTCGGCGGCGAAATGCAGGAGTGCGGTGGCGAAAAAGCGGAAATTGAGGGCCGCGCGCGGGATGTCTACGGTGCGGGCGGTGGTAATGGTTTTGCCGGAGTCGCTGCTCTCGGCGGCGGCCAGCTCGTCGAGCCGGGCTTCGATGCCTTCGGCGATGCCGCGCAGGATTTCGTAGCGGCGTTCGGGGGCGATGGCGGCCCAGGCGGGAAAGGCTTTTTTGGCGGCTTCGACGGCGAGGGCGACGTCTTGTTCGTCAGAATCGGGAATTTTTCCCGACAGTTGTCCGGTGGCGGGGGCATAATTATCGAGGTAGCGCCCGGCGCGGGGCGCCTGGTATTGGCCGTTGATGAAATTGGCGAGGGTGTGCATATTGGTGGTGGTGTGGAGCGCAATAAGGGGCAAAGGTAGGGATTTGTTTTTGGGGCGGCGGGTGGGGCCATGGAATCAGGATTTGCTTGATTTTTTTAGGGTTGGGAAGGATTTTTTTGGGGTGTGTTTTGGTTTGGGGTTTATGGGTGCGACAAATATAAGCGATGTTTTGGAGCTAAAGCATGTAGCAGCATATGTATTTAGCCCCCGGGCGATGGCAACAGATTAATTTTGTGCTTATCTTTGTACGAACAGACTCCCTAAGTCTGTTTTTAAACCTGACACGGCATGAATATTAACTGGAAACGCATTCCGAAAGTACTGCACGAGATCGAGTTTGAAGTATCTGGCGAACCAAGCGGCTTTATGTATATTTGCTGTCCCATCGCCGATGCAGTTTAAAGTCGCAATCTGAAATATGCTCTCACACCGTGTCAGTCTTGTTAGTCAGTTTGGATTAGGCGAACACTACATGAAACCATGAAAGTTTCCATTAGTGCGATTCTGAATACAATTCATTGCAAAATCAATTATTCTATGCTACGTTTTTTCAAACTACTCTTTATCGGCGCAACTTTGATTGTTATGCCGTCTTGTAAAAAAACAGATCAGTTTGAGTTTATCCTTACTGAGTTTTGGTACAATACGAGTTCTCCCAGTAATTGTTGGGTTATTTTTCATGAATCGAGTGGAAAGGTACTTGATGTGCAGCGGTTCTATCCGACATCGGCAGTGCATGACTACCATTTTAGTACGGATGCCCTCGGCGCTTCGGGCACATGCTATCTAACCATTGCACAGCACCGGTTAGACGACGGCTTTTTGGCACTCCTCACCATACCCAACATTGCCTCTGGACAACACGCTCTCGTACAATATCTGAACGTTTCCTCTGATCACAGAAATACCTTCAGGGTTTACGGAGATTTAATTATCCAAAACACGCCCGAAATTGATGACTTTTCCTACGGCTCCTTAGACAAGGCGTCATTTTTTACTACCCCTCCAAATCTAAAGGTGTCATTAAGTGCTTTCAGCGGCGGAAGCGGCATTGTTTTAGCTTTGAAAGTCAAAAATGAAACCGATCCCCGATTCTATTGGTTACCAGATACCGGCAGTAACAATTTCTTTACCGATACGTTGGATTTTAATGATTTTGTACAAGATTGGCCCACTTCCGACTTCAGTTTTCCATTCAAATCCAGATGGAGTTACGAGGTAATCGGCGTTACCAAAGAAGGAAATAACCCCGTATTTGGGTATTTGGGCAGCAAGGAGAGAGACAACAGTGATCCACTTACGAATCATTTCAGCATCCGTCGGCCCGCACAAGTACCATTTACAAGTTTGTGGGTTTCAGCTTTGGATAGCGAGAACGGTAAATATTATGAAAATTCTGTTTCTGTAGGCAATAACTATACTTTTCCGGATATTCCGTTTCGGGTCAAAAACCTCAATTTTCAAAACAGTGCTTATGTGACCTGTAGTACCGAGGGCGATTTTGATGCCTTGCAAATCGATCTTTTCGGTGATAACGGCAAAACATACTGGCGTGTCGAAGGCCCCGCCGACGAGCTAAAAGCCATCATCATGCCTAAAGTTCCAGATTCGCTGGTTCAACAATGGCCGAAATTAAATGCGTTTGGCGTGGGACACACTATATGTGGCGACATTGACGGTATAGACGGCTTTGAGGAGTTATCGCATCTTGACCCCAAGGTAGTTCTTGCTTCCACTCATTGGCGTGCTAAATATGGATATCGGGCCCAATGGAAGATTTGGCCATAAAATAGATACTGTCCCAAAAAGTGTGTCTGTGCGCTCCGAATAGTTATCTGACGACCGGGAGTCGTCCGATAACGTAAAACCCTTTTGTCGGACGACTTTTCGTCGTCAGACAAATAAGTGCGCTCCGAATAGTTATCTGACGACCGGGAGTCGTCCGATAACGTAAAACCCTTTGTCGGACGACTTTCTGTCGTCAGACAAATAAGTGCGTTTCAATGGGGGTTATAAGGAACCGTTGTTTTGAATAACTTTTGGGTGTGCTTTGCCCTGTTAACGTGGCTTAACCCTTCAAAAGCGCACGAATTTCATCTGTTACAGCTTTCCAGGCTGCGTCGTTGACGGGATTGGGGCCAATGAGGCCCGATTTTCGGGGTAATGCCTGCAATTTTGCGTAGGGGGTGGCCTCCCAGTTGCAGTCGCGGATTTTGATGGGAATGACCCTGGCTTCGCCCGCCTCGTGTCGGTGCATGGCTTTGGGTATTTCGTGATTCCAGATGTAGTCGGTAGCTAAAAAATCCGCACTTAGCAGCAGGAAGATAATATCTGCCTGCGCCAGTTCTGTTTTGATGGCCTTGTCCCACTCCTCGCCGGGTTTGATCTTGCTGTCGTCCCATTGCATGAGTTGGCCGCTGCGTTGCAATGTTTTGAGGTGTTTCTTGAACTCGTCGAGGTAAAGTTTATCGGTTTTGGAGTAGGAGAAGAAGGCGCGGGGAGCGTCGCCGCTTATTTTTATCTCGTCAATGGCCTCTTTTTTTGAGAAAATATTGCCCAAAAGATCATGAATCGAAACCGACTCATAAGACAATTCGCAATCCTTTTTTTCACGGCCTGCTTTGAGGCGGTTTTCTAATTCCGACAGATTAAAATACCATTTGTCTGTTGTCGCTTCGCAGCGCGCGCACACGCAGGGAATTTTCTTTTCCACTTTCAAGCCCGCCCCGAATGGCTTGTGCAGTTCCTCGATTTTGCCGTCAATAATGGTCATCAGGTCGCGGCGCTTGCGGCCTTGTGCGCGGATACCGATGGTTTGTTTGCCGTTGCGTTTTTGAAGGAGAATTTCGGCGCGGGCCTCGCCGCCGGGCAGTTCGAGTACTGCGCCGTCATGCCAGACGAGGCGGCGCTCCTCGGCGATGAGCAGGTGGCACTCCACGATGAGTTGCGACATCAGGCCCAAGGGCATAAAATCATACTCAAAATATAGGGTCAGGTCTTGCTTGGGCTGCCACGTATAGCCTTCGGGTGGGTTGGCGGGCAGCAATTGTGGTGCGATGAATTCGCCGTCTGTTTTAAGTGGGTAGCAGAGACGGAAATGCTTCATCAGTTGCAGCAATTGCAGGCGCATTTTGCGGTATTCAGACTGGCACCAAATGCGCGGCAGGTCGGTATTTTGGTAAAAAAGTCCTTGCCGTTTCGCGATTTCTGCGTCGTCTATGACCCGATAAGCGGCATCGGTGGCCCATTCATTTTTCACGATGACGTACTCACGCAGCTCGCTGTCCTGTTGGTAGTGCAGGATGATGCCGATGTCGTGCAGGTAGGCCGAGCAGCGCAGGGCGCGTTCCTCGTCCATGCCGCCGTTTTCGGGCAGGGCGCAGAGGGCAAAATATTCTTCGAGGTCAATCACCTGTTCCTCCCGGCGGGCAAGCAGGGCGCGGCGGATGTTGGCCCAGGACTTGGGTATTTCCTCGTGCACATGGGGCAGGCGCGAGGCAAAATACTCAATACGGCTTTTGATTTCCTCCCAGCGGGCATCCTTAAAGTCGTTCAGGTTTACCTCTAAGCTGTCCTTAATGATGTCACTAAAACGCTCGTATTTGGCACGGTTAAAACTGCTGCGCACATCGCCGAACAGGTTGTGTACCAGCAGCAGAGGACTGTTTTCGCCAAACAACTGCGCCGTATCCAACCAGTAATCAAAGTCGTTGGTGGCCACATCGCCATTGCGGCTGACCATGACGTAAAGCGTATTTTTGGAGTAAAAAAAGTGGTGCAGTGGTTTGTAGTGATCCTGTCCGCCAAAGTCAAACACATTGAGTCGCATCTGTTCGCCGCCTGGAATTTCGTAGGTATACTTTTCAATTTCGATGTCCAAGCCTTTGGTGCGATCTTCTTTGTTGGGAAGCGCGGTGCCCGGGCGAAGCAGGCGCGTGCGCAGGGAGGTTTTGCCTGCCTGCCCTTCACCGATAAGCACTACCTTGGCTTCGAGGCTTTTTTCGGTGCCGCTGCGCTCTTTTTCTGCAAAGTAGTTCAGTATTGCTTCATTCCCCTGCTTTACAATTTCGATAGGTGGGTTGGTGAGGGGGCTGTTTTTAACTAAAATAGCGGGAGGCTCATACCCAAAATTATAATTTACTGACAAATGCTCAAACCAATCCATCCAAATTGCTGGAATGTTTTTTTCGCGGATTAAAGGCAAAATAGGTAGCAGGTCACTGATCTGCGTGGAGTCGCAGTCAAGATATTCCAAGTTTATTAGTCTTGCCAAAGAAGCCAAATCGCTGATTTGCGTGGAGGAGCAGGAAAGCATTTGCAATTGGCTTAGTTCGGCCAAAGGGGCCAAATCGCTGATCTGCGTGGAGGAGCAATTAAGCGATCGCAATTGGCTTAGTCCGGCCAAAGGGGCCAAATTGCTGATCTGTGTGTAGGAGCAGTAAAGCGCTTGCAATTGGCTTAGTCCGGCCAAAGGGGCCAAATCGCTGATCTGCGTGAAGTCGCAGAAAAGCGATTGTAATTGGCTTAGTCCCGCCAAAGGAGCCAAATCACTTAGTTCCCAGTTATCCTTATTTCTATAGTTCTCTGTCACCACCATTTTTTTCAAATTCCCCAGTTTTTCTACCCCTTCAATGGAAGCGATGCGGTTGCGCTCACCTTTGTTTTGGCTTTCTATTTGGCCCCACTCCTGTTTTTCTAAATCATACTCATTCCACGCATTACCCAAAATCAAAGTCTCCAACCACACACATTCCCCCAGCTCCGGGGGCAGGTGGGTGAGGCCGCAGCGGCCCAGGTCGAGGTAAGTGGCGTCCTGGCCGTTTTGGTGTTGTTGTATGTTTTGGCGGATGAGTGCGCGGGCGTCGGCCATGGAATCAGGATTTACTTGATTTTTTTATGATTGGGAAGGATTTTTTTGGGGTGTGTTTTGGTTGGGGGTTAGGGTGCGACAAATATAAGCGATGTTTCCGGAATGCCTTAAACAACAGATACTTATTCAATTGAGGGGGTAGCGCTGTGTAAAAAGCGGGTTTTGCTTTTGCCCGGAAGGCGGTTTGGCAGGAGGTGGATTTGGAAAAATCAAGGAAAACTACAAGGCAAGTATTTACAGCATGCGCCACCTGCCCTCACCTGTATCTTTTCCAAAACAACGTCCTGTAAAACCTGAAATTCCCTTCATTGTCTTGTACCCTGACGGCGGGCGCAAAGCCCACAGTATAAATTTCCAGGCGTTTGCGGCGCTCGTTCCAGTACCAGCGCTGATCCAGATCTATCCGGGCCAGGTCTTTGGCCTCAAGAACCCAGTACACAACTTTTGTTGTAGGGTCATCATCATGCTCCGGAAAACAAATGATCATGGTATCCTGCTTAACAACCATACCATAACGATCTCCCATGCTCAGGGGCTTGCCATTCATCGGCTCGATGGTAAATGTACTGTCCGACTTGAAACGATCCAGCAAATGCTGCATCAAAGGAATTTCAAGTTTTTTTCTATAAAATGGCAGGCTGTCGGGCATCGGGCTGTTTCTGTTTGTCGCAATCCGGGTCGCCCAGGTATAGTCGCTATCATTGACATCCGGCAGGCGACGCCCGAAATCTTGCCAACAGGGCGGCATTTTAAGCCAAAAAAGCGGCGTGGCGGGCTGATCCGCTATTTGCAGCACCGGCGCAATCGCATCAATACAAGTGCAAAAATTACCCTCCCGAATATTGTAATACAGCAATTGCCGCACATTCAGACCATAGTATAATGCAGGATTTGTAAATGGATAAGTAAAAGAGCTGTCTTCAGAAAAAGTATCCCGGCTGCCCAACACTTGCTGTACGGCGGCTTTGCTAATTGGCACGGAAGTATCGTTTATGTCCCAGGCTGGCCAGTCCCCCGCAGCAGCGGTTTGCAACAGGCGACGCATCATGTACTCGCTGTCTTTATGCGGCGCCGGCTCGCTGGGGTCCTTGTACAAGCTCAAGGTGTCGGCTTTTTTGGAAAAAACATATAGTATATCTGTTTCGGCGGCCCAAACGACATCCGGATTGTTCAAAACAGAATCGTACTGGGCAAAAATCCAATGCGGAAAAAGACCCAATGTCCATACCAGCAAACAACATTTCCCCATGCTGCAAATACATGCTTTCATTGTATTTAATTTAAATGCAAACCATCTTTACCTTTACCCACTCCACTTCAACAACCCACCCAACCAATGCGCATCAACCTCCTCCTGCTCCTCGCCCTCGCCGGCCAGCTCAGCGCCCAGGGCAATTACACGCCCGGACAATCCTATTTCGGTACCGATGAATACATCGAGTACATTCCCGGTACGCTGCCGCTCCTGCTTTCCGCACCGCATGGCGGAGAAAAAACGCCCGCCAGTATACCCGACCGGGATTGCAGCGGCTGCTCCTACGTCAATGATTTTAATACGCAGGAGCTGGGCCGCGCCTTAGCGCAAGCCCTCTACGAACGCAGCGGCTGCTACCCCCACCTCGTGATGAACCGCCTGCACCGCCGCAAATTGGATGCCAACCGCGACCTCGAAGAAGCAGCCGACGGCAACCCGAACGCCGAACAGGCCTGGACGGAGTTCCACACCTTTATGGAAACGGCCCGAACGCAAATCGGACAAACGTTCGGTAAAGGGTTCTACGTCGACCTGCATGGCCACGGCCACAGTATTCAACGCCTCGAACTGGGTTACCTGCATACCAAAACGGAACTGCAACTCCCGGATTCGGTACTCAACCTGGCGCCTTATCCGACAGATAATAGTATCCGCAAACTGAGCGCCGCCAATCCGAACAACCTCAGCCACGCTGAATTGCTGCGCGGCGCGCTGAGCTTAGGCGCGCTCCTGCACCAGCGCGGCTATCCGGCCGTGCCTTCTCCCGCCGATCCTTTTCCGGATGCCGATGAGGATTATTTCAATGGCGGCTACAACACCAACCGCTACGGCTCCTACAACGGCGGGGTGCTCGACGGGGTACAAATTGAATGCAACCGAAATGGCATACGCGATAACCTCAGCAATGTGGAACGCTTCGCCGACTCCTTAGCGGTGTCGCTGCTACAATACCTGCAAATGCATTACTTCGGCCCGCAAGCTCCCGAATGGTGTACGGCAAGCGCAGTGGCCGCGCCTCATACCCACGGCGCACCGCAATTCCTGAAAATTTACCCCAATCCGGCTTCGGATTACCTGGTTTTGGAAAAAAACGGACAAGCGCAGGCGCCGCTACAGCTGTTGCTCTTCAATTTCAGTGGCGGCCTTATCCAATCGCTGCCGCTGGATGCTCCACAAACCCGCATCGCGCTGCCGAGGGCACAATTTCCGGCCGGACTGTACCACTATCAATTATTTTTGGGCGGAAAATCCCTCCAAAGTGGGAGTATCTCTGTGCTTTGAAGCGCTTAATACTCCAAAATAAACTTGGATAAATTCTGTCCCATATCCAGGCCCAGTTTTTTGCGCAGGCGGTAACGGGCAATTTCGACCCCACGCAGGGAAATGCTCATCAGGTTGGAGATTTCTTTGGTGCTGAGGTTCAGGCGCAAAAGGGCGCACAGCTTTTGCTCGTTGGGGGTGAGGTCGTGGAATTGCTCGCGCAGGCGGTTCAGGAAGTCGCCGTGAATCTGGTCGAAATGGTATTCAAACTGCTTCCAGTCTTCTTCGAGCCGGAGGGTGGTGTCAATTTCCCGGACAATTTTCTCCAGCGCCTGCTTGGTTTCCACACTTTTCCCTTTTCGCTTCACCTCTTCGAGTTCTTCCCGGATATTTTCCATGAACTCGTTTTTCACCACTAAATTCATGGTGGAGGTGGCTAATTGGCTGTTGAGGTGCCGTAGTTCGCTTTTCATTTTATCTTCTTCTATTTGCCGCAGCGCCTGTTCTTTTTGGTGTTCAATTTCAATCAGCTCCTGTTGTTTTTTAAGCAATTCCCGCTCTTTGGCATCCTCTACGGCGAGTGCCCTGAGGAGGTAACGGCGTTTTTGCAGGCGCGAAACCAGCACCAGCGACAACACGCCGAGCAGCACGTACACCACGCGGGCAGGCAGGCTGCGGTGCCAGGGCGGCTCCACGTTCAGGTAAACCGGGCTGCTGCTGATGATCTGACCGAGGTAGTTTTTGGTTTGTACATGAAACTCATAGGCGCCTTCCTTGAGGTTGGTGTACTCTTTGGTGGTGGCATGCGTCCAGGCGCCATAACCTTCGTCGAAGCCCTTGAGGTAGTAGCGAAACTGCTGGTCGCTCACTTCATTAAACTGAAAAGCTTCTACTTCAAACTGCAATACTTTGGCGCGGGACGAAACGGTCAGCTGCGCCGGATGATCGGTTTTTTCACCAAAAGGTGTGCGCTCGTACAATACGCTGTGTTCGGCTACATTGATTATTTTACTGACAATTAGCGGCTTATCGGCAGCGAGCCGGTTTTCTAATTCAGGTTTGTACTGAATAAAACCCTCGTTGGCATTAAACAGTACGCCGTCGGCCGTGTGTACGGAAATATTCAGCAGGTCGTTGTTGAAAGAATACCGCAACTGAAACAGGGAAGAGGGCACAAAAACATATTTATCGGCGCGGATTTGCCTGAAAAAACCGGCCATTTCTTCGGTATACACGTGCACGTTTTTCTGTTTGTCCTGCGCCAGCAAATACACCTGCTGCTCCCCGATTTGTTCTGAAAACATTTCCGCGCGCACGATGCGCTTGCCCGACTGATCCAGTTTGTAAATGCCTTTTGGGGTGCCGAGGTAGAGTTCGTTGTCGATACGGCTCAGGATGATCTGCTCATCGGTGGGCAGGCCTTGTTCGGCGCTTGTTTTAAAGGCGCTGAGGCTGGAAAGGTCGTCGGAAAGCGTCAGCTGGTACAGGCCCTTGTAGAACTGTCCGACCCAGATTTTCCCTTCCCGGTCTTCTTCAAAAAAACGGCTGGATTCCTCAAATCCGCTGATTTTCCCGACGGGTTCCAGTTCCATCGCAGCATTAAAGCGGAACAGGAACAGGCCGGAATAAGTGCCGCCGATGGCGTATTCGGGTTTGGATTGCAGGGGTTTTACCTGCCACAGGCCATGCGTGTGAGCGATGCGCCGGGCGCTGCCATTGGAGAGCAGGAACAGGCCGCTGTGATGCCCTGCATAAAGTTTTCCGGCGATGGTCTGCATGCCGTAGGCTGGCCCTTCCGTGCCTTTCAGGAAAATGCTTTGAGTACTATTGCCGGGCTGAAAATAAATGCCGTTGGAGGTAGTGTAATAGGCGCCTTCCGGCCGCTGACAGGCTTCATAGCCGCTGCCCTGAATGTTGATTTCCTGGTTGAGGAAGCGCATGGGCGAGTTGATGTCAATCAGGGCAATGCCGTTTTGCATTCCCACCCAGAGGTTGCCGGAGTAGTCCTGAAAAGCGCGCAGGCAGGCATTCGACGAAAGTCCGTCGCGGGTAGTGATATTTTCGAGGCGTTGTTTCTGGAGGTCGAAAAGGAAAAGTCCGGCGGTTTGAGTGGCGATGGCCAAGCGGCTGTCGGACAGCTGGAGTACGTGGTTTACATATTTGCCTTGCAGGGCATTGTCGAGGGCTTCGTATTGTCGGATGGCGCCGAAGGCGGTGAGAAACTCCACTTTACCGGAGTTGTAAAGGATGAGGTGGCCGCCGTCGAGGGTGATGACGCCGGCGATGGTTTCGCTGCTCAGGCCGGGCAGGTATGCGGGGCTAAGGAGTTCCTGGTCTTTGATTTCAAAAAGCTGGCCCTGACGGCCCTGCGCGAAGAGGTTTCCGTTGGTTTTGAAGGTGCGGTTAAAACCGTTTGGGTGGGTGAGTACGGAGATCGTCTGGCCGTTGTACACAAAGATGCCCTGGAAGGTACAGAAGTATACTTTATCGTTGAGCAGGAACACATCCCACACTTCATCGAAGTCGGGCGCTGCCTCGGGTATTTTATCGGTAAGCGAAACCATGCGCCAGTCCTGATCGAAATATCCGAAGTCGCCCTGAGAGCCGAAATAGAGGCGACCATTTTTTTCATCGAAGGCTAAGGCGCGTTGTTTTTTGCCGGTTTGGTAGGCATGTTTTTCCCAGGAGCGGCCATTGTAGGAAAGAATACCGAGGTTATTGGCCACAAACAAGGTCATATCCCGGTTTTGCGCAAAATCAATATTCTGTATGCCAGCTTTATAATTGGAGGGCATAAAATTTTGAACCGGATATTTTCCTGCAAATACCGGATGGTCTGCGGCAAAATAAAATGCCAAAATCAGACACAAAATGTACTTTGTGTAGGGCGCATTTGGCGTGTGGTGAAAGTTCTTATTTTTCATAAGAGATTAATAATAAATGAATTATATCTGCAAATATACAATTTTGTAGTAGTCAAAAAAATTAATGATGAAATATTTGATGGGGTTAATTTTTTTTTCTGCTCCCCGCCAAACTTACCTTTGTGGTATCAATACTTTTGTCCAAAACCAAAGGAAAAAAGATAGTAGCCGGAAACGGGGACAAAATATTCGCCGAATACAATGTTTCACCTTACAATAAGTGGTAATGAAAAAAACGGTACACACGCTGATTTTATCCCTGCTGGCCTTCGCTGCCCTGGCCCAGGCCGACCGGGTGAGTGTCGCCAATAATCCCGATGGCATGAAGCTGATCGTTAATGGCAACGACTTCTTCATCAACGGCATGAACTGGGATTATTTCCCGATTGGCACCAACTATTCCTACAGCCTCTGGAAACAACCCGATGAGGTGATCCGCGCGGCCCTCGACGCAGAAATGCCCCTGCTCAAAAATATGGGGGTCAATGTGGTGCGTCAGTACACCGGCGTACCGCCCCGCTGGGTTAAATACATTTACGAAAAATATGGCATCTACACGATGCTCAACCACTCCTTCGGACGCTACGGCCTTACCCTCGGCGGCGTCTGGGTGGGCAACACGGAATATTCCGACCCGCGCACGCGGGAAGTCCTGCTCGCCGAAGTAAAAGCCATGACCGAAGAGTACCGCAATACGCCGGGCCTGCTGCTCTACCTGCTCGGCAACGAAAACAACTACGGCCTCTTCTGGGATGGCGCCGAAACCGAAGACATTCCCATGCAGGACCGGAAATCCACCATCCGCGCCGCATCCATGTACAAGCTCTTCAATGAGGCGGCCGTCGCTATGAAGGGCTTAGACAAATCGCACCCCGTGGCCATGTGCAACGGCGACCTGCTCTTCCTCGACATCATCGTCAGGGAATGCAAAGACGTGGATATTTTCGGCACCAACATGTACCGCGGCGCTTCTTTTGGCGACGCCTTCCAGCGGGTGAAGGAGGAATACAAAAAGCCCATTCTGTTTACGGAATTCGGCGCCGATGCCTTTAATGCCCGCGGCAATGAGGAAGACCAGCAGTCGCAGGCCTACTACATGGTGAGCAACTGGAAAGAAATTTATGCCAATGCCGCAGGCCTGGGCAAAGCCAACAACAGCCTCGGCGGTTTTACCTTCCAGTTCAGCGATGGCTGGTGGAAATTCGGCCAGACCAGCAATTTGTCGGTACACGACAACAACGCCTCCTGGAGTAACGGTGGTTACCTGAACGACTACGCCGAAGGCGAAAATAACATGAATGAAGAGTGGTTCGGTATCTGCGCCAAAGGGCCGACCAACGAAAGGGGTATTTACCAGTTGTATCCCCGCGCAGCCTATTACGCGCTCAAGCAGGCCCACCAGTTGAATCCGCTGAACAAAGGCACCTCCCAGTCGGATGTCGATGCGCATTTCGCGGGCATTCAACTCATGGATGCCATGCTTCGGGCAAGGGGCGACAAGGCGGCGCTGAGCGGCGAGCAATCCAAAAAAGTGCGCATGAGCGAACTGCGTATGGATTTGTCCACCTTCAGCACCGGCGGCAGCCTCATTGCTACGCCCAAAGACCCGGTTCCCGGCCGTACGGCTTATCCGGATCAGCTGGGATTTGATCACATGGAGTCCTTCTTTGTTGGCGTGGAAGCCAAACCCAGTGAAAGTTTTCGGGCAAATGTGTCGTTCAACATCCTCGGCAATGTGGCGACCAACCCGATCAACGAGATTTTTTACGAAAACCGGGGCCGCCCGCAAATTGTGCAGTCGGTAAACCCGCTCACCAATCAGCTGCAATCTGTCACCCTCGGCGACGTAGAGCGTTTTCAGGTGTACCGGGCTGATATTAGCTGGAATGCCAAGCATTTTGACCTTAAGGGTTTTTACCGCACCGGCCACTACCACTGGGGTTATGAGGGCGACTTTTTCGGGTTTTACCCGGAAGCCAACTACGGCCCGAACATTGATATTTACAATGGCATTGCGCCATTTGGTTTTGAAATGACGGGCAAAAAGAGCTTTAAACATTTAAAAATAGCCTTTGGTCCGCAACTTTGGTGGGGCGCCAACCCGGCCATTTTAGCCAAATACAGCCGTACTTTCGGCAAATTCGACATTACAGGCATTTTCCACGAAGACCTCGATACGCAGGCGCCTGCGGTCAGCTCTTTTGCCGTACCCATTCCGCCCACCCGCCGCGCGGCGCTGCACCTCAAGCGGAAAATTGGCAAACTTGGCGTTGAAGTAGGCGGTATCTGGTCGAACTCCAACCGCGTAGGGGAGGTGTTCCAGGTAACGCGGGAAATTGAACCCGGCCGCACGCAGGTTTTCCAGGATGAAACAACGATGAACGACACCTGGGGCGGCAAACTGAAACTCACTTATGCCTCCGGCGCTTTCCAGTGGTATGCGCAGGGCGCAGCACACGGACTGCTCGCGATGGGCGGCGCTGATTATACCAAAACCTTTACCGGCTGGCGCCTTAAAGATTGCGGAAGCGGCAACCAGTACAACTTCCTGACCGGCTTTACTTACAGCATAGGCAATTTGCAAATTGCGCCCAATTTCCTGTGGCAGCGTCCGATTGAAGCACCCATGCCCGCCAACGGCCCCGCGCCCGCAAGACCCAGAAATATCCTTGATGACCCCTTCGCCGTGCGCGCCAACCGCGAGACCGTGGCCGGTGAAATCCTGCTCACGTTCGACCCGACACCCGGCACCTGGATGTATGAATGGGATAATGATATTGCGGAAGATGCAAAATTTGCGCTCAGCACCGGTTTTGTATACCGCCACCAGCCCACTTCGCAGGATGCGGCCATCGGTATCCTCGGCGACGGCCGTACCATCTTCGCCTTCCCCGGCGCAGCGCCCGCGCAAGACCTCTGGGAAGCCTACGCCCGTATTGTATCCAAGGTCGGCACCAATTTTGGCCTTGTTTCCAACCTGTTTGCCGGCACGGCACAAGCCAACGGCAGCGACCCACGCCTCATCAAACGCTATGGCGGCGATGTGCGCGCCATTTACAAAAAGACCAAACTGATGGGTATGGTGAAAGTGAATGACTGGGGACCTTTCGATTACCACCGCGACTTCAACCTTACCTATCCGCTGCAATTAGTGGCTGATATTTCAACCACCCTCGCCAAGCCCACCTGGTTTGAGCTGCCCAACTCCCGTCTTGGTATGCGCTACACCTGGCGTGCACTCGATCGCTACTCGCCCCGCTACGCCCCGACGACAAAAGTTGAAGCCAATGGCCAGGTTGTTCCAGACCCCACTGCCGTGGGCTATGGCAATGGTCGGGAATGGGAAATTCAGACCTACCTGCAAATTAATATCAGTAACTAAAATTCTGTTAGTCAAGCGTTTTTCAAACGTTTACTAAACCTGCGAGGTTTAGTAAACGTTTGAAAAACGCTTGAGTGAAGAAATAACAAGATCAAAAAAGTTCGTCATGAAAAATATAAAATTTCAATTTCCAGCACTCGCGCTGCTTGCCTTATCTGCCTTGCTGACGGGGCTTGCCTGCAAACGCGAGCTTGCCGATCTGGATCCGGCAACTTTCCCCACCACCCCTGAAATCTTTATCGACGGGTTTAGCGCAGGCTTGAACTACGGCGCATTTGGCGGCTCCAAAGTCACGGCTTTTGATGTAGATACCGAGGTGAAATACCGGGGTGCTGCATCCATGAAATTTGCCGTGCCCGACGCGGGCGACCCCCAGGGCGCTTATGCCGGTGGCGCTTATTTTACGAGTGTCGGTCGCAACCTGTCAGGCTATGACGCCCTCACCTTCTGGGCCAAAGCCAGCAAGTCGGCCTCGATTGATGTCGTCGGTTTTGGCAACGACTTTGGCGCATCGAATTATATAGCCACCCTGCGCGACGTGAAAGTGAACACCAACTGGCAAAAATTCATCATCCCCATTCCCGATCCGTCCAAGCTGACCCAGGAACGCGGGATGTTCTTCTATTCGGAAGGTCCTGAAGATGGCTTAGGCTATACCTTCTGGATTGATGAAGTAAAATTTGAAAAACTCGGCACCATCGCGCACCCGCGCCCGGTCATTCTCGACGGTCAGGATCAAACCCTGAACGCTGAAACCGGTCAGCAGCTGAATATTGGCGGTTTGAAGGTCGTCTTCAACATGCCCGACGGCGTTGACCAGGGCGTAGAAGCCGCGCCGGCATATTTCACCTTTGCCTCGTCCAATCCGGGCGTAGCGACTGTCAGCAATACCGGCGTGGTATCCATATTAGATGCAGGCAGTGCCGTGATTACGGCTAAAGTTGGCGAAACGGATGCCGACGGCTCTTTGTCGCTCACTTCGCTGGGGCAGGCCGTTGGCCCGACCACGCCTGCGCCGACGCCCACGGTGAGTCCGGACAGCGTCATTTCCCTGTTCAGCAATGCCTATACCAACGTGCCGGTAGACTTGTGGAATACACGCTGGCAGTTTTCAACAGCTGAAGATTTTGACCTCAAAATTGCCGGAAACGATGTGAAGCGCTACCGGAACCTCAATTTTGTGGGCATTGAATTTACGTCGCAGCAAATTAATGCGACGAGCATGACGCATTTCCACCTCGACATCTGGACGCCCGATCCCACCGATTTGCCCAAGGCATTTAAAGTGCTTTTGGTTGATTTTGGCGCAAACGGTGCGTTTGGCGGCGGCGATGATGCCTCGCATGAGCTTTCCTTTACCCGCCCGACCCTTGTTTCCAACCAGTGGGTGAGCTTAGATATTCCCTTGTCCAACTTTACCGGCCTGGTCAACAGGGCGCACCTGGCACAGCTGGTGCTTTCGGGCGATGTGCCTAATGTTTATGTGGACAATGTGTATTTCTACAATAAAGGTGTTGTAACGCCGCCTTCCGGCCCAACCGTGGCAGCGCCGACGCCCCCGACGCGCAACCCGTCGGATGTAATTTCCGTGTTCAGCGATGCCTATACCAATGTGCCCGGTACGGATTTTAACCCTAACTGGGGACAAGCCACAGCGACATCGCAGGTGGCAATAGCCGGCAACAATACCTTGCGCTATTCCGGCCTGAACTATCAGGGCACGCAGTTTGGCAGCAACCTCGACGTGTCGGGCATGACGCATTTGCACGTAGATTTTTGGACGAAAAATTCCACCCTCCTGAATATCTACACTATCAGTCCCGGCCCGGTAGAGCGCCCCGTTGCGCTTACGGTACCCACCAATGGCTGGTCGAGCATTGATATTCCGCTGTCGCAGTTTAGTCCGGTGGCCCTCAACAACCTGATTCAGTTCAAGTTTGATGGCAATGGCGACATTTACCTCGACAACCTCTACTTCTACAAGGCAGGCAGTGGTGGCAACGCGCCGACGACGGCTGCGCCGACCCCGACCTTCAGCGCCGCCAACGTCATTTCTGTGTTCAGCGATGCGTATACCAACATTGCCGGCACCGATTTGAACCCCAACTGGGGACAGGCGACGGTGGTGACACAAGTGCCGGTTGCCGGAAATAATACCCTCTTGTACACCGGCCTGAATTATCAGGGTATACAATTAGGCAGCAACCAGAACCTGAGCACGATGACGCACCTGCACTTAGATGTCTGGACGGCAAACTCCACGGAGTTTAAGGTCTACATCATTAGTCCAGGCCCGGCCGAAAAACCTTACACCCTGACCGTACCCACTTCGGGATGGAGCAGCGTGAATATTCCCCTTTCTGAATTTACCCCCACCGTGAATTTGGGCAATGTATTCCAGTTCAAGTTTGAGGGCAACGGGAATATTTACCTCGACAACATCCTTTTTTACAAGTAAATCAAATAAAAAATCTGTTTATGAAAATCAATGCTTCATTTCTGAGACGCTGCGTTATGCTCGTCGCAGTGGCAGGCCTGTGGCTTGGCTGCAAGGAGGACAACGGTATCAGCGAGCGCAAATATCAGCTGGTCTGGGAGGATGATTTCTCCGGTACTGCCGGCACATCACCTGATCCTGCCAAATGGACCTACGACATTGGCATTGGTCCCGGCAACGATGGCTGGGGCAATCAGGAATTACAATACTACACCAATCGGCCGGAAAACGTGTCGCTCGACGGCGCGGGCAATTTAGCCATTACGGCCCGCAAGGAAAACTTCTCCGGGCGCGCCTTTACTTCGGCGCGTTTGAACACCAAAGGCGTTTTCGCGCAGGCCTACGGCCGCTACGAGGCGCGTATGAAAATGCCCTGGGGCCCCGGTATCTGGCCGGCATTCTGGATGCTGGGCAACAACATTGATGAAGTTTCCTGGCCGCAGTGCGGCGAAATTGACATCATGGAATTTCGGGGGCAGCAACCCACGCTGATACACGGCACCCTCCACGGCCCCGGCTATTCCGGTGGCGCAGCCGTTACCAAAAGCTTTGCCCTGAGCAACAGCCGTTTTGATACCGAATTTCACGTTTTTGCGGTGGAATGGGGCGAAAATTACGTCGATTTTTTTGTAGATGATACCCTCTACCAACGCCTTACACCAGAAGACGTTCCCGGCGAATGGGTGTATAATCAACCTTTTTTCCTGATTATGAACGTTGCTGTAGGCGGCAATTTTGTAGGCTTCCCAACCCCACAAACCAACTTCCCGCAAACCATGCTGGTAGATTACGTGAGGGTCTACAAAGAGGTCAACTGATAACTGCTAACTGCTGACTGATAACTGAAAATGGAATATACGCAAATTGACGGCGAACGCTACTTCAAACTCCCGGACAGCGCTGCGCTGCGCCCTTTCTTCATGAGCATTGTCAGCGATTCCGATCACTGGATGTTCATTTCCAGCAATGGCGGCCTGAGCGCCGGACGCAAAAATGCCGACTATGCCCTTTTCCCGTATTACACCGACGATAAGATCACCGAATCGGTGGAAATGACGGGAAGCAAGTCTGTTTTTTGGGTAAAAAGGGGCGAAAAGTCGCAACGCTGGGAGCCTTTTTCCGACCGCGACGAAGGCGCGTACCGCATTACACGGAATTTGTACAAGCATGTGTACGGCAATAAAATCATTTTTGAAGAGCTGAACCACGACCTGCAACTGAGTTTTCAGGTGGCCTGGAATACAAGCGATCAATTTGGTTTTGTCCGGAAATCAAGCCTGCACAACCACGCCGACCATGCTGCGGAAATTTCCCTGCTCGACGGTATTCAGAATATTATGCCCAGCGGTGTACCCAGCAGCCTGCAAAACAGCGCCAGCAACCTTGTAGACGCTTACAAACGCAGCGAATTGGATACGGCAACGGGCCTCGGTATTTTCGCCCTGAGCGCCATTATTGTGGATAAAGCCGAGCCCAGCGAAGCCCTGAAAGCCAATGTGGCCTGGTCGAACGGTCTCGAAAACCCGACTCGCCTGCTCTCTTCCCTGCAAGTGAGCGCTTTCCGCAAGGGCCAGCCGCTGCATCAGGAAACGGATGTAAAAGCTGAAAAAGGCGCGTATTTCCTGCATCAGAACATTCATTTGCCGGCACAAACAGCGAAATCCTGGCAAATTGTAGCCAATGTCAATCAGAGCCATTCCGCAGTAGCACGCCTCCGGGCCTTGCTGCGGAGCAAGCAGGATTTGCAGCCAATGCTGGAGACCGATATTGCCGCCGGTACCAAACGCCTGCTGGCCCTGAACGCCGCTGCCGACGGCCTGCAACGCAGTTCCGATCATCGCCGCGACACCCGCCATTTTTCTAATGCCCTGTTCAATATCATGCGCGGCGGCATTTTTGACGACAATTATCAAATTGAAAAATGGGATTTCAGCCATTATTTGTCCAAAGCCAATAAAGACGTTTTTGAACAGGCGCGCGCCCGGGTGGACGCCCTGCCCGAAATTTTTTCCCTTTTTACCCTGAAAACCCTTGCCGAACAAAGCGGCGACCCGCATTTCACGCGCCTGAGTCTGGAATACCTGCCGCTCAAATTCAGCCGTCGGCACGGCGACCCCAGCCGGCCCTGGAACTGGTTTTCCATCAATACCCGTAGCGAAAAAGACGGCTCCAAAATTCTCGATTACCAGGGCAACTGGCGCGACATCTTCCAAAACTGGGAAGCGCTGGCCCACGCCTATCCGGCTTTCATCGAGAATATGGTGTATAAATTCCTGAACGCCAGTACTTTCGATGGCTATAACCCCTACCGGGTTACTAAAGACGGCTTCGATTGGGAAACCATTGAACCGGACAATCCCTGGTCGTATATCGGTTATTGGGGCGATCACCAGATCATTTACCTGCTGAAGTTTCTGGAGTTTATGCAAAGCCACACGCCCGGTCGGCTCGAACAATTGTTCAGTCGGGAGCGCTTTGTATACGCCAATGTACCCTACCGCATCAAAACCTACGCCGAAACACTTCAAAACCCGAAAGATACCATTGCATTCGACCACGATTCCGACAAAGCCATTCACGTGCGGAAAGCCCTGCTGGGCGCCGACGGCGCTTTGTTGCAGGATCAGAACGGGCGCATCCACACCGTAAGCTTTATTGAAAAAATACTGGCGACGGTATTGGCCAAATTATCCAATTTTATCCCCGAAGCGGGCATCTGGATGAATACCCAGCGGCCCGAATGGAACGACGCCAACAACGCCCTGGTGGGCAATGGCGTTTCGGTGGTGACCCTCTGCTACCTGCGCCGCTTTCTGGCATTTTTCAAAAATGTAATGACCGCATCTGCGCCGCAGGAAGTAGCCGTTTCCGAAGAGCTGCTGCAATTCCTGAACGGCGTAGCGCAAACCCTCCAAGCCAATGCGCATTTGCTGGACGGAAAAATCAGCGATACCGAGCGCAAGCGGGTGCTGGATGGTCTGGGTCAGGCGGGCAGCAACTACCGCACGGCCCTGTACGAGCGTTCGTTTTCGGGCGGCAAACAATCCGTTTCCTTGCAGGCAATCCGGGATTTCTTTGAGCTGGCGCTTAAATTCCTGGAGCATACCATTGAGGCCAACAAACGCTCCGACAACATGTACCACGCCTACAACCTGATGAGCGTGGAAGGCGAAGACCGCGTTTCCATAGCCTGGCTGAGCGAGATGCTGGAAGGTCAGGTAGCTGTACTGAGCGCCGGTTATTTATCTGCTCCGGAGGTCGTCAGTGTACTCGACAGTCTGAAAAAGAGCCGTTTATATCGTCCGGATCAGAACAGTTACCTCTTGTATCCCAACAAGGCATTGCCTGGTTTTTTAGAAAAAAATATCGTGCCAGCCGAGGCCGTCGGGCAATCGCGTCTGCTGGGTCAGCTCCTGGCCGAGGGCAATACAGATATTGTGGAGCGCGACGTGGACGGTGTTTTGCATTTCAACAGCAATTTCAAGAATGCAGCCGATCTGCACGCGGCGCTGGAGGCTTTGTCGGATAGCAAACACGCCGAATTGGCTGTTGCCGAACGGGGACTGGTGTTGCAGATTTTTGAAGATTTATTCAACCACAAAGCTTTTACCGGCCGTTCCGGCACCTTTTACGGGTACGAGGGCTTGGGTTCTATTTACTGGCACATGGTTTCCAAGCTACAGCTTGCTGTGCTGGAATGTTGCCGGAGCGCGGTGGAATCGGGCGAAGCGCCGAGTACCATACAGCGTATGCTGGCGCATTATTACGACATCAGCGAGGGCATTGGCGTGCACAAATCGCCTGCCTTGTACGGGGCATTTCCGACCGATCCATATTCGCATACGCCGGCAGGCAAAGGCGCACAGCAGCCGGGCATGACGGGGCAGGTGAAGGAAGACCTGCTGAGTCGTTTCGGCGAATTGGGCGTTTGGGTGCAGGATGGTTGTCTGCAATTCAATCCCAGTCTGTTGCGCAAAGACGAGTTTCTGCAAAGCGCCGAAGTATTTGAATATGTGGATGTGCATCAGGAAACCCGGCAATTGCCGCTGGCGGCGGGTACATTAGCCTTTACCTATTGCCAGACGCCGATCGTGTACGCGCTGGCCGATGCAAACCGCGTGCACATGACCGACCAAAGTGGCGACACCACCAGCGTGGACGGCCTGCGCTTAGATGCCGATAACAGCCGGAGCATATTTGAACGCAGGGGTGAGATCGTGCAAATCAGGGTTGAAATTCGAGCGGGGATGTTGCATGGCGTTTGATTTCAAGCTCGTCAGCGGTCATGTATTGTTACCGCTTAGCAAACCAATTCATTAAAACAAAATTTAACTATGGCTGACGTATTTTCTCAACTCTATGTTCAAATCGTCTTTGCGGTTAAGAACAGGCAGGCGCTTATTGCGCCGGAATGGGAAGAAGAATTGAATAAGTACATCACAGGCATCGTGGAGCATCGCGGCCATAAAATGTTAGCGATTGGTGGTATGCCGGATCACATACACATCTTTTTAGGTCTGAAACCAGCTGAATCTATATCAAGTCTGGTTGCCGAAATTAAAAAGTCGTCTAATGCCTTCATTAAGGAACGTCATTTTTCAACGTTTCAATTTGAATGGCAGGCTGGGTATGGTGCATTTTCCTATAGTCGCTCGCATGTAGATGCGGTTTGTAAATATGTTCTGAATCAAAAAGAACACCACAGCAGGCGCACGTTTGAAGAGGAGTTTTTGAAAATTTTGTCTGATTTTGATATAGAAATCGGGAGTAAAAGAATATTTGATTTTTTTATTCCGGACGAAGAATGATGGCCTGTTAAACGCCCTAATAAATGCTACAAACGTTCGACCTCTCCGAGGTCGGATTGGTTTTGGGTTGTAAATGCTACAAACATTCGACCTCTCCGAGGTCGGATTGTGTTTTGGGTTGTAAATGCAAAACAACATACACCGACCTCGGAGAGGTCGAATGTTTGTAGCAAATGCAAGACAACATATACCGACCTCGGAGAGGTCGAATGTTTGTAGGGTGCCAAATGGTAATGACATGAACGAAATGCTACAAACATTCGACCTCTCCGAGGTCAGCTCGGTTTTTAATGGTCAAATATTTGGAAAAATATTGCCCCAAAATCTTTCCGGAAGACATGAAAACCAAGCGTTTTTGAAATAACTACTACCCCCAAACAACCCCAACAAATGACTGAAACAAACCATAAACAATGCCACACCAACCAATCAACCTGCAAAACCTGATGCTCCTCTGCATCCTGTTGCTTGCAACAGCATGCGGGGTACATAATCGTCCATCAACCCGAGCACAAAATAAACAATCCGTGACAGCAAAAGACATTTTGGGAAATCCCGATTACTTAGCCATTTCTTATGGCGGATACAGGGGAAAAAGCCGTGAAATACAACCCAGCGTAGCGCAATTGCAGGAGGATATGAAAATCCTCGCTGCCATGAACATCCGCGTACTGCGTACCTACAACACCAAACTGGCAGAAGCCGCCAATTTGCTCAAAGCCATCCGCGCCCTCAAGCAGGAAGACCCCAACTTTGAAATGTACGTCATGCTCGGCGCCTGGATAGACTGCAAATACGCCTGGACCGATCATCCCGACCACAATCAGGAAGACGACATTGCCAATGCCGCCGAAATTCAACGCGCCGTGGATATGGCCCGAGAGTACCCCGACATTGTGAAAATCATCGCCGTAGGCAATGAAGCCATGGTTAAATGGGCCGCCAGCTACTACGTGCAGCCCGGCATTATTCTCAAATACGTCAACCAGCTCCAGGCACTCAAACAAAGCGGCCAACTCCCCAAAGACCTCTGGGTCACCAGTTCCGATAACTTCGCCTCCTGGGGCGGCGGCGGCGCTGAATACCACGTCGAGGATCTCAACAAGCTCATCGCTGCGGTAGATTACATTTCCATGCATACCTACCCCATGCACGACACCCACTACAACCCCGATTTCTGGGGCAATTTCAAGGGTGAAGAAAACCTGCCGGATTCGGCTAAAATCGCCGCTGCCATGATCCGCGCCCGCAACTACGCCATGACGCAATACCGAAGCGTGGTGCAGTACATGAAAGGCCAGGGCCAGAACAAACCCGTACATATCGGCGAAACCGGCTGGGCCAGCGCCTCTAATGAACATTACGGCCTCAATGGCTCCAAAGCAACCGACGAATACAAGGAGGGAATGTATTACCAGATGATGCGCGAGTGGACCAACCGGGAGCGCATTGCCTGCTTCTACTTTGAAGCCTTCGATGAAATCTGGAAAGACGCTGCCAATCCCGGTGGCTCGGAAAACCATTTTGGCCTTTTTACCCTCGACGGCAAAGCCAAATATGCCATCTGGGATTTGGTAGACAAAGGTATTTTCAAAGGGCTGCGCAGAGACGGGCATGCCATTGAAAAAACCTTTAACGGCGATAAAGCGGCCCTGCTCCGGCAGGTACCGCTGCCTCCCATGAAGTTGGAAGTGCCTGCAAAGCACTGAAAATCAATACAAAACAAAACAAGCCATCTTAATCAACAAACGCGACACCCGTTATGAGTAATGCTACACCATCTTCCAATAAAGTTCCCTTCGGGCAAAAGGTTGCCTTCGGATTAGGGATGCTCGCCAATCAATTGTTTCCAGCGATGCTGGGAATATTTATTGTGATTTTAATTGACAAATTAGGGTTTCCGGGCTGGATGGTCAGCGTAATCTATTTTGTACCTAAACTTTTTGATGCCATCACAGACCCAATTATGGGTTTCATTACCGATAATACGAAGTCTAAATGGGGCAGAAGAAGACAATATGTGATTGCCGGTGGTATACTAACGGGTGTTTCATTTGCTTTTATGTGGCAATTGTACACGACAAATTCGGTGAATTATAATTTCTATTATTTTACACTTTTTTCCTTAGCCTTTTATTTAGGAATAACTATTTTCAGTGTGCCTTTTGTAGCAATGGGCTATGAAATGAGTGATGACTTTCACGAGAGAACGTCTATCATGGCTACTTCACAATTAATTGGACAATTGGCATGGGTATTCGCGCCCTGGTTGTGGGTAATTATGTATGATGAAACACTTTTCCCTTCAGCCGAAGAAGCAACAAGAACATTGGCCATATATGGCGCCATAGTTTGTACCATTTTGGCAGTAATTCCAGGTATTTTTATAAAAAGCAAGTCAACTTTAAATGAAAACTATGAGCCTTTGACGCTTTCAAATGCGGGTAGAAGTTTTGATTTGATCATTCAGGGCTTTAAAGAAGCTTTAAAAATAGTTCCATTTAAAAAACTGTGTATTGCTACTTTTTTTATTTTTAATGCATTCAACACGACAGCGGGATTTTCTTTTTTCATTATAAAATATTATCTGTTTAATGGTAGCGGTCAGGGTGTTTGGCCTACATTATTTGGCTCTGTAGGGGCTATATTTACAACTTTACTAATTATTCCTATTGTTGCGAAAATGTCCAAAGTGATGGGCAAAAGGAAGGCATTTATTTGGTCTCAATCTTTATCCATCATCGGATATGTTTCCCTGTTGTTTTTATTTGTTCCGGGCAAACCGTATTTATTTCTGTTTGCGTTGCCCTTTATATCATTTGGAATAGGCAGCCTGTTTACCCTGATGATGTCTATGACTTCTGATGTCATTGACATTGATGAGTTAAATACCGGCAAGCGAAGAGAAGGTATTTTTGGCGCCATTTATTGGTGGATGGTAAAATTTGGTTTAGCCATTGCAGGGCTTTTGAGCGGTCTGATTTTAACATTTATAGACTTTAACTCCGGTGCGGCAACGCAGACATACGAAACCATGTTTGAGCTACGACTGTTCTTTTCTGCGATACCACTTATCGGTACTTTAATTGCTATTTGGGTGATGCGGGATTATGATGTATCCGAAGAGCGTACCCTGGAAATCCGCGCCGCCATTGAACAGAAAAAAGCCGGTACAGCGATCAGCTCTTCGGCTTATCTGCCGGGCAAATTGCGCGCCCTGAGCGCAGGCCTCAACCTGAATACCCACAGCGGCCTCGACTTCAGCGGCAAAACCACGGCAGAGCTGAAAGCCATGTTCGCCCAAACCCTTCAAAACGGCATGCACGGCATCTGCTTCAGCCCTTACGCCGAAGGTCAGAATACCAGTGACACCCTCTCGGAAACCCAGATCCGCCGCCGTGTAGACATCATTGCCCCCCATACCCAATGGGTGCGCACTTTCTCCTGTACCCAGGGCAATGAACTGACGCCCAAAGTCGCCCGCGAAAAAGGCCTGAAAACCCTCGTCGGCGCCTGGATCAGCAGCGATAAAGCCCGCAATGAACGCGAAATACAGGCACTTGTGCAATTGGCCGAAGCCGGATTGGTCGACATCGCTGCCGTGGGCAATGAAGTGCTGCAACGCAACGAAGCCTCCGAAGCCGAAATCGTGGCCTACCTGCGCCGCGTGCGCGAACTGCTGCCCAGGCATATCCCGCTGGGTTATGTTGACGCCTACTTCCACTTCCTCGACAAACCCGAACTCGTGGCCGCCTGCGATGTGCTGCTCATCAACTGCTACCCCTTCTGGGAAGGCGCCGACAACGCACATGCCCTCCAATACATGCAGCGCATGTACGCGCTCACCCAGGCGGTGGCCGGCAATAAAAAGGTCATCATCACCGAAACCGGCTGGCCCAGCAACGGCCAAAATGTGGAAGGCGCCCAGCCTTCTGCCGAAAACGCGATGAAATACTTCCTCAATGCCCAACAATGGGCCAAAACCGATGGGGTAGAGCTCTTTTATTTCTCCTCCTTCGATGAGTCCTGGAAACTCCACCACGAAGGAGAAGTGGGTACGCAATGGGGCTTGTGGGACATTCACGAAAAACAAAAATTCGCTTAAATCATGTCACTCAGATTAGGAAAACATCTAAGCCTCGCCGGAAGTGATTACTCCGGCCAGTCGCCCGAACAGCTCAAAAGCCAGTTCCGGCAAACCCTGGAAGGCGGCATGCATGGCCTCTGCTACAGCGCCTATGAAGAAGGCCAGCAACCGGGCGACGTCCTGACGGCCGACCAGATCCGCCGCCGGATGGAAATCATTGCGCCGTATACCAAATGGGTGCGCTCCTTTTCCTGTATTGAGGGCAATGAATTAGTGCCGCAAATTGCCCGCGAATTCGGGCTGAAAACGCTCGTCGGGGCCTGGCTCGGCAAAGACAAAGCGCTCAACGAACAGGAAATTGCCGGCCTGATACAACTGGCGCAGGAAGGTTTTGTAGACATCGCGGCCGTAGGCAATGAGGTGCTCTACCGCAAAGACCTCAGCGAAGCCGAACTGCTCGACTACATCCGCCGTGTCAAAACGGCCATTCCGGAGGTCACTACGGGTTATGTAGACGCCTACTACGAGTTTACGGATTACCCCGACGTGGCAGACGCCTGCGATGTCATTCTGTCCAACTGCTACCCTTTCTGGGAAGGTTGCCAATTGGAATATTCCTTAGTGTATATGAAACAGATGTACCAGCAGGCACTGTTGGCCGGCAAGGGCAAAAAAGTCATCATCACCGAGACGGGCTGGCCCAGCCAGGGCAAAAGCCTCGAAGGCGCCCAGCCTTCTATGGAAAATGCCATCAAATATTTTCTCAATACCCAGCAATGGTCGAAGGAAGAGGGCATCGAAATTTTTTATTTCGCCAGCTTCGACGAGTCCTGGAAAGTGGGACCTGAAGGAGATGTGGGTGCGCATTGGGGCATCTGGGACAAACAACATCAACTCAAGTTTTAATTCAAATATCACAAAACCTGTTATTATGAAGCATCTTACACTGCTTACACTGCTTTTGCTTTCCACAATGGGGTATGCTCAAATTACCCTGCCGATTGATTTTCAATCGAACAGCATCAACTACACCTTTACCGATTTCGGTGGTGGCCAGATGAGCCGCGAAGACAACCCCGCGCCGGCCGGTATCAATACCAGTACCAAAGTGGCCCGCATGATTAAAAATGCCGGCGACCCCTGGGGCGGCAGCTTCCTGACCCTCGACGCGCCGGTTGATCTTTCTGTCAACAAGCATTTTAAAATTAAAGTCTGGACGCCCGGCGCAGGCCGTAAAGTGCTGTTCAAACTGGAAAACCTGACCAACGGCGGTATCGCCTACGAGCAGGAAAAAGTGAGCGCCGTCGGCAATGCCTGGGAAGAATTAGTATTCGATTTTACCGGCGCCAATGCCGCCAATTCCTACCAGAAGATCGTCTTTATTTTCGACCTCGGTACGGTGGGTACGGGTACGCCCAACTTCACCTTTTATGTAGACGATATTGTGCAGTTCAATGGCGGCAGCGGCAAGGCCCAGGTCAGCCTGCCCATCACTTTCCAGGATACTGCTACGGTTGATTACAAACTCACCGATTTCGGCGGTAATGTCTCTTCTATCGTCGCCGACCCCACCAATCCGGCCAACCTCGTCGGCAAAGCCATCAAAACCGGCGGCGCAGAGCTGTGGGCCGGCACTACCAACGGCGGTGCGGGATTAGCCACGGCTATTCCGTTCACCAATGCCGACACCAAAATGTCGGTGCGCGTTTGGTCGCCCGATGCCGGTACGCCCATCCGCCTGAAAGCGGAGAATGCAGCCAATGGCGGTATTAGCGTGGAAACGGAAACAAACACCACCCTCGTCGGTCAGTGGGAAACCTTAGAGTTCAATTTCAGCAATCCGGCCCCGGGCACAGCGGCCCTCAACCCGGCCAATGTGTACAACAAAATCTCTATTTTCTTCAATTTCGGTACCACCGGTGCGATTGCAGGAGAAAAAACCTACTACTGGGATGAGGTGAAGTTTATCGGCGGTGGCGGTAGCGGTCTGGCGCAGGTCAGCCTGCCGATTACTTTCCAGGATACAGCCACGGTGGCTTATGCACTGACCGATTTTGGCGGCAACGTCTCTTCCATTGTAGCCGACCCGACCAATCCGGCTAACCTTGTAGGCAAAGCCATCAAAACCGGCGGCGCCGAGCTGTGGGCCGGTACTACCAACGGTGGCGCAGGGTTGGCCAGCCCCATTCCCTTCAGCGCAGGCAATACCAAAATGACCGTGCGCGTTTGGTCGCCCGATGCCGGTACGCCGATCCGCCTCAAAGTGGAAGATGCGAGCAACCCGACCATCAGCGTGGAAACCGAAGTGAATACCACCCTGGCTGCACAGTGGGAAACCCTGGAGTTTAATTTCAGCAACCAGGCTCCGGGCACAGCAGCCATCAACTTCGCCAACACATACAATAAAGTGTCTATTTTCTTCAATTTCGGCACCCCGGGCGCTACGGCGGGTGAAAAGACCTATTATTGGGACGATGTAAAATTCGGCAGCCTGGTAGGCGTCAAAAACCTGGATGCAGCAGCTGCGGGCATTCGGGTTTACCCCAATCCGGCTACGGCATTTTGTATGGTGGAGTTGCCGGAAGCCCTGAATGCACCTGCCCAACTGCTGGTACTGGATGCCACCGGCCGATTGGTGCGCAGCATCCAAACGACCCAGCAAGCTACCCGTTTGGAGCTGGACGGCCTTGAGAACGGCCTGTACACCCTGCAAATACGCCAGGCGTCGGCCACGTATTTCCAGAAGTTGGTTGTGGTGCGGTAATTAATGCCTGACAATTAACCCAACGCGAGCCTGAGTACGGATTGGTACTTAGGCTCGCGTTTTTCTTCAAGCCGAAGTTAATTCAATAACATGGACGCCATCACAAAAAACAGTTACCAAAAATTCCTGTTCGACTTTATCCGGTTTGACATTTTAGTGTCTTGCCCGGCTTGTTCAAAAAAGGCTGTCGTAAAACCGGGCAATTTTGAATTCGGCAACTTGGAAGAAAGTGATATAAAAGTAATTTGCTCGCATTGCGGCTACAATAAGAAACTGTCTGATCAGGCAGCGGCTGATGTACATACTCCGCATAAAAAAGCGGATACAACGCGACAAATTGTTCTGGGTGATGCTATTGACCCATTCTTTCATTTACCTTTATGGCTTCAAACAGACTTTGAAAAGTATACTTTCTGGGCCTATAATGTTGAGCACCTTGATTTTCTTCAGGATCATATTGGCGCGAAACTTCGGGAACGCAACGGACAGGCAATTTATAACAGAAGCCTCGGAAGCCGACTCCCAAAATGGATGACTTCCAAGCAGAACCGGGCGGTTCTTTTAAAAAAAATTGAAGCGCTCAAGGATAAATAAGCCCCGAAAATCCCACGAAGCGGCTACAACTTTTTCCAAAACAAAGGCGCCTCAAACATAAAATTTCCCTGACTATCCGTAGCCCGGTAAAGCGGGGCAAAGCGTTCCGGCTGAATCTCCAGGCGTTGGCGGCGCTCGTTCCAGTACCAGTTTTGTTCCAAGCGCAGGCGCATATCGGCGGCTTCCATGGCGCGCCGCGAAACCTTGATTACTTCTTCATAGGTTTCTGGGTCAAAAGTAACGACCGTATCGGTGCGCGAGATCATTTCGGCCCGTTGTGCAAAGGGTACGGGGTCGCCTTCCGAAGTGAGGGCTTCGTACTGCTGATCGGTTTTGAAGCGATTGAGCAAAACCTGCATCACGGGCGGCTGGAAATTTTTAAACACCCGTTGCAGGCTGTCGGGCCAGGGGCTGTTGGCGCGGGTGCTGATTTGGGCAGCCCAGGTAATGTCCTTGTCGTTGACATCCGCTCGTTTCCCCTTTTTCTTTTTTTCAAAAGGCGGCATTTTTAGCCAAAAAGGCACATAACTGTAGCGAAATTCCTCAAAAGTCTTGCCGCTCTGTGCAAACGTTTCCACTACGCGCCGCACGGGCGCAATGGCATAAGTGTATACTTTAAAATCGCCTGCGCGGGCATCGTAATAGAGCAATTGCCGGGCGCGGATGGCGTAAAAATCGTCGGGGTTCACGCTGTTGATCACAGCCTGGTTGCGGAAACGTCCGGTTTCGAGGTCCATGACAGAAATCGTGTCCAATTCATCGAGCCGGCTTTGCAGCTCCGCAGAGGAGAGCTGGTAAACGGAGTCGTTGAATTCCCAGGCGGGCCAGGCGCCCGATCGGGCGGCGTTGAGGAGGCGGTGCAGCAGGCGTTCGCCGCCCTGGAGTTTTTCCGGGTCTTTGGGGTCGTAGCTTTTCCAGTAATGGTTTTGCTGCCATTCGGTGCTGTCGCGTCGGTGCGCTGGCGCGAAAGAGTAAATGATGTCCGTTTCGGCGGCCCAGATGACATCGGGGTCGTTCAGGATGCGTTCGTACTGGGCTTGCAGCAGCAGCGGGCCTGCGGTAAAAAACAGGGCAAAACAGACTTTTTTACTGAAAAAACAGTTTAAATGGGCAAGGAATTCCTTCATGCGCGGGTGCTTTGTTTGAAAACTCATAATTGTGGGAATTTATTGGAAATACGGGTTAAAAACGTTACCACGATTAAAATACTATATCATGAAAAGCATCATTCCCTTCATGTTGCTCACCTGTACCGCCCTGGCCCAGGTACCGGCGGCTGTGGAGTTGGAGCAAGTGAACGTCTTGTACATTGGCGTGGAAAACCCCTTGAGCGTGGTTTCCGATACGGTGCCCGATTCCTGCATCGTGCTGCGTCCTTCCGACGGCATTCTGAAAAAAGTAGCGCCGGGGAAATACACCTGGTTCCTGCAAACCGACAGCACGACGGTACAACTTGCGCTTACAGACAGCTGCTCGGGAACGGAAATCGGCGTGCGCACATATCGGGTAAAAATGCAATATGAGGTCCGAGCAGTGCTGGGCAGTAAATACGGTGGCGTAATGGGTCGGGGCGAATTTTGTGCGCAAGCCGGTATCGCAGTTTTACTTGATGGATTTGATTTCGACATGCGTTGTACCGTAAAAGGCTATGATGTGGCCATTTATAAACACAGCTACGGTGATGCGCTCAAGCTTCACAACAATGGTGCGCGTTTTAATGCATCGGTTCAGGAAAAGATTAATTCGGTTACACCCGGCGATCGGGTGCATTTTTATCACATCGCCTACCAATGCCCGGGTATGTCCGAGCCTTTTCACTATGCCGGGGATTTACATTTTTCAATAAAATAAAGGTAAGAACATCATGAAAATCAGCCCCCTGATCGCGCTCTTTTTATTCATTCTCCCCTCGTTCGCACAATCCCAGGTCGCTGTTGAATTAGAACGCGTAAATGTGCTTTACGCCGGTTTGGAAAACCCCCTGTTGATTGTTTCCGACAGTATACCCGACAGCTGTATCACGGTAAAGATCCGTAACGGGCAAATCAAAAAGCGGGAGCCGTATCATTTTTATATCATTGTCGCGACGGATACCTCAAACGTTCAGTTGATCCTTATAGATACCTGCCAACAGCAGGTAATTGGGGAGCGGATCTACCGGGTCAAAGATATACCCATCGTGCCACTTTTAGGGGCACAACATGCGAGTAAAAGGATGACTGTCGGGGAATTTAAAGCCCAAAGCGGTATTGCCGCCGTGATAACCCACGGCGTTTGTGGCAATTGCGCAATAGAAGGGTTTCGGGTTCATCTGTATCAGCAAAGAACCGGCGCTTGTATCACGCGATTCAATACCGGTGCCCGGTTTTCGGAAACCGTAGCGGCTTTGACACAGCAGGTACAAGTCGGTGATGTGGTGCGTTTCTCCGTGATCTCCTACCGCTGCCCGGGTATGCGCGTGCCCAAATTTGCCGATCAGGAATTGGTTTTTGAGATAGTAAACAGTAAAAAATGAATATCTTTCGCATATAATACACGGAAGCTTGATTATCAACCAAATAAATATTTTTGTGGAATATCTGTGCGAAACAAAACGCGCTCACGATTAAAATACTACATCATGAAAATCAGCCCCCTGATCGCGCTCTTTTTATTCATTCTCCCCTCGTTCGCACAATCCCAGGTCGCTGTGGAATTGGAAGGGATTATGGGTTTTATCGCCGGTATACACGAGTCACTTCTGATCGTTTCCGACAGTATACCCGACAGCTGTATCACAGTACAGATCAGTCATGGGCGCATCACGAAAGAGCGTCCTTATCATTTTTCCATGCATGTATCTCAGGATACGGGCAACGTGCAATTAACCCTTATAGATACCTGCCGGCAGCAGGTGATCGGGGAGCGAACTTACCGGTTAAGGGATATACCCATCGTGCCACTTTTAGGTGCACAACATGCGAGTAAAAGGATGACTGCCGGGGAATTTAAAGCACAAAGGGGTATTGCCGCAATCACTTACGAAGTTTGTGGCAAATGCGCAATAGAAGGGTTTCGGGTTCATCTGTACCAGCAAAGAACCGGCGCTTGTATCACACGATTCAATACGGGCGCCTTATTTACTGAAGCCGTAGCGGCATTGATGCAGCAGGTACAAGTCGGTGATGTGGTGCGTTTCTCCGTGATCTCCTACCGCTGCCCGGGTATGCGCGTGCCCAAATTTGCCGATCAGGAATTGGTTTTTGAGATAGTAAGCGGTAAAGATTGATTATTTCCCGCTACGGCGTTACCACCACCTGCCGCACAACGTCATTTTTTACCACATAAAAAACGCCACGTTGCCCGCCCAAATCCAGCGCAATCTGATGCGCGCCGGCGGGGTAATTTTCGTTATGCTCCCAAATGCTGCGCCCCAGCGCATCATATACGCACAGGCGCACCTGCTCCGCCTTTTCTAATCGGAAGGAAATCACGCCCTGCCCGGTATTCGGGTTGGGTGCGATGCTGAAATCGCCCTCGCTTGAAAATTGTAATACGGGTTTGTGCACCTGCTGCGCTACCACCGCCTCGCTGTGCGTGACGGCATCGCTAAACCGCAGCAGTTCACTTAAAAAACCCTCGTGCTGCGCCCGAAAACGCAGGGTAAACACCGCCGCAGCGCCCAAATCAAAAGCCGCCGTGAGGGTCGCTTTTTCCGGAAAATGTGCAAAATGCTCCTTCGTGTAAGGCGCTTCGGGGGTAAAATCGAGCAATTCCAGGCCATAATGCTCCAGACTGAATTGCAGGGCTTCCGCCTCATCGGGCGTGGCGATGTTTACTTCAAAAACTTCCCCGGCTGCTACTTTTCGATCCCTTAGCGCAAGGGGCAAAATCGACACATCGCGGTCTTCCGGTGCCAGCAACTGGCCGGGCGGAAGGGCATTGAGGTTCAGGTCGCCGATTTTGATCGCGATGAAGTCGTTGCGGGTGGGGATTTCCGGAAAAACGCGCTCCGGAAAAACTTCGGTAAACGGATTTTGCGGGTTGGGAAAAATATAATGCGAGGCCACAAACCGCCAGGATTCGTTGAACGGCAGCGAGTCGTATACGCCAAGCACTAATTTGCGCAGCTCCACAATATCAAACGAAGTGAGCGTACCGGATTTATTGGCGTCGGCGGCAATGAGCAGGTAAGGACTGTCGAGGGTATCAACCCCCAATATATGCCGCGAAAGCAACAGTAAATCAAAAGAACTCACGCCATTGCGATGCGACACATTATAGTGCGGACGAAAATATTGTCCGCCCGATAATAGCGGCAAATGAGCGTTATAATGCCCGCCAATAAAAAAGCTTTCCGCTTCCAGATCATTATCAACAAAACGCCGGATCAGCACACTATCAAAAGAAACACCCAACTGGGTAGTAACACAGCCGCGGTATGGCCACAACGAACCATTACAAGTGCCCGTTGGATCAAAAAAGCTGCAAATGGTACTGCATTTACCGACTTTACCGGCGGCGTTTTTTGCCCAAACCTGATATTCCACCACATTACAAAAACCATTGGCCTGCACAAAAGGTAATCCCGCACAATCCAGCGGGTAAATGCCGCGATCTTCAGACGCTGGAATAATACTCAATTCGAGCGGCAGATCTGGCGTGCAATTATCCGCCACCGAATCCAACAGATCTGTTGGGTAAAGGGGAAATACAAACGGCGCTGTTATGGTAAAAGAAAGTGTTTCCTTACACTTCAGATACGGCGCATCGCACAGGGTGTCGGTTTGCGCCAAAAGCGAATTTTGAATAAAAACTAAGCTAAAAAATAGCAGAAAAATGTACCCTTGTTTCATGTTCAGTTTTTTAGAGATTAATACAACAAAAATAATGCTATAAATCCGCATCGGCGAATATTTATACAAATTAGACCTCAATTATGCCCAATTAAAGGTATAGTATTACATTTGCCAGCATGAAAACGATACCCAACAAATTTCTTTTGCCCGCGCTTTTTGCAATACTGACCTTTGCAGGCTTCCAAATCGCCCGCGATGCAAACGAGTATCCGGAGAAGCTCATCTGGTCCGACATGGAGGGCTACTACGTTTACCTGCCTGCCACCTTTATTTACGGCGGTTTTGAAAACGTGGCGGTGCGCGACACCGGCTACCTGCGCCGCTGGGAAAACAGCGGTAAAATTTACACCAAATACACCTGCGGCGTGGCCCTGATGCAAACGCCCTTTTTCCTCGGTGCACACGCCCTGAGCGCTCCGCTGGGTTATCCCTCCGACGGGCACAGCGAAATTTATCCGCTGGCTTTGCTGCTGGGCGCAGTGGTGTATATGTTGCTGGGTATGTGGCTGTTGTATTTGAGCTTGCGGCGCTATTTCAGCCTTTGGGCCAGCGTGCTCACGCTGGCAGCCCTTTTGCTGGGCACCAATTTGTACTATTATTCTTTTTTTCAGAGCGCTATGTCGCACGTGTACAGTTTTTTCCTGTTCGCGGCGCTGGTCTGTCTCACAGAGCGGCTGCTGGAAGGGCTTCAAAGCACGCGTCGGCAGTGGACCACCTGGGCTTTGCTGGGCCTTGTGGCGGGCCTGATTGTGCTGGTGCGACCCACGGGCATCATCGTTTTGCTCTACCCGCTGTACCGCTGCTGGAAAGCCCTGCCGGCCAAGATGCCCTACCTGCGCGCGCAGGCCGGACCGGTGTTGCTTGCCGGACTGATGTTTGTCCTGCCCTGGATTCCGCAGTTTTTGTATTGGAAATATATGTCGGGCGACTGGGTCATGTGGTCGTACAAAGATGAATCCTTCAAATATTGGAAAGAACCCAAGTTGTTCCGCGTACTTTTTGACGCCTGGAACGGCTGGTTGCTCTACAGCCCCATCGCCATTATTCCGCTTGTTGCATTGCTGCTCGGACGGCACAGCAATCGTTTTGGCGAGCGGGGTTTACTGCTCATTTTTGCCATTGCCACCTACCTTTTCGCCTCCTGGTGGGCCTGGTGGTTTGGCAGCGCTTTCGGGCATCGCAGTTATGTGGAATACTACGCTTTGCTGGCCATTCCCTTCGCCTTAGTGGCCGAAAAAGCCCTGCGGCGCTGGTATACGGCCCTGCCCTTTGTAGCACTTTGCGCCTTGCTCTGCTATTACAGCCTTGGCCTGACGTATAACTATCGGGCGCCATGGGACGGCGCCGACTGGACTTACGAGCGGGTATGGCAGGAGGTGGACAAGTTGTTTTAAAAATGCGTCCAGCCCTGAGCCTTCAGTTCGTGCAGGTTACCGCCTTTGGTTTGCAGTTTGATGCCGTCTTCGGCGCGCATGATTTCTCCGGCGATATAAATTTCCGGCAACATCCGGATTTTATCGGCATCTGAAGGTTTGATGGTAAAAAGCAGCTCGTAATCTTCGCCGCCGCTGAGCGCACAGGTGATGGGATCGAGTTTGAATTTGAGGGCCAGCATTTGTGCGTCGGGGTGAATGGGCACGCCGCTTTCTTCAATCAGGGCGCCCACCTTGCTCTGGCGGCAGATGTGGAACAGCTCCGAGGCTAATCCGTCGGAAATATCAATCATGGCGGTAGGCTTCAGGTCTACTTTCCGGAATACCTCAATGATGTCTTTGCGGGCTTCCGGCTTGAGCTGGCGGCCAATGGCATACTTTTGTTCTTCCAGATCGGGTTGTACGCCCGGATTTTCCTGCCAGATGCGTTTTTCGCGTTCCAGCAGTTGCAGGCCGAGGTAAGCGGCGCCGAGATCGCCCGTGATGCAGATCAGGTCGCCCACCTGTGCGCCGTTGCGGTACACCAGATCGGTCTCCGGCGCCTGACCGATGGCCGTGACGCTGATAACCAGACCTTTAAGCGAAGAAGTGGTGTCGCCGCCCACCAAGTCGACACCATAATGTTCACAGGCGGCGCGAATGCCCTCGTAGAGTTCGTCGAGTGCTTCCACCGAAAAACGATTGGAGATGGCCAGCGAGACCGTGATTTGTCGCGGCCGGGCGTTCATGGCATAAATGTCGGATACATTCACCGATACCGCTTTGTATCCGAGGTGTTTGAGGGGCGTATACGCCAGGTCGAAGTGTATCCCTTCAACGAGCATATCGGTACTGACGACCGTGCAGTCGGAGCCGAACTGCATGACGGCAGCATCATCGCCCACGCCTTTGAGCGAGGAGCTTTGCTGCAGGGGGAAGTTGCGGGTGAGGTGTTCTATGAGACCGAATTCTCCGAGGGTATTGACGTCCGTTCTTTGCATAATGCCTGGTGTTGGTGGATTTGGTGCGGCAAAGATAGGATAGATTTACGGGTTAGGGAAGGAACGAGCTGCTAAGTGGTAAAGCTCTGATTTACGTCAATATCAAATTACAGGTAAAGAACTAATTAAAATGCTAATTATAGTATGTTGTTTGCCTGCAAAGTTCCATATACGTTTGCATACTGAAATTAGCAATGGCAGCGAAAAAAGAAATATTAGTCAGGTTTGGCATAAAAGTCCGCGAAATCAGAAAAATGCGAGGGCTTTCACAGGAGGAATTATCCTTTAAAGCAAATCTGCATCGTACATATATCGGCATGATTGAACGTGCGGAGAAAAATATCACGCTTGTCAATATCTCTAAAATTGCTGATGCTTTAGAAATTCCGATATCAGATTTTTTTGATAAATAATATGGCAAAAAGTACAAAACGCTTTTCCGATTTTGAAGTAAACTCACCACAGGACTTACTTGAGGTGGTAAAACGAGTTGCTGCTGATGAGTACTCCGAAGCGCTTACTATCTGTGCGGCAAACATCATTAAAAACCCACAATTATCCTGTAGCCTGAGAATGGATGATGGTGAAGATGCCATCATTTTTATGCAAAAGTGGACAGATAAGTATTTGAAAGGGTATAAAAACAGGGCTTCTAAACGGAAAAGCAGTGTAATAACGACGCAGCCGGATAGAATTATTGATATTATCATAGAAGCCCGGATCAAAAAAAGCGGAGATGACCTGAATACGATCAAATACGGGCACCGCTTAGCCATGGCAGCAGAGAATATTGCCGGAGCGCTCCTGGAAGAGTACCTCGCAGAAAAACTGATCGTTCATGGTTGGTATTGCTGTTGGGGAGAAACCATGCGGAGCATAGATTTTTGTACTGCATCCGGATTGTTTCTTCAAATAAAAAACAGCGATAACAGTGAAAACAGCTCTAGTAAGCAGGTTCGTGATGGCACCACCATCAAACACTGGTTTAGACGCTTTTCCCGTACCGGTGAAACAAATTGGCCTGCATTGAACACACTTATCGGTATAAGCAACGAAATGACCCAACTGACAGAGGATGATTTCTGCGAATTTGTAAGGGAAACGATAAGTAATAATCCTGACTCCCTGTTTGTTGAAGAAGAAAGCCCGTTCTACGGCTCATAAAGGTAATGCCAACTGAGTTTGTTTATTGCCTTCGCTGAGTCCCCTGTTGCGTTGAACAAAATCTTTGATAAAATCGGTATCGGCGGTATTGAGGTATCTGGAATATTTAAATCCCGGATATTGCTTAATTATTTCACCTTTTGAATGCGCGATAACAAGATTTCCAATAGCTGCTCCAACGCTTACCGGAACGGCATTGCCTACTTGTTTATACTTATCGCTCAGGCTTCCTTTCAGCACCCAGTCATCCGGAAACTCCTGAATACGTTTATATTCCAGAATACTTAATGGGCGGTCTTCCACAGGATGTGCCAGATCGGTAGCCGGCATAGCAGGATGCGTAACCAAAGTAGGAGATGGTCTGTCCCAGGCCAATCTTCTAAAAAAACCTGTTTTACCGCCTCCCAGAAAAAAAGACTTACCTAATGCCTCTTTTTGCATTTCCAGGGATAGGTCTCTCCAATTTTGCCCTGATTTTAACAGCTTGTAGTACTTCAGTCTTTTTTCCGGAAACTTTATAAACTCATGATTTTCAACACTTAAATTACCGATAACAGAATGCAGGACATTCCATTTAGGCAAATTAAATTCTCCATGTTCGGTGTGTGTAGGGGACAAATAGGGAACGGCCTTGTCTCCCAATGCGCATACAATAATGACACGCTCACGAATCTGAGGCGTGCCAAAGTTTGCTGAATTGTACAGATTAAATGATATTTGATACCCCGAGGCCTTCAGGCGATTATAAATATAATACATAACCGCGCCTTTGGTATTTTTCCATTCAGATGGCAGGTATTGCTCCTCATGTGGCATTAAATCAATTGAATATTCAGATGAAAGCAAACCCCTTACATTTTCAATGACCGCATATCGGGGCTTAATATTTTCGATTACCTCTATAAATTTTAAAAATACATTTCCACGCTCATCTGCCAAACCCATACGTTTTCCAGCAGAGCTAAATGCCTGACATGGGGGGCCGCCAACTATCAAATCCACTTCCGAACTTGATTGTAAACCAGCATAATCCAGTATTTCTTTGGTAGAATAATTTCTTATATCCCCAATCAGGCCAATTTCGGGGTTGTTTGCAAGAATTGTAGCCCTGCTTGCCTTATCAATTTCACATGCCAGCAAAGTTTTGAGACCAACCTTATGCAACCCAATATCAAGCCCCATAGCGCCGCTAAAGAAGCTAAGTACTTTGAAATCCTTAGGCGAAAGGTCTGAAATTGTTGACTTACGATCTTCCATTACGATAATTGTAGTATGCAAAATTATGAATAAAGTCGTTTTTGCGCAAAGTTTGCAGCAAAAAAAGCGGCTACTCAATCATTTCGTTAACCGGTATGCTCGTTATTCTTCAATCCCTTCAAAATCTTTTCCAGCTCGGCCACTTTTTTCTGTAATTCGGGCAATTGCTTGAACACCACGTGGGCACGGATAAAATCCTTGTAGCCGATAGCCGGACTGCCGAAAAGGGCCGCATTTTGCTCCGTTACGCTGGAAGCCAGTCCGCTTTGAGCCTGAATCCGCACGCCGTCGGCAATGCTGATATGCCCGGCGAACCCTACCTGACCGCCGATCTGGCAACTCTCGCCGATGCGGGTACTGCCGGCCACGCCCACCTGGGCAGCCATTACGGTGTTGGCGCCTACTTCGGCGTTGTGGGCCACGTGGATCAGGTTGTCGAGTTTGGCGCCCTTTCGGATCAGGGTGCTGCCGATGGCCGCGCGATCGATACAGGTGCAGGCGCCGATTTCCACGTCTTCCTCCAGCACGACATTCCCCACCTGGGGCACTTTTTTCCAGCTTTTATCTTCCTGCGGTGCAAAACCGAAGCCGTCGGCTCCGATTACGGCATTGGCATGCAACACGCAATTGTTGCCCACCACGCAATCAAAATGAACGCGCACGCCCGGGTACAGGCGTACGTTGTCGCCGATGCGGGCATTGCGGCCGATGTATACCTGCGGATAAATCACGCAATTATTGCCGATCACCGCGCCTTCTTCCACCACCACAAAAGCGCCGATGCTGACGCCCAGCCCAATCGTGGCCGAGGCATGTACATGGGCTTCTTCGGAAATGGCCGAGCCGTCAGACTGGTTGGCCATGTCGAACTGTTGCAGCAACAGCGCGAGTGCCGAACGCACGTCGTCCACCCGTATCAGCGCGGGTTTTACAGGATGAATGGGTTGAAAAGAGCGATGCACCAGCAACACAGACGCGTTGGTACTGTATGCATAAGATTCGTATCGGGGATTATCTAAAAAGGCGAAATCGCCTTCCTGAGCTTCTTCGATGCGGGCGGGGCGGCTAACCATTGCCTCCGGATCGCCATCTACGGCGCCGTCGAGCAATTTGGCCAAATAGGCGGCAGTAACCTTCATGCCGGGAGTATTGGTAAATGACTGAACAGTTAGGGAAACCAGAATGGTGTTCGGGGTAAAGTCTGCAAAGGTACGCAAGCACGGCGAAAGTTCGCACGGTCTTGCGGAGTTTCGTCCTGAGTGGCACTACAGATTCGTTGAATAGCGGATTTCAGCCCATCAACGTACGCACAATCTTCCGAATCATGGTACCTTTGCAGCATGGCAAGAAAACATATTGTACTGCCCGCGGTGCCCATTCACGGAATCGCCGACCGAGGCAAAGGCGTGGGCCGAACGGCCGAAGGCATGACCGTATTTGTAGAAGGCGCCGTACCCGGTGATGTGGTAGACGTATTCGTGCAAAAGAAAAAATCAGGCTTCGCAGAAGGCGTCGTGGAAAACCTGATTACTCCGTCCCCCGATCGCGTAGAAGCTTTTTGCAAACATTTCGACATCTGCGGCGGCTGCAAATGGCAAAACCTGCGCTATGAAGCACAACTCCGCCACAAACAACAGGTGGTGGAAGATGCCCTGATCCGTATCGGAAAAATTGACGTGGGCGAAATGCAACCCATACTCGGCGGCGAAGAAACCACTTTCTACCGCAATAAACTCGAATTCGGATGCAGCAATAAACGCTGGCTCACCCCGGCCGAACTCGGCGCGCCACCCGAAAATGCACACTTCGCCATCGGATTTCACCGCGCCGGCTATTTCGATAAAATCATCGACATCGAAAAATGCTGGCTGCAAGCCGAACCTTCCAATGCCGTCCGAAATGCCGTCCGCGAAATCGCCGTGGAACAGGCGCTGGAATTTTACGACCTGCGCACCCACAAAGGATTCCTGCGCAACCTCCTCGTACGCCTCACCACCACCGGCGAACTGATGCTGGTGGTCTCCGTCGCTCAGAATAACCCGGAAAAAATCAAACGTTTCCTCGACGCCATTCTGGAGCGCTTCCCGGAGGAAATCACCACGCTGGTCTACAACGTCAATACCAAACTCAACGACGCCCTCTTCGACCTCGATATGATTACCTACTACGGAAAGGGGTATGTGGAAGAAAAACTCGGCGACCTGCGCTTCAAAATCGGCCCGAAATCTTTTTTTCAAACCAATTCCCGACAAGGGAAACGCCTGTACGATGTCACCGCTGAATTTGCCGGACTAACAGGCCGTGAAAACGTCTACGACCTCTACACCGGCACTGGCACCATTGCCCTCTACCTCGCCAAACACTGCAAACAAGTGGTCGGAATCGAGGAAATACCCGAAGCCGTAGCCGATGCCGAAGAAAATAAAGTGCTGAACGGAATTGAAAATGCCGTTTTCTACGCCGGCGATGTAAAAAATGTACTCTCGCCTGAATTCGCAACGCGCCACGGCAAACCCGATGTGGTCATCACCGACCCGCCGCGCGCCGGTATGCACGAAAAAGCCGTGCGTTTTCTGCTCGACCTCGCCGCGCCCCGCATCGTTTACGTGAGCTGCAACCCCGCCACGCAAGCGCGCGACCTGCAATGGCTCAGCGAAAAATACCGCGTACTCAAATCTAAAGCAGTCGATATGTTTCCGCATACCCATCATATCGAAAATGTGGTGCTGCTGGAACTAAAATAGCTTTTTTCAAAAAAACAGGGTATCCTGCATTGCGCCTGATACCCCTGAACTATAAACAAACAAAAAATATACGATTTAACGTTGGTGCCTGGGGTTTTGTTTAAGATTTGGTTTGAATACTTAAACAAAAGTACACCTTTTTTGAATTGTGCAAACGCGATCTTTATGTTTCGTTCATTTTTGGGGTTTATTTTTTTGCTGTGCGCCTCCGGGCTTGTTGCACAAAACCAGCCAACAGCATTGGTAACAGGTAAAATTACCGATGCCGCCAGCGGACAGGCAATTGAGTTTGCCACGGTTTTTATCAAAGGTGGCGGCGGTGGCGTCAGCTCCGATGAAGCAGGCAACTTTGCCCTTAAAGTACCTGCCAATCAACGACTTAGCATCGGCTTTCGCCGGGTCGGCTACAAAGAATCCAGTGCCGATGTGCTGCCCCTGGCGCCCAATGCCCGCTATGTGCTGGCCGTATCCATGGCTGCCAATGAATCCAACCTCGAAGTGGTCATCTCGCAGCGTCGGCTCGATGAAGGCGGCATGATCAAAGAAAAAAATCTTAAAGAATTACGCCTGCTGCCCTCCACTACGGGCAACCTCGAAAGTGTATTGCCGCATATTGCCCTCGGCACCAATACCGGCGCAGGCGGCGAACTCAGCTCCCAATACCAGGTGCGCGGCGGCAACTACGACGAAAACCTCGTTTACGTCAATGATTTTGAAATTTACCGCCCCCAACTTATTCGCGCCGGCCAGCAGGAAGGCCTGACTTTTCCCAACATCGACCTCATTCGGGATCTGTCGTTTTCTTCGGGCGGTTTTCAGGCGCGTTACGGCGACAAGCTCTCTTCGGTGCTGGATGTAAAATACAAACGCCCCGACAGCCTGCGCGCCAGCGCCTCGGCCAGTCTGCTCGGCGCACAGGCGCATATCGAAGGCAGCATCAAGAGCCGTACCGACAATTACCGGGCCTTCCGCTACCTCGTGGGCGCCCGCTACAAAACCACACAGCTGCTGCTCGGTTCTTTGGATGTGCGCGGCGAGTATGTGCCCAATTTCAGCGATATTCAGGCATACCTGACCTACGACCTTACCCGCAACTGGCAACTCGGCATGATCGGCAATTTCAACCGCTCGGTGTATAATTTCCAGCCCAGCAGCCTCTCGCGGGCCTTCGGCCTCGTCGACTTCGCCCTCCAGCTGCGCACCGCTTTTGAAGGCCAGGAAGTAGATGATTTTACGCAGGCCATGGGCGGTATTTCATTTACCTATTTGCCTGAACGCAAGCGCAACCCGCTTTACCATAAATTTTTAAGCTCCCTGTGGCGCAGCCAGGAAAACGAACGTTTCGACATTCTCGGCTACTACATTCTCGGAGAATTAGACAGCAACCTCGGTTCCGATAATTTCGGGGAAATTGTCAATATACTCGGCACTGGCACCCAGCAAACCTGGATTCGCAACTACCTCACCGCCGATGTACGCAACGCCGAATACAAAGGCGGTATTGAATTGCAAACCGATAACGACAGCAGCAACCTCACGCGCAGCCACTTCCTGCAATGGTCGGTCAAATGGCAAAATGAAGTCATCAACGACCGCATCAACGAATGGGAACGCTTGGATTCAGCCCTCTATTCCCTGCCCTTCGACACCAATTTCCTCTTCGTGCGCCGGGTACTCAAAACCCGCAACGAACTGCAAAGTCACCGCTTCAGCGGCTCATTTCAGGACACTTGGACCTGGCGCCGCGACGGTGAACGGGAAATCCAGGTGATCGCCGGCGTGCGCGGTCAATACTGGACGCTGAACAACGACTGGTTCATTACGCCGCGCGTGCAACTCTCATACAAACCTCTGGATACCAAAAAAGATATTTCCTGGCGCTTAGCCTCCGGCCTTTATTACCAGCCTGCCTTCTACCGCGAGCTGCGGGCCATTGATGGCTCGGTGAACCGCAACCTGCGCGCGCAAAAATCGGCGCATGTGGTGGGTGGTTTGTCGTACGATTTCCTGTGGGGCCGCCGCCGTCCGGTGAAAATGCGCCTCATCACCGAACTCTGGTACAAACGCCTGTGGGATATGGTTTCCTACGACCTCGACAATGTGCGGGTACGCTACTCCGGGCAAAACGACTCCAAGGGTTATGCTACGGGGCTTGACCTGCGCCTGAACGGCGAGTTTGTGCCCGGCGCGGAAAGCTGGATCAACCTCTCTTTCCTGCGCACGCGCGAAGCCCTCAACGGCATAGAGCATCGGGTGCGCGAAGTAGGCGCTGCCGAGGGCACCGTGGTCAAAAATGTACCGCGCCCGACCGATCGCTTGGTCAACCTTTCCATGTTCTTTCAGGATTACCTGCGCCGAAATGAGAACATCCGGATGCACCTCAACTTTACCGTCGGCACCGGCCTGCCTTTTGGCCTGCCCGACAACAATATCATCTATCGCAATCCCTACCGCTTTACCCCCTATCACCGGGTGGATATTGGTTTCGGTTTTCAACTCTGGAAATCGGCCTGGGAAGAACGCCGCCCGAAACACTTCCTGCGTTTTACCCGCAACACCTGGGCAAGCGTAGAGGTGTTCAACCTGATGAAAGTTGCCAATGAAGCATCCAACCTCTGGATCAAATCCATTTACAACAACCAATACGCCATTCCTAACTACCTGACGGGTCGCCGCCTGAATATTCGCCTGAGAATGGACTTTTAGAACGATGAGTGATGAGTGATGAACGATGAATTATGGAGTGTTTTGGTGTTTTTGTATTTGAGTGTTTTAGAAAATGCCGGGCGCAGCGCCATTCGTGTATTCGTGGCAAGTTTTTGTAACGATGAGTGATGAACGATGAATATTTTGGTGTTTTTGTATTTGAGTGTTTAGAAAATGCCTGGCGCAGCGCCATTCGTGTATTCGTGGCAAGTTTTTGTAACGATGAACGATGAGTGATGAACGATGAATATTTTGGTGTTTTTGTATTTGAGTGTTTTAGAAAATGCCGGGCGCAGCGCCATTCGTGTATTCGTGGCAAGTTTTTGTAACGATGAAAGTAACCCTGAACCTCCAAACCCCAAACCTCCGAACCCCAAACCTCCAAACCTAAAAAGATGCGATATTTTCTCGAATTAGCTTATCGGGGCGGCCAATACTGCGGGTGGCAGCGGCAGCCAAATGCGCCTTCTGTACAGGAGCGCATGGAGGAGGCGCTGCGCACAATTTTGCGGGAGCCGGTGGAGGTGGTGGGTTGTGGGCGCACCGATACGGGCGTGCACGCGCGCTACTACGTTGCGCATTTTGATGCCGAAAACGATTTGCCGCCGCGACTGCTTGATGGTCTGAACAGTATTTTACCCAATGACATCGCTGTTTACAGTTGCCGGGCAGTAGCAGCGGAGGCCCATGCACGCTACGATGCCTTTGAGCGCAGCTACACCTATACGATCAGTCTGAGAAAAGATCCTTTTTTACTGGAAACTGCCTGGTTTTACCCGCAATGGCGAAAAATAGATACTGAAGCCATGCAGGCAATGGCGCGTTTGCTCTTGCAATACGATCAGTTTTTCCCATTTTGTAAAACCGACAGCAGCGCCGATCATTATGCCTGCCAAATGATGCGTGCGGAATGGGAATTTCAGGAAAATCAGTGGCGGTTTCATATTCACGCCAATCGTTTTCTGCGCGGTATGGTGCGCCTCATCGTAGGCGCCTGTGTACAGGTGGGCGCCGGAAAAATCAGCCTCGAACAAATACAATATGCCCTGGATACGCAGACCGCGCTCAAAGGAAGCCTTAGTGCCCCCCCGCAAGGGCTTGCGCTGACGGGCGTGCGGTACAAGGATAATTTTGCAGAATAGGGCAACCTATATGCACAATCCATCTTCCATTACGGGGTAAAAAAAGAAAGCCCGGTGCTCGTTTGCACCGGGCTTTTCACTAAACCGTTTCTATTGTATGAAGCTACTTATCTTATAACTAATCGCGTGCCAAAAATGAAAAAAACACGCTCCGATAAATTATTTTAATAAATTTTTCACATTTCGGGTGTTGGCTCGGATCACGCAGAGAGTTACACAGGGACTTTCCGTTTTCATTGGAAGAGCGTGACGGTCGCTGAGCTGAAGTCTACACGGGCGATTACTTGTTTTCCGCTGGTTGATACAGGAGTGCTTAGTGGGCTTTCGGCAGCGCCAAGTACCCTCAGTTCATTGGTACCAGGGTTGAAATCGAGGCTGCTGACCCTTTCATATACGGTCGGCACAAGGGTGGTGCCGGAGGCGTCTATAATTCGAACCTTCCCGTCCTCGAACAGGAAATCCATACGATCAAGGGTTACCGGAATTTCGAGGCGCTGGCCCGAAACGCCCGGAGGTAATGGTGCTGCAAAGCCGATAACCACATCGACTTGAATGATGCCGTCGCGATTTTGACCAATAGAAATTTTCATTTGACTTGCGGAGTTTTGAAGGATGAGGGAGATCATAGCATGTTCGTTTGTTTTGTAAAACAAAGGTATTACGCTCCAAAATGCTATATTTTGCGATTTAGTTCCTTTCCAAACAGAATACATGCTGTTTTTTTGAGTTAGTCTTGATTTTTTACTTATATTTGCATTTAAATAATTGATTATCAATAATATTATAAAATATGTCAGTCTTAAATGACAATCAGTCGCTTCAAAAACTTCGCCGTCTGGTTGAGCAAATGCTCCCCAAGGAAAAACACGATTTCAAACGGCATATCCGAAGCTACCGGGAAGACAACCATCATTCGCAGTATGTCCAGTTGTTCGATTGTATCAACGACTGCCTGGGAGAGATTTCCAGAGCGCAGAACACCGGCGACGCGGTATTAAGTTCCGTACAGGCAGAGCAATTGTTTGTTGAAAAATTTGAGCGTCGGATCAAACGAAGAGGCTTTATGCAACTTGAAGAAGTGGGTGTAAAGTCAAATTACCTGTACAATAAACTATTGGAGTCGCTCCGTCGCCACAATACTGACCAGAGCATCCGTATTGCCTTGTTGAATCAATTGGAAAACATCGCCATTCTGCACCGCAAAGGTTTATTTCAGGAGGCGCTTGAAAAAATTGCCGACGCCAGAGGGCTTGCCCTTCAAATACAGGCTATACCTATATTATTTGACCTCTTCCATTTAGAAAGGGACTTAGGGGTTCAAATGCGGGTGCTGGGTATAAAAGAACTGCGGAAAATTCATGAGCAGGAAAGAAAATGGCTGACGCAATTGCAACTGAATATACTGCTTTATGACCTCCGCCATGAAACCTTAATGGCGCTTTTGGGACATACTAAAGTGGAAGAAGACCCAATTCTGCTGGCGAAGTTAAACGAGTATCTGAGCCTGCACACCGGCGGCACTGCCGACATCAGCAGCTTTGAAGTCAAAATGAATTTTGTTTCTGTTTTGGCAAATATCAGCATGATTGATTTGCAACACCCCAGCCCTTTTCTAGCGGTATTCAAACACGAGGGACGTATAACGATGGTCGAAAAGTTTAAGGAAATTGTAGACCTCTATAATGCCCACCCCCTGATAAAACATGAAAACCCCAATCGCTATTTAAATAATTTATTCAACTACCTCCTTTATGATTCTGTCACAAAAAAAGAAGTAAATATTGAAGATTACAAAGAGGACCTTGCGCTCTTATCACCTTCTCATCCCAATTATCTCGGAGGTTTCATTTTTGCTTTCCTCGCCAACTATGTCCAAAAAAATATGTATAAGGAAGCAACAGCCTTGCTGCTGGAGCGGAATATTTGGGAGTTGGTTGAAAAAAAAGGGCATCAGATCTCACTGGCTCGTCTGCAAAACATCCAAAACGTGGCGGGTTTAGCTTTTTGGGTGCGTGGGGATTTAGAGTGGGCAGAGAAATGGTTCGGTGCCAGCCTCATCAAAGAGACTGGGCAGGAAAATGCGCTTTTACCAGCGGTTAATGAACTGAATTATTATATTGTTCAATATGAACGCGGACAACTACAATCACATAAAAACCGGGATGCCCTGGTGCGTGGTGTGGTTAGACGTATTCAAAGAGTGAATGAAACCATTTCTTCCCGATTTATCGAACTACTGGGGGAAATACTCCATGAAATAATTGTAAAACGCATTCCCCAGGATAAACTTCAGGAACTTGCCGGACAATGGTGGCCGGAGCTGGAAACAGAAAATAAAAAATTCATCCACTACGAAAACTTTCAGCCCTTCATCGCCTGGCTCCAAAGCAAAGCAGAAAACAAGCCGCTGCGCATCACAATTTTACAGCGTTAATTGCCCTTAAAAACAAAATCCCCTCCGAACAGTGTTGCTCGGAGGGGATTCAAATATCGCATTATCAGGCCCGTATACCTATTGAAGCCTGAACACAAAGTCGATCCAGCCGCATTGCTGATCCGCGCCGGGCAGGGCTTCAAACTTCCAGCTTTTGGCTGCCGATACTGCTTTGGAACGCAGTTCGGAATCAGTGGTCGTCGAACCACTTTGTGTCGGCGTGGCACTCACCACGTTGCCGTTGCCATCTACACAAACCTGAACGCGTACGGTACCGGCTTTTTGCGAATTATCCTGTGGTGAAGGGCGTTTGAGGGCTTTTCGGTTGCCGATGCCGCCGCCATAGGAGTTGCCTACGCCGCCGCCCGAACCGCCGCCGGAGCCGCCACCCGAGCCGTTGCTCTTGCCGAAGGGGTTGTCGCCCGTGCCGCCTGGAATACCCTGGTTGCCGGGTTTACCGCCGTTGCCCGTGCCTGCGCCGGTACCGCCGGTGCCGCCGCCAAGGCCGGAGTTTTTCATTTTATTCCTGCGCGCTTCTTCGATACGCCGTTGTTCGGCCGCAGCGGCTTCGGCAGCCACGCGCTGGCGTTCGCGTTCGGCCGCTTCCGCCTGATCTTTACGGCGCTGCTCTTCCTGGCGCTGACGCACGGCCGCAGCCTCCGGATCGGTGGTGGTTGGTGTGTTCTTAGGCACTTCCGCCGCCGGGGGCGTGGAAGGGGATGGGGGCGCCGGTGCAGGGGCTGTGGGGGTGGAAGGCGCAGCAACATCGGGCGCCGGACCAACCGGCGCAGAAGTGCTGTTCATGCCGCGATCCGGCTCACCGGCCGCCGCATTGTCGCCACCGCCGCCAAACTCCAGCAGGATGACCGGATTTTCGACCGGCGGCTCCTCCTTCATTACCGGCACAAACAGCAGCAGTAACAGCAGCAGGGCGTGCAGTACAAAGGAACCGATGATGCCGGTGGTGTCGTATTCTTGCTGACGAACTTGTCCCGCTCTCATTGTTGAATGATTTCAAAAAGTGAACACTTGGTGTAGCATAGATGCCCGAAGGCAGGCTATTACACAAAATGTGCAGGCTTTTATTTAATGATTACAGGATTGCAGGGTGTTTTCTCAAAAAACAGGTCAACACTGCAATCCTGTGGATCAATAGCTTACTTGGATGACTCCGACTTGGGGTCGGTGGCCAAAATGGTTTTTACTTGCAGACGGTTGGCGATATCGAGAATAAACACCACGTTTTCTACGGGTGTTGTTTTTTCGGCAACTACTGTAATGGTGGTGGTTTTAGGGTCTTTTCCCTTGATCCGATCGGCCAAAGTTTTTTCCAGAAGGGCATCGGGCGTCAGCTTGGCGTCTACATAAAATTTGCCATTGGCATCAATAGACACGGCGAGGCTGGGCGAGGCCATGGTGGTGGCGCTGCTGGACGGGAGGGAGAGGTTGAGGGCGTTCGGCGTGACGAACTTGGAAGTCAACATAAAGAACATGAGCAACAGGAAGATCACGTCGATCATGGCTGCCAGGCTGAATTCCGGCTCAACACGGTTACGGCGTTTGAGTGCCATAGGCGTTTTTTAGTTTTTTTGAACAGTCAACAAATTAACGCGAAGGCTCTTGGAGCAGGTCCATAAACTGCATGGCGGTAGCTTCCATTTTGAAGATCACCTTGTCGAGTTGCGATACCAGCAGGTTGTAACCAGCCATGGCAATGATCGACACGAACAGACCGAAGGCCGTCGCCGTGAGGGCGTGATAGATACCGTTGGAAAGTACCTGCGGGGTGATGTTGGTGGCTGTCGACATATCCTGGAAGGAGATGATCAGACCGATTACCGTACCCAACAGACCCACCATCGGCGCCAGACCGGAAATAGTGGCCAGGGTGCTGAGGTTTTTTTCCAATTTGAGCAGTTCAAGGTTACCGACATTTTCAATCGACTTGTATATGTCGTCGAGGGGTTTGCCGATACGATCCAGCCCTTTTTCCACCATACGGGCCATGGGTGCGTCTACGCTTTGGCAAAGCGCTTTGGCAGCCTGCAGGTTGCCACTTTCAACGCTGTGGCGGATGCTGTTCATAAAGTTGTGGTCGACCTGGCCGGCACGGGAGAGCGTCATGTAGCGCTCAATAATAATGTACACGGCATAGATAGACAACAGGAGCAGGAGAATGATCACAATTCGACCCGACCAGCTGCTGCCGGTCACGATTTCGAAGAGGCTTTTGTCGTGGCCGCCCGTACCAGGTGTGGCAGTTCCGGCGGGAGCCAGTTGGAGGAGCATGTACGCGGCCAGATAGGCTTTAGACATCATATACGCTGTGCTTTTTTAATGAAGCGATTGTTTCCTTGTTTGTTATGCGTTGCGCTGATAACCGGGCATTGACAGGATTGATCAAAAATATTGAAAATCAATTCATTCCATCCACGCTGTTCCGGGTTTTGGGCGAAACGTGTTTTAACGCTTGTTGCGAACGCCAAAAGTAGAGCATTTTGTATTTGCCCTACTTATTTTGTTAACATTTTTCCGGCAAATGTCTTGAAGCCGAATGTAAAAACCGGGCCAATTTGCAAACCAAGCCCCGCAATTCGTGTTTATAGGGCATTCTTGACGCTTTTTTACCATTAAAATTTTTCAGATGGCGCCCTGGTTACTATACATATTGGTTACAATTGCCGCTTATGTCGGCATGGAATTCATGGCCTGGTTTACCCATAAATTCGTGATGCATGGTTTTTTGTGGAACTGGCATGAAGACCACCACCGTCCCAAACACGCCAAGGAAGGTTTTTTTGAGAAAAATGATCGTTTTTTCTTAGTGTACGCCATTCCTTCCATGATCTGTTACATTTATGGCAGTTCGGTACCCGAAGATTTCTGGGTATTTTTCGTTGGTGTTGGCATTTCCCTGTACGGCCTCACTTATTTTTTGATCCACGACGTGTACATACACCGTCGTTTTTCCTGGTTCCGGCAGCTCGACGGCGAGTATTCGCGCGCCATCCTGCGTGCGCACGGCGCCCACCACGCCAAAAATACCAAGGAAGAATGCGAGTCCTTCGGATTATTGGTGGTTCATCCCAAATTTTTTAAAAAACGCCGCGCAGCTCAGCACGAAGAAAAAAGCGAGGAAGTCGCGTAATTATTTACCTTTGTGCCCCACATGGCGCACACAAGACCTACCTACCTTTATGCCATAATCGGTGTAGCCCTCGTACTGATCGTACTGGGCTTTTTTGCTTTGACGGCACTCCACCTCACGCAACTCACCAATTTGTATAAGGAAAAGGTAGACATCTGGCTGGAACTGAAACCCGAGCTGGCCGCCGGCGAAATTGAACGCGTCAGCAACAGCATCCGCCAACACCCGGCCGTAAAAGCCGAAACCCTCAAGTTCATCACCAAAGAACAAGTGGCTGCCGACATGACCGCCGACCTCGGCGAGGAAAGTATGCTCGAAGAAATGCCCGATCTGCTCCGCGATGTGTTGCGCTTTAACGTACATGCCGAATACCTCGACCAGTCGAGCCTCAACAGCTGGCGCTCGCAATTGCGCGAAGATCCGGCCATTGCTGATCTCTACTTCGAGGCCAGCAACCTGGGAAATGTACACGATAATATTAAAAATTTGGGCTGGATAACGCTCGGCTTGAGTATTTTGCTCATTTTTGCCGCCGTAACGCTCATTCACAATACCATTCGACTGGCCTTGTACGCCAATCGATTTCTGATCAAAAACCAGCAATTGGTTGGCGCATCCTGGGGCTTCATCAGCAAACCCTACGTGCAGCGCGGCATCCTCAACGGCCTTATCAGCGCCGGCATCGCCATCGCCGCACTGGCTGTGTTTTACTGGTGGATCTGCAAATTAGTGCCCGATATCAACGACCTTATCACACTCGGCGAATTGACGCTCTTTTATGTGGTATTGCTCGTAGTCGGCGCCCTAATTTCCGGTATCAGCTCCTGGTTTGTGGTCAATAAATTCCTGCGCATGCAGTTAGACGACCTGTACTAAGCAAAAAAATATGGCTAAACAAGCACCACGCCCCCAACAACGCCCGCAGCAACCCGCTGCGCCACAACGCACGAAAGCAACCCCGCCGCCGCCGCCGCGCCGCAGCGCAGAATCGGCACTCACGCGCGACAACCGTAACTTTATCTTCGGCACGCGCAGTCTGCTCATTATGGGCGTCGGCACCCTCATGGTCATCCTCGGCCTTGCCCTCATGGCCGGCGGTGGCATGTCCGACCCGAACACCTGGGACCCGAATGTCATCTACAGTCCGCGCCGTATCACCGTGGCGCCCCTGATGATGGTCGCGGGTTTTGTAGTGCTCGTTTGGGGCATATTCAGCAAAGCACCAGCTGCAAAACAGGCCGACATAGCGGCGCCCGTGCCCGCCGATAAACCCGCAGGCGAGGAAGCATGAACCTGATTCAAGCCATTGTACTGGCTATTATCGAGGGTCTGACGGAATTTTTACCCGTTTCTTCGACGGGCCATATGATTATCGGCTCCTCCTTCATGGGCATACAGTCGAACGCTTTTGTCAAGGTTTTTACCGTGTCCATTCAGTTCGGCGCCATTTTGTCCGTGCTGGTTTTGTATTGGAAGCGTTTTTTCCAAAGCTTTGATTTTTACATCAAACTGCTTGTCGCTTTTATTCCGGCGGTTGTTTTTGGCTTATTGCTTAAAAAACAAATTGATGCCTTGCTGGAAAACATAGTGGTGGTAGCACTTGCCCTGATTGCCGGCGGTATCATTTTTCTTTTTATCGACCGCTATTTCAAACGCAGCGCCGAACGGGAAAGCAGCATCGAACAGGTTTCCTACCTGAAAGCGCTCAAAATCGGCAGCTTTCAGGTCATCGCTATGGTGCCGGGGGTGAGCCGCTCGGCAGCAACCATTCTCGGCGGACTAACGCAGGGGCTTTCGCCGGTTACCGCAGCCGAATTTTCCTTTTTCCTGGCCGTACCGACCATGCTGGCTGCCACCGCCAAGTCGCTCTACGATCATGTCAAAGACCATGGCAGCGGCTTCAGCAGTGAAGAAATACAATTGTTACTCGTTGGCAACCTCGTGGCCTTTGTGGTCGCGCTGCTCGCCATCAAAATATTCATCAGTTTCCTTACCCGCCACGGCTTCAAGGTGTTCGGTTATTACCGCATCGCCGTGGGCCTCATTATCCTGCTGCTTTGGTGGAGCGGGTATTTTGACGGCGTGGCTGTGGGAGATTTTTAAATGCGGAATGCGGAGTGGGGAATGCGGAATGAATGTTGAATTTTTAATGTTTAATTTTGGATTTTGCTGCGCAAAACACTTTTTTTTCCGCATTCCGCATTCCGCATTCCGCATTCCGCATTCCGCATTCCGCATTCCGCACTCCGCACTCCGCATTCCGCACTTGAAACATGCTCGACGTACTACATAAAAACAACCAATTCCTCGTCTGCAACAAACCCGCAGGCGTACCGGTGCAATCCGATCAGACCGGCGATCCTTCTTTTCAGGAGGAGGTGGAAAAATATTGCAAGCACCAGGTGCATTTGGTAAATCGCATCGACCGGCCGGTGAGTGGCGTGGTGTTGTTTGCCAAATCGGCTGCGGCCATGACTGCGCTGACCGATCAGTTCCGTCAGCGCAGTATTGAAAAAACGTATTTGGCCATTGTGGAAGGTGCTCCGGAAGCGGAAGCAGCCACCCTGACACATTACCTCACGCATCGAGGGGGCAAGCACAAGAGCAGCGTGAGTACTACGCCCGACGCGCAGGCGGAAGAGGCCGTGCTGCGCTACAAAATTTTGTCGCGCGGAGAGCGCTACACCTTATTATTGGTACAACCCCAAACGGGTCGCCACCACCAGATTCGCGCCCAGCTTGCTGCCATCGGCTGCCCGGTGAAAGGCGATGTCAAGTACGGCGCCCGTCGCGGAAATCCCGACCGCTCCATCGACCTGCATGCCTGGAAGCTCAAATTTGAGCACCCTGTTTCAGGCGAAGTCATTGAAGTGGAAGCCCCGCTGCCCGAAGGAAAATTATGGGCTGCACTGTGGGCGCAAATTCAAAAGTGACATAAAAATTCACGTTTCAAACTCACTCCACCACCAATCTGCCCTGTGCCAAAATCCCGGCCGCGCCTGTTACCTTGTAAAAATAGACGCCTGCAGGCAGGGCATGGCGCTGCAACAACAGCTGATTCTGCGCGAATACTTCACGGCGCAGCTCCCGCCCCTGTACATCGTACAACACCAATTGTTTTTCCCCTTCCACGGGTGTTTTTAAAGTCAGCAAAGCCCAGGTACTCATGGGATTGGGCGCCACCTGTAGCTGCATCGTTGTATTCGGACCTTCCGGCGCTGCGGTGACTAACCGGATCCAGGGTTCATGCACGGTGTGCCAGGTGGTATTGGTCAGAATCGGCAGGTTGTAATCAAAATAGATACCGGCCTGATTTTCAATACGCGTGCCGACGGGATTGTCGCGGCGCTGGGCCACCCGGAAATGCACAAACCCCTGGGAGGCGGCTTCGTTCACGGCTTTGTGCGGCAGGTTTATCCCTGTGAATTCAAAGCGCAGGGTACCTCGTGCATCCATCTCAAAACGATAGGGATGACTGGACGCGCCCGGCCGCACCGTAGCCGGATCCAGGAAGCTGGAAAGGGTATCAATCAACACTACTTTATACGCCGTATCGCTGCCGGTATTCTGGAAACGAATAGTATATTCAATTTCCGTATTGGCAAACACATGATGTGCTTCGCCAAAACCGAGCGGCTCGGCTTGTTTGTCATTGGGGTCAAAAGACGTACGGGCCAACCAGCAACCCACCGAAATAAAAGGCTCCGCTTCATTAAACGGAAACTGATTGGTAAACCCGAAACTCGGCGCGTTGCCGCTGCTGCCCGTGCAAGCCTCTACTGCCGCAATCGGCAGTCCGTTGCCCGGCGCATTCGGCTCCTGATCGGCAATAAGGTGATAGGTGGTGCCAACGGCCGGGAGGGCAACGGGCATGGTTTCACCCGGCGCCAACTGGAAACTCTGCTGCTTGAGCAACACGGCATCTTCAATGACAATGTATTCCAGCGGCTGCGCCATGGGCTGCGCACCGATGTTTTTTATGGTAAAACGCACCGAATCGCCGTCGCAAACGCCATTGGCCACAATGTATGCGCCCGACCAGCCCAAGGGCTCCGGCAGGCAAAGACTGTCGGGGTAAATATGCGCTTCCGAGCAGACCGCTGCAAACTCCGGCGTGGCACAATCTAATTTCGCCTTAAATGTAAACACGCCGCAGGCGCCCGCCACTACGGTGCCAAGTGGAAAAATCAGGGTGTCACCATTGACGGCCGAGGGCGGAATCTGGGATTCCAGAAAATCTAATTCCGGCTCCAGCGTCATGACGACGTAAGCGTTTTCTGCCGCCACCGTGCCCTGGTTGCAGTAATTGACCGTAAAAGTAGTAGTGTCGCAGGGGCGCATCCGATTGACTTCATGGTCTATGGTCATAAACGGACAATCGAGCAGCGACTGCACGCCAAAGTCCTGGGTTACAGTGTCCAGATAGCCCACCGTAATCGGAATATCGTTGGCACAAACCTGCCAGTAAACGTTAGGTGGTATCAGGCTCAGGATGTAATTGCCGGTATCGCAGGGAATGGAGTAGTTGCCCAGCGCGTCCGTCACACCGTAGAAGGTGCGTACGCTATCCTGAAAAGCTTTAATTTTCCAGCCGCTCATAGGTGCTTCGCCAGCCGAAGCCAGACAATCCACGTTTTGATCGTCAAAAACATTGCCTTCAATCCGGCCGGCCTTGATAACGCCGGCGGTGTCAGTTTTCATCAGCATGGCGATACGTAATACACTTGCAGTCGGGCCAACCACATATCCGCCCATGATGTAGGTGCCATCGTGGCGCAATTCCAGGGCGTTGGCAACGTCGTCGCGACCAGGTCGGCCGAGGTTTACCTCCTTGAGGGCATTGCCGTCGGCATCGAGTTTGAGCATAAAAATATCGGTCTCATTGGCGGCGGTACTGTCTACGACGGTGGCAGCCAGCACGATATTTTGCTGCTGGTCTTCAATGATGTGGTTTTGCAGGCAGCCGCGCTGGGGCATGGCGAGGTCCCGGCGCCAGAGTTGGGCGCCGGCGGGGTCAATTTTCAGGACAAAGGGATCAAGTCCATTGCTATGGCTCACGCCGCTGAGCAGCAGGTTACCATCGGCAGCAAGGTAAAGTCCCTGCGCAAGCTCGGAGGCGCCGGGCTGACTGAGGGCTTGTTCCCAGAGCAGGTTGCCGGTAGCATCCACTTTGAGCAGGGAAAACGCGTAGGTCTCCGGGGTTGCACTGCGTATGCCTTTGAGCAGGAAAAAACCGCCATCGGCGCTTGGGCGTATTTCAATACCGTAGTCGTTTTGCGGCGTCGGGTAGGTTTTGGTCCAAAGCACCTGACCTTCAAAGTCGGTTTTAAGCAGCACTAAGTCAAAATTACCGGGCGCATTCAGGTCTTCCCGGCTGCACAGCGACACAAAGCCGTCGGGCAGCACTTCAAACGCATGGGCGAAGGCGTCTTTGCCGCCGTCGGCCTGAAAAATAGTCGTCCGCCAGAGGGATCGGAATTTATTGTAGGTGTAGGTGCCGACAAACTGTTTTTCTGCAAAGTATTTGCAAAGTGTTACAGTGAAGGGGCCGCCGTTAGAGGGGTAGCCATCTTCCAACACAAAGGCGGTATCGCCATTTTCGGTGTACAGGTCGTGCGCAAAGAGGTGTCGGTCGCCTTGAAAAGCATCTGAAGATTCAGCAGTTGTGATCAGGCGGTTGGGCTTCGATTCTGTAAAGAGATAATCAGCTTCATCATTGGGGTAACGCATCAGGCCATAGATTCGGCCGTCGGGCATTGGGTTGAGCTTTACCATCTGGCAACCTTCATCCATATATGGCCCGCCACCCCAGATGCCGAAGGTGAGCCGATAGCCCTGCGCCCCGGCTTCTGTAGCCAACAAGCTGCTCAGCAGAAGCAGCAACATAATTCCTTTAAGACAATTTCTAAGCGCACTCATGGGTCATTGTTTTTTTAAAATGAAGAGATGACAACACTGCTTGTGGTGCAACAAAAGTCGGGATAGCCCTGGCGGTATTCAAGTTAAAAAAAGCGTATTTGTGGAAATAAAATCAGATATATTTCACGCAGAATTACACAAATTGTTCTATATATTATTTAAAAAAATAAAAAATGAATAAATTTAACGATAAAATTGCTTCATATTTGTGGAAATAATTTTTCAATAATGTCTAAAAATCCGGTGCTTTATGCGCTGCTTTTAACCCTGGATAATGCGGAATTGCGGCGTTTTGGCAAATTTGTGCGCTCACCCTATTTCACCCATCGCACGGAACTGGCCGCCATGTACGCCTGTTTAGCGCATTGTCGCTATCGCCAACTGGATTTACCCGACAAAAACACGCTGTTTCAAAAAACTTTTCCCGGACAAAATTACGACGACCTGCTCCTGCGCGCGACCATGAGCGACCTGCGCGAGCTGCTTGAAGAATTCCTGCTGCAACAACGCCTGCGCAAACAGGAAATTCAGGCGCGCTTGGCCTTAGCCGCCGAATTCAGAGACCGCAACCTCGACAAATTTTTCCTCCAAAGTATCCGAAAAGTAGAACAACTGCTCAACGATGCGCCAGTGGCCAATGCCGACCACCTTGCCTTAGTGCTGGAACTGCAACTCGAAAAAGCGCATTTCCAAACCCGCACCATCCGCGCCGGTGAACTTCCGCTCCAGGATATTTCCAACTCCCTCGATACGCTGTACCTGGCCCAGAAACTCCGCCATGCCTGCACCCAACTCTCTCACCAGGCCGTGTATAAAACCAGCTACGATTTTGGCCTGCTCCACAAGGTGCTGGACGCCGTGGCAGAAGGCCCCTACCTGCAAGTGCCGGCCATCGCACTCTATTATTACTGCTATCGCTTCCTGACGGAACAGTACAGCCAGGCGTATTTTCAGCAGTTCCGATTGGCCTTGCAGCAAAATGGCGCGCTTTTCCCAGACAGTGAGTTGAAAAACCTCTACCTGCTGGCGATTAACTTTTGTATCCGAAAACTCAACACGGGCGACGAACTTTTCCTGCGCGAAGGCTGGGCGCTGTACCGCGAAGGATTGGAGCGCGGTTTCCTGCTCGAACACGGGCGGCTCTCCGGTTTTACCTTCAACAACGTGGCGGCATTCGGCATCAAAATGGGCGCTTACGAAGAAGTGGAAACCTTTATCCTGAAATACGCCGAACACCTCGAACCCGTACAGCGGGAGGGTTTCATCGCTTTCAACCGCGCCCGCCTGGAATACGCCCGAAAACACTACGAACAAGCGCTCCGCCTGCTGCAAAGCGCTGATTTTAAAGACTTGGTGAACAACCTGATCGCCAAAACGCTGCTCCTGAAAATTTACTTTGAACTCCGGGAATTCGACCTCCTCGACGCCCACTTAGAAAACTTCCGCAGCTTCATCCGACGTCGGGAAGTGAGCGACTACCACCGCGCCAACTACAACAATATCATCGGGATGGTCAGAAAATTATGCGCCCTGCCACCCGGCAACCAGCCGGCCCGACAAGCCCTGCAACAGGAAATTAAAAACACCGAAATCCTGACCGAGCGGGAATGGCTCTTGCAACAAGTGGCGCGTTAAATGTTCACTAAAACATCGCCGCACACACAAAACGCAGCTGCTCCCCACTTTGCGGATGCGTAAAGGCCAACTCCGCCGCATGCAGGCACAAACGCGCGCCGGCATGGCCATAAAGTTCGTCGCCGACAATCGGTGTGTTCAGGCCCAGCGGGTGCGCGGCATGTACACGCAACTGGTGCGTGCGGCCGGTAATGGGGAAAAAATGTACGCGGGTCTGGCCGTTTGTACGCGCCACTACCGTCCATTCGGTACGCGCTGCCTTGCCGTGTTCGTAGCAGACCATCTGCCGCGGCCGGTCGTCGAGATCCACGCGCAGGGGCAGGTCAATAACGCCGCTTTCGCCCTGTATTTCACCTTCCAGCAGGGCTTCGTAGCGCTTGCTGACGCTGCGGGTAAGAAATTGGCTTTGCAGTATTTTGTACGCCGCTTCGTTTTTGGCTAATAATAAAAGGCCGGAAGTGGACATGTCCAGGCGATGCACAATCATTGGCCCGGTAGCTTCGGGGCGCAGCCGTTTGATGCGCAGGTACACCGAATCACTTTCTTCTTTGCCGGGTACAGAGAGCAGTCCGGCGGGTTTATTGACGAGCAGCAGCGTTTCGTCTTCATACAGAATTTCTAATTCCAGTGCGGCGGCGCTGCCCGTGCGCAGGGGGTTGTCGTCGAGCGCCATGCCGGCGAGCATGTGGCCGAGGATGGGTTCGCATTTACCGCGACAAGCCGGGTAATAGTGGCGGTGTTTCCGGATTTCGCCACTCGGCGAGGCGCCCCACCAGAATTCGGCCAAAGCCAGGGGGCGCAGGCCGTGCAGAAAGGCGTATTGCAGGAGTTTGGGCGCGGCGCATTCGCCGGCGCCTGCGGGTGGCGGTGCGGCGAGATGAGCCTGGAAAATATCACCGATGCTCCGCGTCCGGCCCTCAATATTCAGGAAAGTATACTGTTCAAAAATGCGTTGTTGCAGGGCTGCGGAGCGGTTTTTGCGGGTTTCCCGGAGTTTGTGCAATTCCTGCTCCAGGTTTTCTACCTTTCCCTGTGCCGCCTGCAGGCGCTCCTGCCAGTATTTTTTTAGGTCTTTCAGTTCAAAATGATCGCGTTTGCTGGCCTCCGTCATGGCAGCATCTACGGCAGCGAAGGCTTCCGGCGCGGCGGCATGGCGTTGTGCCTGACGTTCGGCTTTAGCGGCTTTTTGCTGCGCTTTGAGGGTTTGTAATTGCTGATTGGCAAGGTCGGTTTCCTGCTTTAGCAAGCTTCGCGCTGCATGGAGTTCCGGGCTTTGCTCCAGCGCTTCGATGCGGCGGTTCATGGCGCTCAGTTCGTCTTCTTCGGGGCGGTAAAAGCCGTTTTCATCCAGCAGGTCGAACACCGGCGGTACGAAGCCGGGATGGTGGTTATTGCCGCCGAGTTTTCCGGAAAAAGCGGAGAGATAGCCCAATTGCCCTTCCGGTGTTTGCACCACCAGCACGCCGAACATTTTACCCATGGGTTCGCCGCTGCCGTTATCCTGCGGCAGCCCGAAAAAATGCCCGAAATCTTCCGTTTCCAAACGTTGTTGCAAAGCTTCGGCTGCCGCAAGCGCAAGCGGGTGCGGGGTATAATGAAACGGGAAAGTGAAACGCTCCGGCAAGGGATGTAGCGCGGGCAGGGGATTGAGCATTTGCGCGTTGTTGAGGCGCAAAGGTAGGGGAGAAAAAAGGTAAACCTTGCGGCTTTGCAGGCGGATTCTGCTTTTTTATTTGTTTTACAGCACTTCAAACGCTGCGCGTTCGCTGCTGTGCGGCACCACTTCGTCGCGGTTGAGGGTGTATATTTTGGGTTCTTTTTCCGCTACTTTAAGGCGTTTGTTGGTCACATTGAACTCCGAATCGTCGTAGCTGTAAATGCTCCATTGCCCATTTTTAAATTCCAGCGCGGTCATGTGTTCCACCCAGTCGCCGCTGTTCATGTAAGTGACTTTCCGGCCATTGGCGCCGACTACTTCGCGCATTTGCGGCATGTGGATATGACCGCAGAGCACATAGTCATACCCTTCTTCGGCAGCAATATCAATGGCGGTGTCTTCAAAGTCGCTGATAAATTTCACAGCGCCTTTTACACTTTTTTTGACTTTGGCGGCAAAAGAGGCAGGCCCCATTCCGAAGAGGCGGCGCATTCTGTTGATCGTTCGATTGATAAAAATAAGGAGGGAATACCCTTCGCCGCCGAGTTTGGCCAACCAGCGGGCGCGTTGAATGCTGGCATCAAATACGTCGCCATGAAATACCCAGTGCACTTTTCCGTCTACCTGAAACACCAATTTATTGCGCAGTTGAATCAGGCCGAGGGAAAATTCTCCGAATTTGCGCAAGAGGTCATCGTGGTTGCCGGTGAGGTAATACACTTTGGTGCCATTGGTGGCCATTTTGAGCAGACGCCGCACCACTTCAAGGTGTTCTTTCGGGAAATAACTTTTCCGGAAATGCCAGATATCAATAATATCGCCATTAAGAATAAGCGTTTTGGGCTGTATACTCTTTAAATAGTTCAGCAACTCCTCGGCGTGGCAGCCGATGGTACCGAGGTGTACGTCGGAAATTACAACAATATCTACTTCGCGTTTCATAATCACAGATTTAAACAGTTGGCGCGGATGAGGCGATTTTGACGACAGAGGCTGCGCACAAATTCAAAATTTAGTATTGTACCAGCCTTCAGGCGAATAATAAATACAAAGGTAGGGGCGCTGCGTGGAACAGGCCCTTAAAGCAATTTAAAGTAAATATTATGTTTTTGTCTGCTGCCGTCGGCACTAAAGATAGCGTTCGAGGTCTTTCCCGATGTCTTTCCGGAAATACTTGCCCTCGTACTGGATCTTTTTGGCATTGTTGCGCGAGCGTTTGAGCGCGTCGGGGAAAGTTTTGCCAAAACTGGTTACCGCCAGCACACGGCCTCCGGAAGTGAGGGTCTGGCCCTGGTCGTCGTTTTTGGCGCCGGCATGGAATACCAGACTGCCCTTTACTTTGTCGAGGCCGCTGATCAGTTTTCCTTTGGCATAGTCGCCGGGATATCCGCCACTGACGAGGAAGATGGTAGTGGCAGCGCGTTTGTCGGTGCGGATGCGGGTGCGGGCCAATTGGCCGCGGGCGCAGCTGAGGAGCAGGGCGCCGAGGTCGTTTTTCAGGCGGGGCAGCACCACTTCGGTTTCGGGGTCGCCCATCCGACAATTGTATTCAATGACGTAAGGGTCTTCATCGACCATAATAAGGCCAAAAAAGACGAAACCGCAATACGGAATTTTTTCCTTGCGCAGCCCTTTGATGCTTGGCTTGATGATGCGGGATTCTACTTTTTCCCAAACGCTTTCTGTGGCAAAAGGCACCGGGCTAACGGCGCCCATGCCGCCGGTATTGAGGCCGGTATCGCCTTCGCCGATGCGTTTATAGTCTTTGGCTTCGGGCAGGATTTTATAATTTTTGCCATCGGTGAGGGCAAAAACGCTGAATTCGATGCCGCTCAGGAATTGTTCGACTACTACGGTGGCGCCGGCAGTGCCAAATTTACCGCCCAGCATTTCTTCGAGTTCGGTTTGCGCCTGCGCGTGGCTCTCGCAAATAATAACGCCTTTTCCGGCAGCGAGGCCGTCGGCTTTCAGTACGATGGGCAGGGCGTGGGTGGCCAGGTAGGCTTTGGCTTCAGCGAGTTGGGTGCCGTCGAATTTGCGGTAGGCGGCCGTCGGAATTTTATGGCGTTGCATAAACGCCTTGGCCCATGCCTTGCTGCCTTCGAGCACGGCGCCGGCTTGAGATGGGCCGATAAAAGGAATTTGAGCCAGCTCGGGATCGGCCTGGAAAAAATCCCAGATGCCGCGCACCAAAGGTTCTTCCGGGCCAACCACAACCATACCGATCTCAGCGGTGCGCACAAAGGCGGCCACAGCAGGAAAATCAAGCGGATCGAGGGAAACATTGGTGCCGCAGGTGGCGGTACCGGAATTGCCCGGAGCAATGAAGAGTTGGGTGCAGATACGGCTTTGAGCCAATTTCCAGGCGAAGGCGTGTTCACGCCCGCCGGAACCGAGCAGCAGGATGTTCATGAATAGGGTACAGGCGCTTAAAAAAACTACACAGCGAAGCTTTCGCCGCAGCTACAGGTGCGGGAAGCATTCGGATTGTTGAAGGCAAATCCTTTGCCGTCCAGGCCACCCGAAAATTCGAGGGTGGTGTTGAACAGGTAAAGGAAACTCTTCAGATCGGTTACAACTTTTACCCCGTTGTCTTCAAAGGCCTGATCGTTGGGCTTGTTCTCGTTGTCGAAGTCTAATTTATAACTCAAACCCGAGCAGCCGCCGGATACGACGCTGACACGCAGGAAAAAATCTTCCGCAATATTACTGCTTTTGCGGATTTCCGAGATTTTAGTTTTAGCGCTTTCTGCTACGTAAATCATAGCGCGGTGGATTTATTTGATTGCGGGGCGACTTCTTAGTCGCCCCGCAACCAGGTTTTATTAAGCCTGAGCGGCGTTGGTTTCTGCCGGCTCTTCGATGCCGTTTTTCTTGCGGTAATCGGCGATAGCGGCCTTGATGGCGTCTTCGGCGAGTACGGAGCAGTGGATTTTTACGGGCGGCAGGGCCAGTTCTTCCACGATGTCCATATTGTCGATTTTCATGGCGTCATCAATGCTTTTGCCTTTGAGCCATTCGGTGGCGAGGCTGGAGGAGGCGATGGCGGAGCCGCAGCCAAAGGTTTTGAACTTGGCATCGGTGATGGTGCCGTCGTTGTCAACCTGAATCTGGAGGCGCATAACGTCGCCGCATTCGGGTGCGCCCACGAGGCCGGTGCCTACGTTTTGCGACTCTTTATCGAGCGAGCCGACGTTGCGCGGGTTTTTGAAGTGTTCGAGAACTTTATCGCTATATGCCATGACTTGATGTATTGTAGTTGAATGATTTGGTCGTTGCTGTGGTTCGAAGCAAAGCTTCGTAGTATTGGCCCGAAGCAAGCTTCGGAGTACTGGCCCGAAGCAAAGCTTCGGGGTACTGTTTCGAAGCGGAGCTTCAAAATACTAGTGGGCGGTCCACTCGATTTTGGTGAGGTCTACTCCTTCTTTATACATTTCCCAGATGGGGCTGAGTTCGCGCATGTGGTTGACGCCGTTGCGCACTAATTCGATGGCCTGATCTACTTCTTCTTCGGTGGTGAAGCGGCCGAGGGAGAAGCGGATGGAGGAGTGCGCGAGGTCGTCGCCGAGGCCCATTGACACCAACACATAAGATGGCTCCAAAGAGGCCGAGGTGCAGGCGGAGCCTGAAGAAACGGCGATATTTTGGTTGAAGGTCATCATCAGGCCTTCGCCTTCCACGTGTTTGAAAGAGATATTGGAAACATGGGGCATACGGCTGTTGATGTTGCCGTTTACCTTGGTTTCTTCCATTTGCGTGAGGGTATGTTCGAGTTTGTCGCGCAATTTGGAAACGCGTTCTGCGTCCTGAGCCATTTCGTGCATGGCAATTTCAGCCGCTTTGCCAAAACCTACAATGCCGGGTACGTTGAGTGTGCCGGAGCGCATGCCGCGCTCGTGGCCGCCACCGTCCATTTGGGCGGTTACTTTAACACGCGGATTTTTACGGCTTACGTACAGTGCGCCGACGCCTTTGGGGCCGTACATTTTATGGGCTGTGAACGACATCAGGTGTACGCCGATTTCACGCGGATGGGTCGGGATTTTGCCTACGGCCTGCGTGGCGTCGCTGTGGAAAAGCACCCCGTGTTTTTCGCAGAGTTGTGCAATTTCACGCATGGGCTGGATGACGCCGGTTTCATTGTTGGCCCACATCAGCGATACCAGAATGGTGCTTGGTTTGATGGCCGCTTCGAGTTCGGCGAGGTTGACCAGGCCATCTTCCTGAACTTTCAGGTAAGTAATTTCGGCGCCTGCCTTTTCAAGGTGTTTGCAGGTATCGAGAATGGCTTTGTGCTCCGTTTCGGCGGTGATGATATGATTGCCTTTTTTGGCATACATTTCAAACACGCCTTTGAGTGCCAGGTTGTTGCTTTCGGTAGCGCCGGAGGTGAAAATGATTTCCTTATCTTCCACATTGAGCAATTTGGCAATCTGCTCGCGGGCATAATCTACGGCGTCTTCCGCCTCCCAGCCAAACTGGTGGCTGCGGCTGGCGGCATTACCGTGCTTTTCGTAGAAATAGGGCACCATGGTGTCCACCACACGCGGATCACAGGGGGTTGTGGCATTGTTGTCGAGATATATAAGGCGACGACGCTCCATGCTTATTTGGATTTAATTTATTTAAACGCAAAGGTAACAGATGTCTGCAAAAAAGGTTTGTTGCTATTCACAAAATATTACTATTCAGCAACAAGAAAGCTTAAAAGGGTTTAGGACAAGGCCAATACGTCGCTTATCTTTGCCGCCTTATCACCACCGCTATGCGCGATCTACTTGAAAATTTTGCCCCCCTTAGTAAAGCCGACTGGCTGAAACAAATTGAACAGGACCTCAAAGGCCGCCCGTTACAGGAATTGGTCTGGCAGGCTGCTCCCGGATTGGACATCGACCCGCTGGTACATGCCGAGGATTTTCCGGAACCTCCCCAAGCCCTTGCCGGGCACAACCTGCACTGGGAAATTTGCGAGCAGGTGGTCGCCGAAGACCCTGCCACCGCCAATGCGCAAGCCTTGCAGGCGCTTGAATTCGGCGCCGAAGCCTTAGTGTTTCACCGCGACACCCCCTGGGCGCCCGGCGCACTGGCTCAGGCACTCGAAGGCATTCACCTGGATTATATTGGTCTTTATTTTTCAGGCGCCTCCGTCACACAGGACCCCGGTGGCCTGCTTAGTGCCTTGATTGCGCTGGCGCAGGGCAAAACCTTGCAAGGCGGGCTGGAGCGCACCCTGGTACAGGAAGGCCGGTTCACCGATTGGCGCTACGCCGCCGAAATGGCCGCATTCACGTTGGAGCAAACACCCGGACTGCGCACCATCAGCATCAGCGCGGAGGGTATTGACCATCCGGTCGACAGCGTAGCGGCATTGTTGAAACAAGGCCACGAGCATTTTGTTAAATTGCAGGAAAACGGATTAAGTCCGGTGCACGCAGCTGCTCAAATACAGTTCAAGGTGGATTGCGGTGTGCAATATCTGCTTGAAATTGCGCGTTTGCGGGCATTCCGACAGCTTTGGTTGCAGGTGCTTGACAGCTGGGGCGTGATGGCCAATTACCCGTTGGTTTATGCCACAGTCAAACCCGGCGCGTACACCGACGACCTGTACAGCAACATGATCCGCGCTACCACCATCGCCATGTCGGCCGTTATTGGCGGCGCTGATCGCCTGACAGTGTTGCCTTACGATGCCGGGCGCGAAGCGCAAAGCACTACCCCGGCGGCTTTCGGCCGGCGCATTGCGCGCAACGTGCAGCATTTGCTGAAAATGGAAAGCGGACTGGAATCGCTGAGTGATCCGGCGGCAGGCAGTTATTATTTAGAAAGCCTGACCCGTCAGATTGCCACCCAGGCCTGGGAAAAATTTAAAGTTTAAATATATGCAAAAATTACTGATCCTGTTGTGTTGTTTTTTCGGCTTCTCCGCCGTTGCCTTTACCCCGCCGCCTACGCTCAAATTGGCGTTGATGAAATATAATGGTGGTGGCGACTGGTACAACGACGTCAATTCGCTGAAAAATCTCGCCAAATTCTGCAACGACAACCTGCGCACCAACTTCGACCAGGAGTTTGTGACCGTGGAGCCGGGCAGCGCGGAATTGTTCAATTACCCCATTGTATACGCTACCGGACACGGCAATATGCTGTTCAGCGACCTGGAAGCACGCAACCTGCGCGCCTATCTTGAAGGCGGCGGTTTTTTAATACTGAATGACGACTTTGGGCTTGACCCCTATGTGCGGCCGGCCATGAAAAAGGTTTTTCCCGAACTGGAATTTGTAGAACTGCCATTTAACCACCCCATTTACCACCAAAAATACAATTTCAACAACGGGCTGCCTAAAATACACGAACATGAGGGCAAACCACCGAAGGGGCTGGGCCTGATCTGGCAGGGCCGACTCGTTTGTTTTTACAATACCGAAACCGATCTGGGCGACGGCTGGGACGATGTGCACAACGACCCCCTGGAACTGCGCAACAAAGCCCTGCAAATGGGTGCCAACATCGTACAGTTCGCATTCGGCCAGTAATCCGCCCTGTTCACACATTGGCCAAAGCCAAACTCCGGCGGGTAATTACCTTTGCCCGGATTTAATGAATTGCTTCGCATGAAAAAAAATACATTACTACTCGCCGGGCTTTTCCTGTTGCTCGGTGCAGCCGCCGTATATGTCTGGCGCAATCAATTGCAGGATAAAAAAAGCCTGCCTCCCGACCGCGATTTTGCGGTTAAAGACGCCGCTGACATACAGCGTGTGTTTTTAGCCGACCGAAAAGGCCAGACAGCGCTGATTGAACGCAGTGAAAAAGGCTGGTTGTACAATGGTAAACACCCCGCGCGTCAGGATGCAGTGGCCAGCCTGCTGGAAACCCTGACCCGACTCACCATTCACTACGTACCACCCAAAGCTGCTGAAAAAGCAATGGTGGAAAGTATTGCCGCCAACGGCATCAAGGTAGAGGTGTACAATAAAGATAAAAAGAAAATCAAGTGCTTTTATGTGGGCGGCGTTACGAACGACGAAACCGGCACTTACGCCATCATGGAAAATGCAGAACAGCCCTATGTGATTACCATGCGTGGCTTTATCGGTTCTGTGCGCTCGCGACTGATTTTTACCGACGAGCAATGGCGCGACCGCACCATTTTTGCGGAAAAACCGGAAACCATTCAATCCATCACCCTCGAATATCCGCAAGCGCGCTCCGAATCTTTCCGCCTGGAAAAAAAGGGCGCAGCCGAATATGATGTTACCCCTTATTTCAGCACCACCACTGCCAGCAAAAATACGCGCCGCAAAGGCGCAGCGGAGGCTTATGTGTTGAATTTTGAAAGCCTTGTTGCCGAAGGTTTTGAAAATGCCAATCCGCTCCGCGATTCCGTCCGCAGCCTCACGCCCTTTGCCATACTGACGGTGTTCAACATCCACGGCGAAGCCAAGGTTGCGCGTTTCTGGCCTGCCGGCGACGAGGGCATCGGGCAGCCCATCGAACGCTATTTTACCGATATCAACGGACAGGATTTTATGCTGACCCAGCAACATGTATTCGGAAAAGTATTCCGGGGATACAATCATTTCTTTGCTCCGGAAACGCCGCGCTAACTTATGTCTACGGAACTCAAACGCTCGCTCGGTCTCTATGGGCTTACCATGGTGGCCATCGGCAGCACCATCGGGAGTGGCATTTTTCGCACCCCGGGCGCTGTCGCCGATCATGTTCAGCACCCGACTTTCATGCTCTTGCTTTGGATTTTGGGTGGCGTGGTGGCCCTCACGGGCGCGTTGAGTTTTGCTGAAATGGGCAGTATGTTTCCCGGCGCGGGCGGCTTGTATGTGTATTTGCGCAAAGCTTACGGCGATGCGGTCGCCTTTTCATTTGGCTGGTACATCCTGTTTGTCAGCACGTCCGGCAGTATTGCCGCCCTGTCGATGGTATCGGCCGAGCATATTTTGTATTTAATGGGTTATGCTCCCAAGACCGGCCCTATTGTACCCTTGGCGATTGGTATAACGTTTTTTTTGACCCTTGTAAACCTGTTTGGGGTAAAGATCGGGGAGTGGATTGCCAATATTTTTACCGGGGCCAAATTGTTGGGTTTGTTGTTGATTATCGGCGCAGGACTCTTCTGGGCCGACCCGGCGGTGATGCAGGCGAATTTTGAAATTCCCAGGTCGGGTCTTGATTTTCCGGAAGGCATGGGCGCTGCTTTTGCTGCCGGTTTTGTGAGTGTACTTTGGTCGTACGGCGGCTGGCAGCACGCCAGTTTTATGGCGGCCGAAACCCGGAACCCACAGCGCAATGTGCCCCGGGCCATGATGTGGGGTGCGCTGACCGTAACGCTTGTCTATGTCCTGGCCAACCTGGCCTACCTCCGGCTGCTGCCGGTTGGGGTGATGGGCCAAAGCGATATTGTGGCCACCGAAGCGATGGAGCAGGTATTTCCCTGGGCGGGTGTGCTGATTGCCGTTCTGATTGCGGTTTCCACTTTTGGCACTACAGGTATTTATTGTATGACGGCGCCGCGCATTTATTACGCCATGGCGCAGGATGGTATCTTTTTCCCCTGGTTGGCCAAAGTACATCCGCGCTGGCGCACGCCCGTGAACGCGATGCTTTTGCAAAGCGGCTGGTCGGTAGTTTTGCTTCTTTTTTGGGGGAATTTTAAAAATCTTATTGAATACGTCACTTTTATCGACTGGATTGGGCTGATGATGACCGGTGCGGCGGTAATCGTATTGCGCCGTAAAATGCCCGATGCCGAGCGGCAGTACCGCACCAGTGGCTACCCGCTTACACCTATAATATTTGTAGCCATTTGCCTGTGGTTTGTATTGTTTACCCTGATGGGACAATCGCGCAGTGCTCTGGCCGGCATAGCCGTGGTGGCCAGCGGCTTATTGGTGTATTATACGGTTTTTAAAGGCCGCAACGCGGAAGGCCGGCGCAGCAGCAAATAAAGCAAACCCAGTAAACTCATGGCTGCGGCGCCGTAAAATACTGCCGGCATGCCGTCGTGGTGCCTGGCAAAATACCAGCCACCCAGCGCCGCGCCGCCGCCAATGGCGATTTCGAGCGCAATAAACATGGTTGCCAGGGCGCGTCCTTTGTGGGCGGGGTCGCCCAGGTCAATCGTCCAGGCATTGATTGCCGGTGAAAAAATGCCATTTCCAAAACCGAAAATTACCGACGCAAGGTAGAGCATCCAAGGGCGGTCGGTATGCGCAAACAAGATCATCGACGCCGCAATCAGCACTGTAGATACTTTCAGCACCGGCACCCGCCCCAAGCGATCGGAAACTTTACCCGCCGTAAATCGCGTCGTGATGCTGGCCAACGTAAATAAGGCAAAAAATACGCCCCGGTTGCCTACGCCCACCGCATCGCTGAGGTCGGGCACCAGCGTCAGAATCACGCCATAACTGGCATAGGCACAGATCATCACGATTCCTGCGGGAAAGGCCCCGGGATCGAGCATATCCGTTTTTTTAATGCGCAACAGGGAAAAGCGGAATGGCTCCCGTTGGTGCAGCGTTTCGGGCAGGCGATATAAAATGAGCATGGACAGTACGGCCGGAACAACCGACGCATAAAACATAACCTGTATGCCGTAAGTCTGCGTCAGCCAACTGCCCAGCAAAGGCGATGCCGAAGCGCCGATGCTCAGGCAAATACCCAAAACACCCATCGCTTCGCCGAGGCGACCCGGCGGAACCGTATCGGCCACATAAGCAGAAGTGCCGGTAGGCTTGAATCCTGTGGAAAAACCATGCAGGAAACGCAGCAGCAAAAAACCGCCCACCGTGGTGAGCACCGGATAAAGCAGGCCGCAAAGTACACAGGCCGCAGTACCTACGTACATCACAAATAATCGGCCGACTTTATCGGTAAGTTTGCCGCTAAATGGCCGTGAAATGCCTGCCGTAAGGGTAAAAAGCGCAATGATGAGTCCCTTGTATTCTGCGCCGCCAAGACTACTGAGGTAGGAAGGCAGCTCCGGAATCATCATATTGAAGCTGGCCGCAAACAAGGCATGGGAAAGACAGAGGAGGAGAAATGGCGTTGAAAACAGCCGGTCTTGCCCATTGGGGATACTTGATGGATTTTCCATGCGCAAAGGTACAAGGATAAATAATACCTTTACCCCGAAAACTTAAACGTATGTACCCAGACCTCTCCTATCTTTTCCACGATTTACTCGGGACGCCCTACGACAACTGGCTGTCGGTATTTAAAACCTTCGGCTTTTTCTTAGCCTTGTCGTTTTTGCTGAGCGCCTACGTGTATTACATCGAACTGCGCCGAAAATCGAAGGAAAACAAGTTTTTTACCCCTATCGTCGAAAAAGTCATCGAGGGCAAGCCCGTGAGTGCTGCCCTGCCTGAAATCCTGAGCAATGCCTTTATCGGTTTTCTTTTATTCGGAAAAGGCGGATTGGCCGTTCAGAACAGCGCGGCCTTCGCCAAAGATCCGGCGGATGTGGTGCTTTCCCTGAACTTTCACTGGGCTTATGGATTATTGGGCGCCTTGCTGCTTGGCGGTCTTGCTTTTTGGGATGCCCGGCGCAAAGCACTGCCCGAGCCAATTGAAAAAAATGTTAATTTCTGGCCACACCACCGCATCAGCGAATTTACGGTCTGGGCAGCCATCGGCGGCGTAGCCGGCGCCAAACTGTTTGATCTTTTTGACAACTGGGACGACTTTATCCAGGATCCGATTGGTATGCTGTTTTCCGGCGGCGGATTGGCCTTCTTCGGCGGCCTTATCCTTGGCTTCGTTGCTGTGGTTTGGTATCAATGGCGCAAAAAAATTCCTTTCCTGCCCTCTGCCGACGCGGTAGCGCCGGCACTGGTGGCTGGCTACGGCCTGGGACGTGTGGGCTGTCAGTTGTCGGGCGACGGCGACTGGGGTATTGCCAACACCGCGCCCAAACCCGGCTGGATGTCTTTTTTGCCCGACTGGCTCTGGAGCTATCAGTACCCGCACACGGTGCTGGGCGATGCAACCATGCATACCGGCCCGGCCATGAAAATTGATGCAATGACTGCCATCCGCATGGAAGGCTTCAGCGGGCGTTACCCGTTTATGCTGGAGCAGCCTGTTTTTCCGACACCCCTGTACGAAATCATGATGATGGCCGTCATTTTTGCCATCCTCTGGGCTTTGCGCCGCCGTTTTGCGCAGCCGGGCATGATCTTTTTCCTCTACCTCAGCCTGATTGCGGTAGAGCGTTTTATGATTGAATTTATTCGCGTCAACGTACAATACGAGGTATTCGGCATGAGCTTGTCGCAAGCGCAATTGATTGCAATCAGCTTGTTTGTTGTGGGTTTGGGCGGCATGTTTTATTTGAAAAAAAAGGGTAGCGCAGCGGCTTAACTACTCGCGCATGTTGCTGGCAGTTTTAAAAACCTGCACCTGTTTTTTGCGCAGCAGGGAAATGCCGCCGGCATGTAAAAAATACTGATCGCCGGGCAGATGTGGCAACACATAGCCCGGCGTTTCTTTTTCAAAACCACCCGAACGGGTCTGCTCCATGCGCCCGCCTTCAAAAAGCAACAGTTTAAGTGCCGGGGAAAAATCGAGCAACGTCGCATTGTGCGGCTGCCAAAGCCCGATGTAGGCGCCAAAAATATTAAAGCGCTGTATGCCTTCGCGCTCCGTCATCAGGAACACCTCATTGCCCTGTGCGCCGGCAGCTGTAATTTCTGCCGGACTTTCCTTTATCGCCACTACGCGGGTGATTTTGGGAAAAAGCAGGTTAAAATCCTGACTTTCAACTAATATTTTTCCTTCCGGCGATACTTTCAGGAGCCGGAACTGGCTTTCGTCGTAAAGCCAGAGGTTGCCATCGGAAGCTGCTGCAATGGCCGACGGCATTCCAAAACCGGCTTCTGATAAAGATAAAATACCGAGTTCGGTGAGGTTGCGATCCAGCCAGACCAAGGTCTGGAAATCGGGATACCAAACCAGTATTTTCAAGGGATTGGAGGCATCAAGGCGCTCGGCCCGACCGAGGCGGTTATTGCTGTAACGCGTCAGCAAACGCCCGCTGCTGTCGTATTTTTCCACCGTATTTTGTACACTGATGAGGTATACATTCGACAGCTGATCGGCCTCCGCATAACGGGCCTGAACCGCAAGGCGCAGCACCGGCCGGAGCGTATCGGGCACGTCATGCTGTGCCGATAAAAAAACAGGCAACAGCAGGATCAATCCAATTTTCAGAAAACAGGCGTTCTTCATCCTGAAACATTGATGCTTAATCCTGGATTTTGGATGCTTGATTTTTAATTTTGAATTATCTTTTATTTGCTTCGCAAATATTTGATTATCAACAATTAATCAAGCATTCAAAATTAAGCATCCAAAATTAAAAATCAAGCATTCAAAATTATTTCTGCGCAAGGTAAAGTCCGGTGAGTATGATTCCGGTGCCGAGGTAGTCCCAGAGTTGAACCTGCTCGCCGTCAAAAATACCGATCAAAATGGCCGAAATGGGCAATAAATAAGTCACGGATGTAGCAAATAGCGGTGAAGTGCGCTGCATCAGCCAAAAATATCCGATAGAACCCGCCACCGTTCCGATGGCCGCGAGGTAAAAAACATAACCCAGCCCAAGCATTCCGCCCGGCTCCCAGATACGCCCCCAGCCGCCGGTGGCAAAAAGTCCGATGACAAATAGCCAGCCGGTTATCATAAATGCTGCCGACGCAATGGCTGCCGGTGGCAAATCGCGCAGGTAGCGCCCCACCACATTGGCATTTACCGCATAGCAAACCGTAGCCAGTACACACAAGGCCGCAAACCAGAAGGAGCTTTCCCCATTGACGCCACTGCCATTATGCAAAATTAAAACAGCAGCGCCCACCAAACCCAAACTGACGCCGAGCGCCTTGTACCAGGTGGCCTTCATCTGGAAAAATGCCACACCCAACACCAGGGTAAACAGTGGCGTGAGCGAATTGAGTACTCCGGCAAGACTGCTGTTGACATGCTGCTGCGCGATCGCAAAAAAGTAATTCGGAATGGCCGAACCGCAAAACGCCACAACCACTAAGGGCCGCCAGCGCTTCCAGTCGATCTTCGACCAGTAAGCCGCCGCAATCGGCATATACACCAGCATGGCCAGCACCATGCGCCACATGGCCATTTGTGCCGGCTCAAAAACTTTTACCGAACGTTTTATGAAAATGAAAGAGGCGCCCCAAACCAAAGCCAAAGCTATAAGGGCAATCCAATCGAGCAGGACAGGTTTTCGTGTCATTCTATTCAGCCCACCCGATCAATAGCAGATGGGCCGCAAAGATACCCTGAATCGGGCGGATTTAGCGCCTGTTCGGAAATTGATTCATCGGCCGCTAAGCATAATTTTCAGCCGCATCCGCCTTTCCTTCTTGCCGCCGCGGCCAAATCATCGAGCCTGCCCACATGGCCACGAAACTGGCGCCCAGTCCGTACAACATGGCCGGAATATGGAGCCAGACCGAGGCATCGGGCATTTGCGCCAGCGCCTCCTCATCGGGCAGCAGCCACATGGCCACAAACCAGGCGCCCAGGCCGACGAGCATGGACAAAACAGCGCCCATCGAAGAAGCGCGTTTCCAGTACAAACCCGCAATGAGCGGCACAAACAAGGAGACCAAACTAAAGGCTGATGACTCGCCCACCAGTTCGTAAATGTCGTTGCGCATGGCCGCCATAGCGCCCGTCACAATAGCTACGCCGACAAGTGAGAGCCGCATGATACGCAGCAATTGTTTGTCTGTCAGGTCTTTATATAAAGGCTTAATCAGGTTTTCTCCGATCACCGTAGCCGGCGCCAGCAAAGCGCCGCTACAGGTACTGAGCACCGCCGAAAGCAACGCGCCGAAAAATACCACCTGCATGCCGATGCCAAAATGCTGCTGCACCATACGCGGCAGCATCATCTGGGTATCGCCGGCCAGCGCATCGGGGTACAAAATACGGCCGCAAAACGCAATAATCAGGGGCATGGCCGCCACCGTGAGGTACATACCCGAAGAAATATAACAGGCGCGCAGCGAAGTGCGCAGGTCGCGGGCCGCCATCACACGTTGAAATACATCCTGCTGGGGCAGGCTGCCCAGTCCGATGGTCATCCAGGCGGCAAACCAATGTATCATCGGGACAGGTTTGGCCTCCGGTAAAAATTGAAAAAAATTGGGTGGCGCCGCTTCCACCATTTTTCCGAAACCGCCCACGCGCATCAGCATCACGACCGTCAGGATAACAAGCCCTACAATAATGACGATGGTTTGTACAAAATCTGTTACCGTAACCGACCACATGCCGCCGATATAGGTGTAAAACAATACCATACTCGTACAAATCAGCACGCCCCAGCTGCGGTCGAGGCCGGAGACCGATTGCAGGATGATGGCCAGCGCGACCAACTGCGCTGCGATCCAGCTGAAATACGAGGGTACCATCACTACCGCCGATACGATTTCGGAGGTTTTATTGAAACGTTGCCGGTAAAAATCGCTGAACGTGAGCAGGTTGCGGTTGTACAGGGGCCGGGCGATGAGCAGGCCGGCCAGCAGGAGGCAAAGCGCTGCGCCGAAGGGATCTTCAATGATGCCTAAAACGCCGTTTTGTACAAATTCCGAGGAAGCGCCCATGACCGTTTCGGAGCCGAACCAGGTGGCAAACAAGGCGCAGGAGGCCATAAACAGGGGCAGGCTTTTGCCCGCCACCACAAAGTCGGCCGTGCTTTTTACCCGCCGCGAGGCCCACCAGGCGATGGCGATCGTGAAGGCTAAATAGAGCAGGATAAAACCGAACAATACAGGATTTTGCATGTTTGGAAGTTGATTTTCGTGCGGCCAAAGATAAGCAAGTGTTTTAAGCGCCAAATCAGGAATTTTATGGATATTAATAGTCTGGTTAGGTATTGTTTTATTTCCCGCAGAACTCGCAGATTGACGCGCAGAATTCGCAGAACTAATGCGCCTGAGTGCACAGTTGACATAAAAAAATCTGCGCGATCTGCGCGTCAATCTGCGAATTCTGCGGGAAATTGATCTTCGGCGACACGCTCCAAGGGTTCAGTACCGGTTTAGTGGCAACTTCCGGCCAGATGCTTCACTCCGCTACTAATGAAGCACAATTTTTGCATTGAGATTAATACTTGACAATCAATCAATTATCATCGAAACCGCTCAGCGAAATGGAGATTTGACAACTTTTAAAAAGTTGTCAAATCTGGTTGTGCTTACTCCAAAATCCGGTAATTTCTAAAACGGTACATTCCTTTTTTAAACGTAAACCGACGAGTAATCAGCAAAGAATCCCGGTCTGCATTATCCGGCAAAAGATGCCACCAGTGGTTTTGTTTTTGCTGCCATGCACCATAATTATCATCACTCCGATCAAGATAGATACGGGTATTGAGCGTAATATCCGGGAGCTTGTTTTTACCGGCAGATAATTGCAGTTGGGTCTGCCAACGGGTAAGACCGGGGTCGTCCAGCATCGTCGTGCAAAAAGCATCAGGTTCAAACAGCACCTCTTTCCAGCCATCATTATCGGGTGCAAATACATGTAAATCGTCGTATTGATGTGTGCCGCCGGCAGCATTGGCATTGCCCCCCTGCAAAAGAAGCAGTGGCGGCAAAAATTGTTGTGGAGCATGTGCTGTTGCGAATGTTCCGCCACAGTAAACCGCTGGTGAAAAGCGATGAAGTGCCCAACCGCCATCTTTTTTCAAGAACATTCCGATGCCGAGAAAAGCAGAATTGGTGCGACCAATTGGCGGGAACTGATCGGTTGTGGAAAAAAAGACAAAGATGCAGGTGCTGTCGTTTTCCATTGACTTCAACTGACCGGCAACACTTGTAAATTGCCGGAGTTTTGACGGGAACGTCCGCATTTGAACGCCGCCACCATCTTCATGCCAGGGATACCGGAGCAAGTCCTTACAGGCATGGCAGGTCCAGATGCTGGCATCAATTTCCCATTCCTTATAAAAACGGTGATACGTACCGGGGAAAAGCGCCATAAGTGCCGCCTGGCTGCTCAAGGTGTCGCCGGGAATAAAAACAGATCGAAAACGCAAGTCTGCGGGCATTATATCTGCCACTACAGTATCCTGCGGGTCGGTAGCAGGAGCCGCTGCGGGCAGGGCTGCATTTTTGGGGCTATGCTTGCAAGCAATGAACCATAAAAATACAGATGCAAAGTAAAATGCGTATGTCGAACTTATGCTTTTCACGTTCCGGTGCTTGTTGTAGATCGCATAACGTATACGGTGCTGATTGTTTTATACTTTTATTTAATATTAATAAAAAAAATAAATAAATATACATTTTGTCGCATTTGTGCAAAATTTTTATAACTATTTAAAAATCAATATCATAAAAACTTTAACATACGATGTGGATAAAATTTTCTTGCGCCGTAAACAGCAATCCGATAAATTTGGCCCTTCATTTGATAGGGCGCTTTAAGCCCAAGCCTTTTTGAACCAATTTTTCTTAATCCAAATCCCATCGGGCAGCCGCTACACGGCAACATCCCGTTTTTATTGATGGCAACATTCGGACCAAAACAGACCCTTGCGCAGAAGCTCCAGCAAAAGCTCTCGCCACAGCAGATTCAACTGATGAAACTGCTGCAAATTCCGACGGCCAACCTCGAACAACGCATCCAGGAAGAACTCGAAATTAATCCGGCCCTCGACGAAGGCGATGATCCGGCCGACCTCGAAGTGGTTGGTAATCAGGATTTTGATACCGACGATGCCGCCTTCTTTGAACGCGACCAAAAGGAAAACGCCAACGAACGCAACGATAACAACGACAGCGATACCGAAACCGGCGCCGATAGCCCCGACGACGACTACGGCGACGATGAAGACACCATCAGCCTCCGCGACGACGGTGTGGAACTCGACGACTACCTCATCAATTTTATCGAAGACGACCCCGCAACCTACAAAACCCGGGGCGACGAATACGGCGGCGATGAAGACGAAAAAACCATACCGCTCGCCTTTGAAAGCACCTTCCACGAATACCTCGAACAACAACTCGGCCTGCTCGAACTCCACAACGAACGCGAACACGCCGTGGCCATGCAAATCATCGGCTCCATTGACGACGACGGCTACCTCCGCCGCGACATCAACGCCATGGTAGACGACCTGCTCTTCAGCCAGAACATCAGCACTAACGAACGCGAAATACTCCAGCTCCTCGCCAAAATCCAGACCTTCGACCCGCCCGGCACCGGCGCCCGCGACCTCCAGGAATGCCTCCTGCTCCAACTGCGCCACCGCCTGCGCCAGGACGAAGAACTCTCCCTCGACGAGCGTTTTGCCGTGCAGGTGGCCATCCGCATCATCGATCAGCACTTCGACGAGTTTACCAAAAAACACTACCCCAAACTCTGCCGTCAGCTCAATGTGGATGAAGACGAACTCAAAGACGCCATCAACGAAGTGCTGAAACTCAACCCCAAACCCGGCTCCGGCTTCGCCTCCCGCTCCGATCGCGCCCTCAACTACGTGGTGCCCGATTACATCATCACCAACCGCGACGGCGAGCTCGAACTCTCTCTCAACTCCCGCAACGCCCCCGACCTGCGCATCAACGACCAATACCGCGACATGCTGCGCGCCTTTCACGCTGGCCGCAACGGCAAACGCCCCTCGCGCAAGGAAAAAGAGGCCGTTTTATTCATCAAACAGAAAATTGACAGCGCCCGCTGGTTCATCGACGCCATCAAACAACGGCAGCAAACCATGCTGCTCACCATGCAGGCCATCCTAGAACAACAACGCGAGTTTTTTTATACCGGCGACCAGAAGAAAATCCGCCCGATGATCCTCAAAGACATCGCCGACGTGACGGGGCTCGACATCTCCACCGTCTCGCGGGTGGCCAATTCCAAATACGTACAAACGGAGTTTGGCACCAAACGCCTCAAAGAATTCTTCTCCGAAAGCCTCTCCACGCAGGATGGCGAGGAAGTCTCCACCCTCGAAGTAAAGAAAATCCTCTCCGACCTCGTCGGCGAGGAAAACAAACGCCGCCCGTTGTCCGACGAAAAGCTCAAATCCCTGCTGATGAAAAGCGGCTACAACATTGCGCGCCGCACGGTGGCCAAGTACCGGGAGCAGTTGAATATTCCGGTGGCGCGGTTGCGGAAGGCGTTGTGAGGTATATCTTTGTCTCGCTGGCGCGAAGTTCCAACAGCTGGCGCGAAGTTCCACTTTGTGCCTCCGATCTGTCGGGTTCAGACCCGACAACCCGGCAACAGGCCAATGGCAATGCTTGATTTACGGCACTTTATCAGCGTAGTATCTTATTTATAATGTCGGGTTCTACCCGACGGATAGCGGGCACGAGGTGGAAGCTCGCGCCGGCGGAGCTGAGACGCGAGGGGGCTTTGCGACAGCGAGAGCCCAGATAATAGCTCGGACATCTCGCCAACTTCCTTAAAAAGCAACTCCCGGCAATACAAGAGCCACGCCTGTGAGTAGCCCCATAATGCCACTGTCGGCGATTCTGGACTCTCCTGTAAATCTTTCATTAAGAAAACACAGAATGACAGCCACACGCCAATCTTGTTTCATTTGAAGCAACAGCAGGTATGGAAAATACTATATTTGCCGCCCCAAAATTTCAACGAATCCGTCGGTTGGTAAAATACTTTCATTGTAATTTTATTTAATATGATGTTTAATGAAAACGCAAGGGTGAAAATTCCGGCTTTGCTTCATTTGATGAAGCTCGGCTACCAGTATGTCCCTCTATTCAGGCAAACACGACGATTAGACACCAATATTTTTGAAGATATTTTTCTCGAAAGCCTTCGGCGTCTTAATCCGACAGTTTCTTCCGAGGAGATCCTACGACTTCTTGATGAAGTAAGCCTGGAACTGGATTACGAAGACCTTGGTCGAAAATTCTACCAGCGACTAACGGCAAGTTATGGCATAAAACTTATTGATTTTCAAAATTTTAGTAATAACAGCTTTCATGTAACCACCGAACTGACCTGCCAAAGCAACGACGAGGAGTTCAGACCAGATATTACGATTCTGATTAATGGGATGCCATTGGCTTTTGTAGAAGTGAAAAAGCCGCACAACAAAGAAGGTGTGCTGGCAGAACGGAAGCGCATCAATGCTCGGTTCAAAAATAAGCACTTCCGAAAATTCGCCAACATCACACAGTTAATGGTTTTTTCCAACAACATGGAGTATGAAGATGGTGTTGTAGAACCTGTGTTTGGCGCATTTTATGCTACATCAGCTTATGCCGACTTGCATTTCAACTATTTCAGAGAAGACGAGGACTACCCGGTCAGGCAAAGACTACTCCCCCTCACCGAAGAACAGGAAAATGCCCTGCTCAAAGACAATAATCTGCTGGTCATCAAGCATAGCCCGGAATTTGCAACCAACAAATCAGAATACACGCCTACGCATCGAATCCTTACTTCTTTGTTCAGCAGGGAACGACTTGCTTTTATCTTGCGCTATGCGTTGGCCTATGTAGAGGAAGAAAGTGGCCTGCAAAAACACATCATGCGTTATCCGCAGATTTTTGCTACCTTGGCTATTGCCTCAAAACTTAATGAAGGTAAACAAAAAGGAATTATCTGGCATACGCAAGGCTCCGGCAAAACAGCTCTGGCCTACTATAACGTCAAGTACCTTACCGACTATTACCAAAAACAAAATACCATCCCCAAGTTTTACTTTATCGTTGATCGAATTGACCTGATGATTCAGGCTTCAACGGAATTTGCTAACCGGGGGCTGAAAGTGAAACAAGTTACCTCCCGACAAGAATTTATCCAAGACCTAAAAGTGATTGGAGCGATTCATAATGATAGCGGACAAGCAGAAATTACAGTCGTGAATATTCAAAAATTCAGTTCGGATGCCTCAATCGCTCCAAACCTGGATTACGACCTCAATACCCAGCGGATTTATTTCCTCGATGAAGCCCACAGAAGCTATAATCCGAAAGGAAACTACCTTGCAAATCTGATCAATTCAGATAAGAACGCCATAAAAATCGCCCTCACAGGAACCCCGTTGCTTAAAGAAGTCGCCAAAGAGTTTGATTCCAAATTACTTTTCGGCAACTATATTCACAAGTACTATTACAATCGCTCCATCGCCGACGGCTACACCCTCCGATTAATTCGCGAAGAAATTGAGGGCAGCTTCAAAATGGAAATGAAGGAGGTTATGGAGCAGATTAAAGTGCTGAAAAGCGATATCAAAGCCTCCGATGTATATGCCGATCGCCGATTCGCCCAAGGACTGCTGGATTATATCACCAAAGATTTACAGGCATTCCGGGATCATTGGCAAGATGAAACCCTTGGTGCTATGGTGGTCTGCGACAGCTCTAAACAAGCCAAAATATTGTTTGAGTTGTTTGAAGAACAATTTGGCATACAGCAAACCGAGGCTGAAAAGCTATCTCTTGCAGCCGAACCTTCACTACCCTACAGCAAACGTAAAAAGCAACAACTCAGCGCAGCCCTTATCCTGCATGATGAAAATGACAAGGCCATCCGAAAGGAACTTATCAAAGCGTACAAAGCCGGCAAAATAGATGTCCTGTTCGTCTATAATATGCTCCTCACTGGCTTTGATGCCAAGCGCCTGAAAAAATTATACCTGGCTCGGGTTATTCAGGATCATAACCTGCTGCAAACCCTAACCCGCGTCAACCGGCCTTATAAAAAATATCAATACGGCTACGTCGTTGACTTTGCCGATATTTCCAAAGCGTTCGACAGAACCAACCAGCTTTATTTTCAGGAGTTGCAGGAACAACTCGGCGATGAAATGGAGATGTATTCTCACCTCTTCAAATCCGAAGCCGAAATCAGAGCCGAAATCGAAGAAATCAAGGATACACTTTTCCATTACGACACAGAAAACCGGGAACTGTTTTCCCAACAAATTGCCCAACTTACCGATAAAAAGGAGCTTCTGCGCCTTATTAAAGCCCTGCGTACCGCCAAAGAGCTCAAAAATATCATCGCCATCAATGGCTATGAAGGTCTTGGCGAACTGGTAGACTTTGACATACTCAATCGCCTGCTCTCAGAGGCTCAAAACCGATTGGACAACCTCAACTTCGTTGAAAGTATCGGCAATGAAGAGGCCACCCAAAACCTGCTGAACACGGCTCTCGAAGACATCGTTTTCCAATTCATAAAAATAGGAGAAGAAGAGCTCAAATTGGCAGATGAGTACAAAGATCAACTCCGTAAAACCCGCGAAGCACTGCAACAGAATATTGACCAGGGCGATCCGGCCTTTATCTCCCTGAAAGAGGCCCTGGAGCGTATTTTCAGAAAGAAAAACCTCTCGGAAACCTCTCAGGTTGATATGGTCGAAAATATGCACCTACTCCGCAAAATTTACGACCAGGCCAAAGAGCTAAACCGCAAAAACACCCTACTCAACGCCAAGTACAATAATGACGAAAAATACGCCCGCATCCACAAGCGCCTGATTGAAAAAAATATGCTCAGCGCAAAAGAAATGCAACTCCACCGCGCCCTCATGCAGGTGAAAAATGACGTAGACAGCAAACTGGAAGGCCAGGAGGATTTCATGAAAAATGAAGCCCTCTTTGATCGCTTTTTGATCAAGCTGGTCACACAACAGTTCGTGATGCAAGAAAAAATTGAACTGGATACCCAAACCCGACAAAACATCAGCACCCTGATCGCCAAAGAGTATTTTCAACAATACCACACTACCAGAGCCTGACGCATGACACACGATATCACCTACACTTCCAAAACTAAAACACTCATTGATAACCTTAAAAGCGTTTGCGCCAACTACGGTTTGGGCAACGATGGCAACGAGTTTAAAATTATTTCACAGGTATTCTTATATAAATTTCTCAACGATAAATTCCAATTTGAAGTCAAAAAAACCAAAGAAAAAGAAGGTGAAAACGTTGGTTATGAGTTGCTTATGGATTTATTGGATGAAAATGTACCCCGATTAAAACCACACCAGCAAATTGCACATTTGTTTAATATTCAAAACACCCCTGAATTTGCTAAAACCTTCGACGATACCCTGCGCAGTATCAGCAATGATAATGCCGATGTGTTTTCGATTAAATCTTTTTCCGGCGCCAAGGACAAACTGTTCGACGACCTAAGCACCTTCATAACTGACCTTTCCCAACGCGACGATTTTTGCCGCGCCCTGGTCAACAAGCTCTTTGAGTTTAGCTTCGAACAAAGTTTTGAAGATTATTTCGACGAAAAATACGACTTCTTCAAAGACATCTTTGAATACCTCATCAAAGACTACAACTCCGACTCCGGCGGCAAATACGCCGAATACTATACACCAAATGCCGTATCCCGGATTATTGCCAATATTCTGGTGCCGGATAAAAACGTTAAACAAGTGCGCTGCTATGACCCCTCGGTCGGTTCAGGCTCTCTCTTAATGTCGCTGGCCCACCAGATCGGAGAAGATAAATGTACCATTTACTCGGAAGACATCTCGCAAAAGTCGAGTACCATGCTGCGCCTCAACCTGATCCTGAATAACCTGACGCACAGCATACCCAATGTGATCAAAACCAATACGATTCAACAACCCTATTACCTGGAAAAACAGAAATTTGATTACATCGTCTCTAACCCGCCGTTCAAGCTGGACTTCTCCGACTACAGGAAAGACCTCGAAAAAGATAGCTTCAGAGAGCGCTTTTTCGCAGGCATTCCCAATGTGCCCAATAAGGACAAGGATAAAATGGCTATTTATCTGCTCTTTATCCAGCACATTATGTACAGCCTCAACGATACCGGAAAAGCAGCCATTGTAGTGCCCACGGGCTTTATCACCGCGCAAAGCGGCATCGAAAAAAAGATACGCGAACGCATCGTAGACAAGGGCTGGCTGCGCGGTGTAGTCAGTATGCCCAGCAATATTTTTGCCAGCACCGGTACCAATGTTTCAGTGCTTTTTCTCGACAAACAGGCCAATAGCAGCCAAATTGTACTCATGGATGCCGGCAAATTGGGCGAAACCGTCAAGGAAGGAAAAAACCAGCGCACCGTGCTGACCAAAGACGAAGAACAGCGCATTGTGGAAACCTTCAACCAGCGACAGGCAGTTGAAGACCTGAGCGTAGTGGTTACGGCCGAAGACATCAAAGCCAAAAACTACTCCTTCTCGGCAGGACAATATTTTGAGGTCAAAATAACCTACGTCGACATCAGCCCCGAAACATTCACCGCAACTATGAACGGTTTTGAAGAACGACTGAATGCACTCTTCCATGAAAGCCGGCAACTCGACCAGCAAATTCTGGAGCATCTGAAAAACTTGAAAATGGTGTAAGGGAAGCAGGATGTACTTACTGCACGCTACAAGAAAACTTAGCCACAGGTCTCAGTTGAACACACAAGCGACAACTTTCCAACAATGATCACGAACACACAATGCAGAGTGAAATGAATAATGTTTATGCTATAAATGAAATAGCAATGTTAAACAAAAGTAGTTTAACCGCCAATGAAGAATTTAAATTTATAAACTATCTAGACACAGGTAATTTATGGAAAAACAGGATCGTTAATTTAGTACTTTTAGAGAAAAACTTTCCTAGCAGAGCTAAAAGAAAAGTAACAAATAATACAATATTATATTCAACAGTGCGACCTAATCAAGAGCATTTTGGAATAATCGAAAACGAAAAGATAAATACTCAAAACTTAATTGTGTCTACTGGATTTATTACAATTGATGTTTTCAATAAAAACATCAACGCAAAATATTTATATTATAAATTAACTCAAAAATCAATCACGCAATATTTACAAGCAATTGCAGAAAACTCAGTATCTGCATATCCTTCTATAAATCCTAAAGATATAGGTAACATAAAATTTGAATTTCCTAGTTTGCCAACCCAACAAAAAATCGCCGCCGTGCTCTCAGCCTTGGACGATAAAATAGAGTTAAACAACAAGATCAACGCGGAGCTGGAGCAAATGGCTAAAACCCTGTATGACTATTGGTTTGTGCAGTTTGACTTTCCCGATGCCGAAGGACGACCATACAAGTCGTCCGGAGGTAAAATGGTATATAATGAAACCCTGAAACGGGAAATCCCGGAGGGTTGGGAGGTGAGGAGATTTAGTAAATGGATTAAAGAGACTAAAGCGGGTGACTGGGGTAAAGATACTCGCGAGGGAAACTACACCGAAAGGGTTTTCTGTATTAGAGGTGCAGATATCAATGGTCTGAATGGGAAAGGTGGAGTGTATGCACCAGAACGATTTATATTAAAAAACAATATGATAAAAACGCTTAAGCCAAATGATTTCATTATCGAAATTTCGGGAGGTAGCCCTACGCAATCAACAGCACGAATTGCGCTGCTTACAGATCAAACTTTTGAAAGATTTGATACAGAAATAGTTTGCTCTAACTTTTGTAAAGCAGTTTCAATTAAGGATCACAAGTATATATTCAACTTCCAGCAAGAATGGCAACGCTTGTATGATGCAGGTGTGTTTTTTGGCTTTGAGGGGAAAACAAGTGGTATAAAAAACTTCCTTTTTGATTCTTTTATAAACTCTTATAGCATAGTTTATCCACCAATTAAAGTTGTAGCGCAATACTACAATTTTGCGCAGGCCTTAGAAGTGAAAAAGCAAACTAACTTACAACAAAACCAACAACTCACAGCGCTACGCGATTGGTTATTGCCGATGCTGATGAATGGCCAGGTGCAAGTGCAGACACAGGGGGTAGCGGAGCGGGAATATCAGGTCAGGATGCCTGGAATGGCTATGGTAGCAGAGGCAAAAACGACCTATCAAACGACTAAAACGGAACTCGCCGCAAAACAGGCGCGCAGGAAAGCGCTGGCAGTGTTTATCACCAATCAGTCGCTGAGCGATCGTACTTTTGGCAAAACCAAATTTGAAAAACTGCTTCATTTGGTTGAGCATCATATCGTGAAAGAGGACTGCGACCAGAAGTACTATATACATGCCGCAGGCCCTTACGACGGATATTTTACCAAATCCTTCTGGCTGGAAACTACTGCGGCAAAATGGTATAAATTTGAAGAAAGAGGGCAATTACAGCTTATCAAGGCTGCCGAAGACCATTCAGAGTCCCTGCGTGAGGCGGAACATTTATCTGCAACATTAAAAGCCAGTATTTCGGATTTTATCCAACTGTTTCAGACGTCCAATTATGCATATGCGGAAATCATTTCTACGCTGTATGCCGTTTGGAACAATCGCCTGATCAGAAATGAAATAGTGGAAGATGCACTGCTGAAACAGGATTTTCTACAATGGGATACTTCAAAAGCGCAATATGCCCGTCAACTGGATGCAGCATTGGAATGGATGCGCCAACACGGTATCATACCTGACGGTTGGGGAAAAGAGATTGTTAGGTCGAAAAGCAAGCAGTAAAACCCCTCAAAACCGCCCGCTGGCGCGAAGTTCCACTTCGTGCCTCCGATCTGTCGGGTTCAGACCCGACAACCCGGCAACAGGCCAATGGCAATGCTTGATTTACGGCGCTCTATCAGCGTAGTATGTTATAATGTCGGGTAGAACCCGACGGATAGTGGGCACGAGGTGGAAGCTCGCGCCGGCGGAGGAAGGCAAGGTTGCGGAAGGCCTTGTAACGTATGTCTTTGCCCGACAGCCCCCAAAGTTTCTGCGTGCCCCCCGTGCCGGGCGGCCGTTTTATCATGGGCACCAGCAAAACATTAACCTAAAATTAGATTTTGAATAAAACGATCCGTAATCAAGCATTCAAAATCAAAAATTTAAAAAATCACTCCTCCTCAAATTCTTCGCCCAGCAGCTCCCAATCGACCGGCTCTGCCTCGGCTTCCTGCACTTTGGGCTTGCGCATGGCGTCCCAGTCGATGTTTTCTTCGGTTTTACGGCCTTCGTGTGTCCAGCGCTGGTCGTCTTCAGTGAGCATATCCCAGAGCTTGTTTTTGAGTGCCTGCAGGTTTTTATTGGTCAGCGCCGAAATGAAAATCACTTCAATCCCTTCCGGCAAGGTTTCGCGCAGCATTTTTTCCAGATCTTCGTCAATCAGATCGGATTTGGTAATGGCCAGCAGGCGCGGTTTATCCAAAAGTTCGGGATTGAACTCCTGTAGCTCATTAAATAAAATATCAAATTCGTCTTTGATGCTTCGCTCGGTATCGGCGGGAATCATAAAGAGCAGCACGCTGTTGCGCTCGATATGGCGCAGGAAGCGATGCCCTAATCCGCGGCCTTCATGGGCGCCTTCGATGATGCCCGGAATGTCGGCCATGATAAACGACTGGCCGTCGCGCGGGCTGACGATACCCAACTGGGGGGTCAGGGTGGTGAAGGGGTAGTCGCCGATTTTAGGTTTGGCAGCGGTTACGGCGCTGAGCAGTGTACTTTTTCCGGCATTGGGAAACCCGACCAGGCCCACGTCGGCCAGCACCTTGAGTTCCAGGATAATCCAGGCTTCGATGCTGGATTCGCCGGGCTGTGCGTAGCGGGGCGTCTGGTGGGTGGAAGACTTAAAGAAGTTATTGCCTTTACCGCCACGGCCGCCGGGCAGCAGCACCTTTTTATCATCGCGGTGCGTGATTTCGAGTAATACTTCACCCGTTTCGGCGTCGCGCGCAACCGTACCCATGGGTACGCGCACGATGATATCGTCGCCATCGGAGCCGGTTTTCAGGCCACCCTTGCCGCCTTGCCCGTCTTTGGCGTAGATATGTTTGGTGTACTTGAGCGACAGCAGCGTCCACTCATTGGGATCGGCTTTCAGGTAAATATGACCGCCGCGGCCACCATCGCCACCGTCGGGTCCGCCCTTTGGATTGGTAGGGCCGCGGTAGAAATGCACACTTCCTGCCCCGCCTTTACCGGAGCGGAAGAGAATCTTAACGTAGTCGACAAAATTTTGCTCGGAGGCCATAAAAATTTAATTTGAAGAGGGATTAAAGGGCGCAAAGGTAGTGCTATTTATGCGCATTTATGGTTGTTTGCCGGAGAAAGACAGAATTTAACCTTAAAAACTGCCCGCTTAAAAATACAGCGCGGTGAAAATTGTTAGTTTTGCGCGGTTAAAAATACCCTTTATGCAATTTAAAGCACTGAATAACATCGCAGGTTGGATCACTTTTATCGTCGCAGCCATCGTGTTGGGCGCTGCGGCCCAACCCACCGGCAGTCTTTGGGACTGCGGTGAATTCGTCTCCGGCGCCTACAAACTTCAGGTGGTACACCCACCCGGCGCACCGGTCTTTCTTATTGTAGGCCGTCTTTTTGCCTGGTTGGGTAGCCTCGTTTCCGATGACCCTTCCACCATTGCGTATTCAGTAAACCTGCTTTCGGCACTGTCTACGGCATTCACCGGCATGTTTGCCTGCTGGAGCACCACCATCGTCGGTCGCCTTGCAATAGTAGGCCGCGATGCCGAGCCGGAAGGCGGCAGCGCCATTGCCATCGCCATTGCCGGTATCATCGCCGGTCTGGCTACCTCCTTTTCTTCCTCCATGTGGTTCTCCGCAGTGGAAGGCGAGGTTTACGCCATGTCGCTCTTTTTCACAGGTATGACCTTCTGGGCAGCTTTGAAATGGTATAATTTGCCAGATACCTCCGACAGCGACCGCTGGTTGGTATTCGCCATTTTCTCCACCGGTCTTTCCATCGGGGTACACTTGCTCAGCTTGCTGACCTTTCCGGCCATCGCCATGCTGTATTACTACAAAAAGGCGCGCAAGGCCAATATCTTTATGGCCGTGGTGGCTTTTATTGCCGGCGCCATCGTTATCGGCATCATTCAGCAAGTGATCATTACCGGTATTCCGGGGCTTTGGGCTACTTTTGATAAAATGATGGTCAATTCCGGCTTGCCGGTACACTCGGGCATCATTCCGGTCGCATTGATTTTCTTTGGCCTCATCGGCGGCGGCCTTTTCCTGGCCCGCGCCATGAAAAGCGGCATCCTGCAACGTATTGTCGTGGCTTTCGGCCTTATTGTGGTGGCCTACATGACGTACGGCACCGTGGTCATCCGCGCCAATGCCAACCCGCCCATCAATATGAATAATCCCTCCGACGCGATGCGCCTGCTGCCTTACCTCAACCGTGAGCAGTACGGTGAGCGTCCGCTTTTCCGGGGCACCAACTTCGACGCGCGCCCAATCGACGTCATCACCGAGCCGCGCTACGGCCTGGTACAAACGCCCGACGGCCCGCGTTATCAGGTAGTTGATGAAAAAATTGATTACAAATTCAACCCTAAAGACAAGATCTTCTTCCCGCGTATGGGCGATTTTACCCAAAACCGCCCCGACCTCTACTACACCTGGATCGGGAAGAAAAAAGGCACCAAACTGACCTTTGGCGATAACATCAAGTTCTTTTTCCGCTACCAGCTCAACTGGATGTATATCCGCTACTTCATGTGGAACTTCGTGGGCCGCCAAAACGGCGAACAAGGCATGATGGATACCGACCCCGCACGCGGCAACTGGCTCTCCGGCATTACCCCACTCGACGAAGCCCGCCTCGGCAACCAGTCGCAACTGCCCGACGACCAGAAGCACAACCAGGCACGCAACGTATATTACGGTATTCCGTTGCTGCTGGGCCTTTTCGGCTTCTTCTTCCATGCCTTGCGCCGCCAGCGCGAGTTCACCGCCCTGCTGGCCATGTTCTTCATGACCGGTATCGCCATCATCTTGTATTCCAACCAGCCGCCCAGCGAACCGCGCGAACGCGACTACGTACTGGTCGGTTCCTTCTTCACCTTTACCATCTGGATAGGGTTGGGAGCCTTGGCCATTTTTGAGTTGTTGCGAAAAAATATACCTTCTGCCGCTGCCGTCGGCGTATCAGCCGTAATCGGTCTGGCAGCGCCCCTGCTGATGGTTACCCAAAACTGGGACGACCACAGCCGCGCCAAGCAGTTTGCCAGCCGCGACTACGCGCAGAACTTCCTCGAGTCCTGTGCCCCCAACGCCATTATTTTCACTTATGGCGATAACGACACCTACCCGCTCTGGTACTGCCAGGAAGTGGAAGGCATCCGCACCGACGTGCGGGTCGTTAACCTCTCCCTGATCGCGGTAGACTGGTATATTGAGCAAATGGGCCGCAAGGTAAACAACTCGCCGGCCATCAAAATGACCATTCCGGCCGACAAAATGCGCGGGTACAAACGGGTGCAAATTCCCTACTACGCCCCCTCCGGCGATAAGGAAATGACCATTCAGCAAGTAATCGGATTCCTCGCCCAGGACCATCAGCTGCCCTCCCGCAGCGGTCGCGGCTTTGATACGTATTTGCCGACCTCCAAAATTGCAATCCCCGTAGATAAAGATGCTGCCCTCAAAAACGGCATCATCAGTGCTTCTGATTCGGCCGTTGTCGACACCATTCATTTCCAGCTGGCGCTGGATGAAGAAAATCCGGCAATTATCAAAGATCAATTGGCCATCATGGATATTGTAGCCTCCAACATCTGGGAACGCCCGATCTACTGGGCTGTTACCTGCCGCGAAGATCGCCTGATCGGTCTGGAAGACTACCTGCAAATGGAGGGTCTGGCCCTGCGCTTAGTGCCTTTCCGCACCGATAGCCGCGGCACCATGGATCAGTTCGGCGGCATCATCGGCGCCGGCCGCGTGGATCCGCTGACGACCTATAAAAACATCATGGAGAAGTGGAAATGGGGTAATTTTGATAAAGAACGCCAGTTCGTCGACAACTCCTTCATGCCCAGCCTGCAAACCCAGCGCATGGTCTTTATCCGTACCGCCCGCCAACTGGCCGCAATGGGTGAAAAAGAAAAAGCCATTGCCCTGACGGATAAATACTTCGAAGTGTTCCCGAATTTCAATATGACCTACGATCAGTTCGCAGCGCTCATGGCAGACGTATACGCCCGCGCCGGCGCCAACGAAAAAGCCTCTGCCAAAATCCGGGAAATTGCCAAAGTAGCAGAACAACAGTTCAACTTCTACGAGTCGCAACCAGCCAACTTCAAAAAGGCTTACCAGCAAGACTTTAATTTCGCCCGCAGCACCGTAGCCAACCTGCTGAATACTGCCGGTCAAATTAAAGACACCGCCCTGGAAGAAGAACTCGAAAACCTCTTCGGGAAATACCTGCAACCCGAACCCGGCATGCAACGATAGAGATCAGTTATCAGTCAGCAGTTATCAGGGGCGTTGTCATGCTGAGGCCACCGGCCGGGCCCGGCCACCAAACCAGAAATGAACCACTGGAGCGCTTCGCTTAAGATCAATTTCCCGCAGATTTTCGCAGATTGACGCGCAGATCACGCAGATTTTTTTTATGTTATCTGCGTAGCCAAGCGTAATCATTCTGCGAAATCTGCGAGCCAATCTGCGAATTCTGCGGGAAATTGATCTTCGAGGAGTATCAGCGGAGTGCGGAATGCGGAATATGGGGGAATGCGGAGTAGGGCGAACGCTCAACGCACAATCACCAAGCGCATATTCCGCATTCCGCCCTCCGCATTCCACACTCGATACATCCCCGCCGCCAGATCGCCAACTGCCAATCCCTGGCCCGGCTGATAGTGTAGTTCCTTAACCATACGCCCCCGCGCATCAAAAACTTGTAGCAAAGTACCCGGCGTGAGTTCGCCTTGGATATAAACCATATCCCGCGCCGGATTGGGGAACAGTAGCAGCGCCTGGCCCTGTGGCTCGCCCGCCGAGGAGATCAAATCCACCACAAAAGTCCATTCCGACAAGCAGTTTTTGCTGTCGCGCACCGAAACCCGGTACTCGCCGGGGGCGAGGTTTTGCAGCGGGTTGGCCGTGCTGCCGTTATCCCAGGCGAGGTTGTACGGCGGTGTGCCGCCCGTAATTGGATCCACCAAAATGCTGCCACCCAATGGCGCGAGGTTGGTCGCATCCAGCACCAGCGCATCAAACTGCAAGCTATCCGGCTCATCCACCTCAAACATCATACTCGTGGTGCAGCCCCAGGCATCGCTGACGCTCAGGGCATAAAGGCCCGCTGCCAAGCCCGTGAGCGAAGGCGTGCTCGCCCCGCCCGGCTCCCAACTGTACTGCACCGGCGCCGCCGCACCCAAGGCCGCAACGGTAAGCGTGCCATCCGAACCGCCATAACAACTCACCGGCGTACCGGAAGAACTCAGCGGCAGCAAACCCTGCACCGCAATATTGAGCAGCGCCGAATCCCGACAACCCGCGCCGTCGCTGAGTGTGTAGCGGTAATCGCCCGGTGCGAGGTTGAAACGCAGGGGCGTGTCCTGCCCCGGCGCGTCGGCCCAATTGTAGGCAAAAGGCGGTGTGCCGCCCGAAGGTTGTACGGAAATGCTGCCCCCGCTGCTGCCGCATTGTGCAGGCGCGGAGATGGTAGCCACTGAAGGCGGCGTGCTTTCGGGGAGCAGAATGGTATCTATAAGTAATTGACCCCGACTGTCGGTGATGCTGAACAGATATTCGCCGGGCAAGAGACTGTCCAAACGCGTGCCGCTGCTGCCATCCGATGGCCGCTGCCAGGCATAGCTGTACGGCGGACAGCCCTCCTGCGGACTGAACTGCACCCGCCCTGCGTACGCGCCCACACAGGCGCCCTGCGCCTCCGGTGGCGCTGCGTACAGAATACCCGGATGTTCATAAGCGCCAATATCCACCCGACCGCCGAGGATACGCGGCCGCCCGTCGAGGTCCGTAGCGCCGGGCGCGACGACGCTGTTATCGCCGGCGTTGATGGCCGGAGAACAGGTTTGGAGGCGAAAATCGCCGCCTGTAGGGTTGATGAATAGTGGGTCGGTTGACCAGAGGGTGTTGCTAAACTGCCATTTAGGTGAATGTATACTGTCAGGCGTTGAAAAAAGACAATTGTTAACACGATACTCATTTAACGAATTAGCACCCGTTGAAATAGGAGTACTATTGTAAAAGAGCGAGTTGTTTATATTAGTACTATCTTGCAAAAATAATATTTTAGCGTTACAAAAAGTCGAATTAATTAGATTTGTTTTATTAGATACAAATGTTATATTTTCATTTTCTATAAACATTAGATAACTATGAATAAGCATATCATTAACATTTATCATGGTACTATTTGAAGGTGAATTAGCTTGCCCAAGAGAACTTATATAAAATTTATCAGATTTATTACTAGTTTCAAAAATTATATTTGATAAGTAAATTTGATCTGAGGCAATTGTTGCTCTAAAGTCACTATTTTTAATTTCTATGTTTGAGAAGCGACTTTCGTCGCTTTTTATTGCATTTTGCGAATGACTAAGAATGAATAATTCATTTAAAATAATAAAATTTCTCATATTTATAGTTAGCTTACCTTCTAATTCCGAAATATTACAAAAATCACCATTGTGTAGTCTATATTTGCCATTTTGTAGTATACCACCATTAAAGTTTACTCTTAAATTACCCACTTGAATTATTATACTTTCTCCAACAACTACAGGATATGGATTTTGATCAAAGTTACATTCACTGAAATTTACAATAGTTTCTTTATTTAAAACTTTCAGATCCCATATATGTAACACACTAGCTCCATCTAATCTTTCATTTTTAATAAATTTACAGCCTCTTATATCTAATACATCTATTTTATCACTATCCTGCCATAAAATTGCACCACCTTTTCGGCCAATATTCTGTTCAAAGGTACAATTAATAAAATCATAAGGCATATCTATCCAACTTGACCCAATCTTGGCAATTGCGCCTCCGTCAAGTCCCTTGTTTTTCAGAAAATGACAATTTTCAAATACCGGAGCGACAGAAGCTTGGCCAAATCCAGCTGCAAAAACCGCCCCACCTCTTCTCAAAGCTGTATTTTTTTCAAAAACACAATTCTGCACTTTAGCATAAGCTTCTATTTCTCCGCCATCAATAAAAATCGCAGCGCCGGAATTTCCCAATACGCCGGGAGGCAAGTTGGGTTTATTGGCAACCGCATTCCGAAAAGTAAATCCGTCTACGATGGTATTACTATCCGGCGTCACTAACAAGAGTAAATTGTATGTATTATCGGTACTGTCTGCCGGGTTGCCGATATTGCCATCAAAAATAGTTGGGTTATTTTGCCAGTCGCGGGCGCTCAGGCTGTTTTCCTGGCCCGAAAAACCGCCGTACAGCGCTACGCCGGAGGGCAGTTGAAAGTATACATTCCGGTCGTTGGTATTGGAGGTGTTATACGTCCCGGCCTGCACCCAGATTTCATCACCCGCCTGTGCGGCTGCGAGTGCGGTATGCAGGTCAGTGAAAGCGTCGGCCCAGGAGTTACCGGTGTTGGCGCCCAGCGCTGAGGAGGAGACGTAGTGGCGTTGTTGGGCGTGGAGGCTGAGGCTGAAACCCAGCAGCAAAAAGACAATGGCGTAACTTTTCATGCTTCGTTTTTCGATGTTTGGGAGTACAGGAATACTCCAAGGTGATCATAATGGATAATACATACTGTCTGCCTGCCGCAAACGCCCGAAAGCACCTGCACAGGATTCGGATTACCCGCTACCGAAACGCATGAGTCACGGAACACGGTTCAATTGGGGGATGAGGATGGGGGAATTTGCGACCCGCGCATCTGTTAATAAGTAAAGCAAGCATAAACTGCCCGAATCGGGCCTAAAACAAGTCGTAAATACGCAACAGGGAGGAGGTAGCTGTTAGGAATTAAGTGATGCGATGGCAAATATAAGGCTTTCTTCCATACTCGCCCACGCAGGCGATGTTAAATTTAAAAACCACAAAAGCGCCGAAACGCCTTTTTTACGGGCTTGAATATTACTTTCGTCGCCGCCGATCAAAAAAAAATCTGCTTTTTGCAACGCAGGTGTTGCTTTTGCCGTTACGTTTGCCTTGACGTACGTAAAGCGCTTATGAGAAAACTATTCCTTATTATTATAGTCGCAATGGGCATTGGGGATTGTCTGCACGCGCAGGATCCGATTTTTTCCCAATTTTACGCCACGCCCCTGCAACTCAACCCAGCATTTGCGGGCAGTGGCATTGCGCCGCGCATGGGTGCGGCCTACCGCAACCAATGGTCGGGCTTCAACAATGCTTACCGTACCTTCGGGCTTTTTTACGAGCAACCCCTGCTGCGCCTGAACAGCGGTATCGGCTTCAGCATCGAAAGCGACGACGCCGGGCAGGGCATTTACAAAACCAATCGTTTCCACGGCGTGTACGCCTACAACCTGCGCCTGCGTGAAAACGTGGCCATCAAATTCGGGATGGAAGCCGGTTTTTATCAGAATAGCCTCGACTGGTCCAAACTGCTCTTCCCCGATCAGATCGATGCGCTGGGCGGCATCTCCATCAATACCGATGAAATCGCCCCCGAACTGAACGGCCGGGTGCGCCTCGACATGGGCGCCGGCATGCTCGTGCTGGGCGAAAAATTCCACGCCGGCTTCAGCCTCAAACATATCAACACCCCGAACGACGCCCTGCTGCTTACCAACGACAACCTCTCCCGAGGGCTGCCCATCCGATACACCATTCAGGGCGGATTTGAACTGAATGTTAAAAAGGGCAATAAAAATCAGGCAGGGTCGTTTATCTCACCGAACTTTTTATTCGTCTCTCAAGGCCCTTACCGTCAATTAAACGTCGGTGCGTTCGTCAGTGCCGGATTTTTTTACGGAGGTGCGTGGTACCGGCATACTTTTAGAAACGCCGATGCCACCATTCTTACGGTCGGTTTTCAACAGGGTGTCGTGAAGGTCGGTTTGAGCTATGATGCCACTATTTCGGGGCTTTCGGGCCGTTCTGGTGGCACTTTTGAGCTAACGACGGGCATCCTGCTTGACAAAAGCGAGCGCCTGAGAGAACGGAATAAGCGATCCCGGACAAAAGAATGTCCTCGAATGTTTCAGTGAGGACAATTTTTTGTCGTTAAAATTAATTTTCGGGAAAACTTGAAAGACCTGAATTATTACCTTTGCTGCTCATTTTTAAACTTGTCTTTTTAATACGATGAAGAAAACGCTCATTCACGGGTTAAGCTTTGTCCTGATGGTGGCGCTTCTGGCAAGTTGCGGAAAGAAAACTGAACGTTCTGCAACAACCGGCTGGAAGTACAATGATACCAAATGGGGAGGCTTTGAAAAACTTAACTATGAAGGTCAGGCCACCGGCCCGAACCTCGTTCCGATCGAGGGCGGTACGTTTGTAATGGGACTTACCGATCAGGACGTAACGTACGAGTGGAATAATATCGCTCGCCGTGTTACGGTTTCTTCGTTCTACATGGACGAAACGGAAGTACGCAATACTGACTACCGCGAGTACCTCTACTGGCTGGCCAACACTTTCGGAGAGCAATATCCGGAAGTAGTACGCCGCGCACTCCCGGACACACTCGTTTGGCGCGATGAACTCGCCTACAACGAACCCCTGGTAGAAACTTACTTCCGCCACCCCTCCTACGACGATTATCCCGTAGTTGGTGTCAGCTGGAATCAGGCCAACGAATTCTGCAAATGGCGTACCGACCGCGTGAACGAAATGATCCTCGTTGAAAAAGGTATCATCGACCTCACCACCGACCAGAAAAACGAAAACAACTTCAACACCGAAGCCTACCTCGTTGGTCAGTACGAACCCGCAGCACGCAAAAACCTCAAAGACCTGCGCACCGGCGGCGAACGCCGCGTACGCTTCGAAGATGGTATCGTATTGCCCGCTTACCGCCTCCCAACCGAAGCCGAATGGGAATTCGCAGCGCTCTCGCTCGTGGGTAACCTCGCTTCCAGCAAAGACGAGCTGATCTCCGATCGCCGTATCTATCCCTGGAACGGCAACACTACCCGCTACCAAAAACGCGACCGCTCACAAGGCGACATGTTAGCCAACTTCCGCCGCAGCGGTGGTGACTATGGTGGTATGGCCGGAAGCCTGAACGATAAATCGTTCACTCCTTCCGAAGTACGCGCCTTCTGGCCCAACGACTACGGTCTGTACAACATGGCCGGTAACGTAAACGAATGGACAGCCGACCTGTTCCGTCCGCTTACTTCCTCCGACCTCTCCGACGTAGACAACCACGACCTCAACCCGTATCGCGGTAACGTGTTCATGCACAAAACGATCGACCCTGAAACAGGTGCTCCGATCACGAAAGACAGCCTCGGCCGTTTGGTGTATCAACTTGCCGATACCACTCAAACCGCACTCCGCGACAACTACAAACGCCCCGAAGTATACAACTACCTCGATGGTGATAAAGAGTCGGAAGTGGAATACCGCTACGGCGCCAGCACGCTGATCAGCGACAAGGCACGCGTAATTAAAGGTGGCTCCTGGGCCGACCGCGCTTTCTGGCTCTCGCCCGGCACGCGTCGTTTCCTCGAAGAAGACAAATCCAGCCGTACGGTTGGTTTCCGTTGCGCCATGACCAAAACCGGCGCTCCGACCTTTGGTAAAGAAGAGTCCGGCAACCACTTCAAAACCAAGCGCAAAGAAGTAAAACGCCGCTACAAATAAGTAAGCGCGTTTGCCAAAACCATAAAAAACGGGAGGGTGTGCTCACATCTTCCCGTTTTTTTTATGTCCTTATGTCAGGGCTTTACACGACCTTTGCGATGTGTTCTAACACGCAGATATAATTATGGCTCACGCGCTGGATGCTCTTTATCAGCTTTTTCAAAAGCACCCCGTCATTTGCACCGACACCCGCAAGCTCGAACCGGGCTGCCTTTTCTTTGCCCTCAAAGGCGAAGCCTTTAATGGTAATCAGTTTGCCGCCAAAGCGCTTGAAATGGGCGCGGCGTATGCTGTTATTGATGAAGCCGCCTATCAGACCGACCACCGCTGCCTGCTGGTGCCGGATGTGCTGAAAACACTCCAGAATCTGGCAACTTATCATCGCCGGAAATTCGACATCCCGCTGATCGCTATCGGCGGCTCCAATGGCAAAACCACCACCAAAGAACTGGTTTCCGCCGTACTCAGCGCACATTATCCCTGCCACTATACCAAAGGCAACCTCAATAACCATATCGGCGTTCCGCTGACCCTGCTCGCCATGCCCGCCGATACCGAAGTGGCAGTAATCGAAATCGGCGCCAACCACCCCGGAGAAATTGACGAACTCTGCTACATCGCACGCCCAACTCACGGCCTGCTGACCAATATCGGGAAAGAACACCTCGAAGGCTTCGGAAGCCTCGAAGGTGTCAAAAAAGCGGAAGGCGAACTTTACCGCTACCTCAACCGCCACAAAGGATTTATTTTCGTCAATCGTTCGGAAAAATACCTGAACAGCATGACCCGACGCAGCCGGCGCAAAGTAATTTATGGCCAATCCGACGTGCTCGAGCCCAATGACACCGTGATTGATGTGGCCATGCGCGCTGAAATGCCTTTTGTAGAAGCCGCTTTTATTGCCGATAACGGACAGGAAGTACATATCAAAAGCCACCTTTATGGCCGACACAACTTCAGCAATATCATGACCGCCATCGCGCTGGGCATTTACTTTAAAGTGCCTGCTGCGCGTATTAAATCGGCCATCGAAAATTATCAGCCGCGCAACAACCGATCCGAACTGATTCTGCGCGAAAACAATTGCAGCATCCTCCTGGACGCCTACAATGCCAACCCCTCCAGCATGCGACCGGCACTCCAAAGCCTTGCCGCCATGCCCGGCGCAAAAAAAATCGCCATCCTCGGCGATATGCTCGAACTGGGCGAAAGCAGCCGGAAAGAACACCAGCAACTGCTCTCTTTTGCCTCCAAATTAGGTTTGGATCAGCTTGTACTGGTAGGGCCGGAGTTCGGGCAAACCAATTTCAGCCGCTACAAAGCCCTGCATTTTGAAAATGTCGCAGCAGCCCGCAGCTGGTTCGACCAACAGGACTTAAGCCAGACGAGCCTTTTGCTCAAAGGTTCGCGCGGTATCGGGCTGGAACGCCTGATTCAGTAATTTTATCAGGAAAAACGCTGCAATGCCTGCAACAGCCGCTCAGGCAGTTCATCCCGGCAAGCCGCCTGGTAATCCTGTAAAGAACAGGGGACAAGCCGATGGCGTTCGTGTTTTTTATTTTTGGCATCCGGCACCTGCATCCACCAGCGCCCGCTTTTAGTGCTGCGCCAAAACGTAAGCTGGTACTGAACGCCACGAAAATCTACAATATACTCCGTCAGCCCGCTGCTCGAAGCCGGGTAATCATGCACCCGCTGCTGCACCCCCTCAATAAAATACCAGATCATTTGCGCAATGCCCTGAGCACTTATCGCTTCGCGGTCGCGCTTGGGCTGGTAGCCGTAAATCCCGAAACTGCTCAACTTGTCGCTCATGCCCGCATAACGGCTGAGCTGACAGGCTTCCTCCCAGCTAAAACCTGCCGGGGAAGGACTGTCAACGGCCGCAGCGTCGGATTGTTTAAGCGCCGAAAGGTGAAAAGCCAGCAAATCTGCATCGCGGAGCACCGGCTCGGTTTCTTCAATTGCAGCCCTGGATTTGCCCAGACGCACCACATCAAAATGATTTTTTTCCAAAAAACGCTGCTGCTCCGGCAGCATAAAATGCGATTGGCAGCCGACTAAGCCGAATTGAAAAAGCAAAGGATGACGCGCTTGCAACAAGGCGCTGTAATCAGATTCATTTTGCCTGAGCTTTTCATCAATCACCGCCAGATTAACCAGCGCCTTGGCGTTTTGATAGGCCAGAAACTGCGCTTTTATCAGGCGCTCGTCTGCACCTATAATAACAGGTACAATTTTTCCGCTCAACAATTCATAAATAACCGGAATCAACAACTCGGGATCGGGCTTGCGCAGATTGCCAATATCCGCAATGGCTGTTTTTTTAAAAGTATTGCTCAGCGGGTAAAGTGCCGCCCGAATGCGGTCGGCCGCTTTTTCATCCGCGCCAAGCAAGGCAATTTTAGCTTTTTTAAGATTGGGGAAGTCGTTCCGCCAGGTATCAATATGTTCGCCAAGGGTACCGTTTTGCGGCTCCGGGACTTGTAACTGAACGGGTTTTAGCCAATTCTGAAGCATTCGGGCGTGTTGGTTTCAAAGATTACAGGAACACAAAAGTACGATTAAACGGCAAATTGCAGCAAATTCAGATCCGCCCAGGGGGCCGCCAGCAGTTGAACACCCACCGGCAACTGAAGCTCGGGATGACGCCCGGCAGGGATGGCAATTGCCGGCACGCCAGCCAGGTTGGCCGAAACCGTATAAATATCAGAAAGGTACATGGCTACCGGGTCGTCGGTTTTTTCACCGATTCGCCAGGCCACCGTCGGCGCGGCGGGCATGAAGACAAAATCAAAATCCCGGAAAATATTCAGCAACTGCTCCCGCAACATACGCCGCACTTGTTGGGCCTTGGCGTAATAAGCATCATAGTAGCCGCTGCTCAACACAAAAGTACCCAGTAAAATACGGCGTTTTACCTCTTCACTAAACCCTTCGCTGCGGCTGAGTAAATACGTCTCCTCTAAGTTTTGCGCTTTCGGACTGCGGTAGCCATAACGAATACCGTCGAAACGGGCAAGGTTCGTACTGGCCTCCGCCGTCGTGAGTACATAATAAGCCGGAATGATATAATCGAGCAGGGGGAACGCACAGGGCGCTACTTCATGACCGGCCTGGCGCAGGCCCTCCAGAAAAGCCTCCGATACGCTGCGAACCCCGTCGTCCATCCCCGGGCTGTTGAGGGTTTCCGGGAAATAGGCAATCCGCGCCCGGGCCTCCAGTGCAGGTACAGCCGGCGCCGAAATGGCAGTACTATCAAAGGTATCGGGGCCTTCGGTAATGCGCAGCAACAAGGCAATATCCGCCGGATTGTGCGCCATGATACCGAGTTGGTCGAAAGAAGAACCGTAAGCGATCAGACCATGTCGGGAAATACGCCCGTAAGTAGGTTTGAAGCCCCAAAGGCCACAAAATGCTGCGGGCTGGCGAATGGATCCGCCAGTATCCGTACCGAGTGCGGCAATACAGGTATCGGTTTGCAGTGAAACCGCCGCGCCGCCGGAGGAGCCGCCGGGAATACGGTCGGGGTCTTCGGCATTTCGGACGGGGCCGTAGACCGAATTTTCATTCGAGGAACCCATGCCAAACTGATCGCAGTTGGTACGGCCGATAAAAATGGCGCCGGCATCGAGCAGACGCTCTACTGCGGTGGCGGAGAAAAGCGAATGAAAGCCTTCCAAAATTTTTGACCCTGCCGTGACCGTATGGCCGGCATAACAGATGTTATCTTTTAAACTCAATGCAACCCCGAAGAGCGGACCCAGTCTTTCAGGGTGTTCGCGGAGCAGTTGATCCGTTTTTTCGGCGGCGCGCAAGGCTTCGTCGGGCCATAATTCGACGTAAGCATTGAGTGCGCGGTGCGTTTCGGCTTGTTTCAGGTAATGTTGTACGAGCGCCGTACAGGTAATTTCTCCACGGCGCAATGCGCCCTGTACGGCTTCAATGGATTTAAAAAGCGGCCCGTTTTCCATTGCGCAAATATAAGCGCTTGTTCGGGAATTCATTAAACACGACGAATTACGGCCCTTTAAAATGTCGTTTTTGGGCAAAATGCTTCACAAGTTTCAAATTTTACTGAAAATAACAATTAATTAAGAATCTATATAAATAGTATAATATATTAATAATCAATATTTTATATCAAAATTAGATGTTTCAACATCAATTATTGCCAAGTTTTGACAAAACTTTGTTTAACAAAAGCTTGCACGCTCTTAAACAAAGCTATATCTTTGTGACATCAAATCTTAAACAAGGAGATGCCATGAGTACCATAGAGTTCAATAATAAAATCCAGAACCTGGCTTCAATTCTGCATTCCTTTGCCTACAACCTGACGAAGAATACGGAGGACGCCAAGGATCTGCTCCAGGAAACCACCTATCGCGCCCTTTTTAATCGCGATAAATTCCAGCCCGGTACCAACTTCAAGGCGTGGATGTTTACTATAATGAAAAACATCTTCATCAATAACTACCGGAAAAAAATCAAAGCGAACACCATCCTGGATACTACCGACAATCAGTTCTACCTCAACTCCGGTGCACATGCTACCGGCAATGCCGCAGAAGGCAGCATTATGATGAAAGAATTGAATGCCATGCTCTCTTCGCTCGACGACAGCATTCGCGTGCCGTTTATGATGCACTTCGAGGGCTTCAAGTACCAGGAAATTGCGGATGAACTGGAGCTGCCGCTCGGAACCGTTAAAAGTCGTATCTTTTTTGCCCGCAAAGAGCTGAAAGACAAACTGCTTGCGAATTACGGTTTCACGAATAATTGATTATTTGTCCAGATTCTGCTATATCAAAACAAACAAGCGTCATTTCGAGCAATCGGGGTGACGCTTTGTTATTATAGCTGTCCCGATTAATTGATGTTTTACGCTATCCGCCGACTATCCGCTTATATGCTTGCAAAACACCGGTCAAAAATGATGAACAGCCCCCGACCGCCCGACGAATTTGCAGGCAAAAATCTTTTTTTCTGAAATTTTTGTACACTCAGGCGAATTTGGCACGAAATTTTAACATATTATTTGAACGAAAATCTGAATTATTCGGTTAAAATCGTATAATCCGCCTGAATGTGCAAGTGACGAAGCCGCCGTTTTCTGTCAGAAGAAAAAATCAGCGTTCAAATCACTTGATTCCCACAACCAAGACGCCGGAACTGGTGGCGTCACAAACTGTTTCAGATCATGAAATTAATCCTTGCCCTCCCAGCAGTTGGTATGTTGTTCGCCGGTATGTTAAACACCGGTAGCCTGAGCTACATCGCCAATGAGCCGTCCCATCCGATTGCAACCCCAAGCAGCAACGCACCCGCTAAAATGTGGGTAACCCAAAACACCCTTCGCCCCGGCGAAACCCTTGCCCTGCACTTCACGCCGCCCAACCCTACCTACCTCGGCGTAGTAGATCCGGAGGGGCATTTTTTCTACGTGGTATTCCCGCAGGAAAGTGCAAGCGGCAAACTTCAGCCCTTGGTGAACAGCGAAGGATTTACCAAACTCGATCACCTCGATATTGTACCGGCCAATTTCAAAGCCGATCCGTACACCTACGGCGTTTTGGAAAACCAGCCCGTGTTTACCAACACCGGTACCTACCGCTTTATTCTCGGCGAAAACCTCCACGTAGACGACCCCAGCGCCGTGGTTTCGGTGGAGGTGAAGTATGTGAAATAAGCCCTCCGCTTTATTCCACAATTTTTTCGCTTTCCATTTGTTATTTCCCTCGAAACATGTACCTTTGCCCCCCGATTTGAAAAACATCTGTAAGCATGGGTGCTTTTACCGCGTATTCCATCCCGATCCAGGGATTAAAAATTGGAGTACACCATTATAAATACTCGGTAAATGCCGATTTTTTTCGCCATTTTGAAGGCGCTCCCATTCAGGAAAGCGAATTGAACTTCGAAGTGGTCTTAGACAAACGGCCCGACATGCTGCTGGTGGATTTCAACTTCGCAGGTTATATGGTCACGGAGTGCGACCGCTGCACGGCCACTATCAAACTTCCTTTAAGCGACGAACGCACGCTGATTTTTAAATACGGCGAGGCAGAAGGCGAAACGGAAGATGAAGTAGTGTTCATCCCGCGCGAAAGCTCAGAATTGAACCTGGCGGCATACCTGTACGAATTCAGTGTGCTGTCTTTGCCCATGACCAATACCTACGACTGTCAATCGGAGCCTGAGCCGCCCTGTAACTTCGAAATACTGGCCCGTATCAGCACAGAAGAAGAGGCCGAACAAAAAAACGCCTCAGTCTGGGATGCTCTGAAAGATTTGAAAACAGACGACAATTAAACGCTGTTGAGGCGCCTTTTGGGCAAAACAACAGTAAAACTTGTAAATATTCGCCGCCGAACGGCTCTTCGTAGAGCGGCACAAACGATACAGCGTCATGCCAAATCCAAAATGGCGGCACTCCAAGCGCCGTAAACGCGCTCGCCGCACGCACTACAAAACGGAAGTTCCGCAAATCGCTACCTGCAAGAACACAGGTGAGCGCCACCTGTTTCACCACGCTTATCTGGTAAACGGCGACCTGTACTACCGCGGTCAGGTGCTCGTGCCGGGTAAATCCGTAGCCGAAGACGACGCAGAGGCATAACGCTCATTTGCATCGTTTTAAGTGGTTTGAGGAAGCTCCAGTCCTGCTTGTCAGGATGAATGGGGCTTTTTTTCGTTATGCCAAAACCTGTTTTTTATGAAAAAAATCGTCAACACCCCCGAGGCGCCAATGCCTATCGGCCCCTATAACCAGGCCACCGTATTCAACGGCATGGTCTTCGCCTCCGGACAGATCGCCCTGCACCCCGAAAGTGGCCAATTGGTACTCGACGACATCGAGACCGAAACCCATCAGGTACTGCGCAACCTGCGCGCCGTGCTCGAAGCCGCTGGCTCCAACCTCGATCAGGTGCTGAAGGTGACGGTTTTTGTCAAAGACATCAATCTTTTCAGCCGTATCAATGCCATCTACGGCGAATATTTTAAAACCGAACACGCACCCGCCCGCGAGTTGGTTCAGGTGGCCGAACTGCCCCGCTTCGTCAATATCGAAATTTCTGCCATCGCGGCGGTATAAATCAGGGTGTTTGAGTGTTTTGGTGTTTTTGTGTTTTTGTGTTTTAGTGCATACAAGCCCTAAAACCCTAAAACACTCAAACACAAAAACACTCAAACACTTAGAAACTCATCGTTCATAGTTCATAGTTCATCGTTAAATGAAAAAGGTTCTCTCCGCAATTCAGCCCACCGGCGACTTACACCTCGGCAACTATTTTGGCGCGGTGCAAAACTGGGTGCGCCTGCAAGATCAGTACAATTGTGTTTACGCCATCGCCGACTATCACTCGATGTCGATGCCGTATAATCCGGTTCAATTGCGCGAGAATACCTGGAAAATGGCGTTCTACCTGCTGGCCTGCGGCGTAAAACCTGAATTCCTGTTTATCCAGAGTCAGGTACCCGAACATGCCGAGCTGGCATGGATTCTCGGCTGTACCAGTTCTTATGGTGAACTGACGCGTATGACGCAGTTCAAAGACAAAAGTGATCAGCTCAAGGAATCGGATAAAGACGCCTTTGTAAGTGTCGGACTGTTCACCTACCCGGTGTTGCAGGCTGCCGATATTCTGATTTATCACGCCGACTATGTGCCGGTAGGTAAAGATCAGGAGCAACACCTGGAGCTGTCGCGCAATGTTGCGCAGCGTTTCAACCACCAGTTTGGCAAAGAATATTTTGTTCATCCGGAACCGCTGTTTACCGAAACACCGAAAATTTTGTCACCCGCCGATCCGACGCGTAAAATGAGCAAAAGCCTCGGCGAGAAACACTATATCAATCTTTTCGGTGAGGAAGCGCGCGTGCGCAAACAAATCAAATCGGCCGTAACGGATACAGGCGACACCCCTGCCGGACAAATGAGCGCCGGCGTGGCCAATCTCTTTGAGTTGCTGCGCGCCTGCGGTCAAATGGATGCACACAACAGCCTGATGGACGATTACAACAATGCTGCACTGCGCTACAGCGACCTCAAGGAGGCCGTTGCCAATGCAGTACTCGGCCTTATCAATCCTTTCCGCGAACGCCTGAATGAATTAAATGCCGACAAGCGCAATGTAAAGCAACAAATCATTGCCTCCAGTGCCGAGATTCGCAAGCGCGCGCAGGAAACCCTGCGAGAAGTGCGGGAAATTGCGGGATTAGTGCCGATGAAATAAGGAAAGCTGTAAAAAACAAGCAACCAAACACCAAGATAAAAAAGGCCATTCCGAGCATTCGGGGTGGCTTTTTTATTAGCCTTCATCCTCCTCTCTGATGCGAACCAGCTCAATGCCGACGGCATTTTTTTCAAACCATTTCAGCGATGCCTGGGTTTTATCGCCGGTTTGTGTATCGCATTTGAAAAACAAATAATACAATTGTCGGCAGTATCCGATGCGCTCAAAAAGCCGATCGAGCGATTTATGTGGGTTTTCTATTAAAAATTGCTCGTTTCTACTGGCCAACCACGCATAAAAGGCATCATCATGGGTTTCTATGAGATCCAGCACATGCCGATCATTAGTAAATTCCTGCATGAAGCGGACGGCCAGCATGGCATGGTGTTTCGACCAGTCGCGCGGGCGGGAGCGGTCTTCCTGATATTTAAAGGTATCATGGCTTAGGGCTACTAATCGCAGGCGTTCGCGCTCCTGTTCGGGGAGTTCTTTAATCAGGTCGATATTATCCAGCACTTCGCGAACATGTAAAGCCACTTTACCTTCCGGGTGTCCGAAACGGGGTTCGCCCCAAAGCATTCCCTCGCGGAAGGCCGGCGCTTCAAAGAGCCGGCGCTCCAGTGCTGTTTCGGGTTGCAGCAACTCCTCCAGCGCGCGGGGATCCTGATTAAGGCGAGAGATGGAAAACATTGGTCGGTTAAAGTGCGTAGTTTGTCGGTTAAAGAGCGGTACTGGTGGCGAAAAACCTGTTTTCTGTGTTAATTTTGCCTGCCGATCTGGCATAAAGCTTTGATGCAAAGGAGGTTAATGCAACGTTAAAAATGCATTTTTCCCAATCAAATGCCCCGTCGGTATCGTTAAGTCTCACAAAGTTAAACAAACCTGTAGTCAGCAACAAACGAATCATGCGTATGAACAAGTTTCTTGGTCTTTTCCTTGCCGGCGTATCCGGCGGCCTGGTCGTGTTTGGCGCGTCAAAACTATTCGATCAACCGCAAACAAACACCCTGGCCGACAGCAATCCGCCTGCCAAACAAGTTTTTTACGGCGGCGGTCCTGTACCTTTTGATTTTACCAAAGCTGCGGATCGGGCAATGCCTGCCGTAGTACATATTAAAGCCTCGGAAAGCCGCAAAACGGCGCTGCAGCGCCAGCAACAATACAATAACCCGTTCCGCTTTTTCTTCGGCGACAATTACAATTTCGAGCCACAGCCGCGCTCAGGTACCGGCTCCGGCGTTATTTACACCTCCGACGGGTATATCCTGACGAACAACCACGTGGTGGATTTTGCCGATGAATTTGTGGTTACCCTGCACGACAACCGCGAGTTCCGCGCCCGCCTCGTTGGCAAAGATGCCAATACCGATATGGCTGTCATTAAAATTGACGCCGACGACCTGCCCAATGTGGAAATCGGCAATTCCGATGAAGTGCGTGTGGGAGAATGGGTGCTCGCTGTGGGTAATCCTTTCGACCTCACCTCCACCGTAACCGCAGGTATTGTAAGCGCCAAAGCACGCAATATCAATATTATACGAAGCAAAAACGGCTCTGCACCGATTGAATCTTTTATCCAGACCGACGCGGCTGTTAACCCCGGCAACTCCGGCGGCGCCCTGGTAGACACCGATGGTAAACTGATCGGCATTAACACTGCCATTGCCACCCCGACGGGTGTTTTCGCCGGCTACTCATTCGCCATTCCGGTGAACCTCGTTAAACGTATTGCCGACGACCTGATCAAATACGGAGAGTATCGCCGCCCCTATTTAGGCGTTGATATTGCTACGATGGACAGCAACGTGGCCGAACAACTCAGCATCCCTTATACACAAGGTGTTGTGGTTACTCAACTCGACCCACAAGGCTCTGCTGCGCTCAGCGGAATACAGTCCAACGATGTGGTGACAAAAATAAATGGCAAAAACGTGACAACTTCAGCAGAACTTCTGGAGCTGTTGGGCCGTTCTAAGGTAGGTGAAACGGTGACGCTATCTGCCGTTCGAAATGGTCGTACCAAAGACTTCAGTGTAACCCTCAAGGCCCGACCCACCGAATAAACACAAAAACACAAAGGAGGTATCTGTCGCCTCCCATTAAGATAAAAGTTGGTTTTTCGTTTTGTTTTGATGTGCCGGCCCTGTGCAATACAGGGCCGGCTTTTTTTATGGCTTTTATACAACTGACTGCTCGTTTAATTCCATTTTTCTGTAACTTTGTGAACACTACAAGATTATGAGCAATATTATTCGATATCCACTGCGCAATATTAGTCCTGAAACCATCTCGGATCTACAGGAAAAATATCCGAACGCGTCCGTTCGGATAGAACTATCAGACGATCCTCGGGAAGACGGACTTAGTGAAGCAGCTTTCTGGGACTTGATCGCCAAACTTGACTGGAGCAAGCCCAACGACGATGAGGCGATCATTGAACCTTTGGTTGAAGCGCTGAGTAAATCGCCGTTAAGGCATATTTACGATTTTAAAGATATACTTGCTCAAAAACTATATCTACTTGATACTGCGGCGCATGCAGCGCATATTGGTGAGCATGCCTATTCCCCTGAAAATGACTTTTTCTCGGAGGACGGATTTCTGTTCGCCCGTTGTTGCGCTGTGGCTAATGGTCAACAATTTTATGAAAAGGCTCGTGTCTCTCCGGAATTTATGCCTAAAAACCTTGAATTTCCTGCTTTGCTACGCGTAGCGAATGAAGCACATCGCCGCGCACGTGGTATTTTGCTGCGCTATGTTTCGACCTATTCTATTGAAACTTTTAGCAATAAAAATGGTTGGGCTGCCGCCCAGCTTCCTGAATAGCAGCAACAATGCATGGGAATAAGCTGGATAATTTAAAGCCACACCATCTGTACGTCATTTTCAGGCTGAGCAACTTTGAGGTGTTTAAATACGGCATTTCTGATGACCCCATAGATGATTTTGATGGCTTATCGGCTCGCGTGAGAGATCAGGTGGAAGAATGAAATATGGCTGCTGAATATCAAAAATTTGATGCAAAAATTTTAGCAGCTGATATTGCAGGCCGCGTTGAAGCGCTGAATCTGGAACGCGCTTATATTGATGCTTTCTTTGAAAAATTTGGCAGAAATCCCAGCGCCAACAAATTTCCCAGGCGGAAAAGTTAAAATGTTAATACCATTTTTGCCAAACTCTCCTCATCCGGAAATTCGGATACCTCAAAGGCGCCAACACGTAATTCCTGCAAGGCTTTCGCCGTACTCGCCCCAATCGCAATAATACGCTGCTCCGGCAATCTTGCATGTTTTGAAAAATATGCCCTTGCATTCATCGGGCTGGTAAAGAGCAGGACGGCTTCGGTGCGCGGCGCAATATCTGGCAGCGGAACATTGGCGTAGAGGGCCAGGTCTATGGCCTGTATCTGATCGTCCAGCATTTTTTGAATACTGCGTTGGGAATGTTGTGCGGCAGGAAACAAAACTGTTTGCCCACGGGCTAAAGGTGCAAAAGCAGCGGCGCAGCTTTCCGGGCGGCCGTCGCCTTCAAAATCAACTTTTCCGATAAATGTGCGTAATGTAGCAGCGGTAGCCGGGCCAAGGGCGGCCCATTGTACAGTTGCTGTTGCCGGCAATATTTCCGTTGGCAGCTCAAAAAAGAAGCGCACGGCATTGCCGGAGGCGAAAAAAATCCAGTCGGCCGCTGGAATATTCCGCAGCGGCAAAGGATTGAGTTGCAACAGGCTTTGTCCTGTTACAGTATAACCCCGGGCGTTTAGCCTGTCATAAAACAAGGATCCCGGCAGGCATTCCCGACTGATAAAAACCCTCATGCGGCAAAGATAAGCTCAGAATTTACAGGATTTCAGAATTTTTCGGTATCGGGGAGCAGCAGCGTCGCGTGCCTGTTTGCTGCTGATTTTAAATAATTTCACCCAAAAATGTATCCCGATAAGCCTCAAAGACCGTGAATCATGGTACATATTTGGTAAAAAGCAGAAGAAGAAGTAGGAAATCTGAAATCTGCGCTATCTTGGCTGCCGATTTTCAGCTATTTCCTGTAACCTTTCTGCAATCTATGTCAAAATTATTTGTACGCAAACCGCTTGCACAATTGCTGCTGCAAGCTTCCGACTCTGAAAAAGGCCTCAAACGTACCCTTGGTGCCTACAACTTAGTCGCCCTCGGTATCGGCGCCATCATCGGTGCGGGCCTGTTCGTACGCACCGCCGCAGCTGCTGCCCAGGCTGCCGGCCCGTCCGTAACCCTTTCTTTCATTGTAGCAGCTGTTGGCTGTGCTTTCGCCGGGCTTTGCTACGCCGAATTTGCCGCCATGATCCCCATCGCGGGTAGCGCATACACGTACGCCTATGCGACCATGGGTGAATTAGTGGCCTGGATTATCGGCTGGGCACTCATTATGGAATACGCGCTCGGCGCGGCAACAGTTTCTATTGCCTGGAGCGAATATTTAAATAAGCTGTTGGGAGGGGCTATACCATATGAATGGTGCCACTCGCCCTTTGAAGAGGGCTATATCAATGCCCCGGCACTTGTCATTCTGTTACTCCTGACTTTGCTGCTCATTAAGGGCACGCAGGAGTCGGCGCTGGTAAATGCCGTTATTGTATTCATCAAAGTGGCAATTGTTTTACTGTTTATCGCGCTGGGCTGGCAGTTTATTGATCCGGCCAACCACACGCCTTATATGATTCCGGAAGGCACGCCGCCGGTGATGAATCCCAAGAATCCGAGCGAGGTACTGATCAGCTACGACGGTTTCTTCAAACACGGCTGGGGCGGTATCCTTGGCGGTGCAGCCATCGTATTCTTTGCCTTTATCGGTTTTGATGCCGTTTCCACTGCTGCGCAGGAGGCTAAAAATCCGAAACGCGACATGCCGATCGGTATCCTGGGTTCGCTGGTGGTATGTACCATTTTGTACATCCTGTTTGCACACGTGCTGACGGGTGTTGCGCCTTGGAGCGATTTTGCCGACCCGGAAAAAGGCCGCGAAGCCTCCGTTGCATATGCTGTTTCGCAATATATGAAAGGCTATGAGTGGCTGAGTACGGCCATTACGGTGGCCATTCTCGCCGGTTTTTCATCGGTAATTCTGGTGATGCTCATGGGCCAGTCGCGCGTGTTCTACTCCATGTCGAACGACGGCCTGCTGCCCAAAGTATTCAGCGAGTTGCACCCGAAATTCCGCACCCCGTACAAATCCAACTGGATTCTTTTTGCATTTGTAGGCGCATTTGCCGCCTTCGTACCAGGCAGTGTAGCAGGCGACCTGACCTCTTTCGGTACCTTGCTCGCCTTTGTACTGGTAAGCCTTGGAGTATTGATTATGCGCTACACCAATCCGGAGCAGCCGCGTCCGTTCAAGACGCCGCTGGTGCCAGTTGTGCCGATTTTGGGTATGGTCATTTGCCTCGGCATGATTGTCGCCATTGATGTAACCACCCTGGCCGTCGCTTTGGTCTGGATGGTGCTGGGCCTGGCCGTGTACTTCCTGTACAGCAGGCATTACAGCAAATTGCAGGCATAATTTCGTTTTATTGGCCGCGCTGTATTCGTCATTTTTTAATAATTTAGAAGAAATGACCAATACAGCGCGGCCTTTTATTTCGTTATGGAGTAAATATCTTCCCCATGGAACGCCCCTACATTTATTACGATTTTACCCTGAGCCTTTGTTCCACTTGTCTGCGTCGGGTGGATGCGAAAATCATTTTTGAAAACGATCAGGTATTCATGCTCAAACGCTGCCCGGAGCATGGCGCCGAGAAAACGCTGATCGCTACCGACATTGAATATTACCGCAGTACGCGCAACTACGTGAAGCGCAGCGAGATGCCCAAAAAATTTAATACCCGCACCCATTACGGCTGCCCTTATGATTGCGGACTTTGTCCGGATCACGAGCAACATTCCTGCCTGACCATTATTGAAGTAACCGATCGCTGCAACCTCAGTTGCCCGACCTGTTATGCCGAGTCGGCACCCCACCACGGGCGTCACCGGACGCTGGAAGAGATCGAATGGATGCTGGATATTGTGGTGGCCAATGAAGGCCAACCCGATGTGGTGCAGATCAGCGGTGGCGAGCCGACCGTACATCCGCAATTTTTTGAAATCCTGGATATTGCCAAACGCAAACCCATTCGGCATCTGATGCTGAATACCAATGGCATCCGGATTGCCAAAGACAAGGCTTTTGTGGAGCGGCTGGCCGGTTATATGCCGGATTTTGAAATTTACCTGCAATTCGATTCTTTTAAAAAAGAAGCACTCGAAACCCTGCGTGGCGAAGATTTAAGGGAAATACGGGAAAAGGCATTGGAAAACCTCAACGCGTTTAACCTGTCGACTACCCTGGTGGTCACCCTGCAAAAAGGTTTGAATGACGATGAAATCGGCCCCATTATCGAATATGCCCTTAAACAACCCTGTGTGCGGGGCGTGACCTTCCAGCCAACGCAGATTGCCGGCCGCATTGAAGGCTTTGACCCTGCCAAACACCGCATGACCCTCACGGAGGTGCGACAGGAAATACTGAAACAAGCCCCGGTTTTTCAGCCGGAAGACCTCATTCCGGTGCCCTGCAACCCCGATGCATTGGCCATGGCTTATGCCTTGAAAATAGATGGCGAGGTGTTTCCGCTCACACGTTACATCAACCCGCAGGACATTCTCGACAACTCCCGCAACACCATAGTATATGAGCAGGATGAGCGCCTGCATCAGCATATGATTCAGCTGTTTAGCACCGGTAATTCGGTGGAATGCGCCACCAATGAACTGCATTCAGTCATGTGTTGCCTGCCCATGATCGACGCGCCGCAATTGGGTTATCAGAACCTTTTCCGCATTATCATTATGCGTTTCGTTGACGCCTATGATTTTGATGTGCGGGCCATCAAAAAATCCTGCGTGCATATTGTCAGCAAAGAAGGAAAAATCATTCCCTTTGAAACCATGAACCTTTTTTACCGCGACGATGCCAAGCGCGCGCAGCTGGAAAAATTGCGGATTAACGCTTAAATATTAAAAAAATGTACCCACCACCACTTGATCAGACACCCGGTTTCAAACCCAGTGGAGGACCAAATTACAAAACCAGGGAGGTTGTCCTTATCAATGTTGTACTGGCCCTTATGATCGTCGGGTTTGGGATATTGCTACCAAAGGATTTTGGATTTATCGGTTCAGGTATTGTCATCATGTTGCAGGGCGGCATTGGTTTTTTTGTAGGGCTTATTGGCACCATCATCGGCCAGCAGTACTGGGCACTGCCGACCATGTTGATTGGATTAGTTTTCGGCCTGATCGGTTTTGGCGTTTGTACCGGCGGGATGATGTCGGATTTTAGCGTACATTAGCCGCAACGGCTATTTTTCTTCGCATTCCGCGACAGCAATTTTGGAATCGGCGGTGCCGTAATACAGCAGCCAGCGGCCTTTAAACCACACCATGCCTTCGAGGAAGCAAACATTATTTACCTGCCCGGTGAGTTCGTAACTTTCTGTCGGGTGCATAAAATGCCGATTACTTCTGGCCAGGAGTTTGCCGGGGGTGGTGGCCGAAAACAAGGCTTGTCCGACTGCATAGGTATCCTGCGGCAATGTTTTGTCGCCATTGGCAGCACTGTTGGCACTGTTATAAATAAGCAGAATGCCGTCTTTGCGTTTTAGTGCGAAGGGGCCTGGTTCCACCAGACGGCTGTCGAAATAGCCCGGGCGCGGTTTCATGGCTGGCTTCAGTTTTCCTTTTTTTCCGGTAACGGGCGTCCAGACGATTAAATCGTCGGAAGTAGCCATAAAAATATCCGTATCACCCCAATACATATAATATTTTCCTTTTATTTTTACAGCAATCACGTCGTTGTCGCGGCGTTCGCAAACGATAGCGCCGGACTTGGACCACAAATCGCGGTATTTGTTATCGGTAAAAGCCAGTCCGTGTTTTTTCCAGCTGATCAGGTCTGAAGAGGAGGCAACACAAAGCCGGGCGGTTTTGCCGTCGTAAGCGGTATAGGTCATAATATAGGTGCCGTCTTCGCGGCGAACCACGCGGGGATCTTCGCATCCGCCCTCCCATTCAAAGATCTTCATGGGGTCCTGATCGGGGAAAAGTACCGGAATGGGCTGCTTTTTAAAACTCAGGCCGTCGCGGCTGTTGGCTAAGCCGATGCGCGAGGTGCCACCGGGTTTACCGATATTATCCTGCGCCCGATACAAGAGATAAACCCGGTTGTCTTTAACCACTGCTGCCGGATTAAAAACGTCTTTTTCTTCCCAGCGCAGCGATTTGCGTTGAACCGGGCAGAAGAATTCCGAGCGCGGATCGGGCGTCATAATGGGATTGACGTCGTTATTTTTTTTGAATGGTTCCAGCACCCATTTTTCATTGGCAGGCACTTTACCGCCGGCGCAATTGCCAAAAAGAATAGCCATTAAACCGAGCAGGGCGAGCCATACGAGGTTATGCGGAATAAAAGCGCGTGTAGTAATCATAAAATGCGTGGAATGGTTAGTTTTGCAAAAAAATTAAAGGTGTATCGGCGCGCGGATTTTTTCAGGACAAGGCTGATTTGGGCATACAGGGCGTTTGTCCTCTGCATTGGTTTGTGGAGTGCGCCTGCTGCACATGCACAGCAATCCATTGCCGATTCGCTGGCAAAGCTACTACAGAAAAACCAGCCCGACACCCATCGCGTGTCTTTGCTCGTCGATTTGGCCTGGGAAATCAGCAGTACCAACACCGACTCGGCGGAAAACTGCCTGCAGAAAGCCATACAACTGGCCCGGGCCAGTGGCTTTATTAAAGGAGAAGGTTCTGCGTGGAACGGCATGGGCGTGGTGGCGGAAGAACGCGGGCAACTCGACAGCGCCATTGTTTATTATACCCGTGCCCAGCAAATTCGGGAAAAACTCGGCGACAAGTTGGGTGTTGCATCCCTGTACAATAATCTGGGCAATGTTTATGAAATGCAAGGGCGCTACGATGAGGCATTGAAAGCCCATCGCACCAGTTTGCGCATTGCCGAAAATGAAAAAGACACCTCCCGAATAGCCCGCAGCCACCTCAACATCGGAGGCGTAATGGAAAACGCCGGATTGTTTCAGGAAGCACATGAAGAGGTGAACAAAGCCCGGCTGATTTTAGAACAACTCGGCGATAAACCCCGGCTTGCCGGCGCCTACACCCTGCTTGGGCACCTGCGCCTCGAATTGGAAATGCATCAGGAGGCTCAACGCTGGTACCGCAGCGCCTTGTCGCTGCGCGAGCAATTGGGCAATGAAGATAAAATTGCTGCTTCGCTCAGCGACCTCGGTGTGGCATTAGACAAGCTGGAAAAGCCGGACTCCAGCCGCCTCGCTGTTGCTTATTTCCAACGCGCACTGAATATTCGCAAAAAACTCGACGACCCCACCGGCATGGCCGCCGTGTACAACAACCTTGGAGAGGCCCACAAACACCTCGGCGAATACAACACTGCTATCAGCTACCTGCAAAAGGCCCGGGACATTTACCTGCGCACCAAAGACCGGCCCGGCCTCATGGAGGTGTACAATACCTGGGGCGATGTATTGGCCCGCCAGGGCAGTTATGCTGAAGCCCTCGGCATGGTGCAACAATATTCGGAAATTGCCGAAGAAACCCGCAATGAACGCTATATCCTGCGCAGTTATAAGGATTTTGCAAAAATATATGCCGGACAAAACGACTGGGAAAAAGCCTACGACTATCAGGTGAAGTACGACAAAATGCGTTTTGAAAAACTCAACGAGGCGAGTTTGCGCACCTTTGAGCAACGCGAAGTTTTGTACTCGGAAGGCAAAAAAGACCTTGAAATTGAGCGGCAAAAGCAAATTTTGCTGGAACGGGATGCCAGGCTGGCGCGCAATAAAACCTTTAATGCTTACCTGATCGGCAGCGCCATTGCGCTGGCTTTGCTGTTGGCCTGGTTCTTCAACCGCAGCCGCATCCGCGCCCGCGCCAACCGAGAGCTGGCCGCCAAAAATGAATTGATTGAGCGGGAGCGCCAGCGCGCCGACCAACTGCTGACCAATATCCTGCCCGAACAAACCGCCCGCGAACTGATGGTGCACAACAGCGTGCAGCCGGTGCGCTATGAGTCGGTCACCGTGTTGTTTACCGATTTTAAAGGATTTACCCAAATTGCGGAAAACCTGAGTCCGGAAGACCTTGTTGCGGAATTAGACGAGTGTTTCCGGCGTTTCGACGCCATTGTACTCAAATATGGATTGGAAAAAATAAAAACCATCGGCGACAGCTACATGTGCGCCGGCGGATTGCCGCTACCCAATGAGACGCATCCTTTTGATGCCGTACAGGCAGCGCTTGAGATGCAGGCCACCCTTGGCGCGCTGAGCGCTCAAAAGCAGCGCGAGGGCAAACCTTTTTTTACCATGCGTATCGGTATTCATACCGGGCCGGTGGTAGCCGGGGTGGTGGGCAGCCACAAGTTTGCCTATGATATTTGGGGCGACACCGTAAACACTGCCGCACGCATGGAGCAAAGCGGCGAACCTGGAAAAATTAACCTCTCCGGCGCTACCCATGCGCTGGTAAAAAACCGTTTTCCCTGCACTTTTCGCGGCAAAATCAGCGCAAAGAACAAAGGAGAAATCGCGATGTACTTCGTAGACTAACATGGCTAAAGCACGTACCATCTTTTTTTGCTCCAATTGCGGAGCTTCCTCGCCCAAATGGCTCGGCAAATGCCCGCATTGCAGCGAATGGAATACCTATCAGGAAGAACTGATTCAAAAAGAAACCAGCGCGGAAGAAAAACGCCGCTCCTGGGCACCCACTACCGGCGGCCGCGCCGAGTCGCCGAAAGCTACCCTGCTCCAACAAGTGCAGACAGGCCGCACCCAGCGCCTCAAAACACCCGATGAAGAGCTCAACCGCGTGCTTGGTGGCGGTATCGTGCCCGGCTCCCTGGTACTGATTGGCGGTCAGCCCGGCATCGGCAAAAGTACCCTGCTGCTGCAAGTGGCGATGCGCGTTCCGGCGCGTATCCTTTACGTAAGTGGCGAGGAAAGCGAAGAGCAAATAAAAATGCGTGCCGACCGCGTCGGGGAGTTCGTTTCCGAATGTTATATTCTGGCGGAGACCAATACGACCAAAATATTGCAACAGGCCCAGGAACTCCAACCCCAACTCATGATCGTGGATTCGATACAAACCATGAGTACGCCCCACCTCGAAAGCGCGCCGGGCGGCATCGCGCAGGTGCGCGAATGCGCGGGCGAGCTGCTGCGTTTTGCCAAAGAAACCAATGTGCCTATTTTCCTGATCGGTCATATTAATAAAGACGGCGACCTGGCCGGCCCGAAATTGCTCGAACATATCGTGGATTGTGTTCTGCAATTTGAGGGCGACCGGCACAATACTTATCGTATTCTGCGCACCCTGAAAAATCGTTTTGGCAGTACCGATGAAATGGGTATTTACGAAATGCAGGCTTCCGGACTGCGGGAGGTGAGCAATCCTTCCGAGCTGCTGCTCAGCCAGAAAGATGAAGAGCTGAGCGGTTGCGCGGTGGCAGCCACTATGGAAGGGATGCGGCCAATGCTCATTGAGACACAGGCATTGGTCAGCAAGGCCGTGTTTGGCACGCCGCAGCGCAGCGCCACAGGTTTTGATATGCGACGCCTGTCGATGTTGCTGGCTGTGCTGGAAAAACGCTGCGGTTATTTCTTCAGCATCAACGACGTATTTCTGAACCTTGCCGGGGGCATACGGGTGGAAGATCCGGCCATTGATCTGGCCATAGTGGCTTCACTCATTTCCAGCTTGTCGGACGTGAGTATTCCTGCCAACATCTGTTTTGCGGCAGAAGTGGGCTTGTCGGGAGAAATTCGTGCCGTGACGCGTTTAGAGCAACGCATTGCCGAGGCCGACCGATTGGGATTTAAAGAAATCTACGTGTCGAAATACGGCATGAAAGGCATTGACCCCAAACGGTACAACATCAAAATTTACGCCCTCGGAAAGGTGGATGAGTTGCGTGGCGCCTTGTTCACGTAAGGTATAAGCGCTTATTTTCTCCGCAGCACCAAGCTGTCGGCCGGGTAACGAGCCTTGAGCGTATCCATTGCAGCCTGAGCCCATTGGGTGATGCCAGCCTTTTGCGCATCGCTCAGCTTAGCGTCGCCATGCGTCCAGGTATAGGAATTGAGCGGCATTTCCCCTTCTTTCACGGTTTCAATGACCTCTTCAAGCTTGTGGTTTTGAATTGCAATCTTGCGTTTGGTGAATTCCGAGAAATTCAGGTGCTGTTTACCCTCCTCAACATGATTAGCCAGCCACCACGCGACAGGCTGAATATTGGCATACCACGGATAGGTGGTTTTGTTGCTGTGGCAATCGTAGCAGGCTACCTGAAATGTCTGTTCTACCTCAGCAGGTATCGGGAATACCGTGCGGATGTGATTGCTCTGATTATCCGAGCTGTTGCGCTCCGGACGAATGAACTGGATGATAAGCAGAATGGCCAAAAGGCCGTAAGCAATTTTTTTAAGCATTGTGTAAAAGATTTGAAGGTTTGGAGGTTTGGGGTTCGGAGGTTCAGGGTTTGGGGTTTGGAGATTCACCTTATTTGTCGGCAGAGACCAGAGTAAACTCAGGAACGCGCTGAACCTCGAACCTCCAAACCCCGAACCTCCGAACCCCGAACCTCAATTATTCCATTCTTTCAGGCGTTTTTCATAACGCTGGGCATTGACAGGCCAGGCGGTTTTGTCGAGACTGCTTTCGAGTTCTTCATCGAGGCCTTTAAGGTATTTGGGGAAAAAATCTATGGCGGTTACGGCTTCCACGCGGTCGATGGTACAGGCGAAATCCATAAGCGGCCGGGTGCTCATTTCATTGGGAATGATGAAGCCGATGGCGAGGCGTTGTTTGGGCGCCACCACTACCTTATAAAAAGACGCAGGTACGGACACCTTGCTAAAACCGATCTGGCCTTTTGGCTCCAAGGTAAGCACTGGGCCGGTTACCACGTATACCTGCCCGAACTTTCGGCCCCAGTCCCGACACAGCTCTTCCAACTCGCGCCAGATCCCGGCATTAAAGGCTCTGAGCTGCGGAGAAATATTGCTCATCATAAAGGTTTCGTCGATGGCAACGGCATCGAAGGCCATATCGGCGGCCGCGCAAAGGTGTCCTTTATCGTATCCGCTGCCGCTGTAATCGCGCGGGGTTGCGCTTTCGGTGCGGATATCGGGGTCGGGCCGGAAGGTATTAGGACGCTCTGCCCAGTTATCGTTGAGGCGGGTTTTATTAATTTCATAGGCCACCCATTCGGCCTGTTCGTGTGCCTCATTATAAGAAAGGGTAAACCAGTTGTGCCGCACAATGCCATCGGTTGACGCCGTGGGCAAAATTTCATCGGGCACCATGGGCTTGGTCGTCGACTGGCTGTTTTTCGGAACCTGTGCTTCCTGTGTCGTTGGTGTTGTTGGATTGATGGGCGGCGTCCCGACTGAGCTGCCGCCGGAAAACTGGCTGAAAATCCAGTAGGCTAATCCGGCTAATACAGCAAAGATGCCGGTTTTAAAAAGCATCCCGGAGGAAGAATCGTTTTTGCGAGCCATAATTTTTAAAGGTTGGGAGCGATTTGGGGGCTGGGGTATTTGAGGAAGTGAAATTACGGCTTTTTATAAACATATTATTGGGTCTGTTGCTTTGAAGTATACGAGCAACTACCCCAAAATGATGTAACCGGTTCCTTTTCAATAACTTTTCATATTTTTATGGAATGAAATTATTTGCTTTTTTTTTCGGAGCCATCTATGCTGTTTTTCAGATTGCCACTGGCGCGTTGTGGGGGTTTCACCGGGATGAGCTGCTCTACCTGTCGCTTGGCCGGCATTTGGATTGGGGATTTTGGTCCAATCCGCCGTTTATCGGACTGATGGGCTGGATCAGTGGCGAGGTGCTGGGTGGCAGCCTGATTGCGGCGCATGTATTGCCAGCGCTGGCGGGTGGCGCCATCGCGGGTCTGGGAATTGAAATGATCCGAGCGATGGGCGGCGGACGTTATGCGCAGCTGCTGGGTGCTTTGGCGATGTGCTGCTCGCTGGCCTTATTGCGCTCGGCCTCCATGTTGCAGCCGGTTATTTTTGATTGGTTTTTCTGGACCTTGACGCTTTTTTTGAGCATAAAATGGCTTAAAACGGCTAAGCCGGGAATCTTATACGCTATGGCCATCGTTGTAGGCCTGGGTTTGCTGAATAAATACACGGTGGCATTTTTGGCCGTTTTATTGCCGTTGGCAGTGCTGTTTGGCCCGGAGCGAAAAGCCTTATTGACGCTGCACCTTGCAGGTGCTGCCGGACTGGCATTGCTGGTGTTTTTACCTAACCTTTATTGGCAATGGGCGCATGAATTCCCGGTAATTACCCACATGCGCGAACTGCGGGAAACCCAATTGGAAAATGTAAACCCTGTGGCATTTTTGGTCGATCAGTTGTTGATGAACGGCTCTGCATTGTTGGTCTGGCTACCGGGTTTGTGGTGGCTTTGGCAGCAGAAACAACTGCGTTACCTGAGTGTTTTTGCCGTACTGATGTTGCTGACCTTGCTGCTGTTAAAGGGTAAAAGCTACTACTGCCTCGGCATTTATATGCCATTGATAGCGGGAGGCGCCTGTTTTTGGGAAGAAAAATTGAGCAGCAAGCTTACGAAGTTGCTGCTGCCGCTACTGTTGCTCTTGCTCGCATTGCCCCTGCTCCCACTGGGCAAACCTTTTTTGAAGCCGGCTGCGATGCAGCAAAAAATTGCCGGCAGGCAATACCTCGAAGGCGCGGTACGCTGGGAAGACGGCCGCCTGCACCCGCTGCCCCAAGATTATGCCGATATGCTGGGCTGGGAGTCGCTGGCCCGACATGCTGATGCCGCAGCCGACAGCTGCGGCGCCGAGGATAGCTTTATCATTTATGCGGAAAATTACGGACAGGCAGGTGCTGTAGCGCAATATGCCCGGATTGGGCAGCACAAAGCGGTTTATTCTTTTTCCGATGCTTTCCGCCTCTGGATACCCGATACCCTGCCGGCACAAACCCAAACGCTGATTTACATCAATGACGAATTAGGCGCTGATGTACAGGCGCTTTTTAGCAATATTCAAGTAATTGGTGGGATCGACGACACCCTGGCGCGGGAACACGGCACCCGGGTGTGGTTGTGCCGGGCGCCGAAATCCGATTTTCCCACATTCTGGAAAAACAGGGTCAGCGCCGCCAAAGCAGAATGATAAAACCCAAAATACCGGAAAACAACAACAAACTGCCCGTAAAAAGCAGCCCGAAATAAGTGTTACTGCTCAGGCAGGGTATTGCAAATGCCTGCGTGAACAACAGCAATTCAGTAAGTAAAAAACCACTGATGAACAATGCAAAGGCCACAAATGCAATGCCCTTTTGCAAATGCCACCGCAGCAGCTCTGCAAATATCAGCAGTAAAAAACCACTTAAAAAAGCGAGCATGCTGACGTGAATAAAACCAATTCTGTATGGTTGTATTCGTGCCATGTCGGCAAGCGGAGGTAAAAAAGTCAGACTCTGAAACAACAATTTAAGCAGGAGGCCCGACAACAGGAATAAAAACAGTATTCGCGACAGCCAGGATGCGAAGGGCCGCTGTTTAGGCCCTGCCCATTTCAAAAAATAATAAAGTGCCCCAAGCTGAAAACACAGGCCCAGGCCATTCAGTGATGCCACCCACGCTTCCGGGACATACCAGGAAACCGGCAGAAAAAAGGTGAGCGCGGTGCCACCAGAGAATAAATACCAAAAATTTTTAAAAAACGAATGTTGCAGTACCGGCCCAAATTGCTGCTGTCGCCATTGCATGTACAGTGCGCCAACAGCAGCAGCAAACCAGCCATTGAATTGAAAATGCAGGTAAAATTGAATGGCCAGCTGATAAGGCACACTGTCTTTGCCCCAAATCAGCAGGCAGGGTGGCAAGCACCAGACGCCGAGTGTGGACAGTACAAAAAAGACCAGTGCCGTGCGCAGTAATCGCCTGATTTCTGGTGTCGCACACAACGCTTCGCGCCAGGCTGCCAGCACAAAAATATAGGCAAAAATGGTGTGCAGCGTGGAAAATGTAATGGAAACCGGGCCATATCCCTGTACGGGGAAACTGCCCATGATACCAAAAACACTCAATTGTGTGGCCCAGAACAAACGCCGGTACTTTCGGCCGCCCTGTGGCATGAAAAAATACACCAACAGGCAAAACAAAGCCTGATATGCCCAGCCCAACATGGCCGTATGCGAATGTGCGTGCGTGAAATGACTGTACCGGATAGGAAGCCATGCGATGCTACTGTAGCGCAGCGCCACACCCAACAACGCCGCCACCCCGAAATTCAGGAGGCAAATAAACAGATAACGACGCAGTTGGGTCGGCGACATAGATCAGGATTGTGACGCCTTTATTAACGGGCAAGCGCCAGCTGCTCCATTTTCAATGCCTTGGGAAATAAGATATTATTTTCCAAATGAATATGTCGATGCAAATCGGCTTCAAACTCCTGAAGCATGGCGTACGTCACCCGATATGTGTTGCACGCATCTTCGGGGGGCGTATAGTTGTTGCTGAGTGCCGCAATGCGCCGAAAACGCGCACCTTCCACATCATGCTCGTGATGCATCATGGCAATCGGATTTTCAATGCTGCCAAAGGGCATCTGCTCAATGGATGTACCCTCGGCCATCCGGCGGATAAAGGGAAAAAGTATATGCTCCTCCTTTTGCAGGTGCATTGAAAGTTCGCTTGCTGCTGCCGAAAATTCCTGACCGATTTCCAGCAATTCGGGATGCCTGGAGCCGTGTACCCGAACCAGTTTTTCTAAAAACGCAAGCAATTCCGGAATTTTTTCTGTGACGTAACGGTGGTGCCGCTTTTCAATATAATCGATCAGCAAATCTGCCGGCCAGGTTTGAAAATCCATACCCTTATCACCACCTCTGGCGTCAACAGCCTGGAGTTGTGTCATCAGGTCGATCGCGTTCAGCCCATTGGCGCTACAGGCATCCTCAATACTGCGGTTGCCATTGCAACAAAAATCAATACCGTTGCGGTGGAATACAGCAGCAGTGCGATAATCTGACGCAACTACCTGACCTACAATGCTTTTTTGTGTAATATCCATGACTAAAAGTTGTTTACAGATGAAACATCAGGGGCAAAAATAGGCGCCTCTGAATTTCGGACAAATTTATCCGAAATGACTTTTATCATGCTGAAAACTGATGCAACCCCGGTGCCGGGAAACGCTGCACAGCCGCTCAGTTTAATTTTTCAATATCCCGGATCAGAATGGTATTGCGGTTGAAATGGATGAGGTTGGATTTCCGCAACTCATTCAGCACCGCCGTAACGGTTTGTCGGCTGGCGCCTACCAAATTGGCAATATCCTGCTGGGTAAGGCCGTGCTTGACGAGGGTTTCAAAGCCCACCTGTCGGCCGCGTTCACCAGCGCTTTCTTTCAAAAATTCTACAATACGGGTACGCACGTCTTTCAGAATCAGCGATTCCCACTGACGCTCTGCTTTGCGCAGGCGTTCGCCCATAAACAACATAATGGCTTGTGCGAGGGGGAAATTTTGCTGCATGATTTTCTGGAAATCCGTGGTGCGCACGCGGTAATAAACCACTTCGCGGTTCATACTGCTGGCAAAATCAGCGCGCTTTTCTTCGCCGGTGAGGCTCATTTCTCCAAACAGCGAAAACGGATGCTGAATATGCTTGATGATCTCGCGCCCGTCGTGGGAGTAAATACCGATTTTTACCGCGCCTTCAAGCGGGAAGTACAGGTATTCGCTTGGCTCATCGGCAAGATAAATAAAAGAATGCTTCGGTGCAACACGACGCTCTGAAATAGCAGCCAACTGGCGCTTTTCATCGTCTGTCAGGGATTGCAACAGGGAAAATTTGTCAAATGCAGCGGGAGATGCGATAGGGCTCATGATCGATTTCGGAATGATTATTAAAAAAACACGTGGCTTATTAATGATCATTTACCAAAACTATGCCAATTCCCGACAATTCTGCATACAACCCTTTGATTCTCTGATAAAAAAAAGCGGGTAACCCAGGGTAAACGGACGCATTTCTGCACGCGTTCAATTAGCAGACAAGCGCTAATTTTTTCCCTTTTTTGCGGGCTTTGTTGCTTTTTCTTTCACGGGCGTTACTTTTTTGCTTGTTGCAGCCTTGGGTTTCGGCGGTTTTAGCCCTTCAAAAATTTGTACACTCAACGGCGCCAATTTGAAAGCAATTGAAAAGTCGCGGCCGTGGGAAGCGGTGCGCTCCGCTTTAAGCGTTCCGTTGACTTGTCCGCTGCCGCCGTATTTAGCGTCGTCGCTGTTCAAAATTTCTACCCATTCGTCGCCGTAAGGCAGGCCTACGCGGTACCCGTCTATGGTGTTGGCGCCGAAGTGACAAACCACCAGCAAACTCGGTTCGGCCGCGTCGCCTTTGCGCAGGAAAGTCATAACGCTGTTTTCGCTGTCATCGCCGGAAACCCATTCAAAACCTTCCGGCGTAAAGGCGTGGCGCCACAATGCCGGTCGCGAAGTGTATACCGCATTGAGGTCGGCCACCCATTGTTGTACGCCGCTGTGGAACTTGTGCTCCAGCAATTGCCAGGGCACGCCAAGGTCGTGGCTCCATTCGGTTGTTTGCCCGATTTCACCGCCCATGAACAGGATATGTGTGCCCGGATGCGCCCATTGAAAACCGTATAAAGCGCGCAGGTTGGCAAATTTTTGCCACTCATCGCCGGGCATTTTATACAACAGCGAGGCTTTCATGTGTACCACTTCATCATGGCTGAGCGGCAGCATAAAGCGCTCGGAAAAAGCGTACACCATAGAGAAAGTGACTTCGTTTTGGTGCCATCGGCGGAAAAGTGTCGGGCGTTTGAAATAATTCAGGGTGTCGTGCATCCAGCCCATCATCCATTTTTGACCAAAACCCAAACCGCCCTCAAAGGTGGGCTTACTCACACCGGGAAAGGCGGTGCTTTCCTCGGCAATCGTTTCGGTGCCCGGATAATGCCGGTACATGGCCTCGTTAAAATCCCGGAGGAAAGAGATGGCCTCTAAATTTTCCCGGCCACCATGAATATTGGGAATCCACTCCCCTTCTTTGCGCGAATAATCGTGGTAAAGCATAGACGCCACCGCATCTACGCGCAAGCCGTCGATATGATAAAACTCCATCCAGAACAGCGCATTGCTGATCAGGAAGGAGCGCACTTCGTTGCGGCCATAGTCGAATACGTAACTGTTCCAGTCGGGATGATAACCCCGGCGCGGATCGGCGTATTCATACAGGTGCGTACCGTCGAAGAGGTAAAGCCCGTGAATATCACTTGGGAAGTGCGAGGGCACCCAGTCGAGAATGACCCCAATATCGGCCCGGTGACAGGCATCTATGAGCTGCATGAGTGCTTCCGGCGGACCAAAGCGGCCGCTTGCTGCAAAGTAGCCGGTAATCTGATATCCCCAGGATGGGAAGTAGGGGTGCTCCATCACGGGCATCAGTTCCACGTGGGTGAAGCCCATTTTTTTGACATAATCGACCAGCTCTACAGCCAGTTCGGCGTAGTTGAGGGATCGGTTGCCGTCTTCCGCAATTTTCTTCCAGGAACCCAGGTGCACTTCATATACCGACCAGGGCTGGGGCTTTCCGGCTTTTTCGCGGCGCTGTTCCAGCCACTTTTTATCCTGCCATTCGTAGTTGAAATCCCAGACGATGGAGGCTGTGCCGGGCGGCGTTTCCCAGCGGCGGGCGTAAGGGTCGCCTTTGTCGAGACTGATACCCGTAGCGGTTTTGATGTGGTATTTGTACAGGGTTCCTTGTCCCAGATCGGGGATAAAGCCTTCCCAGATGCCGCTGCTGTCCCAGCGCGGATGCAGTATATGCGCATCGGGTTTCCAGCCATTAAAGGGGCCTGTAACGGAAACGCGCTTTGCATTGGGCGCCCAGACAGCGAAGTAAACGCCTTTTTGGCCGTCCACTTCTGTGATATGGCTGCCTAATTTTTCATAAATACGAAAATGCTTACCGCTTTGAAACAGGCTGATATCAAAATCCGTAAGTAGGGTATGTGCAATGACGCCGTGTTGCTGCATGTTACTGTATTTTGCTGCAAGTTAGTAAAAAAACTACCGCTTGTATTGAATAGTCATTTTAGCTTTCCAGACTTTACCCGATTCGAGCCTTACCAGGCCATCGCCATTGTTGAAGGCATTGACGTTGCAGGACATCGGTTCGAGCGCAACGCTTTCGCGGTGCGGAGGGGTAAACACCTGAAAATAAGGCATATCGGAAGCCGAGGCCTTAACGGCTACTTTGCCGCGGCGGCCGGCCAGCGCCAAACGATATGCACCTTTTGCAGCGGCAGTTTTGAAGCAATTATCTAAAAAAGTCTCGTCGAGACGGCTGCGTTTTTCAAAAGCAGCATACGCTTGCAGGGGGCCGGTGGGAATCATCCGGTCATTGATGGCCACCATTGAAGCTGCCGGCAATTGCAGGCGGTGCGCATCGGCATTTTTATCCAATTTAAAATACGGATGCCAGCCAAACCCTACCGGGATGGCGTTCGAGTGCCGGTTGCGGCAACGGACGTCGAGGGAAAATTCGCCTTTCAGATCAATGGAAAAAATCAAATCCAAATCCAATGGAAAAGGATAAAAAGCGTGTTCGCCGCCATAGCTGAAGCGGCAGTGCAGGCTTGCCCGTGTGGCCTCTAATTGCACCTGTACCACTTCAAAGGCATGGTCGCGTGCGAAGCCGTGAATGGCGTTGCCGGTTGCGGCATTATTGATCGGGAAGGTATACGTTGCTCCGTTCCAGGTGTAGCGTCCGCCATCGAGGCGGTTGGGGAAAGGAAAAAGCACCGCGCTTTTGCCCCATTTGGCGGCTTCAAGTTCTTCCGGGCTGTTGTAGCCGTCGAGTATATTTTGTCCCTGAAAACGGATTTCCAAAACGGTGGCGCCGCGTTCGGGCACAATAGCAAAACCGGTGTTGCTTGTTTCGTGAACAAGATCAAAGCGGGTATATGGTCCAAAGGAAGCTTGTCGTAGTTCGAAGAGCATTGCAGTATAGTTTAGGGCAAACGTAGTAAAAAATCGGAATATGCTCCAAATGCCCGTCAGAACTTATCTACTGCTCAGCGAGCACGTACACGCCGGGAATGTTGCGGCCCAGGCCGTCATAGTCCAATCCGTAACCCACCACGAATTTATCTTCAATATCAAAACCAATATAATCTACGGGTACCTCAAACTGTGCGGCTTCGGGTTTGCGCAGGAAAGTGACGGTGCAAAGGGATGCAGGATTGAAACTGCGGAGGTGTTCAAGGAAAAAATGCAGCGTTCGGCCGGTGTCTATAATGTCTTCCACCACGACGATATGCCGGCCGCTGAGGTCTTTTTCAAGCCCCATGACCGTCTGAACATCGCCGGTACTGCGGGTTCCGGTGTAGGATTTGAGTTTTACAAAGCCGATTTCGCAGTTGCCTTCGTAGGCGCGAATAAGGTCGGAGGCGAATACAAATGCGCCACTTAAAATACTGATAAACAGCGGCGTTTCGCCTTTAAAGCGCGCGCTGAGGGCTTCGCCAAGGGCTTGCACGCGCGCTTGCACTTCCGCCTCGGAAAGCATGGGCACGAAGTGCAGGTCGCGGATTTGAACAGACGCCGTCATAGGAATGGGTTAGAACGGAAGGTCGTCGGTATTAAGCGGAGGTGCTTCGTTGTAGTTGGGGAAGGGGTCGGCAGGGAAGCTGTTATCGGCGTTGTTTGGCTGGCTTGCGCCGCTTGTGCTGCCGCTGCCTTCGTCGCCGGCGCGGTCTATGCGCCAGGCATTGAGGTTGGTCAGGTATTTGCCGTTCCACTCCCGGCCGCGGAGGTCGAAAGAAACTTTGATGCGTTCGCCTTCGCGGAAAGCGTCGAGCAGGCTGCAACGCTCCTGCACTGCCTGAAATTTGATGAGTTGGGGGTAGTTGCCGTCCGGCACCTCAAGTACAAACTCGCGGGTCTGGAAGCTGGCAGATTTTTGTTCGGTTGCGAAAAGGCGGTGCAGTTTGCCCTCTACTTCAAAAGCCATAGTGCTGGTATAGGTAAATTTTGCCCAAAGGTAAACCGAATGGGGAATGCGGAGTGCGGAATGCGGAAAAAATTGTGGAACTAATCAATGATGGCACATGGATAAACCATACGCGAACCATTTACATCAATTTTGTTCACCGGGCACTGTTGTTTTAAATCAAAAATATTCATTTGCCCTTATTTAGGAAGCAGAAGGTGCTACAAATATAGTATAAAATTGATAAATGTAGCCATAAATGCACCTAACAAGCCGCGCCTATTCTATCCCTGCTTTTTTCATCAACCCAAGGCCGTAATTCCGAATGGCTTCGATGAGCGGAATGGCGGTTTTGCCGTGTTCCGTCAGGGAATATTCGGTGCGGGGAGGAACGATTGCGAACACCATCCGATGAATATAGCCGTCGCGCTCCAGCTCGCGGAGCTGGATGGTGAGCATTTTGTCGGAGATATGGGGAATATCTTTTTTTAATTCGCTATAGCGATAGGTGCGGGATTGCAAACGCCACAGGATTGGCATTTTCCAGGCGCCACCGAGCTGATCCATGGTCAGTTCGACGGGGTTGTAGTATACTTTTCCGTTGTGAATAAAATCGGGCATGGTGAGGGCAGTTCAGAGGAGGACTCAGCCGGCATGGCCGGCGCTGGAGAGCAGGGTGGCCTGACCAACCCAGTCTTCCTGATAAATTTTTCCGGGGCTGACGCCGAGTGCTTTGGCGAAAGCGATGATGGCTTCGTCGTCCCAACGGCTGATTTGCAGAAAGGAATTGATTCCGAGGGCGTGCAGTTGTTGTTCGGCGAAGGGGCTGATGCCGTTGATGATCTTCAGGTCGTCGTATTGTTCGGGACTTGCCGGGCCGCCTTTGTTGTCGGCTGCTGCGGCATTATGCTGTCGTTGTGTGGCGGCGCTGCGCGATTGCAGGAGTTCGAGCTGGAGGTTTTCCACTTCGATGCGGGCGGCTTCGAGTTGTTGGCGGAGGCTTTGGCGTTCTTTATCGAGTTGGAGGGCTTGTTGTTCAAAGCGGAGCAGGCGCTGGCGCAGGGCATTAAATTCGCTGCCAAACTGTTCCCAGCTTTCAATTTCAGCCTGGAGGCGCTGCATTTCCGATTCCATTTCGGTGTTTCGACGGCGCAATTGCCGGGTAGCTTCTTCGAGGCCCTGTACTTTTTCCTGATACAGGCGGGCGTTGTTTTCGGCGCGTTGGGTATTGATCTGGAGTTGTCGCTCCTGGTTTTGCCGTTGTTTTTGAGCATTTTCCAGGCTCAGTACCTGATCGCGGAGGTTTTCCAGCTCAAGGTCGGCTTTTTTGGCATCGGCCTCGCGGTACTCGTATTGTCTTTTGAGTTGGGAATAAAGGCGCGCTACGGTGTTGCGTTCCTGTTCCACCCGTTCGAGGGTTTGGGCCAATTTTTTTTCGGGAAATGCAGCACGCAGCAACCATCCGACGATGATGCCAAAGACGGCGAAAATGGACCATAGCAAGCCCTTAAACACCGGATCCTGAAGTAATGCTTCCATACTGCGCTTGAACTGTGTAAACTGAGTGTTTTAGTGTTTATGGATTTTCGTGTTTGCGTGGGGGATGCAGGCATAAAACACAAAAATACCCAAACACTGAAACACGAAAACCCGCAACAAACCCAGAATACACACTTTTTTTCGTTGTTTTGTCTGGACAAAAAGCAGGCCAGACGTATTTTAGGCCCGCAAATATACTTAATTTTCTGATAATCAAAATATTGCAATCCGGGTGATTAGAATTTTCAGCAGGGCGCGATTTTCGGGCTGGGGCAGGGACGCTCGCGCCGTCATCCGGTTTCGGATACTTGTTGCTATATTGCTTTGCAGCAGCAACTTATTGCTTCGGGCGCAGGCGCCCGAAGCCTGGGTTTATATTGATTCTATCCTCGTGGAAGGCAATATAAAAACCAAAGAACGCCTGATTTTGAGGGAGTTACAATTTAAAACCGGCGACTCCCTGCCCATGGGCCGGCTCAGCGATATACTGGAATTCAACCGGCTTCGGGTAATGAATCTCGGCATTTTTACCCATTCCAAATTTAATGTCCGCGAATGGAAACCCGGTAATCACCTGGTTTTACACCTAAAACTGACCGAAACCTGGTTTATTTATCCGGCGCCTTTATTTGAACTGGCCGACCGGAATTTTAATGTCTGGTGGAATGAATTTAACCGTTCGCTCAAACGCGTCAATTACGGCCTGGACCTCAACCACGTCAACCTCACCGGCAATGCCGACCAGCTGAAACTAAAATTGCAATTCGGCTATACCAATAAATACGAAGTCAGCTACCGCCGGGCCAATATCAACCGCAAACAAACCCTCGGCATCTCCGGCAACATCGCCTACAACCGCGCCCGGGAAGTGTCGTACCGAACCGCAGAAAACAAACTGCTCTTTTACCGAAACCCCGATGCCTGGCAAATTACGCGCTTCACCGCCGGACTGAGCATGCAGTACCGGCCCAAACTCTTTGCAAGCCAGACCTTTACCCTCGAATTTTACGACAACCGCATCAGCGACTCCGTGCTTGTGCGCAATACTGATTTTTTTCTCAACAACAGCCTCCGCCAACGCCACCTGAGTTTTATTTACAACTGGACCGTCGACCGGCGCGACATACGGCCTTACCCCATCAAGGGCTGGCTCAGCACCGTTGAGGCCCGCGTCAACGGCCTTTTGCCGGGCGACAACCTGCGCATTGTCCGGCTTTTTGGCACGTATGAATATTACCACCCCGTTTTTACCAAAAACCTGAGTATTGAAGTGCGCCTGTCGGGGCGTACCTCGCTGCCGCGCCGCCGACCGCCCTATTACAACAATCAGGGCCTTGGCTATGGCGGCTCGTTTGTGCGCGGCTATGAATATTATGTGCTCGACGGATTGGATTACGGCTTGCTGCGAACGGCATTTCACTACAAAGCCTTTGATTTTTCTATAAATTTCGGAAAATTTATGCCCTTAAAGGCGTTTAAGGTACTGCCGGTAAAACTCTACCTTTCGGCCAACAACGATACCGGCTACGCCAATGACCCGCACTACGGGGCGAATAATCCGCTGACCAACCGCCTCATTTACGGCTACGGCCTGGGGTTGGATGCGATCTTGTATTATGATAAATCCATCCGCATGGAATGGAGCCGCAACGACCTCGGGGAGTCGGGCTTTTTCCTGCGCATCGACGCCGGTTTTTAAACATGGATAAAACTGCGTACATCGAATTTTGCCGGCAGGCGCCGCCCGATTTTCCGGTATTTATGCAACACTGGTATTTGGATGCCGTGTGTGCTGGCGGACAATGGGACGCAGTGGTGGTGTACAAACGCGAGCAAATAGCCGGGGTACTGCCTTTTTTTTATAAAAAAATCGGGCCGTTCAAATACGTGACCATGCCCTTGCTGGGGCGTTTTATGGGGCCTTACCTGCGGCCGGAATGGCGCGCGCCCATGAAGGCGACAAGCCTGCTGAAAAGCTTGGTGGATGCACTTCCGAGGTTTATCGCCTACTCCCAGGACTTCAATTACAGCGCCGATAACTGGCTGCCGTTTTACTGGAAAAAATACCGCCAAACGACCCGTTATTCCTACGTGCTGGACCTGAACCAAAGCCTCGAAACCCTGCGCGACAACCTCGCGCCCGACTACCGCAATCAGAAAATACCCAAGGCGCAAACGCTTATGGAGCTGCGTGAAACGCCCTTGAGTCCGGCGGATTTTTTGCGAATTCACGACCTGTCGTACACCCGGCAGGGACTGAAAGCGCCGGTCAGCGTAGCGTTTTTAGAAAAATTGGACGCGGCGCTTGTCGCCCGGCAGCAGCGCCTGATACTGAGTGTCTGCGAGCGGGAAAGCGGCGCTATTGCTGCGCTTGCCTACCTGATCTGGGATCAGCAGCGCGCATATTACCTGATGGCAGGCGAGGATCCGGCCTTGCGCAACAGCGGCGCCGGGATTCTGTTGGCCTGGGAGGCCATCGTTTACGCCAAAAACACCTTGCAAGTGCCCATTTTTGATTTTGCCGGCAGTATGCAACCCGGCATCGAGCGGGTGCGGCGGCAATTTGGGGCAAAGCAGGAAATGTATTTGCGGGTGTATAGGTGAGTGGTGGGTGTTTTTTTGCGGGGCTGTTTCAAAAAAGTGTGTCTGCGGGGAGCAGAGCTGGCTCTTTTGCCAAACGTGTGTTATGCGGTCGCTTTTTATTCATCCTTTTTTTCCGGGTGATATTTATTTTGGTCAGGTCGTTCAGTATGCTGCCAAAGAAACTTGTACCCAGTTTCCATTATTTCCATGTCCATTGTTTCATCTTTGTTGGGTTGTCTTAAAATGGTGCATAATGTTTTCGGGTTTTGCGTATGGCGTTTATTTGTCCACAGATTTTATGCTTTGATAAAGATTTTTAAGTTCGTTACTGTCTGTCCAACCTTTACTTTCGGTCATGGCAATGATTATGTAAGTCCTTAGCTCGTCCAAAGATGTCGTACCCCCTTTTATTTTTGCGTCTGCCCAAGGTTGTTTGTCCGATGCCATTAAGTATTCAATGTAATACTCATTTCTTTGTCCGTTGGGCGCGGTTTCAAGACCATTTATGGCAACAAACCAAGGGCTCAATGAACTGTCTTTGTCTAAAAGCAATAAAGTCGCATGAGACGTTAATCCAAATATGATCGTCTCTTTAAAAGTTTCATTTATTAGCTTAATGACATTTAGCATCGGACTACCAATGTCTGCAAACGTATTGACTTTGTCTGGAATAAGTGATTTATAAAAGTCTTCTAAACTTCGTCGTTTTTGTTCGGAGCATTGAATTAATGGCATCTTATAAATTTTTTGTTCGTCTGTCTATGCTGACGCATAACGCCCAAATATACACATTCCATCAATCCACCTGCATACGCCTTGAGTTAATTTTATTTCCAAAAAAACTAAAACCCCTTGACAATAAGCATATTATGCTCGGTAATGCGCTTTAAGAAACACGCAAAAAAGCAAGCCTTATGGAGAAGTACCCAAGCCCCAAGCTGTAAAATAAATGCCTCATAAACCCCACTCGATCACCTGTAACGCCTGGTCGAGTTTGCACACCTCCCGAACCATTTTACCGGGCATCTGTGCATTGTAGTACAGTTCGGGTTTGTCTTTGAAGCATAAAAGCACAAAAGTCCAAGTTTACACGTCAGCCCGCCTGACTCAAAACCCGTATTACCTGCTGGGCTTTTTTTCATCGTCATATTAGTCGTCTTACTTTTTGTCTGTATGACAAATAATTTTGTCCGTGTTCCTTTGTTAAAAACTCTTCTTCAAGTCTGATTTGAATTTGAATAAGAATATAACCTAAAATCAAAAAAAGCCCTGTCAATGCGTTTGGCGTTGTCAAGAATAGCCCAATCAAACTTAAAATCATACCAAAAAATATTGGGTTTCGTGATAATCTAAAAAGACCTGCCGTTACAAGTTCGGTTTTTGTTTCTGTGTCTATACTTATTCGCCAAGAATTTTTCATATGTCCTTGTGCAATAATTGTCCAAATAAGCGCAATCGCCAAAAGTCCAAGTCCGATATATTTAACAGCTAAATTGTCAAGTAATATAATTGGCAAAAAGTTGTCGTGCCAAGTCGGGAAAAAAGCATACGCTACAACATAAATAAACATTGCAATAAGTGTCAGTTTGAAATAAAGTCCGATTAGTCCAAATGCACTGTCGTCTTTTGGTAAAACAAGTGGGTTTTTTCCTATTCGTCTTGCAACAATTACGCTTTTCAAAACGAAAGCAAGTCCGAAGTAGATTATAAAATAAATTGGTAATGTCAGTCTTAAAATTTCGTCCATTTTCGTCTGCTTATTTTTTTGCTTGTGTCGTCATAGCTTTGCAGGTAACGTTTTGCAGCTTGGCGAAGTGGCGGAAATCGAAGCACAAATGTTCGGTTTTGCACAAAAGTTCAATCGAAGAACTGCCATTAAATTTAGCACTGAACCCGCCATTTTGCCAAACTGCTGTTAC
>JAFLBP010000013.1 GCA_017303875.1 Chitinophagales bacterium | reverse complement strand
GGAGCAATGGGTGATTTGCCTGAACAATGCAAAAGAAATCATTCACAAGCAAGGCCCTACTATTACCTTTCAGACACTTCAAAATTTGACCGTATTTTCAAAGAACTTGACGACTTAATGTCGATTAGTGGATTGACAAGTTAACGTCGTATATCATAGTTCATCATTCATCGTTAATGAATTATGCTCGCGAAAGTTGTCGTTCCGGCACGGCTCCGTCGAGCAGGTCGTACAGCAGGTCGTGGTACTGCTCAAAAGCCGGCAAATTGTTGTGCCCTGCCCCTTCAATCGGGTGCAGCTGAATACGTTCCGGCGCCAGCGCCTTTAATTTTTCACTGTTAAAATAAGGAATCAAACGATCCCGCACGCCGTGGAGGATATGTACCGGACATTTCACCTTCTGAATAAAACGATCGGTGCGGATATGGTAGCGCAGCAGCCAGCGCAGGGGCAGCCAGAACCCGTAGCGCCGGATATGGTGGAAAAAAGAAAAGTACGGACAATCGAGCATCAGCATAGCCGGGCGGTTCCACGACGCAATGCGCGTGGCCAATCCGCTGCCCAGCGAGCGCCCGTACACCACAATATGTTCTTCCTGATAAGTTTCTTCCAGCCAGGTATACACGTGTTGCAGGTCGTTGTACAAAATATCCTCGGTGCGCCGACCCCGGCTTTTGCCAAAACCCCGGTAATCGAGGATAAAAAAATCATAGCCTTTACCCACAAAATCCTTGGCAAACTTGCCCCAACCTTTGATACTCCGCGAATTACCCTTGATATAAAACACCACGCCCCGGCTGTTGGGTACTTTAAAATGCAGGGCATTGACCAAGCCGCCGTCTTCCATCTGAAAATTCACCTCGTCAAACGGAAAGGGATACTGATAGGTAAACCACTTGGGCAAGCGCTCCGGCCGGAAAAAGAAAAAGTCCTGCCCGAAGTAGAACATGGCGCAAAGGAGGGCGTAGCACGCGGCGATGTAAAGTAAGGGAGTGATGAGTGATGAGGGATGAGTGATTGTGGAATGCGGAGTGCGGAGTGCGGAATGTTTTTTGTGCGAAGATAGGGTTTGGGAGGGTTTGGTGCAAGTTTTAATAATCTATTCCCCATTTTACACTTTCTCTGAAAACATTTTGTTTAAAAATTAAAGCACAATATCTTTGCCTGCTAACGCGACACCATGCTGACACCAAGCGCTCCAATCGAAAAAGTCTGTGTCCAATTACTGCTCAAAGAGCCGTTTTATGGCCATTTTCTGATGGGCGTGCCCAAAGCCTTTGATCTGACGGTGCCCACCGCAGCAGTCTCCCTCTTTGAGCAGCAAATGATCAAGCTGCGTATCAATCCTCAATTCTGGGATAGTATTTCTGAGGAGCACCGCTACGGTTTAGTCAAGCATGAAGTGCTGCACATTGTATTGCGGCACCTGGTTTTTCTGAAAAACTACGCCAACCGCGGCATTTTTAATATCGCAGCCGATTTGGTGGTCAACCAATTCATCGCCCCGGCGCAATTGCCCGATGGCGCGGTAACGCTCGCTTTTTTCAAACCCTTAGAAAAATCGCATGGCCTTTATTTGGAAAAAGATAAGGGCGTAGACTATTACTACGAAAAATTGCTCCATTTTTTACAAAAAACAAGCAACCTACAGCCGAATATGCAAGCTGGCGGGCCTCGCGAGGAACTTTCCGAAGCGGCGCAGCAAGCCTCGGAAGCGGTGTTGCGCCAAATCAGCCAGTGGCTGTCGGAAAGCGCTGAGGAGATGGCCAAACACCGGTTTTGGGATGAATTTGCCGCACTCGACAGCAGCGAAATGCGCGTCATGGAGCAGTTTATCAAAAACGCCACCAAACAGGCGGTGCAACGCGCCCGACTCAAAGCACACGGAAAACTTCCCGGCAATTTGCTGGAAGCACTCGAAGCAGCAATCGCCGACAAACCCTTAGTCAATTGGCGGCGCGTGCTGCGGCTTTTTGCCGCGTCGAGCAACAGCACTTTTTTGAAAAATACCATCCGCCGCCCCTCCAAACGCTACGGCGTGGTGCCCGGTATCCGGCTCAACCGCCGACACGAAATACTACTGGCCATTGATACCTCAGGCAGCATTCAACAAGAGGATTTATCCTTGTTTTTTAGTGAAATTTACCATATTTGGCGCCAGGGCGCCCGCATTACCATTGCCGAATGCGATACTCATATTCACCGGATTTATCCCTATCGCGGCGAAACGCCCAAGGCGGTAGCCGGACGCGGCGGCACACGCTTCGACGAGCCAATCCAATTAGCCAATGAACGAATGCCCGACGCCCTGATCTATTTCACCGACGGCTACGCCGCAAAACCCGAAATTTCGGCCCGAATGCCGGTACTATGGGTACTCACTACCGGCGCTAACCCGGAAACCGCGCATTTGCCGGGAAAACATTTGCAACTGAAAAACTGATGCACAATTACATTTTTTACGGAATTGAGGCCAATGCCCTCGAAGTCAAAAAATTTACCGAACACCTGCTCCGCGCCAACCTCAAGGCTGAGGAGGCCGGTAACAAAAAAACGCCGGTTTGTATCTGGGGCACGCATGGAATCGGCAAAACCGAACTCGTGCAGGCCATCGCCGCCGAAATGGGTTTGCAGTTTGCCTACATCGCCCCGGCACAATTTGAAGAAATGGGCGACCTCATCGGTATGCCCGCCATTGTTGGCGAAAACACCGTGTTTCGCGCCCCGGATTGGGTACCCAAAACAAACGGCCCCGGCCTGCTGCTTATTGATGATGTGAATCGCGCCGATGATCGCATCCTCAGGGGTATCATGCAACTGCTTCAAAACTACGAACTCGTCAGCTGGCAACTGCCCAAAGGCTGGCAAATCGTACTCACAGCCAACCCCGACGGCGGCGATTACTCCGTAACTCCCATGGACGATGCCATGCTGACCCGCATGATGCACATTACCATGCGTTTTGAGGCCAAAACCTGGGCGCTTTGGGCCGAAGGCGCCGGCGTTGACCCGCGCGGTATCAATTTTGTGCTGACCTATCCGGAGGTTGCGCAAGGCAAACGCACCACGCCGCGCTCGCTTGTCCAGTTTTTTGAAAGCATCCGCGAGGTTAAAAGCCTGCGCGACGAACTGCCGCTGGTGCAAATGCTCGCGGCGTCTTGTCTCGACGAAGCTACCGTGGCTGCCTTTGTGGCCTATGTGCAGCAAAACCTGAGCGAGCTGATCGCGCCGGAGACCATTTACAAGGCCAAAGACTTCCGCCGGGAAGTATACAGCAGCATTAAAAGTACGGTACAGCAGGATATTTTCCGGGTGGATATTATGGCGACCATCTGCACCCGCCTGATTAACCATTTGACAATTAATGACTTGAAATTGTCGCCGCCTGAAATCAAGAATATTCAGGAGTTTATCAAAATGGATTTTTTGCCCAACGACCTGCGCCTGTCGCTTTTGCAGGATTTGGTACAATTGCCCAATGCAACCATGAAAATGGTCATGGCAGACGCGGAAATCAGCTTGATGCTTTTGAAAAAAATGTAAAATCACCCCATCATGCAGGAACCTTTGCAATTTGAATTTCTCGAATATTCAAGCAGCCGGAGCGAGGCCGTATACCTGCGCCAGCCCCTGTCTGCAGAAGATTTGAAGCGGCGATTTCCTCGTTTACGCGGGATAGAGTTCGATTTCAGGCGTAGCGCCTTTGATGCCCTGCGCTACGATCATCAGGCTATGTTTGCCGAAATACTTGAAGCTTTTGATTTTGAAGAGGTACGTGTTGAAAGCCTCGGGCGTGCAACGGCGCTGCCCGATGCGCTTTGGAAGGCTTCACTCAAACGCCTGAGAATTAGTTGTCGGGGCGAGCTTAGGCTGAATCCTCCGGCGGGTTTTCAGAACCGACTGGAAGCGGTTTCTTTGCAATATCTTGAGTCAATGGATGAGGCGGTGTTTGATACAAGCACCCTCGAAAACATCAGCATTCATCAATGTAAAGGTTCGCTGCGCGGACTGGAGCGCGCGCCGAATGTGAAAATACTGAGCCTTTCAGGCAACGTACTCGACTTCGATTTGCGGTATTTGACAAAATTGGAAGTGCTGAGGCTGGAGCAATTCAAGGGTTTGGAAATATTACCTGATTTCAGTGGGTTTAAACAGCTGCGTGAAATTCACCTGGCCAATTTACCTCAGCTCCAGAGGCTGCCCTGGGGCCTGGATCAATTGCCCAATCTGGAAAAATTGTGGTTGATTGGTCTGGGGCATGTTGAAAACCGAATCGTACCCTTTTCTCCGGGGAATTTGCCGGCATTAAAGGTGCTGAATCTGCAAAATTGCAGGTTTGATTATGCACCGGAAAACAGCTACGCCGCATTTCCAAACCTCGAAGAATTATATGTATTTCATGCGTGTTCGGGCGCAGTGCCGGAAGCTTTCTGTTCTCCCAAACTGCGTTCCGTCAGCCTCTACCTGGCAAATGGCGCCACTTCACCCACCGGATTCCTGCAATGCAGGCAATTGGAAAAAATAAGTTTTAATCTAAGCAATGTGGAAGATTTCGGCGAAGGTTGGCAGGCTTTTACACGGCTAAAAGAGGTGGGCCTTGCTTCCGGGAAGTCCGTGCGGCGTTGGCCGGATTTGGGGAAAAATAACCTTGAATTGGCGAAGCTATCCATAAACAGTGCTGTTGTTGGGCAATTGCCGGAGGCCTGGAATACTTGTCCTGCCCTTACGGAAATCAGAATTGAAGGCGATGCTATTGAAGTGCCGGCAGCCTGGAGCGATTTTCCGGCCCTTCAAGACCTGCACTTGCGCAACGCAAAAGGTCGGATCTATTTGCCCCGTACCCTGGCGCTTTTGAATGGGTTAAAAAGTCTGAATATTGGCGAAGTGGATGGCAGGCCGCGTCCGCAAATTGAATTCATCACCAATTTGCATGTGCTGCTGGCAAAAGTGGGAGCGCCGCCAGCACAACGCGCCGTGCTCGGACACCTGCTTTTTGAAAATTTGAGTACTGTTTCGGAATATGATAATTCCTTTAAAACCAATATTTTACAAACACTCAACCTGAATGCTTCGGCATTGAAACAGGTCGTTTGGGATAACGCGCACCTGCTCAATGCCGCGCAGGCTACCTTGCCGGAGCATTTTGATTTTTCGGGAAAAACAGTCTTTGTTTTCGGCGCCACGAAGGGCAAAAAAACAGCGTATAAAGAAAAACTGACGGCCCTCGGAGCGCTTTGGCAAAGCAAAATTGCAGCAGACACACAAGTGATTTTGCTCGGCGATGCCTGCCCCGAATTGCCCGATGGTTTCTGGGATGCACCGCATTGGTTTTGCACAGAGCCTCAGCTGGAGCCGATCTTGAAAAATGCAAAACCAGGTTTCATGCAGGTATTGGAAACCGATGACTTACAGAATGTGCGCCGCCTCATCTGGTCAAATGATCCGGCCAACGACCGTGTGGTGCTGGAAATGATGAAAAACGGCGGTGTGCCCGACCGCCTGGTGCCCGATTTGGTCGTTGTAGCCAAAACTTCAAAAGAGGATAATGTGCGCAACGGCTTTCGCAATTTGCTGAAAGCCATCGTACCGCCGCATTACCGCACAATGTTATCGGATTCGCGGGATCTGGCGAAAATTATACAACGTTTTTATGGCAATTACCCGATGCCGGAACCGGAGCTGTCGCAATTGTTTGTTACCTTTTTTCAACGTTCGGGCGAGGGTTTATGGGGGTTTTTCAACTTGCGTGCCAGCCTTGAAAATCCGAACCGGGCGCTTATGCTACAAAAGATCTGGCCAGAATTGCTCCAGCGCACCCATTACCTTGATGCCCGCCAATACCTGCTTTCGCTGGAAGAAGTAGAACAGTTGCTTCGCGAACCCGTTTTTCAGGGAAATCTGAAACGCCTGACCTTGCAGTGGGCCGGCGATGCCTTTCCTGAAGCATTGTTTGAGCATACCACGCTGAATGAAATGGAGTTGTCCTGCAATGAATGCGGGGATTTACCAGAGGCAATCGGGCGTTTGAGCCGCCTGAAAAAAGTTGAAATCAACAGTCGCGATTTGCGCGCGCTACCCGATGCGCTGGCTTCCATTAAATCCCTGAAACAGGCGCGTATTAATACCGTACTCGGTAAAGATTTGCCTGCTTCGGAGGAATTAAAAACCGCATTGGAAGGAATACTTTGGCTGCAAAAGCGGAATTTTTAATTAAAAAAATACATAGGCAATTAAGCGCATGACCAATAAACACAGCACGAACCAAGTCCCCGAGGGTAGCATTGTATACCTGGATGGCAGCTTCACCGAAAGTCGGAACGTCATCAAATCCAAACTGAAAATATTGGGCGTACAGGTTAAAACAACTTTCGATGCAGAGGTGACACATATTATTATCGGTAAAAATCCGCCGCTTGGCTGGCAGCTTATCGCCGGGCATGAATTGCCGTTTCTGACGGAAACCGAACTCTATCCGCTTATCCGAAATGTAGGTGCGGCGGAGCAATTCCTGATTCAGGAAGAGCTTGCAGGCGAATCGCAGATGGCCGAAGGTTTAAAATCCTTGCTCATTAGTCCGGATACGAATACCGTACAGGTTGCCATTCAGATGCTCAAAACCGGTGGTTTGCCCATGCAATTGGCCGAAGAGCTGCTCATGGTCGCTAAAACCAATGAGGATACCAAGGTGCGCGCAGCAGCTAAAAAACTCCTCAAAACCCAGGGGCCACCGGAGTGGTCGGCCCTGCTTGATGATAATCAGGTTTTTGCCAATATCCTGACGCTAAAGCAGAAAGAAACCCGCGCCAAGCTTGACAAAACTGCGCAAAAGGCGGGGGTGGATGATGCCGCTTTCCTGAGCGTGCTGCTATTGAAATATTTCCGGCGCGGCGCCGGCTATGCACTTTCACTTAAACGCCATATCCGTAGAATTGAAGCACTGGAATTGCTGACTTCCGAAGACGGCACCCTCGATTTTCACGCAGGTGTGGGCTACCATACCTGGTCGCCGGAGGAGCATACCTGGGCGTCGCAGAAAATCAATACGGGTATCGCTTTTCCGTCAGATCATCCTAATCCGCTGTCTATCAAGTATTTGAATTTGCATAATTGTAAAATATCGGCTATTTCTTCCGAGATTTCGGTCTTTGCCAATTTGGAAGAATTAGATGCCACACACAATGTGATCAGTAATTTGCACCCCTCAATTGCCAAATTGACCAAACTCCGGAAACTCAACCTCATGGGGAATAAGTTTGTCGAGTTTCCGCAGGTACTTTTCAAAATGCCTTCGCTCCGGGAAGTGGATTTCCGGGTGCCGCCCAATTATTACAACGGTCGTCCGGCGCTTGTGGTGCCGCCGGCGTTCATGGCCGCCAACCCGGATTGTGTGGTGTTGGTGTAGTGCGGGGGGGATCGCACGCTGAATCCAGCTCCAAGCGGGCGGGACTTTCTAATCGTGGTGAACTTGGATGATTTTTGTAATTATTTGTAATCAATTGAAAATTACAGCCCCTTTTGTTGGAAAAAAACAGTATCTGGAAGTCTTATTTTTTGTTTCGTTAAATAAATGTATATCAAATTTTTATATAAAATTTTTGAAAAATTCGAGGCAAAACCATGACTAATTTTTGGAAAATTCGAACCAAAATTCATTTGTTTTTTTGGAAAATTCGAGGCAAACCTTTCACACATTACCCCGCCCGAAACTTGCCCCCGGGTTTTTACATTACTTTCTTACTTTTGCTGTCCGAAACAAGTGCCCATGGGATTTCGCTCTTTTATCATCCGCCCCTTCGCCAAAATGATCGCCCGATCCATCGCCCGTATGTCGGAAGAAGCGGTCGATCGGCAGGAACGGATCATGCACCAACTGCTGCGCAGCGCAGCCAATACGGCTTTCGGGCGCGACCACCGGCTCGCCGAAGTAAGCGACTATGAAGGCTTTAAAAATGCCGTGCCCGTCCGCGATTACGAGGAGCTGAAACCTTACATCGAACGTATCAAAAACGGGGAATCCGACGTGCTTTGGCCCGGAAAACCCCAATACTTTGCCAAAACTTCGGGCACCACCTCCGGCGTGAAATACATCCCCATGTCGAAGGAAAGTACGCCCCTGCACTTCGGTACGGCCCGCAATGCGCTGTTTAATTACTTCGCCCTGACCGGCAACGGTGCCTGGCTCGACGGCCGCATGATCTTCCTCTCCGGCAGCCCCGAACTGGAAGAAATCGCCGGTATTCCCACGGGCCGCCTCAGCGGTATCTCCAACCACCTCGTGCCGGGCTGGCTGCGCACCAACCAGTCGCCCAGCTGGCGCACCAACTGCATCGAAGACTGGGAGGAAAAGCTCGAACGCATCGTGGATGAAACGCTGGAAGCTGATATGCGCCTCATTTCCGGTATTCCGCCCTGGGTGCAGATGTACTACGAACGCCTGCTCAGCCGCAGCGGCAAAAAGACCATCCGCGAAATTTTCCCCAATTACTCGGTTTTTGCCTACGGTGGCGTCAATTTTGAACCCTACCGCGCCAAATTGGAGGAATTGGTCGGTGGCCCTATGGACAGTGTGGAAACCTACCCCGCCTCCGAAGGCTTCATCGCTTTTCAGGATCGCTTCCCCTCGCAGGGCCTCCTGCTCAACGCCGACGCCGGAATGTTTTTTGAATTCATTCCCGCCGAAGATATTTTCAAGCCCGATGCCCGGCGCATCTGGCTCAAAGACGTGGAATTGGGCGTCAATTACGCCATTATCCTCAATACCAATGCGGGTTTGTGGGGCTACAACATCGGCGATACGGTGCAGTTTGTCTCCAAAAATCCTTACCGCCTCGTTGTGAGTGGTCGCGTGAAACACTTTATTTCGGCCTTCGGCGAGCACGTTATCGGCAAAGAAGTGGAGGAAAGTATCCTGCCCGTGGCCAATGCCCTCGGTATTCGTATTGTGGAATTTACCGTAGCGCCGCAGGTGGCGCCTCCGGAAGGCGGATTGCCTTACCACGAGTGGTTTATTGAATTTGATAACACGCCCGACGACCTTTCGGAGTTTGCCAAAGACGTGGATGCCCGCATGCGCACCCAAAATATTTACTACGACGATCTCATTACCGGAAATATCCTGCGCCCGCTGAAAATTACCCTGATGCGACGCGACAGTTTCCGCGATTATATGAAACTGGAAGGAAAACTCGGCGGCCAAAACAAGGTGCCGCGCCTCGCCAACGACCGAAAAATTGCCACAGTGCTGGAAAAACTCAACGCGTAAATGAAAATCCTGCTCAAAAATGTACGCCCTTATCACGCCGGCGCACAAACCCTCGACATCCTGGTACACGACGGGCTGATCGCGCGTATGGAACCCAATATCCAGGCCGACAACTCGGTGGAAATGCGCGATTTTAACGGCGCATTCGTCTCTCCGGGCTGGATGGACGTCGGGCCGCAATGCGGCGACCCGGGCTACGAACACCGCGAAGACCTGTTCAGCGCCGCCGCTGCCGCCGCTGCCGGCGGATTTACGGCCCTCGCTCCGGCGCCCAACACCCATCCGGCCGTGCATTCCAAATCTGAAGTGCTGTACATCCGGCATAAGACTGCCGGCCTGACCACGCAGTTTTTCCCGCTCGGCGCCATCTCCCACAACCTCGAAGGTAAAGACCTCGCCGAACTGATGGACATGCGCGAAGCCGGCGCTGTTGCTTTTACCGATGGCGATAAGCCCGTGCAAGACGCCGGTCTGCTGCTCCGCGCCCTGCTTTATGCCAAAGCCTTCGGCGGCCTGATTTTTAATACACCGCACCATAAATCGGTAGCGGCGGGCGGACAAATGCACGAAGGTCGCGTTTCGGCCATGCTCGGTATGCCCGGCATTCCGGCCATCGCCGAAACCCTGATGGTGCAACGCGACCTGAGCTTGCTGGAATACACCGACAGCCGCCTGCACCTGCACCTCATTTCCACAGCAGAAAGTGTGGAGTTGGTTCGCCAGGCCAAAGCGAAAGGCCTGCATGTTACCTGCTCGGTTGCCCTGCTCAATCTTTGTTTTACCGACGACCCCGAAACGCGCGGCTTAGGCCTGCGCATGGAAGATGGTTTTGATACCAGCTGGAAAGTAAAACCGCCTTTGCGCAGTGAAAAAGATCGCTTCGCCTTGCTGGAAGGCTTGCGCGACGGCACCATCGATTTTATCAGCACCCAGCACAGCCCCTGGGATGAGGAAGCCAAAAACCTGGAGTTTCCCTATGCCGAATTCGGCGTCACGATGCTCGAAACGGCGTATGCGGTGTACAATGCGTTTTTGAGTGCGGAAATGCCGCTGGAATTGTGGGTGGAAAAAATTGCCCTCGCGCCGCGCCGGGTATTGGGTCTGCCCGCGCCGGAATTGAAAATTGGCGCCCCGGCCGAACTGAGTATTTTTGATCCGCAGGCGACCTGGACGTATGCACGCGGAAAAATGCGCAGCAAATCCTTCAATTCGCCATTTTTAGGTCGGGAAATGAAGGGCAAGGTATTGGGCGTACTCAATGGCGGAAAGGCAGCCTGGTATTAATGCTTTCAAAGCAAAGTTACATTTCCCCGGAAAACGCGTCCTTACGCAAACAAATTTACACAAAAGATGAAAAAAACACTGCTGCTCCTGCCGCTGCTTGCGGCCCTGCTCTTCCTCCCTGCTTGCGAAACCCTGCAACAGGTAGCTCAAACTGTACTCACCGAACCTTCGCTGGATGAAATTGGCCGCGGCCTGAAAGAAGCCCTCGGCAAAGGGGTGACGAAAGGCGCCGGCGAATTAGCCGCCCGCGATGGTTTTTTGAAAAGCCAGTACAAAATCCTGCTGCCCGCCGAAGCACGCAAGATTACCGACAAGCTGAAAAATGTGCCCGGATTCAACAACCTGGAAGCAGAATTGCTGGAAAAAATCAACCGCGGCGCCGAAGAAGCCGCCAAAGAAGCGGCGCCCATTTTCCTGAATTCCATCAAACAAATGACCATTCAGGATGCCACGAATATTTTGATGGGTGAAGATAATGCTGCCACGGCTTACCTGCAACGCACTACCACGCAGGAGTTGTACGGGAAATTTAACCCTAAAATCGTGGCCGCGCTGAATAACATCGGCGCCAACGAACTCTACCGCAAAGCTGCCGATACGTATAATAAAATTCCCTTAGTCACAAAGGTCAATAACGACCTCGACGACTATGTGACCAACGAGGCGCTCAAAGGCTTGTTTGGAAAAATTTCGGAAGAAGAGAAAAATATCCGCCGCAACACCGGCGCGCGTACTTCCGACCTGCTCAAAAAGGTATTTGCCAAGCAGGATACCAACCGCAAGTAAGCTAATCTTAATTGATTGGCCACGTAAGGTTTCACACAGAAGGGCGCAGATCAATCACACAGAAAACACAGATTCAGTGCCTTCTGTGTGATTGATCTGCGCCCTTCTGTGTGAAACCTTACGTGGCCAAACGATCTAAAAAGCACAGTTAGGTTAAATGAACCATCCCGAACTAAAACGTCACCGGCAGGCTGATTTCTTTATCGCCGCGTTTTACTTTCACGGTGGTGCTTTCCCCTTTTTTAAATTTGCTCAGGCCCTTCATATAGTCCTGAATCGTTTTTACCGGCATATCGCCCATGCCGATGATGATATCGTCTTTCTGGATACCGGCATTGGCGGCCGGGCGTTCGGGCGTCACGTTGTCAATATGCACGCCTTCGCCTTCGTAGGCATAGTCGGGCATAATGCCCAGCGTTACTTTAAAGCTGATTTTTTCCGACTCCTTTACTTTGGTTTCCTGAAACGTCAGCTTCGGTGTATTGTCGAGGCGTTGGATGGCGCGCACCAGCAAATCTGAAATCTGGCGAATACCTTCAAAGTTGACTTTTTCGGCATCATCGGAGGGCTTGTGGTAGTCGGTATGCTGGCCGGTAAAGCAAAACAGCACCGGAATATTTTTCAGGTAAAAAGACGTGTGATCGCTTGGGCCAACGCCTGCGCTGTCGAGTTTTACGGTAAAATCGCCGCGCAATTCATTGAACAGCGGTACAAAATCGGGGGCGGTACCCACGCCGCCAACAACTAATTTTTTTTCCTGACTCAGGCGGCCCACCATGTCCAGATTAATCATAAAACTCACCTTGGTGAGGTCAATGGTTGGGTATTCTGTGAATCTTTTGGAGCCGATCAGTCCTTTTTCTTCTGCGGAAAAAGCGAGGAAAAGGAAGTTATGCTTTTCCTTGATGCCGTTTTTGGCAAAATAGTGGGCCAGTTCCATCACTGCGGCGGTTCCGGAGGCATTGTCGTCGGCGCCGTTGTGGATTTGCCCCAGTTTGCTGCGATCCATTGAGCTTTCGTCGCCCATGCCGAGGTGGTCGTAGTGGGCGCCGATGACGATGGTGTACTCCGCGCCGTTGTCGATATAACCCGCTACATTCTGGCTGTAGATATTGGGCGCATTGGCGATTTCGCCGCCGTGCGGGTCTTGTTGTTTAAACCCGAATTGGTGAAAGTAAGTGCCTTTGTCGCCCTTGGGTTGCAGGCCACTTTTTTTAAAATGTTTGGCAATATACTTTGCAGCGGCTTTTTCTTCAGGCGTGCCGGTGCCGCGGCCCTTACGCAGGTCGGAGGCCAGCCATTCCACATTTTTTTTGATGCTGGCCGTTTCGAGCTGTTGGGCGGTTGCAAATTGTGTGAGCAACAGAAAGGAGAGTATGAGTGTAAAACGCATGTTGATGTTTTTTTTTAAAAATTCTGTTTTTTAGAGGTAATGACCAAATCCCGAATGTTCAGACAGGCAAAACAAATTTTTCGGAAATTGGGTCGGCAAAAGTACGAGGAATCTCTCTTTTCAGCTTCCTCCCTCTTAAATTGTGACAGGCATATAGAAAAGAGATTGCTCAATTGGCGGGCACAGAAGTGCACAGCATGGTTTCGCACAGAGGTGCACAGATCGTTTACACAGAAGGCGCTGAATCTGTGTTTTCTGTGTGAAACCTTACGTGGCCAGGCCACCTCAAAGCCCCGGTTAAATGAGCTGTCCCGATATACCCCTGAAGTTTTTCCGGAAAACAATACTTTTGCCGAACCCCGAACCTGACTCAACATGTGTACCGTAACCTATTTCCCACAACCCGACGGATTTGTGCTGACGCATAACCGCGACGAGGCGCCGTTACGCTCGCAACCCGGGCTGGAGCGTGCGCGTGCAGGAGGGCACAAAATTTTGTTGCCCCGCGACGCCAAAGCCGGCGGCTCCTGGATTGCCGCCTCCGATCAGGGCGATGTGGTATGCCTGCTCAACGGTGCGTTTGTTAAACACCGCCATGAGCCGCCGTATCGCCGCAGCCGCGGATTGATGTTGCTTGATTTTTTCGACTATCCGAATGCAGATGCGTTTTTCCGACAGTATGAATGCGATGACATGGAGCCGTTTACATTTTTGTTTTTTAATCGAAAAAGGGTGGTGCAATGGCGTTGGGACGGGCAGCAAAAACACCTGCTCGAATTAAATCCCGGTGCTGCACATTTTTGGTGTTCGGCAACCCTTTATCCGCCGGATATGCAGCAGATTCGGGAGCAGGTATTTCGAGATGCCTTGCCAAAGCTAAAGCGTACAGTGCCGCGTTTGCAGGCGTCGGCCTTGTTGAAACTGCATCAGAGCGGCAGCGTTGGCGACCCTGAAAACGATTATATCATGAACCGTGGAGGGCGGGTTTGTACCGTGAGCATCACGCAGGTGCGGTATTCCGGCCAATCCGCGACAATGCGGTATTTAAGTTTGCCGGAACGCAACCTTTCTGCCCGTTCAATCGTCTTTTAATGGTTATAACCTGATTCGTGAATGGTGTTTAGAATTTATTGTGCAAAATCCGTTAAAATTTTGTCAATAGGGGAACATTATTTGGTCGACACGAGTTTATTAACATATTTTGCGGCAGCAAATTAAAGTTGCCACATCACCACAAACCGATTTCTTCAACCGCGCACTTTCATCAGGACTTTTTACCTGACATTTCAGACAAAAGTCCGTTTCTTTCTAATCGCTTATGAAACATATCTTACTCGTTTTCTCCCTCTTCATCTTCGGCATGGCGGCGCAGGCCCAGGCAGCCCGGCCTACGCTGAAAATCTTCCCCAACCCGGCTGCCGAATACATCGCGGTTGAAGACCATAATGATGCCCTCATGCATATTGTGGTATACAACGTTATCGGCCGCAAAGTCAAGGAATTCGATTATACCAAAGGCGACCGCTATTATATTGGCGATCTTCCCAAAGGGTATTACCTGATTCAGTTTCTGGATCGCAACCAACGCCCGGTTGCTCAGGCACAAAAAATTGAAAAACGCTGATTCTAAAGCTTTTCCCCATACCACTGAAAAAAAAGCGCCATCTCGGTCTCCCGAAATGGCGCTTTTTTTTCAGTTATCAGTGAGCAGTCAACAGTTATCAGTGGGTGTCATACTGAACGAAGTGAAGCATCTGGCCAGGCGTTACCACAAAGCCGTGCGACCTGCTCACCCCCGGCCAGACACTTCATTCAGCATGACACCCACTGTTCACTGCTCACTGCTGACTGTTCACTGATAACTGCTCACTGCTCACTGTTTTTTATCCATTTGCTTAGCTGCCAGCCGCATTCCGGGTGGTAGAGTTGCAGCAGGTACAAGCCAGCCGGCAGGCTTGAGACGTCAATGCCGCCGGAAACAGATTGAACCGGAATATCGCGTACCAAACCGCCATTGAAGCCGGAAATGCGAAGCAGTTCCGGTGCCGGACCATCCCATTGCAGGAAGATTTGCTGTGTAGCTGGATTTGGCATCACACCCAGACGAAAACTGACGTCTGGTGCTGTTGTGCTAACCAGGTTGTCGACAAATACCGGAGCAAGGGTAACGTTGCAACCATTGGCATCCGACATCACCAACTGATAGGAGCCGCTGTTCAAACTGCTGAGGTCTTCGCTGTTGGAAAAGAATACCCCGTCTTTGGTCCAGACAAATGTGTAAGGCGCTGTTCCGCCCATCGGTGTCACAGCAATGGCGCCCAAACCAGCCCCGCCAACGTCGTTGGTAACAATAAGATTCCCCACATCCGGCAATTCAAAAATGGTTACGCTAAACGAGCATTGCGCCGTATTGCCCGCAGCATCAGTCACCTGGAATACCTGGGTACTGACGCCTTCCAGAAAAATGCTGCCGGAGGCTTGTCCGCTGACAAGCGACAGGGCATTAGCCGGCAAAGTGCAGTTATCGGAAACAGTAGGCTGCGGGTAGTCTACAATATCAAATCCGCAAAGGGAAATATTGCCCGGACAGGCAATGCCCGGAGCGATATTGTCGCTCACACTGATATTTGCAGTGACAATCCGGCTACAACCGTTGGCATCCGTCACCGTCACAAAATAGGCGCCGGCACTGAGGTTTTGTCCGCCACTGTTGTTGGGCCATGCAATGGTGTAGGGTGCTGTGCCGCCGCTTGCTACAATGGCGGCGGAGCCGCTGAGGTCAGTCGCACAGGTCACGTTAACGATATTTTCCACGTTGGCCACCAGTGGAGCAGGTTCACTGATCGTTGCTTCGGCAGTAGTGGTACAGCCGCTGTTGTCGGAAGCAGTAACAGTGTAGGTGCCTGCGCCGAGGTTGACGATAGAGGCGGTGGTTGCGCCGGTGCTCCAAAGATAGGTAAACGGACTGGAGCCTGCACCTGCGGCGGCTGTGATCTGGCCGCTGAGCGTTCCCGCACAGGCGATGTTGACCTGGGTCAGACTTACGGTAAGTGTGCAGTTAAAGGCGTTGATGCTTGCACTTTGGGTACTGCTACAATTCTGAGCGTCGGTTACGACACAGGTATACGTGCCAGGTGCGAGACCGGAAATGCCGGCTGTAGTAGCACCTGTATTCCAGAGGTAGGTATATGGCGCTGTGCCGCCGGTTGGTGCAGCCGTGGCGGTGCCGTCGGTGGCGCCGGCGCCGCTTACATTGGTTGCTGTAACATTTGCATTGAGTACGGCAGGCTCTGTAATTTGTACCTGTTGCTGCGCCGGACAGTTGTTTGCATCACTTACCTGAACCGTATAGGTGCCAGGCGCCAAACCGGAAATTGAAGCCGTACCTGCGCCGTTCGACCACAGATAAGTTACCGGTTCGTTGGCGCCACTGACCGTAGCCAGCGCGCTGCCGTTGGCGGCGGCGTTGCAGCTGATATTTACAGCGCTCACGCTGAGGCTGAGTGTACAGCCAAAGCTGTTGATGTTGACTGCTTGGACGCTTGTGCAGCCATTCGCATCACCGATGGTAACAGTGTATGTACCGGGTGCGAGGCCGGAAATACCTGCCGTAGTAGCATTTGTGCTCCAAAGATAGGTATAGGCCGGAGTGCCACCGGTAGGCGCTGCGGTAGCAGTACCGTCGTTGACGCCGACAGCGGTTTGATTGGTCACACTGACGTTGGCCTGTAAGGCTGCGGGTTGTGTCAGGGTAAAGGATTGTGTAGCGGTGCATCCTTCAGCATCACTGATACTAAGGCTGTATACGCCAGCAATAAGGTTGCTGATCGCAGGGGTTGTGGCGCCGTTCGACCAAAGATAAGTAATGGCTCCGCTACCTGTTGCCGTGGCCAGCAGTGCACCGTTGTTGCCGCCGTTGCAGGAAATGGCTTGTGTTTGAGCGATGGCGGCCATCACCGCAGGACTTTGTTGTACCACAACGCCTGCACTTGCGGTGCAGCCGGTTGCAGAGTTGATAATCAGTAAGTTATACTGACCGGGCGCATTTACGGTCGGGCTTAGGGTGTTTTGGCCGGAAACAAAATTACCGTTTATGGTCGACCAGCTGTAAATAAAATTCCCCCCTTGTGAAGAAGCAGAGGCATCAAGTTGAATGCTGGTGGTATTGCAATTCAGATTTGCCGGAGGCGCAATACTCACCGTTGGTGGTGTCGTGTTTTCCGTAACGTTCACAATAGTGCTGCTCGTGCAGCCATTGGCCGCAGCTGTTACCACAACTGTATAGGTGCCCGAAACGCTCGTGGTGAAACTTTGCTGACTGGAGCTAAATCCGTTTGGCCCACTCCAGGCATACGTGACATTATTAGTCGTGGAGTTGGCACTCAGCGTGATAATATTGGTGGCGCAGGTGAGCTGCCCGGATGCGCTGGCACTCAGGTTGGGGGCAAGCTGATCTTTATTGACAATTGCGCTTGCCGTATTGGTGCAGCCGTTTGTCGGGTTGGTCACCACCACAAGGTAGCTGCCATCAACAGAAACAAGCGGATTTTGCTGGTTCTGGTTGTTCGGGGTGATGCCCGGCCCGGTCCATTGATATACCGCCTGCGGCGCATTGGAGCTGGCCTGTAAGGTAATGGAAGGCGCGCTGCAGGTCAGCGTACCACCCATAGCCGTTGCAGAGGGTGGGGTAGTGTTGGCATTAACCGTTGCCGTTGCTGTTGAGGTACAGCTGTTGGCAGGGTTGGTGACCGTAACGGTGTAAACACCAGCCGTGCCCACCACAGGGTTTTGTTGCGCCTGATTGTTTTGATTGATGCCCGGGCCGCTCCACAGGTAGGTCACACCATTAGTAGGAGAGCTGGCCGCAAGGCTTGTTGTGGATGAGGAACAGGTAATAGTACCGCCACTTGCGCTGGCACCCGGCGGCGTTGCATTGGAAGTAACTGTTGTGCTTGCCGTCGCCGTACAACCATTGCCAATGTTGGTAACCTGCAGAATATATTCGCCGGGTTGGTTGACAATCGCATTAAGTGTTGTGCCGCCCGAAACGATATTGCCGTTTGGGCTTGTCCATAAATAGGTAAACGATCCGCCTACGGAAGACCCGGTGCCGCTAACGGTAGTAGTTAGTTGAGTGCAGCTCAAGGGCGCGCCGGAATTTGCCACCGCATTCGGTGGTGTCGTATTGCCGCCTATGTTAAAAGTAGCGGTTTTTGTACAGGAATTGGCATCCGTGACAGTCAGCACATAGCTTCCCACGCCCAGTTGTGTTTGAGCATTGGTTTCTCCATTAGGCCAGGCATATTGGTAGCCCGGCGTACCGCCGCTTACGTTACCGGTTACGGTTACCTCAGGCTGATTGCAGTTGGCTTGCCCGCTGACGGAAACAGAGGCATTCAGTGCCAGCGGCTGTGTAATCATCACGCTGGCAGTGGCGGTACCGCTGCCGCCGGAGCCGGTTACCGTTACGGTATAGTTACCGGCAGTAAGGTTGCTGGCGGTTTGGCCGGTTTGGCCATTGCTCCAGGCGTAGGTGTAGGGCGGCTGTCCGCCGTCGCCTTCAGCTATAGCGCTGCCGTTATTGCCACCAAAGCAGCTTACGTTGGTGGAAGAAAATATGGTTGCTATAACCGGAGGCGGGCCGCTGAAAGGCACTGAAATCAGGCCGTCCAGCGCATAGTCGCCGGAGCTGTTGTTGCCGTCGCAAAAATTGCCCACATAATAAAACTTGACCGTGTTACCGGGTACACTGGCCGGAGAGGCCCAGGTGAAACTCCAGGTGATCGGATTGCCGCCGGTAAAATTTTTGCCATTGCGCTGCTCTAAGTATTCCCGTGTGGCGAACATTTCGGTGCCCGACTGTGCATTGCTGTTGGTCAGGTTTCCCGCATTTCCATTGTTTCCATCTACAACTACCAGCTGAAATCCGCCGCGTGACGGATTACCGGCAGTAGGCGTCATGGTGATTTGTAAAGGATAGGTCGTGTTTGGCTCGATGGTTGCCGGCAGGCCATCAATGGTAACGGTACCATTATAATTATTGCTATTACCGGTATGGCAGTCATTGCAATGCCCATCAAACGGAGCGCCGGTACGGCCAGTGGGTGGGTTGGTATTGTTAGCTAACCAGGTCAGGCCGGCTATTAAAATAGCGCTCACGCGCAAAAGGCGTGATTTGTACAAAGAAGACGTCATAATAGAAGTGGAAAACAGTTAGTGATTTTGCTTGTAGTTGTTGAGGCGGGCAAAAATACCAGTTGAAATTAAAGAACTGGTTAAAAATGCGGGCCTTGTCTCAAAATTGCAGTTTTTATCGGGGAATGTATTCTTATTAAATCGATTTTTAATATTTTGTAAAAAAAATGAAGATGAAAAAACAAGGGCCGTAACAGACGCTATGCGCAACCTGCCCGGCCCTTGTGTTCAGATGTATGGCTTCAGTAGTTAAATCTTGATTGCAATGTATGATCGCGCTAAAGCGCTTATTTCACAAACTCCGCAATCGCATTGTTGCTTTTCATGTAGGGTTTCAGCATGGCATAGGGCACGAGCAGCGACTGCCGCCCGTAGGTCGGGTGAAAAAGGGTGCTGATTTCCAGTCCGTCGCGGCGGAAACAAAACAGCGGAAACCCCTGCTTGTCGAGCCACATCCGATAAATCGGGTCGGTGGCGTACTGCGGCATTTTGGGCGACTCCTTGCGGGCATAGTCGTCGAGCCAGGCCCGTGCATTAAAACCTTTATTGAATAATTCTTCCAGAGTCAGCACCTTACCGGTACGCAGGTCGAAATTGTAAGCTAAGCCTTGTGCCTCATCGGTCCAGGTGTCGCTGAAAGTGAAATAGCCCGCGAAAATATTGTCCGTCCAGGTAGCAACTTCCGACCAGGCGCCGCCGCGATTGCGGTTGCGGGTTGCCGGGCCGGGCGTTTCCTTTTTGGCGGCGAGGGTGCTGCGGCAGCGCGTGACCCAGTTGGAAATTTGCTGATCGAGCCAGGTATTGCAATTCTGACAAGGTGTTCGGGGGAAAAGGGCATCGTATTGCGCAAAAAAGTCGGCGTACTCAAAGCAACCCATTACAAAATTATCTTTCAGGGCAAATTTAAACACACGTTTCTCACCGCTGCCCACCCAGTTACAGTCCGTTCCAGCGCCGGGTTTGAATTCGCCTTGCAGTTGTGCCGCCACTTTTTCATTGGCCGTCAGGGCTTCGAGTTCGTACTTGTTGTCGTCGCCGATACGGCCTTTAAGGGTATAGGTTTTATCATCAGACTCCACCCAGAGGAAGCCGTTGAGGTTGCCGTTGTGCGTGCGCATGAGCACCATATCGGCGCGGGCGCCATTGTAGCGCGTGATGTAGCGGTTGGCCCATTTATTGTCGCCGCAAGTCAGGTTGAGCGATTGGCCGGGCAGCAGTTCCTGGGCGGAGAGCCGGGAGCCGATGCTCTGGTCTACGCTTGTCCATTCGGCTTCCAGGCGTTTATCGCTGAGCGTACCTTCTAATTTGCCGGTGCTTTCGCGGCCTGCATCGCGTTCTTCCAAGACTAATTTATCGCCATTCAGCGTGCCCTCCAAACGCAGGCGGGCTTTGCTTTTGTTATAATTCAGATAGCCCTTGCACTGCTTGCCATCAAAGCCCAGCGAGATATCCACCAGCGCAATATCATCCATCCGGCCTTTAAAATGGCGGATCCACTGCACATTTTCCGGCTTATCGAACAGTTTGGCCACGGCGCTGTCGCGCGGTGTGACGGCCTTTTGCGGCCCGGCCGGCTTGGCGGGCTGTGCCGCATTGCCCGGTGTAGCAGCAGGCTTGGCCGGCGCCGGTTTTCCAGCCGGCGGCTTGCTGCCCGTTTGGGCGCTACCGTTCAAAATAAAGGAGCAAATGGCGAGGGCGAGGAGGATTAAACGCATTTTTTAAGTGTTTGAGTGTTTGCGAGTTTTGGTGTTTAAGGAGATGTTGTTTATGTGTTTTTGTGTTTTAGTAAGCAGGTATTTAAGTATTTCGATGTTTTGGGACGGAGCGGGCAAATCTCCCCCCCCCAAAAAAAAACTTTTAAACACTTAAACAGCATCTCCTAAAACACTTAAACACAAAAACACTTAAACACGCCCATCAGGGCACTGCTACCGCATGCAGGATTTGTTGAACGATTTCTTCTGTGCCGATATTTTCCGCTTCCGCTTCATAGGTGAGGCCGATGCGGTGACGCAGGGCGTCGGCGCAGACGCTGCGCACGTCTTCGGGCACCACATAGCCGCGACGGTGGATAAAGGCGTGGGCGCGGGCCGCTTGGGCCAGCGCGATGGTGGCGCGGGGAGAAGCGCCGTAAGAGATCAGCGGCGCGAGTTTGTCGAGTTTGAAATGTGCCGGCTCGCGGGTAGCGAATACCAGATCGAGGATATACTGCTCAATTTTTTCATCCATATACACCTCGTGCAGCAGCGCCCGGGCTTGCAGCAGGGTTTGTACCGACACGGTTTTATTCACTTTGATTTCCGTGCCGCTCATGTTTTGGCGCATGATCTGCTGTTCTTCGGCGCGGGAGGGATAGCCGATTTTTATTTTAAGCAAAAAACGGTCTACCTGCGCTTCGGGCAGGGGGTAGGTACCTTCCTGCTCGATGGGGTTTTGGGTGGCCAGCACCAAAAAAGGTTCTTCCAGCGGGTAGGTGTCGTTGCCGATGGTCACCTGCCGCTCCTGCATGGCTTCGAGCAGGGCGCTTTGCACCTTGGCGGGTGCGCGGTTGATCTCGTCGGCGAGCACGAAATTGGCAAAAACCGGCCCTTTGCGCACCGAAAAGCCGTTGTTGGCCGGGTTATAGATCATCGTGCCGATCACGTCGGCGGGCAGGAGATCGGGCGTGAACTGAATGCGTTGAAAGCGCCCGTCGAGCGTTTGGGCGAGCGTTTTGATGGCCAGCGTTTTGGCGAGGCCGGGCATTCCTTCGAGCAGGATATGGCCGCGCGTGAGCAGTCCGATGAGCAGGCGCTCGATCATATATTGCTGGCCGACAATGACCTTGGCCGTCTCGGCAAAAATCTGGTCTATAAACGCGCTTTCCTCATGGATGCGCCGGTTGATGGCGGGGATATCGGGTATTTCGTGCATTATCGTTGGGCTGGATTGAATTGTCTGGAACGCAAAAGTAGGGAAATAATATATACCGCTAATTTGCTTGCGGACAATCAATGCAGTCCCGTTTGTCGCCCATGAGGAGGATCAGGCTGAATTCAAAAGTGCCGCCGTGTTTATTAGCCGAAGCAATTCGGGAAAGGTTGAGGTCGTAGCTGATACCTGCCTGAAGCGTATTTAAAGTGAAATTAGCGCCCAATATTAACGCATCGGTATGAATAAACCTGGGGGAGCGCCCGGCAAAACGCAAGGAGGCATTGGTATTGAAACCCAGCATTTTGGGCGAGCTAAGGCCTGCGTTAAGTTGCCATTGCTGGCTCTTCTGCTCCGGTAAATTGCCCCCGTTAACACTCAGTGATTGTTTGCGGAATAAAAAAGCAAACTTAAATGCCTTGTTTCGGCGTATTTGTTCCACTCCGGCCAAAGCCAGGCTACCATGCGCGGTTATGCCGACATCCAACTGATTGTCGGGACGATTATCTGTATTTTCAAAAAAAGAATAACCCGGCTGGTTGACGTGTTGCAAGGCGAAGCCGAACATCCAGGCGCGTCGGCGATTGTACACCAACACTCCCGTGTGCATATCGACAACACCATTACTCAGGTTGGCAAAATTTTCACCATTGGGCGCACCGGCCTGATACCCGAACACCGGTGAAAATTGCTCGTCAAATTGCAAGGCACCCGGGTTAATGCTGAGTTGTAACCAGCCCGCCCTGAATCCCAATGAAGCATTCACCTCCTCATTAAAGCTGTGATGATAGGCAATGGCCGCCTGAAGATACAGCTTTCGCCAGCCGCCAAGTCGTGTATGTTCGTGCTGAATGATCGCCCCTGCTGCCAGGCTTTTATTGCGTCGTAGGCATCGCCGCCCGTCCACAGACAGCATTTCTGTCTGGTACGCATTAAGCTGGCTGAGTGTCCATTGGCTCCGCACAAGACTGCTGAGCCGAACGGCAGAGGTTCCCGCAATATATCCCGCAGCGGCAGGGTTAATCATAAACGGGTTATTGTAATACTGGCTCGGGGCAACTTCCTGCGCTTTCAGCTGCAAATAAGCGCCGAGATTTAGCAAAAGTAAGAGAAAATATTTCATATTCATTTGATTTTTAGCGAATTAGTATAAGTTCTTTTTGCTTGCGTACCACATATCCGTCTATGTAGCGCAGCGCGTAAAACACTTTGTAAATACCAGCTTCTGCTTTATTGCCCCTGAAGGTTCCGTCCCATTGACAGTCGAAACGGGTATTGTTCGGAGGGCAGTTTTCTGCGTGAAACACCCGGTTCCCGTCGAGGTCGTAAATGCTCAGGTATTCCAGCATTTCAACACCTTCATTCAGGCTGCGGGCGCCGAAATAGTCGTTGGCGCCATTTTGGTCGCCCGGGGTAAAGGCATTGGGCAGGTAGACGAGGGAGTCGTAATCAACCAAAACATCAATGTAAATACTATCAATTTTGATGCAGCCGAGACTGTTTTTGACGGCTACAGTGTAGCGCCGGTCTTGCCGGGGCCTGCTCAAGGGGCTTTGAATTTCAGCGTCGTCAAGATCCAGTTCCGGGTACCAGCGGAATTGAAGATTTGGCTGGTTTACCTTGGTTTCAATCAACACTTCATCGCCAAGAAGAATGGTCGTATCGGGTGGTAGTTTGATGATTAATTCCTGAATGGGGAATAGCGTAAGTGTTGTGTCTGCAATACAGCCTTCATCACTTATTACTTCCAGATCGTACTGACCCGCCGGTAATTTTTCAATCAAAAATGTATTCACCCAGGAACTGTCTTTGCCGAAAAGTGTGACGGTGTAGCCGGGCGGATAAATGGTGCTGAGGGTGTAAGACGAATCCACGCTGCAATGGCGAATCAGGTCAAATTGTAAGACCGGTGTTTGCGGCAGGTATACAGGCAGCACGAGGGTGTCAAAGCAAATGCCCTCATTCGATGCGATTAAGGTTGCTGTTACCTGGCCGCCATTGACAAATGTTTTTTCCAGTAAGGCCATTCCGGAACTGGTGTTGTCGCTGAATCGCCACTCAAAATCAGTCAGGTTACTTGAAGTGTTGGAAAACAAAACGACCGCAGGAGTACAGCGTTTGAGAATGGTATAATTGCCGGCTGCATCCGGCTTGCTCAGAATATTAATAATTCCAAACGCCGTATCCGGACATCCTTCCGGCGATTTGGCAATCAGCACAAGCGGATAAATGCCGCCCTGGGCAATACTGGTGCTGAATTGCGGCCCGTCGAAGCTCCGGTTATCCAGATTCCAGATGAACGTTGCCGCACCTGTACTGCTCTGACTTACGGTGAAAGGGGCTTCCGCACAAGCCGGATTTACCGGATTAATAATCGCTTCCGGCGGCATACCGAGGTAAAATTGCGTCTGTGCCGTAGCAGTACAACCATACTGATCGGTGGCCACTACGCTCAAGGGGTAGCTGCCCGAAGGCAACTGAAACACCCGTGTAAAATGCTGTGCATTGCTGCTGCTGCCGTCGGGAAAACTGACCGTTGTACCGGCATTTGAAACAATATCAATTTGAATTGGCGTGCCCGGGCATCCCACCTGGTCACTGGAAATACTCACGGACGGCGGGTTTCGAACGCGCACTTTCAGCAGGGTGCTGTCGTACCCGCAGCGCTCGGCATATAAAACGACATAATAAACACCCGGCTGGCTATAACTCAGGGTGAGCGAATCGCCGGTGTATATCGTATTGGTATTCAGGTCTTTCCATCGGAGTTGTGCGCCGGGAGTAGAAAAACTCCGCAAGGTTATCTGATCGCCCGGACAAAGTACGGTACTGTCTTGCCCAATATTTATCAGCGCGACAACATCTGCGGGTTGCACCGTTATTTCCTGATATGCAGTGTCAATGCCACAGTCATTTTCCGTAATAACCCAAATCCCGACTACTTTAGGCAGGGTATCGGTATAAAAAGTGAGGTAGTACGCTTCCCCGATATTTGCATTAATGGAATGCCCTTCTGAACTGAGAATGGTGTTTTTTTGCGGATTACCGACGCTGGTTATATTTAATTTGATCGGGCTGCCGCTGCAGGGTAGTGGATAAGAATAGCCAAATGCGGCCTTTGGCTGCGGCCGCACTTTGATGCTTTTTTCCAGCGTCATCGTGTCGCAACGGGTAATAAGGCGCAAACGCACCAGATAAACCGTATCTTCAATTCCTTGCTCAAATGTGATACTGCCGGGATCTTTGCCTTGAAAGGTTTGCCCATTGCCAAAATCCCAGAAATACTGCCCTTCTTCAGCAATACTTTTATTGTCAAATGAAATAGTCAGCGGTGCACAACCTTCATTTGCCGAAGGCGAAAAATCAAATAACTGCGGCGCAGGTGCAATATAAATATCCTGCGTGGCGGTATTGGTACAAAGCAAACTGGCGCCATCATAAGTATTCACAACTAAGGTAACCGTGTATTTACCTGCAAGTACGTACGCATGGTTCAGGCTGCTGCCCGGCGCGGAGCCGTCGCCCCAGTTGATTACATATTCAACAGCGCTTGCAATGGGCTGAACAACTACACTTTGTCCGATACAAGCCGTGTCGGGCAAGCCAAATTGCGCACTGGGTTGTATAGCAACTTCCAGCATCAGTTCATCACTGTTGCAGGCAGGCGGTAATGTTGCATCCGTGAGGGTATAAGTGTATGTACCTGGGTTAAGTGCCTGAATATCAATAGTGTTTCCATTTAAGGATGGCCCCGACCACTGCTGGCCTGCACTGCTCATCAGGTTCAATACACTTGCGGTTTCACAAATTTTCTGATTGGCTCCTGCATTTACAGCATTCCCGCCAACCACGGTAATCCCAACCTCATCGCTGCTTTCACATGGTGTGCCCGCCTGAATCGTATAGCGGAATGTGTAATTGCCCGGGCTAAGGTTAAATGGTGGTGTAACGGATACGCCGCTGCTGTTTTTCCAGATCCCGCCGGCAGGACTTGCTATCGGGTTAAAATCACCCTGGCTGCTGCAAATCGTTGTATCCGCTCCGGCTTGTGCCGCCACAAATGGCGCAACTTTTACAACAAAACTCCGACTGGTATCGCATCCTGGCTCAATAATGTATTGCAAGGTAACGGGGTGATTACCAATGCCCGGACTGATAAACATACCTGAATTATTAACACCATTGCCCGACCATTTCAGGCTGTCTGAACTGCCGGGAGCGGGCGAAAAGGTAATATTTCCCAGCGTCACCAGATCAAGTGGTGTACTGATGTCGCAGGAATAAATTGTATCCGGCACACTCAGTCCGGGTATTGCGACAACCGTTATGTTTTTGGTTTTATCTGCAATACACCCTGTCTGGGTATTGGTAAACTGGTAATGTACTTCATTGTTGCCGATATTGGCCAGCGAAGGGTTAAAAATGTTGCCACTTATCCCGTTGCCGCTCCACTGCCCCGGGCCGGTGCTGGCAGTAAGGGTAAGGGGCATGGCGTCGCGGCAAACTTTGAGGTCAGGCCCAATATCCGGTACTTCTGCCGCCAGTACGGTGACAGGTATTGTACCCTCCGACTGACATCCTGGTACCCCTTGCGCGTAAGTGATGGTGTAAGTGCCCGGCCCAGCGAGCGCGGGATTAAACAATCCGCTTTGGGCGTTGGTAATCCCGGTACCACTGAAGCTGCCACCTGTCGGGGTAGCGCTCAACTGGAAAGGTGCCGAAGTATTGCAAATGCTGGATGGGAGGTTGCCAAAACTAACCGGATCCCTGGAATTTACAGTTATTGGAATCCGCCGGATAATTGTATCACAAGGACCGCGCAGCTCAAGCAAAATAGTGTCGCTTTGTGTAAATTTTACAGCCCCGGGGTTGGGCAGGCTGGAGCTGTTGATGCTCGCACCCGGCGGGAATGTCCAGATATATTGCGTGATGCTTCCGCTGTAGGTCATCAGGCCCGCATCAAAAGTAACAATAAGCGAATCGCATCCCGGCGGAATATTCAAGGGCGCCAGGCCAGGTTGTTCAAAGGCCGTAATAACAATCGTTGCGGTATCGTTGCCGCATTCATTGCTGCCAATAAGCCGAACGGTATAGTCGCCTGCCGGGCCATTAATTTGCAGCACCGGCATGATAGAGTCTTTGCCGGTAACGGGTACAAAAACAGCGCAGGAGCCGCAGTTGTTGGGGCTGGAAATCACTTTCCACTCATACCCATTGAGGTTGATGCCGCTTGCATTGGCACTGAGCTTGGTCGTAAACGGTACACAACCCGATACTTTGGTGGCAGCAAGACTGCTGATATTGGGGCGATCCCGAATATTTATAATCGTATTGAAAGTGTCGGCGTCGCATTCATTGGAGACGATGAGCCGCACCGTGTATTGCCCCGGCGCACTATAACTCGTTGACGCGTCTTCGGTAGTTGCTGTTTGACCATTGCCGAACGACCAAAGAAAATTATCTCCCCAACATCCTGTATTGGTAAAATTAATCGTAGAACCTACACAAAAGCTGCCACTTGTGGTAAAAGTTGCCCGGGGCAGCGGACTGATTGCCAGCGATTGCGTTCGTTTGTTGAGCCTGCCATTTTTGAAGTACAAAGTTAGTTTTACCTCCGGGTTCAGTTCGTCTGGTGTCAGGGAACAGGCCACAGAATCCGGAAAGTTGTATATGTGTGATTTGTTACCAAAAAAATTACTGCCCAGATTTTCAACGGTGCCGTCGCCCCATTCTAACTTCATATTGTCAATGCAGGCGGGATCATTGTTTTGATCTACAGTAATATCAACGGTGACTTCACCATTCGGGCCTTCGCAAAAATAGGTGTTTTGACTGCCGACAAATTCAAAAGTGGAATTGGGGTCTTCACAATTTTGTGACATCAGCGCCTGGCCCCATAACAGCAGGAAAAGTAAAAGGGGGAGCTTTTTGATAGGCATGTTTGCATTCTGGTTATGAGAAAACTTGTTCGAGGTTTTACCTGACGGGACAAAAAGGGTAGATAACCACAGCGAGACAAGTACTCGGGTTATGTATAATTTCTGGCTGTAAAAAAAGGACTTTTTATAGAAAGCACCTACATGTATCATTATAAAAGTACATAATATTAACACTCCGCACTCATTACATTCCGCATTCCGCATTCCGCACTCCCCATTCCTCTCACTCTTCCCTCAAATACGCCGGCGTTTTCATCGCCCGCAAAGCCGCGGGCAAGGCAGCCAGCACGCCGATCAGCAGCACGGTGGCGGTAACGGGTAAAAAATCGCTCAGGCGCAGGGAAATCGGGTACTCGCGCACCAAAAAACCATCGGGGATGCGGATGAGGCCCACGGTCTTTTGCAAGCCGTACAAAATCAGCGCCAGCGCCAGGCCGATCAGCAGGCCCAGCAGGGAGAGCAGCAGGCCTTCGGTCAGGAAAATATTCCGCACGAGTTTTTCGGAAGCACCCATGCTCTTGAGCACCGAAATGTCTTTTTGTTTTTCCAAAACAATCATCCACAAGGCCCCAAGCGTATTGAAGGCCATGAGGACGAGCATCAACGCCGTGATGGCAAAACCCATCCATTTTTCTAAGCGCATCACTTTAAAAAACGCCTCATTTTGCTGGTATTGATCCTTAATCTGAAAATCCGGCCCCAATATTTCAGCCAATTGGCGTTTTACCGCCGGAATATCCCTGTCGCTTTTGCAGCGTATTTCCAGCGCCGAAACGGTTGTGGAGTCGGCGCCCAGCAAATCCCGAACAAAGGCAATATTACTTATAATATATTGATTGTCAAATTCTTGTTGTATTTCAAAAATGCCCCTCGGATAAGCTACACGGGTCGTAAAGGATTTGTCTAAAACACCGCCCTGCTCGCCCGAAGGCATGTAAATGGTCAGTGTGGAAATGGGGTCGGATAAATTTACAGAAAGCTTGTGCGCCATGCCCATGCCCACCACTGCGCAGTTGACCTCGCCGTCCTGCAACTGATAACGGCTTTCTGAATCGGAAATAAGCGTCGAATCAATGCCATTAACGTAGTGAAAGACCGCATCCACGCCCTTGAGCACACCAAAATCCTGCGCATCGCCGTATTCAAAAAAGGCAATTTCCTCCAGGGTCTCACTCGCATACAACACGCCGGGCAACGCGCGCACCCGACTGAGCATCAGGCTGTCGGCCTCAAAGGTTTTGCCTTTAAGGGGCGTCACCTTGACAGGCGGGTTAAAATGCCCGAAAAGGCCGCCCAACAGGTCTTCAAACCCGTTAAAAACCGACAAAACCAGCAGCAAAGCCGCCGTACCAATGGCGACGCCAAACACCGAAATACCGGTGATGATGTTGATGGCATTGGTGCTGCGCTTGGCAAACAGGTAACGCCGGGCGATATGTAAGGCTAAATTCACGTGGAAAATGCGATCTGAACGGCAAAAGTAAGACAATGCGCGGATATTGAACTACCTTTGCGCCGCTTTAAGACATGGGGCAACTTTTGGACACTATGATACCAAACTTAAAATACGCTGTCGGCCTGTTCTGCTGCGCGCTGCTCGCCGCCGCCTGCGGAGGCAATGACGCCGCCAAAAAAGACGACAAGGCCCTGGCGCAGGTATACGACAAAACCCTCTACCTCTCCGAATTGCAGGGCGTCGTGCCGGAACAAAGTACGCCGGAAGACAGCGCGCTCATCATCAGCGCCTACATCCAGCGATGGGCCTACGACCAGCTCCTGATGAACGAAGCCGAACGCAATATCCCCAAAGACCTGAACATCGACGAACTCGTGCGCGACTACCGCGCCAGTCTCATCCGCTTCAATTTTGAGGAACAACTCATCGGCGAACAACTCGACAGCACCGTGTCGGAAGAAGAATCGCGCCGATTTTATGAAGATAATAAAGACCAGTTCCAGCTCGAAAGTACCATCGTGAAGGCCGTCGTCGTTAAATTGCGCGGCGATGCCCCGCAGAGCGAAATGAACAAACTCTGGTACAGCCGCTCTGCCGCCGATCAGGCTAAACTCCGCGAATTTGCCCAGCAATGGGGCGTTCTGTCGCTGCTTGATCAGGAAAAATGGTATAAATTGGAAGAGATCGCCGCGATTTTGCCCAAAGGAACGTTAAGTAGCGACAACGTCGGATCACGCAAAGAAGGCGTACTGAGCGACGATGATTTTCGTTACTACTTCCGCCTGCTCGAATCGGTGTCCGGTAAAACCACCGCACCCTTCGAATACGCACAGCCACTGGCGCAAAAAATCATTTTACACAAACGCAAACAAGACCTCCTCCAGAAATGGAAAGAGGAATTGTATCAAAAGGAACTACGCCGGGAAAATGTCAAAATTCTACAATAAGCGTCCAGTCGCCGAAAACACGCAAACATATAAACACGCACACAACTTGAAATATTCCGCATTCCGCAACCCACCCAGGCCCTCCCTGAAGGGAAGGGGAATTCCGTATTCCGCATTGCTGCTTGGCGCATTTTTCCTGCTCGCCTTCCGCCTTTCCGCACAGGAAAAAGCAATCATCGATGGGGTAGTGGCCACGGTCGGTGGTGAAGTCATCCTCCTCAGCGATGTCGAACAGCAATTCTCCTACCTGAAACAACAGCAAGGCGGTAAAATCCCCGATGAAGCACGCTGCGAAATCGTGCAGAACCTGATTATCCAGAAATTATTGGTCAATCAGGCTAAAATCGACTCCGTTGAAGTGAAAGACGATGAAGTCGAAACCCAGATCGGCGCCCGTGTCGACCGCCTGCTGACCTACTTCAACCAGGATCAGAAAGCCCTCGAAGAATACTACGGCCAGACCATCGACCAGATCAGGGAAACAACCCGCTTCGATATGCGCAACCAGATGCTGGCCGAACGGATGCAGGGCCAAATCACGTCCAAAGCCACCGTCACGCCGGCAGAAGTGAAGCAGTTTTTCCTCACGATTCCCGCCGACTCATTGCCGTATTTCAACTCAGAGGTGGAAATCCGTGAAATCGTTTACAAACCCAAAGTAAATGCCGTAGAGCGCCAAAAAGCCCTCGACCGTACCTCGGAATTGCTCAAACGCATTAAAGAAGGCGCCGATTTTGCCGAATTGGCCAAACGTTTCAGCGACGACCCCGGCTCCGGCGAACAAGGCGGCGATCTGGGCTGGCAAAAACGCGGCACCTTCGTGCCCGAATTTGAAGCCGCCGCCTATAACCTCGAAAAAGACCAGCTCAGCGATGTCGTGGAATCGGAATTTGGCTTTCACATCATTCAGCTCCTCGAACGCCGCGGTAACCTCATCCATACCCGCCACATCCTCATCAAACCGGAAATTACCGACGATGACCTCGAACGCGCACAAGCCAAACTCGATTCCGTGCGCCTCTCTATCCGCAACAATGAAATGACGTTTACCGAAGCTGTAAAACGCTTTGGCGATAAAAATCAGCAAAGTTTCCACAACGACGGCCGCGTGGCCAACCCGCGCAGCGGAAATACCTTCTTTGAAATTACTGACCTCGATCCGGGCGACTTCTTCGCCGTCGATACACTTAAAGTCGGTCAGGTGTCTGCACCCCTGTCGTTTAAATCCAACGACGGCTCGCGCCTGTTCAAAATCCTGCAACTGCAAAGCCGTACCAAACCCCACCAAGCCGACCTCAAACAGGATTATGGTAAAATTCAAACGGCAGCGCTCGAACAAAAAAAATCAACCTACACCGAAAAATGGGTGCTTGAAAAATTGGCAACTACCTATATGTCGGTGCACCAGATGTTCCAGACCTGTCCGAATATTCAGGAAATGCTGACGGCCTCCGGGCAAAATACCAAAGGCAAATAGCCGCCAAACTATGAGCGCCAACCCTTCGTTTTTTACCGTCATCTTTCTTTCGTCAAACACATTTATGAAACATATACTGCTTACTTGCTGTATCTGGCTGGCCGCCCTTTCCGGCCTTTTCGCGCAACTCACCCCGCCCGTCACCACCGAGGTCGTGCCCTACGACCAACCCAAAGAATATGAAATCGGCGGTGTCCGGATCGTAGGCGCTCAATATGCCGACGCCAATACCCTGATCGCAATCGCCGGCTTCCGCGTCGGCGACAAAATCCGCGTGCCCGGCCCCAATATTCCCAAGGCCATGAATGCCCTGTGGAACCTCAAGCTCTTCACTGATGTGCAAATCAATCGGGAACGTACACAAGGCGATTTGATTTTCCTCGAAATTGTGGTGAAAGAACTGCCGCGCTATACCCGCCATACCTTTGTCGGCGTCAAAAAAAATCAACACGAAGACCTCAACGGTATTATCAATAAATACCTGCAAAAAGGCGCAATTCTAACGGAAAATACCAAAGTAGCCCTCGAAAATGCAATGGAACAGCATTATATCGACAAGGGATACTTAGACAGTAAAGTGGAAATCCGACAGTTTCCCGACGAACGCGGCGTCAACGCAACCCGCCTCGAATTTGATGTCAACCGCAACAAACGGGTGAAAATTAAAGACATTCAGTTCGTAGGTAACAACAACACCAAAGACCGGGTGCTGCGCAAAAAAATGAAAGAAACGGTGCGCAAACGCCGCCTTTTCAAAAAATCCAAATTCGTACGCAGCGAGTTTAAAGGCGACCTCGAAAAGCTGGAAGCCTACTACAATACCCTCGGCTTCCGCGATGCCCGCGTCGTTAAAGATACCGTTTGGCGCCAGGATAAATCAAAAGGCCGGCTGTTCGGCAAAGGCAAAAAAGAAAAAGGACTGGTGATGATCCGCGTCGACATCAACGAAGGCAGTCGCTACTTCTTCCGCAACATCGCCTGGAAAGGAAATACCATTTACGAAACCAAATTCCTGGATCAGGTGCTGGGTATTAAACGCGGCGATGTTTACAACCAGGAATTGCTTCAGAATCGCCTGCAATTTAGTCAGGACGGCCGCGATATTTCCTCCCTTTACCTCGACAACGGCTACCTGTTCTTCCGCGTCGATCCGGTAGAGGCCGCGATCGACAACGACTCCATCGACCTCGAACTGCGTATCTATGAAGGCCCGCTGGCAACCATCGATCGCGTGGTGATTAAAGGCAACGACCGCACGCATGAGCACGTGGTACGCCGCGAGCTGTTCACCCGCCCGGGCGATAAATTCAGCCGCTCCGACATCATTCGCTCGCAGCGCCAGATTGCCAACCTCGGTTATTTTAACCAGGAAACCATGGACATCAATACGCCCGTTAATCCGGAGCGCGGCACCGTGGACATTGAGTATACGCTTGAAGAAAAACCTTCCGACCAGCTCGAACTTTCGGCCGGTTACCAGCCCGCCACCGCCTTCAGCCAGGGCGGCGTAATCGGTACGCTCGGGGTAACCTTCAATAACTTCTCCCTCCGCAACATCAAAAACCGCGAAGCCTGGAACCCGCTACCACAAGGCGACGGCCAGCGCTTCAGCCTCCGCGGCCAGACGGCCGGCGACCGCTACCAGTCTTATAATATTTCCTTTACAGAACCGTGGCTGGGTGGCAAAAAGCCCAACTCGCTTACCGTAGCAGGGGTTTATAACCGCTTTGCAACCGGATTTCCCGGCTCCGATACCTACGGCAGCCTGCAAATCACGCAGGGCACCGTCGGTTTCGGTACCCGCCTGAAAGTGCCCGATGATAACTTTATCTTCCGCGCCGACCTGGATCTTCAAACCCTCAATGTCAATAATTTCGGACAGTTTATCGACGATAAAGGGCGCGTAATCCGTCAGGGTACGTTCAATAACTTCAACCTTACCCTCAACCTTGCGCGCAATACCATCAATGATCCTATTTTCCCGCGCAGTGGTTCCTTGTTCTCGCTCAAAGTATCGCTCACGCCACCGTATTCGCTGTTTAAATCGGCCGATTTTTACAATTCCAGCGACTTGCAAAAAGTCTACCGCTGGGTGGAATACGTGAAATATCGTTTCGACTCCGAATGGTATACCCAGGTGGTGGGCAAACTTACGCTCAAGGCACAGGCAAAAATCGGTATTCTCTCCCGCTGGAGCAAAAAGACGCCGCTTACGCCCTTCGAACGTTACAACCTCGGCGGTAACGGCCTGAACAACCAGTTCTTTGGCGTCAATGCCCGCGAAATCATCAGTATGCGTGGTTACGATGAAAGCTACATCACCAACCGCTTCCCCGGTGGCGCGGCCGTGTTCGATAAATTTACCGTAGAACTTCGTTACCCCATTTCGCTCAACCCGCAAAGCACTATTTTCGTGCTGGCCTTTGCGCAGGGCGGCAACGCCTGGGGCCGCGTGCAGGATTTCAATCCCTTCGACATGCGCCGCTCCGCTGGTCTGGGTATGCGCGTGTTCCTGCCCATGTTCGGTACCCTCGGTTTCGACTATGGCTTCGGTTTCGACAAACCCGAGCTGGCCGGCACCAAAAAGCTGACCAACTACGCAGAGTTCAATATCATTTTGGGCTTTGAGCCGGATTAAGGGGAACAGACGGGTGATAAAATAACAGAGAAATACTTGCGGGGGCCTGACATGTTTTTTGTCGGGCCCTCGTTGTTTAGTTTTAAAAAAAAATTATCATGAAACTCATCCATCTTTTTACCCTGCTGTCCCTGCTCCTGTTCGTCAGTTGTGCCGCCAACGACCCTGAGCCGCCAACCCCAACGCCACAGGAACTGCTTACTGCCGGCGCCTGGACTTCCGTCAAAGATTTTGACGATTCTGACCTTGATGGCATTTTTGAGGAATTTTCCCGCGATTGCGAAGAGGATAACCCTTGGCTTTTTACTGCCGATATGAAGGTTACGGTCGGCGCAGGGACGGCATTGTGCAACCCCGACGACGACCCCAATGAGCAATACTCCCTTGGCTGGCGATTAGAAAGTAACAATCAAATTCTGGTATTGGAATACGCTGCTGACGAAGCAAAGTACAAAATAGAAAAATTAGAGCAAAATCAGCTTTCCGTATTGGAGGTTGATCCTTCAGCCCCTAATGTGTTCACCCATCGCATCATTTTTACCCGTTAGTACCATGAAACACCTCATAGCTTTATCCCTCCTGCTGCTCGCCCTGAGCGCTTGTAAAAAACATACAGAATTTTCCGGTCAGGTGCTTAGCAGTGCAGACGGGAAACCGGTAGCCGGGACACAGGTACGCTTGTTATTCAATTATGGAGCTGGCGGCGGGCAAACTAAAATCTCCGCCGAGGATGAAATGACTACCGATGAAACAGGTAAGTATTTCGTCTCTTGTGAGGTTAAAAAATATGATGGTGGTGCTTTAATAGTAAAGAAAGACAATAACTTCTTGCAGTTTTCAAAATTTGTTAACCCCGGTGACTGTGAACAAATTGACATCATCCTCGACCCATTAGACGCCTGGCTTGGGCTGGAAGTAGAAAATACCAGGGATAGTGCGGTAATGTGTTATGCCGGTATTACCGGACAAGTATATAATGGTTTAGGAAATGTTTTTCCGGGTGGTCAGGGGCCTTATGAAATCCCGGCGCATAGCAGCCGGTATATCGGTACTCAAAAAGTGCCTGGTGGTTATGATCTGGAAGTGCTCTGGAACGATGAGAGAATCAAAAGCTTGAAAGAAGGCAGTAATCGCACCCCCGTTTTCTGCCCCCGCAACGACACCACCGTGGTGAAGGTAGTGTTTTAGGGTTGTATCTTTAAAACACATAGGCACACAGGGCACATAGAAAAAAACTATGATTCCTATGTGCCTATGTGTTTCAAAGTGGTCGTTTCCATATCCGGCGTATGTGCTTTTGTAATCAGACCGTTATCTTTGTAAAAATATATCTCATGAAACACCTCCTCGCTTTAACGCTCCTGCTGCTCGCCCTGAGCGCTTGTAAAAAACATACAGAATACTCCGGTCAGGTACTCAGCAGTGCAGACGGAAGGCCTGTGGCCGGGGCACGGGTAAGACTTGTTTTTGGTATATCTACAGGCCCCGGAGAGTCCGAATTATCCGCATCAGATGAAATGACTACTGACTCCAGCGGTGCCTATCTGGTTTCCTGTGAAGTAAAGAGATACGATACCCGTAACTTTTTGGCAGAAAAAGAGGGGTTTATCAAGTTTCAAAAGCTCCCGGAGACAAATAACTGCGAAAAGCTTGACATCATCCTCGACCCATTAGACGCATGGCTTGGGCTGGAAGTAGAAAATAGCAGAGACACCACGATAATGTGTTATGCTTTGATAACGGGCGTCGTATATCAAGGCTTAGGAGATCGCTTTCCGGGTGGTCAGGGGCCTTATGAAATCCCGGCGCATAGCAGCCGGTATATTGGCACACAAAAAGTGCCTGGCGGTTATGATCTGGAAGTGCTCTGGAACGATGAGAGAATCAAAAGCTTAAAAGAAGGCAGTAACCGCACCCCCGTTTTCTGCCCCCGCAACGACACCACCGTAGTTAAAGTGGTGTTTTAGGGTTGTATTTTTAAAACACATAGGCACATAGGGCACATAGAAAAAAACTATGATTTCTATGTGCCTATGTGTTTTAAAGCGGTCGTTTCCTTATCCGACGCATGTGCTTTTGTAATCAGACCATTATCTTTGTAAAAATATATCTCATGAAACACCTCCTGTTCATCCTTTTGGGAATATGTTTTTACGCCCTCCATGCCACTGCTCAGGACTTTAAAGTGGAAAAACTCCCCGATTTCATCAACTCCACCTATGATGAAATCACCCCGGTGCCCAGCCGCGACGGCCAGACGCTGTACTTCACCCGCGTCGCCTATCCGGAATTCAACCAAACCCTCATCCTCGATACGGTCGATTGGGCGAAAAAACTCAAACCCGTCGAGTTCAATAAGTTCCTGGCGGAGGTCTATTCCGAAATTGCCGGTTACCGCGTGGTCAATCCTGCAGCTTCCCCATTCAATCAGGACGTCTGGATGGCCCTGGGCGATACGGCCGCTTTTTACAGCACCCAACACCCCGGCCCTCCGCTCAACAACGCCCTGCCCAACAGCATGGTCAGCATCACCCCCGACCCCAACGCCTTTATCATCATCAATCAGTTTTCGCCCAAAGGCGACATGAACAAGGGGTTCTCCCTCATCCGGCAGGACAGCGCGGGCTGGGCCTTCCCCGATTCCATCCTCATCGAAGATTATTACACCATCACTTCAGACGTCAGCCTGACCATGAGCTTCGACGGTGAGGTAATCATCCTCTCGGCTGTGCGTTTTGATTCCCGCGATATGGATCTCTACGCCTGTTTCCGCGAGGGCCGCCGCCGCTGGAGCAAACCCCTGCACCTCGGCCGACAAATCAATTCGCCGCGCCGCGAAACCACGCCTTTTCTTTCGGAAGACCACCAAACCCTGTTTTTTTCCTCCAATCGGGGTGAAAGCAGCGGCGGCAATGATATTTTTATGTCAAAGCGCCTCGACTCCACCTGGACCAACTGGAGCGAACCCCAGCGCCTCACCGAACCCATCAACTCCAAATCGGATGAAAGCCAGCCCTATTTCAACATGACCACGGGCTATCTCTACTTTTGCTCACGGCGCGAGGGCAACAGCAACATCTACCGCGTGCGCATTGCGCCGCCGCAACCCACTGAGTTGGAAGTGCGCGGCCGCGTGCTCAATCGCCGTACCCGCGAAATCCTGCCCGGCGCGCGCGTGCGCTACGGTGCCAAAGGCAGTACCATTAATGTACTGACCACTTCCGATGGCGCATTTTCCCTGAAAATCCCCAAAGGCGTTGCCTTTAACTTAGTCGCTGAAAAAAGCGGCTATGCCGGCGAACCCCTCGACGTGCTCTATCGCCGCGACTATTACTACTTCCGCGAACAATATGTGGAACTCCTGCTCGATCCCTTGGAAATTAATGCAAAAATTGAGCTGCAACCCATTTTTTTCCAGCAATCCAAAGCCCTCATTCTGGAGCGCTCCTTCGGCGAGCTGGAGCGACTCGCCAATATGCTGCTCGAAACACCCGGCCTGCACGTGAAAATTGAAGGCCATACCGACAATGTCGGCCGCCCCGAAGATTTGCAGGCCCTCTCGGAAGCCCGCGCCAATGCCATTCGCAGTTTTTTACTGGAAAAAGGTGTCGGCCCCGAACGTATCGAAGCCAAAGGCATGGGGCCGCAATTTCCCCTCAACGACAACAGCAGCGACGCCCTGCGCGCTCAAAACAGAAGGGTGGAAGTGACGGTGACCAAGCTTTAAAAACAGTGATCAGTCAGCAGTGAACAGTCAGCAGTTATCAGCGAAGTATGACAGCACCCTGATAACTGCTGACTGTTCACTGCTCACTTTTACTTACTCCGCATCCGAATTACCGGACAAATCATTTCCTCTAAGCTGATACCGCCGTGCTGGAAAGTATTGCGGTAGTAGTTGTTGTAGTGGTTGTAGTTGTTGGGATAGAGGAAAAATTTATCCTCCTTCGCAAAAATAAAGGTCGAGCTGATATTCGGGCGGGGTAATCCGGCCTGTTTCGGCTCCCGAATGGCCAGCACATCGCGCGGTTCATATTGCAGGTTGCGGCCTACTTTGTAGCGCAGGTTGGTGGTTGTTTCGCGGTCGCCCACCACGCGGGACGGCGACTGTACCCGAATAGTGCCGTGGTCGGTGGTCACGAACAACTGCACGTCGCGGCCTTCGAGGCGTTGCAAGGCTGTCCACAGCGGACTATGCAGGAACCAGGAGCGGGTGAGTGAACGGTATGCGCGTTCATCGCCGGCCAGTTCCTTGAGCACTTCCATCTCCGTGCGCGCATGCGAGAGCATGTCGATGAAGTTGTATACAATGACCGTAAAGTCGTTGTTCAAATAGTGCAGGATATTATCCTGAAGGTCTTTGCCGTGCTGTACGTTGGTTACTTTTGTATAATCCCATTTGATGCCTTTCCGGAAAACACGGTCGATTTGTTTTTCGAGGAAAAAGTCTTCAAACAGGTTTTTGCCCCCCTCGTCGGTGTCATTTTTCCACTTGTCGGGGAATGCCGTTTCAATATCCGAAGGCATCATGCCGGCAAAAATAGCATTGCGGCTGTACTGCGTGGCAGTAGGCAAAATGCTGAAAAAGTAGCCTTCGTTTTCTGTTTTGAATTGCTCATGGAAAATTGGCTCAATGGCTTTCCACTGGTCATAGCGCAGGTTGTCGAGCAGCAGCATAATGGTCGGAACACCATTACTCACATGCGGGAAAATATGCTTGCGCATCATGGAATGCGACATCACCGGGCCGACTTCCTTGTTCTTGTCCACCCATTCAAAATAGTCTTTGCCTACAAATTTGGAAAACTCCGTATTGGCCTGCTCTTTTTGCTGTGCCAGAATATCGCCTACCTCGGCCTTGTTGGCATCAAGCCGCAACTCCCAGTTCACAATACGCCGATAGGCTTCCACCCATTCCGCGTGGTCAAGCCCGCTGGTAATTTGCATGAAAATCTGGCGGAATTCCTGCTGGTAATCCATCGTCGTTTTTTCACGCACCAAGCGCTTGTTGTCGATGATACGCTTGAGCGTCAGCAAGATCTGGCTCGGGTTTACCGGCTTGATCAGGTAGTCGCTGATTTGCGAACCAATGGCTTCTTCCATCACATGCTCGGCCTCGTTTTTGGTGATCATCACCACCGGCACGTAAGGATTGATTTCTTTAATAAGGGGTAAAACTTCCAGGCCGGTGAGGCCGGGCATGGATTCGTCGAGAAAGACCACATCAATATCGGCGGCTTGCTCGGTGTAAATTTCGACGGCATCATGGCCGTTGCTGGCAGTGAGTACCTCGTAGTCTTTGCTTTTGAGGAAGAGAAGATGCGGCTTGAGGAGTTCGATTTCGTCGTCAGCCCAAAGAATTGTTACTTTTTCCATAGTGGATTGAAATAGGCGCTTACCGGCAAATGTCCGGGATTTAGTTAAGAAAAACTAACTTTGCAGCCTTTTAGTATGCTGCAGGCTACAGGATTTTTGCGGCACTCCGATTTTAAAATATATGATCGGGCCAAAGTGCGCCAATTTTGAGTAGAACAGGCTCCAAATTGCCGAAACCCTGCAAATCAAGTAAAAAACCGATGCTGGAAAAAAAATACCGCGAAGCCCTTCGCGCCACATACTGGAGCATAGCAGGCAGTGCCGTGCTGGCCATCGTCAAAGGGGTAAGTGGATATGTTGGGCATTCCTACGCCCTCATCGCCGATGCCATCGAGTCGACCTCGGATATTTTTGCCTCGGTGCTGGTGCTGATCGGATTGCGCTACGCTCAAAAACCGGCCGACGAAAACCACCCCTACGGGCATGGCCGCGCCGAAACCCTCAGCACCTTTGCAGTCGTGTTATTCCTCGTGGCTTCAGCCCTCCTTATCGGGCACGACGCGATTAAAAATATCCAGACCCCGCACCAGACACCACACCCCTTTACCCTGATTGTGCTGGGCGCCATCATCCTCATCAAGGAATTGTACTTCCGTTTTGTGGAGCAAAAAAGCCGGGAAACCGGCTCCCTGGCCTTGAAAGCCGATGCCTGGCACCACCGCTCGGATGCCATCACCTCCCTTGCCGCTTTTATCGGCATCGCCATCGCGCTGCTGCTTGGCCCGGGGTATGAAGCAGCCGACGACTGGGCGGCGCTGCTGGCCTCCGGATTTATCCTCTTTAATGCGTACCTGATTTTTCGTCCGGCCCTCGGGGAGTTTATGGACGAACACGTGTACGACGACCTGATTGATAAAATCCGGGCGCTCGCACTACAGGTTGAAGGCGTGCGCGATACCGAAAAATGCTTTATCCGGAAAACCGGAATGCGGTACTACGTCGACCTCCATGCCATCGTCGATGGCCGTCTGAGCGTTCGCGAAGGACATGATATTGCCCATCGCCTTAAAGATCGTTTAATGCTTGAAATTCCGGAACTGAGCGACGTGCTGGTGCACATCGAGCCGTGTTAAAGAAACGTGAGGTCCTGGTGTTTAGCCTTTTACTAAACGATTGTTCTCGTCCGGGAAAACCGCAACCGGCTTAAAGACGCGCGCTTCCTCGGGCGTCATCGTGGCATAAGAAATAATGATGACAATATCGCCCACCTGAACCCGGCGGGCCGCCGCGCCGTTCAGACAAATAACACCGCTGCCGCGTTCTCCGCGAATGGTGTAGGTCTCAAAACGCTCGCCATTATTGTTGTTGACAATCTGCACTTTTTCGCCTTCCAGAATATTGGCGGCTTCAAGGAGATCTTCGTCAATGGTGATGCTGCCCACATAATTCAGGTCGGCCTGGGTTACGCGAACGCGGTGGATTTTGCTTTTAAAAACTTCGATGAACATATCGGAAGTAAACCGTGATAAAAGTGCATTGGAAACTAATTTGTATTTATTTCATTGATTTTCAGTGAAATAAGTTTACAAAATTTGCTTACGCACTTTGCGGAGGCTATAGTAACAATGCAGCGCCGCCGGTGGTTCAAAAAACGGATCTTCAGCCTCCGTGCCAACCCTGCATCAAAAATTCGCTCAAAGGTACAGCGTTTTTTGGTATCCTCACCGCAAAGTGGTTTTGAAAAAAGCAAAGCGCTAATTCACTGAAAATCAGAAATATTCGCCACCCCCCGCTTCAAATCCGCAATCGCGTGTACTTTTCTCGCTTGCAGTTGTCTGCTACAAAGCTAAGCCGTACCTTTGCGGCCGTTTTCAACCTCTATTTGCTAAATAGAGGCTCCGACAACTATTTCAAGCTGTTTTTAAAGTAAATACTACAATGACACGACGTACGAAAATTGCCGATTTGATTCGCACCGAACCGCTCAACACAGAAGTCCTGGTAAAAGGATGGGTTAAAGCTTTCCGCAATAACCAGTTTCTGGCCCTCAACGACGGTTCCTGCGCCCAAAACCTGCAAGTGGTAGTCGATTTTGAAAATACCGACCCTTCACTTATTGAGCGTATCAAATTCGGCGCTTCCGTAGGCGCACGCGGTCAGCTCCTTGAGTCGCAGGGCAAAGGCCAGCGCATCGAAGTGAAAGCCGATGAAATTTATATCTACGGCGATTGCAACCCCGATGAATATCCGCTCCAACCCAAAAAACAAACCCTGGAGTTCTTGCGCGAAATCGCACACCTGCGCTTCCGCACCAATACTTTCAGCGCCGTCTTCCGCATCCGCCACGCCCTGGCTTATGCCATCCACAAGTTTTTCAACGACCGTGGCTTCTACTACCTCCATACACCTATTATTACCGCCAGCGACGCCGAAGGCGCCGGGGAAATGTTCCGCGTAACAACCCTGCCCTTCGATAAAACGCCGCGCACCGAAAACGGCGAAGTGGATTTTAAAGAAGATTTCTTCCGCCGCTCCACCAACCTGACCGTTTCCGGCCAGCTCGAAGCCGAACTCGGCGCCATGGCCCTGGGCCAGGTATATACTTTCGGCCCAACCTTCCGCGCCGAAAACTCCAACACCACCCGCCACCTCGCCGAGTTCTGGATGATCGAGCCGGAAGTTGCCTTCAACGACCTTAACGACAACATGGACCTCGCGGAAGATATGCTCCGCTATGTCATTCAATACGCCCTCGACAATTGCGCCGACGACCTGAAAATTCTCGAAGAACGCCTTATTGAAGAGGAAAAATCCAAGCCCCAGGACCAGCGCTCGGAAATGAACCTCAGCGATAAACTGCGTTTTGTAGTGGATAATCGCTTTGAGCGCATCACCTACACCGAGGCGATTCATATCCTGAAAAACAGCAACCAGAATAAAAAAGGTAAATTCCAGTTTCCGGTAGAAGGCTGGGGCACCGACCTGCAAAGCGAACACGAGCGCTACCTCGTGGAAAAGCATTTCAAGAAGCCGGTGATCCTGACCAACTACCCAGCCGAAATCAAAGCCTTCTACATGCGCCAGGATGAAGCTAAAGAAGGTGTTCCCGGCCCGACCGTTTCGGCAATGGATATTCTTTTCCCCGGTATCGGCGAAATCGTCGGCGGCTCGCAACGCGAAGAACGCCTCGAACGATTGGTAAACCGTATGCGCGAAATGCATATTCCGGAAGAAGAATTGTACTGGTACTTGGATACCCGCCGCTTCGGCTCCTGCGAACACGCCGGTTTCGGCCTTGGCTTCGAGCGCTTGGTGCTGTTCGTGACCGGCATGAGCAATATCCGCGATGTAATCGCCTTTCCGCGCTATCCGGGCAACGCCGAGTTCTGATTGGAATACCCCTTTCAGGCGCCCGTTTTTCGAAATATTGCAGTGCAAAATCGCGCTGCAATATTTTTTTTGCTATTTTTTTACTTTTAAAAGCAGTAAAAAAGATATTTTTAATCAACGAATTCGATGTCTTTTAGTAGTTTTAAATAATTGAAAAACAATGTTTTGTGAATTTTATGCATCTATTTTCGTTAAATTTTTCCTCAACAAATGGCCAAAACTGTTCTTTGTGAGCAAGGCATCTTGCTGCACTTTTGTATCATCAATCAGAAACAAATGAGGCAGCGCGGAAATGAGGGGATCAGATTGATAAACGTTCTTCGAAACTTTTCATGAGATTATATACGGGAAACCGCCGCGGTGCAAACGAGCACCGCGGCCTTTTCAAAATCTCAACCGGCAGTGTGACCAAATTATAAAAAAGCGTCATATAAACACTGCCCCACGATTTGAAACTTTTCATGAGATTATATACGGGAAACCGCTGCGGCGCAAACGAGCGCCGCGGCCCTTCTCCCGGAAACACCAAAAACCACCCGCAGTACTACCCAATCCATTCAAAAGTACCGCACCCAGTTCTGAAACTTTTCATGAGATTATATACGGGAAACCGCTGCGGCGCAAACGAGCGCCGCGGCCCTTCTCCCGGAAGCACCCAAAACCACCCGCAGTACCTCCTAATCCACCCAATCAGTACTGCCCCACGATTTGAAACTTTTCATGAGATTATATACGGGAAACCGCCGCGGTGCAAACGAGCACCGCGGTTTTTTTTTGCCCCTTAAAAAACGCTGTTTTGTCACTGTTTTGCCCGTTTTTGAGGAATTGAAACATTTTTTTGCCCCAAACCCTTGCGCGGCCCTTAACAAAATCTTAAATTGCGCCAGTTTTTGACATTTACTCCCGGAACATTATTTTTTTAGTGCCGAAAAGCCCCTCAAGGGCCTTGATAATCCCCGCTGCACAACCCCTTTAAGCGCCACTGATAACAGGATTCCGTAGGTTCGTTAAACTCTTACGCACGCATGAGCGATTTGCACACCAATCTCGTACTGTCGTCTACCCCGGAAAGCGTTGATAAAGTTCTGCCCTTCGTTGATACGGTAGCCCAACGTTACAACCTCTCCGCCGACCGGTACGGCAATATTTTAGTCAGCTTGACGGAAGCCGTTAACAACGCCATTATCCACGGAAATGGCGCCGACTGTACCAAAACAGTCTCCATCTCCCTCCGAAAACAAAAAGACGCACTGGCCATTCGGGTTTCCGACGAAGGTTGCGGATTCAACCCGGAAACAGTACCAGACCCCACCGCAATAGAATGTATAGAACGATGTGGCGGCAGAGGCCTCTTCCTTATTAAAAAACTTAGCGACGAATGCCGTTTTATGCGCAACGGAAGTACTGTAGAAATGCGCTTTAAGTTAGAAATGTAAAGTAAAAACGCCCCCAATACCCCGGCGTAATTTCAAAAAACATAAAGAAAAGCTCTATCCATCTTTCAACCCAAGCCCGATCCGGGTTCAACGGCCTACATGCAGCCATTTCCTCCCTTCCCCGATTCCGAAGCATCAGAACCCGACGAATACGTCGAATTTCATTTTGAAGATGTCTCTTTTGATTTCCCGGAGCCCGATACCGTAGGCCCCTGGCTACTCAATGTCGCCGAAGCCGAAGGCAAGGCCGTTCACGAAATTACCTACATCTTCTGCTCCGATGAGTACCTCCGGCAAATCAATGTCGAATACCTCGATCACGACTATTATACCGATATCATCACCTTCGACAACGCCAATATCCCCGGCCGACTTGAAGGCGATCTCTTTATCAGCTCCGAACGCGTAGCCGATAACGCCGAAACCTATCAGGTGCCCTTTTCTCAGGAACTTTGCCGCGTTATGGTACACGGATTGCTGCATTTATGCGGCTATGGCGATAAAACCGATGCCGAAGCCCAAACCATGCGCGCCAAAGAAAATTTTTATCTACAGCAAATCCAACATGTCTTTGAACCTCTCCCCGGCGCTTGAACCCTTTCGCGCCAAAGTGCTGGAAACCGCAATCCCCTTTATTCGCGTAAAACCCCAACCTGCCCGTACCTGCAAAGCCTGGGAAAGTAAAATCGGCGGCATACCTTACCTGCCCGCAGGCGCTCAGTTGCCGCTTGGCCCCGACGGAGAACCGCTCTATTTTCTGGGACAAATCAATTTTGCCGAAATACCCGCCCTCGATCCCTTTCCGCGCCAAGGCATCGTCCAGTTCTTTATTTCCGACGACGACCTCTACGGCATGGACATTGACGAGTGGGAGAAACAGGAAACCTTTCGCGTGGTATTTTATCCGACGCCAACGGAAGACCCTTCCACTATTCAAAAACTAACGCCGGAAACCCGCGATTACGAACTGCTTCCGCACCATCCCGAAACAGAACATCCCCTGCAATTTGAATTGGCAGAGGAATATGCGCCCATCACCGACTACCGCTTTTTTGAGCATTTCGGACAAAACTTTTTTGAACAATTTGGCGAAGAAGAATGGACGCTCACCGATGAATATGGCAAAGCCGTAAACCCGCAAGGCCATAAAATTGGCGGCTACGCCTACTTCACCCAGGATGACCCGCGCAGCAGCGCCGATCCATTAATCCTGCTCTTTCAACTCGATTCTGATGAAATGATGGACCTGATGTGGGGCGATATGGGTGTCGGACACTTTTTTATCCGCGAATCCGACCTCCGCGCCGGCAATTTTTCAAGAGTACGTTATGATTGGGATTGTATGTAATAATTTTTGATTGTTACAAAACTAAAAGCCTCGAAAGCAGCATTTCAAGGGGTTCTTCCGCCTGCTTAAGTTCGGCGTGAATGCCTAATTTCCGGGCCGCTTCAACATTGACTTCCAGATCGTCAATAAAAAGTGATTCCTCCGGCAGGATTTCCGCATCAGCAAGCACATACTCGTAAATCTCCCGATCCGGTTTGCGCAGACGGATCAGGTGGGAATAATACACCGCGTCGAAGTAGCGGTGCTCAAAATCGTGGATGCCGTGTTCGCGTTGCATATAATCGGCAATCCAGCGCTCATGCAATTCGTTGATGTTGCTCAGTAAAAAAACCTGATAGCGCTGCCGCAACTGAAGCAGTAACTCAAAACGACGGCGCGGCATTTCAATAAAAATACTGTTCCAGGCAGCTGTGATGTCCGCCGCGCTGATCGGCACAGGGCCTGCAAAGCGCAGCGCATCCACAAACTCGGCAGTACTCAAACCGCCGGTTTCATACAACTCAAATACGCGGTCGCGTTGCAGTTTTTCGCGCGCTGCTTCAAAATCCGGACCGCTCAGGCGTCGGAGTTCCTGTTCGATCCGGGGTAGATCCAGATCGAACAGGACATTTCCAAAATCAAAAATGAGATGCTTGTAGGCCAATGCAGCAATATTTACTTCAGAATCAATACGCCCTTGGCCTCGTACGCCAGCTCGCGTTTCGGTTCCGTGATTTTCATAATCTCTTCTTTCGATTTGCCCGCGTCTTCAGCATAGTGGCGCAACACATCAACCGGCGTTACATCCACATAAGCATAACCGTCGAGAATGACACGTTTACCGGAGATGTCTTTCGGCATAAAAAACGCGTAATCCTTGAACGTTACACGCATTTCCGGCTGACCGGGCTTGTCCGGAACAATGGTCATCCAGCAACCTTTTTTCTGACAAACTTCATTCACCTTGCCGGTGATCTTGATGGCCAGCGAGTCTTTGCCTTCCATGCGGGCGGGCAGCTTGTCGTAGGCAATCGCATTTTTAGCGGTGATGGGAGCGCCGACAGAAACGGCGTCAGTCGCTTTTGGCGAACAGGAGGCAAGCGCAATCAGCGCGCCGAACAGGAGCGGAAAAATTTTTAACATTGCTTTAAAAAAAACTCAAGTTGTTGAAAGTCAGATTTTTAAAATCAAAAATCTGAACACAAAGATACAATTTTGTTTAATACCCGTCGGGAATGGCACAATATTAGAAAAGTAAATATGTTCTTGATTTCGATAATCCGCCTTCGAGACCTCAACCAACCAAAATGCAACAACACTGTTAAAGCCATTGGCGCGCATACGCAAAGCCCAAAGCTTTCAGTTTAAGCGACCTTGACAGGGAAAGAAGCAGTCTTCCGACCTGCCGCAAAAAGGTCTAATCTCCCACGAATCAGGAACCCGGATTTTATCCGAGTTTAATCAATTCTTTTATGCTGCTTGCACCCTTCTTTTACACGCATTTTTTTGACAACAAACAATCAAAAACCTGTCATCATGAAGGGTTCTAATCCATTTTTCCGCCTCCTTTTACCGGTTTTAATCGCCGTAATGTTTTCCAATGCCCTCTCCGCTCAATGCGTGAGCGGAAACTGCCAGAACGGCACAGGGTCTTACCGCTACGCCGGCAATATTGTTTATACCGGCCAGTTTGTAAATGGCGTCCGCGAAGGACGCGGTAAAATCGTCCTCAGCAACGGCAACGTATATGAGGGACAATTTCGCCAGGGCCAGATGCACGGCGAAGGTACTATGCACTATCCGAAAGGCGACCGCTACGTCGGTCAGTGGGCCAATAACAAACCCAACGGCCGCGGCACCTACTACTGGGGCGCTTCCAAAGAACGTTATGAAGGGCAATTCGTCGATGGCGAATTCGCAGGCCAGGGCATCATGTACTATCCCGATGGTGGTACTTATTCCGGTCTCTGGAAAGACAGCCGCAAACACGGACAAGGGAAAATTACCACACCTGCCGGCAAAATCATCACCGGCAACTGGAATATGGGTAAACTCGTCAGCTCTACCAATGCAGTAGCTACGACGCCCGGCACCAGCCCCAACGCACCCAAACCCACCGCGCCGGTACAGCAGCCCGCCAATGGGAAGCCTAACCTGAATGGCTTGCGCAACTGTAACGCCACTTTCTGTAGCGACGGACAGGGTTATTTCAAATACCCCGACGGCTCCATCTGGGTGGGCCAGTTCCGCAACGGATACCCGGCCGGCAACGGCACCTGCTATTACTCCAATGGCGACCGCTACGAGGGCGAATGGGCCAATAATGCCCCTAACGGCGAAGGTGTCATGTTTTTTGCAGCAACCAATCGCGTGTACGGCGCCGTTTGGCTTAATGGAGAGTCCATTAAAGAACTCGATTCCCGCGAGCAGATTCCCGCCGATCCCATCCGCATGGAAAAAAGCCGCACGGTAAAAATCTGGGCTGTAATCGTGGGGGTTAGTTCCTACACCGCCATGCCCTCGCTCAAGTTTTCCGACGACGATGCCTATCAGGTCAATGCTTTCCTGCGCAGTCCCGAAGGCGGATCCCTGCCCGAAGAGCAAATCCAGGTGCTGATCGACCAGAATGCAACCCGTCAGGAAATACTCAGTGCCATGCGCCGCACCTTCCTGCGCGCCGACGAAAACGACGTGATCATGCTCTATTTCAGCGGACACGGCCTCAGCGGCTGCTTCCTGCCGTATGATTACGATGGCTATAACAATAAACTGCGCCACGACGAGATCAAGCAGGTGTTCATGCAAAGCAAAGCCAAACACAAACTTTGCATCGCCGATGCCTGCCACAGCGGTTCGTTGAACTATGCTTCCAAAGGCCCGGCCCCCATCAGTTTGCAGCGTTATTACCAGGTTTTTGAAGAAGTGGAAGGCGGTGTGGCCCTCCTCATGTCGTCGAAAGCCGAGGAACTTTCTCTCGAAGATCACGGCCTGCGCCAGGGCGTTTTCACCTACTACCTGCTGCGCGGCCTCAAAGGCGGCGCCGACACCAACGGCGATTACTTGATTACCATTAAAGAACTCCATAACTTTGTGTATTCCCGCGTCCGCGAGTACACCGCCAACGTTCAAACCCCCGTACTGACGGGCGATTACGACGACAATATGCCGGTGGGCCTGCGACGCTATTAAGCTCGTATACCTTGCCTTACCTGCCCACACAACTGCTTCGCATCTACCGTGAATTCAAGGCCATCGCGCCACAGGATCACTACGGAATCGTCCGCTTTTACGAGCGTGAAGAAGCAGCTATCGGCATGTTGGATATTGAAGCCTATTTTGATTGTATGCTCACATACGCCGGGGCTTTGTACGAAACCGGCGATTATGGCCGCTACGGCGTCATGGCCGATCAGTTGCTGGCCTATATGCTGGAGCATCGTATTGCGCATTGGGGCGGAGAAGACCTCTTCGCCCCAATTCTTTTGCGCAAAGCCCACGCGCTCATGTTGTTGCAGGAATACCCGCAGGCAGGGCATGTGCTGCGCGAGTTGATCAAAATCAACCCTGACGACCGGGCAGCCCGCGAGCTGTATTTTCAGGTGCTCAGCGCCCGCCGTCCCGCCTGGATGCCTAAAGTGCGTGCAGTGGCTGGCCTTTTCATCCTTTGTGCCGCCCTGATTGCCGCAGTGGAAATTTTTCTTATTCAGCCCTTTCACAATGCTCTGGCCGATTATACCCGCGTAGGGTTTATTGGTCTTTTTTCTACGGGCCTGCTTTTGGCCGGTATTTCCGGCGCGCTGCATCACTGGCGTTGCAAATTGGAGCTAAGGCGCTTTGTGGGTTTTGCGCGGGGTAGAAAGCGGGGGTAGGGCAGGGCTTGACCTTCCAGGTTTTAAAACCTGGAAGGTCTGGCAACAAACTGCTCGCAGCGTAGTATTTTACAGGCGCCCGCTTACTTTTTAGAACTGGCTATTGCATCAAGCTCCCTTTCAAGGGCCTCAATATCCCAGTCCTTGCGCATGTCTAAAGATACGTATATGACCTGTATGCGGGCTTTTTTGTTTTTTTCAATCGCTCCAAGCCAGGAACTAAAATAACCTTTATTTATTCGGCCGAGGAAAGAGCCTGAAAAAATAAACACATAAAAATCTGCAGGAGCTTAAAAAAAGCGGCAGCAGCAGCAAATATTTTTTACGCATATTCTATTGTGTTGACGCAGAGAAGTCAGCACCCTCAATACAATTGAACAGGGGTGTTGACCTTACTAAATTGTCCTATTGTATAAACTTAACAACCAATGATATTCACTTTTGTTTGCATTTGATTTGTAGTTTTTCTTTTTTATAAAAAATATTACCTTTGATGCCATCAAATGATGCCATCATGCAGCATAAATACTACGACGGTACCGCTAAAATCATATCCCTGTCAACGGAAATTGGCAGGCTTTTGGGCGTAGTAGACGCGACCAATCTGAGAAAACCACCTACCGCGTTGCGGAAAAAGAATAAAGTAAAAACCATTCGCGCTTCATTGGCTATTGAAGGTAATACGCTTAGTGAAGAACAAATTACTGCCTTGCTGGAAAACAAGCGGGTTATAGGGCCGGTAAAAGATATTAAAGAGGTTCAAAATGCAATTCAGGTATACGAACAGCTCTCCGATTTTGATGCGTTTTCCAAAACGTCTTATTTGCGGGCGCACGAGGTGCTGATGTCAGGATTAGTGGAGCGCCCCGGTCAATTCAGAACAGGTTCGGTCGGCGTCGTGCAAGGCGACCGCATAGCTCATTTGGCGCCGCCAGGCTGCAACGTGGATAACCTGATGAGCAGTTTATTTGATTATCTGGAACGAAGCGAAGATAACCTGATCATCAAAAGTTGCGTATTCCACTACGAAATGGAATTTATTCATCCTTTTATGGATGGAAATGGCAGGATGGGCCGGCTCTGGCAAACGGTGATCCTGATGCGGGAGAACCCGGTTTTTGAATACCTGCCCATTGAATTGGAAATTAAAAAAAGCCAAAAAGAGTACTATCAGGTACTCAGCCAGTGCGACAAGGAAGGCTTGTCTACTAAGTTTATTGAATACATTTTGGATAAAATCAAGCTCAGTCTGGAAGAATTGGTCAGCCTTCCACAAGCGCCACTCAGCGATCTGGATCGCCTGCATTATTTTCTCAGCCAAATGACTGCGGGTAGCTTTACACGAAAAGACTATCAGCGGGTCTTTCCAAAAATTTCCAGCGCTACTGCCACCCGTGATCTCAGGAAAGGCATTGAAGCCGGGCTGTTACTGCGCAGCGGTACAGATCGTTTATCAACCTATCAAAAGAAATAATTCTGCCAAGCTTAACGCCCCACAAACCCCACAAAATCCGCCACGGCCAGCAGGCTTTTGCCCTGATAATGGCGTTTGGGATGGAGTTGTTTTTGTAACAGCGGCAGCACCTCGCCGTCTTTTTCCAGAAAAGTATTCAGCGTGCGCATCACCTTGAAGTAACGCCCCAAGTCGTTCTGCTGCGGCACGTCGCGGGCGCCAAACTGCGTCATCGCAGCCTGGAAAGGCGCGAAACTATACGGCGCGTATTGATCCGGATAACGGCAGGAGAGATACAGCGCAATCATCCGGAAATCACTGTGGTAATGGTTGTTCTCTACCGTGGTTGGGTGGGCGCGTTTATAATCGCGCAGCAACGTGTCGCAACCAAACAAAAAGCGACCGATGCGCGCCTCCACCTCTTTGGTCTCGTTGAACAAATCGTCGAACATCAGCTTCACCGTACCCGGTTCAAAGCGCCAGAACTCCAGCATCATTTTTTTCGGATACCATTGCTCGGTTTGCCACTGACGGCGCGTTTCCGTATTTTGCAGACAACGCTCATACATCGCTACCGGATCGCGGTCCTCCGGATTCCAGTTGGCCTGAAAAAACTGTACTGTCTCCCAGGGCGACAAAGCCGGGTGACTCTTGTGCTGGCGAAGCCATTGCTTGTATTCACCGAGCTGCTGTTGAATGCGTGCTAATAACAAATTTTGGTAACGATGAACGATGAATTTTTTGTGTTTGAGTGTCTTAGGGTTTAAGTGTTTTCGTGAGCATTCAGGCGCAACGCCATTCGTGTATTCGTGGCAGCTTTAGTAACGATGAACGATGAATTTTTTGTGTTTGAGTGTTTTAGGCGTTTTCGCGGGGTAGTCTTGGGTGAATCATCGCAAACCACAAGGGTGGCGCCAGGGTAGCTAATACACTGGCCGGATAACCCAGCGGTAATTGAGGGCTTTCTTCTAAATGCCTCAAAACCTGATATTTACGCGTAGCCTTATAGTGATGATCGCTGTGCCGCGTCAATTCATACAGGAAAATGCGGCCCAGCTCATGGTCGCTGTTCCAGGAATGCGCAGGCGAAACCGGCTCCGGCCTGCCGGAAGGCAGCATTTTTCGCCTTAGGCCGTAATGCTCAATGTAATTGATGGTTTCCAGCAGCAAAATGCCGATGCAGGCAATGACAATTGCTCCAAATAATGTTGGGAATCCGCCGTAGATAAACCAGACGCTCAGCCACAACAACTGAATAAGCGTAAAACGCAGCATTTCATTCTGAATGCTCCAGAATTTCCCGCCCGCTTGTGCCAGGCGTTCCCGCTCTAACTGCCAGGCACTGCGCCAGCTGCCACTAACGGATCGCCACCAAAATGTATACACCATTTCTCCATACCGTGCAGAGGCCGGGTCTTTATCTGTGGCCACATGCTTGTGATGGCCCTTATTGTGCTCAATAAAAAAATGCTGGTACAAGGCTGGCAGCAGCATGCATTTGGCCAAAAACTGCTCAAATTTTGTGCTGCGATGCCCCAACTCATGCGCCACATTAATGCCAATGGCGCCTACCACAATTCCGGTGCTCAGGCTTAAGCCCAACAGTACAGGCCAGTCGAATGCCGCGTTTTTAAGCAAAAACAAATACCAGCCCGTAATGACAAACAGGAAAGGCGCATTCAGATAAAGAAGTATGTCAAAAAATATCCGCTTACTGCGCGCCGGCTCTTCTTCCACTGCAATATTCTTTGCGGATTGCGGCAATAATTGCTCCATCAAGGGAATAATCAGGAAACTCAATACGACAGTCGCCCAGGCAAAACGTTCCGGCTGCCAAAGCGCTAAAACAGCACTGCCCGGCAACAAATAAGCAATCAGATATTTGAGATCCCGCATAATATCACAGGTTAAAAGTTACATCAGCATCTTTAACAAGTCCTGCGCAGCTTTGGCAATCACCGTGCCTGGCCCAAAAACAGCCGCCGCACCCTGCTCAAACAGGTAAGGATAATCCTGCTGAGGAATTACACCACCCACTACAACCAGAATATCCTCCCGACCAAGTGCCTTAAGCGCTGCCACGGTTTGCGGCACCAGGGTTTTATGCCCCGCTGCCAGCGAGGAAATACCCAAAATGTGAACGTCATTTTCAGCAGCTTGTCGTGCCGCCTCCTCCGGCGTCTGGAATAAGGGGCCAATATCAACATCAAATCCAAGATCGGCAAAGGCAGTGGCGATCACTTTAGCACCCCGGTCGTGGCCATCCTGCCCGAGTTTGGCAATCATGATACGTGGTCGGCGTCCCTCCGCAGCAGCGAATTCATCGGTCAGCTTGCGGGCGGCGTCAAAATCTTCATTACTTTGCATACTGGCAGCATAAACACCGGAAACCGTACGGGTGGTAGCGGCAAAACGCCCAAAGGCCTTTTCCATTGCAAAAGAAATTTCGCCCAAAGTAGCGCGCAAACGCGCTGCTTCAACTGCCAGCGCCAGCAAATTGCCCTCGCCGCTGCGCGCAGCGGCTTCAATGGCCGCCAGTGATTTTTCCACAGCAGCCTGATCCCGGCTGGCTTTAACAGTTACAATCCGGCGAATCTGCGATTCGCGCACCGCCGTATTGTCTACTTCCAGTATTTCAAACGGCGCGTCGTCGTTTACCTGAAAAATATTAACTCCGACAATGCGCTCCGCACCACTGTCGATGCCAGCCTGCTTTTGCGCAGCCGCCTCTTCAATGCGCAGTTTGGGCACGCCGGCCTCAATTGCTTTGGCCATACCACCAAGCGCTTCCACTTCTTCAATCAGCGCCCAGGCTTTTTCTACCAATTCAGCAGTAATCCGCTCCACAACGGCAGAGCCGGCCCAGGGGTCAATGGATTTGCAAATGCCCGTTTCACGTTGAATGTATAATTGCGTGTCGCGGGCGATTTTTGCAGAAAAATCAGTGGGTAATGCAATGGCTTCGTCGAAGGAATTGGTATGCAAACTCTGTGTGCCGCCCATAACCGCTGCCATCGCCTCAATACAGGTGCGCGCTACGTTGTTGAAAGGATCTTGTTCGGTAAGGCTCCATCCGCTGGTCTGACAGTGGGTGCGCAAGGCTAAACTTTTAGCGCTTTTGGGTTCAAATTGCTGTACAATTTTAGCCCAAAGCAGTCGGCCTGCCCGCATTTTAGCGATCTCCCGAAAATGTTGCATCCCGATTCCCCAGAAAAAGGACAAACGCGGCGCAAATTCATCAACTTTTAAACCGGCTTTCAAGCCGGTGCGAATATATTCCATCCCGTCGGCAAGGGTGTATGCCAACTCGATTTCCGCAGGCGCCCCCGCCTCGTGCATATGATAACCGGAAATAGAAATGGAGTTAAATTTCGGCATCTTGTGCGCACAAAACTCAAAAATATCCCCGATAATGCGCATGCTCGGCGCTGGTGGATAGATATAGGTGTTGCGCACCATAAATTCCTTGAGAATATCATTCTGGATGGTACCGGATAGTAATTCCGGCCCAACGCCCTGCTCTTCAGCCGCCACAATAAAAAATGCCATCACCGGAATGACCGCTCCATTCATCGTCATGGATACAGACATCTGATCCAGTGGAATCTGATCAAACAGGATTTTCATATCCTCCACCGTATCAATGGCAACGCCGGCTTTACCCACATCCCCCACTACGCGCGGGTGATCGCTGTCGTAGCCGCGGTGGGTTGCCAGGTCAAAGGCTACAGAAAGCCCCTTTTGTCCGGCTGCCAGATTGCGGCGGTAAAAGGCATTGCTCTCTTCGGCCGTGCTGAATCCGGCGTATTGTCGGATGGTCCAAGGCTGTGTAACATACATGGAACTGTAAGGCCCGCCAAGGAAGGGCGGTTTTCCGGCAACATATCGCCGGCTGTAATCGGGCTGGGTACTGGCCTGGTGTTGCCCGTTCTGTGAGGCCGGGCGCAGGGACCAGTCGATCGTTGCGGTGGAAAAATCGGGTACAGGCATGGCTTATATTATTTTACAGACTTAATCTCGGCTTTGAGGGCTTCCAGATCGCGAATCAGCAAACGGCTGCGGTTGAAGGTCAGCAGTTTGGCTGCGCGCAAATCATTAAGTGTTGTGGTGACGGTTTGGCGGCTGGTGGCAGTCAGGTTGGCAATTTCCTGATGAGTAATAAAATTTCGGACTACCCATTCATAGCCAACACGGGCGCCTTTTGTCTGCGCCAGGTTAATCAGAAATTCAACAATCCGGCTACGGCTGTCCCGAAAAACGAGCGATTCCAGGCGTCGTTCCATTTCTAACTGGCGTGCGCCAAAAATTCGCATGAAAAACAGGTTCAATTCACTGCGTTCCCGCATCAGGCTGCGCAATTCATCAAGGCTTACCACACAGGCTTGGGTATCTTCCAGGGCTTGTGCGGTATCGTGCCTTTTGTTTTCCCCGAGTATGGCCTGTTCTCCAAAAACTTCGCCTTGCCCGAGTATGGCTTTCGTAATCTCCTTCCCGTCGTCGCTCATCGACGAAATTTTGACCCTCCCTTCCGTGATAAAATAAATCCGGTCAGATTGGTCTTCCGGAATGTAAATCCGTTCGTTTTTCCGGAAACTTTTCTGCACATGTTGTTGCATCCGCTTGTCGTCGCCGAGTTTGTTCGGACAAAGCAGATGGGTGACATCTATATTTTCCAGGTGCCAGAATGTGTTTGAAGAATTAGTCATCTAACTTGAGATCGAAGCGGCTGATCAATTCATTAATCGCCGGATAGGTGTTTCTGAGTTGCTGAATTTTTTCTGCTTTGGTCAGGGGGCGTTGCACTTTAGGGGCTTGCTGTTCTCGGGCGAGGGTTTCATCAAGGTTGATTTGCAGGGTAAGCCCATTGTCGTGGAGTTTGTTACGCAAGACATCCAGCATACGCAGCGATTCATTTTGCAAATAACTGCGCTCAATGGAGGAGCGAACCGTTGCAATCAGTTTTTTCCCCTCAAGGCTTAAAGTGGCTGAACTTAATGCCAGCCGGATCAGGTTGGATTCCAGCCCTTCGGCATATTTTAACCATTCTGCGCGGGCATTGGGCAGGTCTAATCGACTTTGAAGGGTTGCTAAGTGGGCATCTTCTTTCAGGATGGCCTCCTCAAAGGCATCCATACGCAGGGGCACGGATTCCATGCGTTTTTCGCCCGATTGTATCGAGGCGCGGAGGTTGGCAATTGCGGAGGGATCCAGCTCGCGGGCATTGGTTTGAGGCATTGCCTCAGGGCTTGCTGCCGCCGGTGCTTTTGCCGTCTGAATAGCCGGAGCAGCGGACGCATTTTGCCCCGAAACCGGCGTTTTGCTCAGGTCAGGAGTTTTTTTTTCCAAGCCTTTATTTTCCGCGCCATTGAGCTGTACGCCGCTGAGTGCGCGGGTAATATGGCAGATTTTGAGCAGTGTAATTTCAGCGTGCAGGCGTTTATTGCGTGCGGTTTTGAAATGGATATCGCACTCGTTTGCGAGGTTCAACGCGCTGAGAATGAAAGCATTGGAGGCAATGTTTGCCTGTTTGCGATAGCGTTCACGCAAATTTTCACCTACTTCAAGGAGTGCCAGGGTGCTTTCTTCCTTACAAACCAGCAGGTTGCGCAAGTGCTCGGCCAAGCCGCTGATGCAGGTGTCTGCCTCAAAACCTTTGCGCAAGATCTGATCGAATAAGTTCATCAGCGCCGGCACGTCTTCGGAAAGCACGGCATCGGTCAGTTGGAAATAATAATCATAATCAAGGACGTTCAGGTTTTCAATTACATCGGCATAGCGAATGGATTTTCCCGAAAAACTGGTGATCCGGTCAAAAATAGACAAAGCATCGCGCAGCGCACCATCGGCTTTTTGGCCAACGATGTGCAGGGCATCCTCCTCCGCAACGATCCCTTCCTGACGGCAAATGTTCTGAAGGTGCAGCACAATGTCTCCCACGCTGATGCGGCGGAAATCAAAAATCTGACAGCGGGAGAGGATCGTTGGAATGATCTTGTGTTTCTCCGTAGTGGCCAGAATAAAAATAGCATAGGGGGGCGGCTCCTCCAGGGTTTTCAGAAAGGCATTAAATGCCTGATTGGAGAGCATGTGCACCTCGTCAATGATAAAAACCTTGTATTTGCCTTGCTGGGGCTGAAAGCGCACCTGCTCGGTAAGTGCGCGGATATGTTCAACAGAGTTGTTGGATGCCGCATCCAGCTCAATGATGTTGAAAGAGGCATTTTCATTAAAAGATTTGCAGGAGGAGCACTCGTTGCAGGCCTCATATTCGGGTGTGCGCTGCTCGCAGTTCAGAATTCGGGCCAGAATACGGGCACAGGTCGTTTTACCTACCCCGCGTGGGCCGGTAAATAAAAATGCATGGGCCACATGATCAGTAGCCAATGCATTCTTCAGGGTCAGCGCGACATGCTGCTGCCCAACCACATCCTGAAAGCGTTGCGGACGGTATTTTCTTGCGGATACGACAAAGTTGCTCATCTTGCACAAAAATACGAAGTCCTGCCGGATTATGGAAATAAAAAAGAAACGCCCGAGCAAATCACAGCGAACTGTATTTTGTCGGGCGCCCTCTTCTACCTTGGTCCTAATTTTTGCCTGTGCCGACGCTCGGTCGGCCATATGTAAGCGGTACAGCGGATAGCCACAATGCTGTTCCCCTCTAATCTTTCGGGAAGGCCTCGCTTGCGCCGGGCACAGGTGAACAAACAAACTACAATGAACGATAACCAGTCTTCATGGCGCTTTCATGATTCAATCTGCCGGAGGATAGCATGTCTGAGGATAGCCGGATGTTTTCATGGCAGAGGATAGCAAACTTGAATTGATCGGGTGCTTTCATGGCAGAGGATAGCGGTGTTCCAAAACATTCATTACCTGTAAGATTGGATACACTTTGAGGATAGCGATAAACATAGAGAATAGAGGGGAATGGAAGTTATGCAGGGCGACTGCCGGGGCAGCGCTGTTTGTGTCTGTTTAGAAAGTCCAGTTCGGTACTTGTGGAGGCTTGGGCGAATGATTTGATTTGTGTGTTCATGTTATTTCGTCGTTTTGTTGAGACAAAGGTCGGGGTGGCGCAAGGCCCGTTTTCAGCGATTTTCGCAAAAGATATATATTTTTTTATTTAATATTAGGAATAAACTTTTCAACCCTGCTCATGTTGTGGTTTCAGGCGCTTGTTCGGGGACTTATGATTGCCGAACAAGTACCAAGGCTTTTCCGGCCGGCTTTAAACTTGTAAAATATGTGGCGCGAAGAAAAAAATCGTTTACAGGCTCAGTTTGTCTTCTCCGACTTTCCGGAGGCATTTACCTTTATGACCGAAATTGCATTCCTCGCAGAAAAACTTGGTCATCATCCGCATTGGAGTAATGTGTGGAATACCGTAGAAATTCAACTGACCACCCACGATGCCGGAAATATCGTTACCGATAAAGACCGGGAGATGGCTCAGGCCATTTTGCTTATCTATCAAAAATATCAGAACGCCCGACAAATTGATTAATATGAACCGCCTGCAACACGAAATATCTCCCTATCTCCTTCAACATGCGCACAATCCGGTTGATTGGTATGCCTGGCGCCCGGAGGCATTTGAGCGCGCCCGCGCAGAGCAGAAGCCGATTTTAGTCAGTATCGGATATGCTACCTGCCATTGGTGCCATGTTATGGAGCGCGAATCTTTTGAAAACCCCGAAGTGGCCGCCCTGATGAATGCGCATTTTATCAATATCAAAGTTGATCGGGAGGAACGCCCCGATGTGGATGCTATTTATATGGATGCCTGTCAGATGCTGACGGGCGGCGGCGGATGGCCCTTGAATTGTTTCCTCACGCCGGAAGGCAAACCTTTCTACGCCGGAACCTATTACCCGCCGGTGCCTGCACACAACCGCCCTTCCTGGACGGAATTGCTGAGCAGAATGGCGGAGATCTGGAAAAATGAACGCCAGTTAGCGCTCGATCAGGCCGAAAGACTTACTACCGGGCTTCAAAAAGGCGAAAAAGCATTGCTCCGGTCCCTGGATGCGGGTCTCGACAAGTTGCCCGAACTGCTGAATCCGGCTAAAGTGTTTATGAGCCTCAGTGAGCGTTTTGATCGGGAAGCGGGTGGTTTTGGTGGCGCCCCGAAGTTTCCGGGCGCCATGAGTATCAAATTTTTGCTGGCCTTTCATGCTTACAGCGGCAATCAGGATGCACTTGAACATGCCTTGTTTTCTTTGGATAAAATGATTCAGGGCGGCATTTACGATCAGTTGGGCGGCGGCTTTGCCCGTTATGCGACCGACAGGGCCTGGCTGATTCCGCACTTTGAAAAAATGCTTTACGACAATGCCCTGCTTATTGTTGCATTGAGCGATGCGCATAAGTTACTATATAATAAGGTGTGGGTGAGTGCACATGCGCCCGATCTGGCCGGACCGGAACCGACGGCTCTGATGGAGCGCCTGCAACGATACCGGGATACCATTGCAGAAACGCTGGAATTTGTGGAGCGGGAGATGACCCATGCCGGCGGCGGATTTTTCTCCGCCCTGGATGCCGATTCGGAAGGGGAGGAAGGGAAGTTTTACGTCTGGGCCAAATCAGAAATAGATGCATTGCTTGGAGCAGATGCAGTTGTATTCAATGATTTTTACGACGTCAGTGAAAATGGCAACTGGGAGCATCACAATATATTATGGCGTGCGGAGTCGTATGAAGCTTTTGCGGCAAAACATGGTATGCCGGCGGCGGAGTTCAGAAAACGTATGGCAGATTGCCGGAAAATTCTGTTTGAGGCCCGGGCACAGCGCATTCGCCCGATTACAGACGAGAAAGTATTGTTGGGCTGGAATGCATTAATGGTTTCTGCCTATGCTTCGGCTTATGAGGCGCTTGCGATACCAGGGTACAAGGAGGCTGCCCTGCGGAATATTCATTTTTTGCTGGAGGCCTTCCGCAATCCTGCTTCAGGCAGCGCCAATAATTTGCTGCATACCTGGAAAGACGGAAAAGCCGAATACCCTGCCTTTTTGGAGGATTACGCTTATTTAATCGCGGCCTTGCTGGATGTATGGGAAATCACTTTTGACCGGCAGTATGTTGACCGGGCAGCGGCTTTGATGGAGGAAGTGCTTCAATATTTTCAGGATGCTGAAACGGGACTGTTCTTTTTTACCCGTATCGGGCAGGAAGATATTTTGCTGCGCAAAGTGGAGTTATACGACAATGCCACGCCTTCGAGCAATAGTACAATGGTGCTGAACCTTCAACGCCTTGGGATATTACTGGATCGCCGGGACTGGCGGGATCTGGCCGGGCGGATGCTGGAAGCGATTCAGGAAACGGTGGAGCGTTTTCCTCAGGCATTTGCGCGCTGGGCTTTAGGTCTTTTGCAGGCATATTTTCCACCCCGTGAAATTGCATTGGTAGGCATGGAGGCAATTCAAAAAAGTCAGGCTTTGAAACGACATTTTATTCCCAACGGGATCTGGGCGGCGGCGGAAAAGGAGACAGACGGACTGGCCCTGCTGGAGGGCAAGTTGCCCGGGGAATCGTCGGTATTATATTACTTGTGTCGGGATTTTGCCTGTTTACGTCCGGTAGAAACGGAAGTTGAGTTTTTAAAAATGCTGGCAGACCCGAAATAAGCGGAATTAATGCCTTTTGATGTTGTACTTTTATGTCGGAACAGGCGTTAGCCATTAAAGTAAGAGCCTATGAACTATCGCTACGAACTTGTTATTGCATTTTGTTGTGTGGCACTACACTTGTTGGCGCAACAGCCGGCACAGTATAGTTTGTACATGCTGAATCCGTATGCCGTGAATCCTGCTGTAGCGGGTATGGATCAGACTTTGGTGGCCAATGGTGTATATCGGGCGCAGTGGGTTGGGCTTGACGGTGCGCCGACGAGTCAGCATATCAATGCGCATTTGCCCTTAAGTATGGTGAGCAGTGGGGTAGGATTAAAAATGGAGAATGATGTATTGGGTGCGCATCGGACGACGCGGGTGGTGGGATCCTATGCTTTTCATCGGGCGATCAACCGAAATACGGTATTATCGGCTGGCGTAGGATTTGGTTTTTTGCAGTATGCATTAGATGGGGCCAAGTTGCGGACAGTTGACGGGCAATACGAGCCGGGAGGGCCGATTAGTAATAATGATCCGAATTTGCCTGACGGGAAGGTGCAAGCCGGAATTCCTTTGGCGGAGGCGGGTATTTATCTTCAAAATACACGTTTTCAGGTAGGTTTGGGCCTCACTCCGGCATTTGCACCACGTTTAAACAGCAGCAGTTCGCAGAACGGGGCTTTGGCCTTGCGCGTACGGCGCGGATGGTTTGCACATGCTGTATATAATATGGTGTTAAATGATCGTTTGGTTTTGCGACCTTCATTTTTGCTAAAAAGTGACATAACGGAGACACAAATGGAAATTTCTGTGGTGGGACGCTGGGACAATAATATATTTGCCGGCGCTTCCTGGAGAGGATACAGCAGCACATCCCGCGATGCGCTGGTAATACTGGGAGGTTTGCCGCTCAACGAGAAAACAACGCTTGCTTATGCCTATGATGTGCCGCTTTCGGCCTTACAGGCAGTACAACGCGGGAGCCACGAAATTTCACTCCGATACAGCCTGAACCGACCGATAGGCGCCGGGAAACTGCCGCCGGTCATTTACAATCCACGTTTTTTCTGAGAAGACGCGAGAAAAAGTCGTTTTTTTGGAGAAAAACAGCTTAAAAAAGGAGCCGCCTGATTTTTTTATCCTTCAAAGACAAAAAAAAGGGCATTCCATACAATGAGGCGTTAAAAAATCGTTTGTGACCTGCTTTTACCATTGAAAAACAATTTCATTCAAGTTTTTGCTGGAATTGTTTTTGGTAGAAGTTTTAATCATCTACCTTTACGACCTCTTTTGCCAAACCGAACATAATAAGTAGGAAAACACGGGTGTTTAACATGAAACAACTACAAAATTCACTTTTCCTTCTGCTCTTTCTCTCCGCATTGGCTGCTTCCTGCGGCAAAAAGGAAAGCGGACAACTGGTCGGCGTAATGGACCGTCCGAAGTGGAAAGGCATCAACCCTTACGGGATGGTTTACATTCCTTCAGGTACCCTGCACGTTGGTGCGGGCGACGAGGATTTAAGCCGACAACTCGTTCAGCGTCCAAAATCAATCTCTATCCAGGGATTCTTTATGGACGACACCGAGATTACAAACAATGAGTATCGCCAGTTTGTTCAGTGGGTGATCGATTCGATCGCACACCGCAAACTCGATCACATCATTGAGGAAACGGAAAACGATCAAGGCGAGCCAATGCTCGACTGGGATCAGGACATTGACTGGGAGGCCGATGCCGAAGAAGGTGACGGTGCGCTTGAAGACATGTACTATGCGGGCAACGAACGTTTTGCAGGCCGCAAAGAGCTTGATGTGAGCAAACTGGTTTTTGAATTCCAGTGGTATGACTGGCAGAAAGCGGCACACGACCGCAACAGCAACCGTACCAGCCACATCCACAAGGAGAAAATCAAGATTTACCCCGATTCGCTCGCCTGGGTACGCGATTACGCTTACTCTTACAACGAGCCGATGACGCGTAACTACTTCTGGCACCCCGCTTTCGACGATTATCCCGTTGTTGGTGTGAACTGGAAGATGTCCAAAGCTTTCTGCTACTGGCGTTCCAAACTTTGGGATATGTACAGCGAAGACGGTATCAACACGGAAGACTTCCGTCTGCCTACCGAGCATGAATGGGAATGGGCTGCACGCGGCACACATGCGGAGTCTAACTATCCTTGGGGTGGTTACTACACACGCAATGCCAAAGGCTGTTTGCTGGCCAACTTCAAACCCGGTCGCGGTAACTATCCTGAAGATGGTGGTTTGTACACGGTTAAAGCCGATGCTTACTACCCGAACGATTACGGTTTGTATTGCATGGCTGGTAATGTAGCTGAATGGACGGAGACCGCATTTTACGAAAATGCTTACACGTTCATGCACGACCTGAACCCGGATATTCGCTATGACGCCAAGGAGGAAGATCCTGAAACGGCTAAGCGCAAGGTGATCCGCGGTGGTTCCTGGAAAGATGTTGCGTTCTTCTTACAGAACAGCACACGTTCCTGGGAATATCAGGATACCACCAAGTGTTACATTGGTTTCCGTTGCGTACTGACCTTCCTGGGTCGCTCGATCAATGATTTCTAAGACTGCTGCTTGTCCTAGCGGATTACAGTAAGTTACCTTTGTACCTATACGTACAGCGTGAAGCGCCTATTTGAAGATGTTTTTGTCAACTTTGTGTTGCGATGGCTAATGCCACGAGTAAATAGTTTGCCTTGGTTTTGATAACCGGTATGCTATTTGCTTCGATGACACAAGGGTAATAAAAATGCCTTCAAAGAGGCGCTTTTCTTTTTTGAGAAAATTTTTCAAAAAAAAGAGTTGTTAATGAAATTTAAACGCAGGGTTTGCGTTTATTGTTCATTCTGTTTTAATCCGCCTGGCTTGCCAGACCCTTTTCCATTCCAAAACATTCGATTTCAAGCACATATCCTAATGTTGCCGTTTGGCTCATAGCTGACATTGTTGTGATCTTGCAAAAGATAAATTAACAGTTTGTTAGGATATGATGCAGCAATCGTCTACTTTTGCGCCCCTATTAACGGGGCGTATGTCCATTCAAACACTGTCGGAACACTTTTTCAAACTGCTAAAAAAGTTTAAAAACAATGAGTTTCATCAAGTCAAAAGGTTTCAAACGCGTTAAGAACCTGCTCATCGGCGTCGGCGCTGCATTCGTACTTGCCGGTGCCCTCTTCAAATTAGAGAGCTGGACGGGCGCAACCGAGATGCTTATCCTCGGTATGGGTATTGAAATTTTCATCTTCCTTATGTTGGGTATCCTCCCACCAGAGCCCGATTACTACTGGCACAAACTGTACCCGGGTCTCGACGATTACAACTCCAACATTCAGCCGCTGGCTAACACTGCCGGCCCTGCATTCAACATGCAAGAGTTCAAGCCGCTGCACGGCGACGTTGTAGAGCGTCAGCTCGGCGGTATGCTCACAGAGCTGCAATCCATGTCGAAAAGCATGGGTGCTCTGAAAGCGCTGCAAGAAGTAGACTTCTCCGGCACTTCCGACCAAATCAAGACCATGGGCAACTTCTACACGAAGATGAACGAAGCTATGGCTGATATGGCTAAATCCGCTGATGATGTAAAAGCTTACAAAGATCAGATCGGTGCACTGAACAAAAACCTCGGTTCCTTGAACACGGTTTACGGCAACATGCTTGCTGCTATGGCCAACATCGGTCGTCAATAATCGGACTCCGTTTGGGTATTCACATTCTTTAACCAACAAAACAGAAAAGACCTATGTCTATACCAAAGGAGCCGCGGCAGTTGATGATCAACCTGATGTATCTGGTGTTGACTGCACTGCTCGCCCTTAACGTGTCGGCTGAGGTGATGAACGCCTTCTTCTCCCTCGATAAAGGGATGAAAAAGAGTGGTTCTATCGTTGATGCAAACAACGACGCCATCAAGGCCAGTATCGAACAGACGGCCACAGCCTATCCTACGCCCCGCAATGACAGTTTGAAAAACAAGGCTGTCGAAGCATTGCGTGTAACGCAGGAGTTCAACGACTATATCAACAAGATACGTACAGATCTCTTTGCAGCAGCCAAAGGCGCTTCAAAAGACGATCCGGAAATTCCGCAGGATATTCGTAACAAAGACCTGACTACGCGCATGTTCATCAATGAGGGCCTCGGTGCTCAGGTTGAACAAAAAATCAAAGATACACGCGCAGCGCTTTTAAATTTGGTTGAGCCAAAGGAAAAGGCTAATATTGAAAAAACGTTGCCGTTGGATGTGGAAGCTATTCCTGAAAACATCCGTGCGAAATACAACAACTATACTTGGGCTGACTACAAGTTCAAGGCCATGCCTGTAGCTGCGGTATTCCCCACGCTGGGTAAAATGCAGGAAGACGGTAAAAGCTCTGCTTCTGCTGTTTTGGCCTCCATCGCCAAGTCGATGAACGCCGTTGATATCAAATTCGACGCTTTCCAGCCGGGTATCTCTGCTGAAAAAAGCTATATCATTGCAGGTGAAAAATATGTTGCTGATGTTTTCCTGAGCGCTTACAGCACTTCGGCCAACAACATCACCATCACTGCCGGTGGTCAGAATCTTCCGATTAAAGATGGTGTTGGTCACTACGAGATCTCTCCGAGCGGTTTGGGTGAAAAAACCTACACTGTAAACATCTCTGTAACTAACCCGCTGGATAACACCCGCAAGACCTACACCAAAGACTTCAAGTATGAGGTGGGTCAGCGCTCGATTGCAGTTTCTCTGGATCAGATGAACGTATTCTATATTGGTGTAGATAACCCGGTTAGCGTTTCTGTTGCCGGTGCGTCTTCCAATCAGGTTAATGTTAGCGGTTCAGGTGTATCGGTGAAACCTTCGGGTGGTGGCAAGTACAACGTTACAGCTACTACGCCCGGTGAGGCTACCCTTACCGTTTCTGCTCCCGGCGTTTCGCAGACCTTTAAGTACCGCGTGAAGCGTATTCCGGATCCGGAGCCGCTGCTCGGTGCACAACACACTAGCAAAATGATGGGTAACGGTGAGTTCAAAGCACAATCCGGTATCGCCGCAGTGCTGAAAAACTTCGACTTTAATGCCAAGTGTGAAATCGTTGGTTTTACCTTGACTTACCTGAAGAAACGTTCTGACCCGACACCGGAAATCCCGAACTCGGGCGCCCGTTTCGGTGCGGCTGTTGAAGAGCGTGTACGCCAAGCTGGCCCCGGTGATGCTTACTTCTTTGATAATATCAAGTGTAAGTGCCCCGGTGATGCGGTGCCTCGTCCACTGCCCGGTTTGACTTTCCGGATCAAGTAAATAATAAAATTTCCTAAGTCGGCGTTACATAACGCCGACTTAGGTATTTTTGCGCAGTGCTTTTAATCCACGCACGGTTCAAAATTTGCTAAACACATCCTTTAACGTTAATCAATCCACGCGAGCAGTCATGCAGACTTTTATCAAATGGACTTGCCTGAGCCTCCTGATGCTCTTTTCCGGGACGGCAGTCCTGGCCCAAGACCCCGAGGAAATCGAGGTAAGAACTGAAGAAATTACGCCCGAAGAAGAAAGCGAAGCGCCTGTTGACGGCGTGGTACGCAAAGAAATCATGGGCGAGCGTCGTGTATTGCCTTACCAGCCGGTGCGCGAGAGCGACATCATGTGGGAGAAATACATTTGGCGTATCGTAGACGTACGTGAAAAAATGAACCTTCCTTTTGTTTATCCGGAAGATCCTTTTTTCAAAATCCTCTCCGACGCTGCCTCCAAAGGCGACCTGCCGGTGTACGCTACCGACAACGATAAGTTTACCAAGCGTATGAGCACCGACGATGTACTGTCGATGCTTTCCAAAACGGATACGGTGGTAACTTTCGATCCGGAAACGTACGAAGAGAAGATCAAAATCGTACACAATGACATCAACTGGGAAGATGTGAAGCGCTACCGCCTCAAAGAGGTATGGTTCTTCGACAAAGAAACGTCTACCATGCAGGTGCGTATTCTGGGTATTGCTCCGTTGATCGACGTTAAAGACAATGACGGTAACTTCCGTTTTGAACGTCCGATGTTCTGGGTATACTATCCGCAGGCCCGCGAATTGATGGCGCAGCACCGCGTATTTGCGGCTGGCGGCAACACCAATGCTACGGTATCCTGGGAAGACTACATGGAGATGCGCTTCTTCGCAAGCTTTATCTACAAAGAGTCGAACGTGTATGATCGTCGTCTGGAAAACTACCTTCAGGGTGTTGACTTGCTGATGCAGTCGGACAAGATCAAAAATGATCTGTTCAACCGCGAGCACGATCTCTGGCAGTACTAGTATCTCGAAGCTCCGCTTCGAGACAGTACATCGAAGCTCCGCTTCGAGACAGTACATCGAAGCTCCGCTTCGAGACAGTACATCGAAGCTCCGCTTCGCGGCTATATACAAGAAAATGAGGCTTTTATCGAGAAGTCCTCAAAATGAGGAGCGGGTTGATAACCATTTGGTTGTCAACCCGCTCTTTGCTTTGTGGTGGTTTTGTGGGAAGCGGGACTTGGTTGTACTGGCGTGCGAAGCTTACATGCTTCGAAGCGGAGCTTCGCTGTACTGGTGCGAAGCCAAGCTTCGCCTTACATGCTTCGAAGCGGAGCTTCGCTATACTGGTGCGAAGCGGAGCTTCGACCTACATGCTTCGAAGCGGAGCTTCAAAGTACAGTACTGCACTACTCGAAGATTACTTCGGTAGCGCCGTAACCGTATTTGTGGTGGAATTCGTTTTTAAACTTATGTACATGTGGGTGATGGCGTAATTCATCGGCGATGGCATTTCGGAGTTTTCCCTCTCCGACACCATGGATGATGAATACCCGCGGAATGCCCAGTTTTATGGCCTGATCGAGAAAGCGGTGAAAATGAACCATTTGGATGCGCAGAATTTCACCTTTATCGAGTCGGGCATGGCCGGGTTGAAGGTTTTCGATGTGGAGGTCAATTTCCGGCTCGAAGTGCGCATACGCTTCTACATCGTGCGAGAGGAAAGGGCTGCTGCGCTTGATATTACTACTGCGAGGCCGGGCTTTTTGTTTGGTATAAGCCTTCAGGCTTTCGGTTTCTTCTTTGGAGTGTTTTTGTTGGGCGGGGTCAAAGTTATCGAACAACAGCAAGTGGTAGCAGGGCATATTGAGAATAGGCGCTGTGAGCAGGCTGTTGAAGAATTGCTTGGCTTTTAATTTGAGTTGTCTTTCTATGGGCGTATCGGGGCCGGCAGTTGTGATGCGCTGAACGGCGATGTATATTTCCGGGGTGTCGTTGAGGTCGTCGCTGAGCATATCACAAAGTTCGAGGGCCATACCGGGGCCTACTTTGCTTTCCATCTGTGCGATGTCGCGACGGAGTGTATAGAAATCAAATTCAAATAGCAGGTCGTGGGCGGTATCGTTGACGAGCCAGGTTTTATAGCGTGATACGGTTCCATCGCGACCGGGCATAGGCTCGAAGCAGAGTTGCAGGCCCTTGGGTTTCAGGATAAGGTATTGGGCTTTTACTTCCCGTCGGGGTGGCGCTTCCGGTTGTTTATCTTTTTTCCCTTCAATGAATTTGGCGCCTGCGGAGTTGGGTTCCTGATCCGTATTGCGCAGGAGGTCTTCCTCGAAGGCCGGGATTTCGAGATCGGGGTCGCTGTCGAGCCGCACGAGGAGCATATCGTCATCGAGGCGGGAAATGATGGTGCCGGTTTCTCCGGTAAAACGGAATCGGACTTTGGTGCCGATAGCAAATAGCATAATTTCGTTTTGATTTTACGGAAAACCGTACTTTTCGCAAACTTAAAGAACATGCCGGAAAACCAGAATGTTTTATGAAACTTTCTTCAACATCAAAACTATGACAGCTGAGCCAACATCTACCCCCCAACGCTATCTTTCGATTGATTTTTATCGCGGCTTAACCATTGCCCTGATGATCATTGTGAATACCCCCGGTACCTGGGAGCATGTATATGCGCCACTAAAACATGCGGACTGGCATGGATGTACGCCGACGGATCTTGTTTTTCCGTCATTTATGTTTATCGTTGGTGTTTCGATGTGGTTTGCGTTTGAGCGCTATGGCCGGCGATGGTCGGCGGGTTTAGGCAAGAAGGTATTCAAGCGAGCAGCTTTGATTTTTTTATTAGGTTTCTTATTGAACAAGTTTCCCTTTTATTGGGAAAATGTAATGGAGTGGCGTATACCGGGCGTGCTGCAAAGGATTGGATTGGGTTACGGACTTGCAAGTGTCTTGGTTCTTAATTTATCCCGTCGTTGGTTAATTTGGGTTTCAGCGGGTATTTTATTTGCATACTGGGGCGTGATGTATGCCTTTGATCAGCCGAATGCGGCAGGCTTGTATTCCTTGGGTGGCAATGCGGTCTTGCAACTGGATCGGTTTGTTTTAGGCGGGCGGCATTTGTATAGAGGAGAAGGGATACCCTTTGATCCCGAAGGAATTTTAAGCACTTTTCCGGCAATTGTGACGGTCGTTTTGGGTTGGCTCAGCGGTGAGCTGATGACCAAACGCCGGGAGCAACAGGAATTGCTGGTGCGTGATTTGTTGGTTTTCGGGTTGATTTGTGGTTTTCTCGGACTTGCCTGGGATTTATTTTTCCCGATTAATAAAAAGCTTTGGACGAGTTCTTATGTTTTATACGTGGGTGGTTTATCCATGATTTTTTTAGCGCTTAGCATTTGGTGGATAGATGTAAAAAAGTGGACGAGCGGCGCGGGCTTCTTTATCGTATTTGGGTGTAATGCGCTGTTTGCCTATCTGCTTTCTGAAGTTTTGGCCATTGGATTGGGGAATATTACCTGGGATAGTGTACAAGGAAGGACTTCGGTAATGTCATGGGTTTATAACACGGTGTTTAAACCGATAGAGGGCGCCGAATTCAGTTCATTTTTGTTTGCGCTTGTTTTTATGCTGCTTTGCTGGATCCCGTGCAGGTGGCTGTATGCCAAGCGTATTTTTATCAAGCTGTAAATTTTTAATGCAAACAGTACTGACTGTGGAGCGACGAAAATTTTTTTCGATAAGCAGCCGGGCGGCTTTAGCCGGGCTTTCAGCCAGCGTTTTATCGGCCTTTAGGCCCGTGAAGGGGCGGAAGACCGTGATGTCTTTGGTCCGTCCGGATCGGCTGCGTGTGGGTGCGCGGGTTGCTTTGATTGCGCCTGCAAGTCCTGTTACAGAAGAAAAAATCACAAAAGCTTTGGGCAATCTGGCCATGTTGGGCTATGCGGTGCAAGAGGGAAAGTTTCTTCGTGTGCACAATGGTCATTTGGCCGGAACGGATGCGCAGCGTTTGGAGGATTTGCACTGGGCATTTAGTGATCCGTTAATTGATGCGGTTTGGTGTGTACGCGGCGGGTATGGTTGCACTCGTTTGTTGCCGATGATTGATTATGCGTTGATTCGGAAAAACCCCAAACCTTTTATTGGTTTCAGTGATGTGACGGCGTTGCACCATGCATTTTTACAGCGCAGCGGATTGTCGACGTACCACGGGCCGGTGGCGGGTGGTGATTTCCCGGAAGCTACTTTAAGGCACTTTAATGCGATCGTCTCTGAAGTATCGGCGGCCTACACTGTACCACTAATTAAGTCGGGTGAGGATGGCACGGGAGAGGTTTTTCAGTCATTTGTCATCACACCGGGCAAGGCCCAAGGGGCACTGACAGGGGGTAATCTGGCCTTGTTGGCGGCTATGACCGGGACACCTTTTCAGCCTGTTTTTAAGGATAAATTGGTTTTTATGGAGGATATTGATGAGTCGCCGTATCGGATAGACCGGATGTTGACGCAGTTATTGCAGGGAACAGACCTTCGGGAGGCGGCTGGAATTGCGCTTGGTGTTTTTGCCGGTTGTTCGCCCAAGCCGGGGATGTTATCCATGAGTTTGCAGGATACCCTGCGTGATCGTTTAGGTGCTTTGGGTATTCCGGTGGTTTATGGTTTTCCGTTTGGCCATGTGGCGCATCAGATGACCTTTCCGATGGGCGTATTGGGGGAGATGGATAGTACAGCCGGAACATTGACGATTTTCAACACATAAACTTCATTTCAAGAACACATATATGCAGCTGATTGCTATAATTCTGACCGCGCTGGTGGCGCTTGAACACCTTTATATTTTGTGGCTGGAGATGTTTGCCTGGGAGACCAAAGGGAAAGCGGTGTTTAAAGGCGCCTTGAAGCCGGAATTGTTTGCGCCAACCAAAGTAATGGCTGCTAATCAGGGCTTGTACAATGGTTTTTTGGCGGCGGGCCTGATCTGGTCGCTGCTGATCACAGATACCTTGTGGGCTTCTAACGTGGCGCTGTTTTTTCTGGGATGTGTTGTGGTAGCGGGTGTTTATGGTGCATTAACGGCGAGCCGGAAGATATTTTTTGTGCAGGCGGTACCGGCACTGCTTGCAATGCTGGCGGTATTGGGCGCGCGGTTTTTATGAGGATAAATGTTTAAAAAAAATGCACCAACGCGGGTAATACGCTGGTGCATTGATGATGTATATAGATAGAAAGATGTGTGCTATCGAACGATTAGTTTTTCGCGTTCCGGGCCGGTAGAGATCATGGTAATGGGTACGCCAAGGTAATTCTCGATGGCGTTCAGATATTCCTGTGCTTTACCGGGTAAGGCTTCAAAGGTAGTTGCGGCATCAAGTGAGCTGTTCCAGCCTTTGTAATTTTTATAGACGGGGGCTACCTCGGTGGCACAGAGGTCGAAGGGGAGATCAATCCGTTTTTTTCCGTCGTATTGGTAATGGGTGGCTGCTTTGAGTGCGCTGAAAGTATTGAGCACATCAATTTTTGTCATGCAGATTTCCGTGACGCCATTCAGGAGGATGGTGTAGCGGAGTTGGGGCAGGTCGATCCAGCCGCAGCGGCGCGGGCGGCCCGTGGTAGAGCCAAATTCCATACCGGCCTGGCGGAGCAGTTCGCCGGTTTCATTATCTTCTTCAGTGGGGAAGGGGCCACTGCCCACGCGGGTACAATATGCTTTGGTAATGCCGATGACACGGCCGATTTTTTGCGGTGCTATGCCGAGTCCGGTACATACTCCGGCGGTGATGGTATTGGAGGAGGTGACGAATGGGTAGGTGCCGAAATCGATATCGAGCATACTGCCCTGTGCGCCTTCAGCCAGAATTTTTTTGCCTTGTTGTAAGGCCTCGTTGATATAGTATTCACTATCAACCATTTGCAGGGCACGGAGTGTATCGAGGCTGTCGAACCATTCGCGTTCAGCGGTTTCAATATCGAAGGGAATTTCCGGATAAATCCGGAGCAGTTCGAGGTGTTTGTTTTTGAGTGCCTCATAGCGCTCTTTGAAGTCGGTGAGTTGAATATCACCGACGCGCAGGCCATTCCGGCCTGTTTTATCCATGTAGGTGGGGCCGATACCTTTGAGGGTAGAGCCGATTTTGCCTTTGCCTTTGTGTGCTTCGCTGGCGGCGTCGAGCCAGCGGTGGGTGGGCAGGATAAGGTGTGCTTTACGGGAGAGGAGCAGGCGTTTTTGGAAACGCACTTTGCTTTTTTCGAGGGATTGGAGTTCGCGGCGCAGGACGATGGGGTCGAGCACCACGCCATTGCCGATGAGGTTGATGAGGTTGGGGCGGAAGATTCCGGAAGGAACCGTGTGCAGGATGTATTTGTTGCCGCCAAATTTGAGGGTGTGTCCGGCATTTGGGCCGCCCTGGAAACGGGCGACAATGTCGTATTGTCCGGCGAGGTAGTCCACAATTTTACCTTTGCCTTCGTCGCCCCATTGGAGGCCGAGAATTACGTCGATCATGATCGGTGTAGTTAAGGGGCAAAGGTAATAAGAATGTTGGGAAGGGAGTATTTGTACGGAAAAAGGTATACGAAACTTGTAAAGCCATTTAAAGAAAGACGCTTTGTTGTATTTTTCGCGTTAAATGTCAAGGTCCGTTAAACGGGCCGGCAATGAAACAATCCAATTCCCATGCCACTCACCAAACCTATTCCTGAACTCCAGGACGAACTGCGCCGGATTTTACTGGAAGACCTCGCCGCCGCCCTGACGGCGCTCAGGGAACTGCTGCCTGAAAACGGCGAACGCTTTAACGAAGCACTTGCCCTGCAAGGGCGACTGAAAGACGCCAATAAAGAACGCATCCGGAATACCATTGCCCCGGAAGCGTATCAACAACGAGTGGATACGATACGGGCCAATTGCCTGGATATGATCAGTGCGCTGACGCCGGAAGATTTTGAGGCGCCAGCGCAGCCCCATCAGCCTGGCGACCAGTCGACGAAGCAGGGTAGTGTGCTGTACCGCGTACCGGAACGTATGCCTTTGCGCAAACCAAGCATTTGTACCATCCGGGTGGCCATTGAAGAGGACGCCCTTTTTGAGGATATTGTGCTGGATGAAAATGTGCAATTGCGCCAAAAAGTGGAGGTTTCGGAAATGATGAAGGCAGAATTGCTGGATCCTGAAGGCTCAGTGTTTCAGATCCGGGCACTGAGCGCTACCGAGCAGCTGATTCGCGAGAGGGGGTATACGCAGTGGTTGTTTAATGTGACACCGCAAAGTTCGGGCGAGCATCAGCTGCTCATCAAGGTGTCTATGCTGGAGTTTGTGGCCAATTTGGGTCGTTACGTGCCCAGGGAGATTTCCATTTTGGAAACGGTAACGATTATTGCGGAGGCACAAACCGATGCAGCGGATGCACCGCTCAAGCCTGCCGGTTATCAATTTGCCGTCAATGCAGCAGCCGGGCAAAGTGCCGGTTCGGCGCCCCCGGAGGCTGAGGCGCCGGAATCTAATATCCGGACACCCATACCAGCGCCTAATACCGGTAGTCATGTGCTTCCGCCGGAACCGCCCAAGATGCCGCAGGAAGTAAAAGCTACCGAGGAGCAGGCGGTTCGGACAAAGTCCTGGGGCGGCAAACGCAGTATTGCAGCAGTTTTATTGATTATTTTCGTGGGTTCGGGGGCAACATATGCCCTTACGCCCGCACATACGCGCGACTGGTGGTGGGCATCCTGGCAGGACGATGCCCAGGCTTATGAAACCTATATTGCTGTGTATCAAAAGGAGGGCACGGCCAATCCCAATTTAGAGAAAGCGTATTACCTGCGTGCGGCCCGCTCTGAACGGCTGGCAGATTTACGCGCCTACCAGCAGGCATATCGGAACGGCATTTATGAAACCCGCGTTACGACGATGGTCAGGCGTATGGAAACGGCTGATTTACAACAAGTAAGGCAGTCGCCGAGTGCTACAAATGTGCGGCAGTTTTTAAAAAATTATCCGGAGAGTGAAAATTTTGATGCGGTTAAGCAGGCGGTTGATACCCGGATGGAACTGCGCAAAGAACTTGCCACAGAGATTGAGGCGGCGCACCTGAGTTCTATTAAATCGAGTACAACTCCCCGAAATATAGAGGCTTACCTGCGGGAATATCCGGATAGCAGGCAGTTGAACGAAGTAACAGAAGCCGCGAGTAAATCGCCGGAAGTTTTTCGGGTGGTGAAGCCCAGGCTTGAAACGCGCATTTTACAACAAGTTGAAAAAGCCAAAACGGCGGAAGAGTTAAAACCTGTTTTGCCCGCAGTCCGGAAAATAGGCGATACGGTAACGATGCGCAAAGTGGAAGAGTTGATACAACGCAAATCCATCAAGATGAAATCTGTTTGGGGAAATAAAGAGTAGATTTTCTTCTAAATGTGCATTTAAAAAAAGTAAGCCGCGACTCCCGTTTCCCGGAGCCGCGGCTTCTTTTTTCCCTTAGTTTGAGCGTTCTGTTTTAGAACTTCGTAATCTTGAGCGTTTTCGACTGTCCGTCGGGGAAACGCACACGTGCCAGGTACATACCCTGCGGCAGGTCGGCCACCGGCAGTTCAATCTGCTGGATGGTGCCTTGCGGGATAATAACGGTATTGATCAGCACACCGTTGGTACCGGTGATCTGGATGCTCACCTCTCCATCGAATGGCGTGGTGTTGCGAATATTCAGTTTATCTACCACCGGGTTAGGTGCGATCATCACCGTTTGCAGGGTGGAGAAGCTCATATCGAGTTTCAGCGACGTGGAGAAGCTGACCGTGCCATAGCTGTTGGTGCGCTTGATGCGGTAGTAGTTGGCGCCGTTGGCTGGTGTCTGGTCGGTGAAGGAATACTCATTTGGTGCAGACGGGTTGAATGCACCCATTACAGTGCCGATGCTCGCCCAGTTGATGTTGTCGTTGGAATGCTGTACAGCGTACATGTACTGGTCGCCTTCAGGCAGGGTAGTCCAGTTTACCGTAACTGCGGTTGGGCCTTGTTGCTGTACATTCATTTGAACGATGAAAGACGGGCAGCCAGGTGAGCCGGCAGGATTGACAGTGATGGTAACGATATTGGATTCCAGGAAGGTTACACAACCTTCACGGCGCGCACAGCGCATATAGCTGGTAGTCTGGAAGAGCGGGCCGGGTTGCAATGTGGGGCCGTTGGAGTTGGGAACACCGGTCCAGATCGGTTGACCGCTGGCGCTGGTTTCCACAAACTGCATCCAAACGTATTCAATCGGGCCTACACCACCTGGAGGAAGTTGGACATTGTAGATTTGAGCAGGTGTTTCACCTTCGCAGATGGTTTGGTCGCAGCAGATCTGACCGCCATGGATAACGTTTTCACATTTTACATGGATACCGGCATCAAAGCAGAAGTTGTTACCCTGACCGGCAACGATGGTGAACGGATCTGTTTGTCCGTTGGCTTTAACGTCGCTGTCTTTGCAGTCGTTGTTTACCTGATCTTTTCCGGTAAATTCATAACCTGCGGGCAGGCCGGAGAATTTAAGAATATAAGTGCCGGGCACCACGCAGTTGAACTGGTAAAGACCGCTTGCATTGGTGGTGGTGGTGGCAACGGTTACATCGTCGGCGGTGCCGAAGATGCCGTCATTACCTGGACGGATAAGGGCGACATTAAAGTTTGCTACCGGTGTTTCGACGGCAACCGGATCCTGGAAGCCATCCTGATCGAGGTCGAGCCATACGTAATCGCCGATGCTGATACCGTTGGCGGTTGAGCCGATGGTTACATTGGCGGTGGCGGTACAGCCGTTGCTGCCAGTTACGGTTACAGTATGGGTGCCAGCTTGCAGATTGGATGCGGTTGCGGTGGTTTCGCCGTTGCTCCATTTGTAGGTGAACGGCGGCACGCCACCGGAAGCGCTGGCTGTTGCGCTGCCAGGCTGGTTGCAGTTGGCATTAGAGGAGGCGGTGATGACGACGGCGGGCGGCAGTGGTGCAGCAATGCTCAGGGAGCTGGTTGCGGTACAGCCGGCAGCATCCGTAACTGTAATGGTGTAGGAACCTGCGGGCAGGTTGGAAACGCTGGCCGTGGTAGCGCCGTTGCTCCATTTATAGGTGTAGGGGCTGGTGCCGCCGCTTGCGGCAACCGTTCCGGTGCCTCCGGTGGTGCATCCTGCGGGTGTGCTGGACGATACCACCAATGTTGGGGCGCTGGGCTGGGTAATGTTGATCATACCGGTTGCGGCACAACCGTTGGCGTCGGTAACGGTTACTTTGGCCGAGCCTACCATCAGGTTGGTTGCAGTAGCTGTTGTATTGCCATTGCTCCAGAGGTAAGTGTAGGGTGCCAGACCACCGCTTGCAACAGCTGTTGCAGCGCCGCCGGTGGTACAGGTTGCGTTGGTAACCAGGTTTACAACTACGGTAGGACCTTGCGACTGACCGATTGTGACCATTGCCGTAGCGGTACAGCCTTTGGCATCGGTTACGGTTACGACGTGCGGGCCTGCGGAGAGGTTGGTCGCCGTAGCGGTGGTTTGGTTGTTATCCCATTTGTAGGTGTAGGGTTGGGTGCCGCCACTGCCGGAGGCGGTGGCGGAGCCGCCTGTAGCGCAGGTGGCATTGCTGACGAGCTGAGCGGCAGCGTTGAGGGCGGGGGCCGCAGGAATACTAACTGTAGCGGTACCAGTGCAGCCGCTTGTAATATCGGTTACGGTAACTGTGTAAGTAGTTGCCGAGAGGTTGGTCGCAGTTTGAGTAAGCTGGCCGTTGCTCCAAGTGTACGCGTAGTTGCCGGAGCCGCCGGAAACGACGTTAACAGAGGCGGAGCCACCAACAGTACAGCCTGCATTGCTCAATACGCTTGGGCTGAGGTTGAGGTTGGAGTTGCTGCCGCTAACCGTTACGGTACTTACTGCGGCGCAGTTGTTGCCGTCTTTGACAGTGACAGTGTAGGTGCCAGTTCCTACGTTGATGGTTGGTTGTGTAGAGCCGTTGCTCCACTGGTAGGTGTAGGCGCCTGTTCCGCCGCTGACAGTTGCGGTAGCTGTTCCGGTAAGTCCGCAAAGCGCCGCAGTACTGTTTGTCGTTACCTGCACCTGTGTGGGTTGAGTGATCGTAACAGAAGCGGCATGGGTACATTGATTTACATCGGTAACCGTTACCGTGTAGACACCAGGAGCCAGGTTGTTGATGGTGGGTACATTGCCACCATTATTACTCCATTGATAGGTGTAGGGTGGGGTACCGGACATTACCATTGCAGTGGCAGAGCCATTGGCCTGGCCAAAGCAGGTGACGTTTACGCCCATTGGAGTGACCCACAATCCTTCATCCCAGAAATAAACATTTGCGCTGCCAACAGTAGTACAACCTTTGGCATCGGTTACGGTGACGGTGTAGGTACCTTGTGGCAGACCGGTAATTTGGGCGGATGTGCCGCCGGTATTCCAAAGGTAGGCATAAGGTGGTGTGCCGCCATAAGGCACGGCAGTAGCCTTGCCATCTGGCGCGAGTCCGCAAATCTGGCTTTCACCAAAAACATTCACACCTAATTGTGGTGGTTGGGTGATGTTAATGGAACCTACTGCTACGGCGAGGTCGATATCGATCACGGTAACGGAATAAGTACCGGCGGGCAAACCAGTGATGGTTTGTGTGGTGGCGCCGTTGCTCCAGGTGTAGGTGTAAGGTTGCCAGCCGCCGGTAGCCGTAGCGGTAGCCGAACCATTGCTACCGCCGAAGCAGGAAACATTGGTGCCGGATACGCTTACGCTGATTTGCGCGGAGAGAAAAAATGGCGTTAACAGGAACGCGAAAAGGGTTAAGGCGTTTAAAAAACGGGTTAACACTTGCTTTTGATGGAAAGTACAATTCTGCCCCATGGGAGAAATTTAGTATTTTGAAATCGGAAAATGTAGAATGAATGCAGGTCGGGGATTATAAACGATGCAAAAGACGCGCCAATACTTAAAAAGTAACAGCGTCTTGTTGCGAAGGGGGGGAATTGGATTGAAAAAGGCGAGTAAAGCCCAAGATGTCATTTATGCACAACAAAATTATCACTATTCGGCCAGTATTAGCTTAATTGCTTTCTAAAAAATCTTCTATTTGCCGACATTTTCAGGGAATACCCAAATTTGGGTACGCTTATTTTCCTTATGCTTTGATTAACAATGCTTTTACACAAAAAAGTTTAGGTGCTTTGCCTGGAATCCGACAGGAATATCCATCGTTGCCAATGATAAAAAATCATACATTTGCCGCCATTCCAACCACAGCAATACAATATGGCAAAGAAATCTGCACCGATGCCGGTCAAACGACAGGCAAGCACCACCAAGGAAAAAAACACTGGGCGCCAAGATGCCGGCCCTGATCGCTCCTGGCTGACCTATCTGTTGATTGTACTTGGTGTAACCTTCCTTACCTATGCTGCTTCGTTTAATCACGGCCTGGTGAACTGGGATGACGATCCCAACATCAAGGAAAATGCCAACTTAGCCAAGGTAGGTATTGAGCCTTTCGGTACTGTGGTGAAAGATATTTTTGATGTGGATAAAGGCAATGTGATCGGTAACTACAATCCTTTGCCAATCCTGACTTTTGCTGTAGAGAAGAAGCTTTCGGGTGACGAAATCAATCCGAAACTCATACACGTGAATAATGTACTCTTGCACCTGCTTACGGTTGCCGCTGTCTTTTTCCTGCTTTTGCGTTTGAATTTTGGCAATTTAGGCGCATTTTTTGGAGGAATGTTATTCGGTATTCATCCGATGCGTGTCGAATCGGTAGCTTGGGCAACGGAGCGTAAAGACGTACTTTTTGCCGTATTTTTCTTTGCTGCCCTGATTTTGTATGTGCGCTGGCTGAAAGCGGAGCGACCGAACTGGGGTATTTATCTGGGTATGTTGCTGCTGGCGTTGTTATCGCTGTTTTCAAAAGTACAGGCCGTTACGCTTCCCCTGACGATGTTTGTGCTGGATTACTGGTATGAGCGCAAGTTCTCGCTTCGTATGTTCCTGGAAAAGGTGCCTTTTTTCGCACTTTCCCTTGTTTTTGGTTTAATAAACCTGTATACGCTGAAAGTACAAGGTTCCACCAATGACGATGTAACCAATTTTGATTTTGTGGATCGTTTGTGCATCGGGGCTTACTCATTTACAGTTTACCTGTATAAACTGTTTTTGCCCTACCCCATGTCGCCCCTGTATCCATACCCGCAGAAACTGCCGATGATTGTATACCTCTCCCCGATTTTCTTTTTTGCCTTTTGGGGATTGGTCTATCTGCTGTGGCGTTTTAAACAACGTATCTGGGTCTTTGGCGCTTTGTTTTTCTTTTTGAATGTGATGTTCTTGTTGCAGGTACTTGGCGCCGGCCAGGGTTTTCTGGCCGATCGTTTTACCTATGTGCCGTACTTTGGTTTTTTTGCCATCATGGCCTGGTATTTGAAAAAAGTGGCGGATCAGCAGGAATACGCCAATCTCGTAAAGGGCGGATTCGCCGTAGTTACCCTGATTTTTTGCATACTTTCTTACCGGCAAATACAGATTTGGAAAGATGGTGAAACGCTTTGGACGCATGTGATGAAATTTGAGGCAGATCAAAATTCGCTGCCTTACTGGAATCGCGGCCAATATTACCGGAATGTAATGGGAAATTACGATGCGGCGCTCAAAGACTATTCGGATGCGGTACGGATCAATCCTAAAAATCCGGAGTTGTACAATAGCCGCGGCAAGACCTATTTCGATATGGCCATGTCGGGCAAATATGGTAAACAGGAAGGAAGTTTGGTGCAGAATGCGATAAAGGACTATTCCGATGCACTCAATCTGCCGGGTGTAAAGGATAAAACAAAAGCTGAAATTTTGATCAACCGGGGTGCGGCAATGGGAGCGCTGCAAAATTATCAGCAGGCCATCATTGATCTGACAGAGGGTATAAAACTTGATCCGACCAATAAAAACGGTTATTTCAACCGCTCAATTGCTTATTTTGGCTCTCAAATGTACGATAAAGCCCTCGGCGATTATCAGGAATACCTGAAACTGGATCCGTATAATGCCAATATCTGGTATGAAAGCGGTATGCTGTTGCGCTCCATGAATCGCAGTGATGAAGCGCTAACCGCGCTCAACAATGCCATCAAGTACAATCCCAAATTAGCGGTAGCCTACTTAGAGCGTGCCCGAGCCAATGCACAAAAAGGTAACAAACAAGCTGCCGGACAGGATTATCAACGCGCACAAGGCATGGGGATCAAGTTGAATGAACTCGATCAGCGCCTGATGGGGCAGTAGGGCGTTTTGTTTATTTCCTGCTTGCATAATTCGACACAAAATTGTACCTTTGTTTGTATGTCGACATTACATCCATTTGATGATTTGATCAACTTTCTCGCCAATATGGCGCCTGAACAAGTGCTTGCTTTTCGGGCTTCTGAAGAGACTGTGCGTCGTTTGCAAGAGCTTGTTCTACTGGAGCGCGAGCAAAAAATAACATCGGATGAACGCGCTGAACTTGAACGTTTCCTGCTTCAGGAAGACCTTATGGTTATTGCAAAAGCCAGGGCCAGAGTGCAGTTAGCTCGCGTATGAGTACATACATTTCTGACTCGCTTCGACAGGAGGTTGCCTTTAGGGCGAATGCTCGTTGTGAATATTGTCTTTTGCCAGATTCGTTCGCTATTTATCCCTTTGAGATAGATCACATTATTGCATTAAAACATGGGGGCGATACTTCACTGGGTAATTTAGCTTATTGTTGTATGCGTTGTAATCGCCAAAAGGGCACTGATCTTGCAACTTTATCTGATGATAAAATGCATTTAGTACCACTTTACAATCCTCGAAAGGATAAGTGGCATGAGTGTTTTTCAATTGAACGGGGATTTATATACGGCAAAAATGAAGTAGGCCAAGCTACAGTTAAGCTCTTAGCCTTTAATGAGCCTCCGGAGCGCGTATATGGTCGCCTTCTGTTAATAGAAGCGGGTACATACTAGTTTCACTTCCTTTTTGCCTCCATCTCCTGCCCATTCTGAAACAGAATAAACGAATTATTTTCCGGAGAAAATTCAATTTCTGCATCAACCTCCTTGGCGAAAAAGCGGGTTGGCGTCCTGGCAAACATTTCAATGGATTGCTGGCCGGTTGCCTGAATAAACAAGCGCTTGCCTTGTTGGGTAACCGTTATGTCGAAGCCGGGAACCAATTGATAAATACCGGTAAACGGTTTTAAATCAGCTTCATTGAGTAAGATTTCCTTGGGCAGTTCGGGCAGGGCTTTGTCTGTTTTCGTCCAGACGGAAGCCTCGGCAACGCGGTCGCTAACGGCAATTTCAGTGATTTTGCCAGCGGCATCCCGTTTGAATTTTCCGGTAGCCAGACCTGAATCAAACATGAAGTTGTCGGCCTCGAACGGCGTTAGTTTAAAGACCGGGCCGCCTTTGCGTTGAGAAGTCAGTACGCCATTTTCATTTACACGGATATAGCGCTCCAACTCCCCTTTCACAAAAACACCTTCATATATTTTCAGATCAGAAACGGCGATTGCATCGGGTTTCAGGCGCTTGCCCGCGGCCAGAGCTGCAATTTTTGCCGCCACGGCATCAGGACTTTGGCAGGTGCAGTTGCTGAGTACAACAGCACAAATCTGTTCTTTGGGCAAATACAGCACATGGCTTAGAAAGCCATTGATGGAACCACCATGCTCAACGGTCGGGCTGCCCAATACACTGCCGATCATCAGGCCGTATCCGTAATGGATGGATTCGCCGGAGGGCAAAATGCCGGCGCTGCACGCTTTCCGGTACAAGCGATCGGAAAGCAATTTACCGCTGTGCAGGGACGTCGTCCAGCGCAAGAGGTCTTCGGCATTGGCGCATATAGAACCGGCGGCGTAAGGCAGGCTCATACTCAGGAAAGCAGCCCGCGCGATGGTGTCCATATCCGGATCATAGCCTTGTACCCGTTTGTCAATTTTCAGGCCGTCGGTATCGTAATAGGTATTTTTCAGACCGAGGGGCGTGAAAAAACGTTTTTGTAAAAAATCCGCGTAGGTTTGGCCGCTTACTTTTTCAATGATGTACCCCAGTAAAACATAGCCTGAATTGGAATAGGCATAAGCGTTACCCGGCGGGAAATCGAGGGGTTCATTTTTGAAAAAATCAATCAATCCGTTTACACTTAGTGCTTTACCCTGAAATTCGTTGTCGAATTCCGCCATGCTCGTATAGCTGTGTATCCCGGAAGTGTGGTTGAGCAGCTGCTCGACGGTAACGGTTTTCCAGGCTTCGGGGCAATTTTCCAGAAACTGCTGCATTTCATCTGAAAGGCCGATTTTGCCTTCATCCACCAATTGTAAAATCCCGACCGCTGTGAACTGTTTGGTTACAGAGCCAATACGAAAAACCATGTCGGTTTGCAAGGGCTTTGCGCTTTCCACTTCGTTCATGCCGAAAGCCTTGTGGTAAATGACTTTACCCTGTCGGGCCACCAAAGCTACACAGCCCGGCCCTTTGGGGTCGGAGAATTGTTCCCTGATGACGTTGTCCATTTCAGCACTGAGGAGCTTGTCGGCTTTCTGAGCAAAAAGTGCGCTGCTCAGCAGCAGAACGACAAAAACTTGCAAAAATCTCATGGTTTTAGCTTTTTATCCTGATTTAGGTGGTTTTCGAACAAGCGCTTAGTCAAATTCGATGGTGTCGCCGGGTTTATAGGTTTTTTTGGGTGCTTCTGTTTTTGCCGGTGCAGCAGCAGCCTTTTTAGGCTCCGGCTTTTCTACCGGCGGCGGCAGTTCGAACAGATCGGGCTGCTGTACTTCCGGCGCCGGACTTGCCTGCTCCACTTCACGAACACCGCTGAGCATCTGATCGCTGAGGCGATTGCCGACAGCTTTCCAGCCTTTAACATCCATAAACTCGCCGAGGTTCAATTCGCCGGTCATGGGTTTGCCCTTGATTTTCAGGGAGTAGCGGACGCGCGGATTGGTTTTGACGCTGGCAAAAAGCAATTTGGATTTGTTGTGCTCGGTCAGGTAGGAGTAGCGCTCCCGGAGTTTATTGGTTTCTATGCGGAAGCGCTTGACCATCGTCCAGCCCTTATTGCCATCGAAATGCACGATATTAATGACCATTTCCGGGTCAAATTTGCCGAGATGCAGGATTTCCTTCATTTCAAATCGCTGCTGCACATCGGTATCGGTTACTTCATAGCTGCCGTCCTGATACAGAATCAAAATGGTATCGCCGGTATCGAATTCGCCGAGCAAACGGCCGCGTTCCTGGGTATTGAGGCGGCCGGTAATATCATCGAACCAGATTTTCTGGGCGCCGATGGTACTTTTGCCCACTTCTTTCTGTTTGATCTGACGCACGGGGTATTTGGTCAGGATATTTCCCTGTGCGTCGCGGCCTTTGATGGCCAGTTCGCCAAAATCGAAATCAAACGTTTTGATTTTCGCCGTACAAGCCGGGCTGAGCTGCACATTTACTACCTCGCTTTCGCCGTTAGGGTTGGCGGTGAAGTACAGGAGTTTGGAGCCTTTGGTATCGGAGGCGAGGTTGTACTCTTTATCGCGGGTGATGGCAGTAACGTTGAAACGTTTGACCATTGAACGTCCGCTTTTCCCTTCCAGATAGGCAAGGTTGTAGGTGGTACGTTCGTCGTTTTTCTTCCAGACGGCGACGTAGAGAATTTCTTTGCCTACAAAGACCTTATCTCCGATTCTGACAACTTTCATTACGCCGTCGCGGCGGAAAATGATAACGTCGTCGATGTCGGAGCAGTCCTGAACAAATTCGTCTTTTTTCAGGCCGGTACCGATAAAACCTTCTTCGCGGTTAACGTATAACTTGGCGTTGTTGGCTACTACTTCGCTGGCGCGGATTTCGTCGAAGGTGATAATTTCCGTTTTGCGTTCGCGGCCTTTGCTGTGTTTGTGCAGCAGGTCTTCGTAGTAACTGACGGCGTATTCGGTCAGGTTGGCGAGGTGGTGCTCGGTTTCGAGCAGTTCGGCGTTGAGTTTATTGATTTCCTCATCGGCCTTAAACGTATTGAATTTGGAAATACGTTTGATGCGGATTTCGGTGAGGCGGGTAATGTCGTCGTCCGTGATTTCGCGGAGCAGTTTGATTTTGCTTTCCTCGGATTTGAGTTTGGGGGTTGCAGGCGTGGTGACGTATTTGCGCAGGCCCTTGTCGATGGTTTCCATCACAGCCTCCCAGGTTTCGCACTCTTCAATGTCGCGGTAGATCCGTTTTTCGATAAAAATCTTTTCCAGCGAAGCGAAGTGCAGTTTTTCCTGAAGTTCGTGGAGGCGAATCATCAGTTCCTGGCGCAGCAGTTCGCGGGTATGCTCGGTGCAGATGCGCAGGAGTTCGTGTACGTCGGTGAACAGGGGTTTGTTTTCCCGAATAATACAGCAGTTGGGGCTGATGCTCACTTCGCAATCGGTGAACGCATAAAGGGCATCGATGGTTACATCGGGGCTGACACCAGGTTGCAGTTCAATTTCAATATCGACGTTGGCGGCGGTTTTATCAATTACTTTTTTGACTTTAATCTGGCCTTTGTCGTTGGCTTTCAGAATGGATTCAATGAGGTCGGAGACATAAACGCCGAAGGGCAATTCGCTGATTTGCAGCGTTTTTTTGTCAATTTCCTTGATTTTTGCCCGTACGCGCACTTTGCCGCCACGACCGCCGGCATTGTAATTACTGACGTCGATGAAGCCGCCGGTGGGGAAGTCGGGAAACAGTTCAAACTTCCGTCCCTTGAGGTGCGCGATGGAAGCTTTTATAAGTTCGATGAAGTTGTGGGGCAAAATTTTGGTACTCAGGCCTACGGCAATCCCTTCTACCCCTTGTGCGAGTACGAGGGGAAATTTAACCGGCAGGGTAACGGGCTCGCGTTTACGGCCGTCGTAGCTGAGTTGCCAGAGGGTAGTATCCGGGTTGAACACCACATCGAGTGCGAACTTGGTGAGGCGTGCCTCAATATAACGCGGTGCGGCGGCTGAGTCGCCGGTACGGTAATCGCCCCAGTTTCCCTGGCAATCAATAAGCAGGTCTTTCTGGCCCATATTGACCAATGCGTCCCCGATAGCGGCATCGCCGTGCGGGTGGTATTGCATGGTTTGGCCAATGAGGTTGGCCACTTTGTGATAGCGCCCGTCGTGTTGCTCAAACATGGCGTGCAGGATACGGCGTTGCACGGGCTTCAGTCCGTCTTCCACAGCCGGTACGGCGCGTTCCAGAATAACATAACTGGCATAGTCCAGGAAATAATCCTGGTACATACCGCTCAGGGTAACAACGGTGTCTTCGCCGTTGAAGGAAACGGCGGGGGGCAGGGCGTTGTCTCTGTTCTTACTTGATTTTGCCATAGTTTAGAAGGTTTGGAGGTTCGGGGTTTGGAGGTTGTGGTGGGGCAAAAGTAGCAATTTTACATCAATGTCGCCAAAGGATAGGCAGGTACTCTATCCATGGGCCGCTGTCGTCTTTATATTGCCGGGCTATGACGCGGGAGATCTGTGCGAGATGCCCCAGATCGTGTGCTGCCCAGGCTGCGAGCAGGTTGCGCAGGTCGACACGACCGAGCTTTGGATGCCGGCTTTGTTTTTCGAGGTCGTTTTCCCGGAGTTGCAATTGTTGAATCGAATGCAGGTTTTGCTTGCGCAAATCGGCCAGACGGATCAATAATGCTCCGGTTTGGGTGTTTTGGGTGATCTGTATTTGCGCATTTTCATCAAAATGGGGCAATTCGGCGGCTTGTTGAAGGATGGCTTGCGCACGTGGCATCCAGTCGGCTGTTTCACAATAGACCAGATGGCCGAGTATTTCATGGATATTCCAGCTGTCGCGTTTTGCACGGGCCAGCAGCCAGGCTTCCGGCAGGTCGCACAGCCAAATTTCCAGGAGTTTCGGGGTTTTACTCAATAACAGGGTGGCGGTGTCCAGGTCAAATTGCATGGTCAGATTGTTTTCAGGCACGCAGGGCAGTACCCTGCGGCGGCCACAAAGATAAGTATTGTATTTATTTTGTAAAATATTTTGTTTTAAAAATTTGTATTAAAATGTTTTAAAATCAGATATTTGCAGCGGCTCATTCAAACTTGTACCAAAAAACAAGCAATATGGTGTACTTCAATAACCTGCATCAAACGATCATAAAGTTTATTCAGGATGCTGATTTTCAATTAGATATTGTGATCTGCTGGTTTACGCATCCGCAAATTTTCGAGGCCCTGACGGCTGCCTGCCGCCGCAAAGTAAAAGTGCGGCTGATGCTTAATTTCGATCAGATTAATTTCCATCCGCAGGGTCTGGACTTTGAGCGCATGGCAGCGCTCGGCGCAGAAGTGTACGCGTACACGGCACCCGATCTTTGTCATCATAAGTATGTGGTAGCTGATCACCGCCAGGTGCTTTCCGGGTCGTATAACTGGACCCGCGCCACGCATCAGGATTATTTGCTTCTGACAGACTCCTGCCAGATGGCCACGCAGTTTACCGAAGCATTTGATCGGCTGTTGAGCGCCTGTAAACCCCTTTGCTCCGCAGCGTATCCGGCGCTCAAACAGGTTTTGTTTCCGCAGCTTTACCAACCTATGTGGTGGCGATGGAGCGATATGAAAAAGCAAATTGCAAGGGGGGTAAATATCTGGACGGCGCGTTTTGATTCGCCGGAACAGTGGCAGGCGGCTGAAGCGCGGCAGCAACATTTTTTACCCATAAAAACCGTGGAACAGGGGCTGTCGCAGCACCATACCGAGGCCATCCGGGCAGCGCTGGAACAGGCTGTCTTAAAACCTGCCCGTCGCCGATTGTTGTGGCGTTACCTGCTCAAGGTGCGCAGTGGCGATGTTTTTTTGGCGGTTTCGCCCGGCGGTATCGTGTGGGGGATTGGTATGGTGGGGGAAGGACAAGGCGTATTGTCGGAGCCGAGTCCCTGTTTTTATCGCTTTATCTCGTGGCGCGCTTTTCCGGACAGTGTAGCTGCACCACTTGTGCCGAGTCCTGGCCGGGTGCCATTTGGGGTGTTCCGGGGCAGCGGTCTGGCATTGCTGGATACGGCTTTAGTAGCGTTGTAGCAGCCTGGTTTCCATGCTTTTGCGCAAAGCGCTTGGCAGGAAACCAGGCATGAGGTCTTTATTTACACTGTGCCAGAATTTTCTCGCAGCGCTTGATGTAGGCGGTATCGCCATCTTTTTTCGCGCCTTCGAGGGCGGTATTGGCATCGGCTACGGCTTTGTCGCATTGTTTCATTTTGGCATAAATTGAAGCACGGAGGTAGTACGACCACCAGTTTTTATCCGTTTCGAGCACTTTATTGGCCCAGTTTAATGCCATTTGCATATCCAGCCCTTTGTCAAGGTAGTATTCGGCGGCGGTATAATAAACATCGGCATTCGCATCGGGTTTGGCTGTTTCCGTAGCGATTGCTTTCATAATCATTTCGTGCGGGTTGTGCTCCAAACGGAAGCGCACGGCGGTTTTCTCCCAGCTCAGCACCACATCGGCGGCGGTGGGGCTGAAATTGTCGAGTTCGATGGTAAATTCCTCCTGATTGGTCTTGAGGGCTTCGGCCTTAACCGTGAGGCGGAGCACGTCTTTTTTCTCATCATATTCATAGGCGCCCCACTGCTGGTTGTCGCTGTTGAGTACGATGGTCCATTCTTTCGGGCCTGGAATGCTGTACCAGCCGTATTTGCCGGCGGCAATTTTCTGCCCATTCAGCGTCACATCCTGATCGAATGCGATGCTGGTGATGCGGTTGGCGCCGGTGCGCCAGACTTTGCCAAAAGGCACGAGGTCGCCAAAAATTTTACGGCCTTTAACCGTCGGGCGGCTGTACTCAATGGTAACTTTGGCCAGGCCCACGTTTTGTGTGACGGTAGCCGAGGGGCTGGGTTGCGGGGTGCGGATCTGGGCGAACAGCCCCAGGCTCAACAGGAAAAATGCGAGCGTGAAAAGTGATTTCATATTATAAAATGCTTGAAAAAAAATGACTCAAATGAGCATGGCAATACCGACAATAGCGGATACAAGCGTTGTGCGCAAGGCGATTTGCAGAAAAAAAACACTGCGCGGCCAGGATTTGTTGACAAGCATGCCGAAAAACACCCAGGAGATGAGGGCAAGCGGTATACTGATGGTAAGTCCGATTATGCTCATTTCCTGCCATCCTGCCCAGGATTCCAGCCGGAAAAGCAAGGCAGCAGCGATGGTTACGAAGGCCAGTCCGGCCGCATAGGCAAACAAATAACGCTTCCAGCCTCGGGCGCCATAGATGAAACCGGGAACCAAAATGTTGAACAGGAGCAGGATGCTCATGGCAATAATAGAGACTTCCGGGACGCGCAGTGCGGAGAAGATCAAAAAAAGTGACCATAGCGCAATGTCTGCAAAGAAAAATATCCGGTGGATGGTCCACCAGATATCTTTCGGCCCTTCGGGCAGGGGAGGAGGGGCGTCGATGAGTTCATTTGGATGCATATCGGAAATTTTGGGCCAAAATACGCTTCCGGATGGGTAATTCGGAAAATTATTCCGGGTAAATAATTGATAATTATTTATCGCTACCGAATTTTGAGCGCGCCGTAAGCGAGGCGTGCGGAAATTGCACTTCGGGTATTGGCGTCGCCGACATAACCGCCCATCATTTTGCTGTTGGCGCTTTCGTGTTTCTGGCGGAAAACAGCTTCGCGGGGCAGGGTCATTTCACAAACCCCGTCGCCTTGCAAATCAAATCGGAAGCTGCTGCTTCTGTCGGAAACAATGGTAAAATCGGTGTGTTTTCCTGCCATTTTTACTTCATCGAAGCCGCGTTGCAGGTTGCCGACGTTCAGGTTGCCGTACTGCATATCTGCATCCAGGAGGCGGGTCAGGTAGGCGACGTTGACGTCTGAGTATTGCGCTGTAATAAAGGATGCGCCGACACCGCTGATTTTGACGTCGGAATATTTGGTTTGCAGGCGCAATTCCTTGACGTTACCCAGTGTGAGGTTGTCGTAGCGGGAGGTGAGTCGGGCGCTGTTGGCGGAGGTAATATTGAGGATGGAGTTTTTGGAGTCAATTTGTACGTCCTGCGCTTCATTGAGCGTCAGGGTGCCGAAGGCGATGGCACCGTAGAGGTTGCGTACCTTGCTGATCCATGCTTTCCCATTGCCGAGGTTGAGGTCGGCGTCATTGCCGAGGGTAGCTGCTTTGAGGTCGCCGTATTTAATATCGGCGATCAGTTTGCCGTTGAGGTTTGCGATGGCGCTGTTGGCGTATCGGTTTCGGAGTTCGAGTTGGTTATTGAGGGGCATGTAGACGGTATACTCTACGCGGAAGTCGAGGTTTTGGGGGGGATCCCACCAGGCGCCTGCGCCGTCGACGAATGTTTCGGCTTTGACATAGCCGGGTGCGTTGGCGAAATTGACATTGATGCGTTTGAACATATTTTCCGCATCGCGATCGCTGTAGGCATTCACGACGATGGCAATATCGATGCGTACGCTGTTATTGCCCCAGGTTTTTACTTCCACCTGGCCGTGTTTGTTGTAGAGTACCGTGGTGCCGTCGGCCAGGGTGCCGAACTCGCGGTTGATGCTGCGGGAATATTCTTTTGTTGGCCCCGCAACGAGACAGACGGGCATCAGCAGCCAGATGGCTGCGGTGCGCAGCCACGGCTTAAATACCCTTGATAACGTTATTTGGCTCATCCTTGCTGCTGTTTGTGTTTTCTGAATCCATTTGCTGAAGGCGCTCCAGCACGCGTTTCAGAATATTGGTTTTGGCTTCGTAGGTTTCTATCATAGCGCGCACAACGGCTTCACGGTTACCGGGCGGAACGGTTGCCAGTTCCTGCTGGAGTTCGGCCATGGTGGCGTCGAGTTGTTCGAGGTCGGTATATACTTCGGCGGGGCGGCTGCCTGAAAAGTGCGTCAGCGCGGCTTCCTGCTGGGTAATTTCGTTTTTAAAATGTTGCTCTACCTCGGCGTATTCGGGCGATACTTCGGCCAGCTCCATGGTTTTGGGCTGAACCCCGCCACCGGCATACCAGAAGCCGGCGCCGGCGCTGGCAAGCACAAGCGCCAATGCGGCGGCAACACGCGCCAGTCGGCGCGTCCAGCTGAAAGCAGGTGTTATTTGGGTTTTAATGGCTTTGGCTGGTGTTTGCCGGGCAATTTGCTCCCAGACAATATCTCGCGGAGCGGCGGTATCGAAACCGGCGCGGTTATCGCGAATGAAGGCTTCGAGTGGATCGGGTGTACTGCCGGGTGTGCAACCGTCGAGTTGGGCACAAATACCTTTCCAGATATTGGCTGAAGGTTCGGCTTCGTCGAGCAGAATACGGTCGTACAGGATGTGGCGCTCGACTGCGTCGGCATCCGGCAGCCGGTTGAGCATTCGCTGGAGGGAGTTCCAGCCGTGTGCGCCGGGCACCGCCGTGTCAAAGGCATGGCGGTGTTGCTGAATGAATGTTTCGAGCGAGTGATTCATGTTAGTACTTCTCTTAGTTTGGCCTTGGCGCGGCTGTACTGCGATTTTGAGGTGGCTTCGGTGATACCGAGTATTTGGCCGATTTCCTCGTGATCGTAGCCTTCCACTGCGTAAAGACTAAAAACGACGCGGTATCCATCGGGCAGCTGGGCAATGGCTTGCTGGATGCGTGCGATGGAGTGTGGCGATTCGGATTCCTGGGGCGCATCATCGGCACGGTCGTGTTGTTGTCCGAGTTCGGTAAACGTCAGTCGCCGGCTTTTCAAAAAATTGATGCATTTATTGATGGCAATGCGTTTGATCCAGGCTCCGATGGTGCTTTCGTATCTAAAGGAATCGAGCTTTCCGAATACTTCCACGAACACGCTTTGCAGTAAATCCTCGGCATCGTGGGTATTTTGAACCATACGCAATATGGTATTGTACATCGCTCTGGAGTACAGGCGGTACAATTCGAATTGCGCGTCGCGGCGGCCGAGGCGACACTGCTCAATGAGGTCGCGGTGCGTATCGGAGGCTTCCATGCTTTGATTTGAGTGTAATGACATCTATTCGATAGCGGGGTTGCATGGAATGTTAAAAAAAGTCTTAAAATTTTAACATTAGTCAGGCACTAAATAACGCCCCGGTTGCGGTACAGCCAAACGGACGCAATCATGCGCACCATAAAAATCGGGGTAACAATGATGCTGCCTACCCCGAAGAAGAGCATTTCCGACCAGATATAGGATTCCGTTGACAGGCGTTCTTCAAAGGGCAAGTGGCCGGTAAGCGGTTCCCAGGTCCGATCTTCGATGAAGCGCATAAAGGCATTGAGGCCGTTAATCAGCGTAAAAATAAGCGGGAAACAGAGCAGCATAAGGGCTATTTTCAGCTCTTGCTGTTTGCCTAAAAAGGTATATTTTAACAAAAAAATATAACGCGAGAGGGTAATCAGCACCACCACGAAGAGGGCATTCCACCAAATAAAAGGCCATTCGTTGAGGCTGTTCTGCGGAATGTAGAGTACGGCCGTTACGATGAGGGCGGTAATGAACCACCAGATCAGTTCGATCCAGATTTTGAGTCGCGTTTGTTGTTCCATTGCATTAAATCCATGTTCACAATGATGGCGGCACTGATGAAGAAGAAGGAGCCGATTTTATCGGTTTCCACAAAGTCGTTCATCAGCATGAGCAGGTTGATGAGGGCAAAACAAAGAAAAGCAGCTGTGTGCATACGGCGCTGCGCCCCGTCGGTCAGCTGATGCCAGATGCGTGCACCGCGCAACAGCACGGTTAACAAAAAGATGAGGAAAAAGATTAGTCCGGGAAAACCTTGCTCCACTAAGGTCATCAAGTAATAGTTGTGGATACCGGAGCGCTCAGGGTTGTCGCTCACATAGGTTTTGAAACTTGAAACCGTATAATTTTTATAATAAAAGTAAAAAGTACCCGGTCCGTGCCCGATCAGGGGTCGTTCGCGCACCATATACGAAGCAGCCACCCAGCGGTAAACGCGTTCCATGGTGGAAATATCTTCCAGTCGGGTAGTGGCTACCAGCAAATTTTCAAAACGCTTGTGCGTAATGGTGCGCTCGTAGTCGGGTGCAAAGAGCAACCAATTGTCGGAGCTGCGCACAAAGGCGATAAAACCGGCCAATACCAGCGCAAAGGCAATCAGCGCTGCCTTGAAAAAGCGCAGGCGAACGCTCCAGTAAATGCCAATGGCGGCTACCAGTGCCACATAGGCGGCACGGGTATAGGCAAAATTAATCGCTACCAGAAACAACCCGATACCGCCAGCCAGAAACAACCAGGGCAGGGAGCCACGGCGATACCAGTAGGTGGCATACCAGAAAAACGGAATGGTAATGGCCAGCGAACAGGCATACATCACGTGGTTGCGGAAAAACGGGCCCATCACATATTCCACATCTTCAAAGCTAAAGCCAATGGCGGCATGACGCGCCACCACAATGGCCACGGCAAAGAACAGGGGCACAAAAAACCACCAGACCAATTTTTTGAAATCGCTCAGCTGTTGAAAAATATGCCCGGCCAAATAGTAAAACACAATAACATACCAGCCTTTTGCCAGTATGAACTTGAGCGAAACCACAAAATCCTGCGAATTAATGGCCGCCAGCAGCATCCAGGCCAGGTGCAGGTGCAGGGCCATGGAGACGGGGTGTCGGAAAAAGCGCCCGTCGACACTGCGCCAGTTTTGCAAGAACCACACGACCGCACCGGCTGTCAGTACCCACATCAGCGGCTCCGAAGGTAAATCGGTGCCAAAACCGCCGGGCAATGCAATTTCGGTGGAGGTGGCGATGCTGGCCATCATGAGGAAATAAATGCGTCGGAAGTCTGCCAGTGTTACCCAGAGTACCAGCAGACCGATCGGCGCGAAGGCCAGCCAAAGGAGGTTGTCGTAAATGCTGTAGCTTACACAGATAACAAACAGCAGCGCCAATATCGCTACCAGGCCGCCCTGCGGATGGCCTTTGGGAATGGCGAACAGTGTTTGCAGGCGTTGCAGCATGGTCGGGCGTTTATTCGCCTTTGGTAATATCCTGCCATTTCACATCGCGGTAGGCTTCGGCGATGAGGGCAATCAAAACGGTAAAAATAAAGGCGCCGAATATGGCCGAAAGTACGAGGAGGCTGCGTTTGGGGCGGCTTTTGATCAGCGGGCGCTCGGCATTTTCAATAATCTGAACGGCCGGTATGTTGGTGTTGTACGCGGCGCGGATCTGACTGTAACGCTCGCGGTCGAAGCTGAGTTGCTTGCGGGCCTGGAAGTGCAGGTCGGTCATGATAGACACTGCGGCCTGGCCTTCGTTGAAGTTGCGCACGTTGAGGGTTCCTTGTCCGCTGTCGTTATTGCGCAGGCCCTGGCGCTCCTGTTCGTAGGCGCGCAGGTTGGCGCGGATGTAGGCGATGGTATCGCGGGGCACGTTGGGGTCTTTTTCCAGCACGCTCAGCCGGGCGCGGTTTAGTGCGATTTGGGATTCTGCTTTATTGAGGCGGGCGGTCAGTTGTTCGCCTTGTTGTTCGATGCTGTAGATGCCGAATCGGGCTTGCAGGCGTTGCAGGCTGTCGCCGAGCATAATCAGTTCCTGCGTTTTTTTACTGATGTTTTCATCAAAAGTGGCGAGCAGTTTGGCCTGGCTTTGCTTGATGAGTCGTTGTGCAATCTCACTGATTTTATCGCGTGCGGCATTGGCCATCTCGGCGGCTGTTTGCGGGTCGGTATCTTCAACGCTGATGGTCAGGGCATCATTTTTATTTTTTTCTGCGGTATACAAGGCGCGGAAATGGTCGCGTACATAGTTGCGGCCTTTATCAGAAGTGGAGTCTATTTTGTAATGTTCAAAAAGCTTGAATCGGGCGACCATATAATCGGTCACTTCGGCGGAGTTGGCGATTTCTGCGAGGCGGTCGAGGTCGCGATCCGTACCAAAGTAGTCGGTTACCTGACCGGTATATCCGAAAATCAGTTCCGGGTTGGAGAGACCCGGGCTGGCGGGGTAGAAGATGGTCGTTGCCTTGTAGTAATTATCCTGGAGGAGTGCAAACACTACCGCGCCGACGGCGGTAAGGGCACAAACATTCCGAATGGCTTTTCTCCAGCGGTAAATAACCGATAAAACTCCCAGCAGGTTGTCGCGTTGATCCATGAATCGTTGGTATTTTCCGGTGTATGGCCGGAAGGCGGCGCAAAAGTAGTAAAAAAGCGGTTGTCAGTTGCCCTTGGCCTGAATAGAGTTGCGGGCATAACGAAACAGGGCGGGGAAACGCTGCTTTTGGGAACGATGAACGATGAGTGATGAACGATGAATGGGGGGAGGAGTGTTTGCGTGTTTTGGTGTTTTAGTGTTTTAGTGTTTTAGTGTTTTAGTGTTTTTATGTGGGCGGGTAACGCTATTCGTGTATTCGTGGCAAGTTTTTACAACGATGAACGATGAGTGGGAGGATTGAGTGTTTTGGTGTTTTCGTGTTTTAGTGCGGGCAACGCTATTCGTGTATTCGTGGCAACTTTTTACAACGATGAACGATGAGTGGGAGGATTGAGTGTTTTGGTGTTTTCGTGTTTTAGTGCGGGCAGCGCTATTCGTGTATTCGTGGCAAGTTTTTGGAACGATGAAATATTTCATTTTTCATAAATTTGCCCATAAAAATCTCGCCATGCACATTCTGGAAGCTATTCAGGCGGAACTGGCAATGCCATATGCCCTGAGCCCCGATCAGGTTGCATTTTACCAACAACATCGTTACATCAAACTGAAGCAGGTTTTGTCGGAAACCGCGCTGGCCTACTTCAACACAGTCATCAGTGCGCAGGTGGAAAACATGAGCGCCGAAACCCGTCCGCTGGCAGAGCGGAGCACTTACGGCAAAGCTTTTTTGCAGTTATTCAACCTCTGGCGCCTGAATCCGGCCATCAAAGGCTTGGTATTTTCGCCGCGTATCGCCCGGCTGGCAGCGGAGCTGATGCAAACCAGCGGGGTCAGGCTGTACCACGACCAGGCCCTGTTCAAGGAGGCGGGTGGCGGCATCACGCCCTGGCATGCCGATCAGTATTACTGGCCGCTGGCGAGTGACCGCACCGTTACTGCCTGGATTCCCTTGCAGGCAACACCCCTGGAGCTGGGGCCACTGGAGTTCAGCGCCGGAAGCCACCGGATTGTGGAAGGCCGCGAACTGGAAATCAGTGATGAAAGCGAGGCGCGTATTGCCGAACGGCTCCGCGTTACGGATTTTCCGCATGTCGCCGAACCCTTTGATGCAGGAGAGATCAGTTTTCACTCCGGCTGGGTATTTCACCGTGCCGGCGCCAACCAGAGCGAAAGGATGCGAAAGGTGATGACGATCATTTATATGGATGAAAAAATGCGCCTCAAAGCACCTGAAAATGACAACCAGCGCAACGACTGGCAAACCTGGTGCCCCGGCGCTACCGTTGGGGAAGTGATTGATACCCCATTGAATCCGGTTTTGTATTCAGCCGATACATAACAGGCATATTTGCTGTATAATGTATATTTTTTCCAATATTATGCGCAACTATTGATAGTTTCGTGCACACAAAATATTTTTTATGAAAAAAATCCTATTCCCTGCTGCGCTGCTCTTTTTGTTTTTCGCCTGCCAGGCGCCTCGTCCGGATTTGGAAAAGGAGCGGGTACAAATCGCCGCAACCCTTGATGCCTTCAACCGCGCTGCCGCCCGCGCCGATTTTGAAGGTTATTTTAATTTCTACACCGAAAATGCCACTTTCATCGGTACCGACGCGACGGAGATCTGGGCCATCGACAGCTTTAAACGCTGGTCGAAACCTTATTTCGACCGCGGCCGGGCCTGGAATTTTACCGCCATTGACCGCAATATTTACTTCGACGAGAGCGGCCGACTCGCCTGGTTTGATGAATTGCTGAACACGCAAATGAAAATTTGCCGTGGCTCCGGCGTGCTGGTCAAGCGCGGCGCAGACTGGAAAGTGCAGCAATACGTACTCTCCATGACCGTACCCAACCCGGTTTCCGATTCCGTCACGGCAATCAAAGCGGCGCTGGAACAGCCGATTATTGATTCGCTGATGCGGTAATGATTACGGAAAAAATGAATTTTACGTAAGCGCTTGTTCGGGAATTCATCAATCGACTACAAGCGGCAAATTTTATGCTGCACTGCGTTGGCATTCTTCGTTGTAGCTGCCGGCTATGCCTGTGAAATCCGCCTTGTTCAGCATAAAATTTCCTCGCTTTCGCACGATCATGAAATCCCGAACAAGCGCTAAAAACGGGAACACCGTAAATGCCCGGTTTTTCCGGCCACTTACGGGTTGTTCCTGCAAAGTATTGCTGCCGCTGTAAGCGCCCGGCCCGGGAAAATGCAGGAAAAGTGTAAGCAACAGGTTTCAGCCCGGGTAGCGGGAAAATCTTTAAAAGATGTATCTGCATTTTTGATGAATTTTAATTTATAAATAATTGATATACATTGTTTTGTGTATATATATTGATGTTTTTTACTAAAATCACCATGCGTTTTTGAAGTGAATTTGCCTTCCCGAAAAGGTAAATTCTGTACTTGTTGTGCGGCAACAGGCTGGCTCATCTTTGCCCTGTCCATGGATCAAACACAATTTTTTACCATCTAAAATCATGCAAAATCATGCAGAAGTTTTTTGTCATCCTACCCATGCTGTTGCTTCAATTTTTTACCCAGGCGCAGGAGCGCCGCTGCTGGGATTTTGAAGAGCAATGCCCTAATCCGGGCAATGCTTTTTTTACAGGTTGTATTCCGGATGCCTTTGCCCAATCGGGTACACCGGATATTGGAACTACCAGTTCATTAACCGTTCCGAGTGGGAGTAAGTATGCGCATACGTATATCAGGCATTGCGATGCGTTTTATTCCACCTCGCGCATTCACGGTGAAGGATTTGTACTTGAAAATGACTTTGTTGCCGGGCACAAGTATGAACTGAAATTTTGGGCGCGCAGAGGGCCGGGCAATACTGTTAACCCAATTCTGGGCATTTACCTGACTAACACCCTTGGCAATTTCGGTGGAGCTGATCCAGGAGCTGGTTGTAACAGCTTATTGGATGTTGTTCCGGCTGTTCCGGCCGATCACCAATCCGTAGCTAATTTGAACCCTTCGGCGATACCTGCCACCGAGTGGAAGCTGATTACACTTACTTTTACTGCGGCAGGCAATTTCTCTCAGCTTTGGTTCCGCCCGACACTGGATTTGACAGCACTTAACCCGAGTGCAGATTTTGAAAGTCATTTCTACTACGACGACATCTGTGTTTCCGACATCACTTGCCGGGCGCCGGAGTTTAAGCTTTCGTTGTGTCGTCAGGGGGAAGAGGGTAAGGAGCTTTTGGTGACCATCAATGGTGCGGAGGAGGTTCCGACCAGCGATTGGCTGCTATTGCGCCTAAAAAACTGCAATGCTCCCGGGTTTGCCTCCCTCAGCCCGATCAATTGGGTTAGCAATAACAGTTTTACAGTGCCAGCCAACAGCGGATGTTATGTGCTCGCCTATTTGTTTGAAAATGAGTTCTGTGAGCCGCAATATATTCAGCTTCAGTTTAATACCAATGCTGATAACATCCCAATTTGTGATGCTTGTGTGGATTGGAGCATTGTTGCCGACTGGGACGAATATTGCAAAACATTTCTGATCGAAGCGCAGGGGGCAGGCAGTTTTCCGCCCGGAACGCAGGTAAGCGCAAGTATTGAGGGCAAACCGGCTACAATGAGCGGTACCGGATTCTATTATCCTGAAGACGGGCCCTGGGGCGTCGGCGTAATTGTATGTTTTACGGTAGATCAGCCCAATTGTCCGCCGGTAACGCAATGCGCCACTATCCTGATTCCGGAACCCTGCGATCCGCATAATGTTTGCAAAGGCCGATCAAATTCTGCTGAAACAGCTGCTGCTCAACTCCTGTTTACGAACCCGGCCGATCAGTTCCTGCGCTTTAATCAGGTGCTTGAAGGTGCGAATGTTCAGATTTACTCGATGCAGGGCGGATTGGTTCGCTCGCTTGTTGTGGATGGCGCCAACCAGATCAGTGTTTCGGATTTGCCCGACGGGCAGTACCTGCTTGTCATTCAGCATGCCGGCAAACGCGAAGCGAAACTTTTGATGGTAATACACCGACCGTAATTTCAGGCAAAATCGGACCATAATTACACCTTTAAAAAAAAATCCCGAATCCCGGGATTACTCCGGGATTCGGGATGGTTTTCAGCCTGATAAATTATACTTTATTGCTTGAAGAATTTATTGCTGTAGTAGTTTTTGCCATCCGTGAGGGTCAGGAAATACATACCGCTTTCCAGCAGGCTCAGATCGATAGACAAAGGTTGCTTTTGGTCTGCTTCAAAGACCAGTGATTGAAGGGTTTGTCCTTTTGAGTCGATAAGCGTTAGCATAACAGCCTGGTTTTTCGAGCCGGAATAGTTCAGGTATAAGTGATCTGCTGCCGGGTTAGGCCAGATATAAACCTGATGGTTTTGCTTTTGGTCAGTTTCCTGTTCTGTATGTGGTGCGGCTTGTGCGGTATTGATGTGCGGAGTTGTCAAGCCGGCGGGAATTACTTGTAAAGCGCCGCCATTGGGCTTTTCTTCGATCCCGCAATAGAAGAGTTTGGTATTTGGATACAAATCGGAAATTAAAATATAGCGCTGATTGGAGGAGCCGCTTGCTGCAAACAAACGCGCCAGTACCAGTTCCGGATTGTTGCCGATTCCTGTTTTTTTGATTATTATTTGCGAACACCCGGCAACAGATGCCGAGACGGCGGAGCATTCCATATAGGTTCCGGATGCTTCATATTGCGTAAATAAAAGATTGCCTTCCGGGCTGGTTTGAACATCGAAACGATAAGCGGCATCCCCATAAACAACATCAAAAGATACTGGTTTGCCATTAGTGTTGCCCTCCGGAGACGGCAGCAAAAACATACCCGGAGCAGCATCTTTGATCGGCTGGCAAGCCCGATCTACAATGTCAATGATTACAATAACGGGCGCCTGAAATCGCAGCGGCTTTGACGGTAATCCGGCAGTACTATCCTGGCATACACTGGCTACCGAAAAGGTGTAATTGTGTCCGGCTTCAATGACGGAGGCATTGTATGTTTTGATGGGGGTAGGTGTAAAATCAACATGAACCGAATTGTCCGTAAGGTCAATCAGTTCGGTTTGATAGCCGATGGCTCCGGCTACGGGGGGCCAGCTGAGCTGAGCGGATTGTGAGGTTACAAAATCAAGGGTTACTTTTTTGGGGGGCAGTAATTCGCAGGGGGTACCGTTGTTGAAATTTGGTGGTGGCGCAGCAAAAAGTGTATTTGAGGTGCTGAGGAAGCAGCAGATCAAGACAAAAAATAAGGATTTTACGACGTGCATTTGCATGGTATTGAATTTTGATGAAAAACATAGGGCAAAAGTACCTGAGTGCTATACCTTTGTCCAAGTACACTTTTTCCGGATTTTCCCGGAATACGGAACTGTACGGGGCGTTATAACCTTCCCGGGTGAGCGCTGGTGTTGAGCGGTGCGCCTGATTTTGCATTTTTCTGCAACGTTAAAATGCCGCGTGCAGCTGCCAGCCGCCTTGCCGCACCCAATTTAAAGGTAATGATAAATCGGAAACTACTCGAAATTCTTGGGCGACTGTCAGCAGAGGAGCATCGATATTTGCGTACCTATTTGCAGTCTCCTGTTTGTTATTTAAATGTGCGGCGCAGCATGTCGGAAATGACCCGGCTTTACGATTATATTATGGAGTACAGCGCCGATGAGCAATCACCCTTTCTCGATAAAAAGTATGTTTTTCAGTATTTTTTTCCAGACCGCCCTTTTCGGGATAAAGAAAAAGGGCCGATTGATACCCTTACTACCGATTTGTTGTCTTTGGTCAAGCGCTTTCTGGTATGGCTGGAGCAGCGCAACCGCGGGTTTAATGAGTTTGAAGAGACGCTGACCTTATTGCGCTTTTACAGAAAATTCGGGATGGAGGAGCGCTTTCAGCAAAGTGCCCGCAGCCTGATCAGTATGCTGGACACCCAACCCGTGAGAGATGCCGCTTACTATCAGATGCGACTGGCGCTTTCGGAGGAAGTGTACAGCAGCAATGCGTTGTTGTCGCCCTATGAAGTAGAAATGGAGAGTTTGAATGTGCATTATAACCTGAATATGTACTTTGCCTTGCGGAAAATAGATTATCTATGTGCGATTAAAACCCAAAAACAGCTCATAGGCGGTATAGGTGCGGAACCGGATTTTATGGAGGCGCTCAATATGGCGGTTTTGCAGTTTATCGGTTCGGAACTGAATCAGAAAAATATTCCATTGCAGTTATTTAGCGCAGTATTGGATCTGAATGCGGGCAGCGTGGAGCTTGAAAAGTTAAGGCATTTCAAAGCCATGCTTCAGTTGCATGAGCATCAGCTGTCTGAAGAAAGCAAAAAAACCTTGAATACGCATTTGAGAAATTTTTATGCGTGGCTGTACAGCAGAACCGGCTCCTCCGAAATTCAACATGAGCTGTTTGATGTTTTGAAGGAACACTTGAAAAAGGGGTATTTATACTTCGACGGGTATCTGCATGTGGCCAACTTACGGATGCTGACAACCCATGCCTTAAAGTTGGGGCATTCGGATTGGATCAGGGAGGTGCTTGAAAAGCATCCGGCAGAAAAATTATGCGGTACCAAATTTACTTCCGAAGCCCTTGATTTGAACTGGGCGGAATACTATTTTTATCTGAAAAATTACACTAAAGCCGAACAACAACTGGTTTATCGCCCTTTTGAACATCCTGTGCTTGGGATTCATGCAGAAATTTTACTCCTTAAAATCTATTTTGAAACACAAAGTGAGTTGCTCGATGCCAGGTTGAACGCCACCCGCCAGAAAGTGCGCAGGAGCAAACTGTCGCCGGAAATAAAACAGCGCCATCTCAATTTTATCCGCTTGCTGACCAGACTGGAGCGTCTTCGCTGGCAAAATGATTCGAAGCTGCTTTCAAAGTTTATCAAAGAAATTGAAACAACCCCTGATGTGCAAAACCGTGAATGGCTGATTGGAATCAGTGAGCAGTTATCAGTCAACAGTTATCAGTGAGCAGTTATCAGTGAGCAGTCAACAGTTATCAGTTATCAGTTATCAGTGAGCAGTCAACAGTTATGAGCATGACACCCACTGCTAACTGCTCACTGATAACTGCTCACTGTTGACTGTTGACTGATAACTGCTCACTGATAACTGCTCACTGATAACTGCTCACTGATAACTGCTCACTGATAACTGCTCACTGATAACTGCTCACTGATAACTGCTCACTGATAACTGCTCACTGATAACTGCTGACTGATAACTGAATTACGGTATTGCGTTGGGTGTGGCAGTTTTGCGCCAGTTGGATTTGGGCGCTTTGCGCGGCGCCTTGGTTTTGGCGGCCAGTTCGGCAGCTTTGTGGGTATCAATGATGCCACCGCTGACGGAGAGTTGGCTAAACGGAATTTTCTGATCCTTGGTGCCGGGCTTGATGACCATTTGGTCAACTTTAGCAGCGCTGTTCATCAGGATGTTTTTGATTTGTGCGGCGGAGAGTTCGGGGTAGTAGCTGCGCAGCATGGCTGCGGCACCGGCTACCACGGGCGTTGCCATGGAGGTACCGTTGAAGGCGGCGTATTTATTGTCGGGGATGGTAGAAGTCACTTGTACGCCGGGGGCGAAGAGGTCTACTTCCTGTTTGCCATAGTTGGAGAATCGGGCGGCGCGGCGCTCGTCGGTGAGGAAGTTAAGGGCGCCCACGTCGAGCCAGTTGCTGGCTGTGTTTTGTTTTTTAAACAGGCCATCGCGATAGGCTTTGCTGTATTGATCGGTGGGGAAATGCAATACACTGTCGTTGTTTTCGGCGTTGTTACCGGCGGCATGCACGAGCAGTACATCGTGTTCTTCGGCGTAACGCACGGCTTCGTCCACATAAGTTTTTTGTGGGCTGAGGCTTTTACCAAACGACATATTGATGACGCTGGCGCCATTGTCTACGGCATAGCGGATGGCATTGGCTACGTCTTTATCGCGTTCGTCGCCATTGGGCACGCAGCGCACAACCATGATCTTTGCACCGTCGTACACCCCGTCGATGCCAACGCCGTTGTTGCGTTTGGCGGCAATAATACCGGCCACGTGGGTGCCGTGTCCGGCGTCGGGGCCTTCGTAGTCGTTGTTGCCGTAGAAGCGATTGCTGAGGTCTTCCGGGTTATCGCCCACGATTTTGCGGGCGTCATAATCGGGGTTGAGCTGGATATTGATCATTTCGTCGAAGCGGGCCATGGCGGCTTCGCGACGTTTGGGCAGTTGTTGTTCTTTGATGCCTTGTTTGAACACCTTTTGGAGCAGGGTGGCGGCCTGTGCGACAATGGTATCCTGGAATTTGACAGCAGTTTCGAGGTTGGCCGGGCTGAGGGTATCTTTGATGGAGAGGGCCGTTTTTACAGTGCCGAGTGCCTTTTCAATGTCGTTGAAATAGGCGGAGGAAGCGGCTTTTTGATCTTTTGCACTTTTGACCGATTGTTCAAACTCGGTTTTGACGCTCAGGTAGTGCTGATAATCTTTTTTGGCAGCGCCTTTGAGTTTGTGCGGGTCGGCATCTTTATACAGTTTATGCAGGCGTCCGTATTCGCGGGCGAGTTCAAGGTTTTCGTGGTCGACATTGCCTTTTGGGCCGCCGATGAAGTTCCAGCCGTGTACATCGTCGATATAGCCGTTTTTATCGTTGTCGATACCGTCGCCGGCGATCTCTCCGGGGTTGGTCCAGATCACCTCTTTAAGGTCGTCGTGGTCGATTTCTACGCCGGAATCGAGTACGGCGACGATGACGGGTTTGGCCTGGAGGCCTTTCGCCTGAAGCATTTTCAGGGCTTTATCGCTGGCGGCGCCGGGAATGCTGTCTTGCAGCGGGTCTTTGGTAAACCAGTTTTTAGGTGCTTTGGGAGGAGTTGCAGGCGCCTGCGCCTGAGCGATGGCCGGTACTGCAAGCAGTGTAAAGAGGCTTAAAGCGCCGATAATCAATTGTTTGTTGCGCATGATGGTGCTGAGCGGAATGAACATAATGTTTGTTTTGAAAAAAGATTCTTGTGAAAACACCTGCTGGAGGGTTCGGTTTGCGGGGCTGCAAAAATATGACAAGCAAATGAGGCCGGGGTTGTATGTTTCCATGCGTTGGGTATTGTAATGCATATTTTGGTAGAAATTTTTCAATGCGACACTACATATTTGGGTAGAAATTTTTCAAAAGAATGCTACATATTTTAAAAAGTCATTACATTTGCGGGGCAACTGTACATCCGCACGAAATTCTGACGTGCGATTTAATATTTTTTATAATCCTTTTTTCAGGGAATGTTTTGGATTGTTCCGTAATTTCTTCTTTTCAAGAAGTTACACCGATGCAGTGTGTGTTTTTTTGTTTTCCTGATTTCTGAGTAAATTTCCTTTTTCCGATTGAAGCTTTCTGGCATTGCTGTGTCTGAAAGCGGTGGTTTCTTTTTTCAATTGATCCGACCATGTGTCTGGGTTGAGGTTTAATCTTTTTTTAGTCCATTCATTAATCCATCTTCTCAGTTGCGCCTATGGAAAGCATCATTGAACTTATTAATCTTTTGAATGTCGGTCGCCTCAAACAAAACGGGGCATGGAGTTCTGTTATTGAGCCTGGCTCCAAAATGGAACTCTTGTTCAACGCCATGGTGAGTGGCGAGGTCCAAAACGACGAATCCGGAGCAAAATTGCTCTACGGTACGGCTTCGGCCGGATCCAAGTACCTGAATGTAAAAGACCGGCTTCGGAACCGGCTTTTGAATTCCATTTTCCTTTTTGATTTTAACAACAACAACCCCAGTAATCGCCATCAGGCGTACGTGGAGTGCAACCGGCGCTGGTCGGTGGCCATGGTATTGCAGGCCAAAAATGCCAAACGCATCGCCATTGAGGAGTTGGAGAGCCTGCTGGAAGTGACCGATCACTTTGAGTTTACAGAATTATCGCTTAGTATCGTCTCTGCCCTGCGCCTGCACTACGGCTCCGTGCAGGGCGATTCGAAGCGCTACATGCATTACCGCGAGCGCTTTCAGCACTTGCAGATGGTTTGGCTTCGGGAAACCAAAGCGGAGGATTTATACACGCATTTGGTAGCCCATTTTACAAACTCCAAAACGACCAAGTCGGACATTTCCGATCTGGCGGCCCAGTATTACCGCGATCTGGAGGCTGATTTGCTCAGCGATAACACTTTCCGACTGCAATTATGTGGTTTTCTGATCCAAACCGTGCAATGGAGCAGCATCAATGACTATCGGCAGACGGCGGTTGTGTGTGAGGAAGCCATTGCATTTTTCAAGTCGAAACCCTTCGACAGCAATTTGCCGCAGCAGATTTTTTATTATCAATTATTGGTTTGCTGCATTCAGATGCGGGAGTTTGAGCGGGGGGCGGCGATCTACGAGGGTTATGCAGCGCTGTTTGAAGAGGGTTCGTTCAACTGGCTCAAATTACAGGAGTCCTATTATATTCTTTGTATGCACACCCGTGCTTATGCGCAGGCGCGTGCAACCTGCCTTCGCGTGGCGCCTTATACACGCATTCACAACAGTTTGCCGGCGCATATTGTGGAAATGTGGAAGATTTATGAAGCTTATGTGCAGTTTTTGGAGCGCGTTGGCAAATTGCCGGAAAGTGAGCAGTCGGTTAAATTTCGTCAGGCGCGTTTCCTGAATGAAATTCCGTTGTTTTCCAAAGACAAGCGCGGCATGAATATTCCGATCCTGGTGTTGCAGATTTTGTTTTCCATCAGCGACCATGATTATGCAAAAACGATTGATCGGATTGAGGCGATCGACAAATACTGTGGCCGTTACCTCACCAAAGGCGATAATTTCAGAAGCAACTGCTTTATTAAATTATTGCTGACCATTCCTGCGGCCAGTTTCCACCGCGAGGGCGTTTTGCGCCGTTCGGAAAAATTACTGGAGCAATTGCATAGCGTTCCGCTGGAAGTGGCCTACCAAACCCACGAGATCGAGATCATCCCGTATGAGGATTTGTGGGAACTGGTGATGGGCGATCTGGAAAACAAGATTTACAAACGGGGTTCCAAATAAGCTGGCGCTGCTATGATGGTTATTGATATTTCAGGGGTGTGAGTGGTGCGAAGCCGCAAGGCCAGGAATCCCTAAGCGATTTCCAGCCGATAACCAACGCCGTGTACCGCAGTGATTTCTACCCCTGCCGCGCGCAGGTACTTGCGCAGGCGGGAAACAAATACATCCAGGCTACGGCCCACAACCAGACCTTCTTCCCCCCAGACCGATTCCAGAATGCGCTCGCGTTCCAGCAATTGGTTGGGGTGCGCAGCCAGGAAAGCCAGCAATTTTGCTTCTCTGTAGGTAAGTTTTTGCGTCGTATCGCCTTGTTGTAATGCCAAATGCTGCTGACTGAAGCGCGCAAGCCCGAGCGATATCCAGCTTCCGTCGGGTGGTATGGAATCAAGCTGTGGCCGACGCAGGCGAAAATACCAAAAGGCAAATGCGGCACATCCGCCAAGTGCCAGTCCCCCCATCCAGGGGTAAGGATTGAAGGGCGCCGGTAATTTTAGATGTACCTGAATAAGGTAGCAACCCGCTGCCATATCACGTCCGCCACAAGGCGCCTGTTTATTCGCCAGCCAGTCGATGGAGGTATAACCCAGTTGCAGTTGCGAATCTGCACAATCCAGCACCGTGACATCGTAAGGCGCGCTGACGCCCTGCAATGCCAATGACGCATGTAGTAATTCAGGCAGGCGATCGTAATTGAAATTTTTTGGCGCCTGTATTTGCCAGCCACTCGCGCCCAGATGTTGGACCGCCGGTATACGCGAGGTGGAGTCGCCGGATTCCTGTAATAAATAATGCAGTGTGCGGCGCATGGCAAGGTTGACCGACTGATCGAGTTGCGCCGTTTCAGGGGCAGCACATTGCACCAAGCCCAGGAAAGGGGTCAAATACAGCAATAATTTGCGTAGTCCGTAATACATGGTGCAAAAATAGGCCGGATTTACCGGAGTGCAGATTTTTTAAAATAAATGTCCTGCACTCCGGTATTGTCCTTGTCTTTTAACGCTGCAAAGCGAGTCTCAAAACCATACTGCGCCGCCCATCAGATACCTGAAGCAAATACATGCCCGCCGGTAAATGCCTGAAATCAAGCGAAGTGTTAAAAGACGCACTATTAGCTTCAAAAAATTCCTGGTACAAACGTTGGCCCTGAAGGTTGAGCAAGCTCAATTGCAAATTTGCCGGAGCCTGTTCGAGCTGAAGCCGGAACAGTCCGGAACCAGGGTTCGGCGCCAGATTTACACCCCACGCGGCTTCCAAATCGGCAGTGCCGACAAAATTCACGGTCACCGTTGCCGTTGCCGTACAATTGTTGTTGTCGCTCACAATTACCGTATAGGTTCCATTGGCAAGATTCGGGAAAATATTAGACGTCTGGAATCCGCCCGGCTGACCCTGCAATCGGAAACGATAGGGTGGGGTGCCGCCGCCGGGTGTTGCAATAATGGAATCAAAAGCGCTGGAAGCAGCGAGTTGTAGTTGCGGAATGGTACTTACCGCTACATTGGTACTCAACATGGTGCCCGCACCATCACTAAAAGTAATGGTGTACAGCCCGGCACTCAGACCCGTGAATAAGCCGGTGTTTTGAACCGGGCCGCCATTTAGGGAAAATTGAAATGCCGGTAAACCGCCCGTTACCTCTACAAAAACATTAGCCACATCATCACAAGGATCCGGAATAAGTACCTGCGGATTCAAAGTCGGAATGGTATAATTAATGGTAAACGACGTCTCGCCGGAGCAACCGTTTTGGTCGTATACCGCAAGCACATTAACACCATTGGCAAGGTCAATCAAGCTCGCATTTTGTACACCATTTAAAGTGTAATACGTGTATTGTGCAAGATTTGTATTAAAAACGGCATCATTGCCGACAGTCAGTACCGTCACCACAATCTCGGCAGGTTGTGTGATTTCATAACTGAACGCCGTCTGAACATTGCCCTCTGCATCTTTAACGGTCGGGGTATAAATGCCGGGCGCGAGGTTGCTGAACGTTGCGTTGTTTTGAAAATTTACCCCATCCAGGCTATACGAATACGGCGGGATGCCTCCATTGGCATTCAGCGTAATACTGCCGTTGTTTTCCCCAAAACAGGAAACATTTTGCGCATTCTGAAGGCTGACAGCAAGCGCTGCAACATTGATTTCAAAATTCGCACTCGTTGTACAGCCATTCTGATCTTTAACGGTCAGGGTGTAATTGCCATTTGGCAAATTGACAAAAATATTGGATGCCTGGAAGCTCTGTCCGTCCACACTGTACGTGTAGCCACCGCTGCCACCATTTGCATTGGCTGTCAGATCATTTAAATTTACAATCGTGGATACACTGATCAATGAAGGTTCTGTTATGCTTACCGGCGCAGTAGTATATTCAAAACCTTGCGCATCCCGTACCAGCACAGTGTAAACGCCCGCTGCAAGGCCACTGAAAACAGGGCTGCTCTGCGGCGTGCCATTGCCATTCAGGATATATTCGATAGGCGCCTGACCACCGGAAATGCTGACGCTAAATGCCCCATCGGCTGCTCCGAAACATTGTACCTGCTGTGTGATTACCGCCTGTGCCACCAACGTATTCACGGCTATAATGGCCGAGCCGGCGCCGGTGCAGCCATTGGCATCCTGTACCGCAATCGTATACACGCCATTGGGTAAATCCGTAAATACATTGGCGCTTTGGAATGGCCCGCCATTAATGCTGTACGTGTAGTTGCCTGCCCCTCCGGTAGCTGTAATCGTCAGATCGTCGCTGTCTACACTACTGCTCACCTGAACCGCCGTCGGCGCCGTCAACACAACAGCGCTGCTCTGTGCCGTGAATCCGAAACTGCCGCTCACCACCACCGTATACGAGCCGGCGGAAAGATTGCCAAATACCGGCGAATTTTGCAGCGGGCCGCCATTCAGGCTGTATTGATACTGACCGTCGAGACCGCTTGCCGAAGCGCTGATCTGACCATCGGCGCCGCCTGCGCAGGAAATGGTCTGCGTCTGCACCGCATTGACTGCCAGATTGTTGTCAACAATATTGATCTGGAAAGTTTGTAGAGACAGCCAACGCTTGTTCGACGCATCTTGTGCGTCAAACAAAAACTGATCGCTGCTTTCCGTGCCGCCATTGTGCTGATAGGTCACGTTGCCTGCTGCAATATCAGCCTGATTGAACGTATTGCCAATACCCAGCGTGGTGCCATTGAGCCGTAAATTGCCGTATTGCGGCAAACTGCGCAGGGTGTAAAATCCTTGAGAGGCCGTGCCGTTCAGAGCCATTTCAAGGTTGTTATTGTTTAGCGCGTTAGATCCGTTTTTCGGAACGGAAAGCGGATTGTTTTGCAATAAAACAGCCGCAGGAATAATCGTATTCAGGCAAAAATCAAGGCTCCAGCTGTTGATCTGACCGCCGTCGTCGGCAATGGCATCGTTTACTAAAAGCTTCCACTCGCCCGCAGCGGATTGGTTGTCGAAAGCCGCAAACCCTTCAAGCGCTTTGAAGGCGCCTGAAATGGCAAATGCGGCATTGCTGGTACAGGTGGATTCCAGCAGCTGCGCCGTCGCTGCGGCTTCATCATCGAGGGTAACGGAAATATTGTTCTGATCGCAGCCATATTCGCCAAGATCGGGTGCGCCCGGCTGCTCAAACAAACGGATCGTGTCACTAAGCGGCGAAACTAACCATGCACTCAGGTCGCCAACCCAGGAATGCGCGATTTCGAGGTTGAGATTCACATCCGTGACGATGCGGCTGTCGCCAACAGTCAGTACCGAGCTGATGGTGCCGGCACTATTCGGGGATAATATTGTTGGCACATCAGTGCTGCTAAACTGTACATTACAAACCGTTGTGCCGGTCTGGAAAGCGTGCGTTTCGGAAAATGGCCCGTCGCCGCAAACACTGCTGCCGCGTACACGCCAATAGTACACCTGCTCGGTAAACGGCAGGGCCGGCAGCACAACACTCGTATTCGGGGTATTAATACTGTTAAAAATGACAAAGGAGGGGTCAATAGAATATTCCAGTTTATAGCTGGAGGCGCCGGCAATGGCTGCCCAACTCAGGGTAGGGGTGAGCGAAAGCCCCGTTGCGCCCTCCAGCGGAGCGCTTACCTGTGGCGCCTGTTCGGGCGCGCCTGCCTGCACCACCAAGGCGACTGTTTCTGTACGAACGACGCTGCCGCCGGTGGCCGTCAGGGTGAGGGAATAGTTGCCCACCGCAGCGGGGGTAAACCCGGAGAGGGTGACGGTTGCCGTTGCGCCCGGCGTGAGCGGATTCGGTGTAATGACTGCGTTGGCGCCGGCCGGAAGTCCGCTTGCACTTAGGGTAATTGGCGTGTTAAAGCCGGAAAGCGCAGTGGTACTGAGCGTAAAACTTTGCGACTGACCAACACAGGCCACCACATTCGCAGTGGGCACTTCCATCAAAAAGGTAGGCACTACGGGCGCCTGAATGCGGAAATTTTGATTGGAAATATCAAAAAATACGTTGCCTACGGCCATTACCCGCACCCGGCAGGTGGTGGAAGGCAGGTTGGGAACTTCTACGGTGGCCGAACCATTGTTGGGTACAGATGCGGCGAGTATATGCGGGTAAGTAAGGCCGCCGTCTGTTGAAAGCGCAATTTGCACATTAGCACAGGATACCGGCGCATTGTTGGAGTTGGCCACGTTCCAGGTAACCGTTTCCTGGGTGGCGATAGTCCAGGCGACATTGGTATTGGGTGCTGTTACCTGAAACGGTCCGCTGGCAGCATCAACGGCGATCACCACATCGTCTTCGGCCGTGCAGGACGCGCCTGCGTAGTTATCGCGCACCGTCACACGAAATTTTAGATTGCGGGCAACGGAAGGCAGTTTTTCCCAGGTCGGGTTTACATTATTGGCCAAATCCTGCAAGCGCGGGAACACGCGGCTGGGGTTGGGCGTCGGCTTGAAGGAGCGGAACATAGGGCCGTTGGCATTGGTGGCTGCCGGCGGCATCACGGCGCCAAATTCGGGATCCATTTGTTCCCAGCAATAGGTCAGCGAGTCCATATCCGGGTCGCTGGCAATGGCAGTCAGCATAAATGGTGTGGATTTGGGAATGCTGCGATCGGGGCCTGCATTAACGGTCGGGGCATTGTTGCCGGTGCTGATTTTTATCGGGCAATTATTGCCTGCGCCGGTATTGATATACACTGAAATTTCCTGAATACTGATGGCATGGAAATAGTCGTCGGAGTTATTCTGTACGTTGGGGGCACAGATGCCGGCATAGGCCATAATGGTGGAGCCGCTGCCCGGCTCCATAGCTGCCCCGGCTACGCGGTTGCAGTTGTTGTTTTGGGTGTGGTTGGCCCCGAACTGGTGGCCCATTTCATGCACCACATAATCGATGGCAAACGGATCGCCGATGGGGCTGGAGCTGCCGGTGCCGCCGCGGGCTTTATTGTTGCCACAAACCACACGAATACCGGCTAATCCGCCTTCGCCGCTGGTACTGAAGCAGTGGCCAATATCATAATTGGCCGCGCCGATGCGGTTGTTGCAGGTTGTGACGTTTTGCGGGAGCTGAGCGCTCAGGGAGTTGTTGTCGTAAGGATCGGAAGCGGCGTTCAGAAAAATCAGGGTATCGTTGTTGGGCACCAACTGCATGGTAACGGCAAGGTCTTTTTCATAAACCCCGTTGACGCGGTTCATCAGCGTGACCATGGCGGCCAATACCAGCGGTTTGGTGCCGCCGTGGAAAGTGGCATATTCACCGGTACAGGCCAGGGCCAGGCGGTAGCGGCGCAGGCGGCAATCGCCCGAAGATTCGGGTGTGGCCGTATGGTGTTCGTGGCCAAGTTCCAGCTCGGTTTCCGGCGCAAGCGGCTCGGTGTAACAGGCCATGGCGGCTTCCGCACGTGAGCGGCGATAATTTTTTTTGAAATAAACAACGTAATGACTGCGGTTGCCAACGCTGTACGGGTCAATATACACCTGGCCGTGTCGGGCAGATTGGATCATGGCGTGAAAGCCCTGCGGCGTCAGGTCGCATTTTAACATTGCAGTCGGGTCTTCGAGTCCATAGCCGGTAAATGTGCGGATCTGGCGATAACGCGCCTGCAATTCGGGCGCCATGACGGGCGTTTCGTGGAGTTTGAAATGCTGTATTTGCCCGTCGGGCATAGGCACTTCAAAGATCAGGGGCGCAAATTCGGCGCCCGAAAATTCATCGCGAAGCGGCGCCTGCGCCAGCAGATTTTCGGCACCTGGCAAATCAAGCTGGAAAACCCGGTACTGATCGGGTATAATTTGCCGTTCGCCGCTCAGGGCTATTTCGGATTCACTAAAGGTGGGCGACCATAAATTTTGCGCCAAGGCAAACTGACCGCATAGCAAGAGTAAAAACGCAGAAAAGAGTTGTTTTTGCAGCATAAAAGCTTGTATTCAAAAGATTAAAAATTGAGTGGCGAAAGTAGCGGTTTCCGAAGGCCTGCCCGTTTTTTTCAAAAAATTAGCTATTTCAAGCAAAGCAAAGTGCGAAATTGAAGCACAATTCAGCATTTGAATAATTTTTAGAATTAAAATTTTGAAAAATACCCAAAAAGTATAATAAATTTACAGCCTTGCAGGATTTATCCGGAATAAACATATTTACAGAGCGCCCCGCCGCACCTTTGCCATATCCGGATTCCCAGACATCTTTAAACTTTCACCTTAAAATTTAGATACATGCTAAGCGTACACCAACTCCTCGCCGGCAAAAGCCGCAATGAAATCTACGCCGTTCGCCCCGATCAGACAGTAATCGAGGCGCTGGAACTTATGGCCGCCCAAAATATTGGTGTCGTTATGGTATTAGATGACGAGCGCTTGGTCGGAATTTTTTCCGAACGCGATTACGCCCGGAAAGGCATCGTTCAGGGGCGCAAAGCCAAAAGTACACCCATCGCGGAAGTAATGACCTCCGGGCTTTACGTGGTTACTCCAAAACAGAGCATTCAGGATTGTATGAAAATTATGTCGGAAAAACATATCCGTCACCTCCCGGTCGTGGAAGATGAAAAAGTACTCGGCATCCTGAGTATCACCGACATTGTGTCGGCCATTATGCGCGAACAGGAAAACAGGATTCAGAGCCTGGAGCAGTATATTACCGGCTATTAACGCGGGCAAGCCGCTGCATTTTCCGATTATTACACCAATACTGCGCCATCTAAATTTACACCGGAAAGAATAATTTCGCTGTCGATACCTTCGTCGGCAAAAGCCTGCTGCATGGCAGCACCGGCATCGGCGGCAATGGTTTCGTCGTTGAACAGGGCGAAAACCGAGGGGCCGGCGCCGGAAATACTGCATCCGAGGGCGCCATTTTTCAGGGCGGCCTGCTTGACGGCATGGAAGCCCGGAATCAGGCCGGCGCGTTGCGGCTCGATAATTCCATCGTCGAGGCTGCGGCCGATCAGCGGGTAGTCGCTGTTGTACAAGCCGATGATGAAGGCTGCCAGGTTGGCGCTTTGGCGCACGTATTGGGGCATGGGCACCTCCGGTTTGAGGATGGCGCGGGCGGTTTTGGTCAGTACTTCTATTTTCGGATGCACCACACAAATTTGCAAACCACGCGGCACATGTACACGGTGCACATCGAGCGTGGCATTATCGCGTATCAATACGATACCGCCGAGCAGGCTGGGCGCCGTATTGTCGGCATGGAAGCCGCCGGAGGCAATTTGTTCGCCTGCACAGGCGAAGGGGAGCAGGTCTTTTTTACTTAGTCCGGCCTGCAAGAGTTCATTGGCGGCAACTACAGCGGCAACGGCGCTGGCGGCGCTGCTGCCCAAGCCGCTGCCGGAAGGCATTTTTTTATAAATATGCAGGTCGATACCCACATCGGTGCGGCCAAGGTGTTCAAGCAGGGCTTGTACGGCTACGGCTGCGGTATTTTTTTGAGGGTCGCGGGGCAGGTTTTCACTGTTCTGTCCGGAAATTCCGGATACCTGAACGCCTGCCTGTGCCGCAAAGCGGGCGCTTACCTCGTCGCCGGGCCGCTCAATACAAAGCCCGAGAATATCAAAGCCAATGCCGACATTGCCGATGCTTGCCGGCGCAAATGCGCGTACTTCCATAAGTAGTTTTGTGTGCTGAATGCTTATTGGGGGCCAAGTTCCGGATTTTTGCCGGGAATGTCTTTATAGTAATTCCAGAGCCATTCCATATCGGCTTTTTCATCGTTGCCGGGATAAAACAGCTGCGGATCAAAATTTACACAACGGGTTTGCCAATTGAAGGTGCACAGGCAAATGGGCACATTGGCGGTACGGGCAATATGGTAAAAGCCGCTTTTAAAGCGCTCCACTTTTTTGCGTGTACCCTCGGGGGCAATAACCAAATGCATGCGTCGCTCCCGCTCAAAGGCCGCCGCAGTTGCTGCCACAAAATTGCCGCCCTGCTTCGTGCGATCTACCGGAATGCCGCCGAGGTAGCGGAACAAGGCGCCGAAGGGCGGACGAAACAAGGTGTGCTTGCCCACATAATTGGCGTGTAGTTCGCCACCGGAATTAACCAAAACCCCGACCGGAAAATCCCAGTTGGACGTATGCGGCGCCACGATGATGACCACCTTGTCAATCTCGTAGGGGTACTGACCGGTTATTTTCCAGCCCCATAATTTCAGTAGCCATCGGCTAAGAGCGCTCCACATTTTTTTATGTGTTTTAGTGTTTTTGTGTTTGGGTATTTTAGGGTTTAGGGCTGGGTTTGGGTGTTTTGGTGTTTTAGTGTTTTAGTTTTTTAGTGTTTTTGGGTTTAGAGTTGGGTTTAAGTATTTTTGATATTGGATGTTCTGATGCCTTTAATTCTAAAACACCAAAACACCAAAACACTAAAAAACGAACTTCACTCTTCGGCAAACTGCATAATTTCCTCAATAAACTGCCGGTGATTGGCTAAGCGCGGCACTTTATTCTGGCTGCCGAATTTCCCGCGTGCGCGCATCCAGCGATGGAAAGTGCCGCGCGGAACGGGTCTGATTTGCAGGCGTTTCAAAGCCATTTCTTTGTAGCGCTTGGCTTCATAATCGGAGTTGATGCGTTGCAGCGCTTCATCGAGGAGCTGGTTGAAGGTCTCCATGTCGCTGGGCGCTTTATCAAATTCCACCAACCATTCATGGCCGCCTCGGGCATGGTCGCCACCGAAATAAACCGGTGCAGCTGTGTATTCGGCTACCACGCTGTTGGTGGCCATACAGACCTCGGCAAGGGCCTTGTCGGTGTCGCCCACCATTACTTCTTCCCCAAAGGCATTGATATAATGTTTGGTTCGGCCGGTAATCTGGAAGCAGTGCGGATATTTTCGGGTAAACATAATGGTGTCTCCCGGCTGGTAGCGCCACAGGCCGTTATTGGAGGAGATCACAATGGCGTAATTTTTTCCGACTTCTACATCGGCCATAGTGACGGTTCGCGGAAAATCCTTGTTCCATTCTTCCACCGGAATAAACTCGTAGAACACGCCGTTGTCGGCCAGCAGAAGCATGTCGTTTTGCAGCAGGTCGCACTGCGCGCCGAAGTAGCCTTCGGAGGCGTTGTAAATTTCCTGATACGCGAAGGTGTCGGAAGGGATAAAGTCCCGGAATATTTGCCGGTAAGGGCCAAAGCCAACCCCTCCGTGCATGTAAGCCTGCAAATTAGGCCACACTTCCAGCATATTTTGTTTGCCTGTTTCTTCCAGGATCATCCGGAAAAGCACAATGAGCCAGGTTGGCACACCGGCAAACATGACAATATCGTCGCGTTGGGCCGTAATACGCGCTACCCGCGCGATTTTTTCATCGAAATTAGGCAGCAGGTTGGTTTCGAAATCGGGCGTGTAAAACAATCGGCCGATGTAGGGCATGTGTTGGGTCAGGATGGCACTTACATCGCCGAACCGGGTATTGGAGTAGGCCGGCAGGCTGTTGTAGGAGCCGACCAATACCAGGTTTTTGCGCCGGAAAATTTCCATATCCGGCTTGTTGTGGTAGAGTAGGGCGACCGAGTCCCAGCTTCCGGCAATATGACTGCGAAACAGATTTCCATAGGGTACGGGGATAAATTTACTGCGATCGCTGGTAGTGCCGCTACTTTTGCTGTACCAGTTGACTTCGCCCGGCCACAGTACATCCGATTGCCCGTGCATCATGCGCTGAATGGCCTCGCGGATGTCGTCGTAGTCTTGTACCGGTACTTGTCGGGCGTATTGTTCGGCATTGCGGATATTGCGGAAGCCGTGTCGGCGTCCGAATTCCGTATCGCGTGCAGCATCGAGCAGCTTCCGCAACCAGCGTTCCTGACTTTCTTCGGGTCGGCGCATATATTGTTCAATGCGCTTGAGCCGTTGGGCCAGGTAAGCCTTCATTACTTCATTAATTATGCCCATCATGGCTTGAAATGCCTCCTGTAAGGGCGAAAATACAAAAAATAGCAAAAAAGCAGCCCGCGCTTAAAAATTGTTGTCATTCCGCTGCTTGCAAAATGCGGTTTTCACCTCAACAATCATGTATTCCCAAAACTTCAACAATCTTTAATCGTAGATTTGATTACATGATTGACGATTACATGATTGACGATTATTGAGGTAGATTTGTGGACTTATCTACCTTTGCACCTTCATTTTTTCACGGTATTGAAAATCTGCTTATGTCTGAAAATATAATGATCCGCCCTGCTACCGAGGCAGATATTCCGGCCATTCATGCATTGGTGTATGAGTTGGCGGTTTATGAAAAAGAACCCGAGGCGGTACTTACCAGCCCTGAGGAATACCTGGCCGATTTCCGCGATGGCCGTTTTGAATGTCAGGTTGCCGAGTTGGATGGCCGGGTGGTGGGCATGATCCTGTATTTCATGGCCTATTCTTCCTGGAAAGGCAAAATGTTGTACCTGGATGATTTTGTCGTCACGGAAGCCTGTCGCGGCTTGGGCATCGGACAAAAACTCTACGACACTTTCCTGGAAGAAGGCCGCCGCCGTGGCTGCCGGCTCGTCAAGTGGCAGGTACTCGACTGGAACGAACCCGCCATCCGTTTCTACGAACGCAACGAAGCCATCATCGAAAAAAACTGGTGGAACGTTAAGTCAGTTATCAGTTAACAGTTATCAGTCAACAGTTATCAGTCAACAGTCAACAGTCAGCAGGTATCAGTTAACAGTCAGCAGGTATCAGTTATCAGTCGGCAGTTATCGGTTATTTGCGTTTTTGTTGCCTGATAACTATAAACTGATACCTGATAACTGCTGACTGCTGACTGCTGACTGATAACTGCTGACTGTTGACTGATAACTGCTGACTGATAACTGTTAACTGATAACTGTTAACTGATAATCACGCCGAGGGTGAGGAAGAAGCTGCGGCCCTCGGCCGGAATAATGCCGGGGCCGGGATAGGCGTCGGCGCGGCGCGTGAAATAACGCGCATCAAAGAGGTTGTTGCAACTGGCTTCCAGCGTAAACATACGCCAGCTCCAGGCAGCGCTCAAATCTGCTACCGTGTAAGCCGGAATAATACCATTGACCGCCGAAGCCGTGCGCCGTGCATTGGTGGCATCGGTGAAATGTTCGGCCGTATAGGCCCAATTGATACCGGTTTTCAGGCGGCGATACCGGAAATTTGCCCCCAAACGCACCGTCAAGGGTGGCGCCAGTTCCACCCGCCGATTGCGAATGCTCGAATCATCGGTATTGATGTAGCGGGCGTCCACATAGGCAATATTGGCAAAAATGGTGAGGTGCCGCAGGCTGTCGCCCGGCCGTACAAAATGCCAGAGGTTGGCTTCGGCGAAGGTTTCCAGCCCGATATTGCGCGCATCGGAAATATTGGTGCGCAGGCGATAATCATTGTACAGTGGCGGCTGATCGGCGCGCAGCAATTGCCCAATCCGATCCTTATAAGCTATGTAAAAAGCCGTAGCGTCGGCGTACAGCCAACCGCCAAAACGGCCGCGCCAGCCCAGATCTAAGGTATAACCGCGTTCATCTTTCAGGTTCGGATCTACCCGGCCATTCGGATTGTCGATGCGCAAATCGCTGAAGTTGATGGCGCGGTAGTTTTGCGATGCATTGGCATACCACTCGCGCCCGGGGCCGGTTTTCCACGATGCTCCCAGGCCCATGAGCAGGAACGCGCGCCGCCGATCCAGACTCTCCGTCTGGCGGTTTTCGGCCACAAGGTTGCCGGCGAGGTCGAACACGCGTTGTTTGTAGTAACCCGCCGCCCGGGTGCGGATGTATTCAAAACGAATACCGGGCGTGAGGGAAAATTTCTCCGACAAACGAAAGATATTTTCTGCAAATGCCGCGTAGTTGTCGTTCGGAAACTGATAGTCCGATTTCTCTACATTTTCGGGATTTAAAAAACTGAAATTCGCGTCGCTGCCCTTGTCGGCTTCGCCCTGCCGGGCTTCCGTAACGCCCCGATAAAGGCGAAAACCGGTAGCCAAGTGATGCGCTTGGCCAAACAGCAAATAGCGATGCAGCACACGGGTTTCATTGCCATAATTGCGGAATTGCCCTTCAATCAGGTCGCGGTTTTGTCCAAAATCCACATAATTGGCCGGCGCCAGGTTGCCCAGTGCCTGCCGCGAAGCACTCAGCCCGAAAAAGCGGCTGTTGAGCTTGGTGTTGTCTCCCAGTTTGTGGTCAATGGCCAGACAGGCGAGGTTCCAGTCGACGGCAAACCAGTTGCGCACACGAAACGACTGGCGCGCATCCTGCTCGAATTGCACATCGGTCAGGCCGCCCGGCTGTTGGGCCAGATAGCGCATTTTGGTAATCTCCAGTCCGATTTCTGTCTTTGCCGTCGGGCGATAATGCAGGTCGAGGTAGCCCGTATTGGCCTCAAAACCCGAATTGGGCCGCCAGCCATCGCCGCTTTTATGCTGATAAAAGGCATAATAACCCAATTTGCCGTTTTCAGTCGTGCCGTGAAGGCTGTTGAAAGAACCGATAAATCCCCAGGAGCCGATGGTCTGGCGACTCCGGAAATTGATCGGCCCGCCGTCGTGTGGCGGCTGTTCCATGATAAAATTGAGCATGCCCCCAAACTGGGTGCCGTATTGCAAAGAAGCTGCGCCGCGCACCACCTCAATGCGTGTAAGCGATTCGGTGGGCGGCGTGTAGTAGCTTTCGGGATAACCGAGGGCATCAGCGCTGATGTCGTAACCGTTCTGACGGGTATTGAAATTACTGGTTCGATTCGGACTCAAACCGCGACCGCCCACGCCGAGTTGCAAACCCGCGCCATCAGATTCCCAGATATTCAGTCCAGCCACCCGCGCAAAAACCTGACGACTGTTGTTGGTTGCCGTATTGGCCGTCACATTGGGCAGCAGCACCACCTCACTTTTTTTGCCTTCATAAATCGTGACGCCCTCCACCCCGCGCAGGCGTGCGATGCCCAGCAATTCCTCCCGTTTGGCGCTAATGGTCACCTGCTTGAATTGCCCGTCTTTGAGGGTATCAACAGGCGGCAGGGAGTCTTGGGAATGCGGAATGGAGAATGCGGAATGCGGAATGAGGGAGTCTTGGGAATGCGGAATGGGGAATGCGGAATGCGGAATCTCCCTTCCTCTCAGGGAGGGCTGGGGTGGGTGCGGCGTATTGCTTTGGGCGCAGAGGCTGAGCGGCGCCAGGCAGGCGGCCATGAGCAGGGTACGAAATTGCATCGTGTCGGCGGGTGCGTTCATATCATTGATAAGGGCTGAGCCAGGTTTTTGGCGCCCAGCTATCTTTTATTTTGCACAAATCCAGCTGCGGGTCAAACAGCAAGCGGCTGGTACGGGCATTGAGGGTTACATATACTTCAGCGCGCACGGTGGGGTTTTCGAGTCCTTGTTTTTGGTAATATTCGGCTAAAAAATGCGCGTATTGCAAAATCATATCGGGCTGCATGGACATTTGTTTTTCCTGATGGGCGCACAGGAATTCGCTATTATCCACTACGCCTTCCCGACCTGTTTTGCCATCTTTTACATAAAAAATGGCAGTTCCGGCTTTTTCCATCAACATCACGCGCCACGAAAACCGGTAGCCCTCTTCCGTCCAGAACAGGTTGCCGGGATACAACAAATAACGCCAGGGAAACAGCAACTGAAAGGCGAAATACGCCGCCAGCAATCCATTGCGCCACAAAAGTACGCGTGAATAAGGGGGGACAGTTGTCGCGACCGGCAATCCTGACGGTATTCTGACCCGCCGCTCCAAAAACGCCAATAAACGCTCGTGGAAACGCGGCGAAAAATAAACCCAGGTCGCCCCGATCATCACAATCGGAAATACCCCGATCTGAAACATCATACCCGTAATGCCGTGGAAAAAAATGACCGATAAATACGCCAACAGGCGCGTGCGCGGCCAGGAAAGCCAAGCCACAATCGTGGTGTCGTACAACATGCCCGCCCAGCTGAATACCCAGGGCGTCCATTCCCAGCGCATCAGCGGCCCGACCAGGGGCAACGCATCGTTGGCTGGCACCCAGATGCGCAATGGCATGGCTTCTATCAGCCACGCGTAATTGATTTTGGCAATGCCGGCATAAAAATATACCAGCGCAATCTGCGCCTGAAAAATGAGAATGGTCCAGCGCGGCACAGTCATCTGCACACGGCCTTTTCGCCAGGCATCTACGGAAAAACGCCCGTTGGCCGGCACAAAAATGAGCAGCAGGCTCGTCAGGCAAACAAAATAATAATGGTTGAGGTAATAGGTCAGGTCTATGAGCTGTACATACGTGAAACTCAGGAAAAATACCGCTGCCGAAACCCGGTAAAATGCCCCCAGCATAATACCCAATGCGGCCAAAGCCATCAGCGCATGTAAGGCGTACATCCACTCGGCCGGCAACACCTGCACCCACTCGAACCCGAAATATTTGAAATGAATTTTTGCCTGTAAAAAATGTTCCTCAATCCAGCCTAAATACCAAAACCGCAAGGTGCTGAACAGCATCACCGCCCCAAAAACCAGCCGAAAGCTGACTAATGGCGCAATGGGAAATGCGGTATGTAAAAAGCGTGGAGAAACCATGTTTTTTGAACGATGAACGATGAATGATGAATGATGAATTGATGAATTGATTTTTGATTTTGGATGTTGGGTTGATTTTCAAGTATTTATACAAAATCAAACATCAAGCATCAAGCATTAAAAATCAATTCATCATTCATCATTCATCGTTAGAAGAATTAGTCTCCGTCGCCGCTGCTGTACGTGATGGCGATGCCAAGCAGGGACGACATATCGCTTTTCCAGAAACGGGTCATTTTTTGCAGTTCGGTGTGCAGCGCATCCACGCGGCTATCGTTTTCAGCGATCAGCTGCGACAGCGGGCGATCGGTCGGCAGGGCGTTCAGCGCGATTTTTACCTGCGCCCACTGACCTTCGGTGGCACTCACCAAATCCGGGCCGCCAGCCACTGCGTCGAGGTATTCTTTGAAGCCCACGCCGTCGTTGCCAGGCGCGCGACCGTAGTAAATATCCTGGAGCACAAACAAATGAATCCTGAGCAGTTCCAGCGAGCGGGCGGAGTAATATCCTTCCACTTTTTGCGGTTCTGCCTGGGTTTGGCCCGGGCGTTTACCTGCCGGAAGCCCCACTTTAAAGTTTTTGGCCACTTCAAAGCTTTTTACAAATTCATTGTACAGCGCGGAAGTGGAACTGCCCGCATCGGTACCGTTGTTGTTCGGGAATTCCTGCCGATAAAGCGTGTAGCGGTTCAGCACTGTTTGCAAAGACTCCCGCAGGTGGCGCAGCACTGCACTCACGTACAGGCGCCGATTGGGGTTGTCGCGCAGTTCGGCCGTAAGTGTGGCCGCATCGGCTTTAAACCACAGGTAGTCGAGCGCCATAAAACCGCGGGTGTCGCGGTCGAAATTATTAAACGTCGTGTCGTTGGCGCTGATGTAGTTTTCAATTTTGGTACTGCTGACCGGGAAGGTCGCCAGTTCCTCGGCGAGGCTTTTGTTCAGCCCCGACTCTGCCGCCGGACCAAAATTAAACGCCGATACTTTCAGAAAAGCCGAATAGGCCGTAAACCAGCGCTGTTGCACATTCCACAAACGCAATTCCGTAGGATCTGCCTCAAACAGTTGCCATTCCTGCTCCATCAGGGTCGCCTGTTCGCGTGCATCGGTGTAGGCCGGCACTATTATTTGTTCAGCAAAATGCGTCAGCATGCCCCGACGGTCAAAATTATTGCCGGAAGGCTTGTTGTTGTCGCCACAGGCGCCCATACCCAGCAAGAGGGTAAAAATCAGGAGGTAAGAAACAGCGTATTTCATGTGCGGATTTTTTCAGTAAAAATGTTTGAGGCGGAAAAGCAAATTTTCCAGGGCTTACGGTTTACCCGCGCTGAGGCGTTAGGCCTAACGCCTCAGCGCGGAGAAGCTCTTATCGCCCTTGTACTGCAACCCAGTTATTTTTAAAATCTTCGATTTCCTGGTTCGTAAAACCGAATTTTTGCTGAAGGGTTGTGATGATTTGCGTCAATTTCGGCAGTTGGTTCACCGGATCCGTCACAAAGGTATACGATGTCGGCGTCGTATTATAAGGCGCATTCAGCAGTACTAATAATTGATCAATTTCCGCATCGCTGAGCACCTTGAAGTCGGCCGAAACCGTGCGCCAGCCGTGCAGGAAACCCACACATTCGCCGTAGGCATGCAGGGCTTTGGCCTTGTCGGCATCGCTGGTATTGGTAGCGCTCATGGTACTGATTACGCTGTGGCAATAGTTGACAACAGTGGCAGCGTTGATTTTTTCCCAGGTCAGTTGAATACCTTCGAGTGCGGCATCGCGCTCTTCGTTGTATTTTTCACCGGCCTCTACGGCAGCGCGCAGGGTGATGAAATGTTTTTTCATTTGCGTATACATGCCCTGGCCGTCGTTTTTATCGCGGCGAGCGACGTAGTTGGCCATAAAGCGGTCGGGATTGGCCGCTTTTCCGGCAGTAGGTGTGTTCGGAAAATCCGGGTGCGCACCGTAAATGGCAATGAGCTGGTCCACACGTTTGGGAGAAATTTCACCCGACATCAGCGTGGTGGCATAGTTGTAAAAAGCCGCAGCGAACAAACCTTTTTCAATCATTTGCTCCATTTCGAGGCCGTTTTCATCAAAAAGATACCCGCCAAGGGTGCCGCCTTGTCCGCTCGGAGAGCCCGGCGTGTAAACATTGCCGCTGGCCTTGGCCAACTCGCCAAAAAATCCGTTGGCGCCAATCAGCCGACCATTATAATAAGGTGTGGTAATGAGGTCGAGGCCGCCGGTTTTATACAGATTTTCCAGTTGCGCGGCATCTACCACGGTGCCGGTGGTACGGCCTTTTTTGGCCTCATTCACCAAAGCGTTCAAGGCATTGGCATAACCTGTTTCGAGTGGTGTATTGGTACTGAATTCAGGGCTGAGGTAGGTCTCCGGGATGGCGAGGGGTGTTTTTTCGTCTTTCTGGCAGGCAAAAAATGAAATGCTTGCCAAAAGCATAAGCAAAAGGGAACGTGTTGTAAGCATGTGTTTATTTGTTTGATCGATAAATGATGGCGCAAATTTATTAAGACCAATTCTAAACAAAAGCATGTTGGAGCCGTTTTCACTGCACCTTGACATAAAAATTACACAAGCGCCGGCATGGCAGGTACCGCTTTTTACCGCCCTGATTTAAAACACTTTTAAATACCTGGCGTTATGTCACAGATTTTTACGTAACTTTACCCGCTTTTATACGATTTGCGGGCCTGAACTCCTTCCAATACTATGTTTACAGATAATCTGACCAATACTTCCGGCAAAGTGTCCTTTAAAACAGTCAAAAAAGACCCGCTTGGGGTGAAAATGTACACCCTTTCCAACGGACTTCGCCTGTTTCTCTCCGTCAATAAAGCCGAACCGCGTATTTACACCGAAATCGCCGTGCGCGCCGGCAGCAAACATGATCCGGCCGACACCACGGGGCTGGCGCATTACTTTGAACACATGATGTTTAAAGGTACCGACCAGCTTGGCAGCCTCGACTGGGCGCAGGAAAAAATGCTGCTCGACCGCATCGAACAACGCTTCGAAGAACATCGGCGCGAACAGGATCCGGAAAAAAAACGCCAGCTGTACGCCGAAATTGATGCGCTTTCCTTTGAAGCCGCCAAATTCGCCGCCGCCAATGAATACGATAAATTAGTGTCGGCTATGGGCGCTAAAGGCACCAATGCCTACACCTGGGTGGAGCAAACCGTGTACGTCAACGATATTCCTTCCAATGAAGTGGAACGCTGGTTTGCCCTCGAAAGCGAACGCTTCCGCCGCCCTGTCTTGCGCCTTTTTCACACGGAATTAGAAACGGTTTTTGAAGAATACAATATCAGTCAGGACCGCGATTTTCGCAAGGTTTCCAAGGCCTGGGCTGAAATCCTGACGCCTTCCCACCCTTACGGCACCCAAACCACGCTGGGCCGTGGCGAAGACCTCAAAAATCCTTCGCAAACCAATATTTACCGCTTTTTTGAGCAATATTACGTCCCGAATAACATGGCCATAATTATGGCCGGCGATTTTGACCCCGATCAGGTGGTGCAGCTTGCCGAACGTTATTTCGGGCAATCGCAACCCCGGAAGCTGCCTCCCTTCAAGCCGGAACCACAACCCGAACTCAGCGCGCGCACCCAGCGCGATGTGTACGGTACGGAATCGCCCTGGGTAGAGTTGGTCTGGCGCTTTCCGGGCGCCAATGCAGCCGATACCCTTGCGCTGCCCATGCTTACCGGCCTCCTGCACAACTACCAGGCCGGGCTTTTCGACCTCAACCTCATGCAACGGCAGCAATTGCTCGAAGTATATGCTTATCCGCGCATCCACGAAGACCACGCCTACCTGGTGCTGCATGGCAAGCCCCGCGAAGGGCAGTCACTGGAAGCCGTTGAAAAACTGCTGCTCGAAGAAGTGCAGAAACTTACCCGGGGGGAATTTGAGGACTGGCTGCCAGAGGCCGTCATCAAAGACATGAAATTTACGGAAACCCGCGATTTTGAAAAAAATCAGGGTCGCGCCGCGCTGATCACTTCTTCGTATGTGCTTGGTGTGGAATGGCCCGACGTCGTGAAGCGTTGGGATAAGCTCAGCGCACTGAGCAAGGCCGATCTGGTTGATTTGGCCAAGCGTTATCTGCGCGACAACAACTACGCCGCCATTTACAAGCATATCGGGGAGGACGCGTCGGTGATGAAAGTGGAAAAACCGCCTATTACTCCTATTGAGGTCAACCGGGCCGATGCTTCTGCGTATGCGCAACAGTTTTTGAGCAAGGCCACACCGGATATTCAGCCGGAGTTTGTTGATTTTAAAAAGGCCATTAAAAATACCAAACTCGCACCCGGCATCACCTTGCGCAGTATTCAGGATAAAAACAGTCGCATTTTCCGTCTTTCCTATAATATTGAAATTGGAAAATCCAGCGACAAACGCCTGAGCATTCTGGCCCAATATCTGCAATTTTTGGGTACCTCTAAATACAGCAGCACCCAGATGCAGCAGGCTTTTTACCGGATCGGGTCGCATTTTTCGGTAAATTGCTACGACGACCATTTCAGCATCACCCTCAGCGGTTTGGAAGAGTCTTTTTCAGAAGCCCTCTCGCTGATGGAGCACCTGCTGTCTGATGCGCAGCCCAACCCGGAGGCGCTGCAAAATTTAGTGGCTGATATCCTGCTGCGCCGCGAGAACGACAAGCTCGACAAACGCACTGTGCTGACGCAGGCGTTGGCCAGTTATGCTAAATACGGCCCCTTGTCGCCTTTTTCCGACAAACTCAGCAAGGAGGCACTTGAAGCCCTGCAACCGGCCGAACTGACCAATTTATTGCACAGTTTGCGCCAATACCGCCATGAAGTGTTTTACCTCGGCCCATTGCGTGTGGCCCAAGTGACGGAGCAGCTGCGCGCGCAGCATGTGCCTGCGGGACTCAATCTGATTGCTGCGCCCAAAGGCAAGCGCTACCCCGAACGCGATACCAAGCGCAGCGCCGTATTGTTTGTGGACTTCCCGATGGTGCAGGTCGATCTGATGTTACTGTCGAAAGGTACGCCGCAATTTGACCTGGAAGAATACGCCATGTCGGAATGGTACAATCAGTATTTTGGATACGGTTTGTCGTCTATTGTATTCCAGGAAATCCGGGAATCCAAGGCGCTGGCCTATTCTGCATATACTTTTGCTGCATCGCCGCAGAAAAAACGCAATGCGCATTTCCTGCAAGCGTATGTGGGTACGCAGCCCGACAAACTCCGCGATGCCGTAGAGGCTTTTGAACAAATCCTGGAAGATATGCCGGTGTCGCTGCCCCAGATTGAATACGCCCGTCAGAGTGTGCTCAAGCAAATTGCCGGCAGCCGCATTGCCAAATCCGATCTTTTCTGGAGCTGGCGCAGCAACAAGCAACGCGGCTTCCTGAATGAAGACATCCGCCAGGCTGTTTATAACCGCCTGCAAAATGCCACAGCCGAAGACCTGATCCGCTTCCAGCGCGAACGCATCAAAGGCCGAAATTATACCTGGCTCATTATGGGCGAACGCAAACGCATCGATTTCCAGTACCTGCGTCGCGTGGGTCCGGTTAAAACCCTCAAACTCGAACAAATATTCGGATACTGAATATAATGAGCAACGCTTATTCGTGCATTCGTGGCTTTAATTTTTTGTTGCCACGAATGCACGAATAACATTTGTAGCAATAAAAAAAGCCACGAATGCACGAATAAGCGTTGTTATTGGAATTTCTCGCTAAAAAAGGATTTTTTGTTGAACAATCCTATGACATCTAATAATATGCTGCCTAAAGCCGGCACCCTGCGCCGGGTTCAGGGCGTTTTATTGATATTGTCGGCAATTTTGCTGGCGCAATGTGAGGAAAATACGTATCGGATTGGTGAGCGGGTGTACAAGGCAAACTGCGCCAACTGCCACATGGACAACGGGGAGGGGCTTGGGGAACTGATTCCGCCAATTGCCAACTCCGATTACCTGAAAAACAACCGCGACAAATTGGCCTGCATTGTGCGTTATGGCCTCAAGGATACCATTATGGTTAACGGAAAACAGTACAGCGAACAGATGGCCGGCATTAAACTGGAAGATGTAGCGCTTGTCAACCTGCTGAATTATATCGGGCATTCCTGGGGCAACGACCTGAAACCCTACACCCTTGAAGAAGTGCGAACCATGCTCGGACAATGCGCCACACAACAATAAAACCTTATGGCCGAACAGTTCCCTTTTTATAAACAGTTCGACCGCAATGACTGCGGCGCCGCCTGCCTGCGAATGATTTCCAGGCACTACGGCCGGCATTTCTCGGCGGAATTCCTGCGCGAGCGCACGCACATGGACCGTCAGGGCGTCACGCTAATCGGTATTGCCGACACCGCCGAAAAAATCGGCTTCCGAACCCTCGGTATTAAAGTAGGGTTTGCCCAGTTGCAGGACAATATTCCCTTGCCCTGCATTGCCCACTGGAAGCAGGATCACTTTCTGGTTGTATATAAAATTCACAAAAAGCAGGTTTATGTGGCCGACCCGGCCGTAGGCAAAACCGTTTACAAGCAGGAAGATTTTATTGACAACTGGCTCAGCGACGTCTCAAATTCCGAGCCGCAGGGCATTGTTCTGGTACTGGAACCCACACCGGAGTTCTACCAGGGCGAATCGGAAAGCAAAAAGCCCTCCGGCATCCGCTTTCTGTGGCGTTATATTATGCAGTATCGCCGCCTCTTCCTTCAGCTTTTTGCCGGCCTGGTAGTGGGCAGCATCATTCAGCTTATCCTGCCCTTCCTCATGCAGGCGCTGGTAGACAAGGGCGTACAACTCAACGACCTGCCCTTTGTATACCTCGTTTTGCTGGCCCAGGCCATTCTGTTTCTCAGCCAGGTGTCGGTAGAGTTTATTCGGGGCTGGATTTTGTTGCATATCGGCTCCAGGGTAAACATCAATTTGATCTCCGATTTTTTAATCAAACTCACCCGTCTGCCGATGTCGTTTTTCGATGCGCGTATGACGGGCGATTTGCTCCAGCGGATTTACGACAATGAGCGGGTGGAGCGCTTCCTGACGGCAGCGTCGTTATCGACCCTGTTTTCTTTAGTCAATCTGATCATTTTCGGGGGCGTCCTGTTTTTTTACCAACCCCTCATCTTCCTGATTTTCTTCTCGGCGGCAGTGTTGTATTTCGGCTGGATTGCCCTTTTCCTGCGCCGGCGCCGGGTGCTGGATTTTCGCCGTTTTGAGCAAATGGCCGAAAACCAGAATACCCTGATTCAGATGGTCAACGGCATGCAGGATATTAAACTGTACAATGCCGAACGCCAGAAACGCTGGGGATGGGAGCGGATACAAGCCAAGCTTTTTCGCATTAATGTTCAGTACCTGAGCACCGATCAGCTCCAACGTGCCGGCGCTGCCTTTATCAATGAAGGAAAAAATATCGTCATTTCTGTAGTAGCCGCTCAGGCGGTCATCAATTCCGACATGACGCTGGGCATGATGCTCGCCGTACAATATATTATCGGCCACATGAATGCGCCACTGGAAGCCTTGGTGCAGTTTCTGCTCAGTGCACAGGAGGCCAAAATCAGTCTGGAGCGCATGCAGGAAATTCACCAGCGCCCGGATGAAGAATCGAACGAACACCCGCGCATCAAGGAGATGCCCAGCAAGGGCGACCTGTCGCTCAGCCAGGTATCGTTCCGCTATGGCGGCCCGCGCGACCCCTGGGTACTGCAACACCTCAACCTGCGCATTCCGAAGGGCAAAACCCTGGCAATTGTAGGCTCCAGCGGCAGCGGCAAAACCACCCTGCTCAAGCTGTTACTGGGCTTTTACCCCCCGCAGGAAGGCAGTATTCGCGTTGGCGACCTAAATCTGGCCCACCTCGATCAGGAAAGCTGGCGCAAACAATGCGGCGTGGTCATGCAGGACGGCTTCATTTTTTCCGATACCATTGCCCGCAATATCGCACTCGGCGAAGAATACATCGACACCACACGCCTGCTCGACGCCGCCCGGGCGGCCAATATTCAGGAATTTATCGAAACCCTGCCCCTTGCCTTTAACACGAAAATTGGCGAAGAAGGCATCGGCCTGAGCCAGGGCCAACGGCAGCGCCTGCTCATCGCCCGCGCCATTTATAAAGAACCCAACTATTTCTTCTTCGACGAAGCCACCAACGCCCTCGACGCCCACAATGAGCGCCAGATTCTGCAAAATCTGGAAGGTGTTTTTCGCGATAAAACCGTCGTAGTGGTAGCTCACCGCCTCAGTACCGTCAAAAAAGCCGATCACATCGTCGTGCTGGAAAAAGGGGAAATTATTGAAGAGGGCACACACGAGCAGCTCACCACGCTCCGCGGCGCTTACTATAACCTCGTCAGGGAACAGCTGGAGTTGGGCTTGTAAATACGCGATGCCCTTATAATCCCAGGAGGTGGCCCATCAGATCCTGTTTGGTTTGCAGGTAGGCTTTGCTGTCGGCTTGCGGCGGAATGACGACGGGAATACGGCCGAGCACCTGAATGGGTGATCGTTTCAGAGCCTCCACTTTTTCGGGGTTATTGGTAATCAGTTCTACGGCCTGAATGCCGAGGTCTTGCAAAATCCGGATGGCGCAGTCGTACTGTCGCGCATCCACATCAAAACCGAGATGGGTATTAGCCTCAGCGGTATTGAGGCCGAGGTCTTGTAAATTATATGCCTTGAGTTTGTTGATGAGGCCGATGCCGCGGCCTTCCTGGCGCAGGTAGATGACCACGCCTTTTTTTTCGGCGGCTAATTGCAGCGCCGTGTGGAGTTGTTCGCCACAATCGCAGCGGCGGGAGCCGAACACATCACCGGTCATACACTCGGAATGGATACGTACCGCAACGGGTTGTTGCGCGGGGTCGAAGCCGTCTGCTACAAAAGCGAGATGCGGCATGCGCTCATCGGGGCTGTCGGCATAAGCGACCATTGTAAAACCTCCGAAAGCAGTGGGGATCGGAGCCTCGGCTTGTCTGTTCATCATTCGCGCAAAAGTACGGGATTTTATGCCTTGCTACTTCGGTTTTTGATACGAACTTGATGCAATGGCCCTGCCCAAAAGCTAAACAAAGATAAAGTACAAGGGTTTTGCGTGTTGCCGGCAAAAAATCTTTTGAAAAAATTCAGGGCATTTTTTCGCAATTTGAGGAATAGCTGTACCTTTGCGCTCCATTTTTGACGACGAATAAATTACATCATACAATGAAAGAGATGGAAGCCGTTCAGTTTGTACAGCAAACGCTGCTTACCGAACCGAATTTCCCGGCCTTCAAAACCGGCGATACGATTATCGTAACGTATAAAATTGTAGAAGGCGACAAAACCCGCGAACAGGACTATCGCGGTGAGGTGATCCAGATTAAAGGACATGCCCTGACAAAAACATTCACCGTTCGCAAAATCTCCCACGGTGTGGGCGTTGAGCGTATTTTTGCTTTCAGCAACCCCAATGTTGCGCAGATTCAGGTAATCAAACGCGGTCGCGTTCGTCGTGCCCGTCTGTTCTACCTCCGTGGTCTGGTAGGTAAAAAAGCACGCATTAAGGAACTGAAATACCAATAATTCAGCCACTTTTTACGACGGCATATAATAAAAGCCATCCTGATGTATTCGGGATGGCTTTTGTTCATTGTGCCTGTTGGTCGTCAATTATTGTATTTGCGCGTATTTTCAGTATCACGCATAATTCATTGTAACGACAAATTTCGCGCCCTGCGGCTTATTCTCCTGAATTTCTATGCTGCCGCCGTGTGCACGCAATACGTGCTGCACGATATACAGGCCCAGCCCCGTACCCGTCGCTTTTCGGGTTTCTTCATTGCCGAGCCGGTAAAATTTCTCAAATACCGCACGGCGTTCCGCCTCAGGAATTCCTTCGCCCTGATCGCTTACTTCAAAGCGAATGATGCCGTTGGCGGCTTTGGCAGACATCTGTACAGTGGTATCTTCGGGCGAATATTTAACCGCATTTTCCAGTAAATTCATCACCACGGAGGTCAGGCCCGAGCGATCGGCGCGGATGGGTGGCAGGTCGTCCGGAATATCCAGTTCAATGTGCCGATCCGGGAAACGCACCTGCAAGCGGGCCACGGCATCGTGGGCGAGGTCTTCGAGGTGTACCGGTTCGGGCAGGGGCCGCCAGTTGTCTTCGAGGCGTGCCGCCAGCAAGAGGTCTTCCACCAGGGTTTGCAGACGGGCGGCGTCGCGCAGGCCGTTCTGGCAAAGGGTTTCAACCTGCGGGCGTTCGAGTTGGCGTTTGGCGAGGGTTTCCAGTACCAGGCGCATGGAAGCGATGGGCGATTTCAGCTCGTGGGTAATGCTGAGCATAAAGTTGCGGCGCTGTCGGGCCAGGGCGGTTTCCCTTCTGGCGCTCCGATTGATGACCCAGGTGCCGAAAAACAGACAGGCGGTAAAAAAAATAGCCTCACTGGCAATCATGCGGTGCGCGCGGTCGCGCTCATATACGAGGGTTTTATATTCCCGCGTCTCCTCAAACTGCGTTTGGTTCAAACCGCGATTATCCTTGTTGAAGCGAAGTTCCAGCAGCTGTTTTTTGACTTCAAACAGGCGTTCGTCCTGACGCCAGAGATGCACCGACCACCATACAAAAGCAAGCAACATATAGCCTGCAACGGCGTGCGAGAGAATGCGCAAGGGGATTTTTGCAAAAAAACTTCTCATGCGCGCGCCCTTGTCGTGAAGTTGCCGAATATCTTACGCAGGTTCCAAAGGGTAATGAGCACCACCAGCAGCAGCCAGAAATAACGCCAGACTTTGGCGCTGAAAATGCCCACAACCTGCTCGTATTGCTCCAGATCGCTGCTTGGGCCTACGTTAAAATCCTGAATAATGTACAGCACCGTGGCGATGCCCAAAAAGAGCAGTACATCCTGATCAAACGTGGTTTTGTAGGCGATAAAGAACAGGGAGACGGAAAATGCGCATAAAATAAGGGTGGTTTGTATGGTCTGGAACCAGATGATACTGCACAGGGCCATCATAAAAGCCAGTGCAATAAGCGCCCTTTGGGCCCAGCTGCGCTTCTTGACGCCAATGTAAAGCAAAATATTGCCCAAAATGGCGCTTCCCAGGTAACCTCCCATCAGGATAATAGCCGCGTTTCCGCCCTGCGATTTGGTGTATCCGCTGCCATCGGCATTGATCACCAATTCCAGTACATTGCCGCCCGTGAGCAAGGCGCCAAGGGCATGGCCAAATTCATGTAAAAAAGTGACCATCAGTACCACAGGGTACAGCACTAAACTGCCGAATGAACCGCCGAAAAAGCGCAGTATGACGTAAACCAACACCATAATCGGCAGGCGGAAACGCGTATATTGATCCATAACTGAATTTTATTGGGTAATATCAAGCAGTTCCACCTCAAAAATAAGGGTAGAATTGGCTTTGATTTTGGGCGAAGGCGAACGGTCGCCATAAGCCAGTTCGGCCGGAATGACAAAGCGGAATTTATCGCCTATGCGCATCAGCTGCACGCCTTCGGTCCAGCCTTTGATTACCTGATTGAGGCCAAATTCGATGGGCTGATTGCGCTCTACACTGCTGTCGAACACCGTACCGTCAATATTCGTGCCGTGGTAATGCACTTTCACCTTGCTGGTGGGGCCGGGTTGTACATTACTTGTACCACGCTTCATGACCTCATACTGCAAACCGCTGGCCGTTACGGTTACGCCGTTGCGTTTTTTGTTGTTCTCCAGATAGGCTTTATTGGTTTTAACAAAGCGCTCATTGATGATTTGCTGCATTTTGCGCACATAACCGCTGTACACCTGATTGGCCTGCTCGTTGCTGAACAGGAGGCTGTCTTCGGCCATGGCAGCGCGCAGGCCGACATAAAAGAGTTCTTCATTAAAATCCTCGCCGGCCTGGCGTTTGATACTGGTGGCCAGTACTTGTCCCCAGGCGTAGCTGGCGCTATCGGCTAAGTTTTTCAGTTCCACAGCCGGTTTCATGTCTTTTTTATCCAGATTTGCCGGATTTTTACCTTGTGCGAGTGCCGTAGCTGCACAAACGGCCATCATCAGAACAAGCAAAAGTGCTTTTTTCATGTGTGTATTTGTTTTTGTGTTTTAGTATTTTAGTGTTTTAAATGGCCACGGGCGCTTTGATGCCCGGCCAGGGATCGTAACCCAGGAGGGTAAAATCTTCAAATTTGAAGTCGTAAAGACTCCGGATTTCCGGATTGAGTTGCATGGTCGGCTGGGCGCGGGGGGCGCGGCTGAGTTGCAGGTTTACCTGTTCCAGGTGATTGAGATAGAGGTGGGTGTCGCCGCCGGTCCAGATGAATTCGCCCGGCTCCAGACCTGTTACCTGCGCCATCATCATGGTCAGCAGGGCATAGGAGGCGATATTAAACGGCACCCCGAGAAATACATCTGCGCTGCGCTGATAGAGCTGGCAGGAAAGTTTGCCGTCGGCTACATAAAACTGAAACAGGCAATGACAGGGCATAAGGGCCATATCGGGCAGGTCGGCGACATTCCAGGCGCTGACGATCATGCGGCGGCTGTCGGGACTTTTTTGCAGGGTTTGCAGCACATCTTCGATCTGGTCGATGGTACGGCCATCGGGCGCGGCCCAGGAGCGCCACTGTTTGCCATACACAGGGCCGAGTTCGCCATCGGGCGCAGCCCATTCATCCCAGATGGAGACGCCGTTTTCCTTCAGGTATTGCACATTGGTATCGCCGCGCAGGAACCACAAAAGCTCATAAATAACGCTTTTGAGGTGTACCTTTTTAGTGGTGAGCAGCGGGAAACCTTCAGCGAGGTTGAAGCGCATCTGATACCCGAATACACTGATGGTGCCGGTGCCGGTACGGTCGGTTTTTCGGGCGCCCTGATCGAGAATATGGCGAAGTAAATCGTGGTAAGCCTGCATAAGAATCGTTTGCGGGTGCGAATATCGTCACTTTTTACGATCTCCTGCAACCTTGGTAACGTTCATGCTGTTCCTTTGCTGAAAAATACGCATTTTTGCAGTTCGTAACGAGATTTGACGCATGCAGTTTGTATATCCCGCGTTTTTGGGCGCACTGGCGGTTCTGGCCGTCCCTATTCTGATTCACCTGTTTTACTTCCGGCGTTTCCGGAAAGTATACTTCACCAATGTCCGCTTTTTAAAGGAGGTCAAAGAGGAGACCAACAATGCGCGCCGCCTGCGCAACCTTTTGGTATTGCTGGCCCGCTGCTTAGCGCTGGCTTTCCTGGTGCTTGCCTTCGCACAGCCCTTCATTCCGCAAGGCGCTGAAGTGAAAAAGGGCGAAAAAGCGGTGAGCGTATTTGTCGATAACTCTTTCAGTATGGGTACTTTATCACAAAATGCACCCCTGCTGGAGTTGGCCAAACAACGCGCCCGCGACATCGTGCAGGCCTTCCGTCCGGAAGACCGTTTCCAGGTACTCAGCAATGACTTTGAAGGCCGCGACCAACGGCTTATCAGCAAAGAAGACGCGCTCGTCCGTATTGATGAAATACAACTCAGCCCGACTTCCCGCGATCTCGACAAGGCGCTCATTCGCCAGCAGCAATGCCTCAACACCGGCAAACAGGAAAATAAAATCGCCTTTGTGATCAGCGATTACCAGCAAAACGTCAATACCATCCGCAATTTTAAAGATACCCTGCTCGACGTTTATCTCGTGCCCATGCGCGCCGTGCAGGAAAACAATGTATCAATTGACAGTGTCTGGTTTGAAAATCCGGTGCAAATTCTCAACCAGCCGGCCAATTTATTGGTAAAAGTCAGCAACCGCAGCGATGAAGATGCCGAAGAAATCCGCCTGACCCTCACGCACGACAACCAGACCAAACCCGTGGGCGCGCTCAAAATTCCGGCGCGCAGCAACCGCATTGATACCGTCAGCTTCAACATCCTGCATCCGGGCTTGCATGAGGCTAAAATTTCGGTCTCCGACTACCCTGTTCAATTCGACGACGACTACTACATCACATTTTCCGTTGCGCAGCAAATCAACCTGCTTGCCATTAACGGACTGACGCCGAATAAATATCTCGGCAGCGCCTTTGCCGGCGCCGGCTACTTAAAGCTCGATCAGGCCGATGCGCGCGCACTCGACTACTCGCGTTTTCCAAATTACAACCTCATCATTCTCAATGAAGTAAGCAATATTTCTTCCGGCCTGGCACAAGAATTGAAAACCTTTGCCGACAACGGGGGCAATGTGCTTATTTTTCCGGCACAAAATGCCGATCAGGGCAGCTACAACAGCCTGCTCGGCGCCTTTGGCAGCGGCGCTATGGGCGCTTATGAGCCGACTCCGCGCCAGGGCGGACAACTGAATACCGAGGAATTTGTGTTCAGCGATGTGTATTTGAATAAAAGCGCCAACCTGCGCCTGCCCAACACCCAGGGCAACTATAAACTGGCGCCCAACAGCGGCGAACACATCATCAGTTACCGCGACGGCAGCGCCATGCTGGCCAAATTTCCGCAAAAAAGCGGCGCACTGTATTTCTGTGCCGCCCCTTTAAATGAACAGGTAAACGACCTGGTGCGCAACGCCGAAATATTTGTCCCCATGCTCTTCAAAATGGCGGTTGCAGGCACCAAAGCAAGGCAAATTGCCTATTTTATCGGTAAAGATGAAGTGCTGGAAGCCAACCACCAACAAGCTGCTTCCGGCGAAATGGTGTATAAACTGCGACAGTTCAAACCGGCTTTACAGGCTGCCCCCGGACAAGCGGCACAAGCCGGAGGTGATGGCGCAGAGTTTATTCCGGAACAACGTATTCTTGGCGCCAAAGTACTGCTCACACCCGGCACGCAGGTGCGCGACGCGGGTTGGTACCAGTTGCGCCTGCGCAGCGACAGCACCCTGGCAGAATACGCCTACAACTTTGACCGCAAAGAAAGCGATCTCAGCTATACCGATGAAGACAAGCTGACCGAAGGGCTGTCTGCCAATTTTAAAGTATTGGCAACCAACGCTGCGGCCAGCTTTACCCAGGTGGTAGACGAACAGAGCCGGGGCATTGTGCTGTGGCGCTGGTGTCTTATTTTCGCACTCCTGTTTTTGGCGTTGGAGGTGTTGTTTTTACGCTTGTGGAAGGTTTAGCGGCGGGCTTTTTCGTGACCCGTATTTTATCTAATTCAAACCGCTGAATGATGGAACGCACTTTGTCGCCCCATTTGGGGTCGGCGGAGTAGCCAGGCTCTTTGCGCGTTTTATTGGCCATCAGGCTGGTAATGAAGCCGTTGGAATCATATGCTTTGCAGGCAAATGCATCTTTAAACCATTTGCGGCTGCGCAAAAAAGCTTCAAAATCCACCAATGCCTCAGCCGCATTGTGATAGGCGCGGAAAGGCGTCATTTCCCCTTCATGCCACATGGTAAAGGTTTTTCCGGCATAAGGCGGCCAGCCTTTCATGCCGAACGGGTTTTTGGAATTGCGGAACAGATAACTGGAAAAACCGCGTGATTCCAGAATTGTAATGGCAATAAATGCCGGGGCCGGAATGCCCTTGTGCCGTTCTAATTCCTGCGCTTCATAGATAAAGTCCTCAATCACTGCCGGGTCGGAGCCGTAGGCTTCCGCAATTTTTTTACCAATCGCCTTCGCGTCCGCACTCAGGGGGACAGAGGGGGTAACGGTAAATCCCTGTGCCGACAAACCCTGTACAACACAAAGCAAAAGGATGGTTTTGAGGCTCTTTTTAATCAAATGGTTCAGTACGGGACGACCGATGAAGCAATGGAATAGCGTTTTCCTGTTTTGATTTGATAACATATATGAACAACAATTGTGAAAAATGCGTCTGTTGTCAGCGCACAATACTCAGCGCTGCCGAACCCGTCGCCTGCGCCCCGCGAAGCACCACACGATACAAACCTGCTTCCAATCGGGCTACATCCAACTCATAGCGTTGGGTTTCGGAAAAATTTCGATATACCACCTGTTTGCCTGCTGCATCAAAAACACGGATTTCACTAAATGGTGTTCCGGCTTCCACGCGGGCCAGATTTTGGGCGGGATTAGGGGTTATTTTTGCAAAAAGCAAATTGGGCAGCGGCGCTTTTGCCGAGACCGCAACAGCCCCTTTTCCAATGGTATACTGACCGGGTAAAAATGTACTTGCAAGGAGCATGCCGTGTTTGTTGTTGGCGGCTCCTAACGTGTTTTTTTGGTAATTTGGGTATTCCTGCCAGGGGTATCCCGCTGCGGGGCGATAGAGCAAACGAATACTGTCTTCCAGGGGGCCGGTTAGGGCAAACAACTCGGAATCCAGCAGGTCGCTGCCACCGCGCCCGTCGTAGGAAATGCGGAAATCGCCTTTAAAACCCACAGGCAAATCGCCCTCAATGCTCCAATAGCGCTTGGTAAGGCGGTAATTCAGCGGATTACTGATGGCATCATCGTCGGGCGCGACAAAATGGTACTCCACCCGCATAAAAGCGGAATCGGGTAAAGTTGTCACCGTGAGATCCATTTTTGCAGGCGCACAGTTGACCGCGCCGGTATTTTTAAGCGTTCCCTGCCAGTCGGCCCGGGCGATATTGAGTTCCTGATTGACATTTACCCAAACAAAACGCGGTATTTCACTCAGGGTAAAATGTAGTTCGCTGTGTTCGCCATTGGCTACAGCACGCTGAAAACTCATGCTATGATCCGGTTTTGCAAACGCCAATGTGAGCGGCACTTGCTGGTGGAGCTGCGTGGCGCCACGCAGTTTTTGCCGCACAAATACGGCGCAATCAAAGCCGCCTGAAACTGGCGTAACCCGGAAAGAATCCACACTGAAATGCGAAAAACCGGGGCTGAAAACCCAATCTTTGAAAAAGGCGTTGAGCAGTGCCGTCTGGCCCGTGGCAGCGATGAGTTTGTCGCGGAATTCGGCGCTGCTCCAGTCGCTGAAACTCGTTTGTTCCATAGCAACGCGCATGCCCTGACGGAAGAGCGAATCGCCGAGGTAGCTGCGCAGGTTGTGGGCCACCACGGCGCCTTTGTTGTACACGTGTTTGCCGTAAGTGAGGTTATGGGGCAGGCCCGATACAGCGCGATAGCCGCCTTCATTGATATGGGCGGTTTGGAGTACGTCGAGGAAATTATCGCGTACGGCCTTGCGGTAGGCGGGTTTTCCGTAGGTCCATTCCGTGAACAGATGTTCGGAAAAAGAGGCCCAGCCTTCGTTGAGCCACATGTCTTCGGCGGTGGAACAGGTGGCCAGATCGCCCCACCAATGGTGGCTCAGCTCGTGTGCCCAGAGGGTTTCGAAGCCGAGTGAACCGTCGATGGCGGAGCGCATGATGGCGATATTAGTGGCGTGTTCCATTGCACCGGAATTGAAGGGCACAAGCGTGTACCCGATTCGCGGCCATTTATACGGCCCGTACCAGTATTGGTAACAGGCGAGGGCTTCGGGCAGGTGCTGAAAGGTGTTGCGTACTTTGTTGGTATCGGCGGCGGTGGCGGCAATTTCGACCGGGATGCCGTCTACTACGCGTTGCCAGGCGACGTAGGGGCCGGCGGCGAAGGAGGCGAGGTAGCTGGGGATATTTTCGTCGAGTTGCCAGGTGCGGGCGCGACTGCCGTCGGGCCAGGTTTCATCCTGGAGCAGCGTGCCGTTGCACCAGGCGGGTTTGGCGGCCGGACTGATGATTTTTATTTTAAACGCGCAGCGTTCTACAAAGTTATCGAAGCAGGGGAACCAGGCGCGACCCAGCGAATGCGGGTCGGCATCGAACCCGACGCCGAGGTTGAACGTATAGCCGCCGGTGTTGTACATGCCGCCCCAGCCGGTGGCATCCAGAAACGACTGGCCGCTGTAAACGAGCTGCACCGTGCCTTCCGTGCCTGCGGGCAGGGGAGCGGGCAGGATCAGGCGCACCTGATTGCCGATTTTCTGCGTGGCAATGCTTGTGCCGTTCCAGGTGGCGGCGCTGACGTTGAAGCCTTGCAGGTCGAAGGTGAGGCTGGCGACGCCGTCGAGCAGGGTTTTGAGGTAGATATCGGCGGTGGCGGAGAGGGTAGGGGCCTGCCGGATGTCGAGCGTGATGTCAGTTAGCAGCAGGTCCACGGAGTCGCTGCGCAGGTCGGCGGCGGGTGGTGTTGGCGGGGCGTGTTGATGGCGCTCGGCGCACCATTCCGGGCCGGGGACGGGCTTTTGGGCGAACAACGTATTGGCGGTAAAGTACAGGAGCAGGAGCGGTAGCATGTGGCGCATGGACGAGTGGTAATTTATGTAGGCAAAAGTACCTTGAATTTGGGAAAGTGCGGTGATTTTCAGAACTTTGTGAGCAAGTCATTCAAAACTAAACCGATCACATATGCTTCTCGATCACCACTTCCAAGTCGAAATCGGCGGAAATTTCGACACCACCTTTTTCTCCGTCGGCGGCCTGACGCTCTGGCGCAACATCGTGGAAACCCGCTACGGCAGCAGCAAAAGCGGTACGCCGCTCATTGAACCGGGCGAAGGCCATGTGAACAACATCGTGCTGCGCCGCCACCTCGAAAAACCGCAGAGCGACCTGTATCAATGGTATATTGAGCAAAACTACGGCGTGCAGGCCCGCGATGTGGTGATCAAACTGCTCAATCGCAATCATGAGCCGGTGATGAGCTGGCTACTGCGCGGCTGCGTACCCGTTCGCCTAAGCTATTCCGACCTGACGGCCGACACTGCCGACCCAATGGTGGAGGAAATTGAGCTGGCCGTAGAAAGCGCGGAGGTTCGTTTTGAATAAGGCAGCCGCCGCCAAGTATCATCAAATCCTGTCAGCGAAATCGGATATGAAGTTTGTCCGGGAAATTAATCTAAGGCGTATGTTTCAGCGGTTCATTGCCGGTTGGACCAACATACCACATCAACATGTGGTCGTCTGTTTTTGCCACGCCGCCTACCTTTACCGCTTTAAAACAAATCACGATACCGCCCTCGCATGGAACAGATTAACTTAGCCCTCATTGAAGATGATCCCGTGATCCGGGAAAGTTTGGCCGCTTACTTAGGCGCCCACCCTGCTATTGAAATCAGGGTTGTAGCCGATAGCGTAGAGCATTTTCTGGAACAAATAACCTCCCGACCAACGCAGACCGATTTGCTGCTGCTCGACATCGGGCTGCCCGGCATGAGTGGCCTGGAAGGAATCCGTCATATTCGGCAAAAATGCCCCGATATGGATATTGTGATGCTGACCACCTTTGAAGACGACGACAAAATATTCAAGGCGCTGTGTTCCGGGGCTTGTTCTTATATCACCAAACGCACCCCCCTGAACACCATTCTGGAGGCTGTTTTTACCATTCACAGGGGCGGTTCGTATATGTCGCCCTCTATTGCACGCAAGGTCGTGCAGCATTTTATGCCCAAAGCACCTAAAACCAATGATATACTCTCCCCCCGACAGCAGCAGATTGTACAAGGCCTCGTAGACGGCCTGAGTTATAAACTGATCGCCGATAAACTGAGTATTTCAATTGATACGGTACGCGACCACATCAAGCACATTTACCGGACTTTGGAGGTCAACAGCAAAGCGGAGGTCATCCGAAAGTCGCTTGATGGTGAAATTTGATTCATTACAAAACAAAAAACAATATGTCAGAAGTCTCATTTCTCCTCAATCCGGGGGCAAGCGCCTTTGGACAAGCCGTTCATACCAGCGATCAGCACGTGCAACAAATCAAGTCGACTGCCCTGGTGTCGGCCTTTTTTTCGCGCAATGACCTGGCCGGATTGATGGCGCAGCAAAACTGTATGGGCCTGCGCTTCTATCCGGCTTTTGACAGTGCCGGTCAGTTTTCACTGCTGGCAATAGCCATCGACTACGAGAAAAACGATATTGCGTCTTATTGTCTGGTGGCGGAAGGACAAGGCGGCGCCTATCGCCTGACGGCAGCGCAGGCAACGGGTATGCTGGGTGAAGTACAAAACGCGATGCATCAGGCCGCGCAGCAAGGCCAGGGCGCTTCGATGCCGATGTTTACCGAATCGGGCGCACATGGCGCACTGTACGCGAAGGCTGCTTTCAAAAGCGGAGACATCAGCAGCTTGCTGGATTCGGGCGCTGCGGGTATTCGTTTTTTTTCCACCCGGATCATTTTTAATACAGGGGGCCAATCTTTCAGTACCTTGGCAGCGGTAGCGGTAGATGGCTCGGGCCAGGAAAGTTGGGAGGCCTTAGTCAGTACCCTGCCCTGTCCGCCCAATTGCGGCGGCGGTGGTTATATCAACAGGGCTTCAACGATTGGTTAAGGGCTTGCTTGCGCGCTTATGCATTTTCGAGTAGGCGCTCAATGACGGGTGAGCCTTTAGCGCTTAATACAAACTGTGCACCTGAGCAAAACATCTTTTTTTCAACGGTGTACCCTGATTGGGTTCCTGGCAATGCTGCACAGCATTTGCTATGGCCAGTCGTTTCAGTTTTTTCATCGGCTGTCGCCCAACGAAGGTTTGTCGCAAGGCTCTAATGCCTTTATATTTCAGGATTCGAGGGGCTTTGTGTGGCTCAGTTCCATTGACGGGCTGAACCGCTTCGACGGCAAATCGGTAAGCACCTATAAAGCTGACGGGCTGAACGGGCTGTCGGGCAATATCATCACAGGCAATTTTTTTGAAGATGACTCGGCCAACCTGTGGTTTGCCACGCATGAGGGCATTAATTGTTATGTGCGGGAAAAAGATCGTTTTGAATACTTTCAACTCCTTGATAATCAGGGAAAAAAGATCGAGCAGGAGTATTTTGTCTTTTTTTTGGACAAACAACAACAGTTGTGGGTAAGGGCGAGCGGGTATCTGTATTTATTCGACTTGCACACGCGGCAGGGCAAAGCCATTTGCCCCCTCAGCGGGCGCAGGCAATATGTGCTCTGTGATACGCAGGGTGTTGTAAGTAAAGTCGTGTCGGCTAACATTCCGCCCACACAGCCCGGAATTATGGTGCTCGACATGCGCAAGAAGGGGCAGGCTGCTACCTTTTTGGCCGACCCCGTGCAGGGGCAAGCCGCCGGGCGCTCTTTTGCGGCGTATTGTGAAAGTCCTGAGCGGTGGTGGATTGCCATGTCGACGGGTCTGACTGCCTTTTACCCGGAAAGTGGCCAAACCATTTGCTACGACCGCTATGACAATCAGGCCATTGGAGAGGTTTGGGCGCTTGCGCCCTTGCGCGATTCCCTGCTGATGGTTTCAACTTCCCTGAAAGGTTTTTTACTTTTTGACAAAAAACAAGCGCGGTTTATCCGGCGAATACCGGCTACGCCCGACCGCAAACCAGGCTTGAGCCTGCGTAACATCAGCGCTTTTTATGTAGACCAACAGGAAAATCTTTGGATTTCCAGTCCGCGCAATGGCATCAATTTTACACAGTTGCGCAAACAAAAATTTGAAAAAAAGGAAGTGTTGCAAGGGGTGCCTATTACCTCCGTTTTTCAGACAAAAGACGGCGCCGTATGGTGCAATGGCCCGGCAGACACAGTTTTCCGATTTTCACCCGATGGCCTGCATTCGGAGCGCGTTACCCTGGAATACCCCGGGTCGGAGGTGTTTCCCGGCCGGGTTGAGTATTTTTTTGAAGATCATCGGGGCGATTTGTGGGCTTGTCATCAGCGTTTTTTGTTTCGTTGGAACCCATCTAAGCGCATTTTTCAATACGCGGGTTTGCTGCCGGATTATGTACTGAGCGTTTATCCGTTGCCCGAGGGGTCGTTGTTGCTCTCCACGTATGGGGGGATTTATTTGGTTCGCCGCGATGACAAAGGGCTGGTTTTTGAAAAAGCTGATTTTTTGGGTAAATACCAGTCTGAAGCGGCAACGGCTTTGTTTGAAGATCAAAAAAAACGACTCTACCTGGCCTTGGATGCCAGTCGTATTGTCATTTTAGCAAAAAAACAGGGGAATTACGAACCCCTGCGCGTCCTTGAAAACATTGGTTATGCCCGTGCTTTTTGCGAGCAGGGCAATACTTTATGGGTGGCTGCTACCACGGGTATTTTGAAAATCAATACCGGAGACCTCAGCTTCGAAAAACTCAATGCGTTAGAGCACGGTGCGCCTTCGGAAAACTATTACAGCATTCTGCCCGACCGGCAGGGCCATTTTTGGTTGAGTTGCAATCGGGGCATCATCCGTTACCACCCTGAAAAAAAGACCTTTCACCGCTTCACACTTGCCGACGGCCTTCAGGACAACGAGTTCAATACCAATGCTTTCCTGCTTCAATCCAATGGCCGAATCTGGATGGGCGGCAATCAGGGCATGAACGTATTCGATCCAGATGCCATACAATTCCTGTCGAAGCTCCCGAAGGTGCAGCTCACCCGGCTTTTGGTCAATGATGAGCCGTTTGAAACGCCGGTGCAGGTGGGTGAACTGCGGGAACTGACGCTCGCTTACCGCGAAAACACCATTTCTTTCGATTTTACAGCCCTGGAATACAGCGATCCTGGCGCCAATGTTTTCCGCTACCAATTGGAAAATTACGACAAAGGCTGGGTGGATGCCGGCACAAACGGATTTGCGCGTTATGCCAACCTGCCGCCCGGAAATTATATTTTTAAGGTAAAAGCCGCCAATTCCGACGGCGTATGGAATGAAATTCCCACAGCATTAAGCATTCGGGTACTGACGCCCTGGTGGCAGAGCTGGTGGTTTTACCTGCTTTGCGTAAGCGCTATTGCTACGCTGATTTATGGCTGGTTTTGGTTTCGCCTGCAACAGGCGCTGCGCCTTGAGCGCCTGCGCGTGAAAATATCGAGCGATCTGCACGACGATGTGGGTACCCTGCTGGCGGGCCTTGCCATGCAATCGGAGGCTTTGGCCTTCACTGCTCCTGAAAAGGAAAAGGGCAAACTCCAGCGCATCAGTGAGATCAGCCGCAACGCCATGGCCCTCATGCGCGATACCGTCTGGGCCATTGATTCGCGTAAGGACAAATGGGAAAACCTGCTCGACCGGATGCGCGAACACGCCGAAGAAACCCTCGAACCCTGTGATATGCACTTCGAGCTTACGTTGGAAAACATCACCACCCAGCATCATATTCCCGTTGAGATTCGTCAAAATGTATACTTGATTTATAAAGAGGCCATCACCAATGCCGCCAAACACTCCAACGGCGACACCGTGCGCGTACACCTGAAAAAAATACCCGGGGGCGGCCTTGATATGCGTATTTGCGATAATGGTAGCAGCGCCGAAAAAAATTACAAAACCACTGGCTCCGGCATGTCGAATATGCAGATGCGGGCTAAAAAGATTGGTGGTACAATAGAGCTTACCCGCGGAGCGGAGGGGTATTGTGTGGTGCTGCGAGTGGGATAAGGATCTTTATTTGTTTAATTATCAATAAGTTGTAAGCCCTGGTTTCCTGCCAGGCGTATTCCCCCATTGCTTGTGCGATTGCAGTAACTGTAGGTCACCCACATCTTCATGTGGTTGTGCTACCCTCGTTTTGCCCTGACCTTTGCCCTATAAAAATTGCAAATCACATGACACGCACTACCATTTTCGCCTGTAATGGCTTCGAAGCAATGATAAAACGCTTCAGGCCATCAGCCTGAAGCGCATACAGCCCCGGATACCAGATTCCCTTTCATTCTTTACCATCAACACCACTCAACATGTCTAACATGATTCCCGGATCCGCCGCCTTGGGCCGCGGGTTCAACATCTTCGGTCGCTACGACGAAAGTTCTTTGCTTTTGCCCCTGTTCGACACCTCTTCGCCCGACGGCAAAGTAAGCGTCGGCAGCCAGCAGTTCGACGTTTCGGCCAACACCCTCGTGGATACCGCCGTTTCGCAAGCCACCGGAGATGCGTATTCCTTTGATTCGCGCCACGCTTACCAGCAGCATTTTTCCCTGAAAGCCGGTGTGGAATTCAGCTTCGGCGGATTCAGTGCAGAGGCCAGTGCCGCTTTTTCCGATGAATCTACCTCCGACACGGAAAACGAGTTCGCCTCTTATGAAGCGCTGATCGAAAAATGGAGCCTTTCGCTGAAAGATTCCTCCGTGTCGAGCCTGTCGCCCTCGGTGCTGAACAACCCCGATTTCAAGGCCATTCCTGCCACCTTCAACCCGGGCAATGCATACCTGTTTTTCCGTTTTTTCCAAAAATACGGCACCCACTTCGTCGCTTCCGTAAAGGTTGGCGGTCGAATTTATTACACCGCATCCATCGAAAAATCGCACACCACCAGCGAGCAGGACACCGAAGTCAGGATCAGTGCAGAATACAGCGCTACCTTCACCGTGAAAGGTTCGGTGGATACCGAATGGGGCAAAGCCGGGCAGGACTGGTTCAACAACCGCCGTGTGAAAATCCTTTCGGTTGGTGGCAGCGCCGATCTGGTGGAAAGCCTTATCCCGGAATACGACAAGGGTTTCAACGACCTGTACGAGAAATGGATCGCTTCATTGGACGAACAGCCCGCCGCGATTGATTTCACCCTGCAGAATGTTTCCAACCTGTTCTCCGGCGATCAGGCCGACGCCGTAAACGCCGCTTACGTGGCCTATGCCAACCAGTACCTATACCTCGAATCAGCCCGCAACTTCAATACGCTGCAACTCTCCGGCCGGGAACTGGATGCCAATGACCCCTTGCCGAACAACTACATTGATTCTGGTACTCAACCGGACGAACTGGTTTGCATCGGGCATGCGCTGGTTCTGAACCGCCGCACGCTGGAAGTCGTGCTCAACAAACGCTTTGCACCGCCACCCGTTGTAGAGTGGGATGCTCCTGGTTCTCCACAGGATTTCTTCGCCGATATCTACGCCGCTTTGCAACCCTGGGAGGGCCACTCCGACTTCCTGATGGTATACCAGACGCAGAATCAGTACGCCGGCGTAGTGCCAAAGGGTAATTTTTACGAGCTGCTGAAAAGCGCCGGCGCCGGTGAAGGATTGGATACCTGGATCAATACGATGGGATTTTATTCGGGCGGTATGCCCTATGGCGAGGTCAACTACATTTTTGTGGGCGTGATGGGCTCCGGGCCGGGTAAGGGCCTTGAACAATTTACCTACCCGCGATTCCCACAATCTGGTATAACCCCGGCAGAAATGGCAAAAATGTGGGTGTTCCTGTCGCCCAGCCACCTCGACGACGGCACCATTGAATTCACGCCCCTCCAAGCCTGAGTTTTGATTTTTTACACACGGCAGCATGGCGACACCAGACATTCCTTCGGGACGAAAAATTCAGGTGTCGTCGTGCCGCCGGGTGAAACCGAAACATTTTTTTTCATTATTAAAAATATAAACCATGCCAGGAACATCCGGATCACCGACCTTAATTAAGCAAATCGCTGTAATGACCAACGATGCGCAAAATGCCGTCACGCTGCAAAATTACAATGCCCAGGTGGCCGCTATGCAGGCGGGACAGCCGCTCACGACTGGTGCTACGGGCATCAAAACAGATGCCATGGCCAAAAAAATATTCAAGGCGGCGGGCATTACGTATGACGCCTCTGTCCAGTTGACAGAATACAAATTGGGCGCGAAATGGCGACTTTTTTACTACCTCAAAGGCAAAGGCGCCAACCAGACCTACTACCTGCTGCTCATCGGGCACGCAGAGGACAATGACCTGGAAGTTTATTCCTGAGCCGCTATGAACACCCGCCCGACCATCCTGTCTGTCGGCGTGATTGGGGAGGAGAAAAGTTATGCCCGGATTTTTCGGTCTATTTATCCTTTTCTGACCATGCGTTTTGCCATCCACCACCTTGGCTCCGATCATTGGGGCGCGGCGGAAGGCGGCGCATGGTCGCTTCACCCCAATCCCGACCCCGGCGATTACCTTGCCCTGGATCGTTTCCGGACACTTGTAGCGGAGTTGCGCCCCGATCTCGTTTTTTTAGTCAATGATTTCTGGCGTATGCCGTCTTTTGTCAAAGCACTGTCGGCGCTGGGGCTGGATATTCCGGTGGTGGCCTACGCCCCGGTGGAAGGCGACATTATCGCCCCCAAACAGCTCGATTTTGCACTTCGGATCGCTCAATTGGTGGTACCCACGCCTGCTTCGGCCCAACAAGCCCGACAAGCCTTGCAAGCACTTGATCCTCAGGCCCGTACTCCCGTCTCGGTCGTTGCGCACGGCGTCAACACAGCGGCCTTTCAGCCACTTGGAATTGAGAATGCCCGGCGCGAAGTCCGGCGCCGTCTATGGCCCGGCCGGCCTGAACTCGAGGATGCTTTCATCGTGCTCAATGCCAACAAAAACCAACCGCGCAAACGCCTCGACCTGACGCTGCAGGGCTTCGCTGCTTTTGCCCGCGATAAACCGAATGCTTATCTTTGTCTGCACAGCAAATGGAACGAATGGGGACTGAACCTGCGCCTGCTTGCCCGCCAGCTCGGTATCGAAAAACGCCTGCTGAGCATCTGCGACCCGGCGAAGACGCCAAGCGTGGACGACGCGACGCTGAACCTGCTCTACAATGCGACCGATGTGGGCGTAAATACTTCCCTGGCCGAGGGTTGGGGCCTGGTCAGTTTTGAGCATGCGGCAGCCGGTGTCGGGCAAATAGTACCCGACCACAGCGCCTGCGCAGAACTGTGGCGCGGCGTAGCGGATTTTATTGAGCCGGAACATATTTCCACAGAAATGCGGCGGGTGGAATGCCGGGTTTCAACAGCCAGCCTCAGCGAAAGACTGGAGCGGGTTTATGCGGATGCTGCGTACCGGGAAGCGCTCGCAGGGCGGTGTTTTCGCCATGCCACACAAGCGGCCTTGCAATGGGACAGCTTGGGAGAACAGTGGACAGGGATATTTGAGCAGACCATTGCCGGAAAGCATTAAGAGCATGTTCGGAAATCCATCAATCGGCTACAAGCGGCAAATTTTATGCTGCACTGCGTTGGTTTTCTTCGTCGTAGCTGCCGGCTACGCCTGTGAAATCCGCCTTGTTCAGCATAAAATTTCCTCGCTTTCGCGCGATCATGAATTCCCGAACATGCTCTAAGCGTATACTCCGATATGCGCGAATCCTTTTTACAAAAACAAACCCTTTCAAACGATCATTCACTTTTCAAAACACACCATTTTTTATGAAAAACATCCTTTTTTATACCCTGATGATCTGCCTCGCCGGCAGCAGTGCACAGGCACAATCCATCAACGACGAAATGGAACTGCAAGCCTTCGCCCGCCGGTTCATGGCAGCCTATAACGCACAGGACCACGTCGCCCTCAGAAAAATGTATACCGACGATGCGGTGCGCATTGACCGGCAGGGCAATCAAATCGTTGGCGCTGAAAACATTGCTAAATATTATGAGGAGCAATTCATTAAAAACAACGCCACCCTGCTCATCCGGCAAACAGGCATCAGCTGGTCCGACGCCCAGCAGGCCTGGGTTGCCAAAGGCGACTACGAAGTGTATGGCAGGACCTATGTGTATGATATTCCGATCAACATAAGGGGCAACTACGCCAATGCAATGCAGTTAAAAGACGGTGTGTGGAAAATAGCCAAATCCTGGGTGCTACAGACCGATTTAGAGATCGTAAAAGCCGAAATCAAAGCGATAGAAGCTACCTGGGCCACCGCCTTTAATGCGAAGGATGTCGCTACGATCATGGGTTTTTACGCCGATGACGCTATTAGTATGAACGACGACCAACCCATGCTGGTGGGCAAAGACGCCATCCGGAAAGGTGTGGAAGCGGAAATGGCAAGGCGCAAAGACAAAACAACGGTTGCCTTTGAAACCTTAGATCTGTACGGCGACGATAAACGCGTGACGGAAGTCGGAAAAACCACCCTTACCGACAGTACCGGAAAAGTCATCTACACGGGTAAATACTTGGCCGTGTGGGAAAAACGCGACGGCCAATGGCTGACCGTTCGGGATATTAGTAATGATGATGCGAAGTAGGGTGTATTGCCAATAGGCTTCCCTACTTTGTCTCAATCCCTACTGGTGATAAACCTGATTGTGCGCCAGCGTTTTGCCGCATTTTGCACAAGCAGTAGCAGAACCAGCGCCACCGGGACAAGCATCGGGGCATGTGTAATGCCATACGCCTTTTGCGTTTTGTGCGGGTTCGGGCTTGGGCGCATCAGCAGGTTTTCCGGCAGCTCCCGAAGCAGGATTAGCGGCTGCATCCTGGTGGTAGGCGTTGTTGTGCGCTAATGTGGCGCCGCATTTTGCACAGGCTTCTGCCGCACCCGCACCACCTGCGCAACCTTTAGGGCAGGTGTAGTGCCACACGCCTTTTGCATTTTGGGGTGGCTCCGGTTTTTTCACTTCAGTAGTGGGAGCTTCTGCGGGATTGGGCGCCTGCACATTGGTCGGCGCAACAGGAGCTGTTGCCATTTGCTCCGTGGAAGCTGCTGTATTTGCACCTTCATCAGCGATTTTCGAGGAAGCGGGGGAGTCATTTTTACAATTTGCGCATAAAGCAATAACTGCAAGTGATGCGACAAGAAAGCGTAATTGAAATTTCATACCAGATAAGTTGATGCGATGATTGAAATGCATTTGAATATTATCAGGATTTATTTGCCTGATTATCAATAGCTTAATGAAGTGAACAGTGGTAAAGCCACCCTGCATTGACTTCAATTGAAGCCTAAAAGTATTACATCCCGGGCAAAGTGCGCCAGGTAGAAAAGAAATTAAACCGGCAATGAACCGCTGGACTGTGTCGCTTTAGTTCAATTTCCCGCAGATTTCGCAGATTGTCGCGCAGATCGCGCAGATTTTTTACGCTTGGCTATGCAGATAACATAAAAAAAATTTGCGAAATCTGCGAGCAAATCTGCGAAATCTGCGGGAAATTTATCTTGGTGCGGCTACCTCAAAACTCAAACCCCGGCATTTGCACCCCTTGCACTAACCATTGGCCCTCTTCAAATCCAAACTGCATAACGCCCAGGCCTTCGTGCCGTTGTTTGTCGCCGCCATCTTTGGGGGTACCTTCCCAGCAAATGCCAAAGGTCTGCCAGGTGCCGTTGGGCAGTTGCAGCAGTTTTTCGAGGCCGAAAGCGACCGGGACAAAGCTTTGGAAGCGGTCGCGAAAGGCATGAATAGATGCCAGCGCGGCGTCGCGGGAGATCGGGTCGTGTTCGTTGCGGCAGTGTTCACTGAGCAACTCCTCGGGAAAGGGTTGATCGAGTTTCAACAAAGAAATGAGAAAAAACTCGGTGATTTGGCCGATGAGCAGCTCCTCATTGGGGTGGAACTCGTCATAATCGAGGAAGACGATCATGCCGGGCGGCAAAAAGGCATCTGTTTCGTGCGGGAAAATTTCGGTGACGATGAATTCGTAAAAAACATCGTCGGGCAGCTCATCGGGGCGTATCACCACAAAACCGCCTGCTTCGAGGAGTTGCTGCACGCGCTGGAGTTCGCCGGGCAGCGTGGCTGCTTCTAAGGTGTCGGGCGGCGCAAAAGGCGGCGCTCCGATTTTTTGGTACACCGTTGTTTTTTCACCTTTACGGTGTCCTTGCTCAAAGGCTGCGACGTTCGCCAGGAATTGCTGCACAATTTCCGGCGGGGTATCGCCTTCAATATGCACTTTTGCGCCGTAACGCATTTCAAGGTTGAGGGCGGCCAACTCGTTGTCGGCGCGCAGGTTCTCTTCGGGGTTTAATTCTGGAACCGGAGGATACTCGTTATTCATGTTATAGCCTTTTAAATTTGTACAAATATACAGGTTTTTGTAATTTTGGGAGTAGGGGGTAAATTTTTTTTAGGACAAGTAACTCCCCTACAACCCCTCCACTTTCTCCCGCAGCCACCCCTTCTCCGCTACAGGCTGCTCTTCCAGCGCGGCGAGGAGTTGTGCGCGTTTGGTGTCGAGGTCGAAAGCGCGGGAGCCGCTGGTTTTGGGCTGGCGCAGGCGGGACTGGGTATTGAACAATTGTTTGACGAGGCGCAGAAAAGCTAAGGTCATGCCCGACAGCTGGGGATTGATTTCCTGGAGCCGCCCGACGCGTTTTTCCACCGCATCGAGGGTGCGCAGGGTGTGTTCATCGTCGAAGAGGCCGCGTTCGTAGCGGGTTTTCAGGTCGATGCGGATGGCCAGCAGCAACACCTGCGGCTCATCAATGCGGCCGTACCATTCGTAGCCGATCAGTTCGTTGGCCGCTTCGCGGTATTGGCCCTGATGGCAGCGTAAATTGGCTTTATTTACTTTAAATATTTCTCTGGGGGTTTCTGTTGTCAGCAGGTTTTGGCCATTTTCAAAATGTTGTAAAAAGGTATCTGCCCAGGCGTGGTTTTCCGGTCCGAGGCGCAGGGCATCACTGATAATGGTGCTGAATTTAAGTGCGGACAGTTTACCATTGTGTGTAGACATTTCCTCATAAATATGTTTTTGATACAACTGAAAACGCTTTTTCTGGAAATATGGATTTTGCGTTTTATTAATCATTATCCCGCAATAAGCCCTCAAAATGGCCCGCAACCCCTGAATTTGTTGTGCCGGCAACTGCAACTGCTCCGATTGTAATATGGAATCAAGTGCTTCAAAAGCGGCTATACCTTCCGGCGCGTCGAGTTGTTTCAGTAAACGCAAGGCAAGCCGGTAAACGTGAATTTCCTCTGGCAGTTGTTCGGCAATCGGCAGTTTAATCTCCTGAATAGGCGCCTGTTCGAGGTATTGTGCGGCGATATTGGAATATTGTGGCTGATCGGTAAATGCATTGCCGATAATCAGTTTGAATTGCAGGGAGGTGAGCAGGTCGAGGTGGAGGTAATGAAAAAAGTAGCTCAAAGACTCTATGGTTTCGAGCAGCAGCACACCTTCCGGATGTCCCTGCAAGGTCATATAGTTATACCTTTCCAGACAGGTTTCGAGGTGGATAATGAGCAGTTGCAGTTGTTGGCCGGTGTTATATTCCCCAATTGACGCTTGTTTAATCTGCTCAATTTTACTTAAAATATTATTGTAGGTCTGCTCTATAAGGTCTTCCGCGTGTTTTGATCTGCGTTTGGCATCCTCCGGTTTGCCGCTCTTTTTGGGCATTTCAGTTTTAAGCGGCGGGTGATACCGGTTCTGGAACAAGTGCATCAAGGCCAGATCGGTGCGCAGCGAGGCGAGTTGCTGTCCGGGACTCTCTTCCGGGCCGGGATGCATCACCGACTGGAACAAGAGGAAGCGCCGCAAAATGATATTGAGGTTGGACATAGCCTTGCGCAGCTCCACTTCGGGGTTGGCACGATGCCCGAACAGCTTTTGGGCAACTAATGTACGATCCAGCGCCTCGGCGTCGTCCAGGTTCGGGAAAAACGGTTTCAGGTAATGCAGCAGCTCGACCGCATCCTGATGCCGGTTGGTCAGTTTGAAGAGCGAGGCATTGATATAATTTTCCAAAAACTGCCGCTCTTCAACTTTTAACAGTCGAAAAGTGATTAAAAGTGTGCTGTTTAACATCGTAAATTATGGGATACAACCAATTGTTGCATTGCATGCTAACAGGTTGTAAACATAAGCGAAATTGCACACAAAACGACATATTTTAGTTTTTTATGGAATATTTTGCAACAAACCAAATACGCGTTTTTACAAAAATGATGGGACACAGTGATTTTTTTGTCTTTGCCAATTGCTCGCAAAGCCGCGCATCTTTGCTGCATCATTTAAGGGTAACACAACAACACAAACTATGAAAGTACAAATCAAAATTCTGCTCTTCAGCCTGCTGCTGAGCCTTACAGGCAGCACTTCATGCAATTGGTTCTCCAACAAGTGCAAATGCCCGGCCCCCAAAGAGGTGACCATTTCAGACACTACCGCAACCAGCGCCCGCATCAAATGGACGGTCACACCCAACACCGAGACCTATCGCGTGCAGGTATCCAAAGTTCCTGTAGGGGGTACGCCCACTGTGGTCATTGACACAATTATCAAGGGCTTTGAGTTTGTCGCTACGGGCCTCACGCCTGCCACCAACTATGAAGCCAAAGTATTCAGCGTTTGCAAATGCGGCAATAGCCCTACAGCGCCAACCGCGTCATTCCGAACCTCCGCAGATGGTATTATCGTGGATGACATCATCGCGCAGATATTTTTTATAAACCCGCCGATAGAATCAACCAGAGAGGGCAACATGCCTTGGAGCAATTCAAATCAGCGCCAAAGAGAGTACATCCAGGCCACGGCTTCAGATGGGAATATAATGGTGTTCATGAAGGATTTTCCGACAAACGATGCCAGCTATTGGACACTAACCGCAGGCACTCTATTTCCTACACGCTCGGCAAGTGGAAATATAGTTACATGGGCTTACAACAACCATGGACCAACGGTATCGGTTAATTTTGAAGTTACAGCAACTGGCGTCGCTGTAAGTCCTTCGAGCGGCATTATACTCCGCCGTTACCAGCAATAACTCCTTACCCCCTGAAAAACCAAACCCCAATGAATACTTCCTGCCGTCGGCGCAAGCCGCGCCGACGGCTACTTTTCCCCTGAATTTATAAAGCAAAATATACCCGATTGCCTGCCATGTGAAATCTGGCATGCCCTGGGAAACTGTGCCTGCCCGGCGCACAACATTAACTGTCCGGGCCGCGAAAGCCGAAAAGCGTATCAGAGTAGGCATCAGCTTTAAATTACCATTCAATGAAAAACGCATTAATTTGTTTCGCGCTCACCTTGCTTGCCGTTTCGGTACAAGCACAGGAAGTTCCGGGCGCTAAATCCTGTCCCTGTGTTCGGGGAGATGTCAACCTCGTTAAAAACGGAGATTTCAGCCTTGGAAACACCGGGTTTACATCCGATCTGACTTATGTGGCTCCTGGTAGCAGCGGCTCCTACACTCAGCTTACTGCCGGAAAGTACACCATTGCAACCAGCGGGATTAATCACAACGGCCAATGGTTGTGCAGCCCGGTTTCGGCAACGCAGTTTCTCGTAGCGGATGGTGCTACTACGGATAAAGTAGCCTGGCGACAAACTATTACGGTACAAAAAGGGAAAAAGTACAACTTCTGTGTGCAGGCCAATAACCTCCAGCGCCCAACTTCCGGCAGCTCCTACAAAGAGCCTGTTGTAAAAGTCCTGATTAACGGTGTTCAGTTGATTGCCGCTACAACCCTCAAGCGCTTACCCGATGCATGGCAACTGCTTTCTGCCCAATGGACTGCCAATGCGGCCACCGCAAAAGTTGAAATTGTAAATATCGGTGTTGCCGGTGCCGGTAATGATTTTGCCCTGGATGATGTTAGTTTCGGCTTACTGCCTACTTTGCCTTCCAGCTTCAATATCACTACGCAGGATGTAAATCCCTCAGATGCTTTTTACAACCTGACTGCTACGGCCGTTAACAACACTTCCTGCGCTAATATTTACTTTACCGTTTGTGAGTTGAGTAACCCTGCCAATCCAGCGTCAGTTGTAAGTAATACTTTAAAGATCTATCCCAATGTAAATACGACTAATTTTCCGGGTTTTGCAAATGGGACACCCGGAATATTTCAGGTTGGCAAGCATTACCGCATCATGCGGATTGTAAGATGTGCCTGTTATCAGGAAAGCTCCTCAACGATGATCGTCTCGTTTACTCAGGGACTTCGCCAGGCTCAAACCAAAGAAGTCAACAGCTTTGCTTTGCCTCCACAAGAACTTAAGCAACTCGAGGCGATTCGCAATTAAATTCCCCCCACAGGGAAAAACCAAATCTGAACAAACCCGGGTTAACACGCTCCTGTGTTGTTTAACCCTTAGAGGCTGGAAGGTCGTAATGATCGTTCCAGCTTCGTTTTTTTCACCCCTACAACCCCTCCACCTTTTCCCTCAGCCATCCCTTCTCCGCCACAGGCTGCTCTTCCAGCGCGGCGAGGAGTTGTGCGCGTTTGGTGTCGAGGTCGAAAGCGCGGGAGCCGCTGGTTTTGGGCTGGCGCAGGCGGGTCTGGGTGTTGAACAATTGTTTGACGAGGCGCAAAAATGCTAAGGTCATGCCCGAAAACTGGGGATTGATTTCCTGGAGCCGCCCGACGCGTTTTTCCACCGCATCGAGGGTGCGCAGGGTATGCTCATCGTCGAACAGGCCGCGTTCGTAGCGGGTTTTCAGATCAATGCGGATGGCCAGCAGCAGCACCTGCGGCTCGTCGATGCGGCCATACCATTCGTAGCCGATCAGTTCGTTGGCCGCTTCGCGGTATTGGCCCTGATGGAATAATAGATTGGCTTTGTTGACTTTATACACCTCCCGAGGGGTTTCGGTAGCGAACACATTTTTACCATTATCAAATTGCCGCAAAAACGCTTCGGCCCAGGCGTAGTTTTCCGGCCCGCTTCGAAACGCATCGCTGAGCAGACTGCTGAACTGTACGGCCGAGAGCTGTCCGTTGCGCAGCAGCATTTCCTGTTCGGTATGTTCGCGCACCAGCTCAAAGCGGCGCTGCTGGAAAAACGGGCTTCTCGTGCGGTTGATCACAATGCTGCAAAACAGGCGCTGCACGGCTTTTAAACCCAATATTTGTTCGTTGGGCAGGTGCTTTGCCGCGCTGCGCAACAGGTCATCCAGCTGGTTAAAGGCTTCCACGCCCGAGGGCTGTTCCAGATCGCGCAACATCTGCAAGGCGTAATAATACATGGCCGCCTGAAACGGCATGGTCTTTTGTAAAGGAATTTGCGGCGGATTCCGGAGGGTATGCGCAATAAACACATCTGCTTCAAGCGCCTGTTTTTCTTTATCAAGCACATTGCCGACCGTCAGTTTGGCCTGCAAAATCGTCAGTAAATCGAGGCGCAGGTATTGGTGCAATATTTCCTGTTCCTGAATGGCGTCTAAGAGTAAGGTAATCGTATCTCCATTATTTAACTCATTGAAATTAAACCAGATATAACGCGCTTCAAAACGAATGTGCAGGAGTTCGAGGTATTGTTGCGCCGTCCAGGTGTTGATATCGCCAAGCGTTTCGGTTTCCGTTTTACTGATAATGCTGTTGTACAATTGTTCCAGCATGGCATCCGCCTGCTTGTTTTTTTTATCGGCGGCTTTGCTGCTTTCCAATTTGCCGAGGCGATTGTAATAAAAACGCATCATGGCCAGTTCGGTGCGGGCGGTTTGCAGCAGGTCCACGTTATCGGCGTGGATGGCCTGTTGCAGCAGCACCATTTTCCGCAGGATGTTGTTGAGGTTCGACATGGCCTTGCGCAGTTCGGCTTCTGCGTTGGCGCGGTGCCCAAAAAGCGAGGCGGCTACCTGTTCGCGTTCGAGGGCGGCGGCATCGCTAAAGTCGGGCGCATGGGGTTTGAGGTAGTTCAACAGCGCCACCGCGTCCTGATGCCGGTTGTTCAATTTGAAGAGCGGCGAGGCGACAAAGTAGTCGAGCGCCTCCCATTCCTCCGCATTCAGGAGTCGAAAGGTAATTAAAAGGGAGCTGTTGAGCATGTGTTTTATGGAATAAGCACAAGGCAAATGTCCTGTTTTTTCCTTAAAAAATTAACTTTTCCCGCAACAATTGCCTTTTTTGCCGTCCACAAACCTGCTTCAAGGGCGCATTTGAAAAGGAATTGTGAACAGGCTTTCAAAGTGCCTGTGGAACAAATCCCTTTTTTTGTCTTTGCTTCGCAGCAGCAGCAGCGCCCATCTTTGTCCCATCAACACAACACAAACGTTTCAAAACAACACACACAATGAAAAATGCACTTCAAAACCGCTTGTGCGCTTTATTACTGCTGCTTTTTACCGCCGGTATGAGCCTGCTTGCCGGCGCGCAAAATCCCTGCAACTGTCCGGCGCCGACCAAGGTAAAAGTCAATAATATTACCACAACCACCGCCCAGGTCAGCTGGACGCCGCCGCCGGTCACGGTGATGGGCTATACCGTCAAGCTGAAAAATATGACAACTGGCGTGGAAACCACCATTGATGTGGGCCTGAGCAACCCTTACACGCTTACCGGCCTGACGCCCAATACGCCCTATCAGGTCAGAATTATTGCCAATTGCTCGGCTACCTGCAAAAGTATGCCCACCGAGCCGATACAGTTTCAAACCAAGCCTCTGGGAATAATTATTGTAGATGTCATTGTACAAGTGGCGCCATCCGGACTTAGCGGAATAGGTAAACTAAATTCCAGTGGTGTGAACTGGTCGCCATCAATCAGCAATACACAATATATAAAAGTGACGGCCAATAATCAGTCTTTCTGGATCAAACGGGAAAGTGACAGCTCTTTTGATATTATTAACCCGAGCGGTTCCGGCTTTAATTTCAGTCCTGTTACTACCAGCGCCGCGGTGGCCAGCATCTCCTTTACCAATGGCCTGGCTTCTTCTTCTTACAGTCTTGAACTGACAAGCTCCGGCGTCCGGGTTACCAATGGCAGCATGAGCCTCCAGCTCCAGTACTAAATCCCCTCATATTTCATATTTCCCTATTGCCCCGGCGGCGCATGTCCTGCGCCGCTGCGGCCCGGGAATCGTGTGTCCACCCGAAACGCACGTAAAATACCAATGCCGGGCGCGGAAGCCGAAAAGCGTACAGAGTAGGCGAAAATGCAAAATCTTTGAATAAAATGAAAAAGTCAGTAATCAAATTACCTGTGTTTGCTTTTGCAATACTTCTTGCTTTTACCCTACTGAATGCTTTTCGTCCCACAGCGGCAAAAATGCCATTTGGCCCCAAAGGCGGATATGTATTGGTTGGCTCATGGAACAGTACTCCGCCAAAGTCCTGCCAGGGTGCTGTGAATAATTGCTGGGAAAAGTTTGAACTTGTCGAGAACCCATATATGTTGCGTTTACAGGAGCAATTTGGACAGGCACTTCAGCAATCGCCGGCCGCGGTGGCGTCTTTTTGCAAAAAAGATTCCAATATCGTGGTTTTTGGTTCGGATTTGAAGGCTGAAACCTTATCCGTGCTGCGTTCCGGCAAATTCAGCATCTCCAAAGAAGCTGGCAAGGCAGTTCTAAGTGATCCAAAGTCTGGTCTTGTTTACATGGCCATTGAGCTTTAATATCAATCTGAATAACTTCTTAAACAAAAACATACCATGTTTCAACTATTGCTGAAATCATTCGCTGTGCTGGCCCTGCTGTTTGTGGGCAGTACCACCCTTTCTGCGCAGGTTAAGGTCAAAATTGCACCTTCCATCAAAAAAGAAGTGCAAAAAGACGGCAGCCTTGTGCTGCGCTCCGCCAAACCTATGAAAGTCATCATAGAAGGCCAAAAAGAGCCGGTACTGATCGGTACCATTGCTTCCCTGAATTGCTCGTGCAGCGATGGCGCCGGCTCCTGCGCCTGGACGGAAGTGGGCTGCATCGGCTCCTGCTGCGGCGTCGTAATCGGTTACCACGATGCCATAACCTTGAAAGTGCCGGGTGGCGGCGGAGGAATGATTATCATCTCAGAGGATATTGCTGATTTGAAGAAACAGTAAATGTTTTTCAGGTCTGTTCACTAGTAATCATTGCTAAGTGTTTTCATGTTTCGGGTTTTCACGTTTACTAAACTTTTAAAGTTTAGTAAACGTGAAAACCCGAAACGTGAACGCGAAACACAACCTGAATACTAAATGGCCAATCCATAACATCGGCCTTGTTCAAATCCAGCCATTCATGTTTACTAAACTTTCAAAGTTTAGTAAACGTGAACGCGAAGACTTTTTTGCCTGCTTTTTTGTGTCAAGACAAAAAAGTAGGGATGCCGGAAGTTAGCAGTTCAGGCCAGTTTTTCCCAAATACCCTAACCGCCCCCCTCTCTCCGTCAAACAACACATACCAACACGTCATGCAACATTTCTTCATCCGGCAGCTCCTGCCGCTGGGCTTGCTTTGCCTGTTGTTTTACTCGCCATTGCACGCCCAAAAAATAGAAACACCCGTCTTTAACACCGATACGACCCGCCGCGACTCCCTCGCCAAACGCTGGCATTTCAACGGCGGTATCGGACTCGACGCCTCGGCCATTTCCCTGCTCAACCCACGCGTCGGAGAAGGCGACGGCCGCCTCAGCGCTGGCCTTCAACTCAACGCCATGCTCAACTACGAAGGCCGGAAATACCTGTGGAACAACCGCGCCATCCTGCAATTATCAGTGCTCAAAGAAAGCGATGCCGACTGGACCAAGGGCGCCGATGCCCTGCTCTGGAACAGCCAGATCGGCCGACGCCTCGTCGGCAAATGGTTCATCGCCCTCATGGCCGACATCCAAACCCAGACCCTTCCCACCTACGACGGGCGTTTTCTCAGCCCGCAAACCGACTCCAGCCGGGTTTCCGCCCGTTGCTTCGCGCCTGCCACCCTGAAACTCGCTCCCGGCCTGCTCTGGAAACCCAATCAGCGCTTCAATTTGCTACTCTCGGCCGTATCCAACAAAAACGTCATCGTCAGCGACCCCGTGCTGGCTGCCCAACAAACCGAAAGCGGCGCCACACTTTTTGGCAACAAACCCGGAAAAATGTGGACCGGCCAGGTCGGCGCCGAACTCCGCGCCGACCTGAACCTCAAGTTCGCCAACAACAAAGTTGCTTTCCTGAGTGTGCTCGACCTGTATTCCAACTACCTCAAAACCCCGGAAAATATCAGCGTCGAATGGCTCAGCAGCTTAGACCTCCTGCTGTCCAAACACCTGGCCCTGAGCCTGCGCTCCGACTGGTACTACGACGATGCGGTTTTGGTAAAAGTCGGCGGTCGCCCCGACCGTCTCGGCAAACGGGTTTCCATCCGCAATACCTTTTTTGTGAAATACAATAAGGTGTTTTAAACCCATTTTTTCAAAAAAAACAAGCAAACCATGCATTTTCCTTTCAAATTCCTGCTCCGAGTGCTGCTCCTCACGAGCCTCTTTTTACAGATGGCGGCAGCAAACCTGCATGCGCAAATTCGCATCGTTGAGGATTCGGTGATTTGCAACAACGGCCAATATCAGTTTAAATTTCGGGTGGAAAACAACAGCCCCTCGGCCCTGATTTCAGAAGTGCTGATTGAAGTGGTGGCTCCTACACCGGCAGGCGTCAGTATTTCCCCCGCTTTTTTCTCTTACCCGGCGATCGCACAAGGCGGTACGTCCATTCCGCTGGTAGCCGACATCATTGGCCCCCTGAATGCCGGCGATCAGTTCTGTATTACGGCACGCATCAAGTCCAATTCGCCCATCTTCGACGAAGGCTGCTACCCCGTTCCTGCCTGCGGCCCGGCCGCCTGCGTGCAACTCAGTGATACGCCAATGGAATGTATAGACGGCCTGATTGATTACACCGTGGTGATTAATAATTTCAGCGGCAGCAGCATTGGCTCCGTTCGCCTTATCCCCGACGATCCGCAGATATTTGTCAACCTCAATGATTTTTTAAATCCGGCACAATACACCAATCCGGCCCTCACCAATGTCAATATTCTGCCTGGCGGCCAATATGCCCTGGAAATGTTGATGTACGGCCCCGGCGTAGTCCCCGGACAGCTTTTCAGCTTCACCCTCGAATTTTATGCAGGCCCCAACGGGAGCGGCGCGCTCCTGTGCACCGCCCGTGCGGAAAACCCCATGCTCACCGTAGAAGCGGAGCTGGATGCGCAGGCATTTCTGGGCAATTGCCCGACGATGTGCGACAACCTCAGCCTCAGCGCCACTCCGATTGTAGAAAACGGCGACACCTGCTGCTGGCAGTTCAGCCTCAACAATACGTTTGAAGAACTTTTGGTGAATCAGATCACCTTTACGTCCGTAAACGGGACGCCCCTATCCCCTGTGTTGTTTGACCCCGGGGCCTGGACGGTTGCAACAACCAACTCGGCCCCAACTTTTAACCTGCTGCCCAATCCGCCCGGCCCCATTCCGATGGGCAACAGCGGCCCGGTGTTTCGCCTCTGCGGCCCGGCGGGCTTTAACGGCGCTTTCCCTATCGCAGCCAAATGGTTTGTACGCCTGCCGAACAATGCCATTTTACGCGAGTGCAGTAAAAATTTCAACCTGCAAGTCGGCTGCGGCAGCGCTACAACTTGCGAAGACCTCATTTCCCAAAGCGGCTGGAGCGCCAATACCACGGCCATCAGCATTACAAATGGCAATGTAGTTTTCGCCAATGTGCCGGGCTATACCAATCCGCAGGGGCCGCGTATTTACCGTTCGGCTACCTTGCCCAACAATGGCTGGAAAACAGAATTTAAATTCCGCGCTACCGATGTTTGCGCCCCCATCGGCGCAGCTTTGCTACCGGCAGTCGCAACGGCAGGAACCTTGCAACCTTCCGGCTTCCCGGCCGAAACCAACCAGGATGCCCTCGGCGTGCTGCTGTTTACCGAGCGCTTCACGCAAAGCCCCATTTACCTGACGCCCTACATCAAAAACGGTACCCAGCGCATCGTGGAGTCTTGTAATATCCCCATTCAGGAAGGTGTGGATTATCGGGTGCGCCTCGAACGCCTTTCCCTGACGAATGGCAAACTGACGGTGTTTAATGCCGCCGGAACCACCGAAATCGGCTCCTGCTGCTTTGATATTCCTGCCACGCTCGTCGGCCTGAACACCTTGCAGGCGGCAAATTTTCAATTGGCCGACCCCAACCGCTGCGTGAGCGGCATCACGGAAGAATGGTGTAATGTACAAGCGCCTATGGGCGATTGTGGCGGCGCGCCTGCGACTTGCGTGACCATCCTGCAAGATTCTGTTTTTTGTGAAAATGATGTGGTGAAAATGCGTTTTACCATAAAAAACAACAGCACAAGCGCCATTCAATCTATTAAGTTGAATGCGCCCAATCAGCAAATCAGTTTTACGCCAAATGTCCTTAATACCAATATTCCGGCCGGACAAACGGTAACGCTCATTCCGGATGTACTGATCACAGGCAGTGGCGCGACGGCAGGAAAGGAATTTTGCTACCTTTTTGAAGCGTTTGCCGGACTCAACGCCAGCAATAAACTGCCCTGTATAGACTCCATAACCGATAATTGCAAAATCATACCGGCCTGCACGCCGCTTGTCGAATGCGACAAACTCTCTGTCATCCCTTTTCTTCAAAACCAGGTCAATTACGACACCTGCTGCTACCGTTTTTTATTGGAAAACAACAATCCGCCCGGCGCGGTCAAGCGTCTGACGATCGTTGCGGCCGACGGCGCTTTGTTTGAATACGGCGCCTGCGAACCCGACTTTTTACTTACCCCGCTGGGCTTTATCCAGACCCTCGGCGTGGGCATTGAACACCAAAGCGGTAGCATCCCGACCGGCGGCCTGCCCTGCGCGATCACAACCTGCCTGCCGAGTGGCCAGACGCGCCAGTTCAACATCCTGTGGTTTGATGCAGCGGGGAATGAGTTGTGCGCGGACTCGATTGTTATTGGTTGTCCGCCGCCGCAAACGGTTGTTTGTGATTCTCTGAGCGCCAACCTGCGCGGCCTGACGGTAGAAGACCAAAACCCATGCACTTTTGGCCTGAATATTCAAAACAACGCCCCTGCGGGTAGCATACAAAGCCTGAATTTTACAAGCACACAACCCATCGTGGTGAGTAGCGCAGGCAATAATTGGAACCTGGGACTGAGTTTCCCCAACTTCAACATGAGCGCTAATTTTAATGGCGGCAGCGTACCGACGGGTTACGACGATGTGGTGTTTAATTTTGAGGTGCCCGCCGGCACTACGCAGCAAATTATAGTACAATGGAAAAATCCTGCCGGTGCGGTGCTTTGTCGTGATACTGTAAATGCCGTTTGTCCGGCCCTTAATGTGGATTGTGAGCAGCTTTCCGTCATTCCCTCCCTTGACAATCAGGCAAATGACGACACCTGCTGTTACCGTTTTTTATTGGAAAACAACAACCCGCCCGGCGCGGTCAAGCGTCTGACGATCGTTGCGGCCGACGGCGCTTTGTTTGAATACGGCGCCTGCGAACCCGACTTTTTACTTACCCCGCTGGGCTTTATCCAGACCCTCGGCGTAGGCATTGAACACCAAAGCGGTAGCATCCCGACCGGCGGCCTGCCCTGCGCGATCACAACCTGCCTGCCGAGTGGCCAGACGCGCCAGTTCAACATCCTGTGGTTTGATGCAGCGGGGAATGAGTTGTGCGCGGACTCGATTGTTATTGGTTGTCCGCCGCCGCAAACGGTTGTTTGTGATTCTCTGAGCGCCAACCTGCGCGGCCTGACGGTAGAAGACCAAAACCCATGCACTTTTGGCCTGAATATTCAAAACAACGCCCCTGCGGGCAGCATACAAAGCCTGAATTTTACAAGCACACAGCCCATCGTGGTGAGCAGCGCAGGCAACAATTGGAACCTGGGACTGAGTTTCCCCAACTTCAACATGAGCGCCAATTACAATGGCGGCAGCGTACCGACGGGTTATGACGATGTGGTGTTTAATTTTGAGGTGCCCGCCGGAACCACGCAGCAAATTATAGTAGAATGGAAAAATGCCGCGGGTGAAATCGTTTGTCGGGATACCTTAAATGCTGTTTGTCCTACTCCTCAGACGGTCAATTGTGATTCCCTGGGTTATCAATTCATCAGCACCACACAAGAGGGGCAGGATACTTGTCTTTTCGGCCTTGAACTGCTAAATTATGAGCTTTCCGGCATCTTACAGGCCGTGACCTTTAGCAGCAATGCCCCGATTCAGGTGCAGGGCGCCGGTAATGGCTGGACGCTTACACCCAACGGCAACAACATCACCGCAACCCATGCCGGCGGGGTATTGCCTTCGGGTACGTCGCTGGTATTCAACTTTGTGGTGCCAGCGGGCCAAAGTCAGGCCATCAGCATAAACTGGCAGGATGCCGGGGGTAATATCCTTTGCACACAAACCCTGCTGGCAACTTGCCCGGACGACAGTACCGGACAGGAAGATCCTTGCGCCAATTGCAGCCTTACCCTGAGTGGCGACGAGTTGCTTTGCGCCGAAAACGGCGGATTGGAGTACCGCTTTTTTGTCAACAACAACTGGAATCAGGCCATCCGCAGTCTGCGGATTATACCGGTCGACAACGCGCTTGCTGTGGTACCGATGGAGCTGACCTTTCCGGCGCCGGGCATTGCGCCGGGGGCTGTTGCCGGGCCATTTAGCGTACAAATTAACGGCAATGTAGCACCGGGCACGCCCTTCTGCTATACACTGGAAGGCCGGGAATTGCCGCTGGACGAAGATCCGAGGTTTGTCTTCCGCGATACCCTGAATACCGGTTGCCGCCTCGTGCCCGATTGTTCGGATCCGGAGGAACCGCAAGGACTGTGCGTGCCCCTTTTATCCGACAGTCTGAGTTGTTCGGGCGGCGCCTTGTCGTACACCTTTACCATAACGAACCCGGCGGGCAATACCTTCCCGATCACGCATTTGCGTTTCCGGGTATTTGATCAGGATTCGCTGCGCTTTTTTGTAGAAAATATTGCCCTGACGCCTCCTTTGCAACCCGGCCAGTCGCGTACCCTGACAGTGCCGGTCTGGATACACGGAATGCCTGAACCCGGCGATCAGTTCTGCTTTGCCCTGGAAGCTTACGACGGCAATACGCCTGAGAACTGGCCGACGCTGGGTTGCGATACTCTTTGCGTGCCCCTGCCTGCCTGCGCTTGCGAAACGGAATGCTACACCTGCTGCACCGAAGCCGATTTGCGCCTGCCCACGGGGCTTTCCCCCAATGGCGACAATAAAAACGATGTGTACAAGGTGTTGAGCGGCGAAAAAGCCTGCGGGCCTATGGAAATGCGGGTATTAAATCAGTGGGGCAACGTCGTCTGGCAGTCCGACGATTACCGCAACGACTGGGACGGCTCCAATCAGGAAGGCGTGCCGCTGCCGGAAAGTACCTACTTCGTACTGGTACGCATTAAGTCTACCGGACTGACCATCAGCACTTTTGTGGATTTGCGCCGTCGGTAATCACGGTGCTTTTCAACAACCTTTTTTACAAGAAATACCACATAACATGACAATCAAAAGCTTTTTATACGCCGCTGCGCTGGCCTTGAGCACGCTTGCGCCGACAGCCCTGCGCGCGCAGCAGGAACCCCTGTACTCCCAGCATCAATTTAATCCGCTGACCTACAATCCCGCCTACGCGGGCAGCAATGAGGCACTGAGCCTGAAAATGCAGGTGCGGCGCCAGTGGTGGGGCTTCAAAGGGGCGCCACAAGGGGGCATGTTGAGTGCTGACTGGGCGGGTAAAGACGGTCGGACCGGCTGGGGATTGGGCTTCAATGCGCAGCGCATTGGCCTCTATGATCGCGCCGACATACACGGCAATTACGCTTACCGCATGGAAATGGGCGAGGGTAAACTCGCCCTTGGCATTCGGGCTGGCGGGGTATTTTACCAAAATCGCCTGAGTGATGCGGTATTGAGCGACCCCGACGATGAAGTGTATGGGCAAAATACCAGCTTTTTTGTGCCCAAAGTAGGCGTGGGCGTGTATTACGAACAGGAAAACTGGAATTTCTCTTTTGCCCTGCCCACCCTGGTTTCCTGGCATCCCGACCGGGCTTTTACCATGCAGGAAGACAGCGTGTTTTTGCGTCGGCATTGGTATGCAGGTACAGCCTTTGCGTTGCCGATTGATGAAGGTTTGGTGCTGAAACCGGCCCTTTTACTCAAATATGTCAAAGGTGCACCACTTCAGGCCGACATCAGTGCGCAGCTGTATTTCAAGGACCTGCTCGGGCTGGGTGCGGGCTACCGTACCGGCGATGCGTTCAGTATTTTGCTTGATTTTTTCCCTACAGAAAATCTGCGATTCGGATATTCCTACGACATGAGTGTGGGCAAGCTCCGAAATTTTCAAAGTGGTTCGCATGAGATCAGCGTGGGCTATTGCCTGCAATCGGATAGCGGCTACGAGACGGTGCGCCGTAATCGTCGGGAAACCATGCGATATTTTTAGAGTGATGAGCGATGAATATTTTTACGCCTGGGTTGGAGTGTTTGATTTGAGGGCGTCAAGTTTCGCACAGAAGGGCACAGATCATTTACACTGAAGGCACTGAATCTGTGTTTTCTGTGTGAATGATCTGTGCCCTTCTGTGCGAAACCTTACGTGCCCGGGCCTTTTCCACATTTTTTTCACCCCCATGCAGCAAAAAAACACCTGAATGTCCCTTTATTTTAAAGGCGCCAAACCAACTTTATACCCGTATGATTACAAACGCCGTTCTAAGGTCGCAGGACTTGACATCAAAACAGGATGTAATGCCGGAAACCAGCCTCTCCCAACAACTGAAGGCCTGTTTGCGCGGAGAAATTGCCGCCCAACGCGCCCTGTATGACGCCCATAACCGGCGCCTGTTTGGTATTTGCCTGCGCTATGCCCGCGATCGCCACGAGGCCCAGGATATGCTTCAGGAAGCATTTATCTACATTTTCCGCGATCTGGGGCAGTACCAGTTCAACGGCGCTTTTGAAGGTTGGCTGCGTAAAGTCACCGTCCGCGCCGTGCTCCAATACCTGCGCCGCAAAAACCCCTTGCGCTTCGCCGAAGACTACGACGCCCTGCCCGCCGCCGCCTTTGAAGTGCAACCCGATCAGGAATTCAAGCAGGAAACCATCCTGAAAATGGTGCAAGTCCTGCCCGAAGGATACCGAACAGTCTTTAACCTGCATTGCCTCGAAGCCTGGACCTACGAAGAAATCGCACAGGCCCTCAATATCAATGAGAGCAGCGTCCGATCCCAATATGCCCGCGCTTGTAAACAGCTCCGAAAACTGCTGGAAGAAACCCTGGCCCCCTGACCCCCCCTGGCCACTGGGAGGGGGAACTGCCCCTGACCCCGAACCTCCAAACCTCCAAACCCCGAACCTTAAACTTGAAAGAATATGAGCAAACCTGTACCGCATAACGACAAGGAACTTGAAAATTTCCTGCGCCAACAACTTGAGCCGCTGGAAGATAGCCCGGACGATAACCTCTGGGCGCGCATCGCCGAAGCCCAGGCGCCTGCCAATACCCGCATCCGCCTGAAGCACAACCTGTGGAAACTGGCGGCCGCCGCTGCCGGATTAGCCCTCGTAGCCACCGCCTTCTGGTGGCAGTTCGGCGCTGGTACCGCAAGCGCGCCCCCGCCGGTGGCTCGCGAAACACAAGGCCTGTATTCGGGCGACAGCCTGCTGGTGGAAACCACCGAAACATCGGAAACCCTCTCCGCCGAGGCGATTGCGGCGCGCTACCCCAAACCGCAGCGCCCAGCATGGTACAAGCACAACAAAGTGCCTGCACAACTGATTCGTTTTCAGGCAGATCAGGGCATTCGCTACAAAAGCCCGGAGTCGGGTAACAGCGTCACCATTTCTGCTAATACCTTGGTGTATGCCGACGGCAGCCCCGTGCAAGGCGAAGTGGAATTGCTCTTCCGCGAATACCGCAGCCTGGCGGAAATGCTGGCCGCCAATATTCCAATGCATTATTCCGATGAACGCGGCGACTTCTTTTTCAACTCCGGCGGTATGTTTGAAGTGCGCGCCATGCAAAACGGCGCCGACCTGCGCTTAGCGCCCGGTCGTACCTTCAACATGCAGTTCCGCCCCACCGATAACCTCCGCGACGCAACCCTTTTCCGCCTCTCCGACGAAAACAACGCTTGGGCGCACGTCCCCCCCGACGATGTCCAGCGACTTTCAACGCTCACTGCCCGCCAGCCCCGCATCCTCGGCGAACAGGATGTAGTGGCCGATAATACCGACGACGGCGCAAGTGCCTGCTTCCCCAAAGTACCGGAAGTACAGGAAGGCCAGGATCCCGTCGTCTGGCTTCAGGAAGGCTTAAAAACAGGCCTCGCTTTCGCAGAGGGCAAAGTAAAAATGCCGGCATGGTTTGAACGCAATGCCGATCGGCCCGACAACTTTTTCTTAGCTTCACACCAGCGTGGCGACATCCGGTTGCGCTTCGAAAAAGATCAGGGCGAACGCTTTTTCCCGGAAGATATGAGCGGCACTTTTACCGAACTCACGGTCTTTAAAAACCTGTATTTTAAGGTAAAAATTGATTCCGCTTCCAACCTTTGGCGCCCCAATCCGCAAAAAAGCGCAAGCGGCATTTTCCAGTCCAGAAGCAACTGGCAACGCGTGGAAATCATTCCCGGTGTGGGCAATGAATGCCGCGTGATTGTCGGCGAAGGCCTGACCGACGTAGGCGTGCCCGCCGTCCTGACCCGCAGCCAGGATGCCAAGAGCGACGAGCCTTTCAACGCGCAAGCCATTTTTGCCGAGTACACCCGCCTGCGCGAAGCCCGCCGCGCCGATTTTGTCAACACCCTGCGGAAGTGGCGGCAGTTCATGTACGCGTCGGTGTTCTTCCAGTCGCCCGCAGAATATTGCCTTGGCCAGGGAGAATGGCTGGCCTACTTTGAGCAAAACCTGCCCATGATGCGCGAGCGTTATGCGACACAAATACAAGCCGGTATGGCCGATGATTTGCAAAAAGCCCGCGATTATCATTTTATCTGGCGCAACCGACAGCGCGAGCAGCGACTCACAAACGCCGGCATCGGCAGCAGCGAACGTTCCAATGGCGATAACATGCTGCTCAGCCTCGACATCAGCGGCTTCGGCACTTACAACTGCGATCAGATTTTTAGAATGGATGTCAATCAGTTCGTGCAGGCAGCATTCAGAACCAACGAAGGAAAAACAATTAAGCCCGGCTTGGTGCGGATCATTGATCGCCGTACCAGACTCTTTTTCTCCCTGCCGAGCAAAAGTTACCTCCCCGATCCCTCCGGCCGTCTGATGGATGTAATCGTAACCACTGCCGACCAAAAAGTGTACCTACTGCCCGCTGATGAATCGGTACTCAGAAAAAAGACCCGCGACTCGCAACAAACCTTTGTTTTACAAGATGTTACCGATCGCGTCGGCTCTCCCAAAGCTTGGACGGAATTGCTTGGAATTTAAGTATTTAAGTGTTTTAGAGTTTAAGTGTTTAAGTGTTTTAGAACCCACTTAAACACTTAGAGCATGTTCGGGAATTTGAAAGAGGGGAGCCGGGTCGTATCTTTGGAGCGACCAAACTTCGAAGATATGACAAAACAGTTCAGAGAACTGACCGACTCCCAATGGGCTGCAATATCGCCA
>JAFLBP010000012.1 GCA_017303875.1 Chitinophagales bacterium | reverse complement strand
TCGGTTAAGATGTCCGAAATTTGTGCCTTGCTTAATTGCATCGGGTCTTCGTTTTTAGTGATGGTTTTGCGACCACTAAGATGAAGACCTTTTTTATTTTACAGACACACTTTTTGAAACATTACCGTTCAGCGCAGCGACATAAAAAATACACAAGGCGAACAGCAATGAGATGGGTCGAGGAATTTGAAAACTAGTTAAAAAAACTGTAATTTTGCATACGAAAGAAAAGAAGCATGAACGACCATTGATGAGCATCAGTGACTACGGAGCTATTTTTACCTGCATTTGGTGGAAAGCCCACGGCGGGATTTTCCCACCGGCGGCGCTCAAACTCATTCAACAATATTTCAAAAAATAAAGAATATGGGACATGTAAAAGAACCAGTCGGAGTTGACCTCAACGTAGGCCCTACGGCTTTGTCTGCGGAAGACCGCCAGACATTGCGTATGGCTTTGCATGGCAGTAAACCGCTTCCTATACGTCGTGGCTGACAGCCTTGCTCACTTTTATACAACAAAAAACAAAAAAAATGAAGCCAATAACAAATATTTACCTGCTGCTCTTATTGCCTGTTTTAGGATTGGCGCAAGGCAAAAAACAAGTCTGGACACAAACTGATAGGCAATATCTTCTTGCTGGACTAAAAACAACTCAATCCAACTTTCTCCAAGAAGTTGAGGGTTTGACTAAGGAGCAAATACATTTTAAGCCAGATAGCAGTCAATGGTCAGTCGCCGAAGTAATGGAGCATCTTGGCATTTATGAAGAACTTCTTTATTGGGATTTGTTAAATAATCAATATACAGATGAAAGACCTGACCTTGTAGATTCTGTAAAAGGAATAGATAGCATTATGATCGTCTATTCAACTGACCCAAACAAAGGTCAGGCTCCATTTATCGCACAACCAATAGGGCGGTTTAAAGAAAAAGAAGACCTTGTAAACTTCTTCACTCGCTTTCGTAAGGAGGTAATAATATTAGTACAGGACACGAAAGTTGATTTTAGGCTTCACTTCATTTTTAGACCCCCTGACTGGGGTGTTTGGCATATCCGAGACCTACATCAATATACGTTGCTTTGGATTGCTCATACTGAAAGACACTTGAATCAAATAAAAAGAATAAAATCAAATCCACGATTTCCTAATTAAGCGCATGTTCGGGAATTCATGATCGAGCGAAAGCGAGCAAATTACATGCCGAACAAGGCGGTTTTCAGAGGCGAAGCCGGCAGCTACGACGAAGAAAACCAACGCAGTGCAGCAGGAAATTTGCCGCTTGCAGCCGATTGATGGATTTCCGAACATGCGCTAAAAAAAACATTCAAAATGAAACAGTTCTTAATTTCAACCACATTCATTTTTGTTTTTCTCATTTCTTGCAGACAAGTTGAAAACAAGTCTTTAGAAAATCAACCCCAACGCACTTTCGATGAAGCTGCCGAGACAGAGGCTATTATGAAAGTTATTGAAAACGAAACCAAATGTTTTTTTGATGGCAAGTATGAATGCTGGGCAAACAATTGGAGTCATCAAAATTATGTTATGCAAGCATGGAATAATGATGACGGTACTTTTGATGCTGCCATTGGTTGGGAAAAAATAAACGCACAGGGGAAGGAATGGATAGAAAAGTATTATAAAAATGGTGAAAATATTGTTCATCCAGTAGTAAAAAAAGAGAAGCCCCTTGTAAAGTTTTTTAATGACAACACTGCCTACTTAATTTGGAAGCAATACAATGCGGACAAAGAAAATAAATTTTATAGAATTAGTCAGGAAACCCGACTGATGGAAAAACAAGCCGATGGATGGAAAATTGTTAATGTTTCAGCATTTTGGAATGCAAAATCTAAAATCCCGGTGGATAGCTTACAATTAAATTGATAATTCATCTAACAACGGCTTTACGAAAATGCAGCCCAAATGCCAACGCTCAATGCCAACGTTGGGCTGCATATTCGTAAAGCCGTTGTTAACAGCAAAATCAAATAAATCAAGATACTCCCCAAAAAGCACATCAACCAAAAGCCACTGCCCCACCCCGACCGCAACGCGGTCGAATACCAATAGCCCCGTTCTGGGTTGACATCTGTGCCGTACACTCAATCAAGGGGGCGACGTAAATCAACAGGCTGCTCCATACTATACTTACGGCGAGGCTACGACCCTGTTTTTGGTGGAAAAACGCAAAAATTTGTAGTTGTTTTATACATGTCGGGCGGCCCATCTTTACACATTCTTTTACACTAAAAACGCTTAGTCATGATGAAAAAAATCCTGATGCTGGGCCTTTTGGCCTTTATCAGCCTGCGCTGCACCAAAGAAGACTTTAGTACCGCTGCTAAAGATGCTGAAGCTTTAAACACGGAAAGCCGCGACAATTGCCAATGCGCAGTGCGCGTCAACAGCAACGGTTCTACTGGCCTGGGCTTCAGCACAAGAAACAATTATCGAATCACCAAAAATAATTCCATCCTGTGGAGCAGGTATCTCGGTGCTTTAGAATGTGGCGGGTCAAATATGAACTTAGACCAATGGTACCCGGTTACTATTGCCCAGGGTGGCGGATACCAATTGCAATATGAATTCCGGGCGAACTGTGATAAGCTTGCGGCAGCTACGGCCTCTGTTTCCCTCAGCTGCGGCGGCAACATCAGAACCTTTCTGTTACAAACCGGAACTACCACTGCGACCAACCCCGCAATTGTATATTTCGGGCGCACTGGCTGCCAGATTCTGGAAGAGCAATAAGTAACTTCCCCCCCCCACCCGACCGCAACGCGGTCGAATACCAATAGCCCCGGTTTTCCGGGGTAAAGTGCAGCACAGGTACCAACCCCGAATGGGGTTGAATCTTAAAAACCCCAGGCTTTACAAGCAACACGGATGTATTCACCCGGCATCCTCACATTCAACCCCGTTCGGGGTTGGTTCCTACTCTGCAATTCACCCCGGAAAACCGGGGCTATTCATATTTGACCACTTCGTGGTCGGGAGATACTGCGTAAAGTCTGCAAGACATGACTTAACTCAACAACAGCGTATGTAAACAGCGAACACAGCAAGCAGCAAAACCACTCAGGCATGTACGCATATCACGAAAAAAAGCTGGGGTAAGATAAAAAATCCGCTGGATGATTTGGAGATTTAAAGGACAAAACCATATTTTTGTCAAACCTAAAAATTAAATGATAAGCACCATGCCTGACAAGCACCTTCCATACAGCTACCCATCATCGATTTCATTGCACCCGGTGTTGGGTAGTTTTTTATGTGCCCAAACGCAACCGACCCTTGCAGCTATCCAGCCAAATGGGTTGGCTTGCCGCAATAGCATGGGTGACTATGTGAGTTTACCCGTATATTGGGGGGGGGCGGGTCTGAGTTGGTAATAACAATATGACAATCAAATTTTCATAAACATATGAAAAAAATACATTTTTTTCGTCTTGCTTTGTACTTTTTTGTCTTTATTACATCGCCATGTGATATATTTACACAAACCAACTCTAAATATCCAATCGAAATCTCTGATATCAATTTACCATCTGAGATGGACGAACCTCAAATTCTTTTGAGCGCAATTGTGAAGGATGAAGATTTCTATGTTATTTTATTACGTATTGAAAATAGTGCAGAATTTAGAAAAGAAATGATTATTCGGCCATTTACACAAGAAAACTTTATTTATACCTTAAGAAAAGGGAGAACCTTGTTAATAAATCAATATCAGAGTCAAAAAGCGCAGAATAGACTTGATCTAAACAGTCAGTCTAAACGAACCCCAGTTCAAAATTCAGTTAGGGATTCAATAGATGCTCCATTTACTCAATATGAAACTGGACTGTTTTACCAATTTAAGGGAAGCGAAATTGCTACACCAATTGGCTTTGGAAGGCCGGTGGCTGGCAAACTTTATTTCTCTCCTGAGGTTATAGTTAAAAAGAAACTTAATTCTTTTGACAATGAAGTTGCTAACTTTAATACAGATTCAAAAATAAAAAAGGAATGGGAAAGTTATTTATCTAAGTCTAATCAAAAACATTCAAAAAAAATATCAAAACATATATATAAATCTATTAAAGAAAAAGTTGAACTTGAGAAGAGCAGAAAAGATGACGGACTATTTGAACAAATACATGAACAAGTTTTAATCCAAATGCAAAACTCTATAAATACAAGCGTTTCTATTAATGAGAAAATACAAGAATTAGACTTCAGATTTAGGGAGCTTATGGAACGTGCTAAAAGAGATACCTCCTTCCTTCCTCAAAATTTAAAAGACAGGTATCTAAAAGAAATGGAATCAACTTATAAAAATCGTGGATGCCCACTTTGGTCCTGTTTGGATAATAAGTTTGATGAAAGGGCTCAAAACGATCCTGAATTGAAAGAGTTAAAATCATATTTTTTTGATTATAAAATACCGAGATCAAATTGGGGGTCTGATCTTTATCGTTTTGTTTTTACCGCCCGAACAGAATGGGCGCGTATTAATGAATTCAGTTCATCTGAAAAAAAATTAGATTCCTTGTATTCATCTTTAATACCTGCTCTATCTATGAAGACTTCATTTAAGTTCAATGTTGAATACGTAGAAATTGAATTTAATGAGGGATTTATCGAAAATATTTTAGTTGTTGGCAATGTAAAAACATTAAACTTAGAAAGATTTTATAACAATAACGATTTGATTAAATTGATTATGACAAAGGATGTTTCTAATAACCTTGATGAATTAGGCTATTTTTCAAAACGCATCAAATTTGAGAGTAAATATCCGTTTGGCTTTTCAAGGAAAAGTGATTATGAGTCATTGAGTAAAATCAAAATAACATCTAATGGGAAAAATGATGAAGATAGATATATGCTTGAATTAGGTGACCTGCTTTCTATTTATTTGCCTAAACATGAAGTAGGACGGCGAGATTTTAGTCCCGAAAATAAAGTCATACAATACTATCCCACAACAGAGGGAAAAGATTTTGTGACTCTCTACAAAGAGGAGACAAGCAAAATATTCGAGGCGCGAGTCTACAGTGATTTTGTGGGTTTGGATGCAAAAGCAGCCAATGGGCTTCTTCAAACAGAAATTTCTAAAAGATTAAATCTAAATACCCAACGCCCTATTTTAAATCATGGTAACTTTTTGCGCGGATTCGGTGCTCTCGCTTGGCTTGAGCCGATCATAACGCTCTCAAAAATCGAACAAAATAATAGAAATCTATTATTGTCACAAATTGTTCCTAATGATACTTTTGGGCGAACCAGAAACTATGCTACAACCCTTGATATTAGAAGACATGAATCTCTGAGTGTGGGAGCCAGAATGAATATACTTTCATATGATATTCCAAGCATAAAATCGACTCTTTCAGGTAATAGTACCTTTTATTACGGAAGGACTCCAACACAAACAGATACAATAGAAAGTGGCATTAATACACTTACATTTTCGCCAGAAGTGAATTGTGATGTTCGTGCTGACGAACGTTGGGGGCTTTCATTTTCATATCGTTGGAATTATATGAAAACACTAAGTAGGGACGTTGTTCAGATTTCTGACTTGCTAGATCCTAACAACCAATTAGTAAAAGGAATAAAAAACAAACAATATAATACCGCCCAATTTCAAGTTTTCTTCCAGCCAACAGAAGATAATCGTGGCCGCCTCTTCTTCCGTTACCGCTACCATTGGCAATATGGGGATCAGAATTTGGGTTTCCATCAGGCACAAGTTGGATACTCTTTTTATCTGCTTGGCCGAAATAAAGGTGCTGATAAATAAACTGCTGACTACGGCTTCCTTGCCAAACGCTCGCTAAGCGCGGCGGTATGACAGTCACGCTCCCGCCAGTAGCAACCTTAAAGGACGACACAAAAAAACAAAAACAGACAACAAAAACGATTAAATAAATATGGAATCAGTAACAGCAAACTTTTTTGTAAATGACCTCAACAAGACAATTGACTTTTACAAAAAAATAGGATTTAACGTAGTAATGACGGTTCCCGATGAAGGAGATATTACTTGGGCAATGATGACTTGCGGAAACGTAACTTTTATGTTCCAGACTTTTCAAAGTTTAGGTAACGAACTACCAAGCATATCAAGACAAGGCGGTGGGTCTTTGCTTTTTTACATTAAGACGTCTGAAATCAGAAACTTTTTTGAACAGATAAAAGATAAGGTAAAAGTGGTTAAAGGGCTTGAAAAGACATTTTATGGTGCGACTGAATTTTCAATAGAAGACAACAATGGCTTTTTGCTAACTTTTGCAGAAGATGAAAAATAAGAAAAACATAAAACTTCCATTAACGGACACAGAAAAGGCAAGTTTGAGAAAGCATAAAATCAAAATTGCCAATATACTTGACTTTGCTGCTGACGAGTTGGAAGTGTTATTAAATGCTACAACTGAAAGAGCAAAAGAAATTTATGCCTTGGCAGAATTTCAAACTGTTCCTTCAGTAGGAATTAAATTTGCCGAAGACCTTGTGTTTTTAGGTTATTACTCACTGAAAGAACTAAAAGAAAAAGATGGAGCTAAACTGACAGACGAATATGAAAAGAAATTAGGCTATTGGGTTGATCCCTGCGTTGAAGACCAATTTAGGTTAATAGTGAATTATGCAAACACAAATGACACTACCAAAACATGGTGGGACTTCACCGAAGAACGAAAAAAGTTTCGTACAAACAACGGTTATCCAAAAAACAGACCTCAAAAAGCGTGGTTTGAAATATTAGGTTATGAACGAAAAGACAAGAAAGACAGCCACTAACAGCGGCAAGCCGAAAAACGTTAGCGGCAGCAAAATCAAATAAATAAAGTTACTCCCCCAAAAGCACATCAACCACCCCAACCCCTACCGCAACGCGGTCGAATACCAATAGCCCCGGTTTTCCGGGGTTAAAAACGAGCTGATGGGCCACCCCCACTCACCCATACATCTCCGCCCGCATCTTCCGCACTTTATCGCTGTGCAGGTATTCGCCGTAGCTCATCGTTTGGTCAATGAGGCCCTTGGGCGTGATTTCTACAATGCGGTTGGCCACGGAATCCAGCAGGTGGTAGTCGTGGGAGGTGAACAGGATATTGCCCGTAAACTCCTGCATGCCATTGTTCAGGGCCGTGATGGATTCCAGGTCGAGGTGGTTGGTTGGTTCATCGAGGATGAGGAAGTTCGGGTTGGCGAGCATGATTTTGGAGAGCATACAGCGCACTTTTTCGCCGCCCGACAAAACGCTCGACTGCTTGAATACCTCTTCGCCGCTGAACAGCATCCGACCTAAAAAGCCGCGAATAAAGGATTCATCCTTTTCTTTGGAGTACTGCCGCAGCCAGTCAATCAGGTTGAGGTCCTGCTCGCCGGTGAAAAACGCGCCATTGTCGTTGGGCAGGTGCTGCATCATGATCGTCTGGCCGTATTGGAAGCTGCCGGTGTAGGGCTGCTCATCGCCCGACAGGATTTCAAACAAGGTAGACACCGCCAGGGCATTACGGCTCAGCACAGCCACTTTGTCGCCCCGGTTGAGGCGCAGGTAGAGGTCGTGAAACAGGTATTCGCCGAGGTTATTCTTGGCGCCGAGTTTTTGAATATCCAAAATCACATCGCCGGGTTCGCGTTCGGGGCGGAAGGAGATGTAGGGATATTTGCGGCTGGACACCTGAATTTCCTCCAGGTTGAGTTTTTCGAGGGCTTTTTTGCGGCTTGTGGCTTGTTTGGATTTGGAGGCATTGGCCGAGAAGCGGGCAATAAAATCCAGCATTTCCTGGCGTTTTTGCTCCACTTTTTTGTTTTTATCGGCCATTTGGCGGGCCATGATCTGGCTGGTTTCGTACCAGAACGTGTAGTTGCCGGTGAACATGCGGATTTTACCAAAATCCACATCTACCACGTGGGTACAAACCATATCGAGGAAGTGGCGGTCGTGCGAGACCACAATGGCGATATTGTCGTAATCGGCCAGAAAATTACAAAGCCAGTCGGTGGTTTCTGCGTCGAGGTCGTTGGTCGGTTCGTCCATGAGCAGGATGTCGGGCGAACCGAAGAGGGCCTGCGCCAGCAGCACTTTTACGCGATCGGAGCCATCGAGGTCGCCCACGAGCGCGTAATGCAGCGATTCGGAGACGCCCATATTGCTGAGCAGTTCGGCCGCGTCGCTTTCAGCCATCCAGCCGTTCATTTCAGCGAATTCGCCTTCCAGCTCTGCGGCGCGCATGGACTCTTCCTCGCTGGCATTGGGGTTGTCGTAGATGGCATTTTTTTCCTTCATAATATCATAAAGCCGCTGGTGGCCCATGATCACGGTATCGAGTACCGGGTACTCGTTGAAGGCAAAGTGGTTTTGAGAAAGCACCGCCATCCGCTCGCCGGGCGTGATTTCGATGCTGCCCCGCGTGCTTTCTATGGCGCCGGACAAGACTTTCAGGAAGGTGGATTTACCGGCGCCGTTAGCGCCGATGACCCCGTAGCAGTTGCCTTTAGTGAATTTTAAATTGACCTCATCGAAAAGCACCCGCTTCCCAAACTGTAAACCGACATTTTGTACTGTAAGCACGCCTTTATGTTATTTTTTGTAAAAAGAGGCGCAAAGGTAGCTCAATATTTGCTATATTTGCTGCCACTTCTATCCTTGGTCCTCTTGTTTTTTTCACCATTACACATGAATCATGACAAAATTCCTTTCTTCAAAACTAATCCTCTTTCTGCTGGGGCTGAGTTTTATACTCGCCTGCAAAACCCAGTATTTCCGCAACAATTACACGGATGCCAACAAGCTCCTGCACGAAACAGAGCAGCTTAAGAACAAGCCTTTTCTGAAAGCACACATGAAAAACGGCGATTTGTGGATTCTCTACGACGCCTGGACGGTGGATACGGTGCAAAACCTGCTGAATGGTCAGGGTGTACAATACAACCACAACCGTACGCAAATCGGGAGCGGCCAGGCAAGCATTCCGATTCAGGAGGTGCTTATTTTTGAAACCAATCAACAACTCAAAGGCAAAGAAAACGGGCGGATTGCAGCACTTGCCATTCTTGGCGCGCTCAACGTGGCCGGGGCCATCAGTTGCCAGAGCAATCCCAAAGCCTGTTTTGGCTCCTGCCCGACTTTTTACCAAAACGAAAATGATGATTTTCACTTCGCCGATGCCGAAGGTTTCTCCAACGCCATCGCGCCTTCGTTGGAATATTCCGACATTGATGCCCTCAACAATGCGCCGCTGAAAAGCAAACATTTTTCACTAACCATGAAAAATGAAGCCCTGGAAACCCACTGCGTCCGGGAAGTACAGCTGCTGGCCTGTCCGCGCAAACCCGGCGAACGCATTTTCCAGACACCCGAAAACCAATTCCTGCGCTGCGGCCCTGCCCTGCCCCTCCTCAACGCCCGCGGCCCGGAAGGCGATGTCAGCCGACTGCTGCGCACGCAAGACCGCGAGGAACGTTTCTCGCTCTCCGACCCCGAAAACCTGAGCAACAAGGAGACCATTTTCCTGGAATTTGCGCCCAACACAGAGGCAGAAGCACTGGGCCTGACCCTCGATTTCCGCCAGACGCTGATGACCACCTATTTCATTTACAGCGCCATTGCGTACATGGGCGATCAGGTGAGCGATATTTTTGCCCGAATGGAAAGCTCCAGCGACATACGCGGCAAACTCAACAAGGGCCTGAAAAAGGAACTCGGCGGGGTCGACATTTCCGTCTGGGACGAAAACCTCAAGACCTGGCGCCCGGCAGGCAGCTATTACGAAACCGGCCCGATCGCCATCAACCGGCAAATGCTGCATCTCGGAAACATTGCCGGCTCCGGGCCCGTCCGCCTTAAAATTGATATGAACAAGGGCTTGTGGCGGCTGGACTACGCGGCCCTGCACCCTGTCCACGAAGTAATTGAACCCATCGCGCTTAAACCAACACAGGTGAGGCACAAAGGCCAGGTTTCTGCTACCGCGCTCGCCGAACTCAACGAGCCGGCGCAATTGCTCCTCTCCATGCCTGGCGACGCCTGGCAGCTGGACTTCAATTTACCTGCCGGCACTACCGACTACGAGCTGTTTCTGTATTCCAAAGGGTATTACATCGAATGGATGCGCGAAGAATGGCTCCGGGATAAAAACCTCCTCAAACTGCGTCAGCTTCTGGAAAACCCGAAGTACTACCTGAAGTCGGAAGCCCCCGCCTACAAGGCTTACGAGGCTTCGATGGAAGACATTTTCTGGAATTCCCGTATTGACACTAAAAACTTCTCCTACCATGAAAACTAAACCTGCATTTTTATTGCTCCACGCCTTATTCATCCTGCTGCTCGGCTCCTGCCAGACGGCAAAATACCTGCCCGACAGCACTGAAATTGGCTTTGGCCTTTACGGCGGCCAGGTAGAACTTCGCAAAACCGACAAACAGTTTCTGACGGGCGAATTAATTGCACTCGACAGCACATCGCTGCTCATCCGGCAGGATGCCAATAAAGGTTGTGTACAGGTGCCGATTGCCGAGGTTAATAACTTTACCCTCCGCTACGCCCGCCCGAAAAAATACTGGTGGTCGGTACCGGTTTACACGTTAGTGACGCTCTCACACGGCTTCTTTTTAGTCTATTCGGCGCCTGCCAATGCCATTGCCACCTCTACTGTTGCTATCACCGGCGAAAATGCTTACCAATATTCGCAAAAACAACTGACGTATGATCAGCTGCGTATGTTTGCGCGTTTTCCGCAGGGTATGCCGCCGGGCGTAAAGCCGGAAGAGCTTAAATAGTTAATTATTCAAAGCGCCGTTGTTGATCCATATCTGCATTTTGCGGATATCGCACTCCGGCAATTTGGCACTGCCTGCCGGATAAGGCATGGCCGTAAAACCCGACGCGTGGTTGATGGAGCCCATCAGGGAGCCGTCGTCCACGCGTTTTTTTACGTCGTTAAAATTCGTCAGGGCTACGTTGCCGGAGGGGCTGGCGCCCTGGTGGCAACCTTTGCATTTGAGCGAGATAATGGGCATCACGCTGGCGCTGAAACCGACATTTGTGGTATCGCAACCGGCGTCGCAGGTAAGGTTCTGCGCGCCTTGTTCTATCCATTTCAAGATCAGGGCGCGTTGTTCCAGGGGCAGGGCTGCCTGCGGAGCGGGCGGCATCCGGTCGCCTGGATCAGTTTTATTCAGTACTTTATACAATTCGCTTTTGCTTGGGTTGCCGAGGTTGATTTCTCCCGTAGCGCGCACATTGGCGTAGTTATCCAGGATAATCCCTTCCTTATGTGATTGGGCATCATGGCAGCCCGATTGCGCACAATTGGAGGCCAGAATGGGCAGAATCTGTGAATTGAAATATACACTGTCCGGATTGCAGGGTACGCCGGTATCGATTGGCTCTTCGGGAGTAATAATCTGGTGTTTGCAGGCAAAAACCAGTAAAAGCAGCGAGGCAGCGAGCAGGCTGAAATTCCGTACCGTAGCGAATTGTATTTTGAACATGGGTGAAATTAATGTGTGAATGATTTTTCAGGAAAAACGGTCATGGCAGCTTGCGGGTTGCCTCTCCGGCTTGCTGAATAAAAAATATCAAAGCAACCGCTTTGACGATTTCCTCGTTACCTCAATAAAACACATACAACAATGAACAGACGTGAATTTCTCGGCAAACTCGGCATTGGCGCTGCTTTTGTCCTCAGCAGCTCCTGCCTCCAATCCTGCAAAAAGGAAAGCAACGGTTCCGTTGATTTCACCCTCAACCTGGATGATCCAAACTATGTCAAACTAAAAACAAACGGCAACTATATTGTTGTCAATCAGGTAGTTGTTGCCAAAGGGACGGATGGCAATTACTACGCAGCCACCGTCATTTGCAGCCATGAACAGAAAAAAGAGGTCACTTACGACAAGAATAAAAACGAGTACTACTGCACCGCGCACGGCGCGCGTTTTGATCTTTCCGGCAATGGCCTGAACAACAATGGCAGTAAAGATCTGGAAACTTACCAGACTAATCTGAATGGCACGGAACTCCGCGTTTTTTCTTAGAGCATGTTCGGGAATTCATGATCGCGCGAAAGCGCTTAACGCAAGCGATAGCGGATGCCCAAAGCGCCCTGCAAGAGGGCCGGGGCATCCGATTTTAAATTGCGGATGACACCGAATCTGGTATAAACCGCCCACTGCGGTTTGAGCTGGTACTGTCCGCCCGCTGAAAGTTCCAGGTTAAGCCAGTTTGTTTTGACATTTCCCGCTGCCTCGTAGTTGTATTCTGTGCCGTTTTGCGGATCAAAAAACTCATATTCCAATCCATCCGGCGCCCAGATAAGCGCAGCGTAGGACAAACCCGCATTCCAGTTCCACTTTTTGGGTCGTGCGCTGGCATATTGAATACCTAAAGAAGGGATAAATTGCCGGAGATTCCCCTCCACATATTTAAATTTAAACTCCTGAGCAGGATATTCCGGTGCCGGAACAAGCAGGCGCTCTTCAAAAAGCGTTTCATTTTTAAAAGCCGTATTTCCGGCAAAAACAGCGGCATTGAGTTGCCAGTGTTTGTTGAGTTCCAGTAAAAAAGCCAATCGCCCGCCTCCAAGGCCATTATAAGAAACATGGCGGGTTTGCAGGGGCATTGAAGCAGCAAAGCCAACTTCCAGCTGATAATGGTATTGTTTTTTTACCTTATTAACAGAGGTTGGGGGTTCGGAGGTTTGGAGGTTCGGGGTTGGTGGTTCGGAGGTTGGGGGTTCGGAGGTTGGGTGGTTCGGGGTTGGTGGTTCGGAGGTTCGGGGTTCGGAGGTTCGGGGTTCGGAGGTTCGGGGTTCGGAGGTTTGGAGGTTCGAGGTTGGGTGGTTCGAGGTTGGGTGGTTCGGGGTTGGTGGTTCGGAGGTTGGGTGGCTTGCGGTTTGTAGCTTGGAGTGGAGTGTATCGGAATGCAACACCGGTGCTGCGGAGATATTGGTTGTCAGGGTGCTTGGTTGCAAGTATGCAGGATTTAATCCGGGTCTTTTTTCTGTTATAATAACTGTGCGATAAATAGTATCATAAATAACTACAGATGAGCGATTTACACTTTCAACAGCCATTGGTTTTGAAATCGGCATTTCCGACAAACGGGTTTCGAGCCGCTGCAGTTGCATACTGGTAAAACCATTCCAACCCAAGGCTGCGCCGAGCAGCAGCCAGGGCAACCAAACAGGAATGACAAGCCGTTTGCGCCGTTTGTCTTCTTGCAGGCGCGACAGCAGCTGATCCCAGTCTTTAGGGTCGGGTTTGGCGCCCTGACCCGCTTTTTTCAGATCCGCTCTGAACTGACGATCAAAATCATCCTGTTGGTACATATTTTCCATATACTGTTTTCAGACTTTATGATAATGTTGCGCCACCAGCGCCTTGAGTCGCTGGCGGGCCTTGGCGAGGTTTGATTTGGAAGTACCCACAGAGACATCCAGCATGGCCGCAATTTCCTCATGGGAATATTCCTCTACCACATAGAGATTAAAAACCGTCCGGTAGGCCGGCGGCAAGTGCTGAACCAGACGCAGCTTTTCCTCTGCGTCCATTCGATCCAGCAGTCGGTATTCTTCGTGGGTTGCCTGTTCAAAATCCATAGCGGCTTCCCGTTCGATCGTCGGCTGCTTAATTGCAACGCGGTAACGATCAAGTGCCGTCCGGCGGGCGATGGTATAAAGCCAGCCACCAAAGTTAGTACCCGCCTCGAAGTGATCGAGGCGGGTAAAGGCTTTGAAGAAGGCATCGTTGGCAAGCTCGCGCGCTTCTTCGGAGGAGCCGGCGTAACGCAGACAAATACCATATACCACGGTGTAGAATTGCTCATACACCGCGCGTTGGCTTGTCGGATCGTTGTGCCGACAACCCTGGATCAATTTATCCAGCTGTTGATTGGACATATACTGAAATACTAAACGGTTGAAGAAAAAATCGGGTTGCCTGACGGCTCAATCCTCGTCGTTTTCTGTTGCTTCTTCCGTTTTTTGCCTTTCAGTTCCGGCGTCACCTTCCTGTTCGCCATTGGCCTGAAGCCAGTTGAGCAGGGTCTGGCGTTGGGTGGCGTTCAATTTGGCTTCCGGATGCAGGAGGGTGTAACTTTCCAACGGCATTTCGCCTTCCTGAATGGTTTCGGCGGCTTCTCCAAGGGCCTCCGAGCGGTCGGCAGGACTCAGCGATCCGAAAATCGAAAAATTCAATTTTTCACGGCCTTCCTTGACGTGATTGGCCACAAACCAATTGACAGGTGTGATATTCGTGTACCAAGGCCAGACAGTTTCATTGGAATGGCAATCGTAGCAGGCCTTTTTTAGTATGGATTGTACTTCGGCGGGCGGGTTGGCCACTGCGATCAAATCTTCAGTCGGATTAACCTTGGGATTGCTGCGATCGGGGCGAATAAATTGGATTGCGACTGCTACAAGTACAAGCAGTACCAGCATTTTCTTGAACATGTTGTTGAAATTGAAAAATGGAAAAATAGCCGACACGCAACCGCGTGCCACCTTCAGGCCCATTCATAAAACGGGCAAAAACAACATATTCTAAACTTTTGGAGGCTGGAAAACAGCACCCTCGTAGCCGGGAGGGAGTATGCGGGAATAGTAAAAATTATCGGAGGAAATGTCAGTTTCCGCTTGTGTATCCTTCAGGAAAGCGGGAAGCTCAGGAAGATCGGCGTTGCAAAACGCTTTATAACTTGAAAACTGGTGTTGGTGCTGAAAAGGCAATTGCTCATGCTGTGCGGCGGTTTGCCGTGCATGTTCCGTATTGGTATAATGTAATTTCAGGAAAAGTGCAAATGTGGTTTGCTGATCTGCCTTGCAATGCGTGTTAAAATGCTCGATCAACGCCGGCAACTTGGCCAGTTCGGCAAACAACAAACCTCCGGAGAAGAGGTTGATGCAGAAAACGATGATCAAAAAAGAACGCAAGGGCAAGAAATTTACGCTAAGCGTGAAAAGTTTGGTTAAAACGAAATTATGAATGATTTATTGTGTAACATAAGCTAATTAATTGGCCAATACAAACTCCGGCGCCGGCACAATACCCGAGGGCGACACGTCAAAAGGTTCGGAAGACGACTTGGGTTCCGGTGCGTTTTTGAATACATAGATTTGTCGGTTCTTCACCTCAGTAACCGATTGAATCCTGACTTTTACCCTGGGCAAAGACCCTGTTGAGCCATCCGTGCGTTGGATGACATCCACAACATCAAATGCGACCAAGCCCAGGTTGGCGCCTTGCAGGTTGCCGGTAATCGGGCTGTAATTAACACTAATATCACTGTCGTACACCACGGCCAGCACAGTCGTGCCAATCAGCATTTTCAAACCACGTGCGCGCAGGGGCATGATGCCCGGGATCTCATCCAATAGTATTTCCGGGTTATCGCCGGAGCCGAGTCCGGGGCCGGCAGCTAAGTAATTGGCAAAGCCGCGCGTGCCGGGGCCTGCATTTTTCCAGGTATCCGGAATATTGGAAGGCGCAAAAAAACCTTCATCGCCCACTTCGCCGCTGTGCAGATCGATGATTTCGCCGATGCGTTGTTCAAAAAATTTGAGGGGCTGACGCTGCCCTACCCCGGCCAGTTGATCATTGACATCCGTTTCTGAAAAGTTGTTGGGTGGATTGCCGTTATCAATGGCGTCTTCATCCAGCAGGATCAATACAGCACCGCCCACAGGATCGGGATCAGGCGTGTTTTGTTTATCGCAAGCTGGAAAAATCAAAAACAGGGCGCACAAAGGCAGCAAAAAAAGCGGCTTCATCAAAAAGATAGTTTTACTATTAAAGCTGTAACATAAGCGTTGAGGGCTGGGGTTTTATTGTCTGATAAAGATATGATCTCTTTTTTTTTCAGAAAATATTTTTTTCGGGTTACTGCTTGATTAACATTTCAGGGTCATTTCCTACTATGTGTATAACAATAATGTTGAAAAAGCAGCGCATAAGCTACTGCCAAAAAATCATCAAATAAAATTTGCAATATCGAGCAACAACAAGTATCTTTGAGGCAATTTTATGCCCCATCATGCGCTTTTATACCGACAAGATCATTAAAACCAAAATATGGAAACCCAAACCGACAACAAAACACCATTTAGGCTGAACGCAACGGCGAACTGGGATGACACCTTCAGGCTGATGTCTTGGTGGGATGCTGAAAAGATATCGCAGGCTAGTGTCATGGTCGTTGGTGCTGGTGCCCTGGGTAATGAAGTTTTAAAAAACCTTGCGCTATTAAATATCGGGCGGATATTAATTGTTGATTTTGACACAATTGAATATTCAAACTTATGCAGATCTGTATTATTTAGGAGAAGTGATTGTAATGGAAAAAAATACAAAAGCACAGTTGCCGCCCAGCGAATAAGAAAAATTAATCCTAACATTAAAGTAGCGAGTATTAACGGCAGTATAATTTCGGATGTCGGCTTGGGATTATTTCGTCGCGTTGATGTTATTATAGGTTGCCTTGATAATCGGCTTGCGCGCATGTTTATCAATCGTTACGCACATTTATGTGGCCGAACGTGGATTGACGGTGCCATTGAAAATTTATCCGGAGACCTGGATGTTTATCGTCCGGGGGTTTCCTGTTACGAATGTGAATTGACTGCGGCGGAGCATCGGATGATCACTTATCGCTTGGGTTGCCCTGATATTGCTATGCGTAATATCAAATTCGGAAAAGTAGCCACAACACCGATCTCAGCATCCATTATTGGGGCAATGCAGGTTCAGGAGGCCCTAAAAGTAATTTATGCTAACGATGAACATTCCTTAGCAGGGCAACATTTTCGCTATGAAGGAATGAATTTCACAACGTTGGTATATCCCAAAAACGAACTGAAAGATTTGTGTAATAGCCATCAGTATCTGGATAGTTTTGTAGAAGCAGAAAATTTGAGTTGTAACAGTAGTGTTGCAGAAGTATTAGACTGGATTTCAACATATTGGAATGAACCGAATCCGGTCATTTATCTTGGATACGACGTAATTGAAGAGCTTTGCGGAATGGAATCAGGCGTCAGGCACAAGGTGCTGATTTCTTCGTGGCAATTAAATGAGAAGATTTACCGCAAATATCAGCGGGCGGAGGGAGAAACTCTGGGAATCAGTAAATCGAGTTCACGCCTCAGCAAGGAATTTGCCCATCAGAGTGCAACGTTAAAACAACTTGGCGTGCCCCCTTTACAAATCCTGAGTATTGAAGCTGCCGGTACTTTTCATTGGCTAGAACTGAATGCAGATCAAAAATTTTTGACATTTTCATAAAACCATTTTCAAAACAGCAAACAGCTTATGAGCGACATCATTAACATTACCATTAGAGTAATGCCCAAAGGAGACGAACTTGAAGTCGAACTTCCTGTATTTTCTACGGGTAAAGACATCATAGAAGAACTCCTTGGAGCCAGCGTAGCTCCACGAACCGACAATGAGGGGCAACCCTACATTTACGAACTCATATCCAAATCCAGCAATTTGAAAATTGGAGAAAATAAAACGCTTTTTGATCTGGGCATCAGAGATGGTGAAGCGATTTATTTTGTTCCCAAACTTGTAGCAGGATGAGCAAACAACAACCCTTATACAGTCAGGAAACGCTACAAACCCTTAAACGTGGCAATATATGGCTGTACCGGCTGGCCAAAGAACACATTGAACTTGCTACCTTGAAAAGCAGTGTAATCAAGTGGGAGCCAGTTCGCCGTGTTAGCCAATTCAGTATACCCGACCGATATATGGTAACGTACTATCTGAAAAGTATTGTCGGAATTGCTGATCCAAAAGCACTGCCACAAATTTTACATGATTTAAAAAACCGGGCTGAAACAGCGGAGGGACAATCATTTCCGATTGGCAATATTGAGGCATTACAACCATTATATGGCGAACAGCATACCCTGGAAATAGAGTTCCCACCCGAATACCCGCAAAAACCCTGCAAACTCTACTTTAAAACCGATATCTGGCACCCAAATATCAAATCAGAAGGACAATTTAAAGGCAAAGTATGTGGTAACACAGACGGGTTTGGGCTAACTTACGGACTTTATCAGTTAGTGCTTCGAATAGGAGAAATCATTCAGTATAAAAATTATCATGCAATACATACCTGGCCTTTTCCGGAAGACTCTTTAGTTGCCGACTGGGTCACTAAATTTGCTGAGCCCAATAATATTGTAAGTCTTGAAAAGGAAATATATACTGATGATAAATCTTTGATTTCCCTGGAACCAGAGGCAGACGAAGGTACTCAGCCCGAGTCGGCACCCGTAACTCCACCAATTAACAACTCCTCAATAAAAATAAAAAAGATTGGTAAAATCGAAAATTTCCCCACAGAACGAAAGCTAATTATTCGGCCCAAGGAAGATTAACACCTGCTCAATACTCTTTTCAAAAACTTACACCAAATGAAATTTTTCTTATCGCTTGCTTTTACATTAATCGGCTTTGGTCTTGCAATACCAAAAGTAGCCGGGCAGAGTCGTATTGAATTTAATGAAAATGGCCAATCAGGTAAAATCAACTTTCTACTCGAGTATTGGCGTGACAATAGCCCTAATAATACCCGGGTAACCAGTCTGCCGGCAAAAATAAACTTGCAGGGGGCCGCCAATGCTACCGTATCCCTTCGCTTTATTAATGGCGACAATATCAGGCTTGACAGAAATTATCGCCTTGTTGTGCGAGTTGGATGCTTTAAGGCAAATTCGTTCCTTAATCTGAATACAGAAACGGATGTACAATTTGTAGCTCGTAAAAATATCAACTCGGAAGGAAGATTTGTTTTTAATATTTTGAAAAACGGAGCAACTCAATTAAAAATCGGCTATAACGTCGTGCATAAAGACAGTATAATACCCTTGGACTGTAAACAAGAATTTAGTATACCACTTGAAATAACAGGATTAAGCGATCCATCTGAACAAGAGTGTAAAGCCGCATTGGCACTTATATCAAGTAATAAACCAGAGGCCTTTCAAAAACTTGAACAAATTTGGAATAAATACCCCAATGCATCTTGTAAACAAATCATTGAGCCTATGCTGGAGGAATACAGGATGTATCAAAACGCTCGTGAGAAATCAAATAAAAATTGTGCCGAGGCCAGAACGGTTTGTTTAAGTTACCAAAAAAAATATCAAAGCAATAACTCCTTCTGGCAAGCAGAAATTCAAGCAATCCTGAACCAATGCCCGGAAAAAAAGAAAGTTCCTGAACCAGTTGAAACCAATAATACAAAAACTGTTGCTCAAGTTATTCCAGAGTATAAAAATGATTGGAATCTACTTCAAAAAAATAAGCCATTGCGCGAAAATTTACTTGTGCAATACATTAATCGGTATGAAAATATCGCAGACGCAGCAGAATATGTAAAGCTTGCCAGATCAGCACTTACTCAAATTGCACCATTACGGGTGCTGGAAGAGCGTGTGAGCGACTTCGAACGTGTTTTCACAATTTCTAATGCCTCGCGACCAAGATGGAAAGACATGTCAATGATTCCAGGGTTGAATGTAGACGACCATGCCCTACAGACTGAAGGAAAGATAAGAGTACAATTAGAATCCGGTGAATTTGCATTGCGTATAACCGACGAGAACAAAAAAGATACTACGATCCGATTTAGTAATGCTTTTTCCGGGCAAATGAACACATTACCTGAGAATAAAGCCTATTTTATCCAGATAAGTGGCGGGCGCAAGCCTTACCGAATTGATATTGAGAATATGGAAACAGGATCTCTGCATCCAATAGAACTAAATATCAGAAGTGATACCGTGCTGATTCAGAGCGAACTCCTGAAAAAAAAGGGATTAAACGGAGATTTCAGGGTACGCCTTAGGGGTAGCGGGCAGAATGAAGAAGTTGACCTGGGCGTAATACACAATGGCCATATTGGTTTTGATGTAACCCGTATACTTATTGTACTTACCGGGTTGCTGGCAGTAGCTGTTGTAATTCACTTGCTGATTCGTTTAATACGAAAACGCAGGCATAAAAAAACAATTCAGCAGTACACTTACACTCATTAAACCAAGCCTGATATGCGAAATAATGCATTGCCCTTCGTTTGTATCCTGATCAGTTTATTTGCGCTTCAAACAGCGCTTAGCGGTCAGGTATCGGAAAGAGAATTCGAATTTTCTTTCCGAGCTGAAGATCGTCAGATAAGCGGTCAATTTAAAGTAACGGCCCGCAGAGAGGGCGATGTTGCTCGTTTGAGTATAGGGCCTGTAAGTTTTCAAAATGAAGCTGCGCAGGAACGTTACAGGCTTCGCGTGAAAAGTATTGGAATAATACCTAAAAATGCACAATTACAAACAGAATTTACACAAAAAGTAATTATCCCCAATAGTATTATAGGGCCACTGGAATACAAAGTGAATCAGATCAGATCAAATGTAGAATTTTTGATACAACCTACATCTTTTGAAATCAAAGAAAATGAGAGCAATAACAATTACAACATTACTGCCGGCTCAGGTGGTAAAATAGAATTATTGGTACAACAACAGGAAAACCAGGAAAAGACTGAAACACAAATTGTCAATTCAAATCCGGAGCCACCTAAAAAAGGTAATAATAAACAACAAGACACCCCAACGGAAGATCCCGAAACAACTGCTTTTCTTCGTTGTTTGGGATTAAATAATCAGGAAGACCGTTCTAATGCCATGATTAGTTTTCTGGAGCGTTTTGGTGTCGCATCCCAGTATAAAGACAAAGCACTTCAATATATAATTCCGGAAAAACAGTTTACAAGAGAAAATGATATTTTCCATTATACTATTCGCTATTTAATATCTCCTGTAATTGAAGAAGATAGCAGCAAATTTGAAGTTGTTAAGGAGTTGCAGCCCGGAGATCGAAGCTTTGAATATAAAATAACCCTGCGGCTCAAGTCCAGTGTAGCAAGTACAACGGTATTACTACATGACAACAATAAAACAAATGGCCTGAATCAGGTTAAAATATTACTGGAGCGCAATCTCGTGGAATTTGTTGCCCGCCTGGATTCTATTGCGGCAGGCAGATGGAAGCTCAGTATAACAGGAGGCGACACAAGCACTTTTTGGCTCTATTTTTATGATGAAAACGGTAAAGTTAATGCACTCGACCGTACGCTTGAAGGATATAATCCAACATTAGAATTGAATACTGCCGAGTTGAGAAACGGCTGGGGGCGACATGGAAAACTTCAACTCCGCGTATTACAAAAACGCAGCGAACTTACACAGCCGCTTCCAAATCCAATCTATATCCCGCCTGCAACTCAGCCCTGGCCATACATTATTGGTGCCCTGATATTGAGTGTATTAGCCTTGCTTTTATTTCGGTATAAACGTATCCAGACCAGAAAAACACTGGAACGCTCAATTGCAAAAAAAAGAGAAGAAAAGGGACTGGAGCCGGTTAACAGTAGTTCGATAGAAATGCTTGAAGTTCCACCAGCACCGGCAGGCACCCAACAATATACATCTGCTGGCAAATTAATTATTAAATCTGTAAATACAGGTAGCCAGATTGATGTTAAAGCGATAGAAGAAAATGTTTTTAACGATATACTTGCAGACGATCATTTTCATCCCCTGACACTAACCAGGCATTGGTCAAATACCTGTATTACTGAACTGTATCTGAGCAAAAAAAGCATTCGCGATATTGATACTTTCTTAAGGCATCAGCGCAAGCACTTTAATGAAGATCAGGAAGGAACACTACCTGAAATAGGAGGCTTTTTGCTCGGCCGTTATACCAAAACGGAACAACCAGATCACTTCAAAGTAATGTTAGATGCTTTTGTTGCGATTATTCCGGAGGAAAATAATGCATACACCCTGGCATTCAGTACTGAAAGCCTTGTCAGAGAACTTGGCGACGCACAGGAAAAGTTTCCCAATCTGGCTTTGGTCGGTTGGTTCCACACCCACCCCGGGCACGGCCTATTTCTCTCCAAACCCGATCTCACTATACACGAAGGCTTTTTTAAAGAAAAGTATCAATTTGCGATGGAAATTGATACACTTTCAGAAAATCTTGATACCGGTTTTTTTACGCGACAAGTAGAAGGCGCAATGAATAATATTGATGCCCGAATTCCAGGAACTAAATGGTTCGACTGGACAGAAATTGAAAAGCTCACCCGTAAAAAATAAATGAAGACAACTCTTTTCAAGTATGACAAACAAATACATTTCTCTTAAATTGCAACACATAATTGGCCTGACAATATTTATTGCAGGCATGTTTGGCGTTACCCAAAACGGTCATAGCCAAAATGATTTCAAAATTGTTGATGTAAAATTTGACTCTAACCTTTGCCGTGTTGCCCTTTATGTTAAGGCAGTAAAAAACAACGCAAGCCATAAGTTCAGCCGCACTGATGAGTTTGTGGTAAAAGAATACATTCGTGGCGTAAAAAACGAAGCCCCTTATGATTCGGTTGCCTATCAGATAGTACTGGATAAGTCCAGACGACAAAACCTTAATGCTGTAAAAATTCTGTTTGTTGTAGATCAACATAACTCAACAGGCACCTACAGTTCACTGATTCAATCTGTCATGACGAGCCTGGGAGATGTAAGTACAGGCGTGCAGTATTACTTATTACCCTATGGCGATAAGGTATCAAATCCGATAGCTTTTAGTGCTCCGACAGCGGTAGAGACCTATTTAAGTGGTACAGATTCTTTTTCAGATTTACACGGCGCTTTGGTAAAAGCTGCGCAGTTTGCAGCTGTCAGTCGGGAAAAATGTGCTATTTTTCTCTTCAGTAGCGGCCAGAATAATTACAACCCGGCTAATTACATCAACCGCGCCCCTTATTCAAGCAGCGACGTGCTTGAATTCTATGCAAAATTGAACTCTAACACAGGAATATATACCGTTGGAGTCGGTAATAATATTCAAGACAGTCTTCTGATTGCACTACCCAAAATCACCGCCAACAAAACTGATACTTTTACCATCGCTTCCATTCCATCAAATATAAATACCCAACTTGGCCAAAACGATGAAATTCTTTACAATAATATCTTTTATATCAAAACTGCCAATCCAGTTTACAGGACAGAACCAAGAGCCTATGAAGCACAATGGATTGCAGGCCCCAGAGACCACAAAAACACTAGAAAAGAGTTTAATTTTGGCTCATTCAGTAGCCCGTTTACGCTTTGTGGGCAGGAATCTAACTTTGATTGGCTAATTCGATGGCTGTTAGGTTTAGGAATAGTTGGTGGCTTATTAGGGATATTTGCCATCGCAATACCTACTTTGGACAAAAGGAATTTTTACAAAAAATATGTTGTGTCGTATAAAAAACAAGCTGGTATTACGCACATTGATCCTATAACTCAGGATCCGATCACTGAAGGAGAAAGCGTAGTAATAAAATGCAACAGACAAATATGCACCGTATCAACTTGGGAATTTGTCAAGAATCAATGCCCAAATTATCCACGTTGTCTTGATTTCAATCCACCGTGCGATGGTGCCGGAGCACCATCTGACCGAGATAAGTTTTTTAGTGGCAAGGGGGGCTTCCGACGGCTCAACTGGCTTTGGTTCGGAATGGTAGGTGGTCTGATTGGCTGGTCCATCTTTGCGCTATTCAAGGTCTTTGGCTTGAGTTGGTATAACAATCTGATATTCAAACTACTACGTGGCCTGAACAGTATTCAGCAAGAGAACAATATAAGCACACTAGCCGACGATACCATTTTGGGTATCACCTTCGGTGCCGGTGTGTGTTTTACGCTCTCCTGGGTTGAGGAGCGCAGCCAACCCAGAAAAATCTCGTGGTTGCGTATTGCCATGCGTACAGTGTTCGGCATTCTCATCTCTTTTCTCATTTTCTTTGCGGGTTTTTATCTCCGTTCACAAGCGATTGTGTCCAATGAAATCCTGGCCGCCTTCATCACCTGGTTCGTTTTCGGGCTGGGAATTGGTATTGTGCTTTCACTCGAATCCAGTATTTCAATCTGGAGAGGCATGTTAGGCGGTATTATTGCGGCAGTATTAGCCTTTCTTATTTTATTACTTTTTAACACTAATTTTGGAATTGCTAAACTCATAAGTCTGGTGCTTATGGGCGGTGCACTTGGATTTACACTGGTTACCGTAATAACCCGGCTTGAAGATTTTGAACTTGAGTACATTTCACCGGAGGCTTATCGTCAAACTAATCCTATTTCAAAATGGCTGAAAAATGGTATGGATATCTTTATCGGGCGAGAACCCGGAAATTATGTTTATGTGAAATGGGAAGATGCTGCCGTTGCTCCGTTTCATGCACGCCTTTTTTACGACCGGGGTATTGTGTACATTGAGCCTTTATCCGAAACGATGATTAATGGAAAATTGATCCCTTTGAAAACAAATACGCCGTTACAAAACGGCGATCTGATTCAACTCGGAAGAAATAGCATTTCAAGAATGCGCTACAAGGAAAAAAGAAATGCCAATACCCTGAATAGCACCAGAAAAAAATAACAAAATCGACTTTAACCTTCTCAAATACTGTGATTATGAAAACTCAGCATCCGTACAAATGCAAAACACTCCCGAAGTCAGCCCTGACGCTGTTCCTATTACTGCCTACCCTGCTACTTCCTGTACTGCTAAACGCTCAGGAGTGCATTATGGCAAACATACAAACAAGCAGCGCTTCTTGTCAGCAGTCTAGTAACGGCAGCGCAACGATTGAAGTACTGCTGAGTAATGATGTTAACTGTGAATGTGGAAATGCACTCACGATCTCCTGTACAATTATCAATAATAGTATACCCATATCACAAACACAAGATAACAATGGTACCGGAAGCAATACCTTCTTTTTTCCAAACCTTAAATCCGGAACTTATCAACTTCAGATTAACACAAATGTAGGGAATTGCAGTTTCGTAACTACCACTTTCAATATTTCGCAATCCTCATCAGGAATCCAGGTGACATCAACCACTAACCCAACAGATTGTAATGCGACCAACGGAAGTGTATCATTCAACTTTACAGATGCAAACTTTCCTATATCCTTGAATTTAAACAATAATGACTATACCATCAATACTAATTCATACAGCGTAAGTAATCTGCCCAAAGGCACCTTTGCTGCAATATTTGTTGACATCAACGGGTGTACAACAACTGTTAATGTTACCATCTCAGATAAAGCAAATTTTTCCATTCAACTCGGTGCTATAAAACGCCCAACCTGCTCAGACAGTAAAGATGGCGAAATCACAATTAATAGCCCGTTAATCGGACAAAGTTACAGCGTAGCAGGAATCAGTCCAGACATGAATCCGGGCAGTTCTAATCCATTAGTTAATTTAACAGGCGGTATCACCTACACCCTGAGTATAAGAGAGAACGCTACAGGCTGCATTGCTACTACGACAGCAACAGTACAATCAACGCCCGAAATTACTGCCAATGCCAACATCACGCAGGTTACCTGCACCGGATTAAATGATGGCAGCATCAGTCTCGAAGCCGTGAGTGGTGGAAATGGCGGCTATTCTTTTCAGTGGAGTAACGGTGCAAGTACCCAAACGGTTAACAGTCTTGCACCTGGTCAATATGCCGTAACAATCAGAGACAGCAAGATGTGTTCTAAAACGATTACAAACCTTGTGCTCAGCGACCCGGCATCCAGTGCGGTAAATGTGCTTGCCGCCGAAAGTATCAGTTCCGGCACCGTAGCAACAATTGCTGTAAATACAGGCAACAGCAATTATCGTTTCGCCTGGAAAATTGAAGAACAAAACAATATTAGTGTTTCTAATATGCCTGCTAATGGTACTTCAGGAAACCAGGCAGGCAACCTGAACCCACGGCTGACAATACAGGACTCCCGTAGCCCGGGAGGACTGGCACTTGCTGTCTGGCCATTCCTGTCAACCAACCCCTCCTGCACTGGCGATACGACAACAGTTTTAATTCTTGTGACCCCCACACCAGGAAACACGCCTTTTATTCCGGAAATTCTCACCCCTAATGGCGACGGCGTCAATGATGAATGGCTTATTGTCTTGCCAGACGGAGCAGAAGGCGGAGCATTACAAATTTACAATCGTGCGGGTGGAAAAATATACGCTGGAAACACATCCGAGCGATGGGACGGCAGCGCCTGCCCTGATGGGGTATACTTTTACGTACTCACATACACGCTGAACGGAACCAGCACTACACATAAGGGCGCTATTACCCTGTTCAGGGTCAATGATTGAGTACTGATTCCTATGCAATACCCTTTTGATTCATCAAAAATGAAATTACCATGCGAAAACTGATTCACTTTCCAATTATACCTATGTTGTTGTTCGCTACAACGCTTGCGGCACAACAATTCCCCATTTTAAACCACTACAACTATACACCCAAATATTATAATCCGGCGGCACAAGGCGGCGGCTCGGAAGGTGGTATCGGAATAGTATATCGCAGCCAATTCAATGAGCTGCCCAAAGAAAGCAGACCCCTTACATACCTCCTTCAGGCAGATCTTTCGCCACTGATTCATGAGCGCATCGGGGTAGGTTTTGTTGTGGCCCAAGACAAGGTACATCTTGTTCAGCGCACCAATATTACAGGCTTCTTTGCCTATCACCTGTTACCGACTGATGGCACTTTCCGTCTGTCATTGGGCGCAATGGCTGGCTGGCTTTCACAAAACCTGGATCTGCGTACGGCCACAGTAAATAATCCATTCGACCTGGCATTGATGCAGGCTGTTGAGAAGAAGGGGCAATTTGATGGCGGAGTTGGGCTACAAGCCCAATGGGTACAAGAAAATGGTAGTACCTTAATGTTGGATTTTGCCATGCCACAACTCTTTTCTGATGACTTGCAGTATAATGGACGTGCAACTTCCGGTAATGGACGCCAGATCAGCTACGGCATGTTTCCGCATGCCCTTGCTTCTTTACGCTATCGCTGGCAAGCAGAAGGTTTTGCACTGGAACCTTCACTCGCCTGGCGAGAATCATTAGGAAAAAAACTAAAGGCAGGCAATTATGATCTTGGTTTACGAATAGCCTTTCTCCGACAGCAAAATACTTATGACCTGCTTACTATCGGGGGCGGATACCGAACCGACGAGGGCGGTTTTTCAGGGTCGGTTGCCATTCGGCCAGTCGCTGCTGTTAATGTCGTCGCAGCATACGAAAACCATAATGCGCTTGGTTCTACCTTCGAACTCGGTGCCCAGTACTTGTTTGGAGGCAACCTGGTATGCCGCCCGGGAGCAGCAGAAAAACTTGCAGAAAACGGCAAAATGGAAGTCAATCAGGCCAAATTAGTGCTTGACGGTAAAATACGTACAGCGAGGGAGCGACTTGAAAGCGCAGGTATTGCCATACAGCAAGCTGAAATTGCTATGACTAATCAAGATCAACAGCGACACCTGGCCAATGTAGATCGTCTGTTGCTTGAAGCCGGAAATGAAATTGCCAGCGCCAAAGAGGCCCTGTCGAAAATGGAAAACGGTAATAATAAGGCCGAACAAGCCAAAAAAGATGCTGTCAGTGCCAAAAAGAAATTATGCAATGCTGAGGAATTAAACGGACTGCCAATTCTCCTTAATGATGCCCGAAATCAGGAACGAAATGTAACACAACGCCTTGGAGAGACCCAAAAACGCCGCAGCCTGATTAAGCCACCACTTGATATCAAAGACCTTAATTCCATCAAGCGTTATGTTGAACTTGAAACTAAAAACACCCCTGTCAAACCGGAAGACCTGCGAGTACAAACCAAAGATGGGGAATTGGTCTATCAATTTGCAGATCCCAATTCAACCTACATTAACAACAGCAGCCGAAATTTTGCGGAATCATTGGCCAAGCAGCTTGAAGTACTGAGCAGCGCAGGTGCGAATATTGAATCCATACAATTGATCGCCGAAGTACAAACTAAGAATGCAGGCCGGGCGAGCGGTACCAATTACGATGGTGCTTATGGAGCTTTTAAGTTGGAATATAAAGCAAATAAAAACACTAAAAACAGCACAATAGACCTGAAAAGAGAGCTGTCCCTGAGCTTTGAACAACTTGCAGCATTAAAACTTTATGACTTCAAACGCTGGTTCCAATCAAAATACAATATTCCGGATAGCAAAATATCCTTACAGGTAACTTATCCCAATCCTGATCTCGATTATGAGCAAGTGAATAAAATCGTTGTAAAATATAAAAAATAACTCTAAAAAAAGGGGCAAAAACCCGTTAAGTGTGTTTTCGGATTTTTGCCCCGCTCTTATTTATCTTAGGAAACTATTTGCCTAATGCCCTTTCAATTTCACTGACCTGTGTACGCAGCTTTTCGCGTAGGTTGTTGATTCTGGTTTTGTCATTTCCGATCCACGTGGCTTGTAAATTCGGAATAATCTCGCCTTTGATTATACTCAATTGCGCCTCGATTTTTGCCCGATCAACCCCGCCGGCAGCAGTAGGTGCGCCTTTGATACGGGCTACTTCCGCCTTACAAACATCAAGTTCTGCCTGAAGGCTAATTACTTTATTCTGTGCGGTAGTAATAGCCGTTTTGGTATCGAGTTCTTGCAGGCGTTTCTCTATGTCATTTTGTATCACATCCAGAGAATCCAACTGATTGCGATTAAGTTTCCCCGAGCGTTGTTGACGCATCAGATCAAGTTTTGCCCTGGTAAGCTCATTCACTGTCCGAATCATTTCGAAGCTGGTGATGAAAACCTGATCCGATTTATTGCGTTGCAACGCATCCAGCTCCAGTTCATCAATTTCGCGCTTTAGCAGCCGATAAGCACTGAAATTTTTATCATCCCAGTCTCCAATGGCTACAGAAGTACCCGCTTCAACAGCCGCATCAAGCGATTCACTAAGCTGTTCTGCACCGTCCTTGATTTTATTTAGAAGCGAATCTGCTTTCCCGAAAAAGATCCGGTAATTGTCTACACGACTTTTACAGGTGTCGAGACTATTCTCCAGACGCGTTAAAGACTCACGCAATTTCCCTTGTTCATTTCCGGCAGTATTACCCAAAAAATAGCCACTGATAAAAAGCAGCAGCAGCGGAATGGAGGCAACTCCGATAAAACGCCAGATAGCGCTTGAGCGTTCCTCCCGATTTTTAATCACCATACGTTTTCAGATTTGAAAGGTTTAAAAGACATATTGACGTTCGATAATTTGCGTAAGGCCATTCGGAAACACTCGAATATAGTTTCCTTCCAGCCCGCCCGCATCACGGCCATTTGGCCCAAACTGGATATTAAAACCAGCCGTAATTTTAGTGTCAAGCACACGTGCCATCTCCATCATAAATCCATATCCTGCACGTGGTTCGCAAACCATACTCCCAATATAACGAAAGCGCGGCTCCTGTTCGCAAGCATTGTCATCGCTGCCGTAAACCAATGGCCCGGAGGTACTTGAGCCACCGGCCACCAAACAGGCATCAATCAGCACACCATGCCCCCCTTGCGAAAGTGGCGTGAAGTATGGCCGGAGCGGAGCCAAATCATTGACATTATTCACATTAATACCATTCCCGATGGCGATACTGCCCGGCGAACCATGCGAATTGATGATAAGCCGATAAATAGAGCGTTCCGCTATCGGGTGTCCGGTACGCGCATTATTAATAACTGCACGAGCCATATCCGCAACAGAGATACCCCGGTCAATCTGAATAACCCGGACATCGGAGGCAATTAACCCATCGGCCCGGAGATGCCGCGTATAAATCGAATGTGCAAAATCTGTTGAATTCAGGTAAACAATCATACTTGATCGATCCTTAAAAAAGTGATTTCAAAAATGCCCAGATCGCACGGCTCAAAACCCAGTAGTTTTCTTCAATGACGATGTAATAAAACGACAGGATGATGACCACTGCGATGAGCAGCCTTCGGCCCCATTTGGGTGGGCCTTGGGAGGCGTTAGCGGGAGCAGCCATATCAATTGCCCTTAAGATAGCGAAATTCGCTGCGCAAAAGTTCGACCGGCTGCCTGTAATTACCCCAGTTATGGGCTTGCAGGTGACAGGTTTCGCAGAGTATGGCACAATTGTCGAGGGTGTGTACCCCTCCGTCGGCCACCCGTCGGATGTGATGCGCAAAGGAGCGCTCCGCATACCAGTTCCAGAGTTTGCGCAGGCTTTCTCCGCAAAGTGCGCAGCGATACCGCTGGCGCCGATAAGCCGCATCAATGGTCGAATGAGAAAAATGTGGTCTTGCCATTTGGTGTGTGGTTTATGGTGATGAAAATAAGATTTTTCTATTATGTGGATTAATAAATCAAAATATTTAAGTAATTACACTGTTAAGCAAATATTCAAGAAACAACAGTACTAACTACATTAATAATTTTAAGGCCAGTTTAGCGTGCTCACGAACTGATTGATATGAATGATTTAATAAATGGTTTAGAACTAATTTACTACACTTACCTGAAGTTGCAACTCCATTCGCAACTTCAGGTGCATTATTCGACAAAACAATTATTTTCAGGTGTAAGTGTTCGTCGACATTTTTATGACAGGCTATTGACTCATATAATGCATTTTCATATTCTGTTCCAATATGCTTTTCTATCAACTTGTGTAAATCAGTCGTACTTAATAACTCTGACAATCCAGGTAGCATACCTTGACTGTCAGTATAAAACTGAATAATTTCATTTCTTGAAATATTCAAATCAATTTTCATCTCGAATTTATTATTTGCATCCATTTTCAAATACACTTCTTGCTCTACGAGCAATGTCATCTTGATTAGCCGCAATTGCTCTTGTAGCACGACGACTCAAATAATTGACATCACCTGGATAAACATCACCGGCCACCCCTTTTACTCTCCCATTATCCACCCAATCCTCCATTAGTACTCTTGTCTCTCTTCCGTTTTCATAAACGTGAACGTGTAAAGGAGCATGTTCTGTTCCTCCTACAGCAGGACCTGGATAAGCATGAACATTAATCCCTCCCTCTCTAAATATCGATACTAATCCATGTGGGTCAATAAATTTATTAACATCAAAGACATAACTAGTTAGAGACACATTAAAATTAAGGTCGAATAAATTAACAGATGGCAAAGTACTAGTCCATGTGTAATAAGCAACAGAAAATCCTAAAACTATTCTAATCGGATCCTGACTCACATACAACCCATCTTCCGGATCATAATACCGGAAGCGATTGTAATACAGCCCCGTTTCAACATCTTCGTATTGGCCAGGGTAACGGAAAGGACATGCCTCCCGCCAGCCTTGCAAAGATCGCACTTCTCCGTAAACAGACAAGTCCATATCCCAAATTTTTTCACCTTCGGCGCTGTACATGCCAACGGGGGTTCCGAGGTGATCGCTCACGATGCTGTATTGGGTATCCTGCTGCAACTTTGCTATTGGCGCAAAACCTTCAGGTTCGAACAACCAGGTCGTCAGGTCAGCCATATCCGGTATTCCGGGGCGAAATCCATCTGCTTCAGCGATGCCTGCTTCCATTACCGGGGTTTGTAATGGTGCTTCCGGTTCACGGCCTTTTATTTTAATTCCTTTTCCGCCGCTGATACGCATTCCGGATGCTTTTGGCTCCGGAGAGACAGGTGCCAAAGGCAGGTCTTCTGTGATCCATTCGTGCAATGGGAAATTCCCGTCCCAAACCCAACAGGTGGTCTGATTGCGGTATTGCTTGGCAATACGCCTACCAAGCGCATCATAAGTAAAGCTGACGGCATCGCCATCGGGTCGTATAACCCGGCGCAACATCCCGGCGGCATTCCATTCATAATGCCATACGCTGCCATCACGACGGCTTTTTCGGATAAGATTGCCTTCGGTGTCGTAATCATAACGGGCGCTTTCCGACTCCAGCAACTGCCCGGCAGCGCCGTATTTCCGATCGCTTCGATCCCGGGTACGGAATAGATTGCCCACTGCATCTGGCATGCGCAATTCTGTTTCACCGTCGGGGTACGAGGCAGCTGCAAGATTACCAAAAGCATCGTGTTCGAATCGGATACTGCCTTTTTCGTCGGTTAATTCCAGCAATCTGTAATTTACATCCCACAGATAATCGCGTTTACGTACAGCGCGTCCATTTCCGGCAGAGGTCTCCTGGAGCAGGGGCCGCCCCAGTTTATCGCGCTCCCATCGGTTGCGCACCCCCCCGGGCAGTTTTCGTTCGATCTCCAGGCCGGTCTGGTCCCGTTCGAAGGCAGCGCTCCAGCCTTTCATACTTTCGTTTTCGATACCCATGTTTTCTACATCGCCCATGAGGTTACGCCCGATCCGGAGTTGTGCACCTAATGAGGAGCTGAGTCCGACGCGCAGACCAGATTTATCATACACGGATTCGACGACAAAAGCACCCTGTGTTTCTTTCAACACACGCCCCAAACCATCCCGTTCAAATCGCACGGTGAGGTTCGGATTGCTCGCCGACATCAGCTGCCCGTCGGGCCGATAAGTATAGCGTTCAAAATGACGATTGCCGTAGTCTACTTCCAAAACACGTCCTCTGGCATCGTATGAAAATTGTGCAGCACTGCCGTTCGGGCGCTCTACAGCGGCTACCCTGCCGGCGGCATCCCGGCGAAAACGCCGGGTAAGCCCATCAAAACCAGATTCCGTTACAATATCTCGGCGTGCGTCCAGTTCAAAGCGATAAACAAAACCAAATTCATTTACAATACCCAGCAGATCTTCTTCCGTATTATAGGTAAATTCAATGCGCGTACCATTTTCAGTCCGGGCTTTCAGGCGATTCATGCCTTTATATTCGTACCGGACATTCTGATGATTGTCTTTCGCCTGGAGGATATTCCCCTCGGCATCGTATTCCATAAGCCGGACATTACCGTCTGCATGCTCTATTTGTACGACCCTGCCCAGCAGGTCATATTTTCGTGCGGTAACATTGCCTCTGGCATCCTGAAAGCTGGTACTTCGGCCGAGCAAGTCATATTTCCAGGAGGACACAGCGCCATCCGGAAGCAAGACGCTTTCCAGGTTTTGTTTTTCATCAAACTTCACCTTGGTTATTGCCCCATTTGGTGCGATAATGGTATTGATCAGACCGTTATGATACGCATAGCGGGTTATTTGTTTTTCCGGATCAGTTCTTGCTACGAGTTGCTGTTGATCATTGTATTGCCAGGCCCATTTGCCGCCGTTTTCATCTTTAGCTGCCACCATACGGTCATCATCAAACTGCATTTTGACGGAAGCGCCATCCGGGTAAACAATACCTGTTTTATTCCCAAAGACATCGTATTCATAGGCGGTAAGCTGCCCAAGTTCGTCAATTTCTGCAATAATTTGACAAAATTCGCCGTATCTGGTGATTCGTTCATAACCAAGAGGATCAATGGTTTTAAAAACCAGGCCATCGGCATTCCAGAAATATTTGGTTTTCTGGCCTAATGAATTTTCAACAATCGTCCAGCGTTCCTCCCGGTTATAGGTTAGTTTATGGTTATAGATGCCATCATCGCCCCAGGTGCGCGTGCACCAGGCCTGATGGTCTTCACCGTCGTATTCAAAGTAAAAAGACAATCCGTTGCGATTGGTTTCCTGCACCAGCAGGTGGCGTTGATAGCGATATTTAAAAGCCGCATTTGCTGCATTAAGTGCTTCTACAAGATTTCCCTGCGGATCATAGCGATAGCGCACCAATGGAAATTCGGCACCAGGCATTTCAGGATGGGGTGCAAAAATGGCTGCAATTTGCCCGAAGCTGTTGTGCTCAACACGGAATCGGTGCCCCGCATGATCCTGAACCTGCGTGAGCCGCCCCAGGGCATCATAGTTGAACAGCAGGCTAAAACCGGCGTTATTAGAAACACTCAAAAGGGACTGTATAGCAGTACTACGCCCGGTCGGGGCCTTGAACTTATAATAAAGTTGATCGGGCGAACGCAGTATGTAATGGTCATCTTCGCGGCGCAGCTGCATGCGTTCCTGCCTGCAAAAGGCCATTTCGCCAGGCTGCAATTCCGGAAAAGTAATCAGGCGGCCATCATCCATTCGGATCAGGATACAACGGGCTTCTTTGCTGTATTGAAGATTCAGGTCATAGTTGTGGTGCCAGCCATGTCCAATCGGTCCATTATAAACAGAAGTGGAATACCATACCCTTTCCCAACGGAAGGGTAAAGGCCCTGGTATTTCAAAGTCGACGATATCGGTAAAAACCTTACCGGTGGCAATATCAACCGGGTGACCTGTGACGGCGCAAATACCCCGACGGACCAGGTTTCGGAACCAGTTATCCTCACCAAACAGATTATCGGCAAATTGATTGAGGCGATTACTCAGGTTTTGCCATGCGCTGCTGTTCTGTTGCCAACCGCGCAATTTGCCTTTAAGCCAGGTCATCCCGATTTTCATGGCGAATGCCATGGCCAGCGCTTTCAGGTCGGGCATTGGATACCCCCCCAGCAGCACCGGACTCCCTTTAGGTATCGGAAGTACGGTGGAGGTAGGCAAGTAAGTAACAGCGGCCGCCATTTCGTTGCTCATTTTTATCGGAGGGGTTCCGATGCAAGAGCAACTCAGCACAATCATTGGACCGATTGCCATAAGTTTTCCACCGCCGGTGGTATTACTACTGCCAAGCATAATCATGGCTTCATTACCAACGGTCCCTTTCATCCAGGGGCCGCCTTGCGGGATATGGCCGGGAGGAGCATTCATGGCATTACTGGCTACTCCAGCGGCGGGCATATAATTAATTCGAATACTGTTAAAAAAGGGTATCCAGTCCAGCGGGTTAAGCATTAACCCGATGAATGGATGCGGCAATGGCGTAGGCACCGGACCTGCCGGAGTGGGTATTAGTACAATGTGTACGTCAATACCAATAACGGGATCGAATTCAGTGACAGATAAAAACATCAGGCACTTATTTTTTGGTTTTTCATTTGACTTTCCCAGTCAGGGCCGATTAAACGGGCGATTCTATCTCTTATTTCAGTTTCCTTTCGTTCTTGATTCGCTTTGGGTATGAGCCTGATCAGCGCGGCGGCAACGTATAATAATAAGGTGTTGTATCGCTGTTCGGCATCCAGAAGTTCTGCGGCATCGAGGGCATTTAGATAATACGACCAGGCTTTTTCATGATTTCCAGCCAGCATATGACTCTGGCCGGCGAGCCGACATGTTTCCATGTATTGAAAACGCTGTTGCTCATCGCCTGCAATTTTTGCGGCTGCGGCCTCATATTCCTGCGCGGCTTCGGGATATTGACCGGCATTGAGCAACCCGGCCCCATAAAACAGGCGCGACTGCAGGAATATTTGCCCGCCGAGTGGATGTCCCTGCTGAACCATCCTGTCGGCGATTTGCCGGCCTTTAACATATTCGTCAAGTGCTGCTTTTTGTAAATGCTTGTGTGGTTGCAGATGAGCGCCGTAGGCAGTTCTCACCGTAAATTCCATTTGATCCCATCCTTGTTCCTGCGTCAGAGCAAGTGCTTTTTCAGCGGCGGTGTTCAGCCGTTCGAAGTCCTTTGCACCGGCAGCCTGCCCCATTTCCAAAAATAATAACCGAAACTGAACAGCTGGATCTTGCAAGTTACCGGTAGAAGCCAATTGACGAAGCGCATCTGGCATGTTGAGATCCGGGACAAGGTTTTTTACCTGGGATTTATACGCTTTACGCAACGCATAAAATGGATAATATTGTTCCGGTACAGCAAGCATCAGCCTGACCTGTGGTGCCAGGCCTTGTTGCAGGGCATCGGCAATCCATTGTTCCCACTGCGCGAAATCTGACACCTCGGAGGGTTTGAGATAGGCTACAACATAGAGTAGTGGTTGTGCCTTGCGGGCAAATTCCGACAGCGGCTGGAAAACGGCAAAAGGCGTTTCTGCATTTTGAGGTATTTTTATATCGTCCGGCAACGCCGCTTCCCGGAGCAGTTCCCCGTTTTTTCCAAAATATTGATGTACTTCAGCCAACAAGTGTTGCCCATACGACTTGGCATTGAGAAATGGCGACGAAAAGGTCAGGAAAAAATCGGGCGTAATGCCAACTTCAGAATTTTCATACTGCACGAAGGCATCAATCATCTGGACCTCATCCAACTGCGGCAGCCAAAGACAAAGCAAGGCAGCTTTATCCTTGTGAAAGGTGGAATAAGCAGCACGCAACAAATCAAGTCGTTGCGTAATCGCATTGGATTCAGTATTATTCTTCATTTGGATTTGGCATTTCTGTATGCAAAGCTATCGAATATTTCGGATGATCGAACTTTTTTGCATAGATTTAGTCGAATACCGGCAAATAATATCAATTAAACGGCTGCCAAATTGGATAATTACATGAAAAAACGAGTTTTTACAAAAAAAAAATCTCCATATGACTACTTTTTCATTTTTTTTCCATAGGTTTGTAGCCAATAGCCATTTTTTAATTTTTTCACACTCCTGCCAGATGAACCTTTTCAATTTACATTTCCCGAGTTGCTACGACTAAATTCAAAACGATGATGCATGTGGCCATGAGCGCATGCACAGCTTGCGTTTTGCGTTTTTCATTCACCATCTGAAACCAACCCCAAATCGCCTATATCATGCTGACGCTGTTTCAGTATTCTGCTGACTTAAAATTTGCCGTACAGGTTGCTCAAGCCGTTGCGCGTGAAAACAATCACGCATATTACACGCCTGCACACCTACTCAAAGGACTCTTACACAATGATATTGGGTTGGTACATGTACTAAAAGACTGGGGTAAAGATACTAACTACCTCAAAGAATGGGCAGACGCACGTATATCCAAAACGCCTAAATCAGCCCGCCCGACAGAAGCGCCTCCTGCCGATGAAAACACAGGCAAACTCATTGAAGTGGCGGATGTCATTAGACTCAAGCTCGGCGAAGATCTGATCACCCCTGTATGTGTTCTCATAGCGCTTTCCCGGCCAAATGTCGGATTTACCCAAGAGCAGCTCAAGTCGTTTCCTATTGAAGAAAAAGAATTACTCAGCGCCACGCTGGAGAGCTTGAATACGGCTGTTGAACAAGTGCCCGACAAACGCAGCTCGGCAGGTAAAGGCAAAGAGGGCTCTAATAAAAATGAAAGTCAGAAGTACCTGGCTAAATTCTGCATCGACAAGACAGAATTGGCGCAGGAAGGTAAAATTGATCCCATTGTAGGCCGAGATCGCGAAATCCGACAAATTGCTGAAATCTTGGGACGCCGAACAAAGCCTAATGTAATTATCGTGGGGGAGCCCGGCGTCGGCAAAACCGCCTTGGTAGAAGGATTTGCATTAAGTATTATTGAAAATACTGTTGCCCCGCATTTTCAAAACAGCCAGCTTTTTGAACTCGATTTAGGAGCGCTGGTCGCTGGTGCCGCTTACAAAGGCGAGGTAGAGGAACGACTCAAGGGTATATTGCACGAGCTAAAATCGTTAGACAAAGCTATTGTTTTCATCGACGAGATCCATGTGTTGCTCGATCCCCGGGGAAGTGCTGCCGGAGCCGCTAATTTACTCAAACCCGAACTGGCAAGAGGTGAAATAACCGTAATTGGTGCTACAACATTCGACGAGTTTAGAAAATACATTGAGCTGGACGATGCATTTAAGCGGCGATTTGCAGTACTTGAAGTATCCGAGCCAAGCCATGAGGCTGCAGAAAGAATGCTGAAGGCTATTGTCCCGCTGTATGAGACGCATCACGAAATCAGTATCAGCCCTGAAAGTTTGCGCTCAGCTATTAAGTTGGCAGCCCGCTATCTCAAAGGCCGGCAATTACCCGATGCGGCCATTGATCTCGTTGACCGAACCATGGCTGCAGTCAGGCTGATGAATCAATCAACTGCCGTAGAGTTAAAAATTCTGCGCAACAACCTTGAGCGCATTGAAAGTACTTTTGCCAGCGGCGATAGTGAAGCCTATTTGAGAGAGTTGCGCTGGTTTGATAATCAAATCAGAGACCGAATAAACCCCATACTTATCGGCAGACTAGAACATCTTCGCGATACCGGAAGAATAGAGCACCCTGATGTTCTGCTGGACTATTTGAACACGCAGTTGTTGGCACTCGAAGCATTTAGTGCTAATATAAAGGAGTGCGTAGAGGCTTCCGATATAGCAGCAATGGTAGCACACTCGGTAAATATACCTGTAGGTAAAATACAAGCTGATGAGCGGGAGAAACTGGAGCAACTTACTGAGCAACTAAAGAAGCGGGTCATCGGTCAGGATCATGCAATCGAAACACTTGGAAATGCGATCAGCATTGCACGTGCGGGCCTATCGGATGAGCGTCGCCCTATCGGTTCCTTTTTCTTTTTAGGCCCCACCGGTACTGGAAAAACGGAATTAGCCAAATCGCTTGCCGAATTTTTATTTAATGATGAAAATGCGCTCATTCGATTTGACATGTCAGAATACAATGAAAGTCACTCTGCCGCAACCCTTATCGGGGCGCCCGCAGGATTTGTGGGTCATGAAGAAGGGGGTTTGCTGGTCAATCGTATCCGTCAACAGCCTTATTCTGTTGTGCTGTTCGATGAAATTGAAAAGGCACATGCCGATGTGTTTAAAATATTTCTTCAAGTACTGGATGATGGGCGTCTGACCGACAAATTGGGAAAAGTTGGTGATTTTTCAAACGCCATTATTCTGTTTACCTCCAACGCCGGAGCAGAATACATAGTGGAAACTTTCAACAAAGGAAGTATTCCGGATCAAGGAGAACTGATCCGGGCGATGAGCCGGTTTTTCAAGGACGAATTTTTGGGCCGTGTTACGGAGGTGATTCCATTTGCCCCGATACAGGAGGACAATATTATCCGCATTCTTGAAGTGCAGCTCAAACGTCTCAGACAAACCCTCAACGATAAAAAAATTAGCCTGGAAATAAGCCCTGAAGCACTTAAAGCCCTGGCAATGCGCGGATTTTCACCGCGTTTCGGAGCACGCCCACTGCGAAGGGTGGTCTTTAATGATCTGCAAAAACCACTTGCACGGCATATCATCGGAGGCAAACTTGATCAGGGCGGTGTAGTAAACATTACACTTGATGAACAAGGCGAATTTATCTGGAACATACATTCGGCAGACCAAAAGAATGCCTAAGCACTGCACTTTTTTACAGAACATTAACCCAATTCAAGCAATATGAGTGGATTTACAGACAACATGGAGCTTCGCAAAAACGGTTTCATTTATGAGGCCACAGAAGCAACTTCCGAATCGATGGCCATGCTTCCTATGAACAGAACTATGTTTATCGGTCAGTTTACGGTTGCCCCTCCAGCCAAACCGAAACTTGATTACGATCTGGATTCCCCGGAAGCGGTTTTCAAATTTTATGAACCCAAGGCTAAAGTTGAGTTCCAGGACGAAAGTGGAAATTCCGTTAATGAAACCCTGGAATTTAAAAACGTCGGACAATTTACCAAAAAATCGCTGACTGAAAACAGTGATTACCTCCGTATGGTCAATGAGAAAAAAGCGGAACACGATGCATTTGCCCGCAAGTTGCAAAGCAATAAGGTACTCCAGAAACTACTCACCGACCCTAACAAGAAAAAGGCATATATCACCCTGCTTCAGGCGCTTATTCAAGAGCTGGAAAGTGCAGGTGCTTAATTAACAGTTGTCTTCACCATCCAGACTATTTAAAAAATGGCAGAAAACGAAAAAACACAATCCGAGGGGCAATTGCAAGCTACCCGCACACTTGAACCCGTAAACCAGAATCAGATTCAGGAAGCCCTTGATTTGCTGGAAAATGAAGACGGATATCAGTTCATTTTCAATACAGTAGATGATTCAGAGCAATTGAACCCTGAGCAAGAGGCGATCAAGGAAATTTTTCTGACGGAAGCAGAAAATAAGAACGAACGGCGGAAACTTAAAAATCGCATGCAATACTGGGTCAATTTACTCGAAAGTGAAAGTAATGCTGGCGATATGATCGAAAAAAGCCAGAGCATCAGTAGTAACGCTGAACAAAACCTGAATGCCAACCTGAAAAAAGCACTTGATGCTACTGCGGTACTGGAGAGCAATTACAGGGCAATGGCTGATTTTTTCCGCAACGCAGGTGGCGATAAACCCCTGAAAAACGTCACCTTTATCAATGCATCAATTGAACAAACAGGGGATCTGGACGATCCTAAGGTACTGGAAACGGTATCGAAGGAACTAACGGATAAATACGACCGACTTGATCTGATGAACAACTACGGCATCATTGTTATTCCCGGATTTATCGGAAATAAGGCGAAATTGGATGAATGGGCTCGTCGAGCCTATGATAACAAGGCCATGCTCGTTACAGACTTTCGCAACCTCAGCAGCGTGGATCAGGTCATGAAATTGTGGGAACAGGGTAAATATACCGGTGGTGAGGCATTTCGCTCGAATGTATTAATGAGTTGTAACTGGCTCGTCGGCCGTGAGGCCGTTGAGGAAGCGGGCGAAAAAGAACCTTTATTTGTGCCACCCTCCGGAGCACTGGCAGGCCTGATCTATTCCAATAACATTTCTCAGGTGTCTGCGGGTAAGAAATTTGGAGCTTTGCGCGGCGCATTGGGCTCGCGTTTTATCATTCGCGCCAATGATCTGTCCGATTTAGCTGATATGGGCCTCGTCCCAACGGTATTTGAATACGGCCAGGTGCAGGCGATGTCGTCTAAAACCTTGTTTAATGGCGCCAATATCGGTTTGCAAACCTATTCGGTGGTACGCACTTTCGATTGGCTAACCAAGGCAATGATCGACTATCTGAACAGAATGTTGTTCACTAATATTTCGGTCAACCTTGAAATGGATGTCAACAAAGAGATTTCTCGCTTCCTGACAAAATGCCAGCGCGAGTATAATATCATTGAAAATTTTGGTGCAGTGACCGTAAAACGCGACCCCAATCAAAAAGACCGGGTTTTGGTTTCTGCCAACATCAAACCGTACTTTCCTGCTAAAAACTTCATTATCAAGCTGGATGGCCGTGCGGGTGATGATGGAGGAGAATGGAACTCCTCTGTAGAGTAAATTAAAAAACACTCACTAAGCTTTTTGTAAACGCTAAATGTTAAATCACAATGTTTAAAGCAATTTTGAAAATCGAAAGCGAAGAATTCGCAGTACTCAAGTGTCACTATGTGCTTGATCGTGATACCGATCAGACAGGCCGCCCCTCCACGGATGTGCGTGGTGGAAAGGTGACAATTCAGATCGAATCTTCGCAGAAAACCCTGTTTTACGATTGGGTCATCAACCCGTATGCACAAAAATCGGGAGAAGTTGAGTTTTACAAACGCAATGACCCCTCCCCTTCCAAAGTGCTGAAATTCGAGGAGGCGTACATGGTTGAATACGGTGAAGATTTTGATGTAGTTGGTACCAACAAGGAACAGCCAATGGTTGAAACTTTTACTGTTTCTGCCCGCAAACTAACCCTCGGAGGAACCTTTGAAAAGATCTGGCCGGAATAAAAAACAGCCGTCTGCCTGCTTTATCGCACGACTGCCCGCCTGGCGCCCATTGGCCCGGGGCAGTCGTGTCCTGAATTCCAAACGCCAAATACTATGGCTCGAAAAGTAAATGTTTCAATTGAAATCGATGGCCGCAACATCGCTCCTATTGCCCATCTTTCTCTACAACAACCGCTCAACGGGCACCATAGCCTTGAGTTGCGTTGTCCAATTCAAGAGCGTGACCGTTTGCTTTTTAATGCAGGCGATTATTGTGGCAAGGAGATCAAAATCGAGATCAATGCCGGATCAGGGCGGGCAGGCATAAAAAATCTATTTAAAGGTTTTATTACAGGGGTCAGCCTGTCGAAAACCCAGGGAGGTAGCAACGAGGTCATTTACTATGGCAACAGTCCTAGTGTTATGATGGACGACGGCCCCCACAACCAGTCGTTCGCTGAAAAAAACCTGGATAAAATTGTCAAGGAAATTACCTCAAAGTACAACATCAGCGCCAAAAGCGCCGCCTCCAATACTTCCGGTATACCCTATGTAACTCAATATCGAGAAAGCTCCTTTCGCTTTATCAGTCGACTGGCCAATCAATATGGAGAATGGTTTTTCTATGACGGTCAACAGCTGATTTTTGGCAAAGCTCCTTCAGACAGCCCGATTGAGCTGGTTTTTGGCCGTGATCTGTTCAATTTCGATCTTGCACTTAACTTAATGCCTACCAAATTTAAGTGGCAGGCCTATAATCCGCTCAACCACAAATATCCCGAAAGTGCGTCAGCTTCCGCTAAAATTACAGGAATGGACGACTACGGGAAAAAAATACTCACTGCTTCCGAAAATTTCTTTTCCAACGAAACTTCCATTACCACTCCCTTTGAAGTTCAGGATAAGTCGGAATTGGAAGCCCTCGTACTGCACAACAGATCAGCTAAAGCCGGAAATATCGTGATTTGCAATGGCTCAAGCGATAATTTTGTATTAAAAACTGGCTCCATTATTAGTATTAAGGGCAGTATTGGCGATGCATTAAATGCTCCAAAAGATATTACATATGGCGATTTCCGCATTATAAATATCACACATTCTACCGATTCGTTAGGCAACTACCAAAACCACTTCAAAGCGATTCCTGCGGGCCTTGGAGAGCCTCCGGTTAATCCCTTTGTTACTTTGCCGATCTGCGAACCTCAGCAAGCAGAAGTACTCGAAAACCATGATCCGGAAGGAATGGGCCGTGTTCGGGTACAATTTCCCTGGCAAAAAAGCAATAATGAAAAAACTCCCTGGATTCGACAAGCTGCTCCGGGATCCGGCGGTGGCTATGGCTATTATTATGTTCCGGAAAAAGGAGATCAGGTTTTTATTGCCTTCGAACATAACAATCCCGACAAGCCTTATGTGCTCGGCGGATTGTACCATGGCAAAGCCAAACCAAAAGATGCGTCTGATGCCGATAATAATAAAAAAATCCTGCAAACTAAAAGTGGAAATAAAATTCTGCTTGACGATTCAGGAACAATTGAAATAATCTCCGGCGCAAATACCATCATACTTACTAAAGGCAAAATCACCATTAAAACAGATGGTGACTTTGAACTAAGTGCCAAAAACATTAAACTGGATGCAAGCGAAAATCTGACTTTGCTCGGCGCAACGGTGAGTCTTGAAGGAAATGATACCACCCTTTCTGGGAAAACGACCAATACCGTAAAATCGCCCTCTATGACAATTGAGGGGGAAACTACCATCAGCATGAGTGGCGGTATTATAGATATTACTGCACAAACAATTGCCAATATCAAGGCAAATGCTATGTTGAATTTGAATTCGTAATACTAATTTTTCAAAAAGATATGCGGGAAAATATGAATTTGCCCCTTAATTGCGAAGCCCTGATGAAGGCCAATTCAAGTATTCCAAAAATTTCACTTGAGGAGTCCGTCAGAAGGCATGTATTCCTGATGCTCATCAGCCGTTTCGGAAGTAACCGATGTTTTCCTGAATACGGCAGTGAACTTTGGGAGCACGATTTTGAAAACTTGAAAACGCTGGATAACAAAAAACCTCAATTAGAACACGCAATAAAAACCATGATGGCTCAGCATGAAAAACGACTTGGTGACGTCAGGATAAGTATACAAATCAAAGAAGAGCCTTTTCAGGACCCATTGAAGACCACAAGAAAAATCACTAAAAAAATTGAAGTCAAAATCAAAGGAATACTGCTGGAAACGAACAAGGTTTTTGATCCACCCACCTATGTTATTTTTTTTAGCCCGGTAGCCCTTGACATCAATAATAACTTGAAATAGCACGCGAGTAAATGTCTACAAAAGCTGAAATTCACAGCCGGATGCTCCGCGATATTGCTCGGCTCTGGGGATACAGTGATGCTGAGGTGGAACTTCAGGCATTTGACCCTGTTGTAAGCCAACTACTTAGTGCCTGCGCTTCTGAGTTTGATAAACTGTATGAAGAAGTGGGTGCTTCCAGATTACGGGTACTTGATCGGTTGGTGAATGTGCTAACCCCTGAGGTTTTTACGGCAGCTTTGCCCGCACATGGAATTTTGCACGCCCGCGCATTGGAACCTATCTCAGTAATTAAACCCGAACAACAAGTTTATTTTACAAAAAAAAGTAAAAATAAAGATACAGATATTTATTTCTCTTCACTAGAACAATATCCGATATTAAATGCACAGGTCAAATACCTGGCGTCTGTAAACAGCATTGTTCAGGTAGATGAAATTCCAACCCGCAAAAGTATATCGCGTAGCGATCGATACCAAAATACCGGAACTGCTCTGCCTAACTTATGGGTAGGGATAAAATTGCATCCTCAAATCGAATCATTAGACGGATATAGTTTTTATTTTAACTGGCGGAACGAACCTCGTGCAACATACTTACTGGGACAATTACCCTTTACCCGCTGGAGTATCGGAAGATATGAAATTTTTGGTACAATCGGGCTGGAATCGATAAACACAATCGAACAAAGTGAGTTATCTTCCGGATTTGACCATGAGTTCAAACCCGCGCGGCAGATTGTAAATAAAGTAAAAAAAATATACGATCCACACTTCGTCAGCATACATGGCAGCCGTGACATTGAGTTGCAATCGCTCACCCAAAAATATCCAACGGAGTTTGAATCCTTTTTCCCATTGGAAGATCTGAGTACTTTTGAAGAAAAATTATTGTGGATTAAAATTATTTTCCCTGAATATTTCCCAATAGACAGCTTTACAAATCTGGAATGCCATCTGAACTGTGTTCCGGTTATCAACAGAAGGCTGCATAAAGAAATATTCCGCCCCACAGAGTTTGTAAACATTTTACCGCTTTACAGTGATGACTATTTTTTTGATATAGAAAATGTAAGTAATGAACAAGGAAAATTCTTTCATTCTAACCCGCTGGCAAACTTACGCAGCCTCGAAGCAGGAACTTACATCCTGCGCAGCAATGGTGTTGGCAAACTGGATGGTAACGGAGCGTCTCGTTATTTATTCAATATGCTCGACCTGCTCAGGGATGAAAGCGCTGCATTTGCTGCTTACAACCTTAGTAATCTGGATTCTAATATACGCCAAATCAATCAAATCATCAGTGAACTTGAAAATCAGATCTCCGAAAGAGGAGCACTGAGAGAAGAAATTCCATACCTGGCAATCAAACCTGAACAAATCAACCGCAATCAACAGATAGAGGTTACATTTTGGTCTACCGCAGGTGAAGCAGCCAATGGCATCCCGGCAGGCACAGCTATGGATCTCTTTGCAACGCGCGGTTTTGACCGCGACAGTTTGGTTCTGGTCGCAGGAAGTAGGGGCGGAAGCAACAGAAAAACCAGTTCAGAGGCATTCCCGGAATTTAAAAAAGCTTTGACAACGCGTGACAGGGTTATCTCCAGAGAAGATATTAAAACTTTTTGCCACGTGTTTTTTTGGAGACAGACTTAGTCAAGTCAATATCATGAAAGGAGTACGTATCAGCGAAGCACCACACAAGGGCGTTGAGCGAATCATTGAAGTTTTCCTGACGTTCAAAGATACTGCAAGCACCCAAACTGAATCGCAGGCGCTACTGAAAGAACTCAGCGCGCTTGAGTTGGAACTGAATTATAAATCGGCGGGACTCCTGCCGATTGTATTCCGTATTGCTTAACCCTATGACAATGGTTCAACTATCCAAGACGGAACTACAACAATTGGCCAGGCACCCTGCCCGGCTGGAACCATTGTTGGCGGCGCTGATCCTCCAAGGACGGATAAATCCTGGCAATTTATTCTATCGCCCGAAAAGCCTGTTCAAACGCGCTTACAGTAAAGATGTGGCGCAATTCAATATTATCCAGGTTGCGCACGGAAAAAAATCTCAGGAATCGCAAGTCTGGGTAGATATCAATCGCGAAGGATTTTACGATACGCTTCCTGAATTTCTCTTTCACAGACCTGAAACCGCCAGCGGTTATAAAAATATCGATCAGCGCCTTCGGGACAGCCAAAAAGTGCAGGAAGAAGAAGCTGCCGCCAGGCAATTTTTGCTCCCCTTTGAACAGGAGTTTTATCGCACACGAGTAAATGTAGAGCAAGAGGAACAAAAATTGCTTTCGGGATTTTCAAATCCCATGCAACGAATCATTATTGAACGCTTATGGCCTGATGTTCCCGATATTGATAACAACAGCCTTTCAATTCTTTTTTATTTGTTACCACTGGCCTATACCATTACAGGCAACAGGAGCAGGATGGAAGCCTGCTTTCGCACTTTACTGCGAGAAAATGTTACCTTAACTGATATTGCTTCAGAAAACTATAGTACTGAGATTCGGGACAACCAGCAATTGGGCTTCTTTACGCTTGGCGTAAATATGATTCTCGAAGGAATACTTGAGGAGGAATTACCGAAACTTCGAATTGAAATAGGTCCAATTCCACAGCATCGGATGCTTGAATATATTGGAAATGGCAATAAAAAGATACTCCTCAATATTCTTTGCAACTATTTCGTACCATTTGAACTGGATGTAGAGACCACCATAAAACTTGATAAACCCGATGAAGCCTTCCGTTTTAATGATGACCCATCAAGTGCCTTACTGGGGTATAGCACTTACATTTAGTTGAAAAGATGACCTACAAAATACTCACATTGATACTGGGGCTGTTATGCCTTCTTTTTTTGTCGCTTCTCCGATTTACGCAGGGCGATGTAAAGGTCTTTGTAAAAAAAACGAATTGGTACCTTTTGGGCAGCTTGCTTACGTTTGCCATAGTCGGGCTGCTGGGATTGCTACTTCGTCCGGTTGCCATATACTCAGCTACCGCAGTTGCATGGATTTATTATGTAATTTGCCTGGGCTTAGGCATTTTACATACCTACCTGTTGTACAAATTACTCCCCTGGGTATCCCCCATACCAGGCTTGCGGGAGTTTCTATTTACAGTAGCTGTTATGGCTATCGGAAGCCTGAGTTTTTTCCAAGTATTTATTTTGCTGGAAAAAGCTGGCCGCAGGCTAAATGCTTCGTATGCAGACAACCTGCTACCCGGTATATTTCTCACTATAGTTCCGCTACTGTTTTTACTTTGTTGGGAACTTTGGCTGCGGATTCCTCAGACAAGCAAACAAGGATGGGAATTACCCATTGACACACGCCCCCCACAGCCGGAAATGGGAGCCCGCTCTATTAAACTTTCAATCGTTGTGCCACTGAGATACGGATTTGAAGAGAATATACAAATTGACTTACTAGCTCCAATTGAACGCACCCTGGGCGACACTTTTTATTATGTAATTTACCGTCACAACGTTGAGAAAAATTCCATTAGAAAGATAGAACTAGCCGAAGGGAACTCGCGTCGTCATATTTATCAATGGCTATTCTACACCCGCTCCAAACGATGGTTCTGGATGAAGCGTCAATATCTCGACCCCACGCTCCGATTGAAAAATACTGACCTAAACAATGGCGAAATCATCTTCGTCGAACGGTTAAAAAACTGGTAAAAAAAGAAAAATCACCTTCCAATGGAAAGAATGAAATACCCGGCCGTGCATTGGGTTGACGGCATGAAAATATCAAAACGAGAATTCAGCGCTCTGGAAAACTACCTTATGGATCAACTGCGTGATGCACTGAGTGTTACGCTTACAGACTATAACTATGGTCTGCTTCCTGCACCTGAAACCGGCAGAGATGCGCTGAGCGTAGAAGTCAGCGCTGAACGTATTGAACTCAACTATTGCCGGGCCGTCACCCGCGCAGGAGCAAGGATCGAAGTAATCGATCAGGATCATCAGGCACTACGCCGTTCGGTCAAAGAAATGATGGGCAATTTTGATTTCAGCCATGCGCAAGAGTGGTATGTTGCACTAAAGGTAGATGCATTCACCAGAGTACCCTTTGGTGAAATTTCAATGGATACACATCGCCAGCTATATACAATTCCACAATATGAGATTATTATTATTCCCAAAGAACAATCGCCTTCAGGTCAATTTGCGCCTTTTGCTATTCCTATCGCTAAACTCAGGAACAGTGTAGGCGGCGTAGAGCAAATCAAAAACTATATCCCACCCTGTACGTCCTTGCGCGTCAGTCCGGAACTATTACGAATTCACCAACGCATTGAACAAGACCTCTCAGAGGTACTCCGGAAAGCTACTATCATTGTTCGAAAAGTAAATTACCGGAACCAGCGAGAAAAAATTACTGCGCTTGCAGCAGATATTGCTCAAGTAGCCCAACAAACCATGACCTTCCTGAATCAGCACTACGATACATATCGCCTGATATTGCCTCATCAGCCCCCCCTGCTTTTTATTGAATACTTTGCCCGATTTGCACGAACAGTAGATACTTCTTTAGAGTTAACGCGTGGAAAAGACGATATGCTCAATTATTTCCAGCAATATGTACAAAATTTCAACTACAATGAATTTAGTACAAGTATTCAACACATGACTTCCGCGCTAATGTATAATCACCTGGAGATACGCCAGTCACTCGATCGGGTAGAAAATCTGATTGCACATGTAAAAAATCTGTTTGAGGGCCTTGATCGGCTCAATTACGAGCAACTACCCCAATTCGACATCATCGTCAATGTACAACCCTGGCAACAAAACCAGGGGGGTAACCGTTTAAATCCCAATCAACAAATGCCAGTGCCCCCCCCCATACAAGCACCCGGAGGAGGCAAAGTTAAAATAAATCCTCGGGGAAGAGATGGCAACCCAGGCGGGGGCGGACAAGACCCCAATAATCCTTTTGGTTTTAACGAATAAATTCAAAAATGTCCATCAAAATATACGATTTCTCGTAATTGATGCCATAATTCACTCTTACGCTCAAGATAGTGATCGTAGTCTTTAGCACCAAGAGCAGTCATTTGAGTGGGGGATTCAGCACGAGGATCCACCTGTTTGCCGTATTTCCAAAATCGGAAACAAACATGTGGCCCCGTAGCTAATCCTGTTTGGCCTACATATCCAATAACATCTCCTTGTTTTACCCTTTGGCCAGGAGTGACGGCATATCTGTCCATATGCAGGTATTGTGTTTCATAAATAGCATCATGTTTTATTTTAACATAATTTCCATTATTGGTGGTAAAGTCGGCTAATTCAATATTTCCATCAGCAACTGCAAAAATAGGAGAACCGTGAGGGGCCGCGAAATCTGTCCCGAAATGCGGTTTTAACTCACCTGTTTTAGGATGCAAACGCTCAAGACTAAAACCAGAAGTGATTCGTTCGTATTTGACAGGACATCGCAAAAAAGGTTTTTTTACAGATTGACCATTCTCGTTATAATACCCTGGTTGATCAATACCATCCACCCAAAAAGCAAAAAATTCACCTTCCTCTGTTTTAAAATAGACTGCCATTAACCTTCCAATTCCGATGATCTCATTCCCCGCCCATTTCTCTTCGTATATTACTTTGAATTTATCACCTGCTTTAAGGTGGAAAAAATCGACAGAATATTTCATCGCTTCTTCCATCTGTTCAATAATCCTGTAATGAATATTATAGTCCAATACGGCCTCCCATAAAGTTGTCTTTATTATTCCACCCGACGCACGTACTGAATGTTTAATCGTTTTAAACATTATACTCACTTCAGGTTCTTGCCCCGCTTTTAACAAAAGTGATTTATTGGGAGCCATCCTGTAAATAAAAGATTTCGGAAACCGCTCGGCATTCTTAGGTGTCATCACCACAACTTCCTGATTTTTTTCCAAGGTTTGTAGGCCTTTCTCTTCTGCTTGCAATACTAATTCAGCAATAATGGGTTCTGATAATTTGTGTCCCCGAAGATATTCTGCCAAATTAATATTTGCTTGTAACAGATCCTCCTCAGCAATATAATTTTCCTTGTCAAAACTGTTTCTATCTACCTCCTCTGTTGTAGTATCTCTGACGATACTATTTTCAAAATTTCCATTAGCAGGCTGACTGGTCATCACCCGAATATAAAGAAAATATAAAATAAGGAATAATAATATCGATCCTATTAAAATCAGGAACCAGTACGGCAGGAAGACACCTTTATGCTTCTTACCACTTCGATCAGACAGATTATCTGAAGATAAATCCGCCCGCTTTTGTATAGTGATTTTTTGTTTCATTTGTTTTGGATGAAAGTTATTTCATAAAATTGGTTAACAAAGGTACAAAAATTACATATTAGTCCCAATTTATTGAAAAAACTTGAAACACGGCCAGCAACTTGTGCTCACTATAACACGATCATGAATGCCTGAACATGCTTTTAATAAAAGAAATGCGCTATGTGCGTCTGAAAACTATACTCACCAAACCAAGGTTCCAACCGTTTCGCCCGTAAGGCTCACCGCAATGGATTTTCCGCCGCAAAGTACATTAAAGGTGCTCAGATTTTTACTTTCATTCAGCACAATCAATACCGTTTTGCCCTCAGGTGTACGAAAAGCGACATTGGGCAGCAGGTTGGGCATATTGGAATCTATCCGCACCGAACCCGGCGGCACAAATTTGGAGGCATGTCCAATGATGTAGTAGCTCACATTGCGCGTAATGGTATTGCCGCTGAGGGTCATTGCGCCTTTGCATTGCGTGCAACCACCCGGCGTATGCGGCCCAAATGAAGGGTCGTTCGCCAGATTCCATTCCAGGGCTACACGGCTCCAGTTGCGCATGGAACCGATGACCACATTTTTGATATGCCAGCGCAAATCACCGCCGAACTCCCCGTTTGAGCCGGTCCACTGCTCGGTGAAATACAGGTTGCGATCGGGATGTTTGGCCTGTACCGTTGATAAAGCACCGATGTCGCCGGCGTACAGGTGAAAGGCCGCGCCGTCTACATAAGCTTTGGCGGCGGGGTCGTCGAGGATGGCGATGGGGTAAGCCGGGTTATCGCAGTTGTGATCCCAGACGATAATTTTCGTCGTAATTCCTGCTTGTTGAAAGGTCGGGCCGAGGTGATTTTTAATAAAATCGGCCTGCTGAATAAAGGACATCACCAAGCTGGGGTTGTTCCCGCCATGCTGTGGTTCGTTCTGTATGGTCACGGCATCTATGTTAATGCCCTGCGCTTTCATAGCCTGCACGTATTTGGCAAAATAGCGTGCATAAACACCATAATATTCCGGTTTCAGATTGCCCCCGATGGAATTGCCGTTGGTTTTCATCCAAACGGGCGGACTCCAGGGCGAGGCCATCAGTTTAATTTCCGGATTAATAGTCAATATTTCCTTCAATACCGGTATTAAATACAAAGTATCTTTGGAAAGGCTGAATTTCAGCAGCTCCGGGTCTGTTTGTCCGGCAGGAAGGTCGTTGTAGCTGAATACTTCGGCGTCGAGGTCGGAGGCGCCCATACTGACGCGCAGATAGCTGATGCCGATGTGATTGCCGGAGGTATCAAATAATTCTTTCAGTAAAGCCGAGCGATCGGAAGCGCTCATTTGCCTGAGCATAAAAGCGCTTCCTCCGGTAAGGGTGAAGCCGAAACCGTCAACCTTTTGAAATTTACGAGTAGTATCAATTTCTATGCTCGGGAAACGCTCGTCTTTGCCTGCGGAAAAGTCAATAGTCTTGGCATAAAGCCGGTTGGCCTGATCGGAAGTGGTGCTCCACACCCCTACCGGCAAGCTTGGCACAGGCGTGGGCATTTCTTCTTCCGGCGCATTGCATCGCATGGCCAGGGTCATTAAAATCAGCGGCAAAAAAAGCCCGAGACGTTTCATATTTATTGATGCTTAAAAAAGTAAAGTAGCGATGGAGCGCGGTAAACTTACGGTTTCCACCGCTTGCGTACCCACATACATCCGGAAAGCGATTTTCTCTTTGGTCGGGTTCATCACTACCACTGCCACTTTACCGTCGGGGTTGATGAAGGCCGTGGTGAGCAATTGCGCGCGGTTGGAGGAACTGATGACGCGGCGTGCGCCGGGTCTGATGAATTTAGAAAAATGCCCGATGTAGTAGTAGGAATTCATGTAATGCAGGCTGCCTTTGTCGGTCTTCGCATGCACGGGCGCGAAGCAGAAATTACCCACATGGTTGGGGCCACCCGTTTCATCGAGCAGCACATTCCAGTCGGTCCAGGCCACGGCGCCATTGTTGAAATCGTGGATCATATTCTCGCCGTATTGCTCACCCCAATGCCACTCATCGAAGGTTTTCCAGGAAAAAGGATAGTTACAGGCTTCGGTCAGCAGGAGTTTTTTATCCGGAAAAACCTCTGCAACGCGCTTGACATTTTCATACTGACGGCCGCCATTCCAGATTTCATACCAGTGAAAACCAATTCCCCAGATGTATTGGGCTGCCTGCGGATCATCCAGATAGGTTGCAGCCCGCTGATACAGCAGGTCCCGGTTGTGATCCCAGGCGATCAATTTTTTATCACCCAGGCCATTCTTTTTCAAGGTCGGGCCAAGATGGTTTTTGATAAAATCGCGCTCCTCTTCTGCGGTGTAGATGCAAGACTCCCAGGTTTGTTTGGCCATAGGCTCGTTCTGAACCGAAAGGCCCCAAACCGGCACGCCCAATTTTTCATACCCCTGGATAAACTTTACGTAATAGTTGGCCCAGGCCTCATAAAATTCGGGTTTGAGATGGCCTCCCTGCAACATATTGTTATTGTCTTTCATCCAGGCGGGCGGACTCCAGGGACTAACGAACAAGGGCAGTCGCCCACCGGCAGCAGCCTGTGCTTTTTTGATAAACGGTATTTTAAAACGTTCATCATGTGCCAAATTAAACGTTTTCAACTCCTTGTCGCCCTCTGTCACGTACGTGTACATATCGCTGGAAAAATCGCAGCTGTTGAGGTTGGTGCGGGCAAAACTGTATCCGATACCCTTGGTCGGGTCGAAGTAAGCGCGCAGGAGTTCAGCTTGTTTGTCGGCGGGCAATTTGGCAAAGGTCTCGGCTGAGGCATCCGTCAGCGCCCCGCCAATCCCGACAAAGGTCTGGAACTGATGTTTGGGATCGACAAAAACGCAGGCCTGACTTTCGACCGGCTGACCAAAGGGCGCAAAGTTCAGGGTACTCCCCTGGCTCAGGCGCAGGCTGCTGCTGTCGGCGGTGGTGAACACCGACACCGTTTTACGTGCGCTGAAAGGAATACCGTCTACGCTCTGATTGCCGCCTGTTTGTGGAGCACAGGCGGCAAAGAGCATTAAAAATAAAAATATGAAGTGCGTACTAAACTCATTCATCGTTTTGGCGAAATTGGGCATTAGCTTATGCTCGCAAATTCATTAATCTTTAGCTTGATCATGAATTCCCGAACAAGCGCTTAATAACCCGGGTTTTGAATCAATTTAAGGTTTTTATCCAATTCAGCCTGCGGAACAGGCCATACAAGGCGTTCGGGCGTGAGGGCGTAACCGAGGTTGACGCCGTTCGGGCCTTTGGCATTATTCATTACTTCAATGGCGCGGCCGGTGCGCTTCAGGTCATACCAGCGATGGCCTTCAAAAGCAAGTTCCAAGCGGCGTTCTTTTTCAATCGTCAGTCGCATAGAAGCTTGTGTGCCTGCCGAAATAGCCGGCAGGTTAACGCGGTTGCGAATCAGATTGACCAATACGGAGGCGCCTGCCGGATCCCCCAGCTCATTCATGGCTTCTGCCTTGAGCAGCATGATGTCGGCAAGCCGGATAAAGATATAGTTTTGATTGCTGCCTTCCTGAAAATTTCGCCATTTATTTATAAACGGGTATTGCGTCTGGGGCCAGTGCGCGTCTGACCATTTGCCGCTTACGTCCAGAAAAGTAATGGCTGCATTTTTGCGAATAACATCCCCTTCGGCATCAAATGCGGCAACCAGGTCATTGGAAGGGAGGTTAAATTTCTTCCAGTCGAGGCCGCGGAAAATTTTCGTTCCCCAGTTCCCGTCGGATGCACCGCCATTGTAATTGATTTCAAAAATCGACTCTGCGGAATTTTCGTTGGCATTGTTCCAAAGTTGCTCATAATCAGGCAACAAGGTATAGCCGCCTGCAATAACGGCATCACAATATTGCTTCACTTTGCTCCAGTCGTGCGGCTCGCGGGTGGCATAAACTTTGGCGAGCATGGCATTGACGGCGCCTTGTGTGGCATATCCTTTATGCGGCTGAGTTGGAGGCACAGAGGCCAGAGCAGTTTCCAGATCGGCAATAATTTGCGCATAAACAGCAGCCTGCGGCGCCCTTTCAGGAAATAGTTGCGGGTAAATTTCCTCTAATTTATCAGCGCTGATACTGGTCACTTCCTTGAGTTGCAGCGGCACATCGCCCCAAAGCTGCACGGCCTGGAAATAGGAATAAGCACGGATAAACGATGCCTCCCCGATAATCTGATTCTTCCTGGTATCCGAGAGGTTCGGGTCGTTTATTGCGCGGGTATTGTTGATGATGGTGTTGCATTTGCCGATGGCGGCATACAGGTAACGCCAGTCGCGGCCAACATTGGAATTGGTCGCATCAAGCCGGTAATCATCAATCTGGAAATTGGCGGGATTGTCGCCGCCCGCATAGGCATCATCCGATTGCGCATCGGCATTCACGAAATGGTCGAGCTGCCAGTATTCATTTTTAAATTCGCCATAAGCGCCGGCAAGGGCAGCCTCTACTTCGGCAGCCGATTTGTAAAAAACGGAATCTGCGCTGCTGTTTTCCACAGCAATGCCCTGGGAATGGGGTTCCAGTTCCAGAAACTTCTCGCAGGCGCCCATGCCAAGCAAAGCACCGGCAAGGGTAATGGGCAAAAGATATTTTTTCATCTTGATCAAGATTTTCAGAATTCAACATTAAGGCCGACAGTGAGGGTGCGGGCCTGCGGATAGGTGCCGTAATCAACGCCGAGTTCGGTGGCGCTCAGCCCGAACGCATTGACCTCCGGATCGAAGCCGGAGTATTTGGTAAAGGTAAGCAGGTTCTGCCCGGTCGTATACAAGGCGAATTTGCTGATACCCAAACGTTTAAGGCGCTCCGGATTCAGGTTGTAGGTGAGCGTGATCGACTTGAGGCGCAAATAAGAACCATCTTCCACAAAGCGGGTGGAATTGCGCACATTGTCCACATTTCCACCACCAACAGCGCGTGGGATGTCGGTATTGCGGTTGTTGGGCGTCCAGCGGCGCAACACGGCGGTCGACTGGTTTTTGCTGTCAAACATCCCTTCCAGATCAATGCGGGTAGCATTGTACACATCGTTGCCGTAGCTGCCCTGGAAAAAGCAATTCAGGTCGAAACGACGCCAAGATAAGGTATTGGTCAGGCCGAAAATAAAATCCGGATTGGCATCGCCGATTACCGTGCGGTCGCCCGGATCGAAAATGCCGTTTTCATTCACGTCTTTATATTTCAGATTGCCGGTTTCCGGATTAACACCTTCGGAAACATAGCCAAAAAAGCTGCCCAGCGGCAGGCCCTCTTTCACAATCGCCACCTCCTGGTTATTGCTGTAAATGCGGCCGAAATAATACACATTGGTATATTGCAGATCGGTCACTTTATTGCGGTTGAAGGAGATGTTGAAATCCGTCCGCCATTTCAGCGCCTCGGTGGTATTGACGGTAGAGAGGTTGAAGTCCAGCCCGCGGTTTTCAATCGCACCGGCATTGGTCTGTATGCTGGTAATGGGCAGGGAGTTGGAAAGCTGCACATTCAGCAGTACATCTTCGGTCTTTTTCAAATAAGCATCGGCGGTAAAAATGATGCGGCCATTGTACATCGACAGATCGATACCGATATTCGATTGCGTAGTGGTTTCCCAGCGCAGATCGGGGTTGCCGTAGGTCACCTGTGCTTCGGCGGGGCCGGAAAGCGGGTTGGTGGCCGCCCGGCGGTAGTACGAAATCAGGCCGTAACGGGCATAATTGGGAATACCTTCCTGATTGCCGTTTTTACCCCAGCCGAGGCGAAGTTTCAGGTCGTTGATATTTTTAAAATTACGCATAAACGACTCCTCGGAAATACGCCATCCCGCAGAGAAAGAAGGCATAGTGCCCCAGTGGTGTGCGAGTTTGGAGGAGCCGTCGCGGCGTACGGTTGCCGTGAACAGGTATTTGCTGTTGAAGTCATACTGCACGCGTCCGAAGAAAGAGGCAATTGACCATTCCTGTACATCGGTGCTGCCACTGATGCTGTTGGCGGCATTAAGGGTGGTCACAGAGGTATTGGCCGGGAAGTCGTTGCCACTGAGGAAGGCATCGCTCCAGCGCGATTGCTGGATACTGCTGCCGACCAAAAAGCTCAGGTTATTGCCCCCGAATCCGGTTTTGTAACCTGCGGTATTTTCCCAGAGCCAGGCGCTGGTATTGGATTTATCGGCTTGTCCGAAGCCGTTCTGGTTGCGGCCAAAATTGGTGCGGAAAGGATCGAGGTAATAATCCCACTGGTGTGCATTCATATCCACACCGAGGTTGGTTTTTAGCGTAAACCCTTCAAAAACAGTTGCTTCTGCATTTATATTACCAAAAAGCCGGGTATCATTGGCCTCCTGTTCAGGGCCAAACATATACGCCACCGGATTTTCCCAGGAAGGCTGGAAAGGATTGGGATCGTACTGGCCGCTGCCGTCGTTTTTGTAAATTTTGAGGAATGGCGGCGTGTTGAGCGCACTCATAATGACCCCGCCGCGGCCGCTGCTGGCATTGTCGGGCGTATTGAGGGTGCGGCTGCGCAGTACATTGACGTTGGTGCCTACTTTAAGCCAATTGGTCGCCTGATTATCGAGGTTGAGGCGCAGCGAATAGCGGTCGAAACGAGCGGGCTTTACGATGCCTTCGTTGTTGAGGTAGTTGGTTGAAATATGGTAACGCATTTTTTCCGTACCACCGGAAAAGGCGAGTTGTACACTTTGGTTATTGCCCCATCCGAAGGTCTCTTGCTGCCAGTCGGTAAAGGCTGTCGCGGCCGGATCGAGGGCGCCGGGAATAATTTCATCAATGAGTTCCCGGTATTTTTTTGTCGTTAAGGTTTCAATATTTTTACGCAAATTGGATACACCATAATAAGCCGACAGCGTGATTTTGGAACTGCCGTCCTTGCCGCGTTTGGTGGAAATGAGTACAACGCCGTTGGCGGCACGGGCGCCATAAATGGCGGCGGAGGAGGCGTCTTTTAATACGCTCATGCTCTCAATATCGGCCGGGTTGAGGCCGCGAATATCGGTTGTGGGCACGCCATCGACCACGTAAAGCGGTTCGTTGCCGGCGAGTACGGAAGTGGCGCCGCGCACGCGCACGGCGATGTCATTACCGGGTTTGCCGGAGGGCTGCACCACCTGTACACCGGCGGCTTTACCTTGCAGGGCTTCTGCTGCCGAAACCATGGGGCGGTCGCGGATGTCTTTTTCATCAATCACCACCACGGCGGTTGTGAGGTCTTTTTTCTTTTGAGTGCCATAGCCCACCACGACCACTTGTTCGAGTGTGCGGTTGTCTTCTTCGAGCACGACGCTCAGGTTACTTTGTCCGGCTATCGGTATTTCGCGGGCAGTATAGCCCACGTAGCTGAACATCAGGATGCCGTCTGACGGCGCTTTGATTTGAAAATTACCATCAAAATCGGTGCTGACACCCATTGTGGTGCCTTTGAGTGCAACGGTAACACCGATCAGCGGCTCACCGGAAGGATCGGTGACTTTGCCGCTCACTTGCGCGGCGGCTTGCGCAGCGAGGAATAAGGCCAGAAACAGGGTAAGTAGTTTGTTCATCCGAAAGGTTTTATTTGTAAAATTCAGGGTTTATAGTTTAGGTTAAAAAATTGAAAATCAACATTTTAACCTAAACTATAAACCCAAAAAGATTAGCGCACGAGCACCATTGTCCAGGCTTTGGAACCGTCTTTTGCAGTAGAAATATCAACAGAAACGGTCAGCGTTTCGGCGTTGCCAACTTTTACGTAGCTCATGACTTCGTAGCGATTAGTCGCATTTCCACCATTGGGCAGGTTCGCGCTGTTATCGTTTTCTCCGCCGTAATAGCCTTTGTAGAAGCCGATAAATGCGGCGCCACTGGAGCCGTTGGTCAGCGTGATAATCGGGCGATTGCCGCCGGATGCAGGCGTAAATGTGAAGCTGTGCACGCCGGAGCCGAAGGCTGCACCGTTGCCGCTGGCAGCTACCTGTGCATCCGACCAGCAGCCGTTCGGGCTGCCCATGTAACCGTCGTTGCGGGCATCGCCATTGGTTTTGTATTCGTATTTGCCTCCTGTGGTGAAGATGAATTCGTCATTGGTCATACAAGACCAATCGTCGCCACCCGTGGAGCTGCCGTCAAGGAAGTTCGCAGGAACGCCCCACCAGGCATTGCTGCCCAGTGCCGGACCAACAAAGATGGAGTTGGCGGCATTGCGCACTTTCCAGGCGCCACCTACGAGGTCGGCTTCAGTCATTTCACCGGATGTGATGGTGAATTCTGTTTCTTTGGAAGCCGAACCGGCAGCGTTGCTAGCCGTCAGTTTCACTTTGTACACGCCGGCTGCGGCATAGGTATGTGTCGGGTTGGCCTCGGCGGAGGTGCTGCCGTCGCCGAAATCCCAGCTGTAGGTATTGGCGTACTTGGTGGTGTTGCTGAGGGTCACTTTGTAACCATCCACTACACCAGTGAAGTCTACAATCGGTTTGGGACTGGGCAGCGCAGGTTCGTCGCCCGGGTTGTCGTAGTGCACGAGGGTGACACGCCAGTAAGCATCCGGCTGACCGCTGGTATTGTTGCCAAACTTCCATTTGGATTCCAGCACGAGGGTATCGGTAGTGCCGTCGGAAAGTTTGATGATGTCGAGTTTTACAGCGTTCTGCGGTGTACTCACTTCAACGTCGGTGCCGATTTTGCACAGGCCGACAAAAGCGCCAAGACCTTTCACTTCGAGGGTGGGTTTTACGCCGTTGGTCAGCACGAAAGTGTGGTCGCCGTCGCCGAATTTGCTCAGGTCAGTACCGCCGGCGCCGGTCATGTTGGCTGCGGTTGCTTCGCGGCATTCGTTGGCGACTTCAAATACACCGCCTTCGGCCCAATAGTCGCCTTCTGTGCGGTATTTCATGCTGCCGTCGCGGCCGAATGTCCAGCTGTCATTCATAATACAGGGGCGGAGCGCGATTTCGTCGTTGTCGCGGCCCATAGCCCACCAAACCTGATCCTTGGCGATGGGGCCTACTTCAAGCGGCCAGCGTCCCGGGCCAACCACGCGGATCAGCTTCCAGGTTTTGCTGACATCGCCAACAAGTTTGGACAGCTCGGCATTGGGGTCAACAATAGCAACCACCTGTTCGGAAATATGGGTATCGTCTTCTCCGACAGCCGTCAGTTTAACGGTGTAATTACCGACAGCGGCGTAGGTATGCACCGGATCGGATTCTGTGGAAGTAGCGCCATCGCCAAAGTCCCAGCTGAGGCTTTTGTAGTTTTGGGAAGCGTTTGTGAAGGCCACTTTTTTAAAATCGACGGCATCTACCTTGAAGGAGAAGCCGGAAAGTACTTCCAGTTTTTCCTTTTTACAGGAATTGAAAAAGCCGGCAAGGAGCACGCCAAGCAACAAGAAAAGGCTAAGTGATTTTTTCATTAGTACACACTTGAGTTTTCGCCCCAGGGGGGCAGTTAGGAATAGGTGATTCGCTGAACGCTGTCCGGCAGCTTCAGCCGGAATAATGCGTGAAGGAAAAATCCAAGGGCAAAATTCCTTTACGGGCCGCTCAAAAGCCCTTTTTCCACTACTGCATTACTACGTCATTCAGCCCTCTGCCCTACTTCATCTATACTTCCATCGGAAGTTTTGAAAGTGAACGTTTACCTTTGCCCAAGCAAATAATATGTGCAAAGCCCTTTATCCTTTAGTTTTTTTATTGGCCCTAACGGCCTTTTGCTTGCCTAAAACAGGGTTGGCCCAACGCGTCAATCTCGGCACACCTCCTGTGCAGAATTATTCCAAAAAGCACTACAAAGCCGGTACACAGGTCTGGTCGGCGGTACAGGCCGATAATGGTATTTGCTGGTTTGGCAACACCGAAGGACTGCTGGAGTTTGACGGGATGCACTGGCGACTGCATCCTTTGCCCAACCACACCATTGTGCGCTCGGTAGCTACCGACAATCAGGGAAAAATTTTTGTGGGCGGGCAGGATGAATTCGGATACTTCAGCGCCCAGCCCAATGGCTACATGCAGTACCAATCGCTCAGCGCCAGCCTTCCGCCGGAACATGGGCAATTTGGCGATGTATGGAACATTGAAGCCCGAACGGAGGGTGTATTTTTCAGAACCGACAATCAGGTTTTTCATTACCGCGACAATGCCCTGTACGGCCTTTTTCCTTCCGGCAGCAAAACCCGGTTTATGGGAGAATGGAAGGGCAAACTTTTAGTACAGGACGGCAACGAACGCCTCTATACTTTTGAAAACAACAGTTTGCGCGCCCTGGATACCCCATCGGCCTTTCGCTTCGGCACCCTGTCGGGCATCCTGCAATTCAGCCCCGATACCATTTTGGTAACTACCATTAAAAATGGCATTTTTTACTACGATGGCAAGGATTTTTTGCCCTGGAAGACCCAACACGACGACTTTTTAAAGCAAAACATCATTTTTAGTGCGCAGATGTGCGCCGACGGTAATGTGGCCATCGGTACGGCGCTCGACGGCCTCGTGCTGCTCGATCGCAAGCGGCGCATGCTGCAACACCTCAACAAACAAAGCGGGCTGCAAAACAATACCGTGCTTTGTCTCAGTAAGGCCCGTAACGGCGGCCTGTGGCTCGGCCTCGACAACGGCATCAGCTTTGCGGCCGTCAGCAGTGCATTTAGCAGCATTTATCCCGACGGGGAGTTGCAGGGCACCGGCTACAGCGCCCGCATTTTTGACGGCAAGATTTATTTTGGCACCAATACCGGCTTGTACGCAACCGATTGGAAAACCTACTACAGCCCAGGCGCGCAGCAAAGGTTTTCAAAAGTTCAAAATGCCGACGGCCAGGTTTGGAGTCTTGGCGAAGTGGGTGGTGAGTTGCTGATGGGCCACCACGAAGGCGCTTTTGCCGTAGAAGGTCTTCATGCCAGAAAAATCGCTCAGGTGCAGGGCGTTTGGCGTTTTGTACAATTGGATCAGGAATATGCGCTGGCCGGATTTTATGAAGGCATGTTGCTTTTCCGGAAAAAACAAGGCCGCTGGGCTTATGAAGGGCCTCTGGAAGGGCTTCGGGAGAGCAGTCGCCTGCTGGCCCGCGACGCGCAGGGGCATATCTGGATGGCACATCCGTATCGGGGTATTTACAAAGTAAATCCCGAACCGGCACATCGGCGTTTGCAGGCCGAATTTTTCGGCGGCGCGCAGGGGCTGCCGTCCAACCTTGGCAATCATGTTTTTCAAGTGGGCCAGGAAGCCGTTTTTACAGCCACCAACGGCGTTTTCAGCTTTAATGAAAGCCAACAACGCTTTTTGCCCGACAGCCGTTTTGAAAAACTCTTCGGCGCGGGCGTCCCGATGCGCTACCTGAGTCAGGATGAACGGGGCAATATCTGGTATGCGACCGAGCGCGAGGCAGGGCTTTTGTTGGTTTCCAATAGTCCGCTCGACAAAAAAGTAAGGCGACTGCCCATTCCTGAACTGAGCGGGCGGCTGGCCGGCGGCTTTCAGTTTGTGTTGCCTGTAGATGAGCACAACGTATTTATAGCCACCGACCGCGGGTTTATGCATTTTGATCCCGGCGCGTACTTGGCGCAGGATAGCAGTTTGCGGCTTGTATTGCACGAGGTACGACTCAAAAGCGGTCCGGACAGCCTCTTGTTTGGCGGGCACAGCACTCCGCCGGAGCTTAGTCTGGCCTCCGACCGCAATTCACTGGTTTTCACTTTTGCGGCGCCGGATCATCCCGGCAGCGAGTACGTGCGCTTCAGTCACTGGCTGGAAGGCGCCGACCGCGGCTGGGCGGAATGGAATGGTGAAACGGAATTGGTGTTCAACAACCTGCCACCGGGAGCGTATACGCTGCACCTTAAAGCCCGCAACCCGCAGGGGATGGAGCGCGCAGTCTTGCAATTTTCGTTCACGATACAACCGCCCTGGTACGCCAGTCGGGCCGCATGGATCTGTTACGGGTTATTATTGGCGGGATTAGTGGGTGGCATAATTTACCGGCAGCAGCACCGGTTTGCGCAGGAAAAGAAGGGATTGGTGGATCGGCATGAAAAGCAGATCCGCAGTTCCGAGGAGGCGATTAATCGGTTGGAAAAAGAAAAATTGGAGGCGGAAGTGCGGCACCAGCATGAGGAACTGGCCACCTCGACCATGCATTTGATGCAAAAAAGTGAGATTTTGCACAGTTTGCGCAGCGATTTAGAGAAATTAAAGGGCAAATATACCGATGCGCCGGAGTTGCAGAAAGAGATTGGTCGGGTGGTCAAAATCATTGACCAGGATGCGCATACGGATGCGGTGTGGGAGCAGTTCTCGCAGCATTTTGATCAGGTGCACAACGATTTTCTGAAGCGGCTGGCCGAGCGGCATCCCAACCTGACGCCTACAGAGTACAAGCTCTGTGCTTACCTGCGGCTGAACCTGAGCAGCAAGGAAATTGCGACGCTGATGAATATTTCAGTGCGGGGTGTGGAGACGAGTCGGTACCGCCTGCGCAAGCACTTAGGTTTAGATGAAGCGGCTAATTTGACGGGGTATTTGATGGGGGTGTGACAAAATCCGACTTCCTTATATTGATTGCGATTGCACAAACGCACCCAAAGTAGATTGGGAATAATAGATTTGCACTCAAGAGAAAACGAATTAATATGCACCCCACGCTTACTAAACTTTTGAAGTTTAGTAAGCGTTTTTTTATAATTTGTTTTCAGGGTCGGCTTATGGTCAAAATTAGACAAATTACCCTCATAAAATCATCCTTTATGTTCATTAAAATCATGTCAATAGCCTTAATAAAAATATGCGAAGTCGTATACATTTGTCCCCCCCCAGATATGACCTGATCTGATTTTCCTAACTTAATCCTCGCCCGTCTATGAACTTCAATCTTGTCTCCCTGACGCATTTCATCTCTTCTATTTTTGCCATCGGTATTCTTGTAGATTTATGGTTTTATTATTCTAAACAGGATATTTTTGCCACAAAAGTTAAGCTCGATCACTCTATTCGCCTGTTTTCAGTAGCACTGGCCCTATGGGCAATAAGTGACCTATTTACCCTGATTGATTTAAATTCAGACACCTTAAATGCCTTCAGCGATATTGTTGCAACCATCGCCTCTTCCCTCAACAATTGTGCTTTTTTGCTCACGGTGGTGTACTTTGATTATGCACCCGAGTCTTTAAAACGACCATCCGGACAGCGGCTGTACCAGCGAATTGTATGGATGAGTACCTGCTTCATTCTGTTAACTGTACTCATTCTTACACAATTAAAAATGACAGAAGCTGCCGCAATTATAGATATCTGCTTTTCAAGTCTAACTTTAATTATTTTATCAATATTACTGACATTTACTTTTTTAAAACGCGGGTTTATTGGCATTGGTATGATTGCTGCAATTGCCTGTAATATTGCTGTGCTTGCACAAATTTTAATCAATAACAGTATTATAGATAATACTCCTAAATATCACATAACCCTCGATAATGCATTTACGCAAACAGATAAATACAGTGGGAAAACGACATTGGAACTAAAAGATCAAAAAAACAATATTTTTGAGTTTAAAATCACATCAAACGACAGCAGTAATAATTATTTGTGCATTAGTACGCAAAGAGTTGTTGAGTCCGGAAAAGACACCACAAACCTGCCGGTTATTTTCACCTCTTTTGAGATTACTAATGAAAGCGCCGGACAAAAAATGGGTTATGGCAAATTTTCCAAGGCCCATTTCAGGCTTGATAATCCGAATAACCGGTTTTCTGTAAATTTCATTTCATCACAAAAAATCGAAATTGAAGTCTATAAGCCCGGACCGGTTTTCAGTATCGGTCAGGTATTGTACCTCGTCTCTTTTTTCCTGATTGTCATGCTTTTTGTTGCATTGGCTTTCAGCTGGATTTTGGCAACTTCCAGCTCAAAGACGGAAGATATCCGGGAAGCGCTTCGATTATTGCTGAAAAAAATCCCTGATAACACAACCCAGAACCTGATAAGTGAATGGACGAATTCTGCGATCAGACCCGATTTTATGTTTATCATTGCGGAAGAAAATAAACCGCTTGACATACAACAAGTCGATGAATATAAAAAAGAGCTCCGGACCATCGAGCGTCAATATACCGACGTACTTATTCGCAGAAAACGCGGTGAAATCGACGATAAAATGGTGGAACGCGAGTGCCAGCAAATCCGACAGGAAATTGCACAAATCTTTAACAAGTTCAACTCGTAGAGCCATCTCACACATGCGCCACCTCCTCCCATTCCTCCTCCTTTGCGCCACCCTCCAGGCGCAAACCACCGTGCCCTACTCGCCCAATACGGCAGCCATCGCCAATCCGGAGCGCGGGTTTTATCATTTCACCGAAACCTGGGCCTCGGCGCACACGCCACTCAGCCAGTCGACGCTCAGCAACCTGCGCAATGGCTACACGGCCTCGGGCGCCAATTACGGCAGCCCGGTCATGCTGGCCCTGCGCGTGTTTTACCTCGACGATTTTATCAATTCGCCCATTTCCGCCGGTTTTCTCAGCGCAATCGAGACAGATTTTAATACCGCACGCGCCGCCGGGGTCAAACTGATTGTGCGTTTTGCCTACAATCAGGATGTCAGCATCCCCTACAATGAACCCTCCAAAACGCAGATCCTGGCCCACATCACGCAGTTGCAGCCCCTGCTCAACGACCACGCTGATGTGATCCTCACCCTGCAAGCCGGCTTTATCGGCGCCTGGGGCGAATGGTATTACACCACCGTTTTCGGCGATGCCTCGCTGCCACCTTACAGCTATACTGCTACCAACTGGCAGGACCGCATCGACCTCCTCAATGCGCTGCTCGGCGCGCTGCCCGCCTCCCGACAAATACAGGTGCGCACGCCGCAAACCAAACAAAAACACGCATTCGGCGTGAATGCACCCATCAACTCCGCCGCAACGGGCGGACGGGTGGCGCACCACAACGATTGTTTCCTCGCCCCATTTTTCGACTACGGCACCTATAACAATTACGACAACGGCAACCCCGACAGCACGGCCCTGAAACCTTACCTCCAGGCCGAAGCGGCGCTGGGCACCATTCAGGGCGGCGAAACCTGCGACCCCAATACGCCGCACTCACTCTGCCTCTCGGCCGGCGGCCGCGCCGACGCCGAACTCAAACGCTTCCGCTATACCTACCTGAATGCCGACTACAACAACGCGGTCAACAACAGCTGGACGCCTTGCATCGACAACATCAAACGCCAGTTGGGCTACCGATTTGTGCTGCTCAATGGCACTTACCCCAACAGCGCCCAGCCGGGCGGACAAATCACCTTGCAAATCAGCCTCAAAAACGAAGGCTGGGCCGCGCCGGTCAATCCGCGCAGTGCAGAAATCATCCTGCGCAATACCAGTACCGGACAACGTTACTTTGCCGCACTCAACAGCGACCCGCAAAACTGGGCGCCTGGCCTGACACAAAATATCAGTCAGAATTTTTGCCTGCCCACCACGATTCCGGCCGGCAACTACGAACTATTATTCAACCTGCCCGACCCGGAACCGACCCTCTACGAACGTCCGGAGTACGCCATTCAAACGGCTAACCTCAATACCTGGGAGAGCAGCACGGGCTACAACAAACTCCTGCATACCCTTACCGTTTCCGGCTCAACACTCAGCTGCTCCGGATTCACGACCTTCAGCACCTCCGCGCCGCTGCCGGTGGAGTGGCTCGATTTTTATGCAGAAAATATGGATAATGATGCCGTCAGACTTGGTTGGAGCAGCGCGCTGGAGCAAAATTTAGCATATTATGAAGTACAGCGTTCTACAGATGCGCTGGCGTTTGAAACGCGCGCCCGTGTATCGCCCCGGGGCGCAGGCGCTTATACTTATCTCGACAAGCCCCAGCCCGGCGCTGAAGGCTTGTGGTATCGCATCCGCTCGGTAGATCAGGACGGGCGGGCACAGCTTAGTCCGCTGCGCTACGTCGGCTTAAAAGCTGCTGCGCGGCTGCAAGTGCTGGGTAATCCACTGCGGGATCGCCTGCAATTTCAGGTTACGGGCAGCGCCGGGCCTTATCCTTATCGCCTGCTCAGTGCTTCAGGGCGCGTTGTGGCAAAGGGCGAAAGTGAAGGTTCCATCGAATTGCGGGAACTCCCTGCAGGTATGTATTTTCTGGAAATCAGGGTTGGCGGGAAGGTTTTGTGGGAAAAGGTCGTCAGGGAATGAGGCGCATCCGCCGATGCTAAAAAACCACGAATACGATAACATCCAAACACACAAGGTCCTTAGCATTACTGTCCTTTTTTCCTCATGAAAAAATGACGTACAGTTTCGGGCGAATGCGTAACTTTCGCCGCCTAAAACAAGCATCAACAAACTGATCGTATGAAAAAAATATTGGTTGCCAATCGCGGAGAAATAGCCCTCCGCGTCATGCGCACAGCCCGAAAAATGGGCATTGCTACCGTTGCAGTGTATTCCGAAGCGGATCGTTTTTCTCCGCATGTACGTTTTGCCGATGAGGCCATTTGCATTGGCCCGGCCGCCTCTTCACAGAGTTATTTGCGGATGGATAAAATTCTGGATGCCGCCCGACAAACCGGCGCCGACGGCATCCACCCCGGCTATGGTTTTTTAAGTGAAAATGCCGCTTTTGCCCGTGCTGTTGCCGAAGCCGGCATTACGTTTATCGGCCCAAACCCGGAAAGTATTGAAGTAATGGGCAGCAAGCTGGCGGCCAAAGAAGCCGCTAAAAAGTTCAACGTGCCCATGGTACCTGGCATTGACGAAGCCATTACCGATGTCGAAAAAGCCAAGGAAATTGGCCGAGAAGTGGGCTACCCCATCCTCATCAAAGCCTCGGCCGGTGGTGGTGGCAAAGGGATGCGCATGGTGGAACGCGAGGAAGATTTGAAAGAACAAATGGAACGCGCCATCTCCGAAGCGGTTTCGGCCTTCGGCGACGGCTCGGTATTTATTGAAAAATATGTGCTTGGTCCGCGCCATATCGAAATTCAGGTCATGGGCGACCAACACGGCAATATTATCTATTGTTTCGAGCGCGAATGCTCCATCCAGCGCCGTCACCAGAAGGTGGTGGAAGAAGCACCCTGCGCCATCCTAACGCCCGAATTGCGCAAGGCCATGGGCGAAGCTGCTGTTCGGGTGGCCCAATCCTGCAATTATGTAGGCGCCGGTACGGTAGAATTTCTGGTGGATATTAACCGCGACTTTTTCTTCCTGGAAATGAATACCCGCTTGCAGGTGGAACACCCGGTGACGGAAATGATTTCCGGTTTGGACCTCGTGGAATTACAAATTCGCGTCGCCCGCGGCGAAACCCTGCCGGTAAAACAGGAAGACCTGCGCATCCATGGCCACGCCCTCGAACTGCGTGTATACGCCGAAGATCCGCTCAACAACTTCCTGCCTTCGGTGGGCAAACTGGCGCGCTATCGTCCGCCACAAGGCCATGACATTCGCGTCGACGATGGTTTCCAGGAAGGTATGGACGTGCCGATTTATTACGATCCGATGCTCGCCAAACTCATCGTGCACGCACCCACGCGCGACATGGCCATCCAACGTATGAAAGAAGCCATTGATGCCTACGAAATTGAAGGCGTAGCCACTACCCTGCCCTTCGGTCGTTTTGTGATGGATCACCCGGCATTTGTCAGCGCCGATTTTGATACCAGCTTTGTCAATCGCTATTTTTCTCCCGATATTTTGGTAAAAAGTGTCGAAAAAGAAGCGCATGCCGCCGCCGTGCTCGCCCTGCTGCTCCACCTCAAACAGCGCAAACAACTCAAGGTCGTTGCGCCGAGCGAGAGCAATTGGAGCGCGAGGTGAATGATAAATGATGAATGATGAATGATGAATGATGAATGATGAATGATTTTTTTAAACAATTGAAAATCAATCAAAAATCAAACATTGAGCATCAAAAAATTCAACATTCATCATTCATCATTCATCATTCCCCCTCTCCCCCTTAATCTGCCAAATTTATAATCATTTACACACACATACATGAGATTATTCCTGACCGTTTCATTGCTCGTTTTGAGCCAGATCATTTTTGCCCAAAAAGCAACTGTACAAGGTAAAATCACGGATGCACAAAGCGGCGAAGCCCTTACCGGGGTGAGTGTTCGCTGTGGCAGCACCGGCGCAATTTCCGGACTGGAAGGCGATTACAGCCTGCAAACAGCACCCGGCATTTATGAAATTACCTTCATTTTTACCGGCTATGAAAGTGTCAGCCGAAATGTGCGCTTAGAAGCCGGACAAACTTTTTCACTCAACATTAGCCTTGCAGACGGCAATAATTTGCTGCAAACGGCTACCGTCACCGCCGGCAAATTCGACAAGCCGCTTGGCGAAGTAACAGTTTCCATCGACGTACTCAAACCACGCCTCATCGAAAGCGTGAATACTACTTCGGTGGATGAAGTACTGACCAAAGTACCGGGCGTAAGTATCGTTGATGGCCAGGCCAATATCCGTGGCGGATCGGGGTTTTCCTATGGCGCCGGCACGCGGGTACTGCTCCTGATTGATGATATTCCGGCCCTGCAACCCGATGCCGGTTTTCCGAACTGGGATGATTTTCCGGTGGAAAACATCGCCCAGATGGAAGTGCTGAAAGGCGCTGCCTCGGCCCTCTACGGCTCTTCTGCCATGAACGGGATTATCAATATCCGAACCGGCTACGCCAAAGACAAACCGGAAACCGAAGCCGCCATGTTTGGCAAGACCTGGGACAGTCCGGCCATTCCGGGCGCCAAATGGTGGGGCAGCGACAGCTCCTTTATTGAACAGCCAGTGGAAACAGGTTTTAGTTTTGTGCACCGCCGCAAAGCAGGCAAATTAGATGTGGTACTGGGCGCCTACGGCCTTTACCGCGACAGCTACAACAAGGATACGTACAGCCGTTACGGACGTGTGACGCCCAACTTCCGTTACCGCGTCAATGACCGCCTCAGCATCAGCCTGAACAGCAATTTTAATTTTGGTCGCAGTGGCAACTTCTTTATCTGGGGCAACGATAGTCTGAAAGCCTATGAAGCAGGCTTAGGCTCTGCCTCCCGCTCGTTGGGGCGTCTGCGTTTTAATATTGATCCTACCCTTCAATATTTTGACCGCGCAGGGTTCCGGCACAAAATTTTGAGCCGCTACTACTATATTTCCAACAACAACAGCGGCAATCAGAGCAACGACAGCCGCATGTTTTACGGCGAATATCAGATTCAGCGTAAATTAGATCAACTCGGATTGGTCATGACGGCCGGCGTTGTAGGTATCGGCACAAGCATCAAAGCTGATTTGTACAATAATGCCGACTACTCGACCCGCAACCTGGCCGGTTATTTTCAGGCAGATTACAAGGTCGGTAAACTCAACCTCTCCACCGGTGTGCGCTATGAACAAAACCTGCTGCGCAGCCCGGAACTGATCCGCGTCAGCGATACCCGCGTGGATACCATTCCCAACGGCGAAACCAAAGAGGCAAAACCGGTTTTCCGCTTTGGCGCCAACTATCAGCTCGCCAAAGCGACATTCCTGCGCGCTTCCTGGGGACAAGGCTACCGCTACCCCACAATCGCCGAGAAATTTATCAATACCGATTTCAGTGCCGGCAATCAGGTGCGCCCCAACCCAAGCTTAGTTTCTGAAACCGGCTGGACGGCCGAGTTGGGTATTAAACAGGGTTTCAAAATTGATAAATGGCAGGGCTTTGTGGACGCGACCATCTTCCAGTCGGAATATCAGAACATGATGGAGTTCGTGCTGGCGGAATTGCGCTTGGTCATTGACCCCGGCCCGCCGCCGACCCTCGCGCCGCAGGCCGCGTTTGAATCGCGCAACTCCGGCGAAACCCGCACCACGGGTTTTGAAATTGCGGTAATGGGTCAGGGCAAAATTGGCCCGGGTACTTTGAACGTACTGGGTGGATTTACCAAAATTAATCCGCGCTACAAAAGCTTCGACAAGGATACGCTCAATTACGGCTCTTCCGACACGACCAATATCCTGAAATACCGTTTCCGCGATATGTTTAAAATGGATGCCGATTACAGCATCGGTCGTTTCACGTTTGGCGCCGCGGTTCAGTATTACAGCTTTATGGATGCCATTGATGCCATTTTTGAAATAGAAATCGTGGAGCCGTTTAAAGGGGTGAAAAATTTCCGCCGCAACAACAACGACGGTTTTACGGTGCTGGATTTCCGGGCAGCGTATAAAATCAACGACCACGTGAAGCTCAGCCTGCTGTGCAACAATGCCTTGAACACGACCTACACCTTCCGTCCGGCGCTCATGGAAGCGCCCCGCAACTACTCCGTTCGGGTGGACTGGAAAATGTGAGATCAGTGATCAGTCAGCAGTTATCAGTCAACAGTTATCAGGTGGGCTCTACATACCCTTGATACTTTCTTTTACCGTTCGTGTGGCCCAGCTCCCCTTGTCTGAACCGGGATTTGGGGGGATTTCCGGATTTTTAGGATTGGATTTTGGAGCGATTAATTGGATAGGGGAAATTCAAGCATCAATTCCAAGTATCAAGACAAATCCAATCCTCAAAATCCGGAAATCCCCCCAAATCCCGGTTCAGACAAAAGTGCAGGCGCTAAAGCCTGGGCTTACCGCTCCACCCTCAGCCAGATGCTTCACTCCGTTCAGCATGACAACCTCCCTGATAACTGCTGACTGATCTTATTTCACACTAAACTTTACCGTCTTTTCCGTCTCATTTGCAGTGTGATCTTCCACGTGGATGGTCAGGGTGACGGCCGTTTCGGCGCTGATGCCGGCGGGCGTCCAGTGTTCATCAAAGTTATAGGAGGTTTTGTCGTGTACCGTTGGGTTGGCGCTGAACAGTTCCGCCCCATCGCTGTCGCGGGTCACTTTAATGCTCATTTCGTGTAAACTTTCATCGGTCACCGAACCGCTGATATGTACTTCACCGGAAAGCGATGCCGCTGCGGCAGGGCTGCTGATGGTAAGCCCAGGTGCTTGTGTGTCGTCTTCGTCGTGATCATGTTTGTGGCAAGCGACGAAAGCGTTGGTGCTAAGCGCCAGGAGGGCGATAAAAAAAGATAGTTTTTTCATAATTTGAATCAGATTTGTACCCGCATCCAGGTGTATTATATTTGAATAGTTGTTAAGAAAAGTGCTTGATTACTCCGGTTTTTGAAAACGTGTATCGCGGATAAAGGTCTGATCCGTGAGGGTTTTCAGAAAAGCCACGAGGTTTTGTTTTTCGCTTGTGCTGAGCGGAATGCCTAATTGACCATTTTGCTTGAGCAACGGATCAAGGGTTGGGGAGTCTTTAACACCCGAATTGTAATGCTCCACCGCGGCTTCCAGGGTTTTGATTTTGCCATGGTGCATATAGGGGGAAGTCAGTTCCACATTGCGCAGGCTGGGCACTTTGAATTTGCCGATATCTTCTTGAATGGTGCTGATCTCGAAGCGGCCCAGATCGTTGGTAAAAGTGCTGAGCAAGCCATTGTTCCGATAAGAATTGTCCGTAAACAAATCAGTGCTGTGGCAGGCCGAACATTTCACCTTGAAGGTTTCCAATCCGGCGAGTTCTTCAGCCGTCAGCGTGCCGCCGGCTTCTTTGCGCACATAATGATCGTAGCGGCTGTTGGCGCTTACCAAGGCGCCCATAAACTGTGAAAAAGCCATCAGCATTTGCGGGCCGTCGATGGTATCGCGACCGGGAAATGCCGCGCGGAAAAGCGCCGGATATTCCGGGTGGCGTTTGAGTTTTTTCACCACATTGGCCGGACTTTCATCCATTTCAACCGGATTTTCTATGGGATTAATGGCGATAAAATCCATTTCCGGCACACCGCCATCCCAAAAATAAGCCTTTTGCCAGATCAGGTTTTGTACAGCCGGAGCATTTCTGCGGCCCAACAGGCCCTCAATTCCGTGGCTCACGCCATGATCGGGGTGACTGAATGCGGAGTAGGAAATATGGCAATCGGCGCAGGCAATTGAGCTGTCGCGACTCAAAATCGGGTCGTAAAACAACTTACGCCCCAGGGCAAAACCTTCCGGTGTAATCGGGTTGGCACTCAGGTTATAATACGGCGCCGGAAAATTGGAGGGCAGAAAAATGCTGATGTCGCTTAAATCCTCTTTTGCTTCCTTTTTACAGGCGAGGAAGGCCAATGCGATGCCCAACAGCAAAGCAATTGTACGGAAATATGAGTTGTAGCGCATGGCAGGGCAGCGTTTGAGGGACGTTAAAGATGAATGCGTACAAAACAGGAGTTATCCCGAATTTTAAAAGTCATAAAAACCGGAATAACTCCCTGTATCCTATTTTATCAATTAGTTGTGGTTGTGTACATGATCCAGTGTAAACATGTCAGCGTAGTTATTTGCAACCGTTTTGCTGAAAGCGCCGGCATGCGAAAGCGGATTGGTGGCCACATTGATATTCGTCGGGCTGGTAAACATTTCCAGAATGTTCACGTACGTATGTACTGTGGATGCCTCGTGGTTGCTGCGTACCTCAATCAGTTCCGAGCCGGTGCTCAGGTTGACGGTTTTGAGGTTGTTGAGCGTGGGCGAATCTTTACCGCCGAACAGACCGGTGTGGTATTGGAAAATGCGTTCACCGGCACCGGCATTAATCGGCGCTTGCGGGGAAGTACCTTCCACTTTTACAAAAATGTAGCCCGCGTTCCAGGACCAGTACATGCCCGCGCCTGCGCCCGTGGGATCAAGCACGCCGGTGCGTTCGCCGGCGGGTGCGATGCTTTTCAGGCTATCCACGCCGATGATGAAACGAACGGCTTTATAGTCGCCGGCAGGAATACCTTTCAATTCGATTTCGCGGCTGGCAGCGTCTTCGTGTTTAACGAGGAAGTAGCATTCGTCTTTCGGAACGGTGTATTCGCTACCGTCGGATTTCACGAGCACAAAATTGCTGACGTAGTAATTGAACAGGCTGAAATTCACGGTGTCGCCATTGGCAGTCTTGTAATTTTTGCCAAAAACTAATTCGTCATCGCCCGCACGGTTGTCCATCTCGATGATAACGCTTTGGGTACCGCTCAGGCCTTCGTCTTCTTTTTTACAAGCGGTAAGGGTGAGTGCAAATGCGGAAAAAGCAAAAAGGGTTTTGAAAATGAAATTTTTCATTATTGTTGAATTGTAGTGTTGTTGGTTGAAATGAAATTCGGAAATGGATTGACGGTATCAGACTTGGTCTTTTTACCGCCAAAAAGCAGGGATACCCCGGCACTGAAGCGGGGTTTGGGGGAGACATAGCCTTGGGCTAAATCTCCAAAAACAGGCGTCTGCGCATGCAGACTGAGTACCAATTGTTTATAAAAACATTCGGCCCCAAACAACGCGTAGGCCTGGTAACCACCGGATTCAGCCAGCAATTCCTGGTCGAAATCCTTGGCGCGCCACTCATAGGCTACGCCAGCCTGCGGCAGCATTTGAAAAGCGCCGAGCTTAAAGCTGCGGAAACCGCGCAAATTGCCGTTCAGGCGGTTGCCAAACTGCGTATTGTTGGCGCCGGGTGTGTTCAGGCGTGCGGAGGCGTCGAGCGCAAGTCCCCATTTGGATACGCTAAGGGCATACAGGGCAGCAAACAGGGCATCGGTACTGCCGGAGCCGGCTTGCAGGTTCATGTGTTGTAACTGACCTTCGCGGTCGCGCAGATTGGAGTTCCCGCTGGGGAGCTTCAGCCCTGCACCGATTTGAAACGCGTGCTTGAAGCGGCGTTTTTCCTGCGATTTTGGGTCAATTATGGCAAATTGGCCGAGCAGTGTAGCGTCGCCAAGGGCAGCGGTTTCAAAGGTCTCGCCATTGGCAAACTGACGAAAATTGACGGCATAGGGTATGGATGCCAGCACCTGCCAGCGACGATGCACCTGCCAGCGGCCCCACAGTTCGTAGGACTGGAAATGCTCTGTCGAGGCGTAACCACTTCCATGCGGAGTGGTCGAAAAATGCTGCGACTGCCAACGCACGCCCACCGCATGCCGCTGTAGCAGGGGCAACAACCCAAGGGATTGATTACCACCTGAACAACCGCATAAATCGCAGGCCTGTCCGGCAAACGGCATAACCCATACACCCATTGCCACCAATAGGAGGCGGATGGATCGCATGATCTGAAATGTTATGTGAAAAAAGAGAACACAAGAGTGTTTTTGTGTTTTTGTGTTTTAGTGTTTAGGAGAGACTGATCGCCACTCATTACCAAAACACAAAAACACCAAAACACTATTCATCATCCCGGCGGATGAAAGATGTCGAACGCAGGCGCAGCAATGCGGCGTTCGGTGTATAAAGGAAGGGAGGAACGAACGAAACTTACTTCTGAAAATACCGCAAAAAACTGCGGCAGGGCTTCTGCAAAAAGGGTGATTTCCTTGAGCTTGCTCAGGTCGGGCGCGGCAGGCGATTTGGACGCAGAAGACTCCTCCGCCTGTTTCATCCATTTGCCCAACTGGCATTTACCATTACACTTTGAGCCTTGTATTGCTCTATTTTCGCATTTTTCCGCCGCAATAGTTGTCTGATTTGTATAAAAATATACCAAAATACTTGTTTTTACCGCCGACTGAGCCAACATGCTCAGGGCCATAAAGAGTACAAATATTTGTTTCAGACTTTTCATTACAATGCTTGCAACAAAGGTATAAGTGATTTAAAAATCTTTTCTTTTAAAAATGTAAAATGACAGAGAAAGCGGAATTGCAATCCAGCAGCACAAAATTGCACCTGCGTATACCATCCCCCAAATAGTACCGAGAAATTCGCGGAAAATCGCGCCGGTATAACCCATTAAGGCTGAAACATCCATTTGCAGCAACATAATTACCCGGCCTAAATCAATCGGATTGAGGGAAACCAAAGCCAGCATCGCTTTTTCCAGCGGATAATCATTAAAGCTGAACATCAGCAGCAACACAATGGCATCATAGAGCAGGGAAAAATAAAACCACAACAGCAAGGCGACTCCTATGCCTTTGGCTTTATCGCGGGTCATTACCGAAGCCAGCAGGGCAATCGCTACAAATACCCAGCTCAATACAATGGTAATAAACAACAGCAGCAATCCGGTGCCGCCCAGTCCCGACCATATCAGCAGCGGCACACCCACTCCTACCCCGGTGGCGAGCGACAAGGCAATGCCCAACCCGAGGTATTGGCTCCATAAAATGACACTCCGACGCAGTGGTTGTGCCGCCAGCAATTCTATAAATTCATAAGAATTGTAAAAATATATAGTCGAGAAAACGAGACTCACTAAGGGGGTAAAAATGAGCAGAATATTCAGCAGACTGATAAGCCCCTTGGCCGGATTGTCGCTCAAATTGAACAAACCGAAGGTAACGGCCAGCAGGAACAGGGTATATCCCAGCACAATTTTATTGCGCAGGATGTCCATCAGGATATATTTGACAATACGAAGCATGGCAGATTGAGCACTTGCGCGCGGCGCGGCGGCAGCGTGTGAGGTGATGGGAGCGACAGCACCGAGTGCCGTCACAGCAGCTTGGGAATCAGTGCGTTGCATGGGCATCTTGTTTCATGAGTTGAGCAATGGCCCGGTTAAGTTTGCCTTCTCCGGTTTCGGCTTTCAGGGCATCCATACTCTGATGGACGCGTATTTTTCCGTCCATCAGATAGAGCACGTGGGTGGTCAACTCATCGAGGTCGCTCAGGATATGCGAGGTAATCAGGATGAGTTTCCCTTTTTGTTTTTCGCGTTGAATCTTGTCTTTCAGGATTTCTACGGAAAGCGGGTCGAGGCCCGCAGTGGGTTCATCGAGGATCAGCACCGGCGGGTTGAAGAGAAAGGCGAGGCAGGCGCTTACTTTCTGCCGGGTTCCCCCAGAGAGCGTACGCATCATTTTATTTTCGAACTGAGGCACGCCGAAGGCTTCCATCAGTTCGGTATCAGGGGTTTCATCGCTGTTTCGGATTTCGCGGATGACCTCAAACACCTGCCGCACCCGCATGTTGTCGGGGTACCGTCCGATCTGCGGCATGTAGCCGATCGAGCGGCGGTACCCCCAATGGTACAACACGTTTTGACCTTTGAGCTGTATATCGCCGCTGTCGGGAATCACGAGGCCCAAAATACATTTGAGCAGGGTGGTTTTGCCGGAGCCGTTGGGGCCAATCAGGGCAACTACCTGGCCTTCGTCGAGCTGCACACTGACATTGTCGAGTGCCCGAAACCGACCGAAGGATTTCGTTAAGTTATTAATGGTGAGCATGTTGCAAAACGTGTTGTGAAGTGGATTACTTGGGCAGCAATACGCCATCTATGACGTGTACGATGCCGTTCGACGCCGGAACGGAAGCAATCACATTGGCCGTACCATTGACCGTGATTTTGCCGTCTTTAACGCCGATGGTGATGTTGCCGCCATTGGCCATACTGATCACTTGTCCGTCGCGCAGCATTTCCGGTTTAAACACCGCTACCGCCACGTGGTATTGCAGAATATCCTGCAAATCAGCCTTTTTGCCCGGCTCAAGCAGTTGGGATACGGTGCCCGCAGGCAGCTTGTCGAATGCCGCATTGGTCGGCGCAAACACCGTAAACGGGCCGGCATTGGAAAGCGCCGTGACCAATTCGGCAGCCGTAACAGCCTTAACCAAAGTAGTGTGATCGGGACTGCCGACCGCTACTTTAACGACGTCTTTTTGCGAGACATCATCCTTTACGTTTTCTTGTCCGCCTGCTACTACGGGAGCACCTGAACTGGCGGCGGAAGGAGTACCGGGCGCCTCGGCGCAATTGCTCAGTACCAAGCAAAAAAGAGCAAAAAGAAGGGTATATGCTTTCATAAAAGTTGTGTTTTAGACCCGAATTCGGGAAAAAGTGAAAATTTCCTACGGCAAAATCAATCTGCCGTTCGTTGAAGCGGGTTCATCAGGGGGGCTTCATCCTGTAATTTTTCGGGAGTGAGTGAGGGTACAATTTTTTCGGCCTTATCCAGCAGATAAACCATAAAACTGCGCATCAGCATCAGCCCGTAAGGCATTTGCTCCACCACTACGGCGTAAAGGCTTACCGGGCGAAAGGGCACATCACCAACCTGATCGTGGTTGAGGTCGTAACCTTCGTATTTATCCCAGTAATTGCCATTGAACTCATTGAGCACCAAGTGGCCGTTGGTTGCCACATCAAAAGAATTGGCGACAAAATTATTTTCCCGAAAAACGTTGGCGTCGCAGCTGGCCTGCACCCGCAAAGCCCATCCGTTTTCTAAAAAATCATTGTTCAGTACCCGAATCCGGCTGGCGCCTTCCAGATAAATACCGGCCGTATTGTGCTCAAAGCGGTTGTGCTCAATTTGGCTGTCGGAAATATCCTTCAGCAGCAGGCCGTAGGCGGCGCTTCCCCAGTTGTACTCAAAAAGATTGCGATGCATCTGCACTTCGCGGGAATACATGACGGCCACCCCGGCGCCGTTGCTTCGAAAACGATTGTCGAGGTAATGATCTTTGTGCGAGAACATGAAGTGCAAGCCATAGCGAATGTTGTTTTCGCTAAAATTGTTGTTGATCTTCGAGTCGGTCACAAACTCAAAATAAATCCCGTCGCGGTGCCCCGCTAAGTAATTCCATTCAATGCGCGCGCGTTCGCATTTCCACAGGTGAATGCCGTTTCCGGTATTTTGCTCCTCCAGCGGTGTGCCGTGTACATCGTTGGCGCGCACCACACAGTCCTGTGCGCCCGACAAATAAATGCCGAAATAGCATTGATAAACCCGGTTATCCTCAATGCGTATCCGATTGACTGCCAACACTTTAATGCCTGCAAGATCAATCGTCGCCATCCGGCCGCTGTACTGAATCTGAAACCCGCGAATGCATACATCCGAGGATTTGATCGTCAGTACTTCAAATTGCCGGCCACCGTCGAGTATCGGGTAGTCCATACCCAGCAAGGTCAGCGGCCGATCAATTTCTAAATTTCCTTCCTGGTAAAAACCGGCGTGTACCAGCAGCGTATCATGGGCCTGTGCAGCAGCCAGCGCAGGGCGAATTTGCTGAAAAACCTGGCCCTGGCCAACATGCAGTATATTGGCCTGAAGGGTTTGCAGCGAAAGCAACAAGAAGCTGAAAAACAGGAATGAGACACGCATTTGAGCAGGATTTGGATGTATCTGAAAATGGAGGAATACTATTGGACAGACTTGCAAAGGCTTGTTCGCAGCGCCGCTGTCAGAAGTTTTTGCGGATTTCGGACCAACTCATGGCAGTGCCGCCGCCAACTTCGCCGGAAACTTTTTTGCGATCGGCTTCTGTGGAAAAAGTGGCGACATCACTGCGCATAGGACTTTTGAGTGCCTCATTTTTCAGGAAAAAAGCCTGCTCTGCGGGTATCAGCTGGCCGGGATGGCTAAAGTCGACAGCCAGGGTGTGTTTGATTTCCGCTGCTGGCAAAAAGTCCGTTTTCAGGAAATCATTCAAGCAGTTCAGGTCGTCAAATTTGTACACTTTGCCCTTGTTGCTCACCACTTCTGCGCCAAAACGCTGGTCGCTGATGGTCATTTTGCAATTAAAACAGCCATCTTCCCCAAAACGAATGGGTTCCGGACCAATGCTGCAGGACAACATACTGACACTGAGTAAGATAACAAGCGCCATTGCCGGTTTCATCACCTTGCGTTTGTGCATCCGGTCTTCTATGCAGCAAGCGTAAAAAGCCAGCGCAGAGGCAATAATCCCCACGATTACGACTATCCAGCCGCCGAGATCCGGGCCGGAATACGCCGTGAAATTCAACAGGTTTTTATAACCCAAAACCGGTGGTTGATATGACATACCCGGCACCACAATGGCCGCATGCGGATCGAGGTTGTGCCCGTAATCGTAGCCCCAGCGGTAAAAATCATACAGTGCCGCTAAGCCGAGCGCGTAGGCAGTACCGGTAAAAATGTAGAGCCAGCGGCGGGTGCCGCGCCAGGCAGCGAAAACACCCAGCACCGCAAAGGCCACCAACAGGATACCGATATAGGAAAACTCGGGGAACATCTCCGCCCGTATTTCCCGCATACCGATGTAGTGATTGAGGCCGTTGATGATGTCAAAGGCGCCGCTCAGGCGGTTGTGCCAGATCTTCATATTCAGGCCTTCCGGGTATTGAGGCGCCCAAAGCTGGATTTGCCAGAGCGGGAGCCACAGCGCAATCAGCATGGAGGCCGCCGATACGCCAAGTATAATGCGGGAAATGGAATTGAGCTTTTTCATCACAGGTTTATTAAATTTCAGATTTTGGATGCTTAATGTCTGATTAGCTTGCATTAAGCATCCAAAATCCAAAATTAAACATTAAAAATTATTCGCTTCAGGTGTTCCGCCGGTAGTCCACTTGAGTGGCACATTGGAGCCGGCGGGAGAAACCCGCACATAGCCCTGCATTTCCTGGTGGAGCGCCGAGCAGAAGTCGGTGCAGTAAATCGGCACGACGCCAACGCGATCGGGCACCCATTTGAGGGTACAGGTTTCGCCGGGCATGATGAGAATCTCTGAGTTGTTTGAGCCTTTTACGGCGAAGCCGTGCGGTACATCCCAGTCTTGCTCCAAATTGGTGACGTGGAAGTACACTTCATCGCCCAATTTTACGCCTTCGATATTGTCGGGCGTGAAGTGCGAGCGAATGGAAGTCATGTACACGTGAACCTTATTGCCTTCGCGCACCACTTTGGCCTCTTTTTCGCCTTTGGCCACGTAAGGGTGTTTATTTTCTTCAATTTTGAAGATTTTCAGCGAATTGGGCTGCACCAAACTGGCTGGAATAGCTTCTGCATAGTGCGGTTCGCCTGTGGTCGGGAAATCGAGCAGCAGCTTCATTTTGTCGCCGGAGATGTCGTACAACTGCGCAGATTGCGTCAGCTCAGGGCCGGTTGGCAGGTAACGGTCTTTGGTAATTTTGTTATAAGCAATTACGTATTTGCCGTGCGGTTTGCGGGTTGGGCCGCCGGGCACGCAAAGGTGTCCGATGGAGTAATAGGTCGGCACGCGGTCGAGCACCTGCAATTTGGCGATATCCCATTTCACGATTTCCGACGACACGAAGAAAGAAGTATAGGCATTGCCTTTGCCGTCGAATTCGGTGTGGAGCGGGCCGAGGCCCGGCTTTTGTACTTCACCGTGCAGCACGGCGTCGTATTTCAATACGGGAATACCTTCATATTCTGCCTCAAAATTGCGGTCGGCAATAGCTTTCTGGATTTTATCAAAGGAGAAAACGGGAATAACAGCGGCCAATTTACCGGAACCGACAATGTACTGACCGGTCGGGTCTACATCGCAGCCGTGTGGCGATTTCGGGCAGGGCATGAAGTAAACAATGTCCTTGAGTTCCTTCGGATCCAGTACAATCACTTCATTTTCAATGGTGGAAGTGCCGGTATGGGTTTCATCGCTGTACACATTGTGGGCGTAGCGCACCTGCTCCTTACGGCCTTTGCCGGCCTTGGCGTACTCCTCGCATTTTTTCCAGTTAACAGCCATAATGAAGTCTTTGTCCTTTTGGGAGGCGTTCACTTCAAGCAGCGTATTGGCTTGTTCGGTGTTGTAGCAGGAGAAAAAGAACCAATCGTGTGAGGGGCCGCGGCCGCAACGCGAAAGGTCGAAGTTTACGCCCGGCAGCAATACCTGAAAACCGATGCCCATGCGGCCGTTTTCCGGGTTGATGCTGACAAAGCTCACAGTGCCTTTGAAATTTTCCTTGTAGGTGCTGATGGCCACGTCGGGGTTTTTGCCCTGTCCGTCCATGGGGTAGCTGAAGCGTGTACCGGCAACGGCGTATTCGCTGTTTTCGGTAATAAAAGGTGAGGAGTGGTTACCCGAGCTGTTCGGGATTTCGATGATTTCCTCGGTGCGGAAAGTTTTGAGGTTGATGCGCGCGATGCGCGGGGTGTTGTTGGCATTCACGAAGGCCCATTTACCGTCGTGCTCGCCATTGGTGGTAGAGAGCGCAATGTGGTGCGAGTCGTCCCAGGGCACAAAACCATGTGAGGTATTGAGCATGGGTTTGGTCTCTTCGCTGTAGCCCCAGCCGTTTTCGGCGAATTGGGAGAATACAGGAATGATGCGCAGCAGGCGACCTGACGGGAGGCCGTAAACGCTCACCTGGCCGTTGAAACCGCCGGAAACGATGTTGTAAAACTCATCGTAGGAGCCGGGGGCAACGTAGACTTTAGAGGCTGCATCGCCAACGGTGGCGGTGGTGGGGTTTTTAGGCCCGCAAGCCGAAAACCAGGCCGCAGCAAACAGCAAAGCCGTGAAAGTCAGTGGGTTAAAGAAGTGTTTCGTTCGCATAAAAACAATTATTGAAAGGATAAATGGCCTGTTTCGGGGTTATTTTTCTCCGTCGTTCTGGCGCATGAACTCAAGAATTTTGCGGGAGTCTTCCGTTGTAATATTCTGGTTCGGCATACGCACGAGGCATTGTTCGAGCAGCTTTTGCGCTTCAGGGTCTTTTTCCAGCATCATATCCACATTGGTAATCATGTTGATGATCCAGGTCGGCTGGCGGTTTTTGGTGACGCCCGCCCAGCCCGGCCCTACAAGTTTGTCGGCCGTCAGTTTGTGGCAGGCACTGCATTTGAGTTCGTAGATTTCCTTACCCGTTTTAACCCAGTCGGCATTAAGCGGGTTGGTCAGGGCGATCTCCTTGACTTCCGTGCCGTGCACTTCGGGTTGCGTCTGGGCAGCGTCGGCGGGTGAAGGAGAATTTTTGGCCTTGGCGTCGGCTTCCGATTTGGAAGTACAGGAGGCGAGGCTGAAAAGTGCGGCAAAGCCGAGCAGCATGGTGTAGTAGCGAAGCATGTTGAACTTTTTTAAGATTAAAAGAGTTTAATGTCTTTTACTCTGCAAATGTATTTGTCCTTTCTGAACCGGATAAATGACTTGCGTCATAAATCGGAATGACTTGTACCTTTGCCAAAGCCCGTTTACAAGCACGTACCTTTGCGCCTATGTTTTCAAAAGCTTTCGGATATGCCTTGCGCGCCATTACTTATATCGCCCTGCATTGCGAGGATGGCAAACGCATCAGCTTGCAGGAGGTATCGGAACACCTTGCCGTGCCGCATCACTTTTTGGGAAAAATCATGCAAGACCTTGTACATCATGGCATTATAGATTCTGCTAAAGGCCCGACCGGCGGTTTTTTTGTCAATGCCCGCACCTGCGATTACCACCTGATTGAGGTTTTGAAAATCACAGATGGCAGCCAGGTACTCAACAGCTGCGTGATGGGTATACGGCATTGCAATGCGGAGCGGCCCTGCCCATTGCACCATGATTTTGCGAGTTGTAAAAACGGCATGATCCGGGCGCTTGAAGAAAAAACAGTAAGAATGCTCGCGGAAGATGTGAAGGCCGGCGGGTCGTTTTTGATCAGGGAATGATGCTAAGAGCTTGATCAGGAATTCATCAACCGGCTATGAGCGTTAAATTTTATGCTGCACTGCGTTTGCTTTCTTCGTCGTAGCTACCCTCCTTGATCAGCATAAAATTTCCACGTTTTCGCACCATCGTGCAATTCCGAACAAGCTTTACAAGCATAAGCTGATTTATTGATGTATGGTGGTGACTAAAAAATTACATTTTATTTTTATTAAGTCTAAATAAGTATTTAAATATTTGCGGCGCATTTTTAAATCTTCAACCCGTACAACACATTATGCTACCATCTACTCTACGCCCGGGCCTCGCGATACTGCTCAGCCTCTTGCTGCCCGTTGTCGCCTGCAAAAAAGACGATACCGCAGCGGAACTCGCGCAAATGAAAAAAGAAGCCGTTGCGCAGTATGCCGCAATTGTGCTGGCGTCTTATGAAGACAGCTACCAAACGGCGCTAACACTGCGCCAAACCATTGATGACTTTGTTGCAGCGCCTTCTGAAGCAGGTTTTAATGCCTGCAAAAATGCCTGGTTGGCAGCGCGTAATCCTTATGGCCAAACGGAAGCCTATCGCTTCTACGGTGGCCCTATCGACAACGAAACCGGCCCCGAAGGTCTCATCAACTCCTGGCCGCTCGATGAGGTGTATATTGATTATGTACAAGGCAATCCCAATGCCGGCATCATCAACAAAACTGCTGAATTCCCCACCTTAGACAAAGCGCTGATTGAAAGCCTGAACCAGACTGGCGGCGATACGGAAGAACAAAGTGAAGTCAATGTAGCTACCGGCTACCACGCCATCGAGTTTTTACTTTGGGGGCAGGATGCCAGCAGCAGCGGCCCGGGGCAACGTGCTTACACCGATTATACTACCGCGCCAAATGCTGCCCGCCGCGGCCAATACCTCAAGATTTGTGCGACATTGCTTACTGACCACCTGAAAACCCTTGTGGATGCCTGGCAGCCCGGCGCTGCCTACCGCGAAGCCCTCCTCACCGGCGACGCCAACGAAGCAATCAATAAAATTTTCACGGGCCTCGGCTCCCTGAGTAAAGGCGAACTCGCGGGCGAACGGATGTTTGTGGCCGTAGATTCGCAGGATCAGGAAAATGAACACTCCTGCTTTTCTGATAATACCAATGCTGATATTCTGATGAATTTCAAAGGTATTCAAAATGTATATAACGGCACCTACACCCGGAGCAACGGTACCAAAATCAGTGGGCGCAGCTTCGCTGAAGTAGCTGCTATGGTAAACAGTACGAAAAACAATGCCGTTGTCGCCGCCCTCAGCGATGCTGAAGGCAAATTAGCCCTCATCCCCTCCCCTTTTGATCAGGCCATTTTGAACAATCCGGGACTCATCCTGAGCGCCTCCGAAAGTCTGAAAAACCTGAGCGATCGCATCGCTGATATTCAGTTTGATCTCGTTCGTTAATCGTTACCTGATGTACAAACCAAGCTTGCTATTGTTCGCCATTGCCCTTGGCATTACGGCTTGCCGTCCGGAAGACAAAACCGAAATTGACCCCGACAAAGCCTTGTCAGGCGGGCCATTGCTCACTACTTTCGACGCCTCGGAAAATGCATTCGGTCATCAGGCCAATGGATTGACTTTTACTGAAGACGGACGATTTGTAAGCGGTAACTCGCTTTTTCAAAGCAATTGGGTAGCAGCGCCGGCATCTGTGCAGTCGCTCGACGGACTGGGGCCAATGTTCAATGTGTCCAGTTGCGGTGGCTGTCATTTTAAAGATGGGCGTGCAAAACCGGTTTGGGAAAACAACGCGCCGCAAAACGGACTGCTTTTCCGCCTGAGTATTCCGGGTACAGACCTGCACGGCGGCCCGCTGGGCGAACCCAATTATGGCGAACAATTGCAAGACCGGGCTATCCTTGATGCCAAAATTGAAGGGAAAATACGCATCACCTATACCGAAATTCCCGGAAACTACCCCGACGGTAGCGCTTACAGCCTGCGAAAACCTACATACACCCCGGAAGGGCTGAACTTTGGCGATTTACAACCCGGCTTCATGCTTTCGCCGCGTATTGCCCAACAGCTCTCCGGTTTGGGCCTGCTGGAAGCCTTATCCGAAAACACCATTCTCGCCCTCAGTGACCCGGCCGATGCCAATGGCGACGGCATCAGTGGTCGCCCCAATTACGTTTGGGATGCATCGCTGCAAAAAAGCGTGTTGGGGCGTTTTGGATGGAAGGCCAATCAGCCTGATCTGAAGCAACAGACTGCTGCTGCCTTTAACGGCGACATCGGCATTACCAGCAGCATTTTCCCACTGGAAGGGTTTACCCCGGCACAGCAGCAATTGTACGCACACATTCCCAATGGCGGCAGTCCGGAACTCAGTGACGAACAACTGGGAAAAGTGACCTTTTACCTGCAAGTGCTTGCCGTACCCGCCCGCCGCGACCTAAACAACACGCAAGCGCAGAACGGCGAAATCCTATTTGCCAAAATCGGCTGCGATAAATGCCATAGCCCCCTGCTGGAAACCGACAACAGCCATCCGATTGCAGTATTGCGCAATACCACCATTCGGCCTTACACCGATATGCTGTTGCACGACATGGGGCCGGAATTGGCCGACGGACGCCCGGATTTTCTGGCCGACGGACAGGAATGGCGCACCCAGCCACTCTGGGGCATTGGGATGATCAGAACGGTGAACAAGCACCAGTTTTTGCTGCACGATGGCCGCGCACGCAATATCGAAGAGGCAATTCTCTGGCACGGCGGTGAAGCGCAAGGCAGTCGCGAGGCTTTTAAAAGTTTAAAAAAACAGGAAAGAGAAGATTTGTTGCGCTTTTTGGAGCGATTGTGAGTGCAAAATAAGACCTAGATTAATTTTATTCCACATGCTACAACTTTAACACTTTAAAAGTTGGCGCTTTTCGCAATAATTGTAATTTTGCTTCGCTATTAAAAAACTCAGGCATTATTGACCCCAACATATTGCCTCTTAACAAACCATCCTCAAATGAAAACTGTCATTTCCCGCCAAGGATGTGACTGAAAGGGCGAAGCCGTATCTGGCTGCATTTTTCCCCCGCCCGATTTCTTTTCTCAAAGTTATTTTCACCACCACTTCCCCTGCTTGCTCCGATGCGCCTGCATCGGCCCGATTAGCATGTTTCTCTCCTACACGACTACATTTATTGCGGGTGCAAAAGTACAGAACCCGTACAAACTTATAAAAATTGGATGAATCCGCCAAACAAGCAGCATTATTTAAAAAAAATAAATTTTAGCAAAATTTTCAAAAAGCTGACGACATTAGCACCGCAATTGCTCACAGACTCATTACGCTCATCCCACTTCAATATGCAACGACGCAAATTTTTACAAAACTCCCTCACCGCCGCTACCGGCGCCGCGCTCAGCACTACCCTGCCCTTCCAGGCCGCTGCTGCTGCCCCAGCACCACCACCTGCCGAAAAATTCCGCGTCGCACTCATCGGCGCCAACGGCATGGGCTGGAGCAATATGCGCTCCCTCCTGAAAATTCCCGATGTGGAATGCGTCGCCATCGCCGACATCGACCAGTCGGTGCTCGACCGCCGCTGCGCCGATGCAGAAAAAATTCAGGGCACCAAGCCTGCCGCCTTTAAAGACTACCGCAAACTATTGGAAATGAAAGAGATACAGGCCGTGGTAATTGGCTCACCCGACCACTGGCACTGCCTGCACCTCTGCGACAGCCTCAAAGCCGGCAAACACGTGTACTGCGAAAAACCCATGGGCCGTACCATTCAGGAAAACCGCGCCATGCTCGCCGTCGCCAAACGCTACCCCGAACTCTTAGTGCAGGTCGGCCAATGGCAACGCTCCGGCCCGCACTACAAAGCCGCCCTCGACTACCTGCAAAGCGGCAAAATCGGCAAGGTACTGATGGTCAAAACCTGGTCGTATGTGGGCTGGAAAAAACCACTCGAACACAAACCCGACAGCGCCGTACCCGATGGCGTGGATTACGATATGTGGCTCGGCCCGGCGCCCAAACGCCCCTTCAATATCAACCGATTCCACTTTGAATTCCGCTGGTTCTGGGATTATGCCGGCGGACTGATGACCGACTGGGGGGTACACGAATTCGACATCGCGCTTAAAGGGATGGGACTGAAAATGCCCAAATCCGTGATGGCCATGGGCGGTAATTTCCTCAAACCCGATGGCGCCAGCGAAACGCCCGATACCTTGCAGGCGATTTATGAATACGAGTCCTGCAATGTGGTCTGGGAACATGTACTGGGCATTGCCGGCGGCCTCTACAACCGGCCCGAAGGCATCGCCTTTATCGGCGGCAATGGCACCATCGTGATTGACCGCCAGGGCTGGGCCGTATTGCCCGAAAGCCAGCGCGGCGACGACGGCGTGCAGCGCTACAAAACAGAAAAACTGCCCGACCAGTCCAAGCCCTCTAATGTGGAATACCTGGACCTGCACACCCAGAATTTTGTGGATTGTATCAAAAACAAAACACCGGAAAAGCTCAATTGCCCCATCGAAGATGCCGCCAATGTGGCCATCAATTGCTGCATGGGCAACATCGCGCAGCGCCTCGGCCGAAAACTACACTGGGACGCCGAAAAAGGGGAATTCAAAAATGACCCCGAAGCCAACCGCATGATGAACGCCGACTATCAAAACGGTTGGAAAATACCGGGATAGTGATGAGTGATGAATGATGAATGATGAATGATGAATATTTTTAAACTATTGATAATCAATCAAAGATCAAGCATCAAAAATTCAAAATCACTCATCACTCATCACTCATCACTCATCACTAACAACGCTTTTTCTAAGCAATCCATCGCCGCGTGCAGGTCGGTTTCATTGAGTACATAGGCGAGGCGCACCTCTTGTTCGCCAGCGCCGGGCGTTGCATAAAAACCGCTGCCCGGAGCGAGCATCACAGTGGCGTTGTTGTGCGAAAATGATTCGAGCAGCCACTGGCAAAAGCGGTCGCAATTATCAATTGGCAGTTTGGCGAAAACATAAAAGGCGCCGTCGGGGCAATAGCACGTGACGCCCGGCATCGCCTGCAAACGCGCAACCAAAACATCGCGGCGGCGCTGGTATTCAGCCTTGACCGCACTGAAATACGCCGCATCGGTTTCAATGAGGGCTTCGGCGAGCATTTGCCCGTAAGAGGGCGGACTGAGGCGCACTTCCGCGTATTTCATAATGGTGGTCAGCAGCGCTGCATTGCGCGAAACCACCGCGCCCACACGTGCGCCACAAGCGCTATAACGCTTTGATATAGAGTCGATTATTATAACGTGCTGTTCTAATTCCGGCAGATTAAGCGCGGAGAAAAAAGGCGTTTCGCCGTAGCAGAATTCCCGGTAAACCTCATCCACAATCAGGTACAGATCGTGCTCCAGCACTAACTTTGCCAGCTCCCGAAGCATACTTTCCGGATAAACCGCCCCGGTCGGATTGTTCGGATTGCAGAGCATAATAGCTTTCACATCCGGCGTGATGGCGCGGCGAAAAGCCTCCAGATCGGGCAGTGCGAAACCGGTTTCGATGTAGGAGGTAATGGCTTTCATTTGTACATCCGCCATTTCCGCAAAGCCTACATAATTGGCGTACATGGGTTCGGGCGCCAGCAGCGTCTGGCCGCGATCCATACAGGCCAGCAGGGTAAAATACACCGCTTCTGAGGCGCCGTTGGTCACCAAAATCTGATCAGGAGTAAGCTCAATGCCATAACGCTGGTAGTACGCCGGCAGTTTGGCCCTATACGAAGCATTGCCATTGGAAGGGCTGTAGGCAAGTACGTCGATGGGCGTTTGACGCACCGTTTCCAGCGCAGCAGCTGGTGTCAGGATATCCGGCTGACCGATATTAAGATGGTATACTTTTTTGCCGGCGCGTTTGGCGGCATCGGCATAGGGGCTGAGTTTGCGGATAGGCGACAGGTGAGCCTCCTCGCCGCGTTGCGAGATTAAGGGCATGCGATGTAGTTTGTGTTTATTTTTTGGGGAAAAATCAATAGCGGAATTGCAAAATTTCCGCCTCACCAAGCGATTTAACGACCGCGATGTACAGGTGGTCGTACTCATTTTCCGGAATATCCTTCCAGGCGATACTGCCGCTCATAATATTGAGCATTTGCGGGACGGTGTTGCTGTGGCCCGCGTGGAAATTAATTTTGCCTTTTGCCGTCGGCAGGGTTTCCATCAACCAGTCGCCAAGCATATCTTTAGGAAAAACATCCGTTGGCAAGGGATTGGGCTGCTGCACTTTTACAAACTCCACCGTTTCCAGCGTGCGTTTCAGGTTGGTGGAAGAAGCGCGTGCCAGCGGCACTTTTTTCAGCATTCGAGCCAGTTTCAGGGCGCGCTCCTGCCCTTCCGGACTCAGAGCGGGATTATCCGTACTATCCTGCTTTTTCTCTGTATGCCGCACAAGGATGTAAACGGCATACTCCGGGTCGCCCGCATGCGGAATGGACTGAACAGTACCATCTTCGAGCGTATAATTAACGCCGTCAAATCCCGTAATTTTGGGTGCAACGGGCGTATCCGATTTACAGGAAAAAACAAATGCAACAACAGCAGCAAACAATATCAGACGCATAGTGTTATACCAGGATTTGGGTGGATTTGATGATAGATGGATGCTTTCCTTTTGATTTTCAAAGGATTACAAAAATATGGTTTTCACAAATATTTTAAGGAAGCCATATTTTGCCGCAAAGATCGTAAATTGTTGTGTTTACGTGTTTTCGTATTTTTGTGTTTTCGATTTTATCACCTGCCCGAAACTCATCGTTCATCACTCATCACTCATCGTTAAAAAAAATGCTTTACAGACGACTTGGTAAATCCGGCCTGCAGGTCAGCGTGCTTTCTTTTGGTTCCTGGGTAACCTTCGGCAAACAAATTGGCGACGACACCGCCGACCGCCTCATGAGTATCGCTTATGAACACGGCGTAAACTTCTTTGACAACGCAGAAATCTATGTACGCGGCGAAAGCGAGCGCGTTATGGGCCGCATTTTAAAGCAAAAAAACTGGGATCGCAGCTCCTGGACGGTTTCTTCCAAAGTGTTTTTCGGCGACGGCGGCAAATTGCCCAACCAGACCGGCCTCAGTCGCAAACATATTTTTGAAGCCTGCAATGCCGCTTTACAACGCCTGCAAGTGGACTATTTAGACTTGTATTTTTGTCACCGCCCCGATAAAAACACGCCCATTGAGGAGACGGTCTGGGCCATGAACCACCTTATTGCGCAAGGAAAAATCCTGTATTGGGGCACTTCAGAGTGGAGCGCACAGGAGATTATGGAAGCGCACATGGTGGCGCGCGACAACCGCCTGATCGGGCCGGTGATGGAGCAGCCGCAGTACAATATGTTTGAGCGCCACAAAGTGGAAGTCGAGTTCAGCCAGATTTACAAAACCGTAGGCATGGGCACTACCATCTGGTCGCCCCTGTCATCGGGCATCCTGACCGATAAATACATCTCGCAAATTCCCGACGACACCCGGCTCTCACTGGAAGGCTTTGACTGGTTGCGGGAGCGCAGCCTGACTCGGGAAAAATTGGAAAGTATCAAAAAACTCGGTGCTTTTGCGCAAGAACTGGGTGTGCCCCTGGCAAAATTAGCCATTGCATGGTGCGTGCAGAACCCGAATGTCAGTACCGCAATTCTTGGTGCATCCCGTCCGGAACAATTGGAAGAAACCCTCACAGCGCTGGAGGTATTGCCCCTGCTGACGCCGGAAGTGAACGAAAAAATTGAGGAAATTTTGGGCAACAAACCACTTGCCCCACAATTTTAAGCAAGTTGTATTACCGGTTTTTCGCATACAACATTGCCAAGCAACCATTTTTAAAAATCAGCATCTTTAGCGGCTATGATCAAATCCAAAATACTTGCCGCCTACGAAACCATGGCCGTTCGATACAATGAACTGATCGAACACAAGCCGCACAACGCTTACTACGACCGGCCCAACACCCTGTCGCTCCTGCCCGACGTTGCTGGCAAAAGCATCCTCGATGCGGCCTGCGGCCCGGGTAAGTATGCCGAAATCCTGATGGAAAAAGGCGCTTCGATAACGGGCTTTGATCTTAGCCCAACCATGGTTCAACTGGCCCGGGAGCGCAACCCCGGCAAAGGCACTTTTTTTGTCCACGACTTGTCGGAGCCGCTAAATATGCTTGATAACCAATCATTTGACATCGTACTTTGCGCTCTGGCCCTGCATTATATCCCCGAATGGGGGCCAACTATACGGGAGTTTCACCGGGTGCTGAAGCCCGGCGGCCTGCTCGTAATTTCCATTGAACACCCGTTTTTTGAATACAATTATTTCAATTCCCAAAAGTACTTCGAGGTAGAACATGTCAAATGCACCTGGGGTGGATTCGGCGGCAAAGTGGAGGTCAACAGCTTTCGCCGGCCACTCGGCGAATGCATTAGCCCGCTGACGGAAAACGGATTCCTCATTCAGCACCTGCTCGAACCCAAGCCGGTCAAAGAATTTGAAGCCCTCGATCCACGCCATTACAAAGAGCTTAATGAATTTCCGGGCTTTATGTGCATCCGGGCCGTGGCCGTCTGAGCCAAACAACCTTCCTCATCGAATAAATTATTCCTTTCGTATAATAAATACATAGTACTATGCTTTACATAGATATGTTTGTCGACAAGTTGGCAAACATCATACGTTACAAATTACCTGCGCATGCTCCAAAACGGGCAAACCCATGACCATACTACTCCTGCTTCTCCTGAAATACTTTATTTCGCAGCAAGCGAAAAAGCGATCTTCCGCGGGCTTAACTGCCGTCTCTCCTGGAAGGTAGCCGGCGCGCAACGTGTGGTGCTGGAGCCTGGTTTCGGCGAAGTGGAACACGCCGGCGCAGTTCAGATTTCCCCCGTGAGCGACACCATTTACACCCTCAGCGCTTATGGCGCCGGGGCAAAAAGTATGGCAGTTGTCCGCCTGATGGTGTTCCCTTTGCCACAAATCAGCAGCATTGCCGTGCCCATGCCCACGCAGATTCGGCTGGAAACAGACATCCACCTCATATCCCAAAACATTCCCGCGCCGCTACAATTGGAGGTACTGCGCAACGACCTTTTACAACGCATCCCTAAAATTGAGCTGGCCAAAGCTGAAATACAAACCCGCACGCCGGACATCCGGACGCTCGCCAAAGCGCTCGGCCGGGAAGCCCACGAACTGAGCATTCCGGTTTTTCAAACAAAGGCGGCGAGCGGCAGTATCCGCAGCGCGCTGATAAATGGTCTGGAAAAAATATTCAAAAATAACTGGCGCGCCATGCAGGTCATCAGTCAAATCCGCAAAACCTATGAACGATAGCCGCATCAAAAATTTCTTTCTTTTTTGCTCCGGCGCCCACTTAGATTTGCTCCGGCAGGAAGATTGCAAAAACGAGCACAACAAATACATCGGCATCGGCTCGGCAGTATTTTTTACCGCCGTCTTCGCTTTTATGTCGGCCTCCTACGCCCTGTATACGGTTTTCCGCGACAGCAGCTACGAAAGCAGCACCCACAGCACCGACTACAAAGCCATCGGCATCGCCATCATATTCGGCCTCATCTGGGCGGGTTTTATCTTCAGCCTCGACCGCTACATCGTTTCCACCCTGAAAAAGGAAAATGGAAAATACAGCAACAACGAGACGCTGAACGGCTTGCTCAACCGCTGCGTGGAAATCCTGAAAGCCTCCCCGCGGATTGCACTTGCAGTGCTGCTTGCGCTCGTTATCTCAAAACCGCTGGAACTGAAAATTTTTGAAAAAGAAATCAGCAACGAGCTGATTGCCATGCAACAGTCGGTTATTCTGAATCAGGAACAAAAAGTACGCGAGCGCTACGCGCCTTCCATTGAAAGACGCAATGCTCAAATCAGCGTTTTTCAAGGTGAAATTGAAGCAAAAAAACGATTTTTCGACGAGCAAAACGCCATCGCAACCCAGGAAGCCGACGGCACCGGCGGTTCGCGCCGACCCAACCTCGGCCCCATCTACCGCACCAAAAAAGCAGCAGCCGACAATGCGCAAACAGAATATCAGGCCGTTCAACGCAACAACCAACCTAAAATCGACAGCCTGCGCAGCGAAATCAGCGCCATCGAAAGCGACCTGAAAAAAGAACTCGACAACATGGAACGCGTGGGCTATGATGGCTTGCTGGCCCGCATCACCGCGCTTGGAAACCTCACGGAATATCAGGATGAAAATCCCGTAGCAGCAAACCCGGTTTTGGCGAGCGACACGCTCACCCGCCGCGACAGTACGGCAGCAAGCCAGACTGTTGTTCCGGCAATCCAGCCCGAGGAGCGGCCCATCTACAAGAGCAACGCCATGTATTATGCCAACCTCGCCATCCTGCTGCTGTTTATGTGTATCGAGCTGGCGCCGCTGATTTTTAAAATCCTGACCGACAAAGGCAATTACGACCTCAAATTGCAAATGCTCGAAGACAAAGTATATGCACAGGAGATAGAAGCGATTTCAGCACTCAATGACGATGTCAATAAACGTATCCGCATCAAAGCAGGCGAAAACCAAAACCTGCTGGATCGCGAGCTGGCCGACAACAAAGCACTGATGCAAAAAATCTCCGATGCCCAGATTGAACTGGCCGATGAAATCATTTCCTTCTGGAAAAAAGGCCAATTGGATGAAATCCGGAAAAATCCGGGGCGCTATGTCGGCGGAAAATAAAGCCTCAAAACTTTAGCCCGGCATTCAGGTGCGGCACCAAAGGTAAACCATTGATACGCTGTCGGACGGGGTATGGCAACTGGCCGTCGTCAACCCACAAGGTAAAATGCGGATTGCGTTGGTCGTAAGCGTTATACAAGCCCGCACTGATCTGGTAATCAAGCCCTTTACTGCGCCACTGCCAGTTGGCATTCAGGTCGAGCCGATGCTGAAGCGGCTGGCGATAGTCGCCATAACCGAGGCGTTCAAAACCATTACCAGGTTGCAGCAAGTCCAAAAACCTAAATTTTGAGAGTCCTCCAGCTGACAGGAGTCGGGAAATGGCATCTCCGGAAGCCATATGCCATGCTGCTGCAACACTGAAATGTTTGCCTGCGCGATAATGCAACAGTGATTTGAGATAGTATGCCCGATCAAAGCGGGAAGGAAACCAACGGCCTTCATTCAGGGCCTCAAACCTGCGTTCAGAACGCGAGAAGGTACAGGAAACGCTACCGCTCAAACGGCCGGTAGTTTTTTCAAGGCTACATTCCAGTCCGCGCACACGCCCTTCTCCCAGCAGCACTTCCTGCTCCCAGAGACGGATACCATCTATATAAACAGGCAGCAAATTGGGGTCAAAATTAACCCAGTATTGGTAATACTCATCAATATTGTACAGGTGCTTATGAAAGGCTTCCGCCTTAAATACCCAGCCTTTGGCAAATGTCTTTTGCAGCTGCAAAACAGCCTGCCGGTTGCGCTGCGCGGGCAATTCAGGTGTTGCCAGCAGCCAGAAATCGCCGAGGGATTCGATATAGTTAGGCGAAACCACCCGATAAAACTGGGTCGTCCAATGTGCGCCAGCGCTCAGCGTAAAACCTTTACCAAGGCGGTAAGCGCCACTTAGCCGGGGCTGCAGAGCAGGCAGACTTCCGCTTTCTGTAAAAAAACGTTCAGCACGCAATCCCGCTGAAACATGAAACGCTTCCGTAATTTGCCGGTCAAGCATTGCATAAACAGCTAAATTCAGCGCTTTTTCGGCTTTAACTTTATTGGCAGGCGTAATATATCCGAAACTGTCTACCAAAACCCAGTCCAGCGAGGAAATCAAATCCGTATTATAGAAAAAAAACGGGCTAAGCCGGGTTTCAGAAAGCTGAAAACCGCCGCGGATGGTCATTTCCGGTGAAGCATAATAGTCAATATCAGATTTCAGGCTGAAATCGCGCAGCTGTGTGCTGCTCAGGCTGGAAGAGACAATTGTATTGAATTCAGGATTTGCAGCAAACGCAATACTGCTGCCCGAACGGCTGCTCAATTCAAAAAAACTTCTGCTCAGGGTCGTATTGACAAAACAGCGCTCGGAAAACAGGTGATTCCATCGCAACGAAACAAAGCGATTGTTCCACTGGTGTTTCGACTGCCCCAAAATATTGATGGTATCCAGCTCAAAACCATTGAAATATGAAAATATATAACTTCTTTTATCATCATAATAATCGCGGCCGCTGTACAGGCTCAGATACAAGCGGTTATTTTGATTAATTACCCAGTTGGTTTTCAGGTTAAAATCATTAAAAAAATAACGCAAATCCGCCATCGTGCTATCGCTTTGCGTGCGGCCATTCATAAAATATTGCAATACCGGCCCGCCCAGCGATCGGCGAAAAGACAATAGCAGGGCCGTACGGTCTTTTTTAAGTGGCAGTTCCAAACTCATCCGCGAGGCCAGCCAGCCCAATGAAACCGCACCGGCAGGTCTTTGCATGTTGCCCTCTCGTGTCCGTACTTCCATCACCGAAGAGGCGCCACCGCCAAGGCGCGCCGGGGCGTCGCCTTTCCACAATTGCGCCGAGCGCACCACATCAGGGTTGAAGGTGGAGAACAAACCAAACGCATGCAAGGGACTAAACACCACGGCATCGTCCATCAACACTAAGTTCTGATCGGTCTCGCCGCCTCGAATACTCCATCCGCCCAATCCGTCGAAGGAAGAAGAAGCCCCCGGCTCTAAGGCAATGACGCGTTGCAAATCAGCTTCCCCTCCTAAGGCAGGGGTGTTTTTCAGGCGTAAATGCGCTAAATTTTCCGCTACATGGCGATAATGTTTGCCCGTTTTTTGCTGCTTGGAAGCGGAATTACTGACGCGCACTTCCTTCATCAGATAAGGCTGCGCGCTTAATTTCAGGGTCAAAGCTTTTGTTTTTGCCGCATTCAAGGGCCATTTCCCCGCTTGATACCCCAACATGTAAGCAGCCAGCAGAGGATCGGTTCCGAGAGGTATTTTTAAACAAAAATATCCGTAGCTGTTGCTCAGCACAGATCTCCCGGAATGCAACTCGACCACCCGCGCGCCAATAAGCCGCTCGCCGCTCGCCGCATCTTCCACATACCCGCTTAACAATAAATACTCCGGCGCACGTCGGAACAAAACCACCTGTCCCTTGTGCAGCCGCCACCCTACGCCACTGCCCTCCAACAGCCGTTCCAGGGCCGTCTCTAAATTGCTTTGTTGCAATTTCAGGCTCACCACAGGGTCTTTTTCAAAAAGCGCACCGTCAAAACTAAATGCGACCCCGCTCACGCGACTTAACTCCAGCAAGGCTTCCGAAAGCGCTTGTTTTTCCGTGTTAAAATCAAAAAGCCGGACTTCGGGGTTTTGGCCCCGTAAATCCGGAATGAGCATCATCACGCTGAATAACAATATAAGGTGTTTCATAGTCACTTCGAACATCGGCCGCCGCGCAAACGGTACACGCCCTTGCTTTTTTCCAGACTCGCGCCGTATACCTGCGCCAGGGTTTCCATGACGCCGGCCTCCTGCGGATCGGGCAGAAAACCAGAATACGTACAGCCGGATAATTCGGGGGAAATTTCAAGTGTACAGCCAAAATAGCGGCCCAAACGCTCCGCAACTTCCGGCAAGGGTGTCTTGTTAAAGCGCAGGCTTTTTTCCCGCCAGTCGCCGCTGCTGTTTGGCTCAATGGGCTGCACTGCAATATCGGAGCGCGCAGCAGTTTTCAGGCCCATTTCGCCAGCATTCAGTATGGCCTCTGTTGCAGGCGCACTGAAACGAACGCGGCCTGTACGCACGCGCACGCTGACCTCCGTGGCATTTTCATCGGCAACGATTTCAAAAGAAGTACCCAGTACTTCTACCTTTTGCGCCCCGATGTCCACGCTGAAACGACTGGAGGAATCACTTTTTACTTCAAAAAAAGCTTGTCCGGCCAGTTGGGTCTCGCGCTGGCCTTTTTCGCTGCGCCAGGACAGGCGGCTACCCTGTTTGAGCCAGACCTTCGATCCGTCGGGCAGCTTGATTTCGCGCACCCGCTCGTCTGGGTTTTCAAATGCCGTCCAGGTGGCTGAGTCGCCGTTGTTGCGAAGCAGGAAGATCGCAGCTGCAAGCAAGGCAAGTCCTGCTGCCGCAGCCCACCACCAGGAGCGCCGGCTGCGGCGCACTTCCATAGGCGGCGCGGCCGGTTCAAGGCGTTGCTTTACCGCGGCCAGTTCGGCGGCAATATCTACCTGTGGAATTTCAGGCGTGTCCATTTGAAAAACGGTTTCAATTTCCGCAGCAATGCGGCGGTTGGTCTCCGATTCGGCGAGCCAGGCGTCGAGTCGGCTCTGTTCCTCCGGGTTTATTCCTTCGGTCAGTTTTTTATACAATAATATTTGAAAATCTTCTTGTGTCATGGTGTTGACCTGGTGTTGAACCTTGGATGTTAAAAGATGGGTTTCCCCCTATTCGGCATTTAAAAAAAAATTCAGCCGGCCGACCATAAAGCGGTAGCCAGTAAAAAGGTATTGAGCCAGGGCGCCAATTCGCTGCGTAAATTTTTGAGTGCTTTGCCGATCTGATTTTCAACCGTTTTCGGGCTGATTTGGAGCGCTTCGGCAATGGCTTTATGGCTCATTTCGTCCAAACGGCTCATGCGGAAAATGAGGCGGCATTGTTCCGGCAGCTTGTTGATTGCCGACTCCAGCGCGGTTTTCAGCTCCTCCCTTTCCATTTCCCGGTTTTCTGTCTGTTGCTCCGGAATACGATCGGTAAACGGGTTGCGTTGTTGTTTGCGGAGTTGTTCCAGGCAAAGATTAACCATTACCCGTTGTAAATAAGGTTTCAGTGAGCCTTTAATTTCCAATTGTGTTCGTCGTTGCCAAAGGCGAATCCAGAACTCCTGCACGGCATCCTTGGCCTGTGCTTCATCGCGCAGCATGGTGTAGGCGATTTTAAAAAGATATCGGTAATAATCGGCAAACAGAAAATCAAATGCCGCCTGCTCTCCGAGGCAGAACTGCGACCAGACTTCTGTTTCAGTGATGTTTTTGTCCATAGGTAGTATTCAATCCGCTTCAAAAAAATGTTCTTTCAACGCAATTCTGCGCTCAACGATATGCCGCCCGGGTGTATTTGTCTTGTTCCGACATTTTTTTTATCCAACAAAAAAAATCAGGCAGGCAATGAGGGATAACGCAGGTGGCTTCCATCCAAGGAGCGAATCTAAATTTTTGAACCATTTTTAAAATTTTCCAACAATGACAAAAAAACTGCTTTTACCCCTACTCCTGCTGATCGGCCTGAGCGGCTTGCGCGCTCAGGCTTTTGATCCCTGCGACTCGACCCTGGTAGCTGAAATTACGCAGGCACTTTTAGCCGACGGCGCTACCTGCCTCGATGGCGCCGGGCCATTCCAGTGTATTGATGAGGTTTTTGAATATGTAGAAGAAAACTGCAACAACTTCCCGCCTAACCCGGCCGACCCTTGCGATTCCGCTTTAGTGGCGCAAATTACCGCCGACCTGATTGCGCAGGGCTTTACCTGCCTTGAAGGCGCCGGGCCGTTTGCCTGTGAAGACGAGGTGTTTGAATATGTTTTCCAAAACTGTCCGCCTGCTCCATTTGACCCCTGCGATTCCGCTTTTGTGGCACATCAGGTGGAATGCCTGCTGATGCAAGGCTATACTTGTCTGGAAGGCGCCGGACCGTTTAACTGCGTGGAAGAGGTTTTTGAATTTGTTGAAGCCAACTGCCCGCTGCCACCCTTCAATGAATGTGATTCGGCGCTGGTGGCTCAAGTACAGGCCGACCTGATTGCCCAGGGCTTTGATTGCCTTGAAGGCGCCGGTCCATTTGCCTGTGTGGAAGAAATTTTTGCTTACATCGACTCAACCTGTACCTACCCGCCCGGAAACCCATGCGATTCGGTACTGGTGGCACAAACACTTGAGCAACTGATTGCAGAAGGCTTCGATTGCCTTGAAGGCGCCGGGCCCTTTGCCTGTATTGACGAAATTTTCCAATACGTCAATGACAATTGTCCGCCTGTGATCGTGGGCGATGACTGCGACTCCACTGCTGTTGCGCAAGCCCTTGATGACATGATTACACAAGGATTTGATTGCCTCGTCGGTGCAGGTCCGTTCACTTGTGTACACGAAGTGATCTGCTATGCCTACGATAACTGCCCGCCGGCGAGTGACTCTACAGATATTCCGGCCTGCTTCTGGAATGTACCGCAAGACCTGACTACTTTCCAGCAGTTTATCAACTGGATGGCTGAAAATTGCGACTCCACCGTAACGGCCGGCCTGCCGCAGTGCTGGTTAGATGCCCCGATTTTCAATACCGATGAGGAATATTTCACCTGGCTGGCTGAAAACTGCGAAGGTTTTGATTCGCTGATGATTGAAGAACAACCGGCTGCCATCGCGGCTTATTTCAACGCAACCAACACCAGCGCTTCCAAAGACCTCAACAGCCTGAATGGCATTACCCTGTCGCCTAACCCGGCAACACAATGGGTACGCATCGGCCTGAAAAACAGCCTGATTGCTCGCGTAGAAATCAGTGATGTACATGGTCGCGTGGTATACCGCCAGGAAAATGTAAACGACCAACAGATTGACCTGAACCTTGAAAACTTCGCGCCGGGTGTCTACTTCACGCGTATTACCAATACCGAACAACAGGTAGCAACCCGCAAATTAGTACGGCAGTAAGCTAACTCGCACAGTTAGTTCAGACGCTCCTTTTAGGCCTGGATTCGAACAAAGGTTCGGATCTGGGCCTTTTTAGAACTTATTCAGGTGGTTTTGAGTAGACACAGTAAATGGGCTATCCCAAATGCACTTTACAGAAGCCATGTTTGGCCCTATTATTGAAAGTGGAAGCTTCACGACATTGAAACAAAACAAAATTTTCTTCTTTTTTTGGCATTCAATGCATTACCTTTGCGTCTGCTTTTTTTGAAAGCATACCGTATTTCTTTTAAAAACTTGATTTTCAAACCGTTACAGCACAAATGGCTTTAATTGGGACGATTCGTAAGAATGGATGGATCCTCATCGTGATGATGATGCTTGCCCTTGGTGGCTTCCTGCTCATGGAGTATTTCTCCAACGCGCAGCGCAATGCTGCCGGCGACATGAACACGCTCGGCAAGGTAAATGGAGAAGTAATCAGCCGCAATGATTTCGAGCGCTATCAGGGTCTGATTTATCCGAACGCCGATGGCGACAACGTTTACCAGGCACGTCAGCAGGCCTGGGAATACTTTGTAAAACAATCACTGTTCAAAAACATTGCAGAGGCAATCGGTATCGGTGTCTCCCGCGATGAATTGCGCGAACTTCAGTTCGGCAATCCTGCAACCCTCAGCCCGATCATCCGGGAGCGTTACAGCGAAGGCGGCCAGGTGAATATGCAATACCTCAACAGCGTAAAAGCTGCCATCGATGCCGATCAGCTCGTTGACCAGGCCAACTACCCCTTCCTCTCTACCTGGGTAGAGCAGGAAAAAGAGGTGGTGACACGCCGTCTGGAAGACAAGTTCACCAACCTCGTTACCAAAGGGATTTATACCCCGACCTGGTTGGGCGAAGTGACCTTCAAAGAAGGCAACGAACGTATTGATTTCCAGTATGTTCGTATTCCTTATGAAAAAATTGCAGACAGCGAAGCACCCGTAAGCGATTCCGACTACGAGAGCTTCCTGAAAAACAATCCCAAACTCTACGATCAGCCCAACGAAATGCGCACCATCGCTTTCGTTGCGATCAATGTAGCACCTACTGCGGCCGACTCTTTTGCGTCCCGCGATGGTGTGGCCAAACTGGTAAATGACTTCCGCACTGCAAGCAGCGACTCGGTATTCATGCTTCAGAATGGCGGCACTTACAACAGCCGTTTTACGGCTAAAGCCGCACTTCCGGCTGTAGTTGCCGACTCACTCGTCAATCGCCCCGTAGGCAGCGTTGTAGGTCCTTATCTTGATGGTGGCAACTGGGTAATTGCAAAAATCAGCGACCGCAAAGTACTGCCTGATTCTGTTCGCGCCCGCCACATCCTGATCAAAGGCGGCCCGGAAGCAAAAATGAAACTCGACAGCTTCAAAACAGTGATCGCTTCCGGCAAAGCGCGTTTCGACTCGCTCGCTACCAAAAACAGCGAAGATGGCGGTTCTGCTTCCAAAGGAGGCGACCTCGGCTGGTTCAGCGAAGGCGTTATGGTTCCTGAATTCAATGAAGTTTGCTTCAACACTGGCGAGGTTAACAAGATGTACCTTGTTAATACGCAGTTTGGCTGGCACTTGCTCGAAATAACCGGCAAAAAGTTCATCAAAAATGAACCAGCCGTTAAAACGCAGTTCCTCTCTACGCCCTGTGTGCCCAGCAAAGCTACTCAACGCGCCGGAAAAGAACGCGCTGAATCGCTGGTGCAACGCGCCAAAAACGTAGATGACCTGAAAAAACTGGCTGAAGAAAGCGGCCTCACGATGAGTATCTCCCGTCCGGTATCGGCAGCAGATCATATCATCGACCAGCTTGGCGCCGGCAATGATGTGCGCAACGTGATCCGTTGGGCCTTCGATCCGAAAACGAAAGTGGGCGCTGTCAGCAAAGAACTCTTCATTTTCCGCAACCTTTCCGGTGGCGTTTATGATAGCAAATATGTTGTAGCCGGCCTTAAAGGTATTTCCGAAAAAGGCAAGGCAGATATTGCTTCTCTCAAAGCCAATCCGGAAGCCGATCTGAAAGTGAAAAACCAGAAAAAAGGCGAATACATGAAGGGTAAAATCCAGAATGTATCCGATCTGGCAGCCCTGGCAGCTCAATATCAGACGCGTGTGGATACCGCCCGCGGATCTTCCATGCAATCTGGTGGTAGCGAGGCCCGTGTGGTTGGTACCATTTTCAGCATGCAAAAAGGCGCTATCAGCGCCCCTATCTCCGGCAACAGCGGCGTTTATGTAGTATCGCCAATCACCGATATTCAATCGCCCAATGCACTTCCGGCAGATATGACGCTGCCGCGCAATCAGGCCCGTTCGGCAGCTGCCAGTGCAGTACGCATGAACCTGATTAATGCACTGAAAAAACAGGCAGACATCAAAGACAGCCGCGGTACGTTCTTCTGATCCTGAACCGCGCTGATTAAATAGAACGGGTTGCTTCGAATCATCGAAGCAACCCGTTTTTGTTTGTTTACAAGATCAGTCTTATTGCTTGATGACACGACTATTGAGGCGCGTGCCTTCAGCCCCCTGTAACTGAATGAAGTACATAGCAATACACTTCAATAATCACTTTTCCCAAATCGCGTAATTTTATGCCCAATAGCGCGTAACACAATAAAGCCGTGCGCCAGGAGGGTCGGTATTAGTCCGTAGTGCTTACGCATGACCGCAAAGCGATCTTTCAGACTTTGGCGGTGCTTCTGCTTCGACAAACCACCCATCAGGTAATTTGTCAGAATTATTCGGGTATTTACCGTTTCCCGACTTTTCTTTAATATCCTGATACACCAATCGTAATCCGCACAAAGATTACCGTCTATGTAAGGGGCAGCAAGTGCGGTACGCGGCACAAACGACTGGTGTACCACCAGCATGCCGCGCAGAAAATCCCGCCAATGCAGTTGCTGCGGGAGGCTGCGGGTACTGAGTTCACTCATCGTGCCTTGCGGCGTGCGGGCATCATCAACAAGCAGGGTTTCCCCGTATAATACATCCGTTTGCGGCCCGACCATCGCAGCAGCCCGGCGAAACGTATCGGGAGCATGCAGGTGGTCGCCGGCATTGAGAAACCAGACGAATTCGCCCTTTGCGCGCGCCAGGCCCTTGTTCATGGCATCATACAAACCCTTATCGCGCTCGCTGAGCCAGTGAATTTGCGGATTTTGGGCCGCATACGACTCAATCAGCGCAACTGTACCATCCTTCGAAGCACCGTCGATAATCCAGTACTCATAGTCTGAGAAATCCTGAGACAGCACGCTTTCCACCGTGCCGGGAAGCAGCTGTTCGCCATTGAACACCACTGTAATGATACTGAACAAGGGTTTGTGTGACATAAGTTCAAAAAGTCGAGGGGCAAATATCGCTACCTTTGGCCCGGATTAAAAAAAACTGTGCTTATGATTTATTGGCTTGCCGGACTTGTTTTGAGTATGATGGGTTCTATTCCACCCGGACTAATCAGCCTTTCCGTTTCCCACACCACCATCCAGCGCGGCGCCCGTGCGGCCCTCTTCCTCGCCGCCGGAGCGGCATTTGCAGAATTTTTTCAGGCCTGGTTTGCTGCTGCGATGAGCGACTGGTTTTTGGCGCACCAGGAAATTGAACGTCCTTTACAATGGATTGCCATGGGGCTGTTTCTTGTCCTTGGGGTGTATTTGTTATTCTTCGCCGGCCCCATGACCAAAGGGGCCAAAATCAAAGACGGCAAGGGTTGGAAGCTGTTTGGCGCAGGCGTAATGATCAGCGTGTTTAATTTGCTTGCAATCCCGTATTGGTTCACCTATTGTGGTTGGCTGCGTTTGTGGGGCTACCCCATGAGTAAAACCATGGAAATGTTGCTTTTTTCGGGCGGCGTCACCATCGGAACCATGATCAGCCTCAGCATGTATGTCTGGTTAGCCGGTTACCTGATTCGCAATTCAGCATCCTTTTCCGTTTACGCCAATAAAATTATCGGCGTGATCTTTCTTGGCCTGACCGCCATTACGCTGTGGCAGATTTTTTCAAAATAAAACAGCTCCCAATACCTGAACTAAGGCTTGTTCAAAAAAAGCGCCCCCAAGTACAGCAATTGTACCTGGGGGCGACTTTTTTATAGCACGTACGGCTTTTAACCAACGTGCATCAAGCACTAATTGTCCGTTTCCTTGCTTTCCTTCTTTTTAGAAGGTTTGCTTTCTTCCACTTTTTCAGGTGCAAAGCTGATAAACAACCCGTCCTTGTCTTCTTTTAAGTCTGCGATCAGGCGGGCGCCTTCTGCGGGGCTTTCACTGAGAATAAACTCTGCGAGGGGATCCTCAATGTATTTTTGAATGGCACGGTGCAGCGGGCGGGCGCCAAACTGCGGATCGTATCCTTTTTCCGCAACGAAAGTTTTGGCAGCTTCCGACAGGTCAAGCGTAAGATTGAGGTTGTCGAGGCGCTTCATCAGTCCGCCGAGGGCATTATCGATAATCTTGAAGATTTCTTCCTGGCCTAAGCTGTTGAACACCATCACATCGTCAATACGGTTCAGGAATTCCGGCGAGAAGGTACGTTTCAGCGCGGTTTGAATAACCGCTTTGCTGTTTTCTTCTTGCGCTTCCTGACGCGCTTTGGTGTTGAAACCTACACCCTGACCAAAGTCTTTCAACTGGCGAACGCCGATGTTGGAAGTCATAATAATCAGTGTGTTTTTGAAATCCACCTTGCGGCCGAGGCCATCGGTGAGCTGTCCGTCGTCGAGTACCTGCAAGAGAATGTTGTATACATCCGGGTGCGCTTTTTCGATTTCATCGAGCAGCACAACCGAGTAAGGTTTGCGGCGTACGCGTTCGGTGAGCTGACCGCCTTCTTCGTAGCCAACGTAGCCCGGAGGGGCGCCAATGAGGCGGCTAACTGTAAATTTCTCCATGTATTCCGACATGTCGATACGGATCAATGCCTCTTCGGAATCGAAGAGATAACGCGCCAGTGCGCGGGCAAGCTCCGTTTTACCAACACCGGTCGGGCCGAGGAAAATGAAAGAGCCGACAGGTTTTTTCGGATCTTTCAGGCCCACACGGTTGCGCTGAATGGCCTTGGAGATTTTTACAATGGCTTCATCCTGACCAATTACTAAACCTTTCAGGTCATCGGCCATGCTGACCAATTTTTTGCTTTCGCTTTGGCCGACTTTACGCACCGGAATGCCGGTCATCATGGCCACTACTTCAGCAATATCGTCTTCCTCTACCGGGTAGCGGCGGGTTTTGCTGTCTTCCTCCCACTCTACTTTGGCGAACTCCAGCTGTCGCATGAGTTTGCTTTCGGTATCGCGCAGGTTTGCAGCTTCTTCGTATTGCTGGTCGCGGACGGCGCGGTTTTTCTCTTCTTTGAGTTGTTCTATTTGTTTTTCAAACTCCTCAATATGCTTGGGCACGACGATGTTTTTGAGGTGCACACGGGCGCCTGCTTCGTCGAGTACGTCGATGGCTTTATCTGGCAGGAAGCGGTCGGTAATGTAGCGGTCGCTGAGGCGCACGCAGGCTTTGATGGCTTCCGGGGAGTAGACCACGTTGTGGAACTCCTCGTATTTGGGCTGGATATTGCTCAGGATATGCAGGGTATCTTCCTGGCTTGGCGGATCAACCATTACTTTCTGGAAGCGGCGATCGAGGGCGCCGTCTTTTTCGATGTACTGGCGGTATTCGTCGAGTGTGGAAGCGCCGATGCATTGGAGTTCTCCGCGCGCGAGGGCCGGTTTGAAGATATTGGAGGCATCAAGCGAACCTGTGGCGCCGCCGGCGCCCACGATGGTATGGATTTCATCGATAAACAGGATGACGTCGCGAGTTTTCTCCAGCTCATTCATGATGGCCTTGATACGCTCTTCAAACTGCCCGCGATACTTGGTTCCGGCCACGAGAGCGGCCAGGTCGAGCATCACAATACGTTTGTTGAACAACGTCCGGCTGACTTTCTTTTGGATGATACGCAGGGCAAGCCCTTCTACGATAGCCGTTTTACCAACACCCGGCTCCCCAATGAGGATGGGGTTGTTTTTTTTGCGGCGGCTAAGGATCTGGCTGACGCGTTCAATTTCAGTTTCCCGACCGATGATGGGGTCGAGTTTGTTTTCCTCGGCGAGTTTGGTCACATCGCGGCCGAAGTTATCAAGCACCGGCGTGCGGCTTTTGGCCTGTCCTTTTTGCTGACTGCGATAACCGCGATCTTCATCGTCGTCGTACTCCCCAGAGCCTTCGCTGGAGGCGGAGTCGAGGATGTTGGGATGCGTGAGGTCTTGTTCCGAGCGCACGTATTCCAGTTCTTTTTTAAAGGTTTCGTAATCCACGTCTAACTCGTTTAAAAATTTTGTGGCAAGAATGTCTGAGTGTTTCAGCAATGAAAGCATGAGGTGTTCAGGAAAGATCTCCTCACATTTCATCATACGGGCTTCCAGAAAAGTAACTTTCAGCACGCGCTGGACCTGGGTGGTAACGGGAAATTCTCCGACGTAGAGGTTTTCTGCGGGCGGATGTTCGCTGTACCGGGGGATGCTGGTTTCCAATCGTTTGCGCAGATCCTGCATATCCACGAGCAGGGCGTCGAGTACCCGGACGGGGAGCGAGTCTTTTTCGGACAAAATACCCAAAAAGAGGTGTTCTGCGCCGATATAGTCATGCCCCAATCGCCGGGCTTCCTGCCCGCTGTGGTTGATGATCTGTTTGACGACAGGGGAAAATTTATTATTCATCTCCTGTGATTTTTCAATTCGATTAAGTCAAAAAAAACGCTGCGCAATGTTAGGCTAAAAAAGCATTACAAATCAAGCCCTGCACGAAATATTTAACAAAAGTTTGGGGGCAAAGTTCTCGTTTGTATGATTTCGGGCTTTTCGGCGGGCTATTTTGAATTTTTCAGGATTCTCCGTAACATCTTTGACAAAAACCCGTTTTTTCAAAATCGCATACAGCGTCAATGCCTATTCACCGAAAACAATGCCAAACGCTGCATTTTGCAAAATTATGCCATTCTGACAGTCGGCATGCTGAAAAACAAAAAATGACCCTCTTGCGATACAAAAAACCGCAGGGAGGCTTACATTTGCCCTTCCAAATTGATTCCCCATAATCTTACACACACTAAAGTACTGAAAAACAGGTTTCTATGAAATATCAAATTGACAAACAGGATCAGTTCGCCATCCTGAGCCTGAACGAAGAAAACCTGAACTCTTCTATCGCCCCTCAGTTGAAAAGTGAGTTGATCTTCTTTAGCCAGGAGGGCGTTAAAAATCTTATCCTCGATTTGAGCGGCGCCAAATTTGTCGACTCCAGTGGATTAAGCGCCATTTTGACAGGGCACCGCCTATGGAAGGATACCGGCTCTTTTGTACTCGCCGGTCCGCTGAACCCCATGGTTACCAAACTCATGGAAATTTCTCAGCTCGATACCATTCTCAGCATCGTGCCTTCGGTAAGCGAAGCCATCGATTATGTGATGATGGAGGAAATTGAACGCGAGCTGAAGGGCGAATAGTTACTGCGGTTTTTCATAGTACAGCACCCAGTTCCCGCCAGTATCCACATATTGCGCCTCGGGAAACACCGTTTTGAAGGTCTCTTCGTAGTAACGACGAGCAATATCCTTATCGACATTTCCGCCGTACAAGCGATTAAACAGGAGTATACCGCCCGGCCGCAACAGGTCGTCGCACAACTCCAGGAACTCCGATGTCTCAAACTGCTCCGGCGTCAGTTCTCCCTCAAAAATATCTACCACGATCATATCATGCTGCTCTTCGCTCACCGCTACAAAGGTGTACGCGTCGCCAACAATTACCTGTACCGGACTTTCCAGGCGACTCAAAGAGTACTTTTCTGCTAACTCTGCCACCGTTTCGTCCCATTCCACCGCTGTATATTGGTAATATTGGCGGAAATTCATTTCCAGCATATACGGCACGCTTCCCAAACCAAGGCCCAGCACCAAAACTTCCTCAATATCCCTTTTGTCAATTTCCAGCTGCGCAAAGGCTATAAAAAAATTGCGGTAAAGATCGTCCCAGGAATACACCGCATCGCCACTCAGCAATTGCAGGCGCCCCTGATCCAGCAAAACCGTAAGTTCGGGGTTTTTATCAGAACCTGTCTCTTCCAGTACCACCGGGCGTACATGAGACCACCATCGTTTCCAGATCGGAATTTTCAAAATATATGATTTAAAGTGAGGGAAGATGAATGCTCGTCCGCTGTGCCAGCAATTCGGCACGTTGAGGATGATGCAGGGCTTTAGACGCAGCACGACTGATTCGCCACCAGTCGCGCCAGATAAATGCAAACCACCAGAATAATGGCAGCAAAATGGCAGCCGCAATCGCGTATGGATTACCCACGAAAAAAGCCGCCAACAAAAATATCAACAGATACAAATGACCCAGCAAACCGGCAACACCGATGTAAACGCTGGTTTTAAATTCAGGTTTTTTGATCTTGTTGGCAGTAAAACGCTGCGCAAACTTGTACAGCGGCCAGACCGTGAGATAGCCAAACAAGGCTGGCAGGGCCGTCAGCAGCAAAGCCGCTTTTTGTGAAAATGCAGCAGCAGCTGGGCGCATCAGGGCCTCATCCTGCAAGCCGGCTTTATCCAAGGCTTCAAAATATTCCCGGCTTTGTTGTTCCAGGCTTTCTTTTTGTGTCGTCTCTAATTGATTAAAGGCATCGAGCAGGGCTTTTTCTTCAAAAAACCGCGTATTTTTATACGTTACTGAAGGCCAGAGTGAAAATGGCTTTCGGTTGCGCAACAAGGTGAGCAAGCGCTCAGCAGTGGTTACAAACAACTGATCTTCAATATGATAAGTATAAGGCAATAAGGCTTTTTCAATATCGGCACAGAGCTTCAGAACTGCCTGTCCGGGATTTTCCTGATAATCTGCCCAATAATCGCGTACATAAATCGGTGTACCGATGTTGATATAAGCCGTATCGCGCGGGCTGTCGCCTTTCCAGTAATTGCAGGCCGCCGGAATGATCTGCAAATCGTCTTGCTGATAGCGTTCATAAGCGCCAAAAGCTATTCGGGCGATCCCTTTCTGGATGGGTTTAAGTTCTTTCGACAGATGGTGCTCGCCTTCCACATAAATGGTGACGGTATGGTTGGTTTTGAGGCGTTCGATACAAAATTCAAAAACCTCGTCGTTTCGTCCGCGCTGGCTATAGCCGTCGCGCACGCGAAAGACGGGGAACATGTTGAATTGTTCGAGCAGTTTGCGGAAGAATGTCTTTTTGAAAATATCTCCGCGCGTCATGTTGTACAAGGGCGGGTCGAGGAAGAGACAAAGCATGAGCGGATCTACAAATGCAGTCGGGTGGTTGGCCGCCAGGATAACCGGCTTGGCGCCGGGAACACCGCCGCGATTGTGGTACATGATTTTTTTAAAAAACACATGCAGCATCAATTCCATTCCGGAATGGAATAAAACATACAGCCAACCTTTGCTGTACCGGATATACTTCCTTTTCATGGCGCAAAATTAGAGTATGTTTGCGACTTAAAGCGCATCCGGCGCAATGTAGCACAATGAAATACCTGATTGTAATTGGCGGCGCCACAGCAACGGGCAAAACGGCGCTCTCCATCAAGCTGGCGCAGCATTTCGGTACGGAAATTCTTTCGGCCGACAGCCGTCAGTTTTACCGGCAGATGTCGATCGGCACAGCAAAACCCGAGCCGGCAAGCCTGGCCCAGGTGCAACATCATTTTATCGACAGCCTGAACATCGAGGAGGCGTACAGTGTGGGCCGTTTTGAACGAGAGGCACTGGCTTGTCTGGAAACGATTTATCAACAACACGATGTGGCCATCATGGTCGGTGGTTCGGGGCTGTTTTTGCGCGCCGTGTGTGAAGGCCTGGACGTTTTTCCGGAAGTCAGTCCGGCAACGCGACAGGTCGTCGTGCAAGGCGAGCAAGAAGGCGGCCTGCGCTGGCTGCAAGCACAAGTACAAATATTTGATCCTGAATATTTTAAACAAGTAGACCAACAGAACCCCGCACGTTTGCGGCGGGCCTTGGAGGTATGTTTAGAAAGTGGTCGGCCCTATTCTTCCTTCCGGCAATCGGGAGCAAAAACGCAGCGAGCCTTTACGCCCGTTTATATTTTATTGGATGTGCCAAGGGAAATCCTGTATGCCCGTATTGATGCGCGGGTGCTGGAAATGCTGGCGTCGGGTTTGGAGGCCGAGGCGCGCGCGCTGCTGCCCTACCGCGATTTGCCAGCCCTGAAAACCGTGGGATACGAAGAGTTTTTTGAATATTTCGATGGCAAAATCAGCTACGAAACGGCCGTGGAAAAAATCCAGCAACATTCCCGCAATTACGCCAAGCGGCAGGCGACCTGGTTCCGAAAGCACGGCGAATGGAAAATTTTCGATCCGGCAGGGGATGATGTACTTGCGTATTGCGAGGAACAATGCCGACCTTGAGCCGAGACAGGCTGTCGGTTGCTGAAAACTATTGAATGTATATATTTGCCGCTGAAAATCCTGTCTTATGATTCGAACTGTACTGTTTTTATTAGCCACCCTGATTGCCATTCCGCTTGCTTCTTTTTACTACGATCAGGCTTTGGGGGCGGAGCAATGGCATACCCTGCAAAACCTGCTTTATCTCATGCTGACCATTGCACTAGGTTGTTTTGTGCTCAGTGAATTAAGCGGCAATTATAGCCAGACCGATAAGCTGTGGAGTATTGTCCCGATTGTGTACGTATGGTACGTGGCCGCACAGAGCGGTTTTTCCGACCGCTTAGTATTGATGGCCATTATGGTGAGTATCTGGGGGGCGCGGCTGACCTTCAACTTTGCCCGCCGCGGCGGATATTCCTGGGTTCCGTGGCGTGGTGAAGAAGATTATCGCTGGGCAATTTTGCGGCAAAATCCGGCCTTTAAAAACCGCTGGGCCTGGGTTTTATTCAATTTCTTCTTTATTTCCCTATACCAACACGGGTTAATTCTATTGTTCACCCTGCCAGGTATTGCAGCCTGGCAAGGGCAGCGTCCACTGAACTGGCTCGACTATTTAGCCGCGACGCTGATGCTGGGTTTTGTAGTAGTGGAGACCATTGCCGATCAGCAGCAATGGAATTTCCAGCGCGAAAAGCACCGGCGTATTGCTGCGGGCGAAGCGCTTGGCGAATTGTACGGTAAAGGGTTTTGCAGTACAGGTTTGTGGGGTATGGTACGCCATCCCAACTACGCCTCTGAGCAGGCCATCTGGCTGGGCTTTTACCTGTTTTCCGTTGCGGCAACAGGACGCTGGCTCAACTGGTCGCTGGGTGGCGCCGTATTGCTCATGCTCCTGTTTCTGGGCAGTTCGGATTTCAGTGAGAAAATTTCAGCAGGCAAATACGCCGCTTACAAGGATTATCAGCAAAAGACAGGTCGTTTTTTGCCTAAAATCTTTTAACCTACAATTGTTCCAGCAATTGAAAAACCGACACCATGCTCTGGCCCTTTTCCGAGAGCCGGTATTCGATGTGCAGCGGCTTGAGCCGGATTACCGTTTTTTCAAGCAAACCATCCTGTTCCATCTCGCGCAGTGCGGTGGCTAAGGATTGTTTATTGGCGCCTTCCAATTGGCGCAAAAGCGTATTGAAACGCAGGGCTTGCGTGGTTGCCAGTCTGAAAACCTGAGGTTTCCATTTGCCGGAAAGCATTTTTATCATTGCTTCGGCCGGACAAACCGGCGTTGTGGCTTGAGCGTCGGGAGTGGTCATGTTTTTTTGACTAATTGACCGGTAAAAAGAATACGTGGATCTTTGCAGCAAATTTACCGCAAATTGAAGTCATTATAACGCGACTTTAAAACCACTTTTCTGTAATCCATTTAAAATCACAATGAGAGAATCCATCTATCCAACAAATCCGCTCAAATCATGGTTTACAACTGTCCTGAGCCTGATCTGTTTATGCAGCAGCATTGCCTGTCAGGGACAGCAAAAAAAATCCAACATGTCTGAAACAACTAAAAATCCGCTGCTCTGTTCACCGGAAACCGGTCTTTGTGAAATTCCGGGCGCTAAAGACAGCAGCGCTTCGCCTTTTATTACCATTCAGGAGAAGCCGCTGAAAATGGTTTATTTCACCGACCCGATTTGCTCCTCCTGTTGGGGTATTGAGCCGCAGCTCCGCCGATTGAAATTGGAATATGGGCAGTTCATAGAAATTGAATATCGCATGGGCGGGCTTTTGCCGTCCTGGGATATTTACAACAGCGGCGGCATTTCCAAACCTTCGGACGTGGCGCATCACTGGGATGAAGTGAGCGGGCATTACGATATGCCCATCGACGGCGATGTGTGGCTGGAAGACCCCTTGCCCTCTTCTTATCCGCCGTCCATTGCATTCAAAGCCGCTCAAATGCAAGACGGGCATAAGGCCATTCTTTTTCTACGCCGCATCCGGGAAATGGTATTTATGGAAAAGAAAAATATCACGCGTTGGGAGCACCTGAGCGCTGCTGCTGTGGCGGTCGGCCTTGATGCCGCACAATTGGAAAACGACTACAAGAGCGCTGCCAAAACCGCATTTGAAGCCGATCTCGCGCTGGCGCGCCAAATGGGCGTCCGGGGTTTTCCGAGTGTATTTATATCCGATACCAAAGGCCAGCAGCTATTTGTATACGGCAGCAAACCCTATACTGCCTATACCGAAGCCTTGAAAAAACTGCTGCCGGGCATTCAGCCCAAAACGTATGACAACTCGCTGGAAACACTGCTGCTGTACTACCCCACCCTGACGGTCAAAGAATTTTCCCTGCTCTCCGGACAGGAGCGCAACGCAGCGGCGGCAGCACTCCAACAGGCACAAAAAGCAGGGAAATTACAGGCATTACACTGCAAAAACGGAGATTTATATTTCCAAAACAGGAATTAATAGCGGTAATCCACTACCCTTCCTCCGGCGATCAGGCGGCCGTTTTCTGCTTTCCAGCGGCTGCCTGCCGGCACGAGTACGAGCAAACGCGCCGCATCTGCTCCGATTTCAAAACTGACCTTTCCCTTGGCGCCGCGCAGCAACAGCTGTCGGCTGGCGGCGTCGTAAACATCGGTGGCACTGTCGCCCAGCGACAACTCAACCTGGTGCGCGCGGGTGTGCGGGTTGTAGTACAAGTATGTCGGCCATGCTTTTCCTTTTTTAAAGAAATCGGTGGCGGTACAATTAACTTGCAGGATTTGATCCACATTGGTCGGGCGAAGTACACCGCCAAAAAATCCGACATAAGCGCTGCCGTATACCGAAAACTGCGTTTCCTGGGGCATGCCTTTGGCCCAAAGCGGGCCATCCCCTTGTGCAAAGGGCGTTATCCCTTTAAACTGCTCATAGATACTTTCCTTGATCAGTCCCTCATAAGCGATAACGCCTTTGGTCAGGGCTTTGCGCTGCGGCAAGGCCTGAAGAGAATCCGGCATTTCTGAAGGATAAAAAAAGCGGGCGGTATTGGCTGCGTTCAAGGCCCAGCGGCCTACGGCGCGGGCATAGCGCTGGTCGTAGCGCACGGTTGGCGGCATGGTCCAGGCCAGCTGAAAGGTATTCATCAGGAAACCGTAACCGCCGTTGTGAACAGTGCTGCCCATCATGCCGCTTACATCATAGCCGCCCCAGTTGCCCACGATCACGCCCCAGCCTTCGCGCCCGACAGCGTCGCCGTCGAAGGTCCAGTTCATCATTTTTTGCACATCGTAGCGGCTGCCGGTTTCGGCATTCATCCGGGCAGCCATGTAGGGGCCGAAAGACATCAGGATTTCATAGGAGCGGTTTTCGCGCTGACTTTCCAGCACAGTAAGAGCATTTTGTGCGGCTTTTAGGTATTTAGCATCACCAAATTTTACCCACGCGGCATACAGGATAAAGGCGTACCCTGCGGCCACATCTTCCTGTGCGGGGATATGGTTTTTCTCCGCTTTCATATTTTTAAAATCAAAAAAGGAATAGCTGTAACTGTTGCCCAGCACAGCATCGGAGCGCAGAAACTGATCGGCAATACCGCGCAGCAATTCGTCTTGTCCTTTCTGATTGGGGTATTGATCGGCGAGTGCAAAATAGAGCACATTATTGAGCACATCATACCACCAGTCGTTGCCATAACCGCCGCCGATATGCGCGCCTTTATTCGTGAAATTCATCACGATGTTCCAGCCGTTTTCGCGGTTGATGTAATTGCGCATCATGGTGGCGTAATTGCGACCATGCTGATTGCTTTTGTCAATTCCGACGAGTGACGCGCCGATCAGGGCGCCAAAAGCGCCGAGGGCTTCGTGGTTTTCGCCGTTGTTGACGCCGGGGCCTTCGCGTACATCGCCGAGGGCCGTATACAAGCCAAAAGTGCTTTGTTCAAATCCGTTCCTTTTGGCATTATCTTCCCAGATGATCGGAAAAAAATCTCCTTTTTCCTGGTAATTAAAGGCAATACGATCAAAATCCTGAGCTGTCTGATGCCAGTCTTTCCAGCGCCAGGGCTGCGGATTTCGCGGCATTTTTTCAATCCGGGAGACTGCCAACTGCGCTACATTTTGCGCTTTTGGCATAAAAGGCGTGGTCGTTTTGCAGGATAACACCAGCAAAGCGGCGAGGAAAAGGGATAATTTGGTCATTTTAATCTTCATCAGGCCATTTCTTTTTGCTGTAAAATATTGCGCATCATAAACCAGCCGCCGAAGTGAACAATGGCTATGACGAGCAGGGCAAAACGGAGCGCGATGTAGTCGCTCAGGTAATGCGCCAACAAGAGGAATAAACCACAGCCAAACAAGCGGCCAATATAAAGTCCGAATTCGTGGTTGAAAATATAGGCAAACTCATTACGGCCTTCTTTTGCTGCCACCACGTCAATTACTTTTAATTGCACCGGAAAATAGGCAATATCAAGCAGGGGGCGGGCAAACAGCAGGCAAATCATAAACAGAATAACGCCCGTTGCCGAATACAGGCCGGCATTGATGGCTGCCCCAAAGACAAAAAGACTACAAGCGACCAGGTAAATTTTCAGGCGATGCTCCGGCAAAGTCAGTCGGCCAAGTGCATACAGAAGCAAGGCCGATACGGCAGCTGCGATTCCCTGAATGAGGCCCAGAGATCCCTCTTTGCCCACCAGGCTAAGAATAAGCATGGTTGGGGCCGTGACAATGTAGCCTTGCGCAACGCCTTTTAGCGAGGCTAAGGCCAGCATACGATTCCAGAGCTGATCGAATTTGAAGAAGATAAAAGGCGCGCGTTTAGGATTTTGAAATTTACCGCGCTGCACCAAAACAGATGCAAAAAGCGACAGCGCAAAGACCGTGGCCGTCAGGATATAGTAGGCAGTATTGACATGCCCGTCGAACCAGCCGTTTTTTTCCGTGGCGGCAATAAAAGCGCCAGCCAGCATCGGTACCACAATACCTGTTATGGTGTAAAAAAAGGTTTCAATGCCGTAATAGTAGTTTCGGTTCTTGTCTTTGGTGGTGTTGAGGGCTAAAAAATCGCGATTTGCCCAGAAAAACCCGTAGGAAAGTCCCATGATGAGGCCAGCAAAAAATACGCCCACACTGTCTAATTCCTTGAGCGACATCATGGCGAACATACTAACGCCGCTGAGCAACATGCCAAAAGCGTATAAATGTGCAATGGATACGCGCTTGAGCAGCCAGCCATTAATGCCAAAAGTCGTGGGGATTCCTGTGTACACCGCTAATTGAAAGAGTACCACTAAGGAGAGGTCTTCGGAGTTGCGCATAATGTACGCACCTACGAACAATTCAATTATGGGTTGTACCAATCCGTAAATGAGGTTGGTGAGCAGCAGCATACGCATCCCGAGTGAATGGGATTGAAAGAAGCTGATTTCTTGTGTAAGTTTGTTGAGCATAGGGCGGATAGTACGGATAAAGTACCGGGGGTACGGGGGGCGCCCCCGGCACGGATTACCCGTTATTTAAGCAGTTTGTATTGCCTTTTTTGCAGCGGCGACGGTCAGCAGGTCATCCAGAATGGCCTGAATCGAAAATTTTGCACCGCAGATCACTTCATCGGAAGCACCATAGTACACAGTGAGTTCGTCGCCGTCCACTATATGTCCGTTGGTAAAAACTACATTTCCAAAAAAACCGGTTTGCTCATAAGGAGCGAGGGGTTCCATGAGTGGCGCCTCGGAGCGGGCGATCACTTTTGAGGGATCATCAAGATCGAGCAGCACAGCACCTAAGCAGTAACGATGGTTAAAGTCGGCGCCGTGGTAAATTTCCAGCCAGCCCGCTTTGGTCTTGATTGGTGCTGCGCCGGCGCCTACGCGTGCGCAGTCCCACATACCCGGGCGAGTATGCAGGATACAGGTATGATTGCCCCAGTGCAGGAGATCGGGCGAAGAAGCGATCCAAACGAAATTTCCGCCCAGATCAATGCCCGAAGGACGATGCAGGCAGTAATAAACACCATTGATCTGCTCTTCAAAAATTGCGCAATCTTTGTTGTGTGGCGGCAAAATCATGCCATCGTGCTGAAAATTCATCCAGTCTTTGGTGCGCATCAGGCCTACGCCTACACCGTGTTCACTTACCTGGGTAAATGTAAGGCAGTATACGTCATCAATTTTTGCTACCCGGCAATCTTCTATACCAAATGTCTCCAGCTGACTTTGTCCGAAAATAATGGTCGGAAAATTTTCAGGCTCATAAAAATGAACGCCGTCATCACTACAAACCAATCGCAGGTGGGAAAGCGTAGACAAATAGGTAATGCCGCTATGTTTGACCATTCGCGGATCGCTCAGGTTCAGTGCCGGGTCATCCTTTTGGAACGACACAATTTTAAGCCGCCCATGCTTATCCATTACCGGAAAGGAAACGGAATCTGTATGCTGACGCGGACGCTCGGCGACCCTGAGGATCAGCCAGGTTTTACCGGCAAAGGAAAAAACACCCGGATTGAGCACACATTCCACAACCATATCAGGTGAGGAAGGCTTAATGTCGGCTGTTTTGATAATAGGGTTTTCAGAAAATCTGTCGGCCATCTTATTAATGGGTTAAAAGTAGGCCATGTGTTTCGCAACATTGCGATCAGGCAGAAAGCGGGGAATTGGACTGCCTGCACATGGCCTGTTATCTGTACGAAAAGATATTTAGCGCTTAGAGTTTGCTGAAACGGACGGAGCCGATGCTTTTACCGTTGAGTACAAAATTCAGGAAATACTTGCCCTGCGGATACGCTTCGGTTTTGAGGCTGAGCTGTCCTGCCGGAATTTCCCCTGCATCATAACGTATGGCATCTATCTGACGGCCCTGTACATCAAATACCCGAAGTTGTAAGGCCTGATTACTGAACTGGTGCTTCACATGCAGCACGGTAGTTGAAGGAATCGGGAAAACTGCATGGATAAAGCCCTGAAGCCCATCCTGCGCCAGATCATTCAGGCCGGTTGTGCCGGAATTAAACAGGTTTTCCGCTTCTGCATTGGTAATGGCGCGGTTGTAGATTTTCAGTTCATCCAAGGAGCCATTAAAATACTGACCGCCTTCAATCGGGTTGTTGCCCATGGCCAAAGGACGGGCCGTGGTATTGAGCTTGCCCTGTGCAGGCTTGGAGTTGGCAAGTTGCCCGTTGACATAAATTTTATCATTGGTGCCATCGTGTACCATCGCAACATGCCACCAAAAACCTTTCACCATTTCATTGCCGTCGCCGGAATCCATATCGCTGATCAGGCTGGGGAACTGTGTGGTTTTGCTGTTGGTGGTCCATACAATTTTCAAGTGCTGTGGCAGGGAAATTTTCCAGCGCTGATCCCAGTGCCCGAAGTCGAGCACATACGATTCCGGATCCAGCGGATTGGTTTCATCCACGCGAATCCAGAAGGCAACGGTGGTGAAATCGGAAATCAGTTGAACGGCATTTGGTGCGAGAATCGAATCGGCCTGACCATCGAATTTTACAGCCTGTAAACCGCCGTTAGGGTGATTTGCCGTTACATAACTCACATTGCCGCCCGGCACGCCATGGTTGGCATAAGGCGTGGCGTCGTTGGCATTGCCCTCAAAAGGATAATGCGCAACCAGTCCTGGCTCGCCGGTATCAATTTCATCTTCCGTAGTAATGTCGAGTTCTGCAATGGGCGAATCATTACCGGCTTTATCGTACGCATAAACACCCAGGGTGTAAGGCGTTTCCGAATCCAGCCCGCCGATAAAGATGGACACCTGTGTGGCCGGGATGGAGTCAAAAAACACCCCGTCGAGTTGTACCACATAGCCTTCAACACTGCGATCGTCGGTGGAGGCATCCCAGGAAAACAACACAGAGTTGGCCCCTGTGGAAGCTTGCAGGTTCGCCGGCGCGGTTGGCGGCGTTACGTCGGGGGTCTGCTCTTCGCCTGAAGTAACATTCAGGCTGCTCAGCAGCGATTCATTACCGGCGGCATCCAAAGCACTTACTGCGAAAACATAAGGGGTAAGTTGCTGTAAAGCAGGGAAATATGCTTGTGTTTCAGCAACTGTCTGCTCCAGCTGGCCATTGCGGTACACATTGTACGCCACAACGCCCACATTGTCTTCGGCAGGCAACCAGCTCAGGGTGATGTTGGTGAAAAATACGTTGGCTGCCAGGTTCAGCGGTGCGCAGGGCGCTTCTGTATCGATGGCTGCGGGCGCCGTATTTTGTGTATTGTACAAGGCTGCAACTTCAGCTTCGCTCAGGGCGCGTTTGTAGAGTTGTACCTCATCAAGGGCGCCCTGGAAATAATTGGCATTGTCAATCGGGTCAAAACCAATACCGAGGGGATGAACGGTAGCGTCCAAAGCCCCCGTCACGTTTTTCTCCGCCACTTTTGCACCATTGAAATAAATGATGTCTTTAGCGCCATCGTGGGTCATCACCACATGTGTCCAAGCGCCCAGCGCAAGCGGGGTTCCGGAATCCATATCCGAGCAGCAGGCGCCACCGGCATGGGTCGTGAACACAGGTTTGCCGTGGCCGGGTAATGAAATTTTCCAGCGCTCCTGCCAGCCACCGTTGGAGAGCAGGTAAGCTTCTCCGCTAACGGGGAAAGCATCAGGTTTTATCCAAAAACTAATGGTCGTATTCGGACTGTTTTGCTGCGGGGAATTTGCAGCCACGAGGCCCGACTGTCCGTTAAAACGATAGGCGTGGTTGGATTTACCAAAACGATCCTGCGCTGTTTGTGCGGAAATTACGGAAGCGTGGTTCTGATAGGCCGTATGATCTTCTGTATTGCCGTTAAACGTGTAATTGGCAATCAGATCACCTGCTACCACGGGCGCCGAGTTTTGCGCGGCAAAAAGAGCGGCAATTTCGGCTTCGCTCAGGGCGCGTTTGTATACCTGCACTTCATCCATGGCCCCTTTAAAATAGCCACTGTTATCAATCGGGTCAAAACCAATGCCCAGCGGGTGTTTGGTTTTATCCAATGCGCCGCTCACATTTTTTTCAGCCACTTTTACACCATTAAAATAAATGATGTCTTTGGCGCCATCGTGGGTCATGGCAACATGCGTCCAGGCGCCCAGGGCAAGCGGCGTGCCCGAATCCATATCGGAGCAGCAAGCGCCACCGGCATGGGTGGTGAACACGGGTTTGCCGTGGCCCGGCAACGAAATTTTCAGTCGCTCCTGCCAGCCGCCATTGGAAAAGAGAAACACCTCACCCGAAACCGGGAATTCTGTCGGTTTTACCCAGAAACTGATGGTGGTAAAGTCGGAATTCAGTGCCGGGGAATTATCCGCTACTGCACCGGAATTTTCCGTACCATCAAACACCATCGCATTATTAGCCCAGCCATGGCGATCGGTGCCGGCAACACCACCAACACGGGCATCATTGCCATACTGGGTATTGTCCAGACCATTGCCATTGAGTTCATATTCGGCTACCTGATCGGAAGCCACGCCCGGGAAAGTACTGCCTGTTGCGTACAGTGCGGCTACTTCCAGGGGCCCAAGTGCCACATTCAGGATGGCCACATCATCAATTGCACCATCAAAATAACCGGCTTTGTCAATCGGATCGAAGCCGATACCAAAGGGATGGGTGGTTGGGTCGAGCGCGCCACTCACGTTTTTCTCCGCTACCTGCACGCCGTTGAAATAGATAATGTCTTTCGTGCCGTCGTGCGTCATCACCACATGTGTCCAGGCGCCCAGCGCAAGCGGAGTACCGGAGTCCATATCGGAGCAGCAGGCGCCACCGGCATGGGTAGTGAATACCGGTTTGCCATGAGAAGGGAGTGAAATTTTCCAGCGCTGCTGCCAGCCGCCATTGGAGAGCAGGAATGCCTCTCCGCTCACGGGGAAAGCGCTTGGTTTTACCCAAAAACTGATGGTCGTGTAGGCCGAATTGAGTACAGCCGAATTGGGCGCAACCACGCCCGCACTTTTAGCCGATTCAAAATAGTAGGCCGATTTGCCAAATCCAAAGCGGTCTGTAGCGCTTGCCACGTTCGTCGCCTGCGCGTGGTTCGCAAAAGCGCTCAGGTCCTGCGCATCGCCGGAAAACGGATAGGCCGCAACAATGCCATTCGGAATGGCTGGCGCTGTGTTTTGTGCTGCATACAAAGCTGCAATTTCAGCAGCCGAAAGCGCCGAGCCGAACAACATCACCTCATCCAGCGCACCGTCGAAAAAGTTGCCCAGGCCAATGGCATCGTAGCCGATACCAAGTGGCTTGTCTGTGGAACTCAGGGTACCGCCCACATTTTTTTCCGCCACCTGCACCCCGTTGAGGTAAATGCGGTCTTTGCTGTTGTCGTGTACAAACGCCACATGTGTCCAGGTACCCGGCACCAGTACGTTGCCATCGCCGGCATCCATATCGGAAATACCGTTGCTACCGTTGGTGGTCCAGATACATTTGCCGTGGGTCGGCACCGATACTTTAAAACGCTCCTGCCAACCGCCAAAAGAAATCAGGTAAACCTCTCCCTGAGCAGGGAGTGTGGCAGGTTTCACCCAAAAAGCAAGGGTGGTGTAGTCAGAATTCAGGGCTGCGCTGTTGGGCGCCTGCAAATAAGCCTGTGCGCCGTCGAAGTAAAATGCGCCATTGGCATTGCCGAAACGGTCGGCGCCGAGGCGGGCGCCATGCACGGCAGCATGGTTTCCATAAGTGTCTTTGGCATTACCCGAAAAGGAATAATTCGCAACTGGTGTCTGGGCCTGTAAAGCGCTCCACGCGCCGAGAAAAGTGGCCGACAACAACAGCGATCGTATCAACTGTTTCATGCTATTTTAAATTGTTTAGTACAAAAAAACGGTTGGGACTGGCAACACCAGGGTTGCGCAGCAGGGCAAAGGTGCCACGGCATCACAACCATGAATAATACAATTATAGAAAATAATGATACTTTACTGAAAATACCATATTTAAAAAAACAGGATACTCTATTATAATTGCATTTCTCGGCAAAATAAAGTTTGCAAGGACAGCCCAATGCTTGCTTTTTAGTCGGAACAGGTAAAAATAAAATCCTGCGTTTCAGATGCTTTAAACATGTACCAAACGGGTAGAATATTTATCCGGCATCAGCTTATCCATGGTTGCCGTGCGGGAAGGCAAAAACTGCCAGGGTGTCGTTTGGTGCACCCAGTCGAACACCTGATTGGTCTGGAAGCGGCGGCGGTAATCAAGCGGGGTGCAGCCTTTATTTTTTTTAAACAGGCGGTTAAAATTTGCCAGGTTGTTGAAGCCCGACTGGAAGCAGATCTGCTTGATGGTATGGTCGGTATCGAGCAGCAGTTTGCAAACATGCCCGATGCGCACGTCTACCAAAAACTGGGTAAAAGATTTATTGGTATATTTTTGAAAGAAATGGCTGAAGGCCGATTCGCTCATGTTCACCAACTTGGAAATATCGCCCATTTTTAGCTCCGGATTGGAAAAATTGCGCAGGATGCAGGCGTAGGCAATTTGAATGCGATCGTTGCCGGATTTAAACGCCTGCGGCGTAAAACCTTCACTGGCTAGGAAATCGCGTTCATCGGAACGGGAGAGGAGATCGAGCAGCGACAAAAATTCAAGCACATTCAAAAAGCCTTTGTCTTCGGTGAGCGCAATCATTTTTTGCATGGCATCCATGATGGTTTTCCCCTGAAATTTCACCCCCCGCCGCGAATCATCGAGCAACTTCCGGATTTTAAAAAAACGCTCTTTTTGCAACAAATGGGCATTGAACAAATCCATTCCAAACTGAATGGTAATCACCCGATAAGGTCGCTCTTCACTCAGCAGGGCCGCATCGCCATCCCATTTATGGTATAAATAGGGGCCAATCAGCGCCAGATCAAAATCATTGTAACGCTCCGTGGAGTCGCCAACAATCCGTGAGCCACTCATACCGGCGATCAGATTCAGCTCATATTCCGGGTGGTTGTGAATCGGATAATCAAACCCGTTGCTCACCGAATCGAGCACAACAAATACATCCGGCTCTTTGAGCGGGGTAATTTCACGGTAAATGTTCATAATGGCAAATATTTATAATTCGCAAAAGTATTATACTTTTCGAGAATAGTATCATTTTTAAAATCCCCTTTACCCAACATTTGCCCTGCTGCTTTTATTCCTCCCCTGCAGCAAATTCAAAACGACATTCTATGAAATCATATTTCTACAAAATCTACACAGGGTCCAGGGGCGGGAACGTTTTTTTAAAACTGTTTTCCGCCCTGCTTTTCCTTGCTTTTAGTACCATTGCCGGCGCCCAGCAGATCAATGTAAGCGGCCTCGTCAGCAGCAGCGAAGACGGCCAGGCGCTCATTGGAGTCACCATTAAAGAAAAAGGCAGCACCAACGGCACGGCGACCGACCTCGAAGGTCGCTTCCGGATCGCAGTCGCTCCTGATGCCGTGCTAATTTTCTCGTATGTGGGCCTCGAAACCCAGGAGCTGCCAGTAGCTGGCCACAGCACGTTCAACGTTGAAATGAAACCTGCGGGCAACGTGCTCAATGATGTGGTAGTTACCGGTTACCGCAAAGAGTTTAAAAGCGAGGTATCCTCGGCCATTGCTACGGTTAAAGGCAAAGACCTTGAAAAATTAGTGGTACTCGGCATCGACCAGGCGCTGCAAGGCCAGGCTGCCGGGGTACAAATTACCCAAACCACCGGTGCACCGGGCGACGATATTGCCGTGCGTATTCGCGGCGCCGGCACCTTGGGCAACAACAACCCTTTGTTTATCATCGACGGCGTGCCCACCACCGGCAATATCAATACCTTCAGCGTCACCGACATTGAAAGTATTGAAGTACTCAAAGACGGCGCGGCAGCGGCCATTTACGGCTCCCGGGCTGCCAACGGGGTGGTGCTGATTACGACCAAAAAGGGTAAATCCGGCAAACCAACCTTTAGTTTCGATGCCTACACGGGTTTTTCGGAGGTAAACCGCCTGCCCGAGCTGCTCAATGCCCGCGAATACATGGAAATCCGCAATGAGGCCATCAACAATGCCAATACACTGCGTAACCCGGCCAACCAATTGGGCACTTACGATCTTGCCATGCTGGATACCCTGCCTGATAATAACTGGCTGGATTTGCTGTTTAACCGCGCGCCGGTACAGCGCTATTCGCTTTCAGCGTCGGGTGGCGGCGAACACAGCAACTATTTTGTAGAGGGAGAATACCTCGATCAGCAAGGTACTTTTCGCGGTCAGGGCTTTAAAAAATACAACCTGCGCCTCAATGGCGAAACCGGAAATGGCTGGTTCAAAATCGGCAATAACCTTTCTTTTTCCTTTACCGACCGGAAAGTGATCAACTCTTCCGGCGACGGCTTCGGCCCGGGCAACGAACCCAGCGGCATCCGCTACACCCTGATTGCGGCGCCCGTTTTCCCCATTTATCAGCCCAATGGCGCGTACTACAATGTCAGCTCGCTGCTCGGCGACCCCACCTTGTATGGCGACGGCAATGCCAATCCGCTGGCGTTTGTGGATGCTACCGACTGGACCATTCAGCGCAACCGCATTTTTGGAAATGTATTTGTGGAATTGACGCCTTTTAAAGGCTTTAAGGCCCGCACTTCGCTGGGTGGCGACTTCCTGTTTGAAAATGAAAAACAATTCAAACAACAGCTTTCGCAGGCCATTTATACGCCTTCTTCGCTTTCCGAAGGCCGTGTTTTTGATCGCAACCTGATCTGGCAAAACACCCTGGATTACAGCCGCAAGTTCGGCGCCGGCAAATTCAACTTGCTTGCCGGTATGGAGGCCATCCAGAATAAAACCAATTTTCTCGGCGCATCTATCAGCAATTTCCCGCGTACAGACCCGCTTTTCCGATACCTGAATAATGGTTTAGTGGTTGATATTGACGACATCGGGGCTGGTGGTGTGGAAACCGAATGGGCGCTGCTCTCCTACTTCGGGCAGGCCGGCTGGAACTTCGACAACCGCTACATCCTGAGCGCCTCCCTGCGCCGCGACGGTTCGTCCCGTTTTGGTATCAATAACCGCTGGGGCTATTTCCCTTCCGTTTCCGGCGCCTGGAATATTTCCAACGAGGCATTTTTCCGTCGGATAAAATTTGTTTCCGCACTCAAAGTGCGCGCGTCCTGGGGCCGATTGGGCAATCAGGAAATCGGCAATTACCCATATAGCTCGCTGATTGCAAGCGGCCAGAAAGTCTATTCTTTTGGCGGGCAGGTGGTGAACGGCGCTAAAATTGTAGAAGGCGGCAACGCCAATATCAAATGGGAAACCACCACACAAACCAACGTTGGCCTTGATGTGAGCCTGTGGAATAACCGCATTTCTATCATTGCCGATTGGTACAACAAGCAAAGCGACGACATCCTCGTGCGCGTGCCGGTGCCACTTTCCGGGGGCGACCAAAACCCTCCTTTTGTAAATGCCGGTAAAGTAGAAAACAAAGGCTGGGAGCTTTCCGTCAATTATAAAGAACGCCGTGGAGAACTGTTCTGGAGTGTAGGCGGCAATATTTCCGGCCTGCAAAACCGGGTGGTCTCGCTTGCTGAAGGCGAGCCGATTCTCGGCGGTTTCGGCCTCTCCGACGGCCCGCTCACCCGCACCGAACCCGGCCAGCCAATCGGATCTTTTTACCTCTGGAAAATGGAAGGTATCTTCCAGACCCAAGAGGAAATTGACGCCCACGCGTTTCAAAACAAAGACACCCGGCCCGGTGATGTCAAGTTTGCAGACCTGAACGGCGATAATGTCATTGACGACAAAGACCGCAGCCATGCCGGCAGCCCCTTCCCCGATTTTACCTTCGGCGCCAACCTGAGTCTGCAATGGAAAAACCTCGATTTTTCGGCCCTGCTGCAAGGGGTTAGCGGCAATGATTTGTATTTCCTGTACGGCAATTTTGCCTACGAAACCCAATTGCGCGGTTTCAACAGCTACCGCGACATCCTGAACCGCTGGACACCGGAAAACCCAAGCGAAATTTTCCCGAAAGTCAGCGTCGACGACCGCAACGGCAACCGCCGCGCCTCCACCCGTTTCCTGTACGACGGCTCCTACCTGCGCCTGCGCAATGCAACGCTGGGCTATAGCTTCAAAAGCCTGATTCGCAGCAAACATATTGCCGGGCTGCGCGCCTACCTGACCGCTCAAAACCTGCTCACGTTTACCAAATATCCGGGCCTCGATCCGGAAATCCAGGCCAATACCAATGATACCCGCGGTTTGAATATTTCATCCGATCTCGCAGTGGGGATCGACTGGGGCACTGTGCCCGCGCCGCGCACTTTTATTTTTGGCGTTCAAATGCAGTTTTAATCCACCAAAAAATTGATTTACAATGAAAAAACTGTTCGTTTTTATAGCAATCATCTCCCTTATTTCTTGTCAGGGAATTCTCGATAAAGATCCCTTAGGTACGCTCGATGCCGGCTCGTTTTTCCAAACGGCCAACGATGCCGAGCAAGCCATCAATGCCGCCTACCAGCCCTTGTTGTTCAGTTCGGGCAACAATAATTTCTATTGGGCTTTTGGGCAAATTGCTTCCGACGAAGCCGTCACCGGCGGCGATGGCAGCCGCACGGGCCTCACCGAACTGGATGCCTTCACCCACACGCCGCGCACGGAAGAGTTTGGCAGTTTCTGGGCGCTGAATTATCGTGGCATTGCACAGTGCAACTTAGTGCTGGATAAATTGCCCGCCGTACAGATGGACGCCACACAAAAAGCGCGCATTGAAGGTGAGGCCTATTTCCTGCGCGCCTACTACTATTTCCTGCTCACCCAAGTCTTTGGCGATGTGGTGCTTTACACCAAAGTGACGCCACCCGACGAGCTGAAAGTACCGAAAACGGCGCGTGCAGAAATTTACAATCAGATTGTAGCCGATTGTGATGCCGCTGCCGAGCGCCTGCCCCTCAGCCACAGCAGTACCAATGTGGGCCGGGCCACCCGTGGCGCCGCCTATGCATTGGCCGCCAAAACCTATTTATACAGCAAAAACTGGGAAAAAGTGCTGGAATATGTGGGTAAAGTCAAAAACCTCGGTATTTACGGGTTAATGGCGGATTACCAGGATAATTTCCGCGAAAACACGCAAAACAACCAGGAATCCGTTTGGGAAATTCAACACAGCAACTTAGAGCTTGGCGTGGGCAACTCCCTGAATCAGTGGTGGTTATCCAAAAAAGTAGTGGATGGCTACGGTTTTGCTGAAGTGACGCAGCAGTATTACGACTCGTTTGATCCCACAGATCCGCGCCGCAGTTTTACCATCGCCAGCAACAACCAGGACTACTTCGGCGTAGTGTACAAAAACTCGTTTTCGAGTACCCGATTTAGTCCGCGCAAATACCTGCAAGCCGCCTCGGAAGTGACCCAAAAAGCCGACGGCGACATCAACTATGGCGCCATTCGCTACGCCGAAGTACTGCTCTGGGAGGCTGAAGCTGCCGCCGAGCTGGGCCGCCCGGCCGATGCCCTCGCAGCGCTTGAGCAGGTGCGCGCCCGCGCCCGTGCGCAGGCAAGTAATCCGGCTACCGCGCTACCACCCGTCACCACGACCGTACAGCAGGAGCTGATTGAAGCCGTGCGCCGCGAACGCCAGTTCGAGCTGGGTTTTGAATGTCATCGCTTCTTCGATTTAGTGCGTTGGGGCATTGCCAAAGACCGCCTGCCCGAATTTCAGGTGGGCAAAAATGAAGTATTTCCCATTCCACAATCCGAAATTGACCTGAACCCGCAGTTGCGACAAAACGCGGGGTATTAATCCGAAAATATGCAAAAACTACTGTTATTCCTGCTTTTGACCAGCCAAATTGTGCTGGCCCAAAGCAATCAGATCAATATTCCGCGCATTGAACAAATGCCCAACCAGCCCGCGCCATACAATATGCGCGATTGGCGCACCGTGGCCCTGCGTTATGATTCTTTTGTATACGACATCAACAAAACGGGCCAATACCTGCCCTTGGTGAGCATTCAGCCTGCCGGCGTCAATTATCCGCAAAAACCGGCATTCAGCATGCACACCTATGTAGGTACCAACAGCCCGAATGGCAATGAAGGCATCAATGTTTTACCTTCGCTTGTGGGCGCTACTTTGTGCGGCATTGATAAACGCAATCAGTTTGGGCAGAACTGGTTAGACATGTCGCAGGATTTTTATAATAAAAATAATGGCCTGAACCTTTACCTCAACAGCAAAGGCGGCGGCACCGGCTCCGACTGGTGGTACGACATGATGCCCAATGTGTATTTCTACCAGCTCTGCGATCTTTACCCGCCCGCGCCGGGCAGCGAAGCGTCCACGCAGTTTGTAAGCGTGGCCGACCGGATGCTGGCCGCTGTGCAAGCCCTTGGCGGCAGCGAAACGCCCTGGCAAAAAGGTAATTTTGACTACCGCGCTTTCAACTTTCAAACCATGCAGCCCAACCCGAACGGCGTGCATGAACCCGAAGCCGCCGGCGCTTACGCCTGGCTGCTCTACAACGCTTATCGACAGACCGGCAATGAACAGTACCGCAAAGGCGCGGAATGGTCGCTGGAATTCCTGAACGATTGGCAGGCCAATCCCTCCTACGAGCTTCAACTCCCTTATGGTACCCTCTGTGCGGCCCGCATGAATGCCGAAATCGGCACCCGCTATGATGTGGAAAAAATGCTCAATTGGTCTTTTAACCGCGGCCCGCTGCGCGGCTGGGGCACTATTGTTGGCAAATGGGGCAGTTTTGATTGCTCCGGACTGGTCGGCGAAGCCAACGACAATGGCAACGACTATGCCTTCCAGCTCAACGGCGTGCAACACGCCGCTGCTCTGGTGCCCATGGTGCGTTACGACAAGCGCTTCGCGCGGGCTATCGGCAAATGGGTGCTCAACCTCGCCAATGCCACCCGCCTGTACTATCCCGGCTTTTTGCCCGCCAATTACCAGGATGCCAACGCCTGGTCGAATGCCAATGACCCGGAACGCGTTGTCGGTTATGAAGCCCTGCGCGAAAAATGGCAAAACCTGTCGCCCTACTCCACTGGCGATGCCCTGGGCGGCAACTGGGCCGCCACCAATTTATCGCTGTACAGCACCGGCTCCATTGGGTATCTGGGAGCGATGGTTGAAAAAACGAATGTTGATAAAATCCTGAAAATCAACGTCCTAAAAACCGACTTTTATAAGGACGCCGCTTATCCTACGTATCTTTTTTTTAATCCCTACAACAGCGTGCAAAGCATAGCTTTTGATGCAGGTCAGGCGCCAGCCGATCTTTACGACGCCATTTCAGAGGAATTTTTAGTTGAATCAGCAAGTGGCGGTGTAAGCATCAGCATCCCGGCCAATGGCGTGCTGCTGGTATCGGTTTGTCCGGCCGGCGCAACCCGCCTTTATAAAAACAATCAGTTTTTGGTGGGTGGCGTAGTGGTGGATTATATGCAAACTAAGCAAAGCTGGCAACGGGCGCCGCGTATACAAGCACTGGCTGCTGCAAAAAACCCGGTAGAAATTGCTCAAAGCACCTCGCTTTTTGCGCAAGTACAGCCTGGCGATTCGGGCACTCTGGAATTCTTTTGGTCGGCCGGAGGCGGCACCTTAAACCCTAACGGTAACAGCGCTCAATGGACTGCCCCGGCCACCTCAGGCGCGGTAAACCTGCAATTGATTGTACAAGACGGCAACGGCCTGCGCGATACGGCTTTGCTCAATGTACAGGTAGTGCCGGAAATTAACCTCGCGCCACAAATCATCAACGTCGACAAAGGGCTGGGCTACAGTGTGCCCGGCGGCACTTTGTCGCTGAGCTGCAACGCCATTGACCCCAATAACGACCCGCTCAGCTTTGAATGGAATTTCAGTAGCGGGAGTTTCAGCGGTACTGGCAACAGCGTAGAATGGACGGCGCCAACGGGGGAAGGAATTTACAATTTGACGATAAAAGTTACGGACGACGAAGGCCTGAGTACTGTGTACAACAGCAAATTATTGGTCAAAAATTTTCAAGCCAACAATGCACAATTAATTGCATTCTACAAATTTTCAGGAAATGCCAACGACCTGACATTGAATCAATTACATGGCATTCCGTTTGGAACGAGTTTTGTCAACGATGTTTTTGGCGGCGCACAGCAGGCCCTCAGCTTCAATGGCGTCAACAGCCGCGTGAGCGTCAATTCGCAGCCTGTACTCAATTTTCAGGATGGCATCACGGTATCGGCCTGGTTCAAGGCGAGCGAACTGCCCGCGAAAGAGAGCTTTCTGATATCACATGGCTCCTGGCAAAACCGCTGGAAAATTTCCTTTACGCCGGAAAAACACTTGCGCTGGACGGTGAACACCCTCAATGCCGTCAGCGACCTTGATACCGAATTTGCGCTGCAAACCGATAGTTTTTACCATGTAACAGCGACCTACGACGGTCAGTTGCTGGCTCTGTACCTCAACGGGCGCTTGCACAGCTATCGCAACCTCAGCGGTAAAATCCGCACTACTTCCGTGGCAATGCTTTTTGGGCAAATTCTGCCCGGCAATACGGAATACAATTACAAAGGCGTGTTGGATGAGGTGAAAATTTACAACCACGCCTTAATCCCGGAATCTGTCCGGGATCTTTACCAGGAAGCCAGCACGGGGCTGTGGTCGCCAGTTGCCCAAAACAGTTTTGCCTTTGTGGTTGCGCCCAATCCGGTGCAGTCCACATTGCGCCTGCAAACGCCGGGCCGACAGGTTTCGGGCGGGCTACTGCGCATTTACCAGTCTGATGGTCGCCTGATCTGGCAGGGTGAATGGCCATCAGGAGAAACGCATGAAATCAATGTAAACAGCTGGAGTAAAGGCATTTACATCGCCGTATTACAGGATGGAAATGCGCGGGGCAGCGCGTTGATACACAAGCAATGAGTGGATACAGTATACAGAAATTAGATTTGGTTTAAGATGGAGTCTGGATTTTGACTGCTGCGAGGCGCACCGGGTTGCCCAGCCCGGTGTCGTCTCCGGTCAGGTTTTTTTAGTTCAAATCCAGCCCACTGTACTCCCTCCTACCCCGTTTTTCACCTCCAGAATATGCTGAAACTGGTCTTTAAGGCCTTCATTATGGGAAATAATGTAAATCTGTCGGAACTGCTCTTGCAGAAAATGCAGGGCCGACATGATTTCGTAGCGGCGCTCTTCATCCTGGCTGCCAAAAATTTCATCAAAAGCCAAAAAACCTAAGGCTTCTGCCCCACTCAGTTCGGCAATAGCCTTCGTGATGGCGATGCGCAGGCAAAAATTGGCCAGGTCAATTTCGCCGCCTGAAAAACGCTCGATGGGGTAATACACCGCGGCATCGGCGATACTGAAATCAAAGTTTTCATCCACGCGGATACTTTCATATTTTCCCTGCGTGATGCGGCTGAACAAGGCGCCGGCCTCCTGCGATATGGCCGGACTCACGCGCTCCAGAATTTCGGTTTTGAAAGTGCCGAGCAGCTTGGCTAAGCGATCCAATACGTCAATTTCCGAGAGTTTATCGCTGATTTGCGCCTTGATTGCCGCATTGGTGTTCAATTGCGTCTGCAATTTATCTATTTCATTGCGGCTGTGCAGGCATTGCAATTCTGCCTCTTTTACCGCTGCTTCATGTGCTGCAATAATGACATCAAAGCCGGTCAGGCGCAGGCGGGCCGCTTCGTAGTCCTGCGGATTAAAATTCAGGTCGCTGCGTTCTCTTTGGAGTTGCTCCAGGGCTTGAGTAGCGGCAGTTTGTTCGCTGAGGTTTTGGCTCAGGCGACGTTCTGTTTCGGGTAGTTCGCGGGCAATGTAACTCTCTTCGTTTTTGAATTGCAGGTATTCCGGCTCCTGTTTCCCGACACTGCTTTTCAGGGTCTGATACTTAGTGGCATCGAAGTCGACCTGACCAATTTCCCGCACATAAACTTCAAGGCGGATTTTCTCCTGTTGCAGGCGCTCCAACTCCCGTTCATCCTGATGCTGTTGCTTGAATACTTCGCCGAGGCGTACATGCTGTGCCTGCAAGGTTTCCAGCGCTTTCGCCTGCTCGGCCTCCTGTTTGCGGAGTAAAAGCCCTTCGTTGCGCAGTTGCTCCAGTTCGCTTTCTATCTTGATAAGCTCCTGACGTTCAATCAGATCCACCTGATCCTGCAACTCAGCCAACACGCGGTCGTAGGCGTCTAATACGGGTTGGAAACAAGTTGGGCAGGTGCCTTCGCGGCCGATTTGTTGCAAACCGGCAATTTGTTTACGGCGTTCGTCGCGGCGTTGTTTGATGGCGCCGAGCTCAATATTGCGTTCCTGATGCAGCTTCAGTTTGAATTCGATGGCGCTGCGGGTCAGCTGCAATTTTTCCAACTGTTCCCGAATTTCATTTTCTAATGCCGGCTGCGTTTTGAGTTGCGCCGCGTGGGTATGCAGGCGATCCTGAACGAGCGTTTGCTCTTCTGTATTTTTTGCTATTTGCTCGCGGCGCTGTTCAAGGTTCAGCTGGCGCCGACTCTCCTGCTCTAAGCGTTCAAGCTGTTTTTTATCATTCAGAAAAGCATCAAAAACGCCGCTTTGTGCCTGCACGGCGGTCTGTTTTGCTTTCAGATCGGCCAGATGTTTTTCTAAAAGCCCGTGCGCCTGTTTGAGTTGTTCGCTGCGTTCCGAGCGTGCGGAAAGTTGTGCGTTCAGCGCATTAAATTGCTCATATTTACGGGCTTCAGCGTCAAAACGCAGTTTTTCTTCCTGATAAGCGGCGCGTTGTTCGCTGCGCGCCGTTTCGGCGTCCTTCAGTTTTTGTTCAAACGATTTCAGTTTTTCAACAAGCGCAACCCGCCCCGTTTCGAGGGCCTGAACGGCTTCTTCCGGCAACAGGTTTTGCTCCTGCCCGATGACCTGATGTTTTAAATCTTTTATATCGCTGTTGACCGCCGATTGAATTTCATCCAGGCGGTCGAGGCCCAACATTTTACGCACCATGCGTTTACGCTGCTCACCACCGACATGGGAAAGCTGATCCAGTTCTTTTTGTCCGGAAAAAACAGAGCGTTTAAAACCCTCCTGTTCCATACCCAGAATCCGGGCCACTTCTTCGTTTACTGCGGCAGCGCCTTTTGCAATTTGCTGATCATTTTTATACAATTCGGCGCCGACGCTCAGGGTTTTGCCCCGAAATTCGCGTTCAACCCGGTATTGTTGTTCGCCGACAAGGAAAACCAGGGTCAGGGAAACATTGCTTTTCGGCTCGGCCAGCACAGAGCGGATAAACTCTTTGCTGTTGACATCCCGCCCGAACAAACAATACAAAATCGCTTCAAAAAGGGTGGATTTTCCGGCCCCGTTTCGCCCGATAATCCCCACCAAACCTTCGCGAAACGCGAGGTCGAGGTGCACATATTGCTTGTAATTGCGCAAACGGAGTTCCTGCAGAATCATGCGAAGCGGTTGAAATAATGACGGGCCTTGTCGGCTATACGCGCACCGATTGTGTCGTCGGGATATTTGCGCTGCACGTAGTCGGCAAAGATCGTGTCCAGACTATCGAATTGCCGGGCTTCGAGCCCCGCAAAGGCTCCCTGTTCCTGGAAAATTTTGCGGCGCGGCAGGAGTTGAAAGGCGTCGGGGAAAATTTCCCGCAGGCGCAAATTGGATAAATCCAGGGTTTGTTCGGGCCGGATATCATTAAAATTCAGGGAAATAATGGCATCTGTGCAGTCGTGCTGATCTCGGAAAAATTCCAGTTCTGCGCGGATGGCGCCACTGCTTTTATCGGCACAATGCGGAATATCTAACTTGAGCCAGGGCCGAGTGGCTACGGTTTCAAACTGCAGGGACAATTGCCCGTGGTCGTCCAGCTCAAGCACTATAAACCCTTTTTCCGCACCGGCTTCCGTATCGCTCAGGCGCTCTGTACTGCCGGAATACCAGGCATTCGGATGGCCGCCGGTTTGTTGGAAATTATGCCAGTGCCCTAAGGCAATATATTGAAAACCAAGCAATTTGCTTTCAAATTCGGGTGGAAAAATCTGCTCCCCGTACTCTTCCATCAGATACTTTTTCCCGAAGGAGGTATGCATCATCAGGATATTGCAACGCCCTTCGAGCGGGCGTAGTGCTTCCAAAGCCTCGCGCAACAGTCGGGCATCGTTGATATGCGGCAAGGCGTGCAGGGCCACCTGTGTGCCGATTTCAAAAAATTCCGGCGATTCGGCATAAGCCGGATAGACATGCTCCAGGCTGCGCAGGGCGCGCAGGATGGGGCTGGTCATGTGCGACTTGGGGGTCTCGTGGTTGCCGGCGATAAGGTAAAGGGGAATGGCGGCATCAGAGAGTCGGCGCAACTGTTCGAGCGCGATGGTGAGCGCGCGATTGGAAGGGCTGGGGCGATGGAAAAAATCGCCGCTGTGGATCACGGCATCGGGTCGAAGCGCCAGCATACGATCAATAACGCGGCTGAATGCGTCGTAAACATCCTGTTCCCGCGCATTGACGCCCGCGTCGTTCACCACATCATACGCCTGAAAGCCAAGATGGGTATCGGAAAAATGAATCAGACGCATTGGAAAGGTATTTATTTACTTTTCCCAGAGCACTTCGGCAGCGCCGAGTTGTTGCGACAAATAGCGGCTCAGCAGGAAAAAGTAATCGGACAAACGGTTGAGGTATTGCAACACCAGTGCGTCTACGCGCTGCGCGTCCTGCTCGTACAGGGCCACCACGAGGCGTTCGGCGCGGCGACAAACGGTGCGGCAAACATGGGCAGCGGAGACCACGGGGTGGCCGCCGGGAAGAATAAAATTCCGCAGCGGCGGAAGCCCGGCATCCATACGGTCCATTTCCTGTTCGAGCAGCTGCACATCTTCCGGGCTAAGGCCGGGCGCGGGCAGTGCTTTATCCGGATCGGAGGCCAAGTGTGCTCCGACGGTAAACAATCGGTGCTGGACAATGCCCAGCACCGATTGTACCGAAGTGAAGTTGCTGCACTGATCGCGCAGCAAACCGATAAAAGCGTTTAACTCATCTACCGTTCCGTAGGCATCAACCCGAAGGTGGCTTTTGGAGACGCGACGGCCGCCAAAGAGGGCCGTTTCGCCCAGATCCCCGGTTTTGGTGTATATTTTAAACACAGTCTCAACTTATTTTATTGACCGCCTTCGCGTTTTCCGGCATCGGCAGGAGCGTTGGCAGGTACGGCATCAGAGCCTGAAGCCGGTTTGCCGGTTTCAGGGTCAATTTTCCTGAAATTAGGATTGGCCGGAATGGGTTTGTTGTTGAGTGCGGCCCAGGTAGCCGGCGCCCATTCGGCGAGTGGTTTGCGGAGAACTTCTTTTTTGGTACGGCCCTGCGCCAGCACGAGGCGGTCGAGCACCAATTTGCGAAGATTGGGTTTGAGCAGGACTAAAACTTCAGCGAAGCTGTTGTCGCTAACCACCGGAATAAGCTCCAGGCAGGTTACGCCGTGATTGATTCCGTCAATACCGTCTACGGCAGCGTGAAAATCCAGAAAATCCATCAGCGCTTTGTTGTCGTTGCGCTTGATTTTTTCCAGATTACCGTTGTAATCAAACTTCATCCATTTGGCAGTGCGCAGCACGCCTTCCGAAACTTCGACCGAGCCTTCGCCCGTTGTCGTGTTCGCATTCTGACAGCCGGCTGGCATGAGGGGCAGCGCCAGCAATACTAAAACCCCAAAAACAAGACTTTTTTTCATATAAAAACCAATCAGGTGAAAAACGGGGCGAAGTTATGGGATTTTTTGCAGTTCAAATTTCTAATTTTGCGGCGCCTAATTTTGGCAATCAATTTTCAATAAAGAAAAACTAAGCATGGGACGCGCGTTTGAATTCCGAAAGGAACGCAAGATGAAACGGTGGGCCGGTATGGCCAAAACCTTTACCCGCATCGGTCGCGAGATCTCGCTGGCCGTAAAAGCGGGTGGCCCGAACGCGGAGTATAACTCCCGCCTACGTCTGGCCATCCAGAATGCCAAGCAGGCCAATATGCCTAAAGCCAACGTGGAAAGTGCCATTAAAAAGGCCAGTGGCAAGGAAGCCGATAACTTTCAGGAGGTACTTTATGAAGGCATTGGCCCACACGGTATCGCCATCATGGTAGAAACCGCTACCGACAATCCCACCCGCACGGTGGCCAATGTACGCATGTACTTCGACCGCGCAGGCGGCGCCTTAGGCACCTCGGGCAGCCAGAGCTTTCAGTTTGTGCGCAAGGGCGTATTCAAAGCGAAAGCCGAAGGCCAAAGCTGGGATGATCTCGAACTCGAACTCATTGACGCCGGTCTGGATGAACTGCGCCGCGAAGAAGATGAGATGGTAATCTTCTGCAACTTTACCGACTTCGGCGCCATGCAAAAAGCGCTCGAAGACCGCAATATCGAAGTACTCAGTGCGCAGTTGGAATGGATTCCCAACATGAGCAAAAAACTCGATGACGCCGCCGTAGAACAAGTCATCAAGCTCATTGACCGCCTCGAAGAAGACGACGATGTACTCAACGTCTTCCACTCGATGGACATGAGCGATGAGTGAGGAACATGAGCAACGTATAAAGGGCCATCCTGTTTAGCAAGATGGCCCTTTTTTTTGCACCGCGAAAAAGTGGTTATCTCAGCGATTGTACCACCTGAAACTTCCGCGTTTCTGTACCTGCGTTGCTTTCTATCCGGTAGTAAAACAAACCGCTTCGGCCGGACAAATGCCTGCCCGCATCAAGCGTAAATTGCTGTAAACCAACACCAAACGATTGGCTTCGGCGTAGCAAACGACGGCCGCTTTCATCAAATACCGTTAAGGTAACATTCCCGGCTTCCGGCAGGTAAAACCCGATGACCGTCTGGTCGGCTACAGGGTTGGGCTGATTCTGATACACCGTAAAGGGCATCTGCGCAGAAAGTGTTTTGTCTGATTTCCCATGGGCCAATTGCAGCGCCAAAGGGCCTTGCTCCTGATAGGCTTCCGCCGACAAGCCCTCGTTTTTGAACTGAAACAGTTTGTCCAGTGCGCCTGAGCGCTCTGCGCGGAAACGCAGTGCAAAACGCAATTGCGTACTTTGAGCCTGTGCTGCCGTCCAGGAACAATTAAGTTTCCCATTGCCCGCTACATAAAATTCAGAAGGCAATTTATGGACATCAAGCAAGGTCAGTCCGGAGAAATCCAGGCTGAATTGCGCACCCAGCCATGCGGCACTGCTCTGAAAATGCACCGTAAATTCATCGCCGCTGCGTACATCCGCCCGATCGCTTTCCCATTGCAGCGTCGTATTTCCGGCAAAACGTTCTTCCGCAGCGAGCAAGTTGTTGGGCACGACATTTCCATTCAAATCCCCAATTTTTATCGCCACAAAATCGAGGCTGTCCGTCAGGCCCAAAACCGCAGGGGTTTCAATTTTTTCAGGAAAAACCTCAGCAAACGGGTTGGAAGGCTGCGGGAAACTGAATTTTTTGTCTACAAATCGCCAGGAAGTATTATCCGGCAATTCGTTGTAAATGCCCAAAATCAGTTTGCGCAATTCCACAATATCAAGGGTGGTGATAGAGCCGGAGCGGTTGGCATCGGCAGCAATCATTTTGTACGGCGATTGCAGCGGCTCAATACCCAAAATATGCTTCGACAGCAGCACCAGGTCAAACGTCGATACGCCGTTGATGTGGTTATCATCTTTGAAAGGTTGCAGGTGCAGGACAGATTGCGGGCCCAACACCGGGGGCTTGAACTCATACCGGCCATCCACATCTGTAAGATCACTGCTCATGGAGGGAAACATATCGATGTTGAACAACACATGGGCCTCTTCAACCGGGCGATTGTCTTCGGTTTTGAGGTGGCCACGCAGGATATATTTGGCGGAGTCCGGACAAACTTCATTCTGATCCTGAATCAATACATAGGTTTCGCAGTAATCGGCATTGCCGGCTTTATCCTTCGACCACAGGCGTACCAATTGTGGATCCGACAGGTTGGAGCAATCAAATGTAACGGACGTTTGTGGCACCCCACTCATCATATCAACAGGAAACTCATCCGCCGACTCCGTCGACTTTTCAATGGCTACGAGCAATTGATTGGCAGGAGTACAATTATCGGTAGTGTATTGCAGAAAATCGGATGCCCAAAGGGTAATCATTCCGCCCGGCATAATATTGACCGACAAGCCGTTGGTACAAACCACGGTCGGTTTTTTGCAGTCCTCCACATTGAAAAAATACTCACAAATTTTTGCATTGCCACAGCCATCTTCTACCAACCATTTGATTTTGTGCCTGCCCACGGGCAGTTGCGGCACCGAGGGATTTGCACCGGAATACCAGCGCAGGGTGGCGATTACCGAGTTACCACTAATTTCTGTTTGCACCCCAAAGCGGTAGCGCTGTGCATCAGCCACATTGCGGTGATCGAACTGCCGGAGCGTTCCGCCATTAAAACCAGGCAGTAAAGCATTATTAAAATAAATCATGCCTGGCGGCGGCGGGTTATCGCTGTTAATTGCTGATTCCAATGATCCATTATTGTCGGTATCTAAAAACAACAGATAATGAAACCGCAGTATGGTATCAGAGCACAAATCCCGGGCGGTAATACTCAGATCAGCCGGGCCTTCACACAGGTCATGCAACAAATGCACATTATCCCACCAGTCTGCCGAATTCCAGAGCTGGGCATCGTTGTTGCTCAGATCGCATAATTTTACAGGTTCCGAAGGGCAATTCGAGATCAGCGGCGCCTGCGTATCAATGATTTTGATAATCTGCGTGTATTCGTAACAGTTGGCGTCCTGCTGCCAGAACTGACTGAAATTAATCTGTGGTTCGCCGGGAAGCAGGTTAATGACCGTAGGCGCCCAAATGCCCGTTGCACCAGGCGCTGAAATCACCGGTGCTCGCAGGTTGGAGGGGTTGAGGGCCTGCGGACTGGGGGTCGGATTCGGTACAAAAATACAGGGCTTGGACGGATCATAGGTGCACCAATTGATGACTTTCCAGGTGCGCTCCAGCGTGTAGCAGGCATCCGGCACCACCGTAAACAGCTGATCTTTGTAGGAATAACCCAACAATTCGCAGTTTTCACCAAAAAATGTCGGCTCTCCGTAATTACCCGAACCATCACAAACGCTGATGTTGCGGTCATCAGGGAAACGCAGGTAATATTCCTGCCGATATTCCACCACCACCCGCTGCGAACAGGTTGTGGTATTGCCATAACAATCGCTCACCCGAAACGTGCGGGTTAAAGCCCCACGATTACATACGGTGTCAAATTGCGAATTATTAAGGGCAACGGTAACGGTATCAATACAGCAATTGTCGGCTACCTGCGGCGCCCCGTAAGTTGACAGGCCGGGGTCAAAAGCTTCGCAGTTGACGGTAATATTGGCTGGCGCTATACAAACGGGTTTGAGCTTATCTTCCACGACTACCCGAATCATGCAGGCATTGCTGTTTTCCAATTCGGTATCCAGATAAATAGAATCAGCCGGCACCGCAACATCATAAACCCGCAATTCCACCATGATGGTATCGCCGATGTCTTCACAGCAAAATTTAACGGCATCATAGTAAAATTTGCTCGACTGACAGGCCGTAACCATTCGTCTTGCCTTGAAACGCACCTGCTGGCAGTTATCCGTCGAACCCTGATCAAAGGCCGTGGCAGGTACCAGACTCATGCCCTCGGCGCCGATGGAAACCTTGGTCAGTTCAGTACAAACAGGCTGCGGCGGAATGTGGTCGTCTACGGTCAGTTGCATGGAGCAAGTTGAGGTTTTACCACAGCGATCGCTCGCGGTAAAGCTCACCCGATGTACGCCAATGGGCAGGCAGGGACTAAAGCCAAAAACCGCCAGGGTATCCGGGTTCCAATGATTGTTGCCCAGAAAATCAGCCAGGGCGCCATTCAACTGATACATATTCAGCGGCGCACCGCTTTGCGGATCAAAAGTCTGAAGCATCGCCGAAACCTGCTCTACAGAAGAGCAGTTATCGCTGACGATAAAGTCGGGCAAATCCACTGTGGCACAGCAGTTGAAGGGGTCGGTCGTTACGGTCAGGTCGGCCGGACAAGCCATTTCCGGCCCGCTAATATCTTCTACTTTAATGATTTGGGTAAAAAAGCGCGGATTGGACGGGCCGCTGGGCAAGCAATCATCAAGGGCCACCCAGGTGCGCTGAATTTTGTATTCACCCGCACAAATTGGCAGTAGATGATCCTGATAATTGATCGTGAACTCACAATTACCCACGCCCGGAAAGAGCGGAAAACGCTGTCCGTTAAAAGTGACAAACGGGGTGCCTGTAAATGCGGGACTGGTTTGTGGCGCTTCGCAGGAAACAGTAACCAGGGGGTCTGGCATACCCAAATTGGCTAATGTCGGGCGTACGAGTGTAATATTCTGCTGACAGCTTTTTTTGTTGTTACTGGGGTCGGTTGCGGTCCAGGTACGGAAGATGACCGCACTGGTAAAATCGTCGCCGTTGGCAGGTGCGGCACAAGGGAGGTTAAGGAAATTGTCCTTAAAGCTCAGGGTTACCGGCCCGCAGTTGTCGGAAGCCACTGGATAAATATTTGCCAGGGGCGGGAAAAACAATTCATTCAGATAATCCGGATGGAGGTTGGTGATCACACAGGGCAGCACAAGGTTGGCGCAAGTTACTGTTGGCGCCAGTTTGTCTTCTATTTTTACCATTCCGGTACAATACTGGCCGGTACATTGGTCGGTAGCTTTGTACAAGAGGGTCTGATTGAGCATGGCACAGGTAAGCGAACCGCCTAAGGGTTGTCCCTGATTACCAAATACTTCTACCGTATAAAAACCGGCGGGTTCGTGATCGCCCTCCAGCACCAAATCGCCGGTAAGCGGAACAATACCATCGGCATCAAGCGATACATTGACCAAATCATTGCAGGTCATCGCCTCAGCTTCATGTACAAAAGCGACCGCTGAAGCAGCCGCAGTACAACCGTTCATGGCGCTTACCGTAACGCTGTAAGTAGTGGTTTGCGCAGGTGCTGCGATCGGATTGGCAATGGCCGCATTACTCAGTCCCTGTTGGGGCCACCATTGGTATTGCACGCCCCCACTGGCCTGAAAAGCAGCGCTTTGCGAGGGACACAAAAACAGGTTGGCCGCCACTTGCGCATTGGGAACGGGATAAATGTCAATCCACAAGGCGGAAGTTGCGCTGTTGCCGGCACTGTCGGAAGCCACAACGGTATACAAGCCCGTAGCATTGGCCTGTGGCTTGATGATTGAGGGGCTGCGCAGGCTGGAACTAAAACCATTCGGGCCGCTCCACTGCCAGAAATGGGCAGTGCCGACAGCCTCCAATTGAAGATCCTGCGAAGTTGCGCAGAATGGTGCATTGGAATTGATTTCCACGAAAATTGTGGGAGCGGTTTGCGCCCAAATTTGTTTGGACACAGGAAACACGGAACAAAGGAGTACGCATACTCCCAGATGAAAGCGGGTAAAACTTCTCATAAGTCTGTAAATAACCCTTCACACCAGGCAACCGAGGCGAAAGAGCAGTTAGCAAATGATTAAAATGAAAATCTTACAGAGGTGAAGAGGCGAGTATGTTTTAACCCAATAATGTGCGTCGGAACGGAGTACACAAATGAATACGCAGAACAATCCGGACGCCCAGAACAAAGGAAGGGCTACCGGAATCTAAAGGGTGACCTGCTGATGCTTGTTGAATGAAAGATTTACTGACAGGCAGGATCAATTCATGAGATGTTACCGAACCGGGCGCAACTTGAGCTAAGGGATTAACACAAGGTGCAAGGATTAAAAAAATACCGCACAGCGTACGGTGCAATACAGTTGCAGCACAAAGATAAAGAAAAAAGCAGGCACTTATTAATCACCTGCGGGCAGAATTAACAATTGCTAAATTTGCCTAATTTAGACAAAGCTACATAACAATACATTGCCGCTAAAAAAGTGACCCCATCGAACGCGGTGGCACTACTCCAAGATGCAAATACGATTTTTCAGTGGCGATACGCCCGCGGGGTGTCCGTTGCAAATAGCCCTCCATGATCAGGAAAGGCTCATGTACCTCTTCTATGGTACCCGCTTCTTCACCAATGGCCGTGCCGATGGTGGTCAGTCCAACCGGGCCCCCTTTGAATTTGTGAATAATGGCGCCGAGGATGCGATTGTCCATCTCATCCAGGCCATGTTCATCCACATTCAGCGCAGCCAGACCGATGCGGGAAATTTCAGCGTCTACTTGCCCGTTGCCTTTAATTTGTGCAAAATCGCGCACCCGGCGCAGCAACGCATTGGCAATACGCGGCGTCCCCCGGCTGCGTCGGGCAATTTCATGCGCCCCGTCGTCGGTAATTGGAATACCCAGAATCTCTGCCGAACGCTTCAGAATATGCTCCAGCGTATGTACATCGTAATAATCTAGATGACAGGTGATACCGAAACGGGCGCGCAGGGGCGAGGTGAGCAGGCCCATGCGTGTGGTTGCGCCCACCAAAGTAAAGGGATTGAGACTGATCTGAATGCTCCTGGCATTCGGACCGGAATCTATCATAATATCAATACGGTAATCCTCCATAGCGGAGTAGAGATACTCCTCTACAACCGTATTCAGGCGGTGGATTTCATCAATAAACAACACATCGCCCGCGTCGAGATTGGTAAGCAGCCCTGCCAGGTCGCCGGGTTTTTCCAGCACCGGGCCAGAGGTCATTTTAAGCGTGGCGCCTAATTCGTACGCGACAATGTGGGAAAGCGTGGTTTTACCCAAACCCGGAGGCCCATGCAACAACACGTGATCCAAAGCCTCACCACGCATTTTGGCAGCCTGGATAAAGACTTGCAGGTTATCAACGATCTTTTTCTGGCCGTTGAACTCTTCCAGAAATTTGGGGCGAAGCGCTTTTTCAATGATCTTTTCTTCGCCGCCACCAGGTTCAGATGCAAATTGTTTACTCATGTGCAGGGGCATTTCCCGCCAAACGTCTTGTTTAGCGGGAAATGCAGGCAAAGATAACAAAATTTGTTTTATCCGCCCATCATATCATTCCCCTGCATATTCACTTTGTTGTTTTTGCGCTTGAACAGCGAAGCATCCATTTTGCCAAAACGGTAGGAGAAGTTGAGGCGTACAATCTGCGGGTTGCGGATCATCCAGCTGTCCTGGATAAACAGTTCTGAGGAAGAATAAGAACCATTTTTACGGCTTGCAAAAATATCGCCGGCACTGAGGGTCAGCGAACCTTGTTTTTTCCAGAAATCCTTGCGCACGGAAGCATCCACATACCAGTTGGCGATGGAATACCCCTGCGCGGAGTTCTGAGAACCGCCATGCGGACCGCCGCGGAACGGATCATTGTTATTGCTCGGCAGGAAAGAAACCCGGGTGCGATATTCGCCGTTCAGCTGTAAAGTCCAGTTTTGGGGCAGGCGCACCTGAAGAATTTCCTTAAAAAAGGCGCTCCAGCGGTCTATGGTCAGGTTCGCTTCCACATTATCGGCATCCACCTGCGTATAAAACGCATTGATATTGGTGGTGAGCGTAATGAGCTTGAACAAGGTATTTTTCAGAGTAAACTCTGCGCCGGCCGCATGGCTTTGGTTGGCGTTGATATAGGTGCTGACGATCACCTCTTTTTGCAGGGTTTCGTTGTACTCGCTGCTGAGGTAAGTGGTAAGCAGGTTGGTGGCATTTTTATAGTACAAGGAACTTAAAATGTCGTGCCCGCCCTTAAATGTTTTTTGCCAGCTCAATTCCAGCGCGTTGGTAAATTCCGGGCGCAATTGCGGATTGCCACGGCGCAGGTTCAGCGAATCGGTGAAGTCGACAAATGGCATGGTCTGAAAAAAATTCGGACGATTGACCCGGCGGGTATACGACAATTGCAGGTTGCTGGTTTCGCTGATTTTATACGTCACAAAACCGCTGGGAAAAAGCGCTGCGGGGTAAACAATCCTGAAAGAAGAATCCCGGTCGGTCAATTCTCCTTGATAAAAGCTGCTTTCGAGGCGCAAACCGGCCTGATAACCCCAGCGTCCCTGCTGCTTGCTAAGGGTACCATAAGCGGCATACACGTCGTCGGAAAGGCGGAAATTATCGGTCAGGTTGCTGATGCGTTGCCATTCCTGCGCGGGCGTGGAATAGCGGAAGTTGCCGTTGTGGTTTTCGTTGTCGCGCATGGCGGCCCGCAAACCGGTTTCAACTTTCCAATTGCTTTTTAAAGGATAAACAAGGTCGGTCTGGATGGTAATAAAAGCGCCGTCGCCGGTACCTTCCTGTTTCTCCTGGATGTTGTTTCCCGATTCGTACAGGGTATTAAAATCGCTGGAACCTTCAAATTTTACATTATTATAATTGACGTCGGCAGTCCATTCCGCGCCCTGTTTGGGAAAGAGGTGTTTGAACTGTACGGAAAGACCAAGGTTACGGAAATTGCGCGCGGTATTGCCTTCACGGGTGTAGCGCAGCAATCCGACACGGTCGGAAAACAGCGAATCCGTGCGGGTGGAAATCAGATCACTCGGGTGGAAGGAGCCGCGGGTAAGGTTACCGGAAAAAGTGAGGGTATTGCGGTTGTCCATCAGCCAGTCGAGGCCGGCACGGGCATTGGCGAAATAGCCCTGCATTTTGCCGTCGGTATTTTGAAAAACATTTGTTTCCGGGCTGCCGAAAAAATTCTGGCGCGCGGTTTCACCTTCGTTAATGGCGCGCATCCGGTTGAGATTGCCGCTTACAAAAAGGTTGACTTTTTCACCGCGGGCATTAACGTCGCCACCGAAATTGAATCCCTGGCGGGTATCGACGCCTGTACGAACATTACCATTATAACCTAAGCGGCGTTCCTTTTTCAACACAATATTGACAATGCCGGCTGTGCCGCCGCCAGCGTCATATTTAGCCGAAGGATTGGTGATAACTTCCACGGTTTCGATGGCCGCAGCCGGAATCTGATCGAGGGTGAGCGTGGTGGGGCGGCCGTCGACAAAAATCTGCGGTGCGCCGTTGCGCAGCGACACGTTGCCGTCGATGTCTACGGAAAGCGACGGCACGTTTTTGAGGGCATCCTGTGCGTTGCCGCCCACGGCCGAGGCGTCTTTATCCACGCGGTAGATTTTTTTATCCAGCGCGAGGGTAGCCGTGGGGGCATCCGCATTGATCACCACCTCTTGCAGCGTTTTTGTGTCGGGTTTAAGTGGAATGTTTCCTAAATCTTTATCAAAATTTCCAGCCATTGCCCCTGCCATGGGGTTGCCGCTACCGGGTGCACCGGATGGGGGTGCGCCGGCGCCCGGTTTGGCGCCACCCGGAGCGGCGAGACCGAAAGACACTTTCTGAGTAATCGTCGCAAAACCGATAAATGAAATTTCGAGGTTAAATTCTCCCATTACCGGGAGTTTTTCAAGGCTGAAATCGCCGTTTTCTTGTGTAAGCTGGCCGGAGATCAGCCCTTCGGTCATTTTTTTGCTTTGTGGGTCAAATTTTTTACCGATCAGCTTAACGGTCGCATATCCAACGCCTTTGCCATTTTCATCCACCACTTTGCCGTAAAAACGGCCGATATTCATTTTGGAAGGATCAAAATTGCCGCCACCACCGGGAGCGCCGCCGCCAGGCATTTGCGCCACAAGGGCGGTGCTGAAAAAGCATAAAAGCAAGGCAGGTATTGCAAAAAATCGCAGACCGCGAAAAGTAGTATTAAACATGTTCACTTGAAATTTGCTGCAAAGAGACGACAAATATTAAAAGGCGTCAATAGCCATTCGACCGTTAGCGCTTTTTGCTCGATGGATAGCAGGGCAGGGATAGTAAGGGGAGTTTTCGCACAGAAGGGCACAGCTGTTTCATGCAGAAATACGCAGAATGCTGTGTTTTCTGTGTAAATAACACGTGTACATTTGTGTGAAAGCTTCCGTGCCAATCCCCGAACCAGCCGCAAAGCGAAACAATCGAATAAAAACTCCTGAACATCGCCTGTTCGGCCCCATGTATAGAAGCATATAGCAAATAACCGCGCTGAATGCCTAAATTTGTGCGCCGACACAACACAGATGCCGAATCCAATATTCAAACGCCGTATTTTTTTCCTGCACGCCTGCTTCTGGGCGCTGTACTTCAGTTTTTTCCTGTACCAGCTCAGTCTTTCGCGTTTTGCCGAAGAACGCTCCCTGTGGCTGCTGCTGATGGACGCCCTGACCCATACCCTGGCCATGATGTCTATCAGCTACCTCAATTATTTCGTCTTTTTCGAGCGTTTTCTCAAACACCGCCGCATCTGGCAATACCTGCTGGAGCTGGCATTGCCCTTTACCATCGTCTGGTATGGCACCCTGGAAATGAAACGCTGGCTGATTGATGGTTACAGCGGCCAAATCAAATTTCTCTACGACACGCGTTTTATGACGCACATGTTCGTCAGCACGCTCTTTATTGTCGCTTTTGTGGCCATGCTCAAATTTGTGGAACACTGGCTCGAATTAGAAAACCGGCGCAAAGAACTCGAACACGAAACCCTGACGGCCGAGCTGCGTTTCCTCAAAGCGCAAATCAACCCGCATTTTCTTTTTAATACCCTCAACAACCTTTATTACCTCGCCTATACCCAAGCGCCCAATACCCCCGACATCATCGCCAAACTCTCGGAGATGATGCGCTACATGATTTACGACTCCAACCACGCCACCGTACCGCTGCGCCGCGAAATAGACTACATGGAAAACTATATCAGTCTCGAAAAAATGCGGCTAAACAATCAAATTCCTATAGAATTTAGCATCAATGGCGATGTGGAGCAGGTGCACGTTACGCCCCTTATCCTGATTACCTTTCTGGAAAATGCCTTCAAACACGGCGTAAGCGCCAACAACCCGAACGCCTGGATCAAGGTAAACCTCAGCGTACAGGGCAAACAACTGCACTACGAAGTAGCCAACAGCCTGCTCGAAGGCCCGCAAACCCTCGAATCTACCGGCATCGGACTGCAAAACGCGCAGCGCCGCCTCGAACTCAGCTACCCGGATCGCTTCCGGCTCGACAGCCAACTGCTTGATAAGGAATACCGCGTCCGACTACAACTGGAAGTCGCATGAATTACACCTGCCTGATTGTAGACGATGAGCCACTGGCCCGCAAACTCCTCAGCGAATACCTGAGTAAAGTACCCTGGCTGCAACTTCAGGGGGCCTGCTCCAGTCCGATGGAAGCCCTCGATGTGCTGCGCCGCCAAGCCCCCGATATTCTTTTCCTCGATGTGCAGATGCCCGAACTGACCGGCATCAGCCTGCTCAAAGTACTTCAGAAAAAACCCTACGTTATCCTCACCACCGCCTATTCCGAATACGCGCTGGAAGGCTACGAATTGGATGTGATGGATTACCTGCTCAAACCCATCACGTTTGAGCGCTTTCTCAAAGCGGTGGAAAAAGCCGCCGAACGTCTCTCCCCTGCCCTACCCGCCGCACCCCTTGAAGCCGAAAGTTTGCCAACCGAAAATACACCGGATTTTGTTTTTGTCAAAGACGGTACGGCCTTGGTGAAAGTCCGCCTCGGCGACATCCTCTACGTGGAGGGCCTGAAAGATTATGTGGCCCTGCACCTGCCCGGCGGCAAACGCATCGTGACCCTGCAACGCCTCAAGGTTTTGGAAGAGCAACTCCCTGCCGAGCGTTTTGCCCGCATCCACAACTCCTATATCGTCGGCCTGGAATGGTTAGACGTGGTGCATAAAGACCATGTGGAAATCGGGAAAATCAAGTTGCCGGTCAGTGATTCTTATCAGAAGAGTTTTCGGGAAAAGTTGAAAGGAATTTGAGATAACGATGAACGATGAATGGGAACGATGAGTGATGAGTGATGAGTGATGAGCGATGAATTTTTAACCGGGTTGTCATGCTGAGGCCACCGGCCGGCGCCCGGCCACCAAACCGGAAATGAACCACTGGAGCGTATCGCTTAAGATCCATTTCCCGCAGAATTCGCAGATTGACGCGCAGATCGCGCAGATTTTTTTATGTCATCTGCGTAGCCAAGCGTAAAAGTTCTGCGAATTCTGCGCGTCAATCTGCGAATTCTGCGGGAAATTAATCTTTGTAGTATATCATTCTGACAAAGTTATACATCCCATTTCGTTGATCAGATTCGATAATAAGTGATTGATTGTCAGGACTTAAGCCTAATCCAAAAATTGTGGTTCATTAGTAGTGAAGCGAAGCATCAGGCCGGGGGCTGTTCATTGACTTTTGACTACACCTATCACATAAAAAATCTGCGTATTCTGCGCGTCCATCTGCGAAATCTGCGGGAAATTAATCTTTGGACTTTCTAACTTTTGACTACACCTATCACATAAAAAATCTGCGTATTCTGCGCGTCAATCTGCGAATTCTGCGGGAAATTAATCTTTGGACTTTCTAACTTTTGACTACACCGATAACATAAAAACCTGAGCGATCTGCGCGTCAATCTGCGAAATCTGCGGGAAATTGAGCTTGGGCGACACACTCCTGTGATACTCCACAGATCAGGCTCAGGCATGATATTGCACATTGACGCAAGTCGGTTTAGGATTACAAATTTGTTACGGATTCTCGATATTGTGATTCGGTCAATTCAAAATCCTAACCATGCGAGTGATCAGATTTTCGTTATTCCTGCTTTGCTTTTTGGGTTTCTTTTCACCCACCGCAAGCAGCGCGCAAGACGCCCCCGCAAGCCAGCAGTTAAAGTTGAGCGGTCCCAGGATTGGGATGGCCTTCTTCACCGGCAACATTGCCACACGTATCAAAGACCCGAAATCTATAGGTGGTTTGAATGCACGACCGGTAATGTCGCAGTTCGGCTACCAGTTTGAAACCGCCTATATTTCCAACGACAAGCTCCAGGCGCTCTTTGAATTTTTCCCCAATATCACCGGATTAGATCAGGGCAAGTTTCTGCCCAACGTCAGTATCCTGCACGGCTTGCGCCTCAACAATGGCGGCTGGGAATTCATCGTCGGCCCGATTTTTTACGCCTCCAAACGCACCGAAGGTTTCTTTGATCCGGCTAACGGCGACCAATGGACGCGGCTCACCGATTGGCGTGCCGACAACCCAAACGCACCGGAACCCGAAGGTGTGATTAAAATGCTGGATACCCGCGGCGACATCGGTTTCACCTCCTCCATCGTGCTGGCAATTGGCAAAAACTTCCGCGCCGGCGATATTAATCTGCCGATAAATGTTTTTGTAATTCCGCACGCTGAAGGAACCCGCTACGGCATTTCCTTTGGATTCAACAAGCAGCATTAATGTTTGAATGAGCAGGGTTTCGCACAGATGGGCACAGATCACTCACACAGATGTCACAGAATTCTGTGCCCTTCTGTGTGAAACCCTTTCTGTGTAACATCCGTGCAAAACCCTACGCGCCAGGGCGCAACCAATAAATTTACTGCAGCGGCGTTTAAAAACTTCTCTCTAAATTTGTTATATTGGGACGCTTAGCATTGTACATTTGCGTAAAAAATACGCATTTGCGTTATGGTGCTAAATCAAAACATCAAAGTCGCGGTGGATGCCATCGTGTTCGGGTACAGCCAACACCAGTTGCATGTGCTCCTGGTACAGCAGAAATACGGCCCCATGCAAGGCCGATGGGTGCTGGTGGGCGGTTTTGTCCATGACGATGAAGCCTTACAAGCCGCCGTTGAACGCGAGCTGCGCGAAGAGGCCGGCATTACGGTCAACTACCTCGAACAACTCTACACTTTCGGCGATGCGGTGCAGCGCGACCCGCGCATGCGCGTCGTGTCGGTGGCCTATTTCGCCCTCGTCAATGCTACAGAATTAAAACTCCACGCCGACACCGACGCCGCCGACGCGCGCTGGTTCCCAATCAGCGCACTACCACCCCTCGGCTACGACCACGACCATATCCTCAGCGTCGCCATACAACGCCTGAAAAGCAAACTCAGCTATCAACCCATCGGCTTCGATTTGCTGCCGGAATACTTCCTTTTTTCCGATCTGGAAAACCTTTATTGCAGTATACTCGGACAGGAAATTGACCGCCGTAACTTCCGGAAAAAAATACTCAGCTTCGGATTTTTGGAAGAAACTGATCGGGTATCGAAAAAAAACGCCGGCAGACCAGCTAAGTTATTTCGATTCAACAAATTGAAATACAAACAATTAGAACAAGCGGGTTTTTATTTTGAAATAAAATTTGCGTAAAAAATACGCAAATTACTTGCGCGGCATTTTCGGAGACTTTACCTTTGCGTAAAATTAACGCAAAATGATATTTTACAACCTTCATCTCGACCCCGATTTCCAGCCTTTTTCCGATGGTGAGGCTATCCGATTTGAAGCGTTTACATTTTCCGGCGGCGAACCACACCTTAAAATCCAGCCTGATCTGGAGACATCCCGTCCTGTACGTATAGCACATCGCTTGAATAGTTTTCAGGATCTTGGTCTGCTTTGTCTGGCCGCCGACGCCCTGGGCCGCATGGGTTTTCGCCACCTCGAAGCTTTTATTCCTTACTTCCCTGCTGCCCGCCAGGATCGGGTGATGGCGCCGGGAGAGCCGCTTTCCGTAAAGGTTTATGCCGACCTCATCAACAGCCTTCAATTAGAGCGCGTCGTGATTTTTGACCCGCATTCGGAGGTCGCACCCGCATTGTTACGGCATTGTACAGCGCTCCACAACCACGATTTTATCCGACAAGTCATCACGCAAATCCCTCAACACCAAACGCCAAAAAACCTCCCGACCCTCCTGGTCGCGCCCGATGGCGGGGCCCTGAAAAAGATTTATAAACTTGCAGAGGCCCTCGGCGGCCGGGAGGTAGTGGAATGCAGCAAGCACCGCGATGTAAAAACCGGACAACTAAGCGGTTTTCGTGTCAATGCCGAGGACTTGCAGGGCCAGCCTTGTTTGCTCGTGGATGATATTTGCGATGGCGGCGGTACTTTCATCGGACTGGCCCAGGCGCTGCGCGCAAAAAATGCCGGGCCATTGTATCTGGCCGTCAGCCACGGCATTTTCAGCAAAGGTTTTGAGGAACTGGCCAGCCATTTTGAACAAATTTTCACGACGAATTCCATCAGAAAAATTGAGCACCATGCGGTGCGTCAAATTGATCTGAAATTTTAAACGGGCATTATTTCCCGGGCACAAACTACAATTCCTAAATCTGAACTTACACGATGAACCCGCTCCTGCTTACCGACGGCTACAAAGTGGACCACCGCCGTCAATATCCAGAAAATACAAGCCTGGTTTATTCCAACTTCACCCCGCGCAAAAGCCGCATCGCCGATGCAGATGAAGTCGTGTTTTTCGGCTTGCAGTATTTCCTGAAACGCTACCTCCTGGAATCCTTCGAACGCGATTTTTTCCAGCAGCCAAAGGAGCGTATTTTGCAGCAATACGCCCGCCGCATCAACAACTATCTGGGTGACAATCAGGTTGGTGTGCAACATATCGCGGCCTTGCACGACCTTGGTTACATTCCCATGGTGTTCAAGGCCCTGCCCGAGGGCGCGCGCGTGCCCCTGCGTGTACCCATGTTCACGATGTACAATACCCTGCCGGAATTTTTCTGGCTGACCAACTACTTTGAAACACTGCTCTCCGCCGTCATCTGGATGCCCTGCAATTCTGCCACCATGGCCTGGCAGTACCGCAAAATCCTGGATCGCTATGCTCAGGAAACTGCTGAAAATCCGGCGTTTGTCGACTGGCAGGCCCACGATTTTTCCATGCGCGGCATGGGCAGCATTGAAAGCGGCATGGCTTCAGCCGCAGCGCACCTGCTGAGTTTTACCGGCACCGACACCATTCCGGCGATTGATTTTCTGGAAACCTGGTATCATGCCAACGCCGATACCGAACTGGTCGGCGGCTCCGTGCCCGCAACCGAACACTCGGTGATGTGTATGGGCACCACGGAGGGCGAATTTGACACTTTCCGACGCCTGATCTGCGAGGTGTACCCGAGTGGTATTGTTTCTATTGTGTCGGACACCTGGGATTTGTGGAAAGTACTGAGCGACTACCTCCCGCGCCTGCGCACGGAAATCGCCGCGCGCCCCGGTAAAGTGGTCATTCGGCCTGACAGCGGCGATCCGGTGCATATCCTCTGTGGCAACCCGGATGGCCGCACGGAACAGGAACGCAAAGGCGTGGTAGAACTACTCTGGGACGTGTTCGGCGGACACGTTAACCACAAGGGTTATCGGGAACTTGCGCCCTGTATCGGCGCCATTTATGGCGACAGCATTACGCCGGAGCGCGCAGCACAAATTTGTGAACGCCTGAAAATCAAAGGATTCGCATCCACCAATGTGGTACTGGGCGTCGGCTCCTACTCTTACCAATACCATACCCGCGACACCTTTGGTTTTGCCATGAAAGCCACCTACGGCGAAGTAGGCGGCGAAGGTCGCGCCATTTTTAAAGACCCAATCACCGACGATGGCACCAAAAAATCGGCTCGCGGCCTGCTCAAGGTCTCGCGCGAAAACGGCCGCTATACGCTGCACGACAACGTGAGCTGGGAAGCAGAACGCCAGGGTGAACTCCGCGAAGTATTTCGCGATGGCAAGCTGCTCGTAGATCAGACACTGGCTGAAATACGCGCGCGCTTAAGAAACGAGGAGTGAGAAACGATGAATTTTTTAGTATTTTAGTGTTTTAGTGTTTTAGTGTTTTAAAGCTTGAGTTACTCGGATTTGACTTACTCACCAAAACACTAAAACACTAAAACACCAAAACACTAAAACACCAAAACACTAAAAAATTCATCGTTCATCGTTACAAAATTTCCTTACTTTTGGCCACCTTCCGAAAGTAACAAAAAATACAAAATCCAACTTATGCACAACCGTTGCCTGCATTGTGAGCGCGAGGTAGAAGAAAAATTTTGTCCGAATTGTGGTCAAAAAACAAGCACACACCGCTATTCGCTGAAGCATTTTTTGCTGCACGATGTAATGCACGGCGTACTGCATCTCGACAAAGGATTTTTTTATACACTCAAGGAGCTGTTTACGCGTCCGGGCCACAGCATCCGGGAATATGTACAGGGTAAACGGGCCAAACACTTCAATTTTTTCACCTTTATTTTTTTAGTTATTTCTATCGGGCATTTCATCGGCAGCTTTGCCGAGGTGAAGCAGACCAATATCATGGGTTATGTTTCTGAAAACAAAGACATACTCACTGAATTTGAGAAGGTCAGCAAAGCCAATCCCAAGTTATTCATCCTGATTCAGATTCCTTTTGTTGCCCTGTTCAGTTTGTTGTTTTTCAGACGCAGCAAACAAAACTACACGGAACACCTGATCCTGAACACCTATAAAGCAAGTGCGGAAATCCTGATTATGATTGCGGTGGCCCTTATTGCGGCACTGTTCAAAGGCAGTAGTACGGCCGATTTGCTCTACCAAACGGGCGCCGTACTGTCGCTGCTCTATGCCATATGGTTTTATTACCAGTATTTTTCAAGCTTCGGCTATTCCAAAACCGGTTTGTTTTTCAGGAGTTTACTGACAGCGCTCTTCATTGCGCTGCTCATTGCATTTATCAATTCTTTCGTATTGGGGGTAAAAGCTGGTTTTGAGGATGCGCGCTGAGCAAGGGATATTTATTTATCCATTAATACTTCAATTTTCTTTAAAAGCGCCACTCTGTGCTTCTTTAGCGTCATCCATCCGGGTAGCCGGCTGCCTAAACTACTGTTAAAAAGTGCTTGACCGCTGCACTCCCGCAGCCCCGGCAAATTTTTCCGCAGTACAACTGCAACCCTTTGTAAAAATTGCATCCATAGCTTTATCTTGGCTCCAATACGGCGCCAAACGTATATTTTCACTACGCCTATGCATCGCTGGGAAGACATTTATCAAAGTCAGGCGCCCCGATTACTCGGGCTTTGCCGCCGTTACGTGCGCGATCCGTCGCTTGCTGAAGACTTGCTGCACGACGCCTTTCTCACGGCTATTCATAAACAGGACAGTTACTCCGGCAGCGGGCCTCTCGAAGGCTGGCTCCGCACCATTACCATCAATACGGTGCTGCAATACCTGCGGCGGGAAAAACGACTGTCAGAATGGCAACCTGAAACATTCCAGAATCCAAACGAAGCAATCGATGAGGATCTCCCCGACGACCCGCTGCAATTGCTCCTGAATGCCGGCCTCGACAAAGCCGATCTGCTCGAAGCGCTGGATCAGCTGCCCGACCACCATCGGGTAGTTTTTAATCTTTACGTGCTGGAAGGATATACACATCCTCAAATTTCGGCAGCAACCGGCATCAGTGTAGGTACTTCCAAATCGCACCTCTCACGTGCCCGAAAAAAAATTCAGGCCATCCTGCTTTCAAAAGTGCAAAACATGGAGCAAAAAAAACGCCGCGCAGCCATAATCTTTTTCCCTTTCCTAAAAAGCCGCAAACACCCCGTCGATCAGCTGTACCGGGACGCCCTGGAGCAGCACACCCTGCCACCCGGCAAAACATTACCAAGGGCCTTATCAGATGCGCTGCAAAAAGCACCGCCCCTGCCCGCCCCGGCTCCGCTTTTTGTGGCCTGGAAAGGACTGCTCGGCGTCGGGCTGCTGTGCCTGGCGGGAGCGGGTTTATGGTGGTTTTCACAGGGCATCAACACCGAAACGTCAATGCCACCCAAAGCTGTGCCATCGACAACGGCCCCGGCCAACGAACAACAACTCACCTTTATCAATCCATCCTCCGAAAAGCAGCCCGCAGCCCCCCTGCGGGAAACAGATAAAGCCGCCCTGTCCCGCAAAACCGCATCGCCTCCCCCTTTGCCCCCTGCTGCCAATTCAGCAGCTGAAACAGCGCCAGCGCCAGTTGTGGTGCGCAAAAAAATTGTGCAAAAAGACACCCTTTATCAACTCAGAATACCCGAAAATACCCATGAACAATAAGGTGCTTTATGTATTTCTCCTGATCTTCTGCATGCAAAAAGGGCAGGCGCAACAACCTGACAGGGCCATAACAATTGCACCCGACACCATTTTCGTATACGATACCCTGCGTGTAACGGACACCATCTGGCTGCCAGACCCGGGCATTCCGCGCAATGCACTGCCAGTATTACTGAACAATACAGGGTCAAAAGAAAAATCTTCAGATTTTTTAATTTTTTCTCCCGATGGCACTGCAACCCTTTACACCGGACGCATCATTGATTCAACTTTTATTTCACATTTAAACAATTCTGAATCAATGAAAAAGATCGGATTTTGGGGCATTTTTTTATTTGCCCTCCAGCACATGGTTGCTGCCCAGAACCACCTTTACCTGAATGCCGGCACCGATGCTTACCAGATGATTTCAACAGGTTTGCAACCGCAATTACAATCAAAAACTGCGGCGGGCTTTTCGCTTGGTGCAGGTTTTCGCAGGGATCTTATTGCTCAAAAGCTATCCATCGGCGGCGAAATCAACGCGCACCTCTTGTTGCGCTCCGATTTTGACAGCATCATCAGCGGCGGACAATTTGCCGGTTTCCTCAACCCCCTGGTTGATTTTGAAGACCAGTCGCGCAATCACTGGATGTTCAACCTGCCCCTTTCTCTCCAATGGAAAATCAATAAACTCGGGCTTGCACTCGGCGGCGAATGCTATTATAAACTCAGTCCGCAAAAAGGTCCGGTAACACAATCAGACGGCAGTATCGGTACTTCTACCTGGCGAACGCCTTACATTGGGTTCAGCCTGCTGGGTGGCCTCGAATTTTCAGTTTCCGCCCGCACCACACTCGGCCTGCATTACTTTCACGGCCTGAGCAACGAAAGACGAATTGGATTTAACGGCGTGCAGGTAAACAGCCAGATGCGGCGTTTAGAGCTTCGGGCACGGTATTTTCTTTTTTAGTAAACGTTTGGTGTAAATTCTGATTTCCGATTGAATTTCCAATTTGCAATTCAATCAATAATCGCAAATTGGAAATTCAATCGGAAATCGTACTTGTTCCAGGCTATTCTCCCCTTACCTTCGCAGCGCACTTCAACTCTGCATCCCGGCATTTATGCAACAATATGATTTTGACGTCATCATCTGTGGCGGCGGCCCCTGCGGGAGCGCCTGCGCGATGGGCTTTGTGGATACCTCCATTCGGGTTGCGGTAATTGAAAAAAGCAGCTTCCCTCGGGAAAAGGTTTGCGGCGACGGGATGGCGCCCTATATCCCCAAAGCGCTGCATAAAATGTCGCCCAAATTTAAAGACGCCTTCGATCAGTTCCGGGAACGGATACCCATCCGATATATCAAAGTGGTGAACAGCAAGGGGAAATCAGCCACTCAGGCCTTCCCGGAACCCTGGTTTGTAGCTTCGCGCTATCATTTCGACGATTTTCTTTACCGCCAAGCTTCGGCACTGCCCAATGTCAGCTACCTGCTGGAAGAACAGGTGACCATGGTCAGTACCGACGCCTCGGCGGCCATCGTACAAACCAACAAACAACAATACCGGGCCAAAATGCTCATCGGTTGTGATGGCGCCAGCTCAATCGTCGGCAGACAACTGAGTCATTGCCGCCTTGATCCGGCCAACAACTACGCCGCCGTCAGGGCCTATTATGAACAGGTGGAAGACGTGCTGCCCGATACCTTTGAATTTCATCCCGTACCGCAACACCCCTCCGGGTATTTCTGGATTTTCCCCTCCGAGGCGGGCCGCGCCAATGTCGGATTCAGCATTCTTTCCGAGGATTTGCAAAGGAAAAACCTGAAACTCCGGGAGGTATTACCCCAAATCATCGCCCAAACACCGCACCTGAACCAACGATTTAAAAATGCCCGGCTGCTGGGCGATATCAAAGGCTGGAGTATTCCGGTGGGCTACGGCCACTACCCTATTTCCGGCGAACGATACCTGCTGGCCGGCGACGCGGCATCTGTGGCCGATCCGCTTACGGGCGAAGGGATCGGACAGGCAATTGTGACCGGGCGCATCGCCGCAGCCCATGCCCTTAACTGCTTTAGCGCCAATGATTTCTCTGCGGCATTTATGAAAAAATACGACGCAGCGGTAGCACAAAAATGGGGCGCTCAAAACCGCCGCCGCCGCCTGCTCAGCCACTTGATTCAGTACCAATGGATCATCAATACCATTGTAGCGCTGCTGCGCAGCAGTACCGTGCTGAGTAAGCTCGTGCTGTGGGTACTGACGAAAATTGCACGTTAAATTCAGGATTTTTTTGTCGTAGCGCTTTGAATATCAATACCATATAAACATCCTTGCCCTTGCTCCAAAACATGGACAACATTGACAAACTCCAGCGCCGGCAAAAAGTACTTTGGCCGGAATCCAGCTGGCAATCCGAACCGGCACAGGCCGACAAAAAGCGCTGTTTCCAGATGTTCGCGCCGGATATTTCCCGAATCGGATACACCAACGAAGGCCGCGTGTACTCCATCATCTGTCCGCAACAAGGCATCCGGATTAAAGACATCCTTTGCCTGAACGTGGAAGTCACTGTAACCGGCCAGCGCGGCTGGGTAGATCAACCGGTTGGCGGGTTAATTGCCGCTGCGTTTTCGCCGCAGGTAAATCCCAACGCCATACGCCAGCAGCAGCGGTATACTCAGGAACGTTGACACAACTGTCAGCAGCACGAGTATTTGGTAGGCGCTGTCGTGTGGCGTCGGGTTTCTTACGCCGCCCATGATGTTAAAAACCACCCGATGCAGGTTCAGGGCAGTGAGCGTGGCAATAATCACGCACATGGGCATTAGCGTAACTGTGATGATATAGCCGACGGAAAGCTTGGTAAAACGTTTTAAGAAGAAAAACAGCAGACAAAGCCGCCATAGCGCCACAATGGCCAAAAACCAGACATTGATCCTGTTGGCCGTTGTTATGGAGCAAAAACGCTCCACCGGAATGGCGTAAAATATGGCCGGGAAGGAGGTCAGGGCGATAAACGTAAGCACCGTTTTATAGATCCAGCTTTCTATTTTTAAAGGCAGGAGAATCAGCCAGATAAAAGCCGACAACACAAAAATGTAAATGACGGAGCCCAGGCCGAGGTGTTGCAGCAGGCTGGCGCCGGGGTCGTCCCAGTACCTGCCCATACCAACGATCCAGGTGCCCATGATGCCTGCAATCAGATGCCGGGCGTCGAGCGCCAGCATTTCATTCCTGGTGAGCCTGAACGTGAGTAGCCGGATAATGGTTTGGATAAGTGACATGGCTGGTGGATACAGGTGGATTTATGATGTGGATTTTGCTACTGACTTACCCCAAAATAGGTTTTGGACAAAAGTAAACCTATTTCACGACAAACCCCGCCCCAAATTTTCTTCCTACCTTTACCCCCAGCAAAAACCACTTACCAATGCCATTACGCCTGTTTTTACCCTTACTCCTACTCTTCGCCTGCACCGAACCCGACAACCCCGACGCCCTCACGGTGTCCATGCCCGTCGCAACCCTGCACAGTCAGGCCGGCGCACAACAACCCGTACTGAAAAAATTAGAAAAAGGCGCAATCCTCACCGACCTGGGTCAGGTATCCTCCTTTGAATCAGCGGTGATGCTCGGCGACTCGCTCTATCAGGCGCCGTGGGTAAAGGTGCGCTACAAGGAGCAGGAAGGCTGGATCTGGGGCGGCGCCCTGCGCGCACCCGGCAATGCAGCGGAATGGCTGCTGCAAAAACAAACGATCTGCTACTTCGGCAGCGCCGGCGACACGCAGCGGCGCCGCTGGTTAGAACGCTACGCTCAACTGCCCGACGAAGCCACCTTCGACCTCGGCTGGCATGAAATCCTCGCGTTGCGCGATAACATGATGCGCCAACTCGATCAGCGACCACAACATGGCGACATCCGCCAGGACGATAACTACGCCTGGATGCAGGCGCTGCTTCCGGGTTTTGTGTATCAGTTTCCCGAAGGCGCTGCTTACCCTTATCTCAATGCCGATTATCAGTATTGGTACAAAATTGCACAGGCATCAAAAGGCCCGCAAGACGACACACTGCTGCAACTCTACCTGCGCTGTTTCCCGCAAGACGGTATCGAGTCGAATTTCCCCTGCTGGGTTTTCCAACTATCGGCAACGAACAGCGTCAGTCTGCTCGGCTCCGGCAAGCACCTCGAAATATTGCAGGCCATCACGGCCGCCGAACAAAGCGCGCCTTTATTTCAGTCGGAATACAAAGCATTGAAAAATCAGGTGATGGATGATATTTTGGGGAAAAACCGCAGTTATTGGCTTGAAAACGAGAAAATCACCAAAGAACTTCAGGCAATTCTTCGAGCGCAGCCGGCCTGTCTGGATGGTTACGACCTGCAAGGCATTGAAAAACGGATTCCGATGTTTGAAAACCCCAAGGCATTCGGGATCAAGACCAATTTACGAACGGGCGAATAGGCCTTTTGAGAAAAAACAGGGCTTAGACCTAAAATCCTGCAAATCCTGATTTACTTTGCACCCATCAATTGCGAAAACAACCGCCCGTTTCTATGAATTTTAAGTCCCTACTCTGGAAGACCCTCACGCCTGCCCTGCTTTTGCTGCTGCTCGCTGCTGTGTTGTGGTTCAGCGGCAGCATCACTGCCGATAATTTTGCATTTATCAGCACCTTGCTCGGCAGTACCGCCGCAGGGGTTTTACTCACCGGAGCACAGGAAAAACGCCGCAGCCTGCTGATTTTGTTCGGCGTTACCGGGCTGGCAGCCATATTACATGCCATTCACCTGAATATGTCGCCGTTGCCGGAACAACTCATGCTGATGCTGCGCTGGCTCAGCGCCGGCGCCATGATCGGCTTCGGCATTGTGAGCCGCAACCTGACCACCTGGATTTTGCTTTCCATGCTCTTGGGCATGTTGGTGGGTTACGACCTCAAGGGACTTGGGCAGAACCTCGAAATTCTGAGTAAAATATTCATTCAGCTTATCAAAACCGTCATTGCGCCCCTGCTTTTCGGCACCTTGGTGCTGGGTATTGCCGGACAAAGCAATGCCAAACAGGTAGGCCGCATGAGCGTTAAGGCTTTTACCTACTTCATTGCGGCAACCAGTATTGCCTTAGTGGTGGGGCTGGTAGCCATCAACCTGACCCGAGCAGGCGATTTGCCGCAGGCCATCAAGGAGAAAGCGCAAAAGCCCTCTGTGGCGGTGGCTATGGATGCCTCCGCACTCACGGCACAGGTTGATTCTGTTAAAAACACTCTTAAATTCCAGTACCACGGCAAAGACCTGGCGGCGCCTGCCGGCAAACCCAAACAAGACTGGAAGTATATCATTTCCCATATTTTCCCTGAAAACGTAGCAAAAATGATCTACGAAGGGGCGGTTTTGCAGATTGTGGTCTTCAGCCTGATCTTCGGATTTGCGCTGCGCCAGGTGCCTGAACCCCATCGGGAGCGCATGCTGGAATGGACGGAATCGCTCACAGAAGTGATGTTTAAATTTACCGGAATCATCATGTACTTTGCACCGGTGGCAGTAGGAGGGGCCATGGCTTACACCATTGGAACCATGGGCTTCGATGTGGTGGGCAACCTCGTCAAGTTGCTACTCACACTCTACGCTTCACTCATTTTATTTATCCTGCTGGTCTTTATTCCGGTGATGTGGTTCTTCAAAATCCCGATCAAAAAATTCTTCAAGACCGTTTATGAACCTGCCTCGCTGGCTTTTGCCACCGCCAGTTCGGAAGCCGCTTTACCCAAGACGCTGACGGCGATGGAAAACTTCGGGGTGCCGCGTAAAATTGTCTCTTTTGTATTGCCAACCGGCTACAGCTTCAACCTTGACGGTTCAACCTTATACCTCTCGCTGGCTTCTGTCTTTTGCGCACAGGCAGCCGGTATTGAACTTTCCTGGCAAACCCAGCTATACATGATGGGCACTTTGCTGCTCACCTCCAAAGGCGTGGCCGGGGTACCGCGCGCCTCCTTGGTCATTCTCGCCGCTACGGTCGATCAGTTTCAAATACCCGACTGGCCCATCGCCATTATTCTCGGGGTGGACGCGCTGATGGACATGGGCCGCACGAGTGTCAACCTCGTCGGCAACTGCCTCGCCTCGGCAGTTGTAGCCCGCTGGGAAGGGGAACTAGATGCTTGATTTTGAATTTTTGATTACAATAAATCATATTATTGATAATCAATAAATTAAACCATTTAATCAAAAATTCAAAATCCAAAATCAAACATCATTTAAGCGTTACCTTCATGCGTTCCGGCATGTTGGTTTTTTCTTCGCTGTGCTTGAAAAATGTACTGAGGTAGCGCTGTGTAGACTCGGCTACCGGCATACCCGTTTGGGCATCCACGTTGCAGATGGCCATCAGATTGGCCTTGGCATCGTTGATACGACGGGTAGCACTTTGAAGCGAAGTACGAGCGATGCCTTCTGACATTAACCAGCGATCTCGTACGCTTACGAGTTTGGATTCTGAATTCGGCACCGCATAAGGCGCTGAAACGAGACCAGAAAAATCGAAATCATAAGGTACCGGGATAAGTGCACTGCCGTCGGCCGGACGGAAAAGATATACATTTCTGAAAGCCGACATATCCCAGTCGGTATTCCCGATCAGGTATTGAAACATCGCGTGCAGACCGGCGTATTCCTGGTTCAGGAGTTTTGGGTCGAGGCTGTAAATTTCTTCCATTTTACCGCCGAGACGGGCCTCCACTTCCTCCTGATGCTCCGTGAGCAGGCACAGCATGGTGCGGTAGGTTTTTTCCACATGCAGGTCCTCGATCGTCAGGCGCACAAGACGGGCGCGCACATGGTAAGGAGACAGCGACTCAAACATCCGATAAGCTAAGTATTCTTTTACGACGAGTGCTTCCGACTCGGGGCTGTCGGTCATGGGAAAAGTCAGGCGTACTTCATTGAGTGTATCCAGGCCCATAGCTTTCATTTCTTTTTTGGAAAATTTCAGCTTGACGGGCGGAATTTCGCCGTTGATGCGGCGGTATTTGCCACGCGGGCGTGCTTCGGCTTTAAACGCGTGGCCGTCGGCAGTTTTGAGCGTGGCGGCCTGGTAGTTATTGGTTTTTTTGTTGCCCATCAGCTCGGTCATATCGAGACTGAGGGTCATGACGGGCAGCTCCGTTTGCGTGAGGTGCTCGAACATGGAAGGTTTTTCTTGCGCTTGTGCGGGGTTGCCAAGGAAAAACAACGCGCTGATGCAGGTAGCGATGAACAGGAAGTGTTTCATAAAACGTGGTTAAGGCTGATTAAAAAAAGTGTTTTTGTGTTTGCGTGTTTGTGTAGTTTTAAGCGCTTGCGTTTGATGGACGCAAATGGCTTTCAGGGCATGCCAAAAGGCACACCTGATCCATGACCTGCATAAATTTGATTCGGAAAATTCGGATTACAAGTTTTGGGCGGCAGCTCAGGGTGATGACCTATTCCCCGACAAATATTATTCCAAAAAATACAAATTAAAAGCCTGCATTTGGAATAAAAAATTTATAGAAATGCATTTTTAAAAAATATAATTTTAAAAACCATTTCTTGCGCTCAAAACCGAACTGGCTAATAGACTACTTTGCGGGCAAGAATGTTGCAGCAAAAAAAAATTATTTATGTTAAATTTTCTGAAAATTGACCCGTCAAAAAAAACGCTGCGTGCATCTATGCGTCTGAGCGCCGACTTTTTGTCAGCATTGGCGCTGAAACACCACCCTTGACATGACCGAAACGCAAGCTGTCAGATTGTTAAACGAACAGGACCGAAGCGCCCAGAAATGGGTGTATGAGCGCTATTCGCCGCTGATGTTTTCGGTTTGCCGCCGTTACCTTTCGCGCCGGGAAGACGCCGAAGAGGCCTTGGTCAGCGGATTTTATAAAGTATTTACCCAAATCGGCAGTTTTGGCGGACTGGGTAGCTTTGAGGGCTGGATACGCCGCATCATGGTCAATGAATCGCTGATGATGCTGCGCAAAAACGAGCCGCTTTCCTTCCCCGGCGAAGAAAAAATGCCCGCCGACGACCCCGACCATTTTTCCATAGAAGCCGAGCTTTCTGCCCGCGACATCCTGGAATTGATCGAAAAGCTGCCGCCGGGTTACCGGACGGTTTTTAACCTTTATGTGCTGGAAGGTTATAAACACCACGAAATCGCCGAAACGCTCGGTGTCAGCATCAACACCAGTAAATCCCAGCTGATTTTAGCCAAAGAACGCCTGCGCCAACTGCTGCGCGACAAAGGCATCGTTTAACCGCCAACTGCATCGCCATGCCCGATATATTCGACTTTTTTAAAGAAAATGAATCCAAACTCGAAGAGCGCCCGCCCCAGCAACTCTGGGATAAATTAGAGCAAAAACTTGAGTCGGACAAACGCCGCAAGCGCCGGCGCAACATTCGTTTTCTGCAACTTAACGCCGTCGCCCTGATGCTGCTCGTGCTGCTCTTTGCCGCCGCCCTGCTCTGGTACTTCACCCGCGCCCATGAAAAACGCTCGGAAGTAGCACCGGTGTTTAGAGTGATGAGTGATGAGTGATGAGTGTTTTTTGAGTGTTTAAGTGTTTTTGTGTTTAAGTGTTTAAGTGGGCACTATATTCAAAACACTTAAACCCGAAAACACCCAAATACTCCCAAAAACATTCATCATTCATCATTCACCATTCATCATTCATTCCTTACCTTGCGCCGGATTTAACAAGAAACACCTGTATGGCAAAGTCCGGACAAACCCCGAAAAAAGAAAATACACCTGCACAAAAAGCGGCGCCCGCAAGTCGGGCAGCAGTGGCGCCAGTGATCAATCGCCTTGCAATGGCGCCCATCGGCAGCAGCATGGATCCTGTTTTACAAAAAGTATTTTGGGGGCTGGCGGCAATCGGCCTGATCGTGCTGATTGCTTTTTCATTTGGCTCCGGCATCAATGCGGATGATAAATTCCAGGTAGATTACTCCCAAAAATTAGTCAATTACTACGGTACTTTCGGGAAAGATACCAGCGCTTATTACATCAAAGACGGCAATATGCACCTGTATGGCGGCTTTTTTGAGGTCGCAACAGGTTTTACCAATAAAGCGCTCGGCAATACGCCCGATCAGATCGCCTACCACCATGTACGCCATGTGTACAGCGCGCTGTTTGGCTGGATTGCCATACTCTGCGCAGCCCTGCTGGCGCGCTACCTCGGCGGCAACAAAGCCGGCATTATTGCGCTGGGTATTCTTTTCGTTTCGCCGCGTTTTATGGGCGATTCGCTGATGAACCCTAAAGATATTCCGTTTGCCGCAGGCTATATTATGGCCTTGTACAATATGGCGGTGCTGTTTGATGGACTTCCCCAAGTGCGGCGCTGGAACCTGATTGGCCTCATACTCGGCCTCGGTATTGGCCTGGCTACCCGCGCGGGGGGCTTGCTGACCTTCGCCATCGTCGGATTATTTGCAGGCCTGCACCTGTTTTTCCGCTACGGCGGCCTGAAAGCTTTGGGTAATGCAGCCTTTAAAAAATATGCCGGTGTGACGGCCCTTGCACTTGTGGCGGGTTATGCACTGGCCTTGTTGTTCTGGCCTTTTGCACTGAAAAGTCCGCTCAGCAATCCTTTTGTGGCGCTTGCAAAATTCGCCGATCTGGAAGTGAATATCCGGGTTTTGTACGAGGGGCAAAATATGATGTCGAACGTAACGCCCTGGCATTATCCGCTCAAATGGATTTTATACACCATTCCGCTGGTAGCGCTGCTCGGTTTTGCGGGTAGTTTGCTCTACATTCCTTTTGCGTTGGTGCAATTGTTTGGCAAACCCTCCGCGGAACAGGCCAAAGCGCCGATTTTCCGGCGCTACAACCCACTTTGGGTGGGAATGGTGCTGTTTGCCGCTATTTTTCCGGTGGCTTATGTCATTTACAAAGATTCTGTTATCCACGATGGCTGGCGCCACTTAACCTTCTCTTATCCGCCTTTGGTGGTGGCTGCCGCGCTGTTCTGGGCCGAAATGACTGAACTGCTGCGCCGCAAAAATGCGGCAGCTCAGTACGCCATCGCGGGTTTGCTGGTTTTACTGGCGGCTTCTCCGGCCTGGTTTATCTTAGCCAACCGGCAATATCCATACGTTTATTTCAACGAATTGACCGGCGGCGTTAAAGGCGCTTATGGTAAATTTGAAACCGACTACTGGGGCGTTTCTGTACGCCAGGGAATTGAATACCTTGAACAACAGGGCATCCTGAACAACAACATGCAGGAGCCGATCATCATCGCCACCAATATGTATTATTCGGCCAAACAACTCACGGCCAAATACGGCGACAAGGTAAAAATCAAGTACCTGAAATGGGAAAAACGCTGTGATGATGCCTGGGATTACGCCCTCTACCCTACCCGATACCTCGACGGACAAACCCTGCAAAAAGGCATGTGGCCGCCCGACAACGCTATACACGTAGTAGAAGCCGCCGGCGTGCCCCTGCTCGCCGTTTTGAAAGATAATGGTAAAAACTGCGCGCTCGGACAAGCAGCTGTGAAGGTCGGCGACTGGAACACGGCCATCGAACGCCTAAAAGCTGAAGTGGCCAATGTACCCGATAATGACCTGGCATGGGCAACCCTGGCGCAGGCATACTACAGCAACCAACAAGCGGAGGAGTCGAAAGCCGCTGCGGAAAAAGCCCTGCAAATCAGCCCCGACGACTCCCAGGCCAACAACCTCATCGGCCTCTACTGGTTAGAAAAAAACGATGTGGGCAAAGCGCGCATGCAATTTGAAAAAGCCGTAGCCGCCGAACCCAGTAATGCCGTAGCCTTGTATTACCTCGGCAATATTTCCTTCTCGCAAAACAACGCCAGCGCGGCGCTGAAGTATCTTTACAAGGCCATCGAAACGGCCCCGAACTTCAAACCCGCCTATGAATTGTCTTCCAAAATTTATGAAAGCATGGGCGACATGCAGCGCGCGCAACAATTCCGCGCCGCCATGCCGCGATAACAGATAGCAACGCTTGAACTTCAAATTCTTTTTTCCCACTTTCCGGACGCGCTACCGCTTCGTGCGGACGCGCCTGCGCAAGCTGTCCAAAGAACAGCCCTTTGAACGCGGCCTCAACCTCGGCACCGGCGAAGGCGACTACGACCGTATGATTGCCGGTTTCTGCCAGGAACTCATCGGCTGCGATGTCAATGAACCCGATCTGGAACATGCCCGCGCCCTCAATAAGGGCGTGATGAACCTGCGCTACGAACTGAACAATGCCCTGGAGCTGACCTATCCGGACAATCATTTCGACCTCGTCGTGAGCAGCGAGGTTATTGAACATGTGGGCCAACCCGAAAAAATGGTGCAGGAAATATACCGCGTACTGCGCCCCGGCGGCTATGCAGTTATCACTTTCCCGAGTCAGGAATTCCCGATCACCTACGACCCCGTGAACCGCATCTGGCAGTTGTTTTCCGGCGACGGGCAACGCGAATACGCCATTTCACAAGGCGCTTATGCGTTTGGGCATGAATACCTCATTCCGGGCGAGCCGTTCAAGCGCTGGGCCGAAAATGCCGGTTTTGAAATCGTGGAATTCAAAGGCCTGAGCCGCCACCTCACCGGCCTGGCGGAAATGTACTGGACGGGTATCGCGCAAAGTATTTTCAAGAAAAATGCCGGCAACCTGACGGAAGAAAGCAAAGGCGCCCTGAAGGTGCGTCCGGCTTCCACCAAAGAATCATCGCTTGTTACCCTCACCGACGCCTGGATTGATATAGATGAAGCTATTTTCAGTTGGTCGAATCGGAGCGTGGGCAAGGGTGTGGTGCTGCGGAAACAGGGTTGATTGCTGCTCCGTAGCGATGGGTTTGAAACCCGCGTTTGCTGCTCCGTAGCGATGGGTTTCAAACCCATCGCTACGGAGCGGCGGACGCGTCATTTCCGCAGCAAATCTTCAAATTTCACCAGTTCATATTCAGGTGAGCACTCGAACAGCCATTTCAGAATGGAGATATGCCCGGCACCAAAAAGCACAAGAATCCGGTCGTCGTTGCTATACCCGATCATTTGTATATTCCTGTAAATCCGTAAGTTCCGATTAAACCAATACATAGAAAGCGCATCCGGGCCTTCAAATTCGCCGGAGCTAAAATGTCCGCCGGAAATATAAGCGCCCCAGTTGCGATCCAGTACTTTATCGCTGTTCATGTATAAAAAACTTTGCAGCAGGGTATTTTGAAGTTCCATGCTGTCCTGAAAACTATACCATTGGCTATAGCGCCTCGATATTTCATCCGTACCGCCGAAATAATGCTTTTGCAATAATGTATCAAGGTAAGGAATTTGGGGCAAAACACTGTCGCGATCAAGTCCGATCAGCAGCGGCATGGCATTGACACCGTAAATGGTATCGAGTTCGAAGCGATCCACGAGGCGCATACCGATCTGGTAAATTTCTCCGGCACGCAACGGTTCCAACCCCTGTTTGTACTGGCGGTAATGCCATTTGAGGTAACCGGTAATTGGGCCAGACTCGACCATGATTTTAGTAGGCTTGAAACGCGCGATATAATCCAGTAGCTCTGAAAGTTCTTTTTGCCGACGTTCTGAATAGATATTAATACGCCTGTCCTCTTTAGTCACATGCGCATCCAGTCCCGGATAATTAAAATGCCAGCTCCCGACGAGCAGCACCTTAGGGCGTTGTTTGTCAGGGATCAGAATGTTGTCCGGATCAGGGATAGTAACAGAGGTCTGGCTTTGCAGCGGACAAAGCAGCATGAAAAACAGGTTTAAGCACAAAAGGTATCGCATAAGCAGCATTTTTGATGAAAACTGCTACAAGGTGTACAACGCGGAAATACACCCTATTTAATTTTACAGCTGCAGGCGGAAATATTATTTCAATGCGCCAAAATGCGGGATCATCCGCTTCGTCCTGTAAAATCGGGGGTTGACATAAATATTACCCCACAAATACAGCTTTGTACTATGTTTAAGGCATGAAAATTCCGTTTTACTATCATTTTATCATCTTCAGCGGCATTTGGTTGCTCTACAAACTCGGCGATTGGAGTATGCAAACCAGTATCGGTGCAGGACTGTTTGAAGATGAGGGGCTTTTTTCCTGGTCGTATCAACTGACCTTATTTTTGATGTATTTGCTGCACTATTACGGCCCGTGTCGCTGGTTCCTCACAAGGGGCAAACTGTTGTGGTTGGTACTGAGTCTGCCTGCTTCGATGTTGTGCTTCGTACTATTGCGTTATGGTATTGATGAAGTGATTATTTACAAGCTGAGCGGTCAACACAATTATTACGACGAAGCGCGACAATGGCAGCATTATTTAAGTGATAATGCCGGACGGGGCCTGAGCAGTATTTTTCAAAGCACCGTAGTGTTTGCGTTGTGGACGAATTTTCAGAAACAAAAGGAAATGAAGGCGCTCGAAATTGCCCGGCAGGAGGCGGAATTAAAGGTCATGCGCCATCAGATTTCTCCACATTTTTTATTCAACACGCTTAACCTTTGGTACAGCAAATGGCAGGAAAAACAGCCGGAAATTGCACAAAATGTATTACAACTGTCGGAAATGCTGCGTTATTCATTAGAACAAAGCCGAACTGATCGGGCGCTATTAAAGGACGAACTGCATTTTCTGGAAAATTTTATCCAACTGCACCGCAGTCGTTTTGAGGACCGCCTTTTTATCAACTTCCACATTGAGGGCGTTGTTTCCGATCAGGCTATCACCCCTGCAATACTGATTCATTTTCTGGAAAACATTTTCAAACACGGTTTGCTGGATAAGCCCGACAGGCCCGTAGTGTTTCAAATTCAAATTTCATCCGATACCCTTAGCCTTTACAGCAGCAATCACATCGACCCGGCAGAGCATTACGGCTATTCAGGTATCGGATACGAAAACATTCAAAAACGACTTGACCTGTTGTTTCCGGGTCAATACACCCTCACGCGCACCCTGGAAAACCATATTTTTTCCACTACTTTAAAAATGCCCCTTTATGCAGCTTAATTGTATCATTGTCGATGACGAGCCGCCTGCCATCCGTGTATTGGAAAACCACATCACGCGTACGCCGGCACTGCATTGCCTGGCAACTTTCACGAATACTATTGAAGCGCTTCACTTTTTGCAACGCAACACAGTAGACGTGATTTTGCTCGACATTCAGATGCCACATCTCAGCGGCCTGCAACTGGCGCGCCTGACTGAAGGCCCAACACGTATTATTTTCACAACTGCCTACCCCGAATACGCTTTACAAGGTTTTGAATACAATGCCGCCGATTACCTGCTCAAACCCATTTCTTTTGAGCGCTTTTGCCAGGCCATAGGCAAATTACAAATGCCGCAAACAAGCCCTCCTGCGCCCAGATATTTATTCGTCAAAACAGATGGTAAAAACAAATACATAAAAGTAGATCTGGCTGCACTTCAATATATAGAAGGCCTGAGTAACTATGTGATCTTACACTGTGGCGATCAAAAAATCACCACATACAGTACGCTTAAAAATTTAGAGGCCCAATTGCCATCCGGCGATTTTATTCGTGTCCACAAATCCTATATCGTTGCGTTCGCGCACATCCGCGCGACCGACAATCACTGCATTCAGCTGCCGAAACAGGAAATTCCCATCGGTGAAGTATACCGGGAAGCGTTTTTTAAGGCAATTGGGGGGATGTTTTATTAATCACTGCTCCGTAGCGATGGGTTTGAAACCCATCGCTACGGAGCGGCGGACGCGGGTTTCATACCCATCGCTACGGAGCAGTGAAGCGGTACAATCAATGTTCCATACCCACAAAATACCGCACCAGATCATGTCCGGCCATCAAAGGAGCTGTATTGAACGTTGCGGCTTGGGGCAGTTTTCCCTGAATGGCAAATTCAATAACTGCGTCCGTCACTTCCGGCTTGCCGAGGTGGTGGCCGGCATGCGGTGCGCGCAGGAGCGCGCTGCCGGGCCAGTAGCTGTGGTAGCGTTCGGCGTGTTTGAAGCGGGTTACTTTTTCAAAGGGATCGTGTATGAGCAGGCCGTCCACATTATCCAGTGCTGCACTTTGGCGGGCCATATCCAGGCTTTCTAATGGTGCGTGGATCATCTGTTCAATGTAACGAATAAAGTTCAGGTGCACCCAATACCACAGGCCTAAAGCGCGGCGGTATTCGTCGAAAATCGGCCTTGTAGCGCTGAAAGATGCCATCACCACCAAACGTTTCGGGCGTTGGAGGCGCGGCAGATCGTGGAGGGCCATGACCGCGCTGGCGCCGCCGAAAGAGTGCCCAATGACCACCTCCGGCGTGCCGTAGGTTTTGATCAAATCGAGTTGTATATTTTTGTTAATCAGTGCATTGAGGAAGCGATCGCCCCGCTGATTGAGGCCGTGCCCGGGCGGATCGTAAGCGATTACGCGGTACCCTGCTTCCACGAGTTGCGGCACAAAATGACGCCAGCGACCGGCATTATAGCCCCAGCCATAGGCCAGCAAAATCCATTTATTGCCTTCCTCGCCCCAATGATATTCCAGGATTTCATGTTCGCCGGCGCGGCGCGGCACCTGACGGGCCGTTTCCATAAATTGCAATTCCTTGCCCCGCAGTATCGGTTTTGGGGTACGAGCAAAAATCTGATAGGCTTTATGCGCAGCCGCTTTGGGAAAAAGTACGGCGTAGAGGTTCATAAAAAAACCGACAATGCGCAGGGCGATGCGATGAAAAACAGACCTATACATGAGCAGTTATACCAAGATTTGGGTGGATTTGAAGATTGATGGATTCTTTTATCCTGATTTCCAAAGGATTGCAACAATATGGTTTTCACAACCACTTCGTGGTGGCTATATTTGCGTTTGGGAATGTTGTTTAAAATACTGAACTGCGCGTTCGACAATGCCTTCGAGGTGCGCCGTGTCGTTGCTGAGTTTATACATCGTCACAGCGCCTTCGTATTCGAGCAGCAGGCGATAGGCGATTTCCCGGGCGGTTTCCGGGGTACTAACCAAGGCATACAGTCCGGCAACAGTTTGCTGCCATTCTTCAAAAAGCGTGGTAATGAGCGGGTTAAAATGCTCGTCGCGGCCTGTTTCGAGGGCCATATTGGCAAAAAAACAGCCGCGTCGTTCATATTTTGCAAGCCGGTTTTGTCGGCGCAGCAATTTTTCCAAACGCTGTTCCGGCGGCAGATGCTCCTGCGCAACCGAAAGCACATAAGCGTGAAACTGTTCGCGCGCATATTCCAGCACGGCCTGCATCAACTGTTCTTTTGAGCCAAAATGATGCAACAAGCCCGGCTTTCCAAGCCCCGAAGCCTCTGCAAGTTTACTGATCGACGCCGCATTGTAGCCTTCCCGGTGAAAAACCTCCCAGCAACGCAGTAAAATGTCGGCCTTATTTGTTTTTTGTATTGGCATAATTTATACCGATCGTTCGGTCAGCAAAGATACGTACGTAATGATGAATTTTGAATGATGAATAAATCTTGTCCGAAACGTTCATTGACATATTGGTAATCAGCGCGTTATGTTTTTAAATTTGCCGTAAGAATTTAATAATCAATCGGTTATGGCAAATACATCTTCTCGTCGCCTTGAACAACT
>JAFLBP010000011.1 GCA_017303875.1 Chitinophagales bacterium | reverse complement strand
TGAGAAGGTGAAAGTACAAATTCTTCCGCAGGGTTCCATTTTTGGGGGCATGCCCCCAAAAATGGAACCCTGCGGAAACTTCAAATCTCCAGTGAAAATCAGTTTACACAAAATACTTTACACTCCCTAAACATTCAAAATTCAGCATTCATTCCGCATTCCGCATTCCGAACTCCGCATTCACCAATCAGTGCCCGCAAACGCATTTAGTCTCGGTACACGAATGCGTCATCCCCGCACCATTGATCTGACTGCCGGGCAGTTCAAACCAGAACTTGCTGCGCGTACGGCGATGATTGCCCAATTCATTAAGCGTCATGCTGTCGAACACACGGCCATTCACCATCACCATATTGATTTTTTCGGTGTTGCGAATATTGTCTAAGGGATTGGCATCCAGCACGATCAGGTCGGCGAGTTTGCCGACACTCAGCGAACCGATTTCTTTGTCCATACCGAGGTATACCGCGCCATTGATGGTTGCGCATTTGAGGCTTTGCAGGTTGCTCATGCCGCCTTGTTGCAGCATCCACAGCTCCCAGTGCGCACCCAGTCCCTGCAACTGACCATGTGAGCCGAGGTTGATGTTGATGCCATTGTCCTGCATGCGTTTCAGGCTTTTACTCACCAAAATATGACCGTTCACGTATTCCTCTTCCGGAATCATTTCGCGGTGGCGGGAGCGCTCCTCCACAATATGGCGCGGCGTAAAGGCCAGCAGGCGCTCTTTTTTCCAGATATCCTCTTTTTGATACCAATAATACTCGCCATTGACAGCGCCGTAACAAACAATCAGCGTAGGTGTATTGTGCGAACGGGTGCGCTTCCAGAACTGCACCACATCTTCATAAACCATCGCGACGGGAATATTGTGCTCCACGCCGGTGTGGCCGTCTGCTACCTGCGTGAGGTTGTGGTAGAAGAAAGAACCGCCTTCGGGTACTACCAACATGTTCAGCTCGCGCGCGGCCGCGATGACCTGCTGGCGCTGCTCGCGGCGCGGCTGGTTGTAGCTTTTTACCGAAAACGCGCCCCAGGCCTTGGTGCGGCGCAGGGTGCTCCGGGCATCGTCGAGGCTGTTAATCGGCGCTTTGAAATCCCCCTCGGCGCCGTATAAAATCGTGCCGGTGCTGAAGAGTCGCGGGCCGACCATACGACCGGCTTTGAGCATTTCCGCGCTGCTGAAAGCCATTTCGCTGTTCACAGAGGGGTCGTGCATGGTCGTAACGCCGTACGCGAGGTTGGCATAGTATTCCCATTGTTTTTGCGGGTTCAGGCCATAGCGGAAATTGCCGGAATGGCTGTGCACATCCACGATGCCCGGCATGATGGTTTTGCCCGCACAATTGATGGCTGTGCGCAGTTTTTCAGCCGATTTGGGGCGTTTGGCGTATTCCGCTTTGCTTCCTACAAAAGTGATTTTATTTTTCACCACTTCCAGTATGCCGTTTTCAATCACCTTATCGCCTTCGCAGGTGATGAGGCGGGCATTTTCAAAAACCACCGTGCCTTCGGGCGTGTCGTAGTTGAGTTTCAGGTCAATGAGGCGGCCTTTTTCCGGCAGTCCGGGCAGCGAATCCGGCGCACCAGGCAGGAACGTAAAGCGATTTTTCAGGTCAATGCTGAAATACTCGTTGCCCAGCGTGTAATGTACCGTTTTGCTGTCGCCGCTCCAGTGCAGGTTGTAACCGGCATCGCGGCTGATCTGGGTGGCCGGAACGGATTTAATGTCGGCGCTCAGGTCAATCGTTTGGCCGTATTGCGGCATGGCGCACACATAGGCCTTGTGCAGCTCCGTGAAGGCCATCCATTTGCCGTCAGGCGAAGGCGCCCACTGGTTGGCGTATTTGCTTTTAAAATGTTCGCGGCGGTCCTGGCCGTTAAGGTCGTAAGAAATAAAGGCTTTGTTCAGACTGCCAAACAGGTAGCCGCCCGTGTTGACGGTAATCCGGCGCCCATCGGCGCTGAAACGCGGATTATCCCCTTCATCGAATAAAAATTTGGCCTCGCCGCCGCTGGCTGCCATCGTGTAAACGCCCGGCAACAGGCCGGTAGGACCAAAAGTTTCATCGCCATTTTGCACGCGGTACACCAACTGTCTGCCATCGGGCGAAAAAGCCGGCGTGCGGTAAATGCCGGTTTTACTGCTCAGCACTTTGGGTGCGCCTTCCGGCCAATCCATGACGGAGATATTGCCTTTGCGCTCATCGTGCCAGCGCACAAAAACCAGTTTTTTGCCATCGGCAGAAAAGGCCGGTTCAAATTGCAGGTCGTCGCTGCCGGGCAGCAAGGGACTCACCGCGCCGCTGCCCAAATCCATTTTGTAGAGCAGTCCGGCGGCATTGAACACTAACCATTTGCCGTCGGGACTGGTCAGGGCCTGGCGCACGGCGCGCACGGCAAATTTTTCTTCAAAAACCGTTTGCGGCGAGCGCAGGGTTTCGGCTAATTTGGTTTCCACACTACAGCTAAACGGAATATCGCCCGCTTTGGCGAGGGCCGGACGGCGCAGTCCGTCTTCGGTCTTCCAGCTCAGGTCGAGGCGTTTGATTTTGCCCCCTGCCCAGATGGCGATGGCGTCGGCGTTGATCCAGGCAAAACCCGTATATACGCCGAAGATAGACCAGGCTTCCTGCTGGTCTTTGTCGAGGGCCTCATACAGCGGATATTCGAGGCCATTTTCGAGGTCGCGGACAAACAGCGTCGTTTTCACGTCTATACGGCGCACAAAAGCCAGCCACTTGCCGTCGCGGGAAATTTGCGGGCGGCAGGCGCCACCCGAGCCGCCGGTCACTTCCGTGAGTTTGCCCTCCTGCCGGTCGTAGCGGCGGATGGCAAAAATCTGCTTGAGCGGGTCTTTATTGTACTGGAAATAGCCGCCGGGGTATTGGTCTTCGCTGAAATAAACATAGCGGCCGTCGGGGCTGACCGAGGGTTCGTTTACGTCCTGCTGGTCGTTTTTGCGCTTGGTGAGCTGGATGCCGTCGCCGCCGCTGAGGTGGTACATCCACATTTCGCCGGCGCCGAGCGAGCGGCCGCTGGTGAAGTGTTTGCGCGCGACGAAGTATTCGCCGTCGAGCCAGGCGGCGTTGTTGAGCAGGCGGAAATTTTCCTTGGTGATCTGGCGGGCTTTGCTGCCATCGGCCTGCATGAGCCAGATATTGTCGCCGCCGCCGGCATCGGAGGTAAAGAGAATTTGTTTGCCGTCGGGCGAAAAGCGGGGCTGCACTTCCCAGGGCAGCCCGGCGCGCAGGCAGCTTGCGGTGCCGCCGCTGATGGGCATGGTGTAAATATCGCCGAGCAGGTCGAAAACGATGGTTTTGCCATCGGGCGAAACATCGAGGTTCATCCAGGTGCCTTCGCTGACGCTGAAGCGCTCGGTTTTGTGGGTGCTGCCTTCCGGAGCGGAGACATCCCATTTCTTTTTATCGTTTTGGGCCTGAACAGCGGGCAGGGCCGACAATAAAGCCAGGCAAAGGGCAAGGATTGGAAATATTCGAAGCATACAAAGGAATTGGTTAAAACGAAGTGCATAATTACGAAGAAGCGGGTAAATGACCGAAAAAACCGACCAATTCGCGCTTTTTGCGGGTGTTTGTTGCGCACAGATGTTACACGGAAGGGTTTCGCACAGATCGGCACAGATCGGCCCACAGAAAACACAGAATTCTGTGACATCTGTGTGAATGATCTGTGCCCATCTGTGTGAAACCCTTTCGTGTAACATCTGTGAGAAATCCCGCCTGGCCCCGAAAAAATATTTTAAAAAAAGTTTGTCCAAAAACAAGTTTGGCACGGTTATGGCAAGTAAGTATGCATTCCTTTATAATCTCATGAGTTTTATACTTCTGTCGTAAGCATTAATGATTACGCGAAAAAGGCTCCCGTCTTCGGGGAGCCTTTTGTTTTTTGGGGGTGTGATTTTTTAAGCCAGGACAATATTCAGCGATTGCCCCTGTAACAACAGTTGATCCGGACTTAGATCCAAACCAGCTGCAATACGTTCAATCATGGAGGCAGAAACCTGTTTTTTCCCGCACTCAATAGCGCTAAGGTACTGAGGCTTCAAACGGCATCGCATAGCCAACTCTTTTTGCGATAACCCATGGAACATACGGACGCGGCGAATAAACTCACCATAACATACAATTTGCATAAAATGATTTGTGGGTGTTAAGAATTCATGGAATGCAAAGAAACGAATTTATACCGAAATAAGCAAGCCAAACGATAAGCTTTCTCAGGTTGTTTTTATCAACCCGGAAAGTTAACTTTATCAACCCAAGGAAATTTGACAAGCAATAATAAGTGGCATACTTTTGTATCACGAACCAAAAATGCTTCTTGCTTATGAATAGGTACAAAACCCTGACTTACTATTTACGTTTGGTCGCAATCGTCATTGCAAGTCAAAACTTACTTGTAGCCCAACCGATTGTTGTGGATGAGGTGATTATGCACCGAAATCAATTTAAAAATTGGGTTGAAACTGAACCGGATCCTGCCGCTGCATCTGATCCAACACCTATTAACCCAAATGCCAAAAGCGGAAAAGTTATTGTTTTTAAACGCGGAACAGGCAATTCCAACGCGTCGCCGCTGCCCGCTGTTTATGTAAGCGGTTCAAAGGCAGAAGTATCTGCAACTTTTCTGAACACCGGCGATTGTATCCCTAAATCAATTTTTATCAAGGGCGAAGCGACAATTGGCAGCGTGACTTACCACCTGCCAGTGAAAGCCCTTAAGTTGAAAAACAATGAATGTACCTACCCTGCCACTGCATTCCGGGAAGCGTTTCCTGAAGGCTTGGTCATGTGCAACGAGTCTTTTATCATAACCTGGAACTGGACTGGCAACCCGGAAGCTAAAAAAGTACCCGAACCCTCAGGTATAGAATGGAGCAGCGCCGGCGAGAGTAGCTGTTTTGTGATGGTTACACACGATAAATCTGTAAGAGGACTTATAGGCGGGGATGCTGAAGGCACCACACTTTTCCTTTCGTCCATTTATATTTCATGTAAAGCTGCTGACGGTCTTATTACAGCAGATGAGGATGAAGTCACTATGAAAATCTTTGACGCCTTCCGTACAAGGGCGATGAAAAAATACCAATCGCAGCTAAATTTAAAGTATTGGGGTGGAGACAACCCACTAAATAACGATGAAGTATGTCGAGATATACCCGGCTTGCTTCGATACCGGGATGCTAACTGTGATGAATGGGCAGGATTTTTACAGGATATGTTAAAGATACACGGTATTCGCAAAGGAGAACGCACCACCCTAACCTGGCAAGAAAAGCTCGGCAATATTGGAATTCTAAATCCTATTACATGTGCTCAACTTGAAAGCGACTGTCAACAATTTTTTGGTAGTAATTATAACAAAATTACCTTTGAACACCCTCAGGGCAATACAACCGACGTTGTGGCATATTTTTTTGTAAGAAATCATCAATTCGACAACGCAAACAAATTTTATTTTTTATAATATTGAACATAATAATATTGGCCCCTTTCTTTCACAGAAAGATGTTGGAGGAAAAATATTACCTGCAAGCAATCCTTCTCGGGATGGTGAAAAAGGCCAAGGGAATGATGATCCGAGGTCTTACTTTGAAAATCACTTAATTATGGCCTATAATAGTAAAAATGGTAAAATCTATTTGGATCCCTCCTATGGCACACCCCAGCCAGGAACTTTATTCTCAAGCAAAAACTTGTATGAAGATGCAAGTATAGCTGGATTTGGCACGATATTAAAATATAAAGAAACAGCTGTTGGCCAAGAGATCAAAATCCTTTGGCTAAGTGAGCAAAATACTATTGCTTCGCAATTAAATTTTTTTGTTGACATAAGACCATAGATTGAAAAATGAAAAACACTAAATCTTTATTCATCATTCTTTCCATGTTGACAAATGGTTTGTTAGCACAAACAAACATACAACATGAGCATCTATTTGAAACATATGATTATAGCGTTTGTGTAACCGAATCCTTTGATAGTAACTACCACTTGGTTGTGCTTAATAATATAAAATCAAGAAGGGCGGATACAATTATGAATACACTTAGCGGAGGTTATATACCAAATAGGATTGCCAAATTCGGATTTATTGACTCACTACACTATGTTATTATCATAGAAAAACTTTACCATCCGTATCCACTAGAATATTACGTAATTAAAATGTCTTCGAGAGGCTTTGAAATATATTTTTCAGAAGAAATCATCCTGAATAATAGAATAAAACGCAATTCCAATAATGCTTACAGTAGAAAAGGTAGCGCATATTATGAGGTAGTTAATCCTACCCAAATCAAAATACTCGACCGGGGTAAACCTGTGGCTTTATTGTATTTTGATTTGGAACAGAAAAAACTCATCAGGACGGAGATAAATCGGGAGTAGCGCTTTTTGTCTTCCAGACTTCAATAAAAACCAACCGCTTTTTCTCAGGTTGTTTTTATCAACCCGGAAAGTTAACTTTATCAACCCAAGGAAATTTGACAAGCAATAATAAGTGGCATACTTTTGTATCACGAACCAAAAATGCTTCTTGCTTATGAATAGGTACAAAACCCTGACTTACTATTTACGTTTGGTCGCAATCGTCATTGCAAGTCAAAACTTACTTGTAGCCCAACCGATTGTTGTGGATGAGGTGATTATGCACCGAAATCAATTTAAAAATTGGGTTGAAACTGAACCGGATCCTGCCGCTGCATCTGATCCAACACCTATTAACCCAAATGCCAAAAGCGGAAAAGTTATTGTTTTTAAACGCGGAACAGGCAATTCCAACGCGTCGCCGCTGCCCGCTGTTTATGTAAGCGGTTCAAAGGCAGAAGTATCTGCAACTTTTCTGAACACCGGCGATTGTACCCCTAATTCAATTTTTATCAAGGGCGAAGCGACAATTGGCAGCATGACTTACCAACTGCCAGTGAAAGCCCTTAAATTGAAAAACAATGAATGTACCTACCCTGCCACTGCATTCCGGGAAGCGTTTCCGGAAGGTTTGGTCATGTGCAACGAGTCTTTTATCATAACCTGGAACTGGACTGACAACCCGGAAGCTAAAAAAGTACCCGAACCCTCAGGTATAGAATGGAGCAGCGCCGGCGAGAGTAGCTGTTTTGTGATGGTTACACACGATAAAGCCCAAAGAGGGCTAATCAGCGGAGATATTGAAGGAACAAGCTTCTTTATATCCTCAATATACATATCATGCAAAGCTGCTGACGGTTTGATTACTAGCGATAAAGATATAATCAGTATGAAGATTTTCGACGCATTCCGGACATTAGATTTAAAAAAATACAAATCAGAATTTAACTTGAAATATTGGGGAGGAGACAACCCATTAAATAATGATGCAGTATGTCGTGATATTCCTGGACTTCTTCGTTTCAGGGATGCAAACTGCGATGAATGGGCTAGTTTTTTTCAAGACATGTTAAAAATTCATGGTATTACAAGAGGCAAAAGAACCTCACTCACATGGCAGGACAAATTTAATAATGGTAATATTGGAATACTTAATTTGGCAACTTTTACGCAACTCAAAAATGAATGCAAACAATTTTTTGGAAATGATTACGAGTCCAAAATCAAATTTGAATATACTGGGCCTGATAAAAATTCTATTTACTCATTCATTTTTGTAAAAAATTACCAATTTAATAATACACAAAAATTTTATTTCTATAACAAAGAACATAATGGTTCAGGTATATTTTTGCCGAATATAACACTCGATAACGTAAGTTTAGCCGCAAGCAATCCTATCAGAGATGGTGTGGCGGGGCAAGCAAATGATGACCCCAGATCTTATTTTGAAAATCATGTAATAATAACTTATAAAAGCAACAACAACAGCGAGATATACTTAGACCCCTCTTATGGAAAATCTTTTTCCACTAAAAATGAATATGAGGATACCAGTATTGCCGGATTTGGTACAATATTATTCTATGAAACAGATCCTCTGACAAAACTAGGGCATTATGTAATATGGCTTAAAAACCAGAACACTTCCATCCAAGAATTGAATTTCAACTAAAAACATTGAATATGAGAATTTTCATTTTTCCTACTCTTTTGCTTTGCCTTTTTATAAACAATAGCTTTTCGCAATCCAATTTTTCAGGATTACCTAACACTTATGAATATCGGTATGACGAATTCAATCATATTGCTATTATCTCGGATGGCTTCGAAGGTCGGTATCATTTAATCATCTTGAAAAATATAGCTACAGGCAGATTAGATACTTTAATAAACAATATAGGTTCATCCCCGATCAAAATTCCTTATTTTGGGTTTATTGACAGTTCACATTTTGTATTAATAGCCGAAACATTTCGTCAACCCTACCCAGTCAGATATGTTGTATATACCATGTTACCCAAAGGAAAAGAAGGGTACGCAGAGGATATTATCATAAATGAAACACCATATCACAGGGATGTTGTAACAGGATATGCTGACCTTTCCAGAAAAGGCAGATATGATTACCGGGTCATTGATTTAACACATATCGAAATATATGACAGAGGCAGGTGGATTGCCGTTGTAGATTTTGACCTGAAACAAAAAAAACTACTTAGGACTGAAATCCTACTAGAATGAAGCATTTTTAAACGAATGAAATCATAGTTTTTTGACTCGTCTTCCAGATTCAGACAAAAAACAGATAACCAATAAACACAACACTGCATTTTTTCTTTTCGCAATAGAGGGCTTTTCGCCTGACCATCTATACAAAACACCTTCCTTATGAGGCTACTAATTGTTTTTTTAGTTTGCTGTGGTTTCCCCCTGCTACATGCGCAGAATAACTGCCCGCTTCCAATGGCGGAACTAAGTTACACCATCAGCACAGATGGCTTTTCAGTGCAGTTTGCTACTGAAACCTGTGATCCCGGTCTTGAATACAACTGGGATTTTGGCGACGGATCTTTTTTGGCATATAATAGCGCACACGATGCTCCGGCGCATACCTATGCTTTTCCGGGCACCTATGTTGTGACCCTCAAGTGCCGCAATGCCTGCGGTGCAATAAACACCTATACCGCCATCATAGAAATTGAAGACAGTTCCCCCCAGTTTATGTCGCTTACGTTGGAAGGCCCCACCATCGTGCCAGCCTGCCATCAGGCTATTTATAATGCTGATATTACGGGTGGCACACCGCCGTATACCATTGAGTGGGATTTAAGCGAGGCTTATACCGAAGACTGCATTAGTGCGGCGCCATCACACGTGTTTACCGGTTATGCACAAGAAATCAGCGCACGTTTTTTAGATAATGCCGGTCTGATTTCGGTAAAAGTAAAGGTAACAGACGCCCAGTCTCAAACTTTGGAAGATGTGCTCCTTGTAAAAATTCGCCCCGGCGCTGATTTAGACATCTGGACAGTAGGCCAGCCCGACTGCGATAATGAACGGTACAAAGCCGGAACGGAAATCCTGTTCAAACCCCTCATCACGCCGCTAAATGCTTTTCAGTACCCCACGAACTATTTGTGGGATTTTGGAGACGGACAAACCTATTTAGACAATTTTGACGGCGGCGGTATTGTGTTGCATAGTTTTAATAACCCCTCCAACCTACCGAAGGATTTCGTGGTAAAACTTACCGTCAGTGATGATTTTGGCTCCATGCAAACGACTAAAGTCATTAAAGTATGTGGCAGCAATGGCGGCAGTGGCGGCACACCACCGGGCGGCACCAATGGATGTAGCTTAGAAATTGTGGATAATCCCAGCCTGAGCACGCTGGTGCTCAACTACAATAAAACACCGTTTTATGGTGAGGTAAAAATGAATTATCCGCACAGCCAATATTGTAAAGACAATTCCGATCTGCGCTGGCAATTGGAAATGAATGATTGCGGCCTGGGAGAAATTGATGACATCAGCTACCCTGCTCCTATCTCCAATTACGAATTTTTCAGGGCAGTTGATTTATTGACGCCCTTTTGGTCGCAGGTAAGCCCACCAGAAAAACCTTGGGGTTGTGTTATGGCGAAAGCAACTGTTACGCATAACAACAGTACCGACTGCCAGTGCTTTGCCCAAAACCCCTGCGCTTTTTACATCAAACCCACCAAACTTGATGTAGAGGATTTTGAGGTCAGCGGTTCCTGTGGCGATTATATCATTACTGCCAATATCAGTGGCGGAGGCTGGAAAAAAGTGGGTAATGAATTTACCTACAAAAGCATTAAATGGTCGGCATTTGATCCTAAAATTGACTGGGATGCCCCTGGCTTCGAATTACCTGCCGACATTCTGATTGCCGGAACAAAACCGAATGAAATCAGGGTAAATCTCGAACATCCTTATTTTGATCGTTTTGACGACGGTGAAGAATCAAGAATGATTGGCATTGACATCGAGATAGAGGATTTTGCAGGTAATATTATAAGTGAAATCGAATACTTCCATATCAATGATTTTAAGGTAACCCTAAAGCCAGTTTACTATCGTTGCCCTGGGACTGAAACTGGTTTCTCAGATGAAGACGGCTATCCGGATATAATCATGGGTGGGTCTGGCCAGCAAAGTAATGTAGATGCCTTTCAATTCACTTGGTCATCCCCGGCGCTTGAAGGCATGTGGCCAACATTTACCGCTCCGGCAGCAGGCCAGGAAGTAAACTATTCCGTGACAGTAAGCGATAATAGTACCTGTACCAAAACCGCCAGCACAAGGGTCATCGGCCGGCCGCTCAACCTGAGTATGCCGGCTACGGTAACTTCTTGCAGCACCAATAGTACTGCCCGTATTGGCCCTGCTGATCCGGTCAATCTGGGCGGCTCCGGCGAATATGAATTCAAGTGGACAAGTGCCGATCCAGCGCACCTGGCTTACCTGAGTGCAACAGATATTGCCAATCCGGTGGTCAATGGTATACCCGCCTATCAGAGTATTACGTATACCCTGACGATCAAAGACCGTTATGCCGACTGCACGGCCAGCGCCAATGTGCTCGTCAGCAGTGTGCTCAACAACGTACAGGTAAGTTTGCCGGAAGATCCATTTGTGGTCTGTTTCCGCACGCCTACGGAATTGTTGGCTTCCGGAAACATTTTTAATCCGCCGGGGCAGCCCGTCGTAAAGGGTGTTTATTCCTGGGAAACCAACCATTATGCCCACAAAATCCCGGCAGGTTTTAACGGTTCCCCCTTGTTATTGGATGAATTAGTCACAAGTTATCCGGGCAACTGGCAATATACTGTCCGCTACACCAATCCGCTGACCGGTTGCTATGCTACCGACCAGGTAAATGTTCAGATTCGGCCTTCCTGGCAACACGAAGGTTTTGCGCCGGAAGTGCGCACCGCCATCGCCGGCTCGGAGGTGAATCTTTGGTTGCCCCTAAGTAACATATACAAATCGGGTGCCGGGCCACAAGCGCCTTACGAAATAAGCTGGGCTGCACAAGCGCCAAACAGCTTCAATGGCGCCGCCAGCGGGCTTTATCAGCCGGTTAATGGCAAATTCAGCCCTACAAAAGAGATGCCTTACTTAAGCATGCGGGTGCAGGAAAAAAGCACCGGCTGCGAAGAAACGCTAAAAACGATAACTTATCTCGTGGTTTCCTCCAAACCGGAGCTGCGCATTGAGCCGGAAAAACGGATACTTTGCACCGGAGAAACGGGCTGTTTTGACATTGTTTTTGATGCGCATCTCGATAATTATTTTACGTCTTTGTTGCCAACAGAGATTACAGTGAGATTCACCGCAGCGCCACCAACATTTTTTAACCCGCTGGGACAGACCACAATCAATCAGGACGTCAAACTCAATCTGAACAGTCCTTACGGCCACTACACGGGCAGGGTATGCCTGAACGATTATTTCATACAACAAACCCCGCTTCCAGCCACGGTAAACGCCTATCAGGTTTCTGCACAACTTTTGGATGAAGGAAAGGGTAAGGTGTTCAGGTTAAATACCGGGAGTAGTTCGCCTTCATATAGTGCAGGGTACGCGATGTTTGTCCAAAACCCCATGGTCGCTCCAGATTTAACAGCTTGCGTTATTGGCCCTGCCGGCACAGTAACTCGAAGCAATAAATTAACATTAGGAGTGCCACCTTGCCCCCAAATCCCTTTAAGCATGGGAAATGCAGAGGCTATGGGCAATGCGCTTGCCGGGGATTTTATAGAGATACTCCCAACTGGTATTATTGAAATAGGTGTGCATCCGGATAATCCGCACGGTACATTTTATGGCATTTCGCCCTGTATTGAAAGTGCTTTCATGGCTGTGCCATCGGAGCAACGTTCGGAGCAGGAGCAGAACAAAAATACTGAAATTCAAAATTCCGGATTGGGTGTTGCAGCGATGGAGGTTATACCTAACCCATTTACCGGAAGGGTTACCTTGCGTGTTACCGTAGATGAGCAACTAAGTGGGGAAGTAAATTTAGACGTTCGTTCCTATACCGGTCAAATCGTAGATCAGATTTCTCAAAATCGCACCCTGGAAGCCGGAACTTATGAATTTGTATATGATGCCGGGCACTTGCCGCCAGGTGTATACTTCTATCACTTACAAACCGACAAGGGCGTAAGTCTGATCAAAAAAGCAATTAAACTCACTCAAAACTAACGCTATGAGACAAATCAGAATATTTGTCAGCTTGCTGCTGATTGCAGCTGCCGCAGGCAAAGCTTATAACCAGGCTTCATCTGGCTGCCCAACTACGATTGGATATTCAGCTACTGATTGCAAGGGGGTGGCACAGGCTGGATTTTACATGAATTTTCCACCTGGCCCTTATCAAGGAGGACAGAGTTCAGCTCCATACGATGCCATTAATATTCAGATAAACAACTGCTGGGAATTTAGCTCGAATGTTTCTCCCTATTGGAAATATTGCAACATACCAAATAGCGCACATCACTACTACTTTATTTTTAATACTCAATATAGTTGTACGCAAACAGCTCCAACCGGAAAAATAATTTTTGATGATTCAAAGACCTGTTATTATGAAAACGGCAACCTTATATGTAACGATGAGCTTGCGTTATGCGGTGATGCCATTAATGCCTTTGCCGAAGACTATCTTGCCTTTGACTCGGAACCCAAGAAATGCAGCCCGTGGGAAGGATCCTGCGATAAAGAAGGAGAGATATACCGAATGGGCACTGTAATGATAGGCTGTACACAAAGCGGTCGTTTTGGTTCGGGTGCCAAGGCCAAACTGGCAGTTAAAGGGGGAATTGTAACCGAGTTTCTCAAATTATGCACAACGGAGTGGTGCGACTATGTTTTTGAAGACAATTACAAACTTATGTCGCTCCCGTCTACAGCTCAGTATATTCGTAACCATAAAGCACTTCCGGGAAGTATTACAGAAGCCGAAGTAAAAGAGGAAGGAGGCCTTTTACTTGACCAAACTGTACGAACCCAGCAAGTACACATCGAGGAAGCATATTTGCATTTGTTGCAAATGTCTGCCAGATTAGATGCCTTGGAAAAGCAACGGGTTTTCAGAAAACAAAAAAAGCTTGCATCGGTAGCGACAGCAGCACAAAACACCTACGTGCATTTCCCAGAACCTGTTCCTGCGATAACGATTCAATGTAGTCAATTGGTTGCCGCACAGGCGGGCATACCTGGCACAGGTGGTATAATTATCCAAAATGGAGTAGCGCCCTATAGTATCAGTTGGTCAGGTAATACTGGTTCTGGTCAGCTAAGTAATGTCAGTTGTCAGGATATGGTTCTGCTACCTAATCTTTCCTCAGGCTTGTATAATGTTGTCGTAACAGGAAGCAACGGCAATACAACTTCCTGCTCTTTGGCAATAGGAACAAGCCTCGGCAGCCCTTGCGAGCTTGTTACTAATCCAACTTGCAAAACTGCATTAATTGAGACCTTAAAAGCCAATCAATTTACGACACCCTCATATGACTGTGTTCAATGGGGCAAAAACGACTGTAGTACGACTGCTCCAATTTTCCGTACAGGAATTGTCGGCATTGGCACTACAAACATTCCTTCCGGTTATAATCTTGCCGTCCAGGGTGGAATCATCAGTGACAAAATTCGTATTGAATTATGTGACAGTAAATGGTGTGACTATGTTTTTGCTGAGTACTATCAACTAATGCCTTTAAAAAAAGTCAAAAAATTTATCAGCACCAACAAGTACCTACCGGGTATACCAAGCCAGGCGGCAATCACACAAGAGGGTGGCATTGAACTAAAGTCAATGAAGCTGGCGCAACAGGTAAAAATAGAAGAAGCTTACTTACACCTGTTAGAATTAGAGCGCCGCAAACAAGCGCTAAAAGCCATTCTTGAAGACAACAATCACTAAATCTGACAAACACCATGCTTAAGCAACTTTATATTGCAATGGAAATTTGTTTCTGATTTTTCCGGACAATGTAATTTTAGGGGTTAATTCTATAAAAAAACTGACGCTTTTTAGTCCCGGATCTCCGTTAAATAACCAATTCAATACAGTTGCTTTTTCCCCCTCACTAAATGCCACAGCAATTCGTTTTTTTAGTGACCAGAAGGGCTGTACTGACTTTATTAATGGACAAGTCATTGTGATGTACAATGGCATCACATGTAAATTTGAAGGCGGACAATCTATATCAGGCGCCAATTGCTCCCTATGGTCTGATTATTATGGAAGTGATTTGTATTGCGCGCCGCTTTTTGAATCATGCCTGCCTGAGTTATCAGCATTACTCACTGCTGAAAAAGAGAATATCCAGTGTCAACAATGGATAGACCCTGAGCCTTGCAACCAGGAATCAGCAATTTACAGATTTGGTAAGGTAGCCATTAGAGCTGATGATAAATATTCTTCTGAAGCTATTCTTAGTGTTAAGAATGGTATCATCACTAATCGGGTTAAAGTAACAACGTATGGCACTCAAGAAGGGAACTGGCCAGATTATGTCTTTGACGAAAACTACCCATTGTTACCGATAAATCAACTTGATGCATTTATAAAGCAATATAAACATCTGCCAAACACTAAAAGTGCGGGAGCAATCGAAAGCGCCGGTAGTATTGACTTGTCCGAAGTGACAACGAACCAACAAGAGAAAATTGAAGAGCTTTACCTCTACATGATAAAACTGGAACAAGAGATCAGCGAACTGGAAAGGGCCGTTCAGGCAAAAAAATCAAAAACCAATAAATCAAAACCATAAAAAGGATTGATTTTTCCCCAACGCGCTTATATTTGTATCTGGAACCAAAAAATCAGCTATGAAAATACGCGTCATATTTATGCTTTTACTGGCAGGGTTTGCCCGCTTGGGATATGCGCAATATTCTAAAGATTCAGTCAGAACTTATGAGCATAAATTTCCGGAATATAATCACAGTATAATTATCACAGAATCAATTGATAGCAACTATCATTCAATTATTGTAAAAAATTTACAATCAGGCAGATTAGATACCATTGGCAGCTCCTTGGAAGGAGGCTTTATGCCAAATCAAATAGGAGCATTTGGATTTATTGATTCCAGTCACTTTATGTTAATCACGGAAAAATTTTACCCCCCTTATCCCGCAATCTATGTTGTCATAGAAATATTACCGCAGGGTTTTAAATATATTCTTTCTGAGACCATGATCGAGGATTATAAAGCCCCTCGTGATATTCCATCTGGCATAAGCAGTCAAGGGCGATATAAATTCAAAGTAATCAGTCCTACCCACATCAAAATACTCGACCGGGGCAAACCTGTGGCTTTGTTGTATTTTGATTTGGAACAGAAAAAGCTCATCAGGAAGGAGATAAAAGCAATAAAAAAGGGCAAAAAAATAAAGAAGCAACATCGAATAAACTGATTAATTAAGACCTTCCGGAAGACTTAAAACCATTAAATTAATCGCATGAAAAAACTTGTTTTGATTTTTCTATTTTGGGACATTTTCACGGATCGTGGATATGCACAACAATGCCTGGATTTGACAACCAGGTATGAGCATTCATTTCAAACATTTAATTACAGTGTCATCATAACTGAATCTTGTGATAGTAATCATCATTGTCTGGTACTTAAGAATTTGCTTTCAGGACGATTAGATACAGTTGGAAATAGCCTGTCACCTGGCACTGCACCTAATAATATTGCCTACTTCGGATTTATAGATAGCTCCCATTTTGTCTTGATTGTAGAGCAGTCTCACTATCCTTATCGGGCAAAGTATTATCTGATAGCAATTAAGTCTAATGGACTTGAGCAAACTTTTTCAGAAACCATAATTTTCAATCCAACTGCCTCGATCGGACTTGACCAAAAAATGTCCAGAAAAGGCCGATACAATTACGAAGTAATCAGTCCCACCCACATCAAAATACTCGACCGGGGCAAACCTGTGGCTTTGTTGCATTTTGATTTGGAACAGAAAAAACTCATCAAAACTGAAATTAAAACGACGAAAAAGGTAAAAAAACGAGGGTAATAACGCAGTAATTTCCAAACAATAAAACATGTTAAAAATGCAAAAAACGCTCTTGATTACAGCCCTGCTCCTCTTTGCAGGAAAGACCTTGGGGTACGCACAAACCTGTTTAGATTCAGTACGCACTTACGAACTTCCATATCCTGAATTCAACTACATCGTGACCGTTAGCGAAGCTTGCGACGGCGAACGTATGCGTATCATTCTTAAAAATACGCGCTCTCAAAGAGTAGATACACTCCACAACGGTATACCCCGTAAAGGAGGCGTATTGATGTCTCCGCTTAAATTGCCACACTTTGGTTTTATTGACAGTATCCATTTTGTGATGATCCGTGAATCTTATTTTCCGTCATCATACCCGACATTGTATGGTCTATTTACAATTTTACCTACAGGATTCGAACAATGCTGCTTTGATACTATAATAACATATCAATCTAAAACCGGAAAAATTTACCCCAATCAAGCGTTAGGAAACCTTAGCAGAGAAGGCAGATACGACTATCAGGTCATAGACTTAACCCACATCAAAATACTCGACCGGGGCAAACCTGTGGCTTTGTTGCATTTTGATTTAGAGCAGAAAAAGCTCATCAGGAGTGAAATCCAAGTATTGGACAAAGAGTAACTAAAAAACGCTGTGGATCAATATTCCGTACCTTCTGTGTATCCGATCTGCATCCTCCTGCCCGAAACAATTACGAGGCCCGGCACTTATCCGGAAATTCACAAGCGCAGGCAGGCGCGTAAGCTCGCCGCACAAGCGACCGACAGCAAGGCGCGCAACACCAGCACAGCAGGTAAAATTGGAATCCGCAAAGTGATATAAAGTACCTACTTTTGTGTCACAAAATAAGTCCTATTGACAAAGAAATTAACCAGGCGATGCAGCAGATGCTTCGCCACAAAGCAAACTTTGATAGCCTCGAAGGGTTGCTGTCGGAGCTGATTTAAAAAATCACAAATCATTGAAAGCCAATTAAATAGGCAGCCCCCCCCAAAAAAACAATTATGATAAGAATCACCACCACCCTTGCCTGCTAAACTGCCTATGCACACACAACCCAACAACCCCCTCCACGGCAAAACCCTTCAAATGATTTTGGAGGCCCTGCACGAGCATTATGGCTGGGAAGGCCTGGCCGAACGCATTGCCATCCGGTGTTTTACAGATGAGCCGAGTATCAAATCCAGCCTCACTTTTTTACGCAAAACGCCCTGGGCGCGCAGCAAAGTGGAGGATTTGTACTGCAAGACGTTTCATTAACAAGTCACTCAGCGCATGCTCGTAGAAAAAAGGGCCCATCCGCCCGAAAAAAATCGCCTCCATCCCCGCAATCGCCATCGCGAACGCTACGACTTCCCTTTGCTCACCCAGGCTTGCCCCGAACTGGCTGACTTTTTGAAGATGAATATTTACGGTGACGTGTCTGTTGATTTTGCCGACCCCGCCGCCGTCAAAATGCTGAATACCGCGCTGCTAAAACAGTACTACGACCTCAATTTTTGGGATATTCCGCCGGGTTATTTGTGCCCGCCAATCCCGGGCCGGGCCGATTATATACACCATATAGCCGACGTATTGGCTGGCTCCAATAACGGAATTATTCCGACGGGGCCGCAAATTCGCTGCCTGGACGTAGGTGTGGGCGCCAATTGTATCTACCCTATTATTGGTCGCAAAGAATACGGCTGGTCCTTCCTGGGCAGCGACGTGGATCGCCCTGCCATACAATCGGCCGAGGCCATCGTGGCTGCCAACGATGCCCTGCGCGGTGCAATCACCTGCCAATGGCATCCGAATCCGAACAATATTTTTGTGGGGGTCATCGCGCCCGATAAGCCGGTTGACCTGTCTATCTGCAACCCGCCATTTTACGCCTCCGCTGCCGAGGCGCAAACCGAGACGCTTAGAAAACAGCGCAACCTGAGCCAGGAAAAAGTAATCAAATCTGTTCCCAACTTTGGCGGACAAAACCGGGAGCTTTGGTATCCGGGCGGCGAGGTAAAGTTCATCCAGGCAATGATCGCCCAAAGCCGACAACTGAGCTCGGCCTGCCTGTGGTTTTCAAGCTTAGTGGCGAAACAAAACCACCTCCCTGCTATCTATCATGCCCTCAAAATTGCCCGCGTTGCCGATGTAAAAACAATCGAGATGGGACAGGGCAACAAGACCAGCCGTATCGTCGCGTGGAGTTTCCTGAATCAGGTCGAGCAACGCAACTGGAGCCTGGCGCGGTGGCAGCGGTGAGGGGAAGTTAAATCGCCACGAATACACGAATGGCTCCGCACCCGGTGTTGTGCTATTTTTCCCGGCCACCTAATTCTTTCGCACAGATGCACACCGATATACTACACAGATAACACAGATGCTGTGCCTTCTGTGTGCCCGATCTCTGCCCTTCTGTACGAAATAATTACGTGCTCAAGCTAAAACCCAATCCCAGGCTCATCCTCCCATTCATCGTTCATCACTCATCGTTCATCGTTAAAAAATCTTATGCATCAAACGACACCACCACGCGTTTGGATTTCGGGTGCGACTGGCAGGTGAGCACATACCCGGCGGCCACTTCATCGGGTTCGAGGCCGTAGTTGATGTCCATTTCCACCTCGCCTTCCAGGATTCTGGCTTTGCAGGTGGCGCATACTCCCCCTTTGCAGGAGAAGGGCAGGTCGGCGCCTGCGCGCATGGCGGCATCGAGCAGCGTACTGCCGTCGGAGGGCAGCAGGAACTCGTACTCCATATCGTCCTGAATGATTTTGATTTGCGCGTCGAAGGCATTGAGCTGGCGTTGTTCGGCCTTGGCTTTGGCCTGGGTATTCATGCCGGGCGTGGTAAACAACTCGAAGTGGATCTTTTTCGGGTCGGCGCCGGCAGTTTCGAGGGCTTCTTTTACGGAAAAAATCATCTCCTCCGGTCCGCACAGGAAATACGCTTCCACCGCAGCGGGCTGGAAAAAATAGCGGGCATAAGCCGTGCATTTTTCGCCGTTCAGGCGGCCGTAAAACAGTTCGCTGCCGAGGGTTTCCTTGCTCAGGATATGGTGTACCGACAAGCGTTCCGGGTACTGATTCTTCAGCGCGTCGAGTTGCTCGCGGAAAATGATGCGATCAAACGTGCGGTTGCCGTAAAAAAGGATAAAACGGCTCTGCGGCTCGGTTTCGAGCGTGGTTTTGAGGATGGACAAGATCGGCGTGATGCCGCTGCCCGCAGCAAAGGCAACATAAGTAGCCTGGTGTGCAGCGCTAAGTGGCGTAAAAAAACGCCCTTGTGGCGGCATGACCTCCAGGGTATCGCCGATGCGGAGTTGTGTATTCGCCCAGGTGCTGAACCGGCCGTCTTCCACGCGCTTGACGGCCACACGCAGTTCGCCGTCGTTGACGCCCGCGCAAATCGAATACGACCTGCGGACTTCCTCTCCTTCCATGGTGGTGCGCAGGGTAAGGTACTGGCCCTGGGTAAATTGGAAAAGCGCGCGCAGATTTTCGGGAACTGCAAATGCAATCGAAACGGTATCGGCGGTTTCCCGGCGCAGATCGCTCACCGCAAGCGGGTAAAATTTTAAACTCATGGCTGTTAATGGTTAGGCAGGCTGAAATTTGGGCACAAAAAAAGTGTATCCGGCCGAAACAGGATACACTTTTTTGTAATTTTCTCTCCGGAGAGGGAAAAACTTATGCCATTGCGTTGACGTGCAGGGTCAGACCGCTTTTAAGGTTTGCAGCCTTGTTGCGGTGGATGTTACCACGCTTGGCGAGTTTGTCGATCATGCTGACTACCTTGGGGAGGAATTCCGAGGCCGCAGCCTTGTCTTTCATCTCGCGAAGGTTTTTAATAGCCGTACGGGCCGACTTTTTGTAGTAACGGTTTTGCAAACGACGCTTCTCAGTTTGACGGATGCGCTTTAATGCAGAACGGTGATGTGCCATATAATTAAGCAGTAGGTGCTGAAAAAATTCAGAAATGAATGTTTGTCCCTTTTGGGCGGGCAAAGGTAATACCCTTCACCGAATTTCAAACAAGTTTTTTCTTATTTTCCTAAAAAAAGTTTTTTACCCCTATTTTTGTCCCCAACACCCAACCTTTTCCCCGCTATTTACGATAAACCGGGCAAGCACCAATGCAACAATGACTTTTAACCAGCGAAGTACCGACGATGCACTGCTACAGGGATGCCGTGAAGGCAATCGCCTGGCGCAAAAGTACCTCTACCAGCGGTACTTCGGCAAGTTGTTTGGCATTGCCATGCGGTATACCAACGGAAGAGAGGAAGCGCAAGAGGTGATGAACCTCAGTTTTTTGAAAATTTTCGAGTCTATCCATCAATTTCGCGAGATCGGCAGCTTCGCCGGCTGGATGGCACGTATAGTTTTACATACCGCCATCGATCATGCCCGAAGCAAAAGCAGTTATCGTCGGGTGATGGACTTTAATACACAGGCCGATACCCCCATCAGTAGCGACGCGATCAGCCAGCTTGCCACGGAAGAGATTATGACCCTTATCCAGCAATTACCGGCCGCAACCCGCACTGTTTTCTGCCTGTATGTGATCGAAGGGTATAAACACCACGAGATCGCAAGCACCCTCGGGATTGATGAAGGCACCTCCAAATGGCATTTATCCAATGCCCGGCGCCTGCTGCAACCCCGAATCCTTAAACAGCAAGAGATTAAGCAATAGCCTATGCAACCGATGCTTACACCTCCTGATAACGGCGAGGAACTCCTCCGGGAAAGAATCCTGCAACAGGAGTACGCGTTCGACGAACAAGCCTGGGATAAAATGGCCGCGCTCCTCGAAGAGCAGGCGCCGAATATTATCGCCAATCCTGCCTCCGATACGCAGCCCAGTCCCGGCGGCTCCCTGTATAAAACGCTGTTGTTGCTGCTCATCGGCAGCGCATTCAGCCTGCTCTGGTTTGGCTCCAAATCGCAGAGCAATGCCGCTACCCTGCCGGCAAACGGCCATTTCGCACCGGTAAATACCAATACATCGCCTGCCAACCTGACCGAAAATACAAGCGCCCAGGCGCCTGCCACAGCGCAACCCGACCCCACGCCTACCCCACGCCAGACCACCGCCAAGCCTGCCGCAAACCTACCTTCCGCAGGGCAAAAACAATATCGTGAAAACCCGCCGGCCGCCGAATCCGCGCCGCAACCCGCACAGCGCCTTTACCAAAAAGGCGCTAACACACCCCGGGAATTGAATTCGGCACCGCAACTGCCCGATGCAACTACACCGCAGGCCAATGTGGAAAAAACAAACCCGGCCGACAAGCAGCCCGAAACAGCAATCGCTGCCAATGCCGCTCCGGCGCCTGCTGAAGCGGCTAAAAATAACAGAGCAAGCCAGCTGCCGACTGCCACAAGCCCGGAAACACCCCAGCGCACATCCGCAGCGCAGCGCGCCCTTCAGGTACAGCCCATCCCCTTGCCACTCGCAGCACTTACCTACCATTCCGCGCCACTGAACCTTCAGCAATTTGAACTTGCACCGCCCGCAGCGCTGCCGATCAAAATACAAAAACAGCGCAAGCTGCAATACCATGTGCTCGCAGGCGCAAGCCTTGCTGCCGTAGATTTTAACGAACTTCAGCTGCGCTGGGCGCCCCATATCGGCATCGGCGTCAGCCGGACCTTGATACCAGGATACCGCATTCAGGCAGAATTAACAGGGAAAATTATCAAAGGGTATGATTTTCAGTCGGTACTGACCGACACCCTTTTATTAGCCAATGGTGTGGGTTTCCGCAGCCTTAACTTCAGCGGCAATACCCTCCAATTTCTGGAAATGCCCATCCTGATCAAACGCCAAAGCCCGGAACATCGCTTCAATTGGTTTGCAGGCATTCGCCCATCCGTCAACTGGTCGAAAGGTGCAAGCGTCAGCGCCCAAACGTATGGTTATTTTCAGAATGCTATAGCTGACATCAATAAAGTACCCGCAAATGCCGAACTGCGCGGCGGTTTGCGCCGCTTTGACCTCGGCATGGTGTTGGGAGTGGAATGCCGCATTACCCCACGCCTGAGCATGAACCTGCGCTTCAATCAGGGACTTTTCGACCTGACGCACGACAACTTCTTTCAGGCGCGCGAAAACACGCTGAACACCGATGCACAATTGTCTGTGCAAATGAGTTTCTGAACAATTAGTCTTGCCGTATGAGAAATTTGAGCATCTTTATCAGCCTTTCGCTACTTTTATTAAGCTTTTCCTGCAAAAAAGACGCGGATCTGAATTTTCTCGGCCCCGATTTCGAGCGTCTGCTCTATGCGGAAGGTCTGATACAGAGCAGCGGTACACAAGCGGAACAATTCGACTTTACGGTCGGGCGTATCGACACCATTCAGTCTTTTTCAAGTCTCGATAAGCTCCCCCGCGTCATTGGCATGCACAGTAAAATAGATAATCGGATTGATGGTAATTATCGCGCCTGGTCGGGCGTTGAAACGGCCGATCAGCTGGGTTATTTACTGATTGGCATCCGCAACCCCGCCGAGGTTTCAGGTGCTTCGCCAGGCGCCGGCATCTGGGATCTGGCTACCGTTAACAGTACTTTTTTTCCGGGAAAAACTTTCCAGATCGGTTACGAACCCGATCAGGCCGTAATAGCGCTGAATACCACGCAGCTGTTCCCCAATCGTCCGGAAGCAGCCTACATAACTCAAAGTATTCTCAACAGCAATAACCAGGTGCTGGTCGTAGCCGTGGATGAATTCGACTACACGGCCGGCGGCGTCAACATCGCCGACACGCGCAAGGGCAAACGAATTACCCTGCGCTTCAGCGCATTGCTCAATGAACCGGTATTGCTAAACGGCCCGATTCAAATCACACAAGGTGAAATGACAATGGTGGTAGAATATACCAATTAAAATCTATCTAGCAAGCGTTCCACTACCCAGTATGCCGAACAAAATATATGCACGATTGCAGCAGTAATCACCAGCAACTTAATGGTTGAATGCCGTATATTGATGATGGCCAAAATATACAACACTAAGTGCGCAAGCAGACTGAGCACGTTGAGTATGGTGTAAATTGGCGCTAAACTGCTGTAATCTAATATATCCCGCCGACTCAGAATATTCAGTACAAAATAAACGAAGCTAAAAAAAGCGCCAACACCAACGAAGGCTGCAAAAATCCAAAGCATGGGCGGCGTGCGCTCCGGCGCCTGCACGATGGGCGGTGGGTAATGATTGTTGTACATCCGTTGAAGTTTTGTTTTGTGTTGAAATAGTGGAACCCTCTCAGAGAGAAGGTTCCACAGAATTTTTCCGGTTTACTGAAAATCAACCAGTTCGATTTCAAAGTAAAGGGGCGTGTTCGGCGGAATCGGGCCTCGTCCACTTGGACCATAACACAAAGCCGAGGGAATCCAGAAACGACCTTTGCCGCCTTTTTGTAGGAGTGGAATACCTTCCTGCCAGCCTTGAATGAGTTCATTCAGTTTGGTCTTAAACGGGCTGCCAGTTGTCTGATCGAAAATAGCACCATTCAGAAACTCCCCTTTGTAGAAGGCCGTGATGGTAGACTGTGAGTTGGGACTGCCCCCGCTGCCCCCGGCCGTGATGATGTAGTGAATCCCGGAAGCGGTTTCAGTAGCTGTCAGGTTCTGACGCGCCAGTTCGGCCTTGATGTCCTCAATATCCTTGGCCAATTGTTCCGAAGGACTGAGGTCTTTGTTGCAGGCAGTCAGCACCGCCAATACCATTAAAAAGAATGAAAGGGTTAAAAAACGCATGTTTGAAAAGAATTTTGTGTTGTTAAACGGGGCTACGTGCAAAGGTACTTATTGATGCCATTTTTCCTGTATAACGCACAATTCTCCTTTATCTTTGCGCCGCACTTCGGCACGGGCTTTGTACCACGGCCACATACAACACAAACTCATGGCACAAAAACGCGTACTTATCACCGGCGCTGCCGGCTTCATCGGCTCTCACTTATCTGACCGTTTCCTTAAAGAAGGGTATCAGGTCGTTGGTATGGACAACCTCCTCACCGGCAGCCTCGACAACATCGAACACCTTTTTAAGGAAAAAGACTTTGAATATTACCACCACGATGTTACGAAATTCGTGCACGTGCCCGGCAAACTCGACTACATCCTGCACTTTGCCTCGCCAGCCAGCCCCATTGATTACCTGCAAATGCCCATCCAAACCCTCAAAGTAGGCGCTTTGGGCACACACAACCTGCTCGGTCTGGCCAAGGAAAAACAGGCGCGCATCCTTGTAGCCTCCACCTCTGAAGTGTATGGTGACCCGCTGGTACACCCCCAAACGGAAGAATACTGGGGTAATGTGAACCCCGTCGGCCCCCGTGGCGTATACGACGAAGCCAAGCGCTTCCTCGAAGCCATCACAATGGCCTATCATAATTTCCACAACGTGGAAACCCGCATCATCCGTATTTTTAACACCTACGGTCCGCGCATGCGCGTGAACGACGGCCGCGTACTGCCCGCATTTTTCAGCCAGGCCATTCGCGGCGAAGGCCTGACGGTGTTCGGAGACGGCACCCAGACCCGCTCTTTCTGCTACGTCGACGACCTCGTGGAAGGCATTTATCGCCTGCTCTTGTCCGACTATCACCTGCCCGTCAATATGGGCAACCCACAGGAAATCACCATGCTGCAATTCGCGCATGAAATCCTGGAATTAGTGCAAAACCCGAAAGCTTTTGTCGACTATCGCCCACTGCCGGTTGACGACCCCAAGCAACGCCGTCCGGATATCAGCAAGGCACGCAACATCCTGGGTTGGGAACCCAAATTCGACCGCGCCACAGGCCTCAAACTCACCTACGAATACTTCAAAAAAGTAGTTCAGTGAAAAAAACACTGCTCATCACCGGCGGCGCGGGCTTCATCGGCTCGCATGTCGTGCGCCGTTTCATCACGCGCTACCCGGATTACCTCATCGTCAATCTCGACGCGCTGACCTACGCAGGCAACCTCGAAAACCTGCGTGACGTGGCCGGAGCGCCCAATTATCGTTTTGAAAAAGGCGATATCCGCGACCAGGCGTTTTTAAAGGCGCTTTTTGAAAAATATGCCTTCGAGGGCGTTATTCACCTCGCCGCCGAAAGCCATGTGGATCGCTCCATCAGCAATCCGGTAGCTTTTGTGGAAACCAACGTGATGGGCACGGTAAACCTCCTGCACGCTGCCGCGCAAGCCTGGAAGGGCCAGTCGGAAGACAAGCGTTTTTACCATGTCTCCACCGATGAAGTGTACGGTTCGCTGGGCGAAGAGGGCTTTTTTACGGAAACCACGCCCTACGACCCGCGTTCGCCTTACTCGGCTTCCAAGGCCAGCAGCGACCATTTCGTGCGCGCCTGGCACCATACCTACGACCTGCCCGTGGTGCTGTCCAATTGCAGCAACAATTACGGCCCCTATCATTTTCCGGAAAAGCTGATTCCGCTGATGATCCACAACATCCGACAGCAAAAAGCGCTGCCGGTGTATGGCGACGGGAAATATACCCGCGACTGGCTCTGGGTGGAAGATCATGCCTCCGCTATTGACCTGATTTTTCACAAAGGACGCAACGGCGAAACGTATAACATCGGCGGCAATAATGAGTGGAAAAATATCGATCTCGTGGAAAAACTCTGCGATATCATGGATGAACTGCTCGGCCGCACGCCCGGCGCCTCCCGCCAATTGATCACCTTTGTCAAAGACCGTCCGGGCCACGACCGCCGCTACGCCATTGATGCCTCCAAACTCCGCGATGAACTCGGCTGGACGCCCAGTATCAACTTCGATGAGGGCTTCCGCCGCACCGCACAATGGTATTTAGACAATACGGAATGGCTGGAACATGTCGCCTCCGGTGCTTACCAGCAGTATTATGCGGAGCAATACGAAAATAACGATGAACGATGAGGGGTTAGGGTGTTTTTGTGTTTTTGTGTTTTAGAGAGACTGTTGGACATCTTCACCAGCCTAAACGAAAATACTAAAACACAAAAACACTAAAATACTAAAACATTACCCCTCATCACTCATCACTATCTTAATAATTACCATTTTCGAGGTTGGCGTATTGCTTTTTTCGGCAACACTGTTGATGGGCACCAACACATTGGTTTCTGGGAAATAAGTGGCGGCGCATTGGCGTGGAATATCGTATTCAACGATGATAAAACGCCGCGCGACACGTTCCGTGCCACCGTGGTAATTGTATAAATCCACCACATCGCCGGGTTTGAAACCGGCTTTTTCGATATCCGCTTTATTGAGTAAAACTACCCGGCGTTCGTTGTAAATGCCGCGGTATCGGTCGTGCAGTCCATAAATGGTTGTATTGAACTGGTCGTGGGTGCGAATGGTCATCATTATCCACTCATCATCGGCGAGCGGGGTGTGCAGCGGCGCGGCCACATTAAACATGGCTTTTCCCGCCCCCGTTTTAAACTGCCCGATACGCGCGCCGTTGGGCAGGTAAAATCCGCCCTGTAAACGCACCCGGCGGTTGTAATCTTCAAAACCCGGAATGGAGCGTTCAATATCTTCCCGGATGCGGTCGTAATGGGTCATGTATTTATCCCAGTCGATCAGCGGATCCTGGCCGAACAGCGCTTTGGCTAATCGGCAGACGATCACCGGTTCGCTGAGCAATTGATCTGAAACCGGCCACAAACTGCCCTTGGAGGAATGCACCACGCCCATAGAATTTTCCACCGAAACAAACTGCCGGTGCCCGTCGAGCAAATCCAGGTCGGTGCGGCCAAGACAAGGCAAAATCAATGCTTCGCGCCCGCAAATCACATGGCTTCGGTTGAGTTTGGTGGATACCTGCACCGTCAGGCTGCAATTGCGCAGGGCCTGGGCCGTGTACAGGGTATCGGGCGTGGCGGATAGGAAATTCCCGCCCATGGCTATAAACACATCGGCCTTGCCCTCATACATGGCTTTGATGGCATCCACTACATCGTAGCCGTCTTCGCGGGGCGGATTAAAACCAAAAGCGCGCTCCAGATTGTCTAAAAACGCCTTGGGCGGTTTCTCGTAAATGCCCATGGTGCGGTCGCCCTGCACATTGCTGTGGCCGCGCACCGGACAAGTGCCGGCCCCCGGCTTGCCCACGCTGCCCTTGAGCAGCAGCAGGTTGACAATTTCGCGGATGGTATCCACCGCATTTTTATGCTGGGTAAGGCCCATGGCCCAGCAGGCGATCACGCGTTTGCGCTCGATCAGCAATTGCGCCGCTTCACGGATCTGCGCTTCGGAAATACCGCATTCGGCGGCGAGGGTTTGCAAATTGTAGCGCCGCAAATCGTCGAGATAAGCCTCTGCGCCCTGGGTTTTTTCAGAAATAAATGCCTGATCGAAGACGGAGCCGGGATTTTTATCCTCAGCTTCCAGCAAGAGCAGCGCAATGGCTTTCAGCAGGGCCAAATCGCCGTTGATTTTTACCTGTAAATACAGATCCGTCAGGTGCGTAGAAGCGCCCAGCATCCCGCTGAATTGCTGCGGGTGACTAAAATTCAGCAGCCCAGCTTCTTTGAGCGGATTGATGGAGATGATTTTAGCGCCATTCGCCTTGGCTTTTTGCAGCGCGGCGAGCATACGCGGGTGGTTGGTGCCCGGATTTTGCCCTAAAATCAGAATCAGATCGGTTTCATAAAAATCTTCCAGCGTAACGGAGCCTTTGCCGATGCCCAGCGATTCGTTGAGCGCTACCCCGCTGGATTCGTGGCACATATTGCTACAATCGGGCAGGTTGTTGGTGCCGTAGCGGCGTATCAGCAATTGATACAAAAAAGCGGCTTCGTTGCTGGTGCGCCCGGAGGTGTAAAAAATGGCTCGGTTGGGATCGGGCAGGCTTTTGAGCGCGCCGGCAATTTTTTCAAAGGCTTGTTCCCAGGAAATGGGCGCGTAATGCGTAGCCCCCGGGGCCAGGTACATGGGTTCGCAGAGGCGTCCGCTTTTGCCGATTTCATAGTCCGTCCAGGAGGCGATTTCCGCAACGGAATGCCTGGCAAAAAACGCAGCGTCTACTTTTTTGGTTGTGGCTTCTTCGGCGATGGCTTTAGCGCCGTTTTCGCAATATTCGGCGATGCCGGAACGGTGGCCGTCGGGATCAGGCCAGGCGCAACCGGGGCAGTCGTGTCCGTCGAACTGATTGAGCCGGCCCAGAGCCTTGAGGCCGCGCACGGCATCCATGGCGCCGAACACATGTTTGAGGCTGCTGATAACGGCTTTGGCGCCGCCAGCGGTGTCGGCGGGTTCAGCGAGGCGCAGTCCGGTAAAGGTTTCCGGATTTTCGGGATTGGGCAGGGTTTTATTCTCGTCGAGCATGGTCGGGCTTATTTAACAGGTCGTATTGGGGTTGGGGTAATTGTCGGATTGGTCTTCATCGGTGGTGTCGAGGCAGACGAAATCTTTTTCCAGCAGCAATTTGAGCTGCACGCCTGGTGCTGCTTCATAAGCTACTTCAAAGCCTACGCGGGCTTCATCGGGCCAGGCTTTGGCAGCTTGTTCCGGAATAAAAAGCGTGATGGTGTTATTGGTAAAATCGGCGCGCAATTCCTCAATACCGGCTTTGCTTTCCAGGGCATAGGAAAAAACATGCTCCGGCGCCGGACCAAAACGCGTGTGTTCTACCAGGCGTTTACCTTCGCTCAACTGGCGCACTTCTGTTTGCACGAGGCGGTAGCGCACAAAATCGCCTTTGATTCTGATTTTCATAAATGTTGCATTTCTGTGTACAAATTAAAGCGGTCTTTCCTCAAAAAACCGACTAAAGCGATGCCGAGGCTTTTCGCGGTGGCCACTGCCAGGCTCGACGGCGCTCCCACGGCGCAAACCATACGAATGCCCGCAGCAGCGGCTTTTTGCAGCAGTTCGAAGCTCGCGCGACCGCTCAACAGCAAAATATGCTGCGATAAAGGTAATTCGCCTTGCTGAAAATACAAGCCGATCAACTTATCGAGGGCATTATGCCGGCCTACGTCTTCGCGCAAGGCCAGCAGTTTTCCGGCACGATCGAACAAGGCCGAGGCGTGTACGCCGCCGGTATATTCAAATTGCTCCTGCGCAGCGCGGAGTTGTTCGGGCAGGCTGCAAATCAGCGCAGGCTCAAACGACCAGGCAGGCGCCTGTACGGGGCAAACATGCGTTGCCTCCAGGGCTTCAATTGACGCCTTGCCACAAACGCCACAACTGGAAGTGGTATAAAAATGGCGCTCCATTTTTTTTAAATCAATGGAAAACTCCGGTTTGAGGCTGATTAAAACCCGGTTGGAAGCCGGCGCCATGTGAATCGTTTCAAGCAGCTCCGGACTTTGTAAAATACCTTCCGTGAATAAAAAACCTAACGCGAGGTCTTTATCATTGCCCGGCGTACGCATCGTGATGGAAACAGATTGAACGCTGCGCCCTGGGCCGTGGCACAATTGAATTTCCAGCGGTTCTTCTACCGACAAAGTATCCGGAACGGCGGCCGTCCAAACACCGTCAACAAAACGCCTGATCTGTTGATTTTCAAAACTTTGCATAGCAGCTCAATTAAAAATTTCCCAGTCGCCCGGCGTATCAAAACTGCGCAATTGTTCGGGCGCCAAAGGTTCAACACGTTGCAGGGCGGCTTGTTCGAGCGCCCGCCTGACAGAATCGTTGCCTGCTTCAAAATGACGCAGCAGCAATGCTTTTGCCGAAGCTTCAAAAATTGCCGGCATGGGCAAAATCCAGCCGTCGGGCATTTCAAAAACCGTTGCTGTTGCTGCCGGATTGCGCGCTTCAAAAAGTTGTTCCAAAGTGGTGGCCTGTAGCAGGGGGTAATCGCAGCCCAGCATCAAAACCGGTGTTGTATGCACTTCAAAATAACTCAATAATCCGGAAAGCGGCCCGTGTCCGGCGTACTCCATTTTATCCAAAATTAAAGGAAAATCAGGAAAAAGCGGCGCTTGTTCGGATCTGCAACTGATAAATATTTGCCTGCAAAACGGCTTCAACAAACTTGCTGATCGCTGGTATTGCGGTATGCCGTCGAGCAGCATCAGGGCTTTGGGTTGTCCCATCCGACGGCTTTCTCCCCCTGCGAGCAGCAAGCCGTTAATCGGCGTCATGGGTGGGTTTATTTTCCAAGGCCGGGCGCAGGGTGGTGACGAAGAGCGCTTTTACGAATTCCGGCCATTTGCGCCAGCCTTTTTCCCGCAACGAAATATATTGGTACAAACTCAGGGCATGCGCCTGTATCTGCGGGATTTGACCGACCATATCGGCTACGACCGATTGCTGCTCCGCCCGACGGCGCGCAGCCCAGCGCTGAAACAGGTTTTGTACCAAAGGCCGGAACACAAACCACCAGGCGGCCAGCACGGCCGTGGTGCGCAGCAGCGCATAGCTCGCTTTTTGCCATCCCTTAGCAGGCCCTGCCGAAAGCAGCAATACACTGATAATGAACAATAAAACAAGCGAAAAAAACAACCAGCGATTTTTTCGGCGCTTTTTTACCGACAATTCCAGTGTTGCGGTTTCCGGCTGCCAATCGGCGTATTGCGCCTGTTTTTCAAGTACCTGCCGGGGCAAGACCCGCATCCAGAAAGCCAGTACAACACCCCAGATGGCGTAAATACCAATGTATATGGAAACCACCATTGCAGAACCGCTGTAAGCAGGTTCGAGGTTGAAATTTTTAAGTACATCAGTCCAGAATTTATCCAATGCCTCGACTAAGGGCGCGCCGAAAAAAATCAGCAGCACTAAAATTTTTTGAAAAGCAGATTCCAGCATCGCCAGCGGCCCGAAAATAAAAGGCATCCAGGCAGCCGGACGACCGTAGCATAGCAACAAGGCCCCTATTACCCCCTGAAACCCGACAGCCAGGTATGCTGTTGGCGGCGATTGCGGGCTAACCACAGCTTTTACCAATACCACCAACATGGTGGCACGCAAAACCGCTGCGGCGCTGCGCCCGCTGAAATGTGCCAGCAAAGCAATACAAAGCACCGCAAAACCACCCACCAAAACACCCGTAAAAGGCAGTTTCAGCGCGTGCATGATGCCGCCGAGGGCACATTCTGAGAAAGCCCAAAGCGCAGTGAGGCGGGAAAGCAGGGCGCTGCTATTGGTATCGGACATATCAGGAAAATTAAAATACTACTGTGTTCTTATTGGCGGCAAGCGCGGGTCGCGTTCCGGTTTTACCATCTGCTGCAACTCTACCTGCAAACGACTTGGCACTTTTAACCTGCTGCGGTACCAGTAATTGTACGAACTCAGGTCATTTTCAAAATCACAATCCCTGACAGCTTCAAACAGCTCCAGCTCTTCCTGCCGTAACGTCTCGATGGCTGCCTTGTATACTTCAGGCGGCAGCTCGTCTTTGTGGTAGAGCATGGAATCCGTTTTGGCGTCAATACGGTCGTCGCGCTTGCGCAATTGTGCCGCGCAATCTTTCGGTGCGTTATTGGTGCAGGCCATTAAGCCCAGTAATAAAATGCTGAAAATCAGTCGCATATTTAAATCTATGGATCTCCGAACTCGAAGATACCCTGTGTACGGGTATTTGTTTTAAATGGCAAATGTATTCTATTGGACACCAAAAACAAGCCTTTACCCAAAGGTCTTAGTGCAGGAAAATAATCATCGGCCGTAGAATTCAGGGGCGCCCCGGCGTGTTGCCGGCTCCCCCACCCTGCTGCATCACGCGTAACCGCGTAAATGTCGAACCCGCCAAGGCCGGGAAAACCATTTCCGGCATACCATAAAATGCCGGTTTTGGTATCATAACAAGGTGTAATTTCATCCCCCGCGCTGTTCACGCCTTTTCCGAGATTTTGCGGAAAGGAGAAATCAAGTGCATCGGCATCAACAGGCCTGACACAAGTGTACAGATCAAATCCGCCCAATCCTCCCGGTCGGTCAGAAGCAAAAAAAAGCCGCTCCTCATTGCCCTGTTGCAACACAAAGGGATGCGTACTCACCGAACCCGGCATATTGATGTACTCAGGCAGGCGTTCCGGCGCGCCCCAGCCACGGTCGCCAAGCCGCAACACATACAAGGCGCATTGCGCGGAAAAACTGAAGCCATTGCGGGCGCCCGCATCATTCGCCTCGCATTGGGTGCAATAAAAGCGGGAACCGTCGGCTGAAAAAGCGCCGCCCCCGAAACGCGCAGCCGCTTCGGGCGGCAAACCCAGGGCAGGAGCCGGCGCCGACCAGTCGGCATCGCGCCCGCGTGCCCGCATGAGCCGCGCCCTGCCCTTGCCAGGCAGCGAAAAATACAGTAAATCCGCGCCAAAGGGCTGCGGCGCCGCAGCGTTGGGAAAGGTGTTCAGACTGTCGGAATACAGGAGCTGCCAATCCGGACGAATCATCGGCGTTTCCCTGCAGCCAGCCATTTCTTTTTCTGTTTCCGCACGCCAAAACTCCGGGTTATCGCCCCGATATTGTTTCAAAAATTGATCCCAGACTGGCAGGGCCTGTTCGCAGTGCCCTTGTTGCTTCAGCGCCCGGGCGTACAGGAAAACTACCGGCGATTTGTAGTCGAATTTTGATTTACCCAATTCAAAATACTGCACCGCAGCATCGTAGTCGCGCACGCGCAGGGCTGCATCGGCTGCCAGCAGGTAAGAGGCCGCATCCTGTTGTTTACTTTCGGCGGCGGCGGCGTACCGTGTCATGGCAGTGGCAAAATCACCTTCCAGCACAGCGCGTTCAGCCTGTTCCAGCAGTTGCGGGTACGACTGGGCAGCCAGCAAACCCGGAAAAAATAAGATCAACAAGCGATACATCTTGCAAACATACACACTACTGCGCAATCCTGGCCGCGATGGTTTCGCCAATAGCCAAAGAGGCCGTAGCTGCCGGGCTTGGGGCATTGCAAACGTTGATGATGCCCGGCATTTCGTAGATCACAAAATCGTCGGACAAAGTGCCGTCGGGCAGACAGGCCATTGCGCGTACACCTGCGCGGGCAGGCCGTACATCGGCTTCTGTAATTTCCGGAACCAAGCGTTGCAGGGCTTTTACAAAATGGGATTTGAAAAAAGAGCGCTGCATCTCTGCCCATCCTTCCCGCCAGTGTTTGCGCGCCAGCTTGCGGAAGCCGGGAAATCGCAGGGTTTCCCAGAGTTCGGGCAGGTAAATGTCCGTTTTCCCATATCCTTCGCGGCGAAAAGCCAGCACGGCATTTGGCCCGGCTTCAATGCCGCCGTGAATCATGCGGGTAAAATGCACACCTAAAAACGGGAAATTCGGGTTGGGGGTCGGGTAAATAAGGTGCTGCACCAAATGCGCGCGTTCGGGAATGAGGTCGTAATATTCGCCGCGAAAAGGCAGGATTTGCAGGGTAGAGACGCGATTAATCGCGTCTCTACTCTGCGCCACCTTATCGGAATACAGGCCGCAGCAATTGACAAAAGTGCGCGTCCGGAATACCGCTGCGTTGGTCTCTACTATGGAGGTGCTGCCTTCGCGGATGATTCGTTGTACTTTTTGTCCGAGGAAAATCGTGCCGCCGTTTTGCTCAAACAGTTCGGCATAACGACGGGCGACGAGGCCATAATCTGTAATACCGGCTTCGGGCACGAGAATGGCTTCGGCGGCCTGCACATGGGGTTCGCGCTCGCGCGCTTCCGCGCCGGAGATGCGGCGAATGCCGCTGAGTCCGTTAGCGCGACCGCGTTCCATGATGCCGTCGAGTTGCGCGCGTTCGGCTTCTGTGTTGGCGACGATGAGTTTGCCGCAGATTTCGTGGGGTACGCCATAGTTCTGGCAGAATTCCAGCATGAGCTGGTAACCGCGACGGCAGTTACGGGCGCGCAGCGATTCGGGGCGGTAGTAGATGCCGCTATGAATGACGCCGCTGTTGCGACTGCTTTGGTGGCTGGCCACCTGCATTTCTTTTTCCAGCACGGCGATGCGCAGTTGGGGCTGCCGCTGCTGCAATTGCCAGGCCGTGGCCAGGCCGACGATGCCGCCTCCGGCAATGAGGACGTCGAATGTATGGGTGCTCATGGGGCAAAGATAAATTAACGGCGGGACGGATTTACCGAAGGAAGAAGTTTACATATTGTGCTTGCGCCTTTTGTCACAAAAGCTGTCGGCCGGACAATTGTAAAACAAGGGCCATGAAGTGCCTTAAGCATAGATTTTATTTTTTAAAAAATTGATTATCAACATTTTAAGATAATAAAAACTTCTACCACAGATCTACATTATCCACCTCTGTGACAAAGGTCACTCCGCTAAACTTTCGGGCAGCCCCATCTTTGCAGCATCCTTCTCACACAAACAAATTTTTTGCCCAATGAAAGTAGAACAAATTTACACCGGCTGTTTGGCTCACGGAGCCTATTATATTGAGTCGAAAGGCGAGGTTGCCATCATCGACCCGCTTCGCGAAGTAGGTTCCTATCTTGCCAAAGCCGAACAAGATGGTGCGCAAATCAAATACGTACTGGAAACTCACTTCCATGCCGACTTCGTTTCCGGCCACATTGATCTTGCTGCCAAAACCGGTGCTAAAATTGTTTTTGGCCCAACTGCAAAACCCAGCTTTGAAGCATATACTGCTACCGATGGCGAACTGCTTCCCCTCGGTGATGTCAAAATTAAGGTCATTCACACACCCGGCCACACCATGGAGAGCACTTGCTTCCTCCTGATTGATGAAAATGGCAAAGAAACCAGCATCTTCACCGGCGACACCCTTTTCATCGGTGACGTGGGCCGTCCAGACCTCGCCCAGCACGTGATTGCCGACCTCACGCAGGAAAAATTGGCCAATCACCTTTTTGATTCGCTGCGCAACAAAATCATGCCACTCTCCGACGATATCATTGTATATCCTGGTCACGGCGCTGGCTCGGCTTGCGGCAAAAACATGTCTAAAGAAACCACCGACCTGCTGGGCAATCAGAAAAAAACCAACTACGCCCTGCGACCGGATATGAGCCGCGAGGAATTTGTAAAAGAACTGCTCACGGGCCTCACTCCGCCTCCGGGTTACTTCCCGCAGAACGTGCTGATGAATATTAAAGGTTACGACAGCATCGATACGGTAATGGAACGCGGCCAACGCCCGCTGAGTCCTGCGGCCTTTGATGCCGCCGCCAATGAGACCGACGCCTTAGTGATTGACACCCGCAAACCCGTCGATTTCGTAAAAGGTTTCATTCCCAACAGCGTCAACATCGGTATTGATGGTCAATTTGCTTCCTGGGTAGGCACCCTCGTACCCGATGTCAAACAAACCCTCCTCATCATTGCCGATCTCGGCCGCGAAGAGGAAGTGATCACCCGCCTGGCGCGCGTGGGTTACGACTTCTGCATCGGCTACCTCGAAGGTGGTTTTGAAGCCTGGAAAGCAGCCGGCCGCGAAGTAGATACCATCGAATCGGTCAGCGTTGATGTCGTTGCTGAAAAAATTGCCGCCGGCGAAACCGTCAACCTGCTCGACGCCCGCCGCAAAAGCGAATACGACAGCGAACACGTAATCGGTGCTGAAAATACACCGCTGGATTACCTCAACAACAGCATGGCGCAGATCAACCGCGACAAAACCTACTACGTGCACTGCGCTGGTGGTTACCGCTCCGTCATCTTTATCTCCGCACTCCGCGCACGTGGTTTCGACAACCTCATCGACGTGGCTGGCGGTTTCAAAGCCATCAAAGACAGCGGCAAGTTTAAAGTGTCGGACTACGTTTGTCCGACCACAATGCTCTAAACATAATGGTTACAAATTTGGCGGCTCAGGGTTATTGGGCAAAGGTTTAAAGCTGCTTTTACCCTGAGCCGTCCAAATTGAAAACCCCAGACATTTCACACAAAAACACAACTCAGTTTTTTTTCTATCATGATGAATTTTCTCAAAACGCTGCTCGGCGGCGAAACTGTTAGCGTTGACTTCAAAGAACTCGTTGCCAACGGCGCAATCATCGTAGACGTGCGTACGCCAGGCGAATTCAAAGCCGGCCATATCAAGGGCGCCATTAACATTCCGGTTGATGTTATCGGCGGACAAGCGGCAAGCCTCAAAAAGAAAGGTGTACCCGTCATTACCTGCTGCCGCAGTGGTGCGCGCAGTGGTGCTGCCGCCAATATCCTGTCCTCTGCCGGCATTGAAGCCTTCAACGGTGGCCCATGGGACAGCCTGCAGGAACGCCTGTAGTGTAGTGCGAAGCTTTGCTTCGCACAAGTACAGCGAAGCTTTGCTTCGCCAACTGTGACTTGTGCGGAGCAAAGCCATATTGGTTACATTCATTGCGAAGCAAAGCTTCGCTGTACAGCCTGCGAAGCAAAGCTTCGCTGTACAATCTGCGAAGCAAAGCTTCGCTGTACAAATACATAGCTTATGAAACACACATTCATCGTTGAAAACATCAAATGTGGTGGTTGTATGAATTCCATTCGCAAGGGATTGTTACATTTGCAAGGCGTCCAGGACGTAGCCATCACCAAGGAAGAAGCAAAGGTTGAAGTAGAGGCCGACGAGTTTGTCAGCGCCGAGACCATTGCCGAAAGCCTGCGCAGCATGGGTTATCCGATTCAAGGAGAAAACACCCTGTTCACCCAGGCCAAATCCTATGTGAGCTGCATGATCGGGCGCATGGATTAGACATGTCTGACGAATCGAAGGAACTGCTCAAACTGCTGCAAACACATTTTCCGCAACTCGGCGCCCAGCCGGGTCTGGTAGATGATATTGCGCAAAAAGCAGTAGTATTACAATTGCCTGCCGGCAAAACCCTGCTGCAAAACGGCAGTGACATCAGCCATATTCCACTTGTGGTAAAAGGCTCGATTAAAGTTGTGCGACCCGACCAGCACGACCACGAAGTGCTCCTCTATCATATTCAGCCCGGCCAAAGCTGCGCCATGACCCTCGCTTCCAGTCTGCGCCGCGAACCCAGCCGCATCAAAGCCCTCACCGTTCAGCCCACCATACTTATTGGTATTCCCTCGGAAACCGCTTATCTGCTCGGCCGGAAGTATCCGGTCTGGTTTGATTTTGTACTGGATGCTTATTCCAACCGTTTTGATGAATTAATCGGCATGGTCGAATCCATCCGTTTCAGCAGCCTCGATCAGCGCCTGTTGAAATACCTGCGCGAAAAAGCGGAAATGCACAATTCCCTGCTGTTACATATCGATCATCAGGAAATTGCCGACGACCTCGGCAGCGCCCGCGTGGTGGTATCGCGGATGCTCAAGCAATTTGAAAATCAGGGATTGGTACAACTATTTCGGGGGCGAATTAAAATATTGCGACTTATGTAACTCAGGTAGCATAAAAGCGCTGCCCGGCGGCTCATCTTTGTACCATCAAAGCCGAAAATGATGTCGCAATCAAATTTTTCCTGGAAAAAACTGGCAGTTGTTTGTATGCTCTGCCTTGCCATTGCCGGCGCCATCGGCTTTCTGATCGAAATCATTGTTCACTAAAACCTTTTCTGTTTATGAAACCGAACGTTGGCAACATCGACAAAATCATCCGCATTGTACTGGCAATTGTATTTGCTGCCCTTTACTTCACAGGCACCGTCAGTGGAGTTACCGGATACATCCTGCTCGCCCTCGGCGGCATTTTTGTGCTGACCAGCCTCGTCAGCTTCTGCCCTATCTATGCATTGGTGGGACTGAATACCTGCCCGGTAAAAAAAGCGTAGAGGGAGTGTTTTGGTGTTTTAGTGTTTTAGGTAAATAATCCACCAAAACACTAAAACACCAAAACACTAAAACACCAAAAAAAAGTGATCCCAACAGGGCTCGAACCTGTAACCTACTACTTAGAAGGTAGTTGCTCTATCCATTGAGCTATGGGACCGTTTGATTTTCAAAAATCCGGCATGTTGTCTTGTACAATAATGCCGGATTTTTTAGGCGGCGCAAAGATAAGAAAATAACGAATATTTAGAAGCAAAAGTTCGCAGGCTGTTCTACCTTTCGGCAAATTTTCATCTGAATAATGGACAATACACCGCCTGCGGGCAGCAACGTTCAAATTGAAGCAAGCTGGAAACTGGCTTTGGCCGATGAATTTGAAAAGGAATATTTTCAAAAACTTCGGGCTTTTCTGAAGCAGGAAAAGCAATCCGGCGCCATCATTTACCCACCCGGGTCACTTATTTTCAACGCTTTTGAGCAAACACCTTTCGCGGCTGTAAAGGTCGTGATTCTTGGGCAGGACCCCTACCACAACCCTGGCGAAGCGATGGGACTGAGTTTTTCCGTACCACACGGCATCCGCATTCCGCCTTCCCTCCTTAATATTTACAAAGAGCTGCAAACCGACCTGGGTATTCCGGTGGCCAATCACGGCGACCTCAGCCAATGGGCCAAACAAGGCGTTTTATTGCTCAATGCCATGCTGACGGTGCGCGCCGGGCAGCCGGCTTCTCATCAGCAAATTGGCTGGCAGGATTTTACGGATGCGGTGATTCGCAAGCTGTCGGACGAACGCGAGGGCCTGATTTTTATGTTGTGGGGAAATTTTGCCAAAACTAAAAAAGCGCTCATTGATACCCAAAAACACCATGTACTGGAAGCGGCGCATCCTTCGCCCTTAGCAAAAGGCGCCTTTTTTGGTTGCAAACATTTTTCAAAAGCCAATGTTTTGTTGGAACAATCGGGCCTGCAAGGCATCGACTGGCGGGTATCGTAAGTTTTGAATTCCGCATCCATTTCCACAAAAAAAACGGCTGCGCTACTTTGGGCAAATTGAGTTTCAATTTTTTAAATGGAAAAACTGACCTTTGCCCGGCTTTTACAGCATTTTTTAATTTTTTGCCAAATCCAACGCTGCTTATCTTTATGAACCTTCGTCGTTCACTTTTTCTCCAAATCGCACTGTTTGCTTTTGCTTTTCCCGTAATTGCACAACAAAACCCCGGAACCCCCTGGTGCGGCACCACCGGCATGACGCCCTGGATGCAGTGGTACCAAAGCCATCGCGCCGAATTGGCCCTCCAGCGCGGCGTGGATACTGCCTGGCTGTACGTACCGGTTACCATTCATATTGTCGGCGACGATTCCGGCAACGGCTACTACTCCATGGAAAAAGCTTTCCGTATCATTTGTGAAATGAATGAACAGTACGAGGAAGCCCGTATGCACTTTTATTTACTGCCCGGTGATGCTTTCCGCTTCCACAACAAAACGTCGTGGTATGTCCACGACTGGGATGGTGGCAGCGAAATGATTAATGCCAATAAATTGCCCAATCGCGTCAATGCTTTTATCGTAGCTGACCCAGCCGGTAACTGCGGCTACTCTTGGCAAGATGCCATCGTGATGGGTAAAAACTGCTCCGGCGAAGGCAACTCCACCTGGGCACACGAAGCAGGCCACCACTTCTCCCTGCCCCACCCTTTCTTAGGCTGGGAAAACCAAAGCTGGGATTACAGCAAGCCCGCTCCCAAGAAAATTGGCTGGCGCGACGTGGAAAAAACAGATAAATCCAATTGCTACACTTCCGGCGACGGCTTCTGCGATACCCCAGCCGATTACCTGAATTTCCGCTGGCCCTGCAACGGCAGCGGCGAAAGCGTTCAAACCCAGGTAGATCCCGACTCGGTTGTTTTCCGCTCCGACGCCACCCTCTACATGGGCTATGCGCTTGATGCCTGCTCCGGACGTTTTACGCCGGAACAGATTACCGCCATGCGTACAAACCTGCAAACCGAACACCAGAGCTACCTGCAACTCAGCGAAGCACTGCCACTGCTCGATGACAGTGTTGCTGTTAGCCTTGTCAGCCCGATCGATACGCAAATTGTGCATTTCCAAAATCCGGAACTCAAATGGAATATGGTTCCCGGTGTAACGTTTTACTCCGTAGAAGTTTCGGTGCTGCCGAGCTTTGTACCGCGTATCTTCTCGGCTACGGTTACCAATGGCAACAGCGTGATTGTTAATCGCAATTTGCCTAAAAACTACCTGCTCTACTGGCGGGTCAAAGTGTACAGCGAAGGCGACCTCTGCAATCCGAATGAAGTCCTGCAAACCGGTGTATTCCGCACTCAGGACCTTACCGCCACCAACGAACTGGAGCGCAACCTCGGTCTTGACCTCAGCCCTAACCCCGTTAGCAGCGGCATTCCGGCGCAGCTCACCCTCTCTACCGAACAAGGCATGGAAGTGTTGCTGGAAATCAACGACGCCGCCGGCCGCAGCTGCCGCAAAGAAGTGCTCAATGTGATGCCCGGCGAAAACCGCATCTCGCTGGAAACCTCGGGCCTTGCTTCCGGTATGTATTTTATTACCCTTCGCAATGCGCAAGGCGCCATTACCAAACGCCTCGCCGTTACGGAATAAGCGCACAGGAGCATGGGGGTTATTCAACGACAGAGCCTGAAATATTCGCTCGTCAACTTTGCCGGTCTGCTGATCGGCGTGCTGAGCATATTTTACGTCTATCCTTTGTCGTTGGGCACCTACGGGCTTATCAATTATTTTTTGCAATTGGGCATCATCGGCCTGCCGCTGCTGAGCCTTGGTGCAAACTTGGTTTCAATACGTTTTTTTCCACGTTTTGAAGATAAATCCCAGGGAAACCACGGTTTTCTTGGGATTTTACTTTGGATGAGCCTGCTCGGATTTGCCGTTTGCAGCCTCATCCTGCTGCTCTTCCGACCCTGGATACTGGAGTTTCTCCGCGACAAAGATCCTTTGCTGCTGGAACATCTCTGGCTGGCTGCGCCATTTACCTATTTGTACATCCTTAATTTGCTGCTGGCAGCTTATGCAGCCAATTTCAAGCGAATTGTAGTACCCTCGCTGCTGCTCGATTTTAGCCAGAAACTCATTCTGCCCCTGTTGGTTTTTGCAGTCTGGAAGGGATGGATCAAGCAGACGCAGGCCATTTATGGATTGTTGGGGCATAGTGCACTGGTATTTTTCAGCCTGCTGGCCTATTTCAGGCATTTGGGGCAGCTACACCTGCGCCCCGACTGGTCGTACATCAGCCCGGCGATGCGCAGCGAGATGATTCGATATGCCGCCTTCGGCGCACTTGGAGGTTTTGGCTTTTTGCTGGCCACCAAATTCGATATGCTGTTTGTCAGTTCCTTCATCACCCTGAGCACCGGCGGGGTGTATGCCATTGCTTCCAACTTATCGGCCGTTTTTGAAATACCCACCAAAGGGCTGTACTCGGCAAGTGTTTCGTCCGTCTCGAAATACATCACGGAAAACCGGCATGAGGAATTGCGGGATTTGTACCAGAAAGGCTCAGTCGCCCTGCTCATTGGCGGCTTGCTGTTGCTGGGCGGCATGTGGGTTTCGGTACATGAAATCTACGCGCTGTCGCCCAAAGCTGCCGACATTTCAGAGGGTAAATATGTTTTACTCTTGCTTGGGCTTGCCAAATTGGCCGATATGAGTACCGGCTTCAACAATTACATTGTATATTATTCCAAATACTACGCCTATTCATTAATCAGTCAGCTAAGTCTGGCGCTGCTGAATGTGGTATGTATGATCTGGCTGACTTCCGATTACGGCATGAACGGTACGGCTGCCGCAATTTTAATTTCCGTCAGCATTTACAATTTAATGAATGCAGGTTTTGTCTGGGCAAAATTCAGGATGCTGCCATTTACCTGGAACACCTTAAAAGCCGTAGGAATAGCCTTATTGGCTTACTCCATTGCGGCCATTATTCCCAAAACCGGCATTAATCTGTTGGATATAGCCTTGCGTTCCGGCACTTACGGATTGCTTTTCGGCACAGCTGTTTTATACTGGAAAATTGCGCCGGAATACAATCAGTTGCTGGGCGGATTATGGAAAAAAATCCGCCCGGCAAACTGATCCTGCTGTTATTGAATAATCAATCGAACACTTTCCACTGTATTCCCGGATTGTACTTTGAGGGTATAAATACCGGTCGGCAATTCGGAAACCTGTATGCTTGTCTGGCTATCCTGTACCTGTTGTGATTTAACAACACGGCCGGTGGCATCCAGCAGACTCAGGAAAGCTGTTGCTTCATTGGCATGTTTAATGGTGCAAACAAATTCGTTGCGCGCCGGATTGGGGGAAACCTGCACCAGGCTGTTGCGCTTGAACTCCAAGGCACGCACAGGTGAATATTCAAATTGCCCATCCAGATCAACCTGACGCAGGCGGAAATAATAAGTATTGCCTTGCTGGAGCTGATTGACGGAGAACTGATAGCGGCCGCTGTTTTGTGCGGCGACAAAGCCTGCATTGACAAAATTTGCAGCAGTATTGGTAGACATTTCCACTTCAAAACCTTTGTTTTTCAGCTCATTGGCGGTTTGCCAGCTCAGTTCGGCGCTGTTTTCATCTACTTTACGCGCTTCAAAACGGGTAAGCTCGACTGGCAGCGGCGCACTGATTTCAAGGGTATAGTCTTCCACTTGTCCCCAGGTGGAAGTGCCGCAGGGAGCATTGTTTGCACCATCGCTGGTATCGTGCAGGCGCACCCGCATACGCGTACTTCCCTGTGTGGCGGTGCCGGGAATAGTAATATTGGTAGTATGTGGGCCGGCGCCATTAGGGGAATCAAAAACTTTTTCGCCGCTGTCGTCAAAATCGCCGTCGCCGTTCAGGTCAATCCAGACCAGGATTTCATCCTGTGGAATACCATTACTAATGCTTGCCGAGAAGGAATAGGAGGAACCAGCCGCCACATTTCCGATGATGCTGGTAAAATTCTGGTAGCCGGCCGTGCCGTTGGAGCCGTTATTGATGTTGGAAAAAGTTACATTGCTGATTTTTTCAAAACCTGTTTGTGTAGCACTTGCGGTACAGTACAGGCAGGAAATCGTAGGCGCCAGACAACCTTCAGAAGCGGCAAGTGATTCACGCGGACCACCTGCATCCACAACGGCATACATGCGGTCACCTTGTCCGTGCGAGAACATGTGCATGCACAAATCATCCACATAATCCATGTAGTTCATGGTCATTTCATTGTACGGGTTTCCGGGTGAGCAGGTAGTGTTCACATGCGGATACGCGGGGCAACCGCCGTTATCGGTTTCATGTACAGGCGTATCAGCCACCTGGTCGTCGCCACAGGTAGCATCTCCCCAGATATGGCGCAGGTTGAGCCAGTGGCCTATTTCGTGGGTCATGGTACGGCCGCGGTCAAAGTTGCTGCCACCAAATGGCACCGTAAGCGAGCCGACGCTACTGTAAAGTACCACGACACCATCAGTGGAAGCCCCGCCACCGGGAAACTGCGCGTAACCAAGCAGACCGCCTTCCCCGGCAGCGAACTGTACCGTCCAGATATTCAGGTATTGGTTGCGATCCCAGATGGTAGCAGGTTTCAGCGTTGTTTGGATTTGAGTACGTGTCCAATCGGCTTGCATGCCATTGTAGCGGTGAATTCCATCAGTTGGCAGACAGTCGGGGCTGCGCTGTGCGAGGCAAAACTGAATCATGGTATTGGAGGCCAGGCCCACAAACTCCGTTGGAATTAAAGGCGCATCGCTGTTCATCAGCGAAAAATCATCATTCATTTGCTGCAATTGAGCATAAATGGCAGCATCGGAAATATTAGTACCCGAACCGACCGCCTCTCCATTGTGCACAATGTGAAAAACGACAGGAATGGTAATAATATTCAGGATTTCTTCCGGGCGGCGATACTGCGCGCAATGTTTGTCGATTGCTTTTCGGGCTTTGGCTAATTCGGGGTTTTGCTGCACTTCCTCTGCCCACATTTCCTCTGTGGCGCATTGGCGTTGTGCATAGACAGGAAGGCCAACAAACAGGATGGCCAATAAAATCAAATGTCTCATGTAAAAAGGCGAGTTAAAGAGATTAAGAACAAGCCGCAAAATTACCGACATTAACCTTTTAGCATATATCAAGACGGGGGGACAAAAAAGGGTACCCACCGATGATTTATATCATTCTATTACCTTTTGGTGCAAAATCCTCACTACTTTTGTCCAAATGAATGCCATTTCCTTAAAACTTGCCATACCTAAGGGGCCTCAACTGTTTGTCATCCTGATCTGTAGCCTGCCTGTATACCATGCCTGTTCCGATCAGACGACCAATACTCCGTCGCCGATTTCCGCAGCCCGGCTCAATGCGCAGGGCGATTCCCTGACCTTTCTGGGCGACTACGAAAATGCCCTCCTGTGCTTTCAGCAATCCATGGATCTGGCACGTGCCGAGGCCGACTCCTTTCAGTACTACGATTCCAGGTTGGACTTCGCCTGCGTGCACGAGCGCATTAAGGAGCCTGAAAAGGCCATTGCATATGGGGAGGAAGTTTTGCAGGCCTATATGCGTGCCGGCGACACGACGCGCATCGGCAGGGCCTATTCCACCATTGCATCTTTTTACAGTTTTAGCGGCAATCAGGAAAAATTTATAGAAACGGCCCAAAAAGGTTTCAATTTACTCAAAATACACGGGTCGGATATAGAGCGCTGCGCGGCATACAACCAAATGGCCTTTACGTACAGCGATATGGGCAACTGGGCGCAAGCCCGGCCGCTGCTGGACACAGCCCTGCTTTTGATGTTGAAATCGGGTGTTTTGGAACAACTGCCCGGTATACAGCTCAACCTTGGCAATTGCCATCGGGAATTGGGAAATTTCCGGGAAGCCCGCCAACTGCTCAACGCCAGTATCGCCGGGGCCGACAGTTTGGGGTACAAGCATATCCGTTCGCGCGCCATCGAGCGCCTCTCGCAAATTGAAGAGGCTGAAGGGAATTATCAAAATGCCCTTTTTTTATTCAAAAAATCAAAAACACTCCGGGATTCCGTGCTGAATGAAGAGAAAAACAAACGGATTCAGCAGCTGGAAGTACAATACCAACTCCGCGAACAGGCACAGGCACTGCAAATCAGCGAAGCAGAAAGAAAATTGGAAATCAGCAGGCGCAACCTCTTACTCCTGCTATGGTTCGTTTCTTTATTTATCGGTGGCTTATGGATTTATAAACGCCAGCGCAAACTTGTGCGCTACCGCAAAATGCTGGCCCGAAACCGCGAACAACTCAGGGAATTTACCAATTTATTAATTAAGAAAAACAGTCATTTGTTGTCCTTGGAACAACAACTACAAGGCATAACTGCCGCTGAAGCAGACGGCGTGGAACCGGAGGAAGAATCACCCGAAATTCCAACCAACCTGTACAATGCCGTTATCCTGACCGAAGCCGACTGGGCAGCATTCAAATCGGCCTTCGAGCGGAGTTATCCCGGCTATATCCTTAAATTGCGCAATGCTTTTCCGGAAATCAGCAATGCCGAAGAACGCCTGTTTCTGTTGCTAAAACTGAACCTTACCCGACAGGAAATCGCAGCAACCCTGGGCATTTCGCCCTCGACAGTAAAAAAAGGACGCCTGCGGCTGCGCAAACGGCTCAGCCTGGAGACGGAGGAAGATCTCAACCAATTTATTCAGCAATTCTGAGTCAGCGCTCACTCACCGTTCCGCCACGCAGTGGCATACGGATTACCTGCTGTGCAACCGCCCGCCCCAGGCGCATGCCTTCCACGCAGTCCATCCGGTAATGTACGCCAATAAGCAGGCGCGAATACGCATTTTCCTGCCCCATTTCCTGAAAAGAGCCGAATGTACGCGGATGACCGGCAAATTCAATCCGACCTTGATGGGTACGATCGGTGATGTTATTCTTCTGACCAAAATATGCGGCCAGTACTTCTGTGGCGGCACCGCCAAAGGCAGAGTGCCCGGAGGGATAAGCCGGAAAATTAGGGGTTTCGTGCAAAGGGCGCCAATTCGGATCAATAAGTCGCCGGATATAGGTTTCCGGTCGTTCAATGGAATACTTGTATTTTGCATCCCAGCAAATAATACCGGCATCGCAAAGCGACACAGACAACTTTAGGTAAACCGCCATTACCTCCGGAAATGCAAGGTTGGAATGCTCTACATTCTGATTGGCAATGGAAATCCAGCGCCCCGCCGGAGTGACCGTCAGCCCGGGCAAATCATCGCTCCAAAACTCCGCAATCCAGGCGTCTTTCTTGCTCATAGACTGTGAGGCCGTAAACACTTCCATGGCCTCGGTGTAAAATGGCGACTGCGGTGATTCGCTGAAAGCCGGGGGCGCAGTGACCACAAAATCCGAAGGTTTCATGATAAACGTGCGCACGCCGCCCCAGTGTGGCAGCAAGGCAGGCATGTGATGTTCCGGACTGGGTTGCCAGCAACCCGCGCAATCCGGATTGGTGTAGTTTTTATCAAAATTATACAAAAAACCGTCGTGCCCCATCCCGTCGCTCATAGAATAGCGCCAGACCGCCTCCACAATGGCCTCCGCAAAAGCATTGGATGCATTCAGGTCTGCCGCGTTTTGATGCTTATCCGACAAGCAGGCCAGCTCGGTTTCCAACTGGTCTATTTGGTGCAGGAGTGCCGGCGGCGCCGAGCGAAAAAAACGCCGCAGGATGCCGCTGTAGGTGCGGTTGAGGGCCGTCGGCAAATGATAAGACTGTATATCGGCCGGAAAAGCCGGGGCTTTGAACTCCGGAAACTGTTTTTGCAGCGATACATAACCTTCCATACCCGGCACGGAGGCTTCATAAGCCGCCATGGAGATATAAGCAAAAGTTCGGGCACTCACCGGCGGACGGTAACCATCGGTGTGGCGCTCCAATTCCAGCATCAGCTTATTCCACGACAAGGCAATGTTCCTGGCCACCTCGTAGTTTGAGTCTGTGGCTCCGGTCGGCGAGGTATTGCAGGCAGGCGTTGCCCAAAACACCAAGAGCAGTGTCAGGATTGGAATGATGCTGAAATATGACGAAATTTTTCGTCGCATGGAAAGCTTAGGTTTATGGTGCTGTTTTTAAATTTTCAGGCGGCGCTTGGAAAACTCAGCGAAAAAACGGTGCCTTCTCCTTCTTTGGAACGCACATCAAGGGCAACGCGATGCACCTTGAGAATACTGTCGACCAAAGACAAGCCGATACCCGAACCGCGCACTTTTACATTCTGTGCGCCCCTGTAAAAGGGTTGAAAAATCTGCTGAAGATCCTTCGCCGGAATACCCGGCCCGTGATCCCGGATTTCAACTTTATGATGCCCGCCTTCATCAAAATAGATTTTTACATCCACCCGATGATCCGGCGAAAACTTGCAGCCGTTTTCCATCAGGTTGAGCAGCGCAGCGCGCAACAAAGGCTCGTTGGCCTGCACACACAATTCTTCTTCGGTTTCCGGCGCTCCGATCAGATCAAAGGAAATCTGATATTCCGGGTGCATGCGCAGCAGGGCCGAGCGGGTCTGTAACATGGTTTCATCCAGGCGAACCTGCTCAAAATTAATCTGATTGCCTTCTGAATGCAAACGCGCCAGCTGAAGCAATTTATCCGCAATATTATTCAACTCCCGCGTGTCTTCCAGCACCGATTGAAGGGTTTCGCGGTATTCTTCCGGACTCCGCTCCCGATCCATGGCGATTTCTAACTGAGAGATTACCACCGACAAAGGATTTTTCAGCTCGTGCGACACATTGGAAATGAAGCTCTTCTGCATCCGGAAAGCAAACTGAATACGGTCGAGCAGCCGGTTAAAAGTCACAATCAGGCGGGAAATTTCGTCGCGATTATTGGTCGCTTCCAGGCGCGCACTCAGGTCGCTCGGCAAAATCCGGTCAACCTGATTGATAATTCTGGCAACCGGATCCATGGCACGGCCGGCATACAGCCAACCACCAAGCGCCACAATGCCCACACCTAATAAAAACGTGACAATCAGGATATTGCGCAGGCTGACCAATTCTGTGGGATCAAATTTTGATTCAGCAACAATGATATATTTGGCGCCGCTGCGCGCCTGATGGGTCACGCCCATTACAAAGGTTTCACCACAACGACTCCGATATTCCTGCTCATACAGCAAATCCCGGAGCCGGTCTGCTTCAAGCGGATCATGTGCGGGGTTGAATGCAAAGACTTTTTGAAAATTTTCGTTGTAAATAACAATATTGTCCTTGAAAGGCAGGCCGTTTTCGAGGTCAGGAGTAGCAGCTGAAATGGGTTTCAGCGTGGTTTCGTCGTGCAACACCATTTCCGCCGTCATCAGCGCCTTGGAGCGCAGGCTGTTGTAAAAATCACCTTCTACCATGTCGCTAAACTTGTAATAAATAAAGCAAAGCGACAACAGCAGGATGCCGGCAACCAGCAGGATAAACTGAAGGGTAAGTTTGGTTCTGATCTGCATGGCAGTTGATTCGTTTATGCGAGCGGCAAAGAAGCCTCTTCCTGTAAAATGTATCCGGTTTTAAACTGCGTGTGGATGATCTTTTTTTCAAATCCCTTATCCACTTTTCTGCGCAGGAAATTGACGTATACCTCTATCACATTGGTGCCGGTGTCAAAATGGAGGTTCCATACTTTTTCCATAATTTCCGTCTTGGAAATGATGCGTCCGGGATTGCGCATGAGGTATTCCATCAGCGCCGATTCGCGGGGCGTGAGCAGTATTTTTTTGCCCTCCCGAAGCAGTTCCCGGGTTTCAATATTCAGCTCAATTGCTTTCCAGCGCAACAGGCCGGCAGCCTGATAACTCATCACCGGGCGGCGGGCCAGCGCGCGTATGCGCATGAGTAGTTCCCGAAATTCAAAAGGTTTGGTCAGGTAATCATCGGCGCCGGCATCAAAGCCCTGGGCTTTATCGTCGGTCTGACTCATGGCTGTTAACAGAATTACCGGTGTATAGTTGCCTTTGGCGCGCAACTCGCGGAGAAACTCCAGTCCGGTCTGGTCGGGCATCATCACATCCGATACAATCACCGCGTATTCGGAGTTTTCCGTCATACGCCCGGCTTCAAGGCCGTTGGATGCCGTATCTACCTGAAATGCATTTTCACGCAGCCCCTTGCTGATGCTGTACAGGAGTTTAGGCTCATCTTCTACGAGTAGAATTTTCATATTTGATCGGATTAAGTGGGTTTATCGTTTGTTTAGTGCACGAGCAACTATGACTTGTTTTCAGGCGTAAATAACCTGTAACAAATTACGGGCCATTTTTATATCAGGCAAATTTCATATAATAGCAATACTATCATGTTTGAGCATTTTAATAATATTTTAAGGAGAATATATTTTCAAAATGATAAAAACACTGCTCCTTTGCATCGCTTTTCAAATTAATCACCTGTTTTCCAAATTAAAAGTTCAACAAATGCGTAAACTACTACGTGTCCCATTTGCATTTTTCTTCCTTCTGGCAGCTTTGTGGTTGCCCTCCTGCCGCGATACAGACCAAAACAATGGCAGCGACAGCAGCTTGGTTAAAAGCTTTAATCATAAGGTTGCCTACGACTGGAATGAGTTGTTCCTTGAAGTAGAACGCTATGCAGCCGGCTACCGCCCCGGGCCAGCCCCCCGCGCATTGGCCTACATGGGCCTTTCTGCCTACGAAGCCTGCATCGCCGGCATGCCGGAGTACAACTCCATTGCCAATTTGTACAACCTCAACATCCCGGAAGTCAATGAAAATGAAATTTACCACTGGCCTACGGTTGTCAATGCGTCTTACGCTGCACTCATGCCCCGCTTTTTCCCGAACGCATCCAGCGATCTGAAGCAAAAAATGCAGGCGCTTGAAAACTTCCATCTCGACAATGCCCGCGCTCAGGTGAGTGATGCCATCGTGGATCGCTCCATCAACCACGGCCGCGAAGTAGCAGAAGCTATTTGGGCATATTCTGTGTCTGACCAGGTTGGCCACAACCACTACCTCGACCCTTTCCAGGGCTACGACTGGCAGGCTGAATATCAGAAAGAAGGCGACTGGCGCCCCACATTCCCCGGTCCCGGCCGCCCTATGGGTGGTGTTTGGGGCGGTGCGCGTACCTTCGCCATCAACGAAAACGAAAAGCTTTGTCGCCCGCCGCTGGCGTACAGCACTTCCAACACTTCTGCACTGTATGCACAGGCCCTTGAAGTATACTCCCAGAACACCCCTACCCTCTCCTATGAAGGCGAATGGGTTGGCGAATTCTGGAGCGATGACCTGCTGAACCTCACTTTCAGCCCCGGCCCGCGCTGGTTGGCTATCGGCAACCAGGTACTGATTGCCGAAAACAGCGATCTTGAAACCGCTTTGTTCATGAATGTGAAAGTTGGTCTGGCGTTGAACGACGCATCGGTAGGTTGCTGGAATTCCAAATACCACTACAATGTGGAGCGTCCGCAATCTTACATCAACCGCGTGATCGACCCCAACTGGAAACCGGCGTTGTACAATCCGCTCACCGGCGAAGAAGGCGTAACGCCCTCTTTCCCGGCTTATCCTTCCGGCCACTCCACTATGGGTGCTGCCGGCGCGGAAGCCCTTTCGAGTATTTTTGGTTACGATTATGCCATGGCCGATCGTTGCCATGAAAACCGCACCGAATTTGAAGGCAAACCGCGTTTTTTCAGCAGTTTTTATGAAATGGCGGAAGAAAATGCCTGGTCGCGCGTGCCGCTGGGCGTACACTACCGCATGGACTGCACGGAAGGTGTGCGCTACGGCTACGCCATCGGCCGCAAAGTGAACAACCTGCCCTGGAAAAAGTAATTTCCGACCTTTTTTAATTGTTGAATACACTATCCATTTGTCGGCGCAGCCTTTGGCTGTGCCGACCTTTTTATTTAACATTAGCCCGTAAAAGCGTAAACGGGCGCTTAAAACAAGCACCATGCGACCCATTTCATTCGTACTCTTTGCGATTTTCATCGTCAGTTGCAACAATGAGCCGGAAGTCAGCGAGCGATTTGAACGCTATGAAAATGGCGTGATTTCCAAACATTACACCACCGTCAAAGGCCTGAAACAGGGAGAACTGAAAGATTATTATCCTGGCGGTCAGCTCATGACCCTGCGTAATTTTGTTGATGATAAAGAAGACGGACGCAGCCAGATTTTTTATGAAAATGGCACCCTCAAAGAGGTACAGTATTACACCAGAGGCCAGAAAAACGGCGGCGATACGATCTGGTACGAAAACGGCGCCATTCAGTTTACCGTCAGTTTTGTCAATCACAAAAAAACAGGGGCGCTACAAAAATGGGCGCCCGACGGCAGCCTGCTTTTTGAGGCGCATTACCAGCAGGACAGCCTGATTCGGGTGAGCAAAGAAATGATCAAGCGATAAAAACAGTAGGGGCGCTCCGTGGAGCGCCCCCGCTTTTTGTGTTTAGTACGATTGTATAGGCGAAACCCGGCTCGGCGCCTGTACGGCTTTCCCGAACAGGTGTTTTTTTCCCCAGGCTTTCCGCAAGAGCCTGCAATGCATGAAATTGCTGCCTGTGGGCTTAAAAAATCCCTTGACCAAGGCTTATGCCCTTTGCCAATACTTTGTTTTTTTCATAGATTTATGGTAAACACAAGGGAAACTTTTTTGAAATTCAGTTGGTTTGCTTTAAAGTGCGTTTCTTTGCAGCCTGCGTAAATGCAGCATTTACAACAACGATTTCCCAAATATATGAGCACGGAAAAAAATACGCCTTCAAGCCCATCCCTGAATTTTATTGAAGAGATCATCGAGGCCGATCTGGCAGCGGGCAAATACCAAAATATCGTTACCCGCTTCCCACCCGAACCCAATGGCTACCTGCACATTGGTCATGCCAAAAGCATTTGCCTGAATTTCGGTCTGGCACAGAAATACAAGGGCTACACCAACCTCCGATACGACGACACCAACCCCGTTACGGAAGAAACTGAATACGTCGACAGCATCCTGGCCGATGTTCAATGGTTAGGTTTTCAGCCCGCCAATATCTACTACGCATCCGATTACTTTGAACAGCTCTACGACTGGGCCCTTAAACTGGTAAAAGCTGGCAAAGCCTACGTCGACTTTTCTTCCCCGGAGCAAATCGCCGAAATGAAAGGCACGCCCACCGAAGCCGGCAAAGACAGCCCCTACCGCAATACCTCCGTAGAGGAAAACCTCGCCCTGCTCGAACGTATGCGCGCCGGCGAATTCAAAGACGGACAATGCACCCTGCGGGCAAAAATCGACATGGCCGCACCCAATATGCACATGCGCGACCCCATCATGTACCGCATCAAACACGCACACCACCACCGTACCGGCGACAAATGGTGCATCTATCCGATGTACGACTGGGCGCATGGACAGTGCGACAGCATAGAAAACATCACACACTCCATCTGTACGCTGGAGTTTATCCCGCACCGCGAATTGTACGACTGGTATATCGACAGCCTCGATATTTACCCTTCGCATCAGTACGAGTTTGCCCGACTCAACCTCAGCTACACGGTGATGAGCAAGCGCAAACTGCTGCAATTGGTTAATGAACAATTCGTTTCCGGCTGGGACGATCCGCGCATGCCCACCATCTCCGGTATGCGCCGCCGCGGCTATACCCCCGAAAGCCTCCGCGATTTCGCGCAGCGCATCGGTATTGCCAAACGCGAAAATATGATTGAACTGTCGTTGCTCGAATTCTGTATCCGGGAAGATCTCAACAAGATCGCCCTGCGCCGATTCGCCGTACTCGACCCGCTCAAAGTGGTGATTACCAATTATCCGGAAGGGCAAACCGAGTGGTTAGAAAGTGAAAACAATCCGGAAAATCCGGAAACCGGCACCCGAAAATTGCCATTCGGCCGCGAACTGTTCATTGAGCAGGAGGACTTTATGGAAAATCCGCCGCCCAAATACTTCCGCCTCCACCCCGGAGGAATGGTACGACTTAAATCGGCCTACATCATCCGTTGCGACAACGTGGAAAAAGATGCCGACGGCAACATCACCGCCGTACACTGCACCTATTTCCCGGAAAGCCGCTCCGGACAGGATACTTCCGGATTAAAAGTACAAGGCGTCATTCACTGGCTCGCCGCCGAACACGCCAAAACCGCAACAGTACGCCTCTACGATCGCCTGTTTACGGTGGAAGACCCGGCCGCTGAGGAGGATTTCAAACAGTGCCTCAACCCAGAATCCCTGCGCGTCATTGAAAATGCCCTGATCGAACCGGCACTCGCCGAAGTAAGCGCCGGTGATCGCTTTCAGTTCACACGATTGGGTTATTTCTGCGTGGATCCGGACAGTACAGCCGAAAAACCAGTGTTCAACCGCACCGTGACGCTCAAAGACAGCTGGGCTAAAGTAAGCAAAAAAGCGTAGCGTTTATGTCGCGCCCCCGCTGCATATACCTCTCCTACGATGCGAAAGACGCGGCAACCGCCACGGCCTTGCAGCAACATTTAAAAACGGCATTCCATCCGCAGGAGATAAAAATATGCGACCGGGAAACGCCCATACCAGAGCAGTCGGAAAGCGCAGAAGGCCTGCACTGGGTTCGCCAGGCGGATTTATTTATCGTCCTGTTTTCTGCCGATTACCTCAGTGAACGAACCAGTATAGAACTTGAACTGGCGCGCCGCTGCGAACGGGAACGCCGACCGGCGTATAAAATCCTCGTCGCAGCGGTGCGCCATACCCATATCCCGCCCGACATTGCCCGTTTTCCGGTATTGCCAGATGCACAACAGCCCATCCTTGGCTCGCATTTCGACACCGAGCGGCAACTTCAACGCGTGGCCCTGCATATCCGTCAGGTCTCCGAACGCAGCGCCAAACTTTTGCCTGCCGGCGCCCCGCGTTCGGATTTCAGCCTGAGCTGGACTTTTGCCCGCGATCACGTATACCTGCGCCTGCAATACCCCAACCTGCATATTGCCCTGACGCATTTGCGCCAAATCAGCCGGGATGCCGCCCTGAAAAAGAACATTTACGAATATCAGGACATTTACAACGAAACACTGCGCCTCGGCCGGCTGGGAAAAAACAGCCTGGCAGAGTATCTGCAAAAAACAGCAATTCTGCGCAAAGACGTGGTAAATACCCTGTTCCAGATTCAGGAAAATGAATTAGAGCCGGATTGGCGCGACACCTTTTTGTCCGCCACCCGCTCCGATGCCGCTTTGAGCGCCATCTATACCCCCAACGGGGAAATTTACATCCCCGAAACCCTCAACCTGCCCATTGCACCCGGGGCAGCAGCACTTTCCGACACAGTAGGCCTGCTTTCTTATGAGCAAAAATCGGAGTTCAGACGGCAGCTGCTGCTCGCAGCTGATGCGTATGCGCTGGAGCAATACGGGCGGGCACATGCGCACGCAGACAACGTACGCGTTCAGATCGACCCGCAATCGGCGCAGCTGTACGAATACCTGCTGCTGACCCAGTTGCAGCGCGAAGGGGCCGGGCAAATTGCCCGAAATGCCGCTGAAAACGACAGGCCAACGCAGTTTAATCAATTGCTGCTGTATGCCAACCGTTTGTGGGAATATCAGGAGGCTGGCAAATGCCCCACGCCCACAGCCCTGCACAGCCTGGAGGCCACCGCCTGCGATATGGGCGAAGCGTTTTGCAGGTACTACGATCAATTGCCCGATAATTATCTGATTGATACCGGCGAACGAGAAAAAGAAATTCCTGCCAACCGGATCTATGTGGAGCGCCTGCGGGAAGCCGCAGAAATGGTGTTCAGAAGTGTTGCGCCGTATGGCAGTTTTCTCGAAACCCTGGTGCTGGAACTTTGTGGCGGCGGAAAATTTCACTGGATCAAACAGGTGGAAGTACGCGACGATCACTTTGTTTTTGTTTCCGATGCCACTTTTGAAGTAGAAACAAACATCGGGGAGTTGCTTGGATTTTTGGTCAGGGCCGGTTATCCGGCGCCGGAACTGTACAAGCGATTGCGCCACCAGTTGCTTTTACGCCTCAAAAGCGGGCGGCATTTCCTGTTCGGCCACCTCAGACAAGAGCAAAAGCGCTACCGCTCCGTCACCGACCCGCGGGCGTCGCTCATGCGCTTTGTACAATCCTGCCTGATGGGTTACACGATTTTTGGCGATCAGGACTACGAAGACGATCAGTCTTTTCTGCGTTTAATACTCGAAATCCTGCTGCCGGAATTGGTCAATCACCCCGATTCCGAGGCTTTTGGCCTGCGCTGGTTCGATCTGGATGCCAATGGTGAAGTTTGTGCCCACGCCGAAGCCAATGCACAGGGCTTCCAGGTGATTCAGATTGTGGAAAAAATCTTGCGCGACCGCAGTGGCAAAGTAGGCTGGTTGCGCGTGGCGCCCAATATCAAGGAAACCATATACCATTTTTACGTCGACGATACCGAGCAACAATACCAGGCGCTTCGCCATGCCCTGCAATTCAACGATGTGCGCCGACCCAATGCCCTCGACGCCCGCAAGGCCCTGATCGAGATACAGCAGCGGCGCATGGTGTGCTACAAAGCATATCCGGAGCGCGGGCAGGACTTCATCGACGCCTCCATTCGCGAGCTTGCCGGAGAAGGCCTGATGCTTTGGCTGCATATGAACCCCGAAGTGCTGGAAAGCGTGGCCGACAGTGTGGCGATGGGCTACCCGGCCGTGGAGGCGTTGGCCCAACTGAGTCGGCTCACCCAGCGTTATACCGAAGCCGACCTGCGCGGCATGATCATTGAACGCTACTTCGACCAACATATCCGCCCCAATTACGATAAAATTATCCCAAGGCGGGAAGCTGAACGGGCCGCTTGTATCCGTTTGTTGCTGGAAGCGATGTTTGCCTACCGCATTTATCCCAAAATGCGCTATCTCGATTTTGTATACGAGGAATTGAGCGAGGAGCGCAAATTTGCCTGGATAGACATCAATAATGATGGAAAATGGCTTGCTTTCCAGATACCCGACGTACACGGTTTTAACCCGCTTAATGCCATTGAGGAGTTGTTTAATACCCTGCGCAGTCGCTACACCAAATTATTAGTGCGCGAGCGCATTGCCCAAAACCGCTTTCAGGATGAATTACACCGATATTACAGGGAAATAAGCGAATTTACCTCTGAAAACCGATTACCCGAACGGGAAATAGCGGTTCAGATCATTCGCAAACTTAAAGGCATTTTTCGTTCCTACCCCAAAGACGAGTTCCTGGAACCCGCATTGATTGAATTGTCCGGAAAAGGCCGCATCCGCTGGTACAACAAGGTGCTGGGCTTCAATACCAGGAACAATTTTTACGAAAACCAATACCTCGGCTTCAACGCCCGTTGGGAGGAATACGACATCAAGCATAACCTCTTGCTGCAAAAACACGATATTATGCAGCAGGTATTGTTTGAATGCGGCGAATTGCCCAATCCGCAGTAAACATGCTCTTATACAAGCGCTTATTGTACAAAATCCAGCGAAACGGAATTGATACAGTAGCGCAGTCCGCTTGGCGCCGGGCCATCTTCGAATACGTGGCCGAGGTGGCCGCCACAACGGGCGCATTCCACTTCTATGCGGAGCATGCCGTAGCTTTCATCGCGGACTTCCGCCACGTAAGCTTTGTTGATCGGATCCCAGAAAGAGGGCCAGCCGGTGCCGGAATCGAATTTGGTTTTGGAAGAAAACAGCGGTAAGCCACAAGCCCGGCATTTGTAAGTACCTTCCTTGTGATTCTCCCACAAATCGCCGGTAAATGCCCGTTCGGTACCTTCCTCGCGGAGCACGTGAAATTCCTCCGGACTGAGGAGCTTACGCCACTCTTCAGGACTTTTTTCCACGCGAACCAATTTGCCCGCAGGGTCGAAAACCGGCGGTGCGATACTGTCATTTGTCGCGCTGCTCACCGCGGTAATCGGGGCAGTATCAACACTTGATTTCTGGCGATTGGTACAAGCCGAAACGGCTAAAAAAAGGAACAGGATGTGTTTCATAAAATGTTTTCCTTATTTACGACGGCGGGGCTGTGTCCAGTCTTCCTGCTCTGCGAATTTTACAATTTTTTTCATAAAATTGATCATCGACAAAAACACTAAAAAACCGAAACTCACCACGATAAAAATCCAGCGATAGGATTCTGCTTTGTTGAGCGTGACGCCAGACAGTAACCACGCCGTACCGCCCAACACAAGCATCAGGCCCAAATAACTGAACATGGAGGCGGTCCAGTATTTTTGAAAGCCCTCCACGCGCAGGCAAATCAGACTGTTCATCATCGCAAACATCAATAAAAATGCTGCGGAGATGGCCCAGGGAAACAGCTTGCCCATCGGAAAAATACCGCCAAGCCCAATTCCCCAAAAAATCAGCATGCAGCACAGCGCAATCAGATAAAGCGTCGCTGCCTGTACCGGCGGCTTGACAATATCGCGGTAGAAGTTAAAGTCCATTGTATTTATTTAATCATCACGCCACGGCGCGAGAGTAAGGGAATGTCGGTAAAATTCATTTCATCCAGGCTACCCGGTACGAACACATATTTTTTGTCGTACAAATAATCTTCAAAGGAGAAACTGATCCAATATTCACTGGTCATTTGCAGCAAATTAATGTCCACAGGTTCAATTTTTTCATACGTCATACCATCAATGGTTTCCCAGAAAAAACGCAGGGTGGTGGTTTTCCGCAGTTCGCCTTCAATTTCGCCGTAACCTGTAGAATTAACCAAAACCGAGCGAATCGGTTCATTTTTCAGGTTAATCAAATAGGCGTCCCAGAAAAATTCATGCTCTTCTTCAAATGGCATACGCGGAACGACAGCAACAATCAGGTCTTCAACTTTCCGGATCGGAATATCTTTTTTCATACAAATGAAATGGTTGATGCAGGTGTTACATGTTCAATCCGGCATTCGAACACCTCGGAAAAATGCCTTAAAATATGTTGTTTGACAGCTTCTAACGACAGCTCATGCCCCAGTTCAAGGGCTAATGAGCTGACCGTCCGGTTTTCGTCGGCAATGCCGCAAGGTACAATGTTATCAAAATACGAAAGCTCCGTATTGACATTAAATGCCCAGCCGTGAAGGCTTACCCAGCGACTCAGGTGCACGCCGATGGCGCATATTTTTCGGGCCTTGGCCGACAATACTGCCGGCAAAAGCGGATTAGGGCTGTTGATCCACACACCGGTATAACCCGCAGCGCGCTCCCCTTTTACGCCATATTCGGCAAGCGTACGGATAATTACCTCCTCGATATTGCGTACATAGCGGTGTACGTCATTGAAAAAACAATCCAGATCAAGAATGGGGTAACCCACAATTTGTCCCGGGCCATGATACGTAATATCCCCGCCCCGATTGATCGGAAAAAACTGAATTCCCCGCGCTTTTAACTGGTTTTCATCGAGCAGCAGGTTGTCCATGGAACCACTTTTCCCCAAGGTATAGACGGGCGGATGCTCCACCAAAAACAGGGCGTGTTCCTGTGGATAGCTGCCAGGCACGTCCCCCCGATGGGCCATTTTTTGCGCCACCAAAGCCTGGTGTCTGGCGGTTTGGTAATCCCAGGCCGCCTGATAATCCATCTGGCCGAGATCTTCAAAAAAGACAAGGGGCTGCTGCATAAATCAGAAATTTCCGGATGCTCCGGAATAAGCAAATTGCTTTATTTTGGATGGTATAACAAAAAAAGCTGGCAAGTGTTTTTGGCTGCTGCGACAAGGCCTTAGCGCCCCCCCGTAGTCAAAATTTCCGGGCTGTTTAAAGGGAAAGGCTCATGTTTGCCGGCAACGCAAAAAAACAAAGCATCCGGCATTTTTTGAAGCAATTCTGCGGGTATTTTCAAATCCCGGTATACTCGTGTCGTGCCGGCCGCTATGCTTGTTTCCGGCAAAGGCAAGGCTTTGTATTCCTGAAGCCATCCGCCCCGGTAAGCAGCCATAGCAATAAAGTGCGCTTTAGGGCCTATTTTTACCTCAAACGGGTATGGATTTTCAATTTTTATGGAAAAATTTGCAAGGGTATCAAATGCAAGCGGCTCCAGCAAATCAATGCGAATACGATTGAGGAAATCAAAACTATCCACGCACAGACATTCCAATTGCCAGTCGGGATAATCGGGCACCTGAAGTTTTCGGGCCTGCCAAAAAGGAAATGGCGCCACGATACACACTTTTTTGCCTTGCAGGGTATCCAAAGCCGCCTCCTGCAGGGTCAGATAATTGGGGCGACTCTTGCGATTATACGCCAGTACCACCGGATGGTATTGCTTGCCGTAAAACGCTGATAATGCAGCGTGCTGATAAGTGTTTGCCCAAACCAGAGGATGCCCGTCGGCAATTTGCAGGGCAGCCTTTGCCCCTGCGGTGTAACGTTGCGTTTCCAATGGCAATCCCGCGGGCGCAAACGCAATAAAAATACGCAAGGTCAGCAGTAAGGCTGCACTTGCCCAAAGCGTGTGTTTAACCCATTTTTGATCAATAATATCTGAAAAACGTTGAATGTAAAAATATAAAAACGGCAACACTGCTATGTAGGTCCAATGCGGTTCCGAATAACCTTTTGCCGTCATACACAGAAAAAACAAGGGAAATCCGACAAGCACAAACTGCATGGCCCGCTCAAATGGGGAAATGGCTTTCAGCTGAAATATCCTCCGGGCTGCAGGCAACAACAAGACAGGATGAAACAGCAGCAACTGATTGAGTACAAACTCCAGGGTATGCCTGAGTTGGTAGGGCTCCGGTGAGCGGGCGCTGAGGTGATACGTCAGGGTTTGAAAACCATGCGCCCATTGCCAGTTGAGGTGCGGTGCGTACAAGAATAGCCCGAAAACCACCGCCAGCCAGGCTTTTGACTTTAATGCCAAGCGCGGATTTGAAGCCCAAATCAACAAAATCAATAAAACCCCGTGATACTTGACGTACAACAACAAGGCCATGCTTACTCCCAGCAGGAGCACGCTACCCGCCGAAGATCGGGCTAAAAACTGCTGATATTGCCTCAAAAACAGCAAAGACGCCGCCAGCAAGAGGGCGTCAGGTGTGGCCGTCCAGGTGTAAACCTGCAAAAAAGGAAGGGCAAACAAGAGCAGCACCAACCCGGAACGGGGCTGCCACCAGCGCCAGAGCAGGTACACCAAAAGACCGTTGAGCAGCACAAAGCCTGAACGGATGCCCAATGCGGTATCGCCCAACAGCAGCGTTCCGGCCCGAATCCACAAAGCCACGGCGGGCGGATGATCAAAGTAGCCCTAGTCAAGCTGCTGCGACCAAAGCCGGTAATACGCTTCATCCGGACTAAGCGGCGTGAGCGCCGCCTGGAGGCCGTTCAGTAAGGTAAAAAATAGCAGGAGCGGTTCGGGGCGCGGGCGTTTCATTGCAGGAGCCGGACGCTGAGGGGATATGGTTTCAGACTGAGTACATCGCTGACGGCAAGTAGCTGCTCAATGCTTTCCATTCCGGAAACCCCAAATTGTCCCTTCGTTATGGCCGTCATTACATTCGGAGCAGTGACAAGCCGATCATCAATAAGAATACCCAGTTCAGACTGGTTTTGGGTAGCAAGTTCTTGAGTCAACGATGCCCAGTTTGCGTGGAACTCAGGTTTCAAAGTGATCATAACAGCGGGAGACCTACCACCCTGCATTGAGAAGGAGGTATGCTCAATGCATTGGTTACTAAACCACGGTACTTTATTTTTCCTCAAATAAAGAAAGTATTCACCATTGTTAACGCTAAGCCTTCCAGCCCGAAGCATATCCCAGGTTGCACCTTCAGGCAGTGCTGATTTTACAGCGGCGTTGTCCAGGCTGGCAATCAAACTATGAATCATAACAGAATCTCCATACCCGTAACGTTTCCCGGGCAGGGACAGATAATCATTACTAAGGTATTGAAAAATCTTTACAACTTCAGCATTCAGGCCTTGTACTTCCGGGGCTGTTTTATCCCAAAACTCGCAGAATTCCAATTTGCCTCCGGTAGACAAATACGTTTCCAAAAACACAAGTCGTTTTTCCTTGAGGACACCTTTTCGGTCGGGCAATTCGACCACACCAATTTTTAATATTCGTTTATCGGCATCCATTTGCACACCATTATAAACACATCCGGCTTTTTCAAGGCGTTCTTTTACCCGCACCACAAGGGAATCCAGTGCGGCTGCGGCGGGTTGTTCCTCAATAATTTCAAGTGTAATGGTATGCTTGGCAGCTTTATCCGGCTGATAATTTGAAGGCGCACTGCATTGTTCAAAAAGCAGGAGGGTAAAAACAGCAAGGGCAAGCAGGCAGGTTGATTTCATCATGTTCCTTTTTTACGACAAATATAAAATCAATTTTTTAAAACAACTTAAAGGGCAGCCTACCTTTGCCTGCATGAAATTTTTACTTGCTTTCATCCGCTTTCTGGGTATGGCGTGCCTTCTCGGGGCGCATACCCTCTGGGCTATGATCGGCGTAGGCATTTTTGGGGCATCCCTGCCCTGGGCCATGCGGGTACGACGCAGTGCCGTTCGCACTGCGCTTTGGTGGATGCGCGTGCGGATCGAACGCTTTGGCAATCCGCCGGAGGGCACTTTGTTGTACATCGGCAACCACCAGTCTTATCTCGACCCTGTGGTGACGCTTAAGTTTACAGATGCCATGCCGGTGGCAAAAGCCGAAGTAGAAAACTGGCCCATTATCGGGCGCGGGGTAAAAGCCACCGGCGTACTTTTTGTCAAAAGGGAACATAAAGGCAGTCGGGCCGACACCCTGAGGAGTGTAAAAAAAGCCCTGCTGGAGTCCTGCTCCATCCTGATTTATCCGGAAGGCACCACCACCGATCAGGCGCGTACCTTGCCGTTTCGCCCCGGTGCTTTTCATGTAGCTGCAGAAATTGGCGTGCCGATTGTTCCGGTAGCCATATTGTATGGCCGCAAGTCGGATGCGTGGATTGGCGATGATACCTTTGTCAGGCATTTTTTTGCCACCTTCGGGCATTGGGAAACCCGGGTGCGCCTGCAATTCGGGTCGCCCATTCAGGGCAGCGACGGGGAGTGGCTTCGGGTGGAAAGTCAGGGAGCCATCGACCGGATGCTGCAGCAAATAGAAGCATAAAAAAAGCGCCATATCCGAAATGATGCTCGGATATGGCGCTCTACAGTTTATATCAATGATTTAATGCAGCAACCGGAAAACATCGCCAGCTACTTCAGCGATTCTGCCGACGAGGGTAATGACCGGAAGCTGGATTTTAGCATCTTTTCCTTCCTCATCTGCTTCCACATTGCGCGGTGCCGGCAATTCCTGCGGAATAAATGTCTGTTTAGGCTGTGTTGCAGCGTCAACATTGACATAAATAAAGCAGGAGAGGCTGCAAAGTGCCGCTGCCAGGAACATTAATTTTGCATGTTTAGCTTGCTTCATGGCTATGTTGTTTTGAATGTGGGCCAAAAGTAACAAAGTTTTATGTCAATTTTCAGTTTTTAACGACCAAATCAACTTTTAATAAGACAAACAACGAATAAAAAAGGTTGCAAGGCACACAAAAAAAATTTCAAAAGCAGATATTTGCCCTCAGCAAACGAAAAAAAGGTAGATCCCAAGCATCAGAGAACAATTATCCATTTTTTTCATCTCTAATTGTACCGCAACATGCAAAAGCTAGAACGCCGCCGTTTTCTTCAAATTTCCGCATTGAGCCTGGCCGGGGCGGCGGCCGGCTCCGCAGTATCCTGGTTCACCCCTCCGGCAGGCGCCCACCTCGGCGTCCAGCTCTGGAGTGTCCGCGACGACATGAATAAGGCGCCCCTCGAAAGCGTTAAAGCATTGGCTAAAATGGGCTACCGCGAAGTGGAGGGCTTCGGATACGACAATGGTAAAATGTTCGGCATGCCCTTTACGGATTTTATAAAAATGCTTGGCGACAATGGCATTAAAATGAGTTCCAGCCACGTAATGATTACCGCTGGCGACCTGGTTGGCGGTGCACTGTCCGACAAAGCCAAAATGGCGATTGACGCCGCTGCAAAAGCCGGCCAGCGCTATGTCGTTTGCCCCTACATGATTGATCCGGACCGCGAGCGCATCGCTGATATGGTAAAAGTGTATACCGCAGCGGCTGAGTATTCCCAAAAAGCCGGCGTTCGGTTCGGCTATCACAACCACGATTTTGAATACACGAAAAAAGGCCCCGACGGCCGCCTGCTGATCGAGTGGCTGCTCCACGAAATTGACCCGAAAATGATGGCCATGGAAATGGACATCTACTGGGTACGCTATGCCAACCACAACCCGCTCGACTGGTTCCGTCTCTACCCGGGCCGCTGGGAACTCTGCCACGCCAAAGACATGGCCAATTCAGAGAAACGCGAATCCATTGAAGTGGGCGACGGCGTCATCGACTTCCGCACCATTTTCAATCAAAGCGCTCAGGCTGGTCTGAAATATTACATCGTGGAATTGGAACACTACAAAACGACACCGCTCGAAGGCGTCGGAAAAGCCCTCACAGGCCTGAAAAAAACGATTTAAACTAACGATAAACTATGAACGATGAATGTTTGGTAAGGATGAATTGATTTTAGTTTTTTTTGATGCTTGATTATTTAAATGAATGATAGTCAAGTAAAAATCAACTCATCGTTACAAAACATTCATCGTTCATCGTTCATAGTTCATAGTTACAAAACTTATTCCCAAATGACATTGCGTCCGCGACGCAGGTATTTGCGGAGATTGACCCAAAAAGCGACAATCAGGTAAACGATGAGGGGGGAGCCCATCGCGATGAAAGAGGTATACATGAAATAGCGACGCACCACCGACGGGGGCAGGTCCATTTTTTCGCCAAGGTATTGACAAGCGCCGAAGGCCTTGCGCTCCACCATGTCTTTAAGCCAATTTTGTAGCATAGGTTCTATAGTATAGATGCAAAGTTAAGCTGAAATCCGGAGAAATCGGGAAATACCGGTATTAGAATGTAAAAGATGGATTAAATTTAAACATTCCAACGTTTTTAAAGTTCAATGAAGCTGTGCTTTAATTTTTACCTTTGCCCCCCAATTGCTCTAAACGCTCTGAGCGGATCATCAAAATCCTGCGCAGGCGCAAACTGCTAACCTTACCATTCACAACCCGATCATGTCTAAAGTTCTGATTATCGGCGCCGGCGGTGTTGGCCGCGTGGTTGCTTACAAATGCGCCCAAAACCGCGAAGTTTTCGGCGACATCATGCTGGCCTCCCGCACCAAGAAAAAATGCGATGCCATCGCCGATGCTATCCACAAAGCGTATGGCGGCCGCAAAATTAAAACAGCCAAACTCGACGCCGACGTCGTGGAACAAACCGTTGCCCTCATCCGTAAATTCCAGCCGGATCTGGTCATCAACGTTGCCCTGCCCTATCAGGATCTGCCCATTATGGATGCCTGCCTCGAAACCGGCGTCAACTACATGGACACCGCCAACTACGAACCAAAGGATGAGGCAAAATTTGAATATTCCTGGCAATGGGCCTATCAGGAACGCTTCAAGCAAAAAGGTATTCTCGCCCTGCTGGGCTGCGGCTTCGACCCCGGCGTTACCAGCGTTTATACTGCCTATGCCGCCAAGCATTATTTTGATGAAATCCACGAACTCGATATCGTGGACGCCAACGCCGGCAGCCACGGCAAAGCCTTCGCCACCAACTTCAACCCGGAAATCAACATCCGCGAAGTAACCCAGAAAGGCAAATACTGGCAGGATGGCAAGTGGATCGAAACCGAGCCGCACGAAATCCACAAAGACATCAACTACCCCGAAATCGGCCCCAAACGCTCTTACCTGATCTACCACGAAGAGCTGGAAAGCCTCGTCAAGAACTTCCCGACGCTCAAACGCGCCCGCTTCTGGATGACCTTCAGCGAGCAATACCTCACGCACCTGCGCGTGATTCAGAATATCGGGATGGCCGGCATTCACCCCATCCGATATAAAGGTGTGGATATTGTGCCGCTTCAATTCCTCAAAGCCGTGTTGCCCAAACCCGAAGAACTGGGTGAAAACTACACCGGCTTTACCTCCATCGGCTGCCGCATTAAAGGCATAAAAGACGGCAAACCCCAGACCTATTACGTGTGGAACAATTGTAGCCACCAGGATGCCTACCGCGAAACCGGTACACAGGCGGTCAGCTACACCACCGGCGTTCCGGCCATGATCGGCGCCCGCATGATTCTCGAAGGTAAATGGACCGGCAAAGGCGTATTCAACGTAGAGGAATTCAATCCCGATCCCTTCATGGAACGCCTCAACCTCGACGGTTTGCCCTGGCACGAAAAGGTTGGTCTTGATCTGGAAATGGATTAATCCGGCATGAGAAGAGACTACTGGTTAATCATTCTCATCGGCGCATTATTCTTTTTGCCCTTCCTGGGGGCAGTACATCTGTTCGACTGGGACGAAATCAATTTTGCCGAGTGTGCACGCGAAATGCTACTCACCGGCGATTGGTTTCGTCCGCAGATCGACTTTGAATCGTTTTGGGAAAAACCGCCGCTTTTCTTATGGATGCAGGCGATTTCCATGAAGATTTTTGGGATCAATGAATTTGCCGCCCGCTTTCCCAATGCCATTGCCGGCATTGCAACCTTGCTGGTGGTATACCGCATCGGGTTCAAACTGCACGACCGGCAGTTTGCCTGGATATGGGTTTTGAGCTGGTTAGGCAGTTTGTTGCCGCATTTTTACTTCCGCAGCGGCATCATCGATCCCTGGTTCAACTTTTTTATTTTCGTCGGACTGTATGGCTTTATCAATTTCCGCTGGCAGTTTATTACCGGAAAAATAGCAGGCTCAGGGCTGAAACGCTATAAATACCTCATGTTGGGCGGCAGCGCACTGGGATTGGCCGTTATGACCAAAGGCCCCACGGCAATCCTGATTACCGCCCTGGTGCTTGGTTTATACTGGGCGCGGTACCGCTTCAAGGGCAAAGGGTATTTCGGGCACGTTTTACTTTTTATGGGTTTTGCAGGACTTGCCGGCGCGCTTTGGTTCGCCGTTGAATATGCCTTGCACGGCTCCTGGTTTATCGGAGAATTTGTCGCTTACCAGATTCGACTCTTCAGCACTCCCGACTCGGGGCATGGCGGTTTTCTGGGCTATCACTTCGTGGTATTGCTCATCGGTTGTTTTCCGGTTTCGGTTTTTGCACTCAATAACCTCTGGGGCGACCGGCAATCGGAAGCAGAAATGCTGGAATCCGACACCCTGCAATCCTGTTGCCGCTCGGATTTCAACACCTGGATGCAGCTCTTGTTCTGGGTAGTGCTGATCCTGTTTACAATTGTCCGCACCAAAATCATACACTATTCTTCACTGACCTATTTTCCGCTCACCTACCTCGGCGCGGTATCTTTGTGGCGCAGCATCCGCTGGGAACAACGCTTCAGGTTTACGCCTCTGATCTTTGCCATAGTAGGGCTCTTATTAGTTACGGCAAGCCTTGCCTTGCCGTGGCTGGGCATGCATCCGGAAGTCTTGCAGGAGCTGCTTAAAAAAGATCCTTTTGCGCAGGCAAACATGCAGGCGCAGGTGGAATGGAGCTGGCTGCATGCATTGCCGGGCGCCTTGCTCTTGCTGGGCATGGTTGCCTCGCTGATGTTCTGGTTGCGCAAGCGCTTCTGGGAAAGCACGCAGGCCGCGTTTGCCGGGGGGGCAGCGTTTGTTTCGCTGTTGCTGGTAATGGTGGTCTGCAATATTGAGCAATATACACAAGGCGCCGTGATCCGTTTTTATGAATCCAAAGCTGCCGAAGATTGCTACATTCGCACCATCGGGTTTAAGAGTTATGCCCACTTGTATTATGGAAAAAAACAAGACCCGGGACCGGACAAGACCATAGACAGCTACGAAAACATGGCACGCGGGCCGGTCAATAAAAAATCGTATTTCGTGGCTAAAATCACGAACCTCGATGAATTGCCGGAGCTGCCTGAAGTGCACGAACTCTACCGGGAAAACGGCTTTGTCTTTTTCGAGCGCATACCCGGTTCAAAAAAATAGACCATGCGTAAAAACTTGTTTGGCGCAGTTTTACTGCTGCTACTCCTTGGTTTCATCGGTTGTTATTCCTTTCGGGGTATCAGCATAGACCCGGAAGTGACTACCTTTTCCGTTCGTGTTTTCGATGTAACGGCGCCCAACGCGCCTCCCAGCAGCGGCATCGACTTTGCCGAACGATTCAAGGATAAAATCCGGACACAAACCCGGCTCAAGTTGGTGAATGAAAATGCCGATATTGAGTTTTATGGCAAAATCAATGAATACCGCGTAGTGGCCGTGGCGCCGCAACCCGGTGAAATTGCCAGTGAAAACCGACTCGAAGTGGGCGTTTCTGTCGGACTGAACAACAACAAAGACGACAAAAAAAGCTGGATCACTGAAAAGTCGTACCGACACAATGCCGTGTTCAGCAATACACAGGACCTGCTGAATGTGCAGGACGAACTACTGAACCGGCAAATATATCCACAGCTGCTGGAAGACATCTTCAATGCGGCGTTTAACGACTGGTAAGCGGGCCGGAATTACAGACATTTTGTTGTTTTCAAAAAAATGTTTTAAATTCGCCCGTCCATTTTCCCGTTTACATGACCAAAGAACGTTTTATAGAGTTATTGAACGACCCTGAGCGGCTCGCCAATATTTCATACGAAGAGTTAAAAACGATCGTACTGGCATACCCGTATGCGCATGCGTTGCGCTACCTGCTGGCAATCAAGGCCAATCAGATCAGTCACCCGGAAGCCGCCCGTGCCTTGTCTGGCGCTTCGGCCTACAGCCTGGATCGAAAGCGTCTGTTTCAATTGCTGGCGCCGCCCCATTTGGCGCCACAGGCAATGACACAAAAGGAAGAAGTGCTTCAGCTGAAGTCGATTGAATCCGTAAAACAAGCTTTGGAAGCCCTGAGTCCGGTGCCGCGCGCCGCTGCGGAAACTACCACGGAAAAAGTACAGACCCTTGATAATGAAAGCATTGTGCCTGTAGCTGCTCCGGCGCCTGTTTTGGCGCCAATCCCTGCTCCGCCACCACCCGCAGCCTTCAACAGCTTTTCGGGCTGGATGTCGCAGTTTACCCCTCCTGTCCTGCCTTTTTCGCAACAGCAGGCGGCCAACCCGGCGCAGGAGGCAGACGAGTTACAGGATCTCGCCGCTGAACCAGCTCCCCCTGTCCGGCAGGGACGAACGGCGCAGCACCCCGAAGCCCAGCGTTTAGCCGAGCGCAGCCTTTCTGAAAATCAGGAACTTGTAACAGAAACATTGGCCCGTTTATACATCGCCCAGGGGCATCGTGAAAAAGCGATAAAGATGTATCAACGATTAATTTTGAAATATCCGGAAAAAAGTGCGAACTTTGCGGCCGAAATTGAAAAACTTAAAAATAAGACGGAATGATACAGATTCTTGCGGTTTTAATTGCGCTGGTAAGCGTGCTCCTCATGGCCGCTGTGCTGATCCAAAACCCGAAAGGTGGCGGTTTTGACTCCATCGTTGGTGGTCAGGCGCAACAACTTTTTGGTGCAGCCCGCTCTACTGACTTCATCGAACGCGCTACCTGGATTCTGGCCGGTATTCTTGTTGCCCTCTGCATTGTAGTGGTACTTAACGTAGGTGGTGATCCCGCCGCAGCAACAACGCCTTCGCCCCTGCAATCCAAGTAATTTTAATTGCGACTTGCGGCCTGTGGATCAGCAGTTTGATGCTGCATCCCCTATTCTTGTAAAACGCATTTATGATCGATACATAAAATCCCCGGCCTCCATTCGTGAAGCCGGGGATTTTTGTGTTTCTTTTATATGTCTGGTATCCGTAGTTATTTATCGTACCGATCCAGCCCAAGATTTTTAATCAGCACGATCAGTTTGTCGGCATATTGAGGGTCGGTAGCATAGCCGGCTTCTGCCAGTCCTTGTGCCCAGGCTTTATAATCTTTGCGATCCAGCTCAAAGAGTCCGAAATAGCGTTCGTGTTCGCGCAGGAATTCGGAGTGCGCACGGAAGCTGCCCCAAACCGTGTTGAAGTTCAGGAAAAAGTCTTTGTGCGTGTCGTCGGAATAATTGACACAATGCCCTTTTTTACAATTTTTGGAAAAGCATTTTAGTCCGAAATGATTGTTGGCCTGCTTTGCCAGGCCGCTGTTGCCGGCATCGCTTTCAAGAATGGCCTGTGCCAGGGTAATACTTGCCGGCACCCCGAATTTGCGCATCTCCGCCACTGCCACCGGAGCAAAGCGCTTAATGTATTCCTCCGTCGCCTGTCGGTCCGATTGTACTTGAGAAGCACTGACGCCCATACGTTTGGCGAAGCCCTGATCGATGATACAGGAATAACGTCGCCGGGACGCTTCTTCCAGTTCAAGCGAGGCGTAAGTTGGCTTGTCGGAACTGAAAAGCGAACTGATGCCCATAAAACTGGCTTGTTCCTTATCTTCGGAAGACGATGCGTTGCCACCCTGATTCCAGATCAGATAAGTCAGGCCCAGCAGAATAAGTACCCGCCAGAATGTTTGTTCGCCATTGGTGTTAGAAGTGTTTGATGCCATTTTTCCATGTTGCTGAAAATTGTTCCGGGAAGCGTTGGAGTACAACATAACAAAAAAAATTTAAGCGTTAAGAATACCGGTACTGGCCCGGAAAAACCGACTGCAAAGTAAAAGCACTTGTTTTAAACTAACAAACTTTTTGTTTAATTTTATAAAACAAAATATATTATATTTATTTTTGTGGATACTTTTTGCCAAAAAAGTACAAAAACAGCGCGGAATACAAGGAAAAGCAGCTACATTTGCGCATCGTGTAAAAAATACACAATCTACCCGCCCAACACGTCGTTTCAGCATTTAAACCATCGGCGTAGGGGCGTAAACTTTTGCGAAATGGTATTAATTGCAGACTGCGGCTCTACAAAATGCGACTGGCTCCTGCTCCGCGGAGGTCGCGACCAACAGCTTGAAAATACGGTTGGCTTCAGCCCCTTTTTTCACAGCACGGAAGATATCCGTACCATCCTCACCGAGCAACTCCTGCCCAAGCTCGATGCTGCGGAAGTAACGGAAATTTACTTCTACGGAACCGGTGTACACGACGAGCACCGGGCGGAGATTGTCGCTGAAGCCTTGCGCGCGGTGTTCCCGAATGCCGCCGTGGAGGTAGAGCATGATTTGCTTGCTGCCGCGCGCGCCACCTGTGGCCGTAGTGCCGGCATTTCCTGCATCCTTGGCACCGGCTCCAACAGCTGCTACTACGACGGTACGCACATTGTAGACAATGTACCTTCTTTGGGCTGGTTATTGGGCGATGAAGGCAGCGGCACCCATCTCGGCAAAGCCCTGCTGCGCGCCAAATTTTACCGCGAGCTGCCTGCTGATCTGGAAAAAGCATTCAATGCGGCTTATCCTGAAGGACAGGACGCCATCAAGGATCGCGTGTATGAAAAAGGCGCCAACGCTTATCTGGCCACTTTTACCCGTTTCCTCGGCGATAATATCAATCACCCTTTCATTCAGCACCTCGTTGAAGATTGTCTTGGGGAATACCTCGACCGCCAGGTATGCAAGTACAGCGGCCACCAAAACGTACCGATTCACTTCGTCGGCTCCATTGCCCACCATTTCCGCGACAGCCTCGTGAAATGTATGGACGCCCGCAAACTCAAACTCGGCGTCATCATTCGCAAACCGATTTACCCGCTGGCCGATTTCCACGTCGCGCCGGTTGTGGAATAAACCTTTCCGGTCCGATTTTTTTTCGCGACCTTTCGCCTGCGATTAAGCTTTCAAGATTATGGAAAAAGAAATCAAACGTATTGCAGTTCTGACCTCCGGCGGCGACTCCCCCGGAATGAATGCCGCCGTGCGCGCTATTGTCCGCAATGCGTTTCACAACGACCTGCATATTTACGGCATCATGCGCGGCTACGAAGGCATGATCGACGGCAACATCCGCCGCCTGGAAACAACCGATGTCAGTAACATCATTCACCGGGGCGGTACCATCCTGAAAACAGCGCGGAGCAAGCGTTTTATGACGCCCGAAGGCCGTGCCCAGGCGTATGAAAACTTAGTCGACAACGATATAGACGCCCTCATCGTGGTGGGTGGTAACGGTACCTTTACCGGCGCGCTGCAATTCATGAAGGAATTTCCGCAACTGCCGATCGTCGGGTTGCCGGGCACCATCGACAATGATCTGTACGGCACCGACTTTACTATCGGTTTCGATACGGCCGTCAATACCGCCGTTGAAGCAGTAGACCGCATCCGCGACACGGCCGATTCACACAATCGCCTTTTCTTTGTGGAAGTAATGGGCCGTCACTCCGGCTTTATTGCCCTGCACACCGCCATTGCCGGCGGCGCCGGCGGTGTCATGATTCCCGAAGAAGATACTACTATCGACGACCTCGTGCGACTGCTCAAACGCGGCGCCAAACGCTCCAAACTGTTCAGTATCGTATTAGTTGCAGAAGGTAATCACATGGGAACGGTTTATGATATTGCCGATAAAGTGAGCGAAAAAATAGACCTTTACGACGATATCAAAGTGACCGTAATCGGACACCTGCAACGCGGCGGCTCCCCCAGCACCCTCGACCGGGTTCTGGCCAGCGTGCTGGGCTTTAATGCTGTGGAAGCACTGCTCAGCGGCAAATCCGGCGTCATGGTTGGTATTCGCAACAACAACGTGTATTACACGCCTTTTGAAGAGGCCATTGCCAAGCAAAAACCTTTGAACAAAGACCTGCTTCGCATGGCGCACATTCTGGCGCAATAAAGAAAAGCAATGAACTCACTGACGCTCATCGTCAAAACCCTCTCCGGACTGGAAGAAGTGCTCGCCGGAGAACTCAAAGCACTGGGCGCAAGCGACATTCAATTGCTCAAACGCGGGGTCTCCTGCCGCGGCGACCAACAACTGCTCTATCGCGCCAATTACGAGCTGCGTACCGCCCTGCGCGTACTTGTCTTTGTACACAGCTTTCCGGCATTCCGCGAAGAACAATTGTATAATGGTATCCGCGAAATCGACTGGAGCAAATTCATGCGGGTAAACGACACCCTGGCCGTAGATGCGGTAACGCAGGGCGAGGTATTCCGACATTCGCAATATGCCGGCCTGCTGACCAAAGATGCGGTGGTGGATCAATTCCGCGACAAAACCAACCGCCGCCCCAGCGTCAACACCTCCGCCCCTACCCTGCGTATCCACGTGCATATTCGCGGCACGCATTGCGACGTGCTGCTGGATGCCTCTGATGAATCGCTGCACAAACGCGGCTACCGCCGCGATACCGTAGAAGCGCCGCTGAATGAAGTATTGGCCGCCGGCATGATTCAACTCAGCGGCTGGAATGGTAACACCGTATTTATCGATCCCATGTGCGGCGGCGGCACTTTGCCCATCGAAGCAACCATGCTGTCTACCCGAACGCCCGCGCAACTCCACCGGGAGCAATTCGGCTTCATGCGCTGGCCCGATTTTGATGAAAAACTCTGGAAAGCGGTTAAAAAAGATGCCCTTTCAGAAATCCGGGAACTGCCCAATGCCGTGTACGCTTCCGATAAAGACCTACGTGCGCGCAATGCCACGGCTGTCAACCTGATGGCTTCCGGCTTGGAAAAAGAAATTCAGCTGCAACGCATGGCTTTTGAAAAACTTGAACCACCTGCTGAATCCGGTGTGCTGATGTTTAATCCGCCCTACGACGAGCGCATGAAGGTAGAGGAAATTGAAAGTTTTTACAGCAGCATCGGCGATCGGCTCAAGCAACACTGGAAAGGCTGGAATACCTGGATTATCTCCTCCAACCGGGATGCGCTCAAACATATCGGGCTGAAAACCAGCAAGCGCATTACCCTATTTAATGGCGCATTAGAATGTAGTTTCCAGCATTTTGAGCTGTATTGATTTTGAGTGTTTAAGTGTTTTGGTGTTTTAGAGGTTTAGGGTATAAATGTTTATGTATTTTGGTGTTTTTGAAGTTCTTAAACACTAAAACACTAAAACACTAAAACACCAAAATACTAAAACACTCAAACACTTAAACATTCAAGCAACACTCTATTCAACTGCTCAATGGCCAGCGGGATATTCCAGGCTTCGCGGTTGCGGGGTTCTACGTAGTTGGAAATACTTCTGATTTGCAGAAACGGAATACCCGTTTGCAGGGCAGCGTAAAAAAAGGCGGCGCCTTCCATACTTTCCACCTGTACCTCCGGATATTTTTTTTGAATGGCGGCAATTGATGCGGCGGTTCCGTGAACCTTTTGTACCGTCAGGCCGTTCACCTGTGGCAAAAAATTAAAACGCCCGGCAGCCGGATCTTTGAGCAAGCCTTGTGAAAAAGGCGGCGCATCTTTTTCCAGCAAACCCATTTGAAACAGATCGGTAAACGAACCATCTGCTTCCTCGACGCCGAGGTCGCCGAAACGCTCGGTAACCACCTGCACGACATCGCCGAGTTGCAATGTCCGATCAAACGCGCCGGCAATACCCGCCTGAATCATCCAGTCCGGGCGATGACCAGCTAAGTACCAGCCCAGATGCCAGGCGGTACTCATCGGGCCGACACCGGTTATAAAAACGACCACATGATTGCCATCGGGCAGTTCATAGCGTTGCGTCAGCGGATTTTCAGCGCCCTGATTGAGCAATTTTGCCTTGGGCAAGCTGCTGACTAAGGGCTGAATTTCAAAAGGTGTTGCGGCGATCAATAAAATTTCCATACTTGCGCAAAGAAAATGACCTTTGCCCATTGATTGTATATTCTGTCCTGCATGAAAAAAATCGTCTTGCCCTTTCCGGAGGTGCCCCAGTTCGCCAAAACCGACGTAGCCTACGCCACCCTTGTGCCGGAATTGCGCCCGTTTTACCAATATACACCCGATTTAGATACGTTTGAAGCGGTCATTGCCAATAGAAGGCAGTACGCAACACCTCGTACTTTGTTGTCGGCAGTATTAACAGAGCAATATGCGGGTTTACCGCAAATGGCTGCTGTTTCAGCAAATATTGAAAAACTGACGCAGGAAAATACCTTTACCGTTATTACTGCACACCAGCCGAGCATACTGCTTGGCCCATTGTATTTTTTATACAAGGCCATCACCGCAATCACGCTGGCGGAGCAGATCGAAGCACGACATGGCGTTGCGGTAATACCCGTTTTTGTGCTGGGCAGCGAGGACCATGATTTGGACGAATTGAATAAAATAAATCTATTTAGTAAAAAATTAGTCTGGGAAACTACTGAAAGCGGCGCCGTTGGTTCCATGCGTACCGACGGGCTGAGCTTGTTTCTGGAAGAACTTACAGCCATTATGGGACAAAGTGATGCTGCGCAGGCCCTCATGGCACGTGTACAGTCGGCCTATGCACCCGGTCGTAGCATCGCACAAGCTACCCGCGCCATGCTGCATGATTTATTCGGGCAATATGGACTGATTGTTGCAGACGGCAACGACGCCCGTTTAAAAGCGCAATTCAGGCCCGTGATGCAGGATGAAATGGGGCCGCAACATGCCGTTCGCCTTGTCAATGAAAGTATTGCGGCTTTGCAGGCCATTGGCTTCAAGGCGCAGGCTTCGCCCAGGGAGATCAATCTTTTTTATCTGATACCGGGTATGCGCGAGCGCATTGTGCAGGAAGCCGGTCAGTTTAAGGTATTAAACAGCGCGTATACTTTTACACACAGCGAAATACTGGCTGAAATTGAAGCCCATCCGGAGCGTTTTAGTCCGAATGTGGTGTTGCGTCCTTTGTATCAGGAAATGATTTTCCCCAATTTGGCCTATGTGGGCGGCGGCGGCGAACTGGCCTATTGGCTGGAGCGCAAAGGTTTGTTTGAGCATTATGGTGTGCCGTTTCCGGTATTGATACGCCGCAATTCGGTGCATTGGTACGACCGCGATGCGGTGAAGAAATTGGAAAAATTTGGTTTCAGTGCCGAAGAAAGCTTTCAGGATACAGAATACCTGATCCGACAGTTTATAGAAAAAAATGCGGCGGCAGAGATTAGTTTAGAACAAGAAATTGCGGATTTGAAGTCCATTTATCAGCGATTGGCCACCAAAGCCAATACCATAGATCCGACGCTGGAAAAGTCGGTGCTGGCAGAATCCGTCAAGGCCGAGGGCGCCCTGGAACAATGGGAGGGCCGCCTGCGCCGCGCGGAAAAGCAAAAACACGAAGTGACGCTTAATCAGTTGCGCACGTTTAAGGAAAAATACTTTCCCGGTGGCGGTTTACAGGAGCGTTCCGACAACTTTTTACCCTATTTACTAAAATACGGCCCGGGATTTGTAGAAATACTGAAATCTGCACTTGATCCTTTTGATAAAGGGATGGCGATAATAATGATGAGTGATGAATGATGAATTTTAAGTCTCAAATGCCCATTTGGGGTACTTGACACGCCTCAAAGTATGATTTGAAGCGCCGGCGAATGCTTGCCGCCGCACTTTTGCAGCATTGTTTCACAAAAAAACTTTGTCTGCCATGTCTTACAACTTTTGCTTTCCAGCCCTTCCCAATCGCCTGCAATCCGTACTGCTGAAGTGTATTACACTCTTATGCCTGTTTGCGTACACCTACAACGCCGAGGCCCAGCAGCCTGAGGTGCCCAAACCGGCGCGGGTGCGCTTTACGGTCAGCAATCCTTCCCTGAGTGCCCGGCAAATTGACATTCGTTATTTCAACAAGGGCTTGCAAATACGCGCCGGATATGGTTACACCCTCAACGCGCTGGGCAGCCATGCGATTAATATGCCCGTTGGTGCAAGAATTTACGTCAAAAAACGGCAGCAATGGGAACTGGCCATTGTAATCGGCGCCGGCGATGAAGGCCGCAACTTCAACCTGTCGCGACTGCCCGAACTCACACGCGAACAATGCCTGAGTGCTTCGTATGATGAAATGGACGAAGCAAACGCAAGCCTCGAAGCAGCCAACGAAATAGCGCCATTAGAGGCTGTGGCAGCAACGCTGAAAGTAGAAATGGTCTATTTCATAATCAGCGGCAAAAGCCTGATTAACAAGCAGGTATACGTGAGGGCAGATTTGCCGGCAGGTTTTGAACAGGAACCACATGGATTCGGCCGATCGCTCAATATCTTTAGCCGCATGAAAGTGGGCTATCCGGTGGGTACAAAATTATACCTTTGCGAAGGCCCTTACTGGAACGGAACAGCGGTTAAAGAAACCCTTGTCCTGACAGTTGACCCGGAAAAAAACAACTACCTGATTCGCCTGTAATGCTACATTTTGAATTTAATGCCTATTCGGCCCCCTTGCTGTTTGGATTCACACAGGCCTGGGTGTACGCTTTTCTGTTTTGGCGCAGGGCCATGAGCACACGGCGTTTGTCCGATCTGTTGTTCGGCGCCCTGCTTTTTACCATGAGCTTTGAAATATGGGAATACATGCTGGGCTTTGGCGGCGTGGATATTTTGTGGACGACCCTGGAGTTTTTACCGCGAAATTTCAGCTTTCTGCTGCCGGCACTGTGTTACTTTTATCTGAAAAGTCAGTTGAATACCGATTTTCGCTTTCAACGAAAAGACTGGATTCACCTGTTGCCTTTTGTTGTGCACGCCTTCTATCGGGTGGTCATTTACCTGCAAGGCCCGACTACAGTGGAATGGTGGAAAACCAATGTACATTATGCATGGATAGACTTGCTTGAAGCGCTGATCCTTATCGGGCTTCAAGTCTTCTACTTCCTCCGGGCATATCGTTTGTATCAGCAATACCAAAAGTGGGCGCCGAGTGAGTTTTCAGATACCGAATCTGTCAGTTTTAAATGGTTTCGGAATTTTTTGCTGGTGCTCATGCTTTCTGCATTGGCCAACTGGACAATGACCCTGCTCGACATTGCATTTGACCTGGACTTCTGGCACGACTGGTGGGACGAACTCTTCAACGCCGGCCTGATATACTATTTAGCCATTGCCGGTTATGCACAACATCAGCCGCGTTTGATTCGATTTGAAGCGACTTCGGCGGATACCGCATCTCCGCTGGCAGATATGTCTGAAAAAAGCGACAAGCTCGATGCGGAGTCGCTCGAACGCTGGCGCACCAAGTTAGATGCGGCCATGCAGGAAAAACGCTATTATTTAGAGCCAGAACTGACGCTCAGCGAATTAGCCAAGCGACTTGACAGCAACGTTAATGTGCTTTCGGCAGCCATTAATCAGGCCTACGGCAAAAATTTCAACGACTTTGTAAATGCATACCGGGTAGAGGCCGTAAAAAAGATGCTGAACGATGAAAGCGTCCAGCATCTTTCCCTCCTGGGCATTGCCTATGAATGCGGGTTTAATTCCAAATCCACTTTCAACCGCGCGTTTAAAAAAGCGACCGGCGTTGCGCCGAGTGCGTATTGAGTAAACAAACCACTCATCACTCATCACTCATCCCTCATCACTAATACTTCACCGCTTTCCCCCAAAACACCCGGCCCCTGTCTGTCCGTACCGTGTACAGGTACAAGCCTGGCGGTAAGCCCGACAAGTCCCAGCGCAACTGTGGCCCCTGCCAGCGCTCCCGCGCCACCAAACGACCCTGAACATCGTACAACTGCGCCTCGGCACGCACATAATCCACCCCGCCGCCTTCGGGCGACAAGACCAGCTCCCTGCTGAACGGATTGGGCCAGGCAGATACTTCAAACGGCTGCTCCTGAGCGTCGTTGACGCTGCTCACCTCCACATTTACCAGACGGCAAAGGGTGTCGGCACCATACGTATTTTGAACCACCAGGCATACTTCATAAATCCCAGACTGCGCATACACATGTACCGGGGAAGTATCCTGACTCACCTGACCATCCCCAAAATCCCAGTACCATTGCTCCGGCGCATAATAGGAAAAATCGCTGAAACTGATCCGCAAGGGCAGGCTGTCGTACTCCTGCTCCCAGCGCCAGGCAGCCAGTGGCAGGTTATCTATCCCTAAGGTATCACAGGAACTCCCATCCAGCGGGCCAAGCCGGTAATTGGGGTGGTTGGGCATCTCGTAGCGAAAACTTGTAAAATACTTCATGTCATTCTGTACAAACTGACAAGCCTTCCCCTTGCGATTCGGGAACCTGATACGGTGCATACTTCTGCTACTATTGCTGGTATTCACATAAATCCGACCATCCGGCCCATTTTGCCCCTGATAAAAATCTGTAGGCCATATACCTGCATACTTAAACCCATCCCACTCCGCCACCACGGTTTCCGTGGCAAAAACATCAGGCGCCTGTAAATCATACTGATAGACAATCCGGTCGTCCGTAACATATAGGTAGCGGCTGTCCGGGGATACCACCGTGCCAATTACAAAGTGTTGCGGATTATACAGTGAATGACGGCGCTGATGGCTCAACACACCACTGCAGCGGTCAAAATCGAAAATATTTACTGTAACGGGATAGATGGCACCTTTACTATCCGCCCGAATATGATAGCGCCCATCGGGACTAAAGCAAACGGCCCCGCCTCCCGTAAGTATTTTATCGCCCACCGTATCCAATCGAACCTGCACCCCGGACGGAGTTATTGAGCCGATATAATATTCATTGCTGTCGTTCCGCGCCACAATGAACCACCAGTCCCGACCATTGGCATGTTTGACGGCTGCGATTTGTCCCCAGGTCAGAGAATCCTGCACTAGCAACTGCCGCTTCAAAATCACCTTACCCAGACCATTTTCTGCATGCATGTCTATAATATGGTAAAACAGTTTATGCCCAACTGCATCATTGTTAAAGTCTTCAATCGCAATAAGAATATACTGACCCGGATGACCGGGATAGGGCATGGCGCTCACACTTTGGGGCAAACGGTAGCCATCACTTGCACCGTTGGAGACCAAACCGTCGCCATTGGACATATAAACATGATTGGTATTGTATACCCGCACCCCATTGGTGTAAAACTGAAGCAATCCATTACTGTCGCATACGGTTGTGTTAATGCCATAAAAATTAACCGTGTACTCCTGATTTACTTCAATCAAAGGCGAATCATATTCTCCAAAGTTCAGGATTGAAATACCAAAAGAATCGTTGGGTAAAGACTGCGCGCCTCCCCCTCCCCCAAAAAACCAGATATTATCATGGCGCTGGGCGTATGTAAAAAACGGAATAAGGAGCAGCAGCAGGGTAAAAAGTTGTCGCATGGATTTGAGATTTGAAGAAAAAAACAGCGCATTTTCAAAAAAAACGCTTTGCATTGATCTGATTACCAAACATTTAAAAAACTTCATCATTCATCATTCATCATTCATCACTAATACTTCACCGCTTTCCCCCAAAACACCCGGCCCATGTCTGTCCGTACCGTGTGCAGGTACAAGCCTGGCGGTAAGCCCGACAAGTCCCAGCGCAACTGTGGCCCCTGCCAGCGCTCCCGCGCCACCAAACGACCCTGAACATCGTACAACTGCGCCTCGGCACGCACATAATCCACCCCGCCGCCTTCGGGCGACAAGACCAGCTCCCTGCTGAACGGATTGGGCCAGGCAGATACTTCAAACGGCTGCTCCTGAGCGTCGTTGACGCTGCTCACCTCCACATTTACCAGACGGCAAAGGGTGTCGGCACCATACGTATTTTGAACCACCAGGCATACTTCATAAATCCCAGACTGCGCATACACATGTACCGGGGAAGTATCCTGACTCACCTGACCATCCCCAAAATCCCAGTACCATTGCTCCGGCGCATAATAGGAAAAATCGCTGAAACTGATCCGCAAGGGCAGGCTGTCGTACTCCTGCTCCCAGCGCCAGGCAGCCAGTGGCAGGTTATCTATCCCTAAGGTATCGCAGGAACTCCCATCCAGCGGGCCAAGCCGGTAATTGGGGTGATTGGGCATCTGGTAACGGAATATTGTTGGCGTTTTTATATCGTTTTGTACAAACTGACAAGCCTTCCCCTTGCGATTCGGAAACCTGATACGGTGCATACTTTTGCTGCTTGAGCTGGAATTCACATAAATCCGACCATCCGGCCCATTTTGCCCCAAATAAAAATCAATTGGCCATATACCGAAATACTTAGATCCATCCCACTCCGCTACCACGGTTTCCGTGGCAAAAACATCAGGCGCCTGTAAATCATACTGATAGACAATCCGGTCGTCCGTGACATATAGGTAGCGGCTGTCCGGGGATACCACCGTGCCACACAGAAAGTGTTGTGGATTGTATAATTGATGACTGCGCTGATGGCTCAACACACCACTGCAGCGGTCAAAATCGAAAATGTTTACGCTTACAGGATACATTGCTCCTTTGCTATCCACCCGAATATGATAGCGCCCATCGGGACTAAAGCAAACGGCCCCGCCTCCCGTAAATATTTTATCGCCCACCGTATCCAATCGAACCTGCACCCCGGACGGAGTTATTGAGCCGATATAATATTCATTGCTGTCGTTTCGCGCCACAATGAACCACCAGTCCCGACCATTGGCATGTTTGACGGCTGCGATTTGCCCCCAGGTCAGAGAATCCTGAACCAGCAACTGCCGCTTCAAAATCACCTTGCCCAGGCCATTTTCTGCCTGCATGTCTATAATATGGTAAAACAGTTTGTGACCAACTGCATCATTGTTAAAGTCTTCAATCGCAATAAGGATATACTGACCAGGGTGACCGGGATAGGGCATGGCGCTCACACTTTGAGGCAAACGGTAACCCTGGCTCGATCCGTTGGAGACCAAACCGTCGCCATTGGACATATATACATGATTGGTATTGTACACCCGCACCCCATTGGTATAAAACTGAAGCAATCCATTTCTGTCGCATACGGTTGTGTTGATGCCGTAAAACACTACTGTAGGATTGAAATTTGATGTAATATTAAGATCATCATCATTAAAATTAAATATGCTTAATCCAAATGAGTCCGCTTGTGCACCGGGATAACCTCCCCCTCCCCCAAAAAACCATATATTATCATGGCGCTGGGCGTATGTAAAAAACGGAATAAGGAGCAGCAGCAGGGTAAAAAATTGTCGCATGGGTAATTCAAAAAAGCAGCCGGCACAAGTGCCGGCTGCCGGGTGAACATTGCTTTTTATCAGTGTATAATCAGGAATTTACCACTTTCCGGCTGCATTTCGGGGCGCAGGAGGCGGTAGTGGTACATTCCGGCCAGCCAGTTTGCGCTGGGCAGGCGGTAAATATTGCTTTGTGCATCGAGGTTGACGGATTGCCACAAGGTGCCGGTGCTGCTCAGGATTTCTAAGCGGGCATCGGCGCCAAAGGGCTTTGCCGACTGGAAGAACACCAAATCGTTGGCCGGGTTCGGCAACACGAGCAGGTTGGCTACCCCACCCCGTTCCTGTTGCGCATTCCGCTTGTCCGGCGGTGTAGTGCCCATCATACAAAGTTGCTCATCATTCCAGCGAGAGGCCGGAACAAAACGACTGTAAATACTCCGCGCTGCATACACGGCAAAGCCGCCTTCAAAGGGACACTGATCCGCTATTGCCTTGATCTCCGCCAATGCTGTCGGATCAGCCGCTTCGTTCAGGAAAAAGTCGTGTTCCAATTGTAGCGCTTGCAGGTTTTTCACATTAAGGGGAGCATCCTGTACCACTGCTTGCACCACATTCAGTGCAGGCAGCAGCGACGCCGCCCCGTCTTTGCGCTGTTGCGCCATCCAGTCTTCGTAGCGGTAATAGATTTTTGCAGCTTGATGCAGGTCGGCATACAGGGAGCGGATTTCCATACGCCAGGCATCTGCACCCTTTAAGGGGCCATCCTTCAGGGTTTGTTGCAATTGGGCGGTAAGTGCCTGAATGTCGTTTTGCAAATACGCAAAACTTTGACCAGCCCAATCCGGCCCCTGTTGGAGCAGTTCAGCCTGGCGGCTTAGCGCAAATAATTGTCCCAGCGCGTCGCCCTGGGCCTGTGTTTTAAAATCCTGCACGTCCTGATCTGCGGGCATATCCGGATAGGCAAGCAAACGCTCATACAAGCGCCAGCGACTCATCCAGCTGATGCCATCTCCCGAAAAATCGCCGCGCGCAATGGCCGCGTCATCGCTACCCGCATGACCAAGGCCCGATAAATCCCCGTCACCGCCGCCGCCGGGGGCTTCGTCTGCATCCACAGGGGCGGCACAGGCTAAGTTGCAATTAATTGTTGATTGGCCAGTATACAGGTCGAACCACGACACCCCCATCCCGGCCCCGGTATTCCAGCTCGGAATTTCCGCCTGCGGCATGCTGAACTGCGATTTAAGGATAATAAAGTCCGCATTCGACTCATGGTAAGCACCGAGGTTGGTATAGCTGCCGTACCAGTCGTTGCCCTGGTTGGGTTGCTCACCGATACTGGTGGTGGTGGTTCCGAACTGGCTTAATCGCAGGCCAGTGGCGGCGTTGCCAATACTGTTGCAGGAGAACTTACTGGGCGAGCAGGCACCGGCAAACTGCCAGCCGTTGCCCAGCTGGCCGTTGGTCGTGTTGCTGCAATAGCGGTCAACACTGTTCTGCACCCAAAAACCAACGGTTTCAAACGAAGCCTCACTGCTGATGGTGTTGGCGCTGAAGTAGTTGCCAAAACCACCTACATTGGTAATGCCCAAGCCATTGGAACTGTTGTTGTAAACCGTCATACTGCTGCAATCCTGCAAACCCAGTGCGGTCCACTCCTCATTCGCATTGTTATAGTGTATGTCATTATCCGAGATAAAACCACTGCTACAGGTTTTCAGTTCGATGGCAGCGCCGTCTATATCTTGCGGGAAAAGCGATACGGTGTTCCGTTTTACCCGCAGCAGGGCGGGTTTCTTGCAGTTGTTGACACGAATACCGGCATTCCACGCAGACAGGATGTTGTTATCGCGGATACGAATGCTTCGGTTAGCCCCGTTCTGATAACGGATTCCGGCATGACCGGCTACCGGGGCTGTTGGGATGCCCGCAATGGTGTTAAATTCAGCATTCAGGTTAACATTATCGGCAAAAATCCCGACCCCCACATTGTCAAACGTATTGTGTTGCACATTCGCCACAAAGCAATTGGAGGCCCATACGCCATGTTGATTGATGGGGCTGTCGGTATTGTTCACCAGGTTCTGAATAGTGCACTGTTCCATAGAGAACCCTGCCCGGAAAGCAATCAGGCCATTGGAGATACCGTCCATAAGATTGTTTGCACCAATAACGAATGTTCCTGGTACGTTCAAAAGCATAAATGCCGCATGGGTAATCGGAGGGGGCGCTGTGCCGAGACCGTTAAAAGGAGGCAACAGGGGCTGATCGCAAATAAATTCATTGCCGGTAATGCCCCAATTGTAAACAGGCATACCGGAAACGGCTAACACCCCTACATGGTTGGCATTAAATTCATTGCCGATGAGGGCAATATTGGAATTTCCTTTCGGGACGACAGCATATAAGGCATCCCGAATGGTACTGTTATTGGCACTAAACCAGCCACCGCCTTCAATGGTAATACCTCGCCACAAGTGTTCACAGCCCTCCAGCAGGTTGTTTCCGCTGAGGTAAAGGCCATAACCATTGGGGACAACAATCTCTGCTCCTTCATTCATGATGAAGTGTACATTACTCAGGGTAATATCCAAATCCCAGTTAAGTCGGCCATTCACTTCGAAGCAGGCATTCGAGAGGGCGTTTTGATCGGGTGGCAGGCCACCGGCAGAAGCATAGGATACAGAGCTTGTGTTGGTTCCGAACACGTAGGTGTTGGCGCCGGGTGGGCATTGGCAGGAGAGGGGATCTGGGTCGCAGTCCTGCAAAACAAGGAGAAGATCTCCATTCGTTGGCCCAAGATCGGTACAAGCCACCTGACTATCTACACTTAAAGAAAGCGGCAATTCCGTACCCGGAATTACGGTTGACTCCGTAGCGAGTGTCAAAGTTAATGTTGTACAAACAGGGCTGGTATTGCTTCCTGTAAGTAACAGATTCGCTTCGCCGAGTTGATTAAAACCTCCTCCGGGAACTACTGTAACACCAGGTACAGCCGGAATATTGACGGCAAAGTTTATAGGAAGCGCCTGGCTATTTGAAGTATTAATCACACACAATTCATAATTTACAACCGCTGTTCCATCAACGCATTGTTCAACAATTGTAGGCGTAACCTGAATGGTAGGCGTGCAGTCGCTAAAGACCTCAAGATCGTCTAAATAATAACGTACCCCCTGTTCACCATAAAAAATCAATTGCTGCACTCCAAATGTGGCATTGACAGGGATATTAATCTCATATTGAACGAGATCAAGATTTACGATATCATCCGGATCCATGGTTCCATTGGCATCCGGATCCAGGAAAACATTCACTGTCCCTAATCGCTGTGCCTGTACACCATTACAAATTGTAAAAATATCAGGCTGCCCGGAAGGTTCCTGAATAAGACCACATGCAGGGCCACTCAATCCATAAATGCCAAGCATTGGATTTTGTGCGGGTGTCTGGTTTGCTCATGGTGTCAAACTTGCTGCGGCCCTGAATCGAATAGTAATTCCGCAATCTGCCGGCACCGCCGAGATCAGAGGAAAACGCGGAAACTCCCGTTGTCCTTGGCCATCACACAGGAACCACGATGCGATGCGCGAATCATCTTCGTTTACATTTAACCGCACATCACAAGTATTAGCCAAAACAATTCCTGCATTTACAGCTGAGAGAGGCAGCGCTAGTTGTGCATCGAACAAACTAGTTCCAGCAAAAAACTCATCAAAATTTGCGTAACAAGTAAGGTTACAAGTATTATTAGAACATGTCCCGGCAAGAATATCCTCCCTTACCAAGATCTTCACTGTGGCCTCATCACAAACAGCTCCGCATGAAATACTGTAACAAAACTCGTAAATACCGGGAGTTGTCATATTGGAAGCCAGCGCAACCATAAAACTTGAAGAAAACACAGTAGACTCACTTACAATCAATTCCTCATCCGATCCACAAATCGAAAGGGTAACATTTCCGGCAGGATAAATATCATTTAACAGCAATGTTGCAAAGGGAATTGTTACCGAGCTTGTAGCTCCAACACCATTCAAAGTAATTACAAACTCAGGGCTTACATCATCGTATGCACCTAAAAGGCAAGGGGCAGCACAACTGGCAAGCGGATATCCCAAAGCACATAGCACCTCCATTTCTGCCGGGGTAATAACGCGGCGAGCTTCTCCTGCTGCAATTTCCGCGTTCATCACATAAGCGGCACCGCCACTGGCACAAGGAATAGCGAGGTGACTCAACCTCGAATTAATACCAGCCGTATTCACAGAAGGGTTTGTTGCCGATACGGCATTTACAGGAGCTATATTGGCGCCATTAATCCGGAACTGGATATTACTTGAACAGCCTCCTCCAAGAGCCGTCGGCATATTGGGAAAGTCAGCCTGGTTGAACATGTAAGCCCCGCAACAATCACCCGCTGCATCCGGAACAATCAGAGGTGCATTCAATGATCCAGCACTTAAATATGTATCCCAGTAACTGTAGATATTATTCCCGCCAATTGAATTTCCATTTTCGCCAATAAGCGAAGCAAATCCAAGCATGTGCATGGCCTCATGTAATACAACTGAATACAAATCAAAATAGGATGAACTTAGGGGTATCATGGCTTGTTCATCAGCCAAAGTATACCATTCCGTGCTAAAAGTTGGCTGGGGAGTTATTCTAATCAAACCCGCTGGCAAGCCCTCTGGCAAGCCAGTTTCTCCAGTTCGGATGGCTCGTAGGATATTACTATTTACCAGCCCGCAGTCACCTCGATAGAATTCCGTGGCCTCTCCTAACACATTCGAAGCGAGTTGTTGCTGTTGAATTGTAATGGGTATCTGTACATTTGAATTACCACTGATTACCGAGGACAGATAGGAAAATACAGCGCAAATTGTACTCTCCTCCTCAGGCGTAAAATTCCCGACAAAAGTTAACTGAAATATATCAGCGGTGTTACAATTAACTTTTTTCCCTTTTTTGTTCAAAAAGCGCAACTCATCTAAACTGTACGTATTCCCAAAGCGATCATAAATGATCTCATCAGCCGGAATACCTTCGGTCAGCATAGGTGGTTTGTGCATTTCCCCACAAAAATGAATGCTCTGTGCGTGGCTATCCAATACTCCCAAAATCAATAGCAGCAAAAGGCTGCCATTTTTTTTAAAATTGAAAAAATGGAGATTCCCATTGCTTGGGAACAATCGAAAAAGATTTTTCATGTTCAAAAAAATTAATGAAACAAAATCACCCGGCGCTTCAACATACAGGAAGCACCCAAAGGGGTTGTGGAACCGGATTGTGCCGAAACCTTATTCAATAAGTGGGGGGTGGTTTAACAGGGTCTCAGCGCGGATATTAAACTAATGGAAGATTATAATACAGGTATTGCGCAATGATGGACAAAGATAATTAAAGCCGGGCAATCAGAAAACATACACATTAAAATTTAACATGAATGTTTTCTAATTGCCCAATCGCTTCAAAACACAAATACTACAATTGCCGTCAGCACCCTAAAACCAACTCGATTTTTTCTTCCGCGAGCTGCTGCTGCCGCCCAATCCCAACACCCCAAGCAAGCCGCGCGTCAGCTCGCGCGCAACCGTGCGGCCAATCTGGCGGGCCAGCGGATCCTTGGCGATGGTTTCAATCACACTCGGCTCTTCTTTGGGCGCCCGGCCACGGCCCGAGGGCTTCTGCGCTTCCTCCGAAGCGGCCTGCTCGGCCTGCATCTGTTGTACTTCCTGAATCTTTTCGTTCAGGATTTCGTAGGCGCTCTCGCGGTCTACTTCCTGACTGTATTTGCGGTACAAATTAGACTGCCCGAGAATACTGTCTATCTCGGAAGGCGTAAGCACATCCATCCGGCTTTCCGGCGGACGCATGAGGGTATGCGCCAGCGGCGTCGGGATACCTTTTTCATTCAGCACGCTCACAAAAGCCTCACCGATACCGAGGTTGGTCAGCAGGTCTTCGGTTTGATAAAACTCGGTGATCGGATAGTTTTCCGCAGCCAGTTTGATGGCTTTTCGGTCTTTGGCCGTAAAGGCACGCAGGGCGTGTTGAATTTTTAAACCCAATTGCGCCAGAATGCTATCGGGAATATCGGCCGGGTTTTGGGTAATGAAATAAATACCCACGCCTTTGGAACGAATCAGCTTGATAATCGCCTCCATTTGCTGCATCAGGGCAGCGGTAGCTTCCTGAAACACGAGGTGCGCTTCATCAATAAAAATGCAGAGTTTGGGCTGCTCCATATCGCCTTCTTCGGGGAAAGAGGCATAAATTTCAGCCAGCATTTGCAGCATAAAAGTGGAGAACAGCTTGGGACGATCCTGAATATCGGTCAGGCGCACGATGCTGATAACGCCGCGGCCGTTTTCATCAATCCGGCACAAATCCTGCACATCGAAGGAGAGTTCGCCAAAAAAAGCTTCGGCGCCTTGTTGCTCCAATTCCACAACTTTGCGGAGAATGGTAGCGGCAGTGGCGGCAGAAAACTGTCCGTATTCGGCTTCAATTTCCGCTTTGCCTTCGTTGCCGAGAAATTGCAGCACTTTTTTAAAGTCCTTCAAATCGAGCAGGGGCAATTGGCGGTCGTCGCAGTATTTAAACACCACGGCCACTACCCCACCCTGGGTGTCATTGAGTCCGAGGATGCGGCTGAACAACACGGGGCCAAACTCGCTCACGGTGGCGCGGAGGCGGGCGCCTTTTTCGCCGGAAAGCGACAAAAACTCCACCGAATTGCCTTTGGGCTGCCAGGAAATGCCGATTTTAGCCACCCGCTCCATAATTTTCGGATTGTCGGCGCCGGGCATGGCCACACCGGAAAGGTCGCCCTTGATGTCCATAAGCATGGTCGGGATGCCGTTGGCGGCCATTTGTTCGGCCAGGCATTGCAGGCTTTTGGTTTTACCGGTACCCGTAGCGCCGGCTATGAGGCCGTGGCGATTGAGGGTGCGCAGCGGCGCTTTAACCTGAAGTCCTTGTACCGATTCGCCGTCGAGCATGGCGGCGCCGAGCACTAAGGAACCGCCGGAAAATTTATAACCGGCTTCTATTGCGCTGATAAATGCGTCTTTATTTGCCATAGTGTTTTGTTGTGTATACCCGGATTGGGGATTTGAAGATTTCGATGATGTTGAAAAACGCTTTCAAGCGTGGCAAATTTGAGAATTAATGCGGGTATTTTTGTAAAACGGAAATGGCTTTTTCAATCATGTCCGTATTTACATCCAAATGGGTAACCAATCGAATGGTATGCGGCCCGAACGCAGACGCTTTTACGCCGTTTGCTGCCAAATAAGCCAGCATACTCGCCGCATCCAAGGGTTTTACCAGGTCGAAAATGACGATGTTGGTCATTACCGGACGAATGCCTGCTACCCACGACAACGACTCCAGCGCCTGCGCGAGCGCCCGTGCGTGCGCGTGATCCTCCCGCAGGCGCTCCACCTGATGATCGAGGGCATAAATGCCGGCTGCGGCCAAATAGCCAGCCTGTCGCATGCCGCCACCCATCGCTTTGCGCACCCGTCGGGCCTCGGCGATAAACGTTTTGGAACCCAGAAGCAAAGAACCCACCGGCGCGCCCAAGCCTTTGGAGAGGCAAATGGAAATACTGTCGAACAAAGGCCCGATTTCCGAGGGTGCATTGCCGGTTTCCACCAAGGCGTTGAAAATACGCGCGCCGTCGAGGTGCAGGGCCATTTCTTTTTCCCGGCAAACATCGCGCACCGCCCTGATCGTATCGAGGTCGTAAAAGCTGCCACCGCCTTTATTACAGGTATTTTCCAGCACCACGAGGCGGGAAATGGGCAGCCAGTCGTAGCGCGGTTTGACGGCGGCAGCCACCTGTTCGGGGCGCACGATGCCGTTTTCGCCGTGTATCAGGTTGACGCCGATGCCGGAATGGAACGCGTAGCCGCCTACTTCGTACTGGAAAATATGGCTCATCTCATCGCAAATCACCTCGTCGAGCGGACGGGTATGCACCTTCAGGGCGATCTGATTAGTCATGGTGCCGGAGGGACAAAATAATCCGGCTTCATGGCCAAAAAGCGCTGCTGCTTTGGCTTCCAGTGTATTTACGGTGGGGTCTTCGCGAAACACATCATCGCCCACTTCGGCGGCGAACATGGCTTCCAGCATGCCCGGCGTAGGTTTGGTAACGGTGTCAGAAATCAGGTTAATCATCAGAGATTATTTAGCGCTTCTTTTTCCGATTTTTTCATTTTTTTCACCACCTGATCGTAGGAGTGGTCTATGAGTTGACGCAGCATTTTGGCGTCCAGCGAACCTTCAAAATCCACCGTATTCCAGTGGGTTTTGCTCATGTGCCAGCCCGGAACAATGTCTTCGTATTGTTCGCGGAGTTCGACGGCATACTCCGGGTCGCATTTCAGGTTGACGGTAAAACGCTCCGCATCCAATCCGGTAATGGCAAAAATTTTACCCATCACCCGCAGGCAGAGGGTCACTTCGTCGAAGGGGAAATCTTCGGAAGTACCCTTTTTGGAGAGGCAATATTCGCGAAAAGCTTCAATATCCATAAAAAAACAGAAAAAAAAGCCCCGCTCCGAGGAGAGCGAGGCAAGACATTTTTTGATACGGCTAGCTTAAGCGTATATTGCTTCTTTGCCGAAATGAACTACCAGAATCGCGTAGAAAAGCGCGCGATATTTGTTACGGTTGGAAGAACCCATTTTTTCGCAGGCAGCGGCGAGACCGGCGTCGAGGTCGGCGCCATCGGCCAGACCCAGTTTGCCGATGAGGAAATTCTTCTTCACGCGGTCGAGTTCTTCCTGATCCGAGCAAGATACACGGGAAGAATCTTCATTGTAGATAGACGGACCGAGCGATTTTGCAACGGCAGCAATGAGACCCGCATCCAGACCAAGACCCAGAGAGTCGTTTTCGGCACTGTACTTGGCTACGGCTTCATCAAATTGGCTCATGTGATGATTGTTTTAAGTGTTACAAAGTTTAATGCTCGTTTTAAACGAAGCTAAGGGCGAAGGTAACGCATCCATCGGGAAAAAAAATTAATCCGATGTAAATTCTGCGTCACGGCTATCAATAATTTCGTTGCGCGGGCCTTGTTGCAAACGCCGTTGCGTGGCCGGGTCGCCCATCACCGTGCGTTCCTCCATTTCTTTGCGCTTAGTATGTACCCGTAAAATACGCCGGTTCTCGGCCAGCACGGCCGGGGCGCGGCGATGCGCCCACAACATATCCCGCGCTGCGCGATGTGTTTTTTCAAGATCCACCATCGGCAATGGATAGGTTTCCCCGGGCTGAAATTGATGAAAAGCGGCTTCTAAGGCCGTCATTTTCCAGGGTTCATGGACGAAGGGTGTGGGTAAATGCGCCAGCTCCGGCACCCATTTCCGGATAAAAATGCCTTCCGGATCTTGTTCCAGACCTTGTTTTACCGGGTTATAAATGCGGATGGTATTTACGCCCATGACGCCCGATTGCATCTGAAACTGACTGTAATGGATGCCCGGCTCGTAGTCGAGAAACTGCCGGGCCAGATGGTGCACGCCTGCCTGCCAGGGCTGCCACAAATGATGCGTGAGGAAGGAGACCAGCATGGCGCGCATCCGGAAATTCAGGTAACCCGTTGCCACCACGCAGCGCATGCAGGCATCAATGAGCGGAAAACCGGTGCGGCCTTCGGCCCAGGTCTGCACCCACGCCGCGTTGTATTCCGTGCGGATGCTATCAAACCCCCGGTTGAGGTTTTCAAACTCCATGCGGCACTCAGTTTCAAATTTCTGGATAAAATGGCTCTGCCAGAACAGGCGACTCGTGAACTGGCCGAGGTTATAGTTGTCGCCCGTTTGCGCCATAGCCCGCTGCGTCGCCTGGTAGACCTGCCGCACGCTGAGGTTGCCCCAGGTCAGGTAGGGCGAAATACGGCTACAGGAAAAGCGCGCCGCCTCGGGCTTTGAGATATTTTTGAAGTACTGTTTGCGGCGATTTTCTAAAAAAGAATTAAGGTAAGTCCAGGCGGCGCGTTCACCGCCTGGCTGCATCAGCTTCTCCTCGCGCAGAATTTCCGGATGCAGGGGCGTTTGCTGGAAACGGGTGTGCAGCTTTTCCGGCAAAACATAGGGCTTAAATGCTTCCCAATTGATTGGCAGGATTGGCTCCGACATCCGCGCTACGAAGCGCGCTTCCCAGGCTTTGCGGTGGTACAGGCGGCGCTGCACGCCATGTGAAGGAAATTCCTGCCAGCAGATACCATGCGCCGAACAAAACGCGGCGATGGATTTATCGCGGGCAAAGGTCAGGGCATTGCCCGTTTCTTCATGACTGAAAATGGTTTTGATATGCACCCGCTGCCGCAGCGCGTCAAAAACATCTCCGGCTTCAGCGACCAGATCAAAAAACAGCAGATTTCGCTGCGTCAGTTGCGCCTTGATATCCGCGATGCTTTGGCGCACAAAACGCCAGTGCCGCACATCGCTGTCGGGCGCGGCCATCCACGAAGGTTCGTAGCAATACAGCAGCAGCGTGGGCAGGCCCTCGGCAATGGCGGCCTGCAAGGGCGGGTGGTCGTGGAGCCGCAGATCCCGCTTGAACCAGACGATGTTGATGGTTTGCACGCAGGCCTAACTACACTTTGGACATTTTGTTCACAGGGAGCGATTTGGCTTGGCCTTTGATAAATAAGCAGGCAGCGCTACTTTTGAGCTGCGAAACCAGAATACACCTTCCTTAAAATATTATAAAAATCAACATTCAATAAATTTTCACATGAAAAACTTTTTCGAATTCATCGGCTTTTCAGCCACCGCCCTGCTCGCCGGTTTCCTGGTATTTTCCTATGTCGGCAAACAAAAAAATGCAGCAGCACCCAGCGCTTCCCTGCTCACGGAAATGAACAGTGAACAGGAGGATTCCGAGCAACCGCGTATGAAAACCATCAGCGGTAAAAAAAGCAAGGGCACTGCCGCCAGCGACAACGAACGGGTGAGCGCTGCGCCAAGTCCGCGCAACACACCCGCAGCGCCCGCCGACGCCAATGTGGAGGAAAAACTCCGCACCCTGCTCGACAACCGCAGTATCGTGGAAAGCCTCGCCGCCAAGTGGAAACAGCCGGTGGCCAATGCCGCCGACGAAAACACGAACAAGGCCGCAGCCCTGCTGGCCCACGCCATCATCCAGTCTTACCTCAGCGTGTACACTACCCGCGACCTGCAACGCGACGCCGTGGCACATGCCGGCGACCAGGTAAAAAGCCCCGAAAACGCCGCCAAAGGCTACCCCTACGCCTGGTCGGTGGGTAAACTGATGAGCCGCTACAACCTGCAACAGCTCTACCCTGCCCCGCCGCCGCCGGTGCGCACAGCCGCCGCCAAAGTGGTCACGCGCCCCGCCACGGCCGCAAGCGGCAGCAACCCGGTCGCCGCCAAAATCAGCAAACCCGTCGCCCAAACACCGCCCGGCGAAGCGGGTGTCCGCGAGATGGTCGCCAGAGAGAACGGTTTTTCCAGTTGGTCGGGCCTGCAACGCTTAGCCGATGCCGAAACCAAAAAGAAAGCCGAAAAGCGATTCAAGTCGCTGATGATGGCCACGCGGATTAAATAATATCGGCCCTACATCGTATCTTTGTCTCTTTGTACCGTCCCCGTACGGTATGAATGATTATTTTTATTGTTAAATCAATGAACATACAAAAACTGCTGCTCAAAGACTTCGAGCTGCGCATCAGCGCCAACACCTGGAATCAGGCGGAAGACCTGGTGCAGGCTGGCGCCGTGCAACGCCTGCGGGAGCTGGAGCGGCATTTTTGGGTAGCTCAGGTACACGACGGCGAAGAAACCCACGAAACGGAGGTCATCATAACGCCCTCCCGTATCAAGGCTTTTGCCTGCGATTGCTCCGGACCGGGGCGGCGTTTCATGTGCGCGCACGTGGCCGCCATGTTGGTCAAGGTTCGACAATTTTTAGATCAGAAAGCAATAGAGCAGCAAGACCGCGCTGCGGAAAAAGTGGCTAAAGGCAGCAGCCGACTCACCATCGGCGAGGTGCTCAAATCTATTGAAACGGAAGCACTGCACGATTTTATCCAGGAATACGCCAAGCAGGACCGCAACTTCTCGCTGTCCCTCAAAACCTGGTTCGCCGGTGCGGTACAACGCGGCGAAAACACCTATGCTGTACTTTGGAATTCGCTGTTGCCCAAAGCCGGCAAGCCCATGCAGGATGCGGCCATGCGGCAACTGCGCAAAACCCTCGGCGACCTGAACAAACGCGCCGCCCGCGCCCTGCGCGAAGGGGATTACAGATTAGTCTTTGAAATTGCAACGGCCATTTTGCCCGGTATCGCCGCTCTGGAACAAAACCACCCGACCGCGCCCGTGGAAGATTTGTGGGCCTCCGCGCAACAACTCATCGGCTACCTCATGGAGCTGGAAACCGCTGCCCTATCGCCCGAATTGGCCAATCAGGTACGCGAACTGCTGCTCCATGCCTTGCCGCAAAAAGCCCTCGACCGGCATTTTCGGGATAAAATGTTGCTTTATCTGGGGCGTGGCGCTACCGATAAGGCTACTTTCGGTCAAATTGAACAACATTTCAGCAGCAGCGCGCCCGATACTGCCGGTATAGAAGTACTATTGTATTGCGTCGCGCAGATTGAACGCGGTATGCCGGAAGCTGTCGCCAAAATATTGACGGGCTACGGCAGTCGCCCGGATTTTATACTGGAAACCCTCAGCGCCCTGCGCCGCCTGAATTATCCGGCCGCGATTTTACCGGCTATTGAAAAATTAGAAAAACTAATCCCGTTTACCCCGGAGCAGCAGCGACAGCTACAGCAACTCAGTTATTATGCCGCGCAAACACTGGGGGATAAAGCGCCGCAAATCGCCTACCTCAAACGGCAATTTCTGGACAACAAGCAACAGGATGCCCTCACGCGCCTGCGCGAACTGAGTCCGGAAGAATGGCCCGAACTGCGGCAACAACTGCTCGGCATACTGGAACAAATGGGCGATCAGGATCGTTTGGCGGCTTTTTATACTGCCGAGCGCATGGCGCCGGAATTGATACAACTGCTGGAAAAAAGTGAAGATATAGCGTTTTTACAGCGCCATGAAGCATTTTTGCTGCCGGAAAATGCCGATTTTGTGTACCATCAATACCTCAAATTCCTTTCCGTGCACCTCGAAGCGCATTTTGGCGGCCCGGCAGCCCAGGAAGTGCGGCGCAACCTGCAATCGCTGGTGCAAAAAGGCCAATTGCCCTTGGTAAAACGCATATCCGACGAACTGCAACGCCGCTACCCCGAGCGCAGCGCCCTGCCCGAGGAGATGGCCGAATTGTTCAGTTCTGAAACCCGTAAACACCTGCGCATCATCGGTTAAGCCCCTGAATATGAAAATTGAACTTTGGGCCGTTGGCAAAACCAATGAAACCTATTTAGATACCGGCATTGCCATTTTTGAAAAAAGGCTGAAACACTACCTGCCTTTTACCTTTCAAATCTGGCCGGATGTAAAAGGCAAAATGGAAGCTGCTGCCTTGAAAAAGAAAGAAGGCGAAATGTTGCTGGCGAAAATCGCGAGTGAGGACTTCGTGGTGCTGCTCGACGAAAACGGCAGGCATTTCAGCAGCGTGGAATTAGCCAACTGGATGGAAGGCATGCTCGCGCGTTCGGAGCGGCGCCTGATTTTTATCATCGGCGGTGCTTTCGGGTTTTCGCCGGAAATGTATGCCCGCGCCAACGCGCAATGGTCGCTCTCCCGCCTCACTTTTTCGCATCAGATGGTGCGCCTGTTTAGTCTGGAGCAGTTGTACCGCGCCATGACCATCCTGCGCAACGAACCCTATCACAACAACTAAATTACCGCCTACATGGATTTTTTAAGCGTCAATACCCTGATTATTGCCTTTACGGTGCTGGTTTCCATCAATGCGTTCAGCAATCCCAATATGTTGGGCAAGCTGGCGCATGCGCCGTATTACGAAGCCCGCAACAAGGAATATTATCGTTGGCTGACAAGCGGTTTTCTGCATGGCGACTACATGCACCTGCTTTTCAACATGCTTTCGCTGTACTCTTTTGGTCCGTTAGTGGAGAGATTTTTCGAGCTTAAATTTGGGGTGATCGGGCATTTCATTTACCTGCTTTTTTACCTGGTGGGTATTGTGGCGGCCTCTTACGGCACTTATTTGCGGGAGCGCAACAACTCCTATTTTCACAGCATTGGGGCTTCGGGCGCGGTGTCGGCCATCATTTTTGCCGCCATTTTGCTGCAACCACTGGGCGATATTTACCTGTATTACGCCATCCCGATCAAGCCCTTCATTTTCGCGGGTTTGTATTTGTGGTATTGCACGTACGCTGCCCGCCGCAACCGGGATAATATTGACCACATGGCGCACTTTTACGGCGCTATTTTCGGATTTGCGGGTTTGTTGTTGTTTGAGCCGCGCCTGCTACTGCATTTTTTCTCTGAGATTGTGGGTTGGTTTCAGTCGTTCTGAGCGCGTTTGGGGGATATTTTTCACAGATATTACACAGATTAACGCACAGATTCTGGGTAGAGGGCTTTAGCAGATCACTTACACAATTAAATACTTAACATCTTATACAATAACATAATGGTGCATCTGATACTCATGTTGTTTTCTCAATAATGCACCATTCATCCTTCAGATTTGATGGAATCAAGCCGGGAATTTGCCCTCGTTCGTAAAAATCAAGAAACAATATCCAGTCATCAAGCAACTTCAAAAAGTAAACCATAGGTATTCCATAAGGTTTGTATTCGCCACCAAGAACCGTTATCCATACCTCGCTATGGGTAAATGTAACAAGAATCTGCTCCAGGGCTTCAATTACAATTTTTTCACCAGATGGCAAGGATCTGAGTTTCCCAAAAAGTGATATTGCGTCTGCTTTAATAGAGAGTTTATCGGTAAAAAAAGCAGCAAGTTTCGGGAACTGCCATTTATTTATGCCAAGATGCGGTAATTGAGTACCATCTACAAAAACAAAAATAGAAAAACTTATATAAGAAAAAAAGATACTGGACGATTGGATCCGTTCCTGAATTATGTTTGGTGATGTAGAGACCCAAATTGCCTCATTGTCGCGCCCCCGATGCGGTGCATCTGGCAGATTTAAATCAATTTTACGTTTAATAGTCAATGTATCTTTCAGTACTTCCGGAATTATCAAAGGAATCCTTGCCTTTTCATAATCTTCAAGGAAACAAGCCCATGCGTATAAAAAGATAAAAAAATCCTTCTTGTTAACAGTAAATGCCTCAAAATCCATTAACAATGGTTTCACTTCGACAAGTATATCATTAAATATGAATTCAGCAGCATCGTCCGCTTCATAAGTAAATCCCCCAAGCTCAAGTTTAGATGAAACATATTCAATAAAACTAAGCACCTCTTTATTGGTATAAAATCCTGAAAAACCAAACAGATATGACAAAGGCTCATAATAAATCGGATCAAAACTAACACTTGGGATAATTTCGCCTCTATAATTCACCCTCAAGAAAAAAGTAGCATTCCAATTTTGTGTTTGAGTCATAATCATTTTAAATTAAAGAAAACATCGCAAGATACGCTACTGCCCCCGCACCAAGCAAGCATTAAATGATATATTGTCCGCCAGAATGATAAGCCCGAAGATCAATTTCCCGCAGAATTCGCAGATTTATGCGCAGATCGCGCAGATTTTTTTTATGTTACCTGCGTTGCTAAAAGTTACCATTCTGCGAAATCTGCGCGTAAATCTGCGAATTCTGCGGGAAATTGATCTTTGGCGCTTCGTTTCCGGTTTGCTGTCCGAAACCCGCAAACGGCCTAAGCGTCTACTGGCCCCGCACCCTCCAGAAATTCTCGCCCCAGTTTTGGTAAAGCATGTCGTATGTAACACCAGGAAAAATGGTGGGTTCAGGTTCTTCTACAAAAGCAAATCCATTCATAAATTCAAACATATTATCGGCGATTTTGGTCAAACGCGGCAAATCTTCAACAATCCCGTCAAAAAGTTCTGTATCAACAAAGATCTGATCCAGATTCGTTGCAGGGTCTACTCCAACATAGAATAAATGATGACCGGAACTATCCACTCCGATTACTCGATATTTTCCTTCAAGAAAGGCCCGCTGCTCATCACTGAAGGCTCCCTCTGTTGCTTCTGCGGCTTCTTCGACAGAAAAAAATTCACCATAACCAATATGATCATCATGTAGATAAACAATGTCTACAAGCGTACGTCGTTGAGTTTCAGTATAACGATAAACAACAGAGTTAAGAAATCCTACTGTGCGCAAATTGTATAATTTCATAAACAAGCCATATAATGGGGGCAGGCCCAAATGGTCTACCGGCATAGGCTCGGTGCGTAGTTTACATATTTCCAGTCCGCGTTTCACAATTTTTTCCATGGATGTACAAGTTGGGTGTTAAAACTTTTGGCTCAAAGTTAGTTTTTTTGAGCCGGGGCGCGTGTGGGTTTCTCACAGATATTACACAGAATTCTGATTATCAATAAATTATAAAATTCTGTGTAACATCTGTGCATGCATCTGTGTGACGTCTGTGAGAAATCCTTTTCACCCTTACCGAGCAAGCGTTACGTCGGCCAGAATGATAAGCTCGAAGATCAATTTCCCGCAGAATTCGCAGATTTACGCGCAGAATTCGCAGAATGGTAACTTTTGGCAACGCAGATAACATAAAAAAAAATCTGCGCGATCTGCGAGCAAATCTGCGAATTCTGCGGGAAATTGATCTTCGGCGCTTCGTTTCCGGTTTGCTGGCCGAAATAAGAATAGGTTTCTCACAGATGTTACACAGAATTCTGATTATCAATAAATTATAAAATTCCGTGTGACATCTGTGAGAAATATTCACCCCAACAACTCCTCCATATCCGCCCGGGTAAGCTGCGGCGTTTCGTTGTCGGAAAACAGGCCTTCTCCTAATTGGCGCTTACGGGCTTGCAACACCAAAATTTTCTCCTCAATCGTAGCGCGGGAGATAAATCGTATGGCCGTCACCGGATTCTCCTGCCCAATGCGGTGCGCCCGCGCAATGGCCTGCGCCTCTGCGGCCGGGTTCCACCACGGGTCGAGGAGAAAAACATAGTCCGCCGCCGTGAGGTTAAGCCCTACCCCACCCGCTTTGATGGTCATAAAAAAGGCCTGCACTTTGGGATCTTGCTGAAAAGCCTCAACGGCTAAACTGCGCTCCGCCGGCGGGGTATCGCCCGTAAGCCAGGCATAGGGCAGGCCCTCGGCCTCAAATTGCCTGCGAAAATGCTGCAAATGCTGTTCAAAACTGCTGAAAAACAGCACTTTATGTCCGGCCCGGCGAATGGTATCCCACTGCGCCAGCACATCCTCAAATTTGCCGCTGCTGCCCTGATAATCTTTATCGGCCAAAGCCGGGTGACACGCTAATTGCCTCAAACGCATCAAGGCCTGCAAGGCCTGTAAACGGGTTTTCGGCTCATCGAACAAGGAAAGGATCTGGTTGCGCACCGCAGATTTGACGGACTCATAACGCTTCTGCTGCTCGGCCGTCATTTCGGTGTAGAAAATCTGCTCGCTGAGTTCCGGCAGGTCGGGCGCGACCTCCTCTTTGGTGCGGCGCAGGAAAAAAGGCCGCACGCGCGTAAACAGTTTTTCCCGCGCGGCACTGTCGCCCTGCCGCTCAATGGGCAACATAAACTGCTCGCGGAACAACTTGAAACTGCCCAAGGTTTCCGGATTGATAAACTCCATCTGGCTCCACAGATCCGACAAAGAGTTTTCTATCGGCGTGCCGCTCAGCGAAACCTTGTGGCGGGCATCAAGGCTGCGCACCACTTTCGACAGTTCCGATTCGCGGTTTTTGATTTGCTGACTTTCATCCAGAATAATCATTTGCCACACCTGTTTTTGCAGTAAATCCAGGTCTTGCCGGGCCGTGTGGTAGGTGGTCAGCACCACATCATGCGCCGCAACGGCGCGCAAATCTTTCAGGCGTTTTGGTCCGGTGTGGATATAAACATACAAGGAAGGCGCAAAACGCTGCAACTCGCGCTGCCAGTTAAACACTAAGGAAGCGGGCAAAATAATCAGCGCCTGCAAAGGCTTGATTTCCTCCGTATATGCCTGAAAAAGATTGAGTTGCAGGGCGCTGTCGCTGGCTGCAACGGCTGCATCGCGACTGCCCTGCTGCCCCTTCACGTAAAGCATGAAGGCGATGGTTTGCAGGGTTTTACCGAGACCCATATCGTCGGCCAAACAAGCGCCGAAGCCGTGGCGAAAATGCCCCACGAGCCAGCGTACACCGCGCAGCTGATAGGGCCGCAGCTCGGCCTGTAAGTCGGAAGAAGGTAGGTAATCTATACTGTCCGGATCAATGATCGGAAAAGCGTCGGCGTCGGTTTCCGTGGCGCCGTCCTGGAGTACGGTGTAAAGTGTTTTGGGCAGGCGCAGGCTGTCGTCTTCCTCGCGGAGCGCCATCGCCAGGTCGCTGTATTTGCTGAACCAGGCTTCGGGAATATAAAAAAACGAACCGTCGGATAAGGGGAAAAAGCGGATATTTTGCTTCAAATAAGGCACAAAATCCTTAAAAGGATAGCGTTGTGCGCCAATTTCCACTTCGCCGTGCACGTCGAACCAGTCGCCCGCGGCTTCCGAGCGCACATTGATTTGTGCGGGTAAAAGGCTCAGTTTTTTGCCTTCCACTTCCGGCGAAACGAGGAGAAAACCGGCCTGTTCCAGGGTTTTGCGGTGGGCGCCCAGCCATTCGAGCAGGGCGTCGAGGCTGTAGTCGGCGGCTACGGAAAAAAGGCGGTCTTCTTCCCGGGCGCCGAGTTGGCCCAGCAGTTCAATATTTTGTTGCTCGCCGGACTGGTCGCGCAGGATCAGGTGAACGCTGATTTCTTCGTGGTCGTTTTCGGGAATATCAATGCTGGTGATGCGGTCGCGGCGTTCTCCCCAGGCAAATTCAGCGCCATCGTATTCGAAGGTCGTTTTCAGTCGCCAGTTTTTTTCCAAAAAATGCTCTACAGCTTCGAGGCGGGTTTTCCGGAGCGTATTGTTTTCCACTACCCGAAAACCGTTGGCTTCCACGCGGCTGCGGCGTATACTTTTGGCAATAAACTGCCGGAAGTACATTTTTTCCTTGTCTTTCGGAATCAGCACTTCATTTTTTTGCCGAAAAGGCTTCACCATATTGCCGTTGATGCCCGGCACGCGGAAAAGTGCGTAATCGGCAATGATCCAGGCCGGATCAGTATTGGTGAGCGGCGTGACGTCGCGGCTGCCAATTTGCCAGCGCTCGTTTTCGGTGCCGAGTTGCAGGCGGTAGGTAATGCCTTCAGGGGTTTTATCGAAGCTGAGCCAGGGAATCAGCGGGGCGTCGAGCTGTGCCAGCAGCACGTCTTTGACGAGGGTTTTGCGCTCCGCATCCAGCGTAAGGGGATATTTACAGCGATGTATTTCGGAGAGAAAAAGGTCGAGTTGACGATGGATATAGGCTTCTACCGGCCCTTTTGTTTCTTTTTCGGTCAGTAATTTATCTAAAGGCGTTGCTGTTTTCGCTTTTGGCGCTTTAAAACGCGCTTCGAGGGCTTTTGGCGTGAGCAGCTCGATCAAGTCGAGCAGGCGCTTGTGGCTGTCGCTGAGCTGGATTTGATGGGAATTGGCCGTAAGGGTTGTGGCGCGCTGCACGATATGCGTCAGCAATCCGCTGCGGTCTTCCTGCACGAGGTAAGCTGAAGGCAGAAAACAGCCTTCCTGAAAAGGGTAAAGGTTAAAAACGATATGTATCACGGTCAGGTCGTTAGGATTTGGGGGCGGCAAAGATAAATCACGCAGTTAAGGTTTCGCACAGAAGGGCACAGATCACTTACACAGAAAACACAGATTCAGTGCCTTCTGTGTAAGTGATCTGTGCATAACTGTGCGAAAGCAATCAGCCCACAGGCTGAAGCAAAAATGCTTTTAATGCAAAAGGGGAAGGGTTATACCGACGCCGTAGTCAGTACAAACAAATAAAATGGGAAACGACCGTGAAAAACGAGCTTAGTTATCTTCCGAGCGGATGATATTGAGTATTCTGTTTTTGAGTGCCGCCGGAGCGGAAGGACGGGAAAGCCTGCGTTGTAAAAACTCTTTTAATGCTATACTTTCTGTACTTTCAATTGCTTCATTTGGGTTATTGCTACAACAATTTTCGGGGGTATTGGACTGGGGCATATATTTTTCCGGGAAGATATGTAGATCTGCCCACTGATCGACGACGCCTTGAAAGCTTTGAAAACGGGTTCCAAACGGAGAATTTTTACCAGGATTTTTCATTGTACAGTTTGTTTGCATCAACGTGACAAGGCCGGTATTGCTGCTGCTCAAGCGGGCATCATGGCTTTTGCGCGCCTGCGCTACGCCTGCGAAGCGATTGCCGGTCGGCATCGGAAGCGGGAGCGTTGGTGCGAAAAAATTTGAATTAACCATGGTGTTTGCTTTAAAGCAGGAACGCTGCAATGGAGCGGCGTTTACTGCGCTGTGACGTTGATAAATGAGTGAGTTTTTTTAAAAGCGCTGCATGTTATTGCGAGGTGAAAGGATTGCTTACAAGGTCATTGAGGGTTGTTTGGTTTTGGGTGGGGAAATATGGTCAAAAAGGGTCTACCGAGTCATAAAGACTGGTAAACCCTGAAAATGCTTATGCTGGCTCGCCCGGATCTACGCTGACCTCGTCCGCTTCGGCGACGACATCAAGGAGTTGATCTTCACTTTCCGTTTCATAACCACGCGACTTGGCGTAGTTTTCCAAGGAAGTGGCGAGCGTTTTGCGTCCGCGGTGCAGGCGGGAGCGCACAGTTCCGATTGGAATGTTCAGCATCACGGCCATCTCTTCGTAGGAATATTCTTCCAGTTCGAGCAGCACGATGGTGCGGTAGTTCTTCGGTAGCGCATTGATAGCATTGGCGACTTCTTCGTCCATGATATAGCCTTCCATTTCTTCGTGGAAATTCAGGCGATCCGGGACGAGCTGGTCGTCTTCCTGACGATGCGCGATCAGGATGTTTTCGAACTCATCTGCGATGGGCAGGTTTTTCTTGCTGCGCAGGTGGTTGATGTACGCGTTGCGGCAGATTCTGCACAGCCATGCGCGTGCATTGGTGTTTGGGGTGTAGCGGCCGATAAAGCGCCAAGCCTTCAGGAAGGTTTCCTGTGTAAGGTCCTCCGCAAGGGTGGCATCACCGGTCAGGTAGAAGGCAAACCGATACACGCGATCGAGCAGCGGAGAGAACTCCGAGTCGAACAGGCGCTGCAGGGTTGCTGCTTCATGTGCGGTTAATGTAGTTGTAGCCATCTTGCTTGTGGTTAGTGATGATGTCTTGCGACGCTGCAAAGTTCGCCGCATAATAAACACAACGCAAGGGGGGAAGCGTAAGTTCCCGAGAGAAATTTTTTTTTAAGTTTTTTTTTAAGCGGAAGTAGCCGGGATAAAAACACATAAAACAATAGCCCCGTGCTTTTAAAAGGAAAGAATAAGGCGCTGATATTCACGAAAACATCCGTCGCATTCCCTTAAAAAAGTACGGGGCAATAAACACCCAAACACACAAAAATCACTTCTTACTGCCCAGAAGACGCAGCAAGTACAGGAAAAGATTGATAAAATCTAAGTACAGTGTGAGGGCGCCCATGATGGCTTCTTTGCGATCTTCATCGGTGCCTTCATTGCCGATGACGTTCATGGCCTTGATTTTTTGGGTATCATACGCGATGAGGCCCACAAAAATCAGGATACCTGCGTATGTGGTAATCCAGTACAGGGTGCTGTTGGCCCAGAACCAGTTCACAATTGATGCGATGACAAGGCCAATTAGCGCCATCACCAGGAGGCTGCCTAATTTGGTCAGGTCGCGCTTGGTGAAATAACCGTACATACTCATGGCGCCGAAAGTGCCGGCCGTCACGAAGAAAGTGGAAGCGATGGAGGCTGCTGTGAAAATGACAAAAATGGAAGAAAGTACTAAACCCGTCACGACCGAGTAAAGCAGGAATACGATGGTGGCGGTGTTGGCCGACATGCGCCCGATGGCGCTGGAAAGGTAAACAACCATGCCCAACTGACCCAAAACAAGTCCCCAAAATACAATTCTGGAGCTAAAAATCAGGTTCAGCATAAATGGGGATGAAGCCGTGAACATGGCCACAAAGGCGGTGATGACCAGGGCGACGGTCATCCAGGTATACACTTTTGTGATAAAACTTGCCTGTTCGCGTTCGATGCTCGCGGCATCCAGAATAATCCTTGAATTGAAGTCCATGAGGTAAAAAATGGTTGGTGATGAATATTCCCGAATTGGGGTGATTTTAAAAATTGACAGATTTACTAATTTTGCGAAGCCGGTAGCTCGTTTGACGAAGGTCGGATTTTTTTACAACTACACAACATAATACTAATGAAATTTCCAGGAAACCTGCTTTTGCTGCTCAGCATTGCTATCTCCGTGTTTAATTGCAGCACCCAAAAACAGGGTACAGGCCATTTTAAAGCCAAAAAAATGCTGAATTCCGAAGCATTAATCATTACGCAGGTTTCAGAAAACAGCTTCATCCATACCACCTATTTGCAAACCAACGATTTCGGCAAGGTACCCTGCAACGGCCTTATCGTGCGCAATAGCGGGGAGGCCATCGTTTTTGATACACCGAGCAATGACAAAGACTCAGAAGCGCTGATGCAATGGATAAAAACAACGCTGAACTGCAAGATTGTCGGTATTATTCCAACCCATTTTCACCACGACTGCCTGGGCGGCCTGAAAGCATTTGAGCAAAACAACATCCCGTCCTATGCCAATGTACAAACCCTCGAATTGGCCAAAGCCAACAATTATACGGCGCCACAAAACGGTTTCCGGGATTCGTTAGTGCTTCGCGTAGGCGTCGAAAAAGTAACGGTAAAATACTTCGGAGAAGGCCACACCAAAGATAATGTGGTGGGCTATTTTCCCGGTGAAAATGTGATGTTTGGCGGCTGCTTAGTTAAAACCATGAACGCCAGCAAGGGCTATCTCGGCGATGCCAACGTGGCGGCCTGGTCGGAAACCGTTGAAAAGGTAAAACGAGCGTATCCCGATGTAAAAGTGGTCGTGCCCGGGCATGGCGACCATGGCGGCAAGCAATTACTGGATTACACGATTCAGCTGTTCAAGCAGGCAGATCAACAGTAGTATATTTCTCATGTAATGGTATTGTGCTGTTTTGTATTGGCTAAACACTGCGGCGGGCATTATGTTTTGCCAGATTCGGCACACTGCTTTTGCGGTGGAGATACACTACATCAATTTTCCTACCTTTGCGTTATGTCCATTCGGCAAATATGGCTTTTGCTCCGTCCGGAGCATTGGGTAAAAAACCTGTTTTTATTTATCCCGGCGTTCTTTGCAGCACGCCTGAACGAAGCGGCGCTGTTGGGCCGTGCAGGGCTTGGCTTCCTGGCATTTTGCTTAGTCGCCTCCGCGGTCTATGTGCTAAACGACCTGGTGGATGCGCGACAGGATCGCAACCATCCCGACAAGCGCAAACGCCCGATTGCCAGTGGCGCCATTCGTGTGCGAACGGCCATTATTATACTCGCAACATTGCTTGCAGGCAGCGCATTCCTGTCCTTTTTCTTAAGCTGGGAACTGTTGCTGCTTATTCTCTTTTATTTCATTATCAACGTTTTATACTCCTTTTCACTCAAACATATTGCGATTGTCGACATCAGCCTGATCGCGATTGGCTTTTTACTGCGGGTTTTTGCCGGCGGTACCGTGACTGGCGTTGCGGTTTCACAATGGCTGATCGTGCTGACCTTTTTGCTGGCCTTCATCCTGGGTCTGGCCAAGCGTAGGGGGGAATACTTAGTAATGAGCGACGGGCACAATTTCCGCAAAGCCCTGGAAGGCTATAACCTGCCGTTTTTAGATATGGCAATGGTGGTTTGCTCCACGGTATCCATGGTCGCTTACCTGATGTATTGCTTCTCTGCGGAAGTTATTGAACGGATTGGCAGCGACAAGATCTATTACACGGCATTTTTTGTTATTCTCGGTATTCTGCGCTACCTGCAACTGACCCTTGTATTCAACAAAACCGAGTCGCCTACACGTGCGCTCCTGCGCGATCGTTTCCTGCAAATCATCCTCTTGTGCTGGATCGGTACATTTGCCTGGCTGCTGTACATCAAATAAAGCAGCGCTCCCATTCATCGCTCATCATTCATCATTCATCGTTAAAAAAAAAACATATCTTCGCCGCGATGAATCTGTTGCTGGCATTCATACGGATGTTTCGCCTGCCCAACCTGGCGATTGTATTCCTCACGCAGTACCTACCCTACTGGTACGTGTTGCGGCCGGCCATCCTTAAAGCTGGCGGAATTCCGGTGTTGGACACCCGCAGTTTCAACCTCATTGCCGCCGCGACGGTACTTACGACCTTCGGCGGTTACGTACTCAATGATTATTACGACCGCTTCATGGACGCCATCAACAAACCCAAACGCGTGGTTTGGGGGCGCTTGTTGCCGTCCTGGATAGCCCTGCTTGTTTACGCCGGTATTTTATTTGCCGTACATGCCATTGCATTTTGGTTAGATGCTTCGTTGCGCCCTGCCAACCGCTGGCCGCTTTGGGTTTTCCCGGGCGTTTCTTTTTTGCTGTTTTTGTATGCCTGGCAGCTCAAATGCAGCGTATTCGTAGGAAATCTGCTGGTTTCCATACTTTGTGGCATTGTCCCGATCATGTTGCTTTTTCCGGAAGACCGTCAGATATGGCTCACGTCATTCAAAGCGCCGGAGTTGATTCAGCAGGCCGGAAGCTTGGTCTGGCTGTTCGGATTATTTGCCTTTTCAACCAATCTTTTCCGCGAGCAAGTGAAGGATATCGAAGATTTCCAGGGCGATTCAGCTTGCGGATGCAGCACCTTGCCGGTGTTGCGCGGTTCGCGATTTGCCAAAAAACCGGCGGCTTTTACCGGCCTGCTTGTCAGTGGTCTCATTGCTTTTTTACTGTATTTCTGGCGTGAAACTGGCGCGCCGCAATGGCAGATTGGCGCTGGCGTCGTGCTGCTGTTAATGCCCTCCCTGGCGGCAAGCGCTTTTGTATTAAGAGGAAAAGTAAAAAAGGATTACACCCGCGCGGCATTGCTGATAAAAATCGTGATGGTATGCGGCTTGTTGTTGCTGCTGCGCGACTGGCCGGAAGATCCTGTCGCTGCCCTGAGCGCCTGGATGAAGACATAGCAACTCCAAACCTAAATTCAAAGGTCTATGCATTTTGATCGCCCGATAATTCTGGCTTCTAAAAGTCCGCGTCGCAGTCAGTTGCTGCGAGAAAGCGGTTTTAATTTTACCGTTGTTGGTTTTGATACCGACGAATCTTTTCCGGAAGATATGCCCGCAGAGGAAGTAGCGCCCATGTTGGCACAACGGAAAGCCCGTGCCGGCGCGCACCTGATTGAAGATCAGGAAATTATATTAGCCGCTGATTCTGTGGTCATTCTGGAAGGGGAAGTATTCAACAAACCGAACGACTACGATGATGCCTTCCGGATGTTGAGCCGCCTGTCGGGCAATTGCCATACCGTTGTTACAGGGGTTTGTCTGCTTTCGAAAACACAGGAAAAAGTGATGGCCGGCGTTACGAAGGTATGGTTTGCACCACTGAGCGAAGCCGAAATCCATTATTACATTGAAACCTACAAACCTTACGACAAAGCCGGCGCTTATGGTGCGCAGGAATGGATCGGGCATTGTAAAATTATCCGGATTGAAGGCACTTATCCCAATGTAATGGGTTTGCCGGTTGATTTGGTCTATGAAGGCTTGACCGCGTTCGAGCAGTAGTAGGTTATGCCCAGTACAGCCCTGTTTCGTCGTTATTTTACAAGGGTTAATCGCTTTAGCTTGGTGTAGCGCGCTTTGAAACACAATATTGGGCAATCAAACCAAACATTTTCCTACTATGACATTAGATCAGCCTTTTCAGCAATCCGCACAATGGGAATACGCAAGTTTCGGAGATCGTGTTCTCGCACGCCTTATTGATTGGCTTGTGCTCGCCATACCATCTGCCCTCCTGTTCGGTATTCCTGCATTTATATATTTTTCCATTTTCTGGAGTTTCGGAACGGCAACACTCGGACAAAGGGTCATGGGCATCCGGATTGTCAGCCTGCGCGGTCAAACCCTCGATTTCTGGAGCGCTTTGCTTCGTTTTATCTGTGATTTTCTGAACAGCTTTACCCTTGGCATTGGTTACCTGCTGATGTTGTTTAACAATAACGGACAATGCCTGCACGATATGCTGATCGGAACGGTGGTTATTAAATCCCGCTCTTACAACAACAACCCGCCGCAACCCGCCCCGCGCCCGCAGCCTACGCCCCGCCCACCACACACACCAAACACCAACGAGCGTTTCTGGTCTTTGCAAGGCAACGACGGCGATACTATTGCCGTTGTAGTCAATAACAAAGGGGTACGGGTGGAGCAAAGTGGCCGTCATGGCAACCTCAGTTCCGACTACAGCCTCGAAGATATTGCCAATCGCAATATCGACCTGAGCTGGATGATGGAAGAAGCGAAATTTATTGAAATTCAGCAGTACGCGCAATACCTGCTTCAGCGCAAATAGCAAGATATGACAAAACAGTCCGGCCCGCGAGTAGTATTAACGGTTACCAATGACCTGAATTACGATCAGCGCATGCAGCGCATCGCAACAAGCCTTACGCAGGCAGGTTATCGGGTAACACTCGTGGGCCGGGTATTGCCCCGCTCCAAACCCCTGAATAAACATATTTACAAGCAAAAAAGACTGTCCTGTTTTTTCCAAAAAGGCATGTTTTTTTATGCCGAATACAATGTCCGGCTATTTTTCCTATTACTTTTCTACCGTTTTGATGCCGTAGGCGCTGTCGATTATGACACCTTGCCTGCCAATACGATAGCCAGTATAATCCGGCGAAAAAAACGGGTTTTTGATGCGCATGAATACTTCACCGAAGTACCCGAACTATATGGCCGCAATGCCATTCGCGCTGCCTGGAAATTGATCGGGCGAATGACATTGCCATTTTACAAACATGCCTACACTGTTGGCCCGGCACTGGCCGCAATCTTTACAAAGCAGCATAAAATTCCATTCCGGGTGGTTAGAAATGTCCCGCGCCTGGAAACTGCCACTCTATCTACCGGACTGCATCAGCACCCGCGTATACTGATGTACCAGGGCGCGCTGAATGCAGGTCGGGGAATTGAATTTATGCTGGAAGCGATGTGTGATTTACCCGAATTTCGACTGATACTGGCCGGAGAGGGCGATCTGTCGGATCAGCTAAGGCAACAGGCGCAAGCGCTGAACTTGGGCGATCGGGTTCATTTTGAAGGCTTTATCCGGCCGGAAGGTTTAAAACAACTGACTGCCCGCGCCTGGATGGGCATCAACCTCCTTGAAAACCAAGGTGAATCTTATTATTACTCACTGGCCAATAAATTCTTTGATTATGTAGCAGCCGGTGTTCCGGTGCTGACCATGGATTTTCCGGAATACCGGGCACTTCATGAGGAATTTCCTGTTGCACATTTATTACAAAAACTTGATAAAACAAGCATTGTAGCAGCGCTGCGCCACTACCAGCAAAACCCGGAGGCGCACAGAAAAATGCACGAACAATGTATGCTGGCCCGGGAAAAATGGAATTGGGCCGCCGACGAAGCCGTGCTGCTGGAGGTTTGGCAACAGGCTACCAGTTAATTACGGTGCCGGCATAGGCCAGTCCGCCGCCAAAACCAAAAATCATCACCTTGTCTCCTTTTTTTAATTTCCCCTCCCGTACGCCCTGGTGCAGGGCCAGCGGTATGGATGCAGAGGAGGTATTGCCGTAATTGGCAATGCTTTCGAGTGTTTTTTCAATCGGGAATCCGGTTTCATGGCAAATGGCGTCGATGATCCGCATATTGGCGCTATGCGGCACGAACCAGTCGATCTGATCCAGGGTCAGACCATTCAAGGCGGCTAAGCGCGGCATCTCAGCTGAAACCGTGGTGACAGCCCATTTGAAAACTTTGCGGCCATTTTGTACAATCTTGCCGCTCCGGTTAATTTCCTGATGGTCAATATGATCGGCCAAACCGGAAATATACAAATCAATACCACCTTCGCCATAAGCGCCCGTAATACAGGCGCCGATATTGCCTTCCGACGCCGCCTCAATAAGCACTACGCCGGCGCCGTCGCCAAATAAAATGCAGGAAGTGCGATCATTGAAATCGGTGATGCGCGACAAGGTTTCGCCGCCAAAAACAAGAATTTTTTTGTGGGTACCCGACATGATCAGGCCTTTGGCAAGTGCAATGGCATAAGAAAATCCGGCACAGGCTGCATAAACATCCAACGCGCCGGTATGGTGTAAGCCTAATTTTTTTTGCACCTGACAAGCCACGCTGGGCATCGGGTGATCGGGCGTAACGGTAGATACCAGCAACATATCCACGTCATCCAACGCAATGCCGTATTCGGCTGAAAGGTTACGGGCTGCCGCCGTACATAAATCACTGGTGTACTCGTCCGGTGCACAATGATAGCGGTTTTTAATGCCGGTGCGAGAGACGATCCACTCGTCGGTAGTTTCTATGATTTGTTCAAAATAACTATTCGGTATGGCTTTTTCGGGTACGGCGCTGGAGATGGCGCTCAGACGGGCTTGTGGTAACATGACAGCGTTGGTTAGGTGCAAATTAGCTTGTCGGTAACGAGGGGATCACCCAACAAAAGTATTGCACTTCCGGAGCAATACCGAAACAAAGATAAGTACATACGATATTCAATGAAATATTTTAAAATAACCCACCCATGAAGAACAATATTTCTGATAGCCTGCATTAAAAGGTTTATTCATTGGAAAAATCAGAAGCGCCTGCCCCTGGATTTTCACTTTGATGTTGTCGGATAATATTATCAGTCATACTGGAGTAGAGCTTTTGCCATTCCGGATGCCCCGAAAGCAGGTTTAAATGCCGTTGAATGGTCTCCTGATCGCCACGCACGGCCGGACCGGTTTGCATCAGCGCGGGAGCATTTTGCAGGGCTTTGGCCAAGGTTTCTTCCATCAGCGGATGTAACAGTTCAAAAGGCAGTTCTTTTTCTTCCAGTAGTTTCTCGGCGATTGCAAAGCAATGATTGGTAAAGTTATTGGCAAAAACAGCAGCCACATGGAGGGAGGAGCGTTGTTTATCGTCGACATGATATAGCAAATTGCCAATCTGCTTGGCCGTTTTTTTGAGTAACAGCAAATCTTCGGCACTATTGGCATCAACACAAAACGGAATTTTCGACCATACCGGCACCCGATCATATGAAAAGGATTGCAGCGGATAAAACACCCCGAACCGGGCGCAATGGGGCGCAAGTACGGTGCCGGGCGTCGCGCCGGAAGTATGCACAAACAGGGTTTGGGGCGCAGCAGGCGCCACTTGCGCGGCAACATCGCCAATCGCATCATCGCGCACCGCAATAATCGCCAGATCAATATCCGGCATCAGCGCCGACCAGTCGTCTGTCCAGTCGCACTGAAGGGTACGGGCCAGGCTTTCCGCGTGCGCAGCAGTACGACTGATGACCTGCCTCGGCGGCAAACCCTTGGCCTTGAGCCGACGCCCCAGATGCCAGGCAATCCGCCCGGAGCCGATAATGGCAATTTTTGTCATTGCATTTTTTAGTGTTTAAGTGTTTTTGTGTTCAGGTGTTTTCGTGGTCTTTGAGCTAAATTTATTCGTGCATTCGTGGCTTTTTTGTTGCCACGAATGCACGAATGGCTCCGCGTCTGAGATACTCAAAAACACCTAAACCTTAAAACACTTTAAATTAAAACCCTTGAGCGGCATCGTCGCCACGCGTATCGGCGACCCCTTGCCAGAGGCCGTTGGGGAGTTTCAGAATGGCCTCTACCCTGCCGATGGGGCCGCGCTCTTGCAAGATATGGCCTTTTTGTTCTAATTTACGCCTGTTTTCGGGCGTGATGGCATCTGTTTCTACAAAAATTACATCGGGCAGCCACTGGTGGTGAAAACGTTTTTGGTGCACCGCTTCTTTCAGCGGCAATTCAAATTCGTATACGTTCAGGATGGTCTGCAATACCGAGGTGGGTATGGTGGTACCGCCGGGCGTACCGACAACCATCCAGGTTTTGTTTTTACGTGTGATGATGGTAGGCGTCATGCTGCTCAGCGGGCGTTTGCCGCCGGCAATGGCATTGGCTTTCCCGCCAATAGCGCCATAGATATTGGGTACACCGGGCTTGGCACTGAAATCGTCCATCTCATTATTCAGGATAAATCCTGCGCCGGTGACTACACAACGGCTGCCGTAGCTGTCGTTAAGGGTGGTCGTCACGGACACGGCATTACCCTCCGCATCCACAATAGAATAATGCGTGGTTTCTTCGCTTTCTTTAACCGCTCCGGCCTTTACGGGTTTGCTGCCCAAGGTGGTGTCGGCCTTAAAATCACTCATTCGATTTTTCAGATAGAGCGAGTCGGTAATTTGTTTTACAGGTACTTTCCAGAAATCCGGATCTCCCATGTGCATGGAGCGGTCGGCATAAGCGCGGCGTTCGGCTTCTACGATCAGGTGTACAGCTTCAGCGCTTTGAAATCCGTATTTTTTCAGTGGAAATGCTGCGATCATACCTAAAATCTGTTGCAGCAGCAAGCCACCACTGCTGGGCGGCGGCATGGAAATGATGTGCAGTTCTTTATAATCAAATTCAAGCGGTGTGCGCCAGACACTCTGGTACTGATTCAGGTCTTCATAGGTAAACAGACCTTTTCGGCGTTTGGACTCCTCCACGATCATGCGCGCAACCGGGCCGGTGTAAAATCCGTCGCGGCCACTCCCGGCGATAAAGCGCAGCGTATTGGCTAAGTCTTTCTGAATCAGCCAGTCGCCCCCCTGCCATGGTTCAAATTGAACAAAAACAGGTTGCAGGCTGGAATTTTTCAAAAAATTAACCTTCTCGCCATTCAGGTTATTGGCCTCCTGTTCTGTAATCTGATACCCTTTTTCTGCCAGATCAATGGCCGGATCAAGCAACTGATACCAGGGCAGTTTGCCGAATTTTTTATGCGCCTGCCACATCCCGTCGACAGTGCCGGGAACTCCGGCGGCAAGCGCGCCGAAACGACTCATGTTTGTATTCACATTGCCGAGCGAATCCTGGTACATTTTTTCAGTAGCCGCCAATGGTGCTTTTTCCCGATAATCTAGGGCGTAATTTTTGCCACTTTTATCGCGTAAAAGCAAAAAACCGCCGCCGCCGATATTGCCGGCCTGTGGGTATACCACTGCAAGGGCAAACTGAACGGCAATGGCGGCATCAATGGCATTGCCGCCTTTGCGCAGTATATCAATACCGACCCTGGTGGCCAGCGGGTGTGCCGTGACGACCATCGCGCTGTCGCCACTCGCTTCTTTTTCAATCTGATAAGGGAAAGGAACCAATTGCGCCTGTGCGCCGAAGGAAAAAAGGACAAAAAGGCTAAGGCCCAAAAAACGGAGAGCTTGAAACATGTGTGGTGATTTTATCAGGCAAAGATGCAGCTTTAGACGCTTATTCTGAAAAAGAAAAACGCAAACCGCCGCCCTCACACAAAGCGCATCCGATGAAAAAGATAACAATCACTGACAGCGAAAGTCCCTGATTCAAAAAAAAAGAAAGCGCATGTCGGGCATTTTCGCCGTAGCCGACCGGCCCGCAAAACAATACCCAACATACGCCCTTTTACTAAAACTTATTCAGTATCCGGGAATGTACATTTAGAACGAAACCGTGTAGCGATTTCCGGAAACCACCAGGGTACGGGGTTTCAGCGTTGAAAAGCGATCATTGGCATTGATCGGTCCAAAATCCTGAATATACACTTTACCATTGCTTTTACCCTTAAAAGTCAGGCGGTAATTCGTCACCTTGGTAATGTCGTAAACAAAAACATCAACGTCGTAGGTGCCGTCATTGAGAATGCCGGGGGTAATGCTGATGCTTTCTTTGGCGCCAACTCCGGCGCTTTGTAAAAGTGTACTGAAATTTTCACTGAGATACAATTCGAGATCCGCGCCAAGAGCCGGATTGGATGCATCATTGGTCCAGGTCAGTTCAATATCCAGACCTTGTGGATCATTAATGACATTATCGGCTTCGGCGTCTTTGGAACAGGCGGTGAGCGCGAGGATTGCGGAGAATAGGAGGATGGAAAGGAAAAATTTGTTCATATTTTCAAAGTTTTTAGTGAAAAATGGGGAGGGTACAGGGCGCAAAAGAAACGCCCTGTACCGAATTGGGGTATTTTTGTTTAGCGGAATTAGCGTGGAAAACGACGCGCTGGAACGCGTTTTCGGTTGAACAACTCACGCAGTTTCTCTATTTCCTTGATGAAGTCCTTGCCATCGCCTTTTTCGTGCTCATTGGTAATGATCAGGTTGGCATATTCCAGGGCTGTATCCAGTTCATCGAGGTGCAAGTAGATATTGGCTAAGTTGTAAAAAGCCGCGTAGCGCATTTTGGCATCGGCTTTTTCTGCGCTTTTGTATTTTTCTGCCCAACTCTTGTAATAATCGATGGCCGGTTGCAGCGCTTCCATATCGGAACTGCTGACACCGCTCGTCTGAATATTTGCAAAAGCTGCTTTTACCGTTTCCATCATTTCCTTGGACTTTTCCATTTCCGGGTGGCTCTTGGAATCAACTACCCAGATGCTGAATCTTTCAGTATAAGGCGCATAGCCAAACTGATTATTCATCTCGGCGTACATGCCGCGGAAATACCCCGTAATTTCAGCAGTAGCAATATCGCGGTTGATCTGCGCGCGATTATTGTTATACTCCTCATATGCGGTTTTGTAAGTGGTCGATTCTGCGCCTTCCTTCTTTTTCAGGCCCGTGGTAATCAGCCCCTGAAGTTTGTCGCTCACTTCTTTACCGTTTTTATCTTTCATTTTCCAGTTGAACCCACTCTCATACGTAAGCACGTATTTATAGTAGGTCGTGGAAGTTGTCCGGCCACTTTTGTCCTTTGAGGTTTCCGTACGGTTTTGCACGTTAAAATCTTTGATACGAACCGGATAAAGGGTCGCTTCAAGGTTCAGATCACCACTGCTCCCGACAGAATTATAACCAAAAAGTTTAAAATATTGGTCCCTGACCTGACTTTCGTCAATACCCCAGGCGGAAAGGTATTCGGCGCCTTTGAAGGTGTAGGCAAAATTATGCCAGGTGGTGTCAACCGTTTTGGTCGGTAAATCAATCATCTGCGTTGTAATTGATTTTTTGTCAATATCAAGCTTCTGAGCAGAGGAATTTACAGCAAAAAGTCCAAAAAGGATAAAAAGGAGGCTTGCCTTTTTCATGGCTGAAAAGGTGTACATAAGTTTGAACATGAGAAAAAGAAGTTGGTTTGAAATTGATTTTTTGCGAAAAAAGCGCGCTTGGTTCTGGTATCAAAGGTACGAATAATGCCTCGCCTGAAAAAATTTTTAAAACTTTTTTTTGTTAAAATTATACTAAAAATACTGTTATTCATTTCTTAAAAAGCGCCGTAAAAATTAAACTTATCTTTGCCGCTAAACTATAAAAACCTTGCTCAGCCAACACGAACTCCTCGAAAAAGTCAAGCCCCTCCTGCCTGAATACGGAAAGCGTTACAAAAAACGCTGAACGTACAGGCCCGCCCTGCCATTGCCGGAGAACGCATTGAAACCCATACCCAATCGGGCGCTTATTCTGAAAAAGAAAAACGCAGTGCTTTGTCAGATAAAAATTCAAGCTGAAGAAGATAGGTTTCCCCTTCAAAAACAAGTTTTAGCATATTGGCGTCCACAAGCCTAAAGGTTCCCTTTTTTTGATATTTGTATCCTAAACTTGTTTCTTTTGATACGGTCCAGCCAATATGCGCAGAGGCTTCCTCAGTAACATCAGTAATCTCTACGCGCCCATCATGATCAAACATAATACATGTTGTCAGATATGTTTTAGGCTCAATGGCAACTTTACTCCCCAAATAGTATTCTCCGGGAACAAACAGCTCTTCATTATCTGTAAAGTCATACCCGGCTAACTCCCATTTATTACAAAGCAATGCGCGAGTACTTTCAATTTTGTTCATTACAAGCACATTATGTGAGCTGTCTTTGAGCAATTTACCCATTGTATACCGTTGAGATGCTAATAGAACACCATCTGTATCCAGAATGCTCCAGGCACCATCACGACGACCATTTTGATAAAATCCTTTAGCATAATTTCCTGCACTGTTCCGTTCTACCCAAAAGCCTATTCGGATGGGAGCGCGATGCTTTCTTCTGCGAATTTTGACCATTTCCTCGTATGTCAAAGGGTTGAAGATTACAACGGTATCATTTTCTACCCAGTATTCCGGTCCGTACATCATTTCTCCATAGTATTTTATCAATGGATTTCTATCTAATGCCGCTTCATCCCCGGGTAAGCATTGCTCATAATGCCGACAGTGATATTTATTTTTATCGGCATGAAAATAATATTCAGCCCGTGGTATCGAATCAAATTGATAAAAGCGATAGCCGATATGATGGTTCCGATCAACAATCAGACTATCTTTCATATAAGTATATTCTACCCCTCCAATTATGTCATCAATCATTTCAAATTGAGCATACATCAGAGTGGGGAAAAAGTATAGACTGCCCAAAAGCAAGTATCGGATCATTAAACTCAAATTTAATAGCATAACGCAACAAAAGGCATGCTCGTATACGAACTTATGCACTTCGGAGGTGCGGAAAATATTGTTTTCAGCTACCTTTGCCATTAAAATTGAACTAACCTTGCTCAGCCAACACGAACTACTCGAAAAAGTGAAGCCCCTGCTGCCCGAACACAGCAAGCGTTACAAAAAAACGCTGATCGTGCAGGCCCGCCCTGCCATTGAAGGAGAACGCATTGAAACCCATACCCAATCGGGGCTTGAAACCATCAATCAGGCCAAAACAGGAGATATGCTGGTAAAAAACAGCACCAATGCCGGTGAGGAATACCTGGTGCCCGCACACAAATTCGCAGCGCGTTACGTCGCGCTTGGCGAAACCGACCCGGCAGGATGGACAAGCTATCAGCCAACAGGCCAAATTATCGCCATCGAACTCACAGACAGCGTTTTACAAGCACTGGAACTAAATAATACCTTTCAGTTTGTAGCTGCCTGGAAAGAACCAATGCAGGCCCGAAAAGGCGACTTCCTCGCACTCCCGAATGAAGGAGCCGAGGAAGTCTACCGTATCGCCCGCGAAGAGTTTTTTGAAACCTACACGGCTATTTAGCGATTCGAATTATTGGAGTTCCAATACCAGCGGCGTATGCGCAGGCAAGTCTATCTTATCCAAACTTTCCCAAACCATACCGCTAACTACTTCCCTGGCCTTGCGATAGCCTTTGGTGCGTTCGGCAAAGCGTTTCATATCTAATTGCGTCGCTTTGGCAGAACTGTTCACCGCAACCATCACGGTTTTGCCGGCATCATATCGAAAATACACGTAAACCCCGTTTTCCGGTACAAATTGCATCAATTTGCCATTTTGTAAGGCTGGTGTCTGGTTGCGGTAACGACTCAAAGTACGCACGTAGTTAAATGCCTCGTTTTCAGTTGTTGTACGCCCCGTAGCCTTAAACTTGTCGGCTTTATCTCCTGGCCAGCCGCCCGGAAAATCCTTGCGGATATTGCCATGCGAGGGCGCTTCAAACCCGGTATCTAAAATTTCCGTTGCATAGTAAATCTGCGGCACACCGCGCAGGGTCAGCAACAAAGCCATACCGCATTTAAACTTACCCAAATCCTCGCCGATATGCGAATAAATACGCGTCATATCGTGGTTATCAAGCATAATCATATTGCGGAGCGGATCTTCATAAAAATAGTCCTGCGCAAGGGTGTAATACACTTTTCCGGCGCCTTCATTCCATTTTTGCTCCTGCGTCAGCATTTCCCGAATGGCAAAGCAGACATTAAAATCAATCACGCCCGGCAAATTGGAGTTGAAATTGGCGCGTTTCATCGGCTGATTGGCCGCAAAAAAGCCTTGTAACGGCACCGCATATTCCCATATTTCCCCATACAATACCATATTCGGGTATTCCTCCCGAAGGGCTTTCGACCAGGCGCTGCAAAAGGTCTGATCGGAATACGTGTAGGTATCAATACGCAGGTCGTCTATTCCGGCATATTCCACCCACCAAATGGCCTGTTGAATCAGATAACGGGCCACATGCGGATTGCGCTGGTTCAGGTCGGGCATGGCCAGATCGAACCAGCCATTGTTAAACAGCTTTTTATCAAAATCCGAAGCGTAAGGATCCATCAACGCAGCTGCGCGGTAATTCGTCCGCTGAAACGCCGGCCACACATTAACCCAATCCTTAAATGGCAGATCTTTCATCCAGTAATGCTGATCGCCGATATGATTGAGTACCACATCGCGCACAACTTTCAGCCCCATCTTGTGGCATTGTTGCACCAATTCGCGGTATTCTTCATTAGTGCCGAAGCGCCGGTCGATTCGGTAATGATCGGTGACGGCGTAGCCGTGGTAAGAGGCCTGACGCTGGTCGTTCTCCAGCTCAGGATTGAGCCAGATGGCCGTCATCCCCAGGTCTTTGACATAATCCAGATGATCGCGGATACCCTTGAGGTCGCCGCCGTGCCGCCCGGTCAGGGAGTCGCGCTGCAAGCCTTCCAGCATGCCGGCTACATTGTCATTGGCCGGATTGCCGTTGGCAAAACGATCCGGAAAAATCAAATACAGGATGTCTTTATAATTGACGCCCTGCGCCCTGGCATTTTGATCGCGGGCCAACAAGGGATACGCATGTTCAAAACGAGCGCTGCCTTTTTCAAAAACAAAGCGGAGGGTCTGCGCGGGCGTACCCGGACTGATGCGTATGGTGGCAAAAAGGTAGTTCGGACTATCGCCTTTTTCCACTTTTACCAAACTAACCCCTTTGGAAGGCGCCAGTTTAAGGGTAAAATCCCCTAAGGCTTCCTTGCGGAACAGAATCTCCACTTCCTTGGTGCGCATACCCACCCACCAGTTGGCAGGTTCCACCCGAATGTCGGTCGCACCGGTTTGTGCCAGAACGTTTTGCCCGATAAGCACACAAGCGCTAATCAGGAGTATGTAAATTCGATTCATTATCTTCTGCTTTTTCCTCCACCCTGAATTAATCCTAACAAAAACAGCAACACCAACGCGCCGATAACGGAACGGATGATGGTTTTGAATAAACCCTGTCCGATACTAAAGTTCAACACTTCAAATAACCAGGCGCCGACAAAGCTGCCAATAATGCCGACAATGATGTTGCCAAACAAGCCAAAACCAGCCCCCTGGCGCAATAGTCCGGCCAACCAGCCTGAAACCGCCCCGATCAGGAGCGTTGCAATGATGTGTGATAATTCCATAGTAAGTTGATTTTGATTGTGACAGGAAATCAATCGTGGGTTTTATCCACAGATTTATCAATAAAATTAGTGGACAAGCCACCGAGAATCAAAAAACCGCCCGCCAGCAGAATGGAATAAATGGCGTTGTTGTGAAATAAATACTCCACAATGGGCCGATTGATAATACCACTGATGATTTGCGGAATCGTGATAAAAAAGTTGAAAATACCCATGTATACCCCCATTTTTCGCGGCGGAATAACGCCGGAAAGCATGGCGTAGGGCATCGCCAGAATGCTGGCCCAGGCAATCCCCACACAAATCATGGAGCCAATCAGCCAAATGGGCGACTGGGCAAAATACATTGAAATCAGGCCGATGCCGCCAATGATCAGTGCCTGACCATGGGTGCGTCGGCGCCCGAGCGACTTGGCAATCGTCGGCAGCAACAAGGCAAAACAGGCAGAAACCAGGTTGTAAACCCCGAAAATGATGCCGGTCCAGTTTTGCGCATCACTAAATGCCTGACTTTTGGTTTCTCCAATCGGCACATGGTAAACATGGTGTGCAATGGCCGGCGTGGTGAATGTCCACATCGAGAACAAAGCAAACCAGGAAAAAAACTGCACCAAACCAAGCTGAAGCATGGTTTTGGGAATATTGGCAAAATCAGTAAAAATGCTGAAAAAACCGGCACTTTTTTGCTCCTCTACTGTCTCGCCCAAAAATCCGGCATGCTGTTCGGGCGGGTACTCCTTGGTCGTGAAAACCGTCCAGAGTATAGCTGCCAGAAAAAGAACAGCGCCGATGTAAAAAGCGTATTTTACGTTATCCGGCACTACTCCTTCTGCAGCGGTATCCGCCACGCCATTCACATTCGCCAAAAACCAGGGCAACCAGGAACCGATAACAGCACCGATTCCGATGAGGGCCGTCTGGATGGAAAACCCGGAGGTACGCTGTTCAGCCGGCAATTTGTCGGCCACCAGCGCCCGGAAAGGCTCCATGGCTACATTAAAGGAGGCATCCATGATCATGAGCATACCGGCGCCCATGAGTACCGGCGACAAAGCAGCGGTCAGGATGCCCGCATTGGGCATCAGCATCATCCCAAAACAGGCAGCGATGGCGCCGGCAAGAAAATAGGGTCGGCGACGCCCCAGCCGCGTCCAGGTATGATCGGAATAATGCCCGATGATGGGCTGCACGATCATCCCTACTATTGGCGCGACCAACCAGAAATTAGGCAACTCCTCCACATTGGCGCCGTAGCGCATCAGCATACCACTTGCATTTCCGTTTTGCAGGGCAAACCCGGCCTGAATGCCGAGAAACCCGACGCTCATGTTCCAGATACTAAGCGTAGACAAGCGGGGTTTTGACACGGCGCTACCTGAATGACCGGCGCCTGAAACTGACGAACCTTGACTCATATTTATTGCTTTTCGATGTTTGATTGGCTGTTACACACGGCAAAGAAAGGAGATTTTTTATGAGTTGTATATTATTCCTGATAAAATATAGCCCGTTGTCACACTAGTGTTTCCCAAATCGAACAGGAGCGGTTGTGTCGGCAGGTTTTTGGCGTATACGCTACGCCCCGAACTGTGCCAGCCTGAAATACGAAAGCCAGGAGCCACCCGAAAGTCGGAGTGAGTCCTGGCTAAATGAACTGAAAAATGTATGGCTTCCGAAGTTAATACTCCGTATCGTCCGGAATATCGTCTTCTTCATCATCGCGGCGGCGTGTGACGATGATATGGTCATCTTCATCAGATGCGCCATCGTTGAGATCATCATCATCTTCACCCTGGCCGTCGAATTCGTCATCGACTTCCACCTCGTTGAAATCGGCGCGCAGTTGGCCGTCGTCGTCAAAGTCTTCATCGTCTTTAACGATCCGTTTGGCCTCCAGAACGGTCATTCGTATGAGGTAATAGGTATCTTCCGCCTCAAAGGGTAAAGCGGTTACCTTTTTTCCTTCCTTATCGGTGTAGGAAACGAGGTGATCAGCATACCCATTGGGGTACTTCATTTTTATCTGCCGTACGATGTCCTCCGGGACGGCATCATAATCCTTAACTACACGTTTTTTTGCCAAGACAGGGATATAATTTGGTTTTGAATAGACGTACAGTCAGTACGCCGAAGTATTCCATTGGGGCAAATTTAAAGGAATGGGCTTTGAATCGTCAAACATTTTTTGCGGATAAATTTTCAAGGGGCATTTAAACGCTAATTTTGCCTGATTTGAACGATTTCCACGCGGCGTTCTCTTGCTGCATTTGGATGATAAATGGAATTTCGCTCATCATTCAAATTATCGCTGATGCCACTGCGGGCTGTTGTTTCTCCAAAACTGGTCTCCTGAATGGACAGCATCCCGGATTTGATGTAGGTCAATAGCACACCCTCATTATAGCCTTCAAAATGGTTGCGTACGCTGCTGATCCGGCGTTTGCCTAAGGCCAGATTGTAATCGCTTTGCGCACGCGGACTGGTAAAGCCTTTAATCAATACTTCTATCTTTTCTCCTTGTTCAAGGCGACGCAGGAGCAGGTCGCACAGCTCGTTCAGTCGGTCGTAACCCCGGCGTACTTCATTTTCAAAAAAATCATTTACCCAAACCTCAGCGGTATCTTTTTCGGCATTGCGCAGGCGTTCGGAGAAGCGGTCTGCATATTCCGACTGGCGGGCGAGGTAGGCTTCGGCCGTTTCGCCATAAGTTTTTGCGGTGCTGGTGCGGCGGGTGCGTTTATCCGGTTCATCATTATCAAAATAAAGGGGCAGCCCTACAAAGTCGACGAGTTTGGGTGGCTCGGGCGCTATCGGCGTTGTTGGTACCTGAACGGGTGGTTCGGGTGTTTTTTCGACAATCCGGCTCATGGTATCGGCAGGGATTGGCGGCGGTGGTTCTGGCAGGGTGAACGAATAAATATCGTTGCAACAGGCCTTATTCTTGGGATCGAGATAAAAGGAGCCTGGCCGATTGCTGCTCAGGTAACCATTGCGCCCGTCGCGGTTGAGCGTCAGGTACAAATCATTATAGCTGCTGTTGAGACCTGCTCCGGCGTTTTCCGGCTCTGTAAAGCCTTTGACTTCCAGATTGGAAGAAAAAATATCATAACCGCCCATACCCGCCCGGCTGTCGTTGCTGAAATACAGGCGCTGGCTGGGGCCGTGAAAAAACGGCGAAATATCGTTGTCTTCCGTATTAAGCGTTTCTACGTTGATCGGCTCGTCGAAAGGCGGCATCCTGCCGATTTTTTTACCAGGTACAGGCAGGTTGCAGGAGCAAAAGAAGATGGTATCTAAGGGCACCGACCAAATATCTAATTTGCCTTTGCCACCCGGCCGATCGCTCACAAAATAAAGCATTGGCCCGCCATACAGCGAGTCATATCCAACGCTCGGATGGGTACTTGTAAAACCTTTCATGTTTACCGGCTCCGGCAGACGCACTGGCGGCAACCAGCGAAAACGGCGGTCGAGCACCGTAAGCCACAATTCACAGCGGATTTCTCCCGCGCTGATATTGTTACATTTGGTAAAAAATAGATAACGGCCCTCCGGCGCCAGTGCGGTGTGCGCAATGTGGGCCGTGTCCATGGCCGGAAAGCCCCGGCCAGGCTCCTTGGCCCGACCGCCTTTTACAGACATTAATACTTTGGTAATCTTGCGTTTGGGTTTTGAAAAATCGCGTTTGCGATCGAAGCGGTAGGATGAAAAAAACAAGGTATCCCCAACCTGCAAGGGCGCAAAATCGCTGTAAGGAGAATTGACCTCCTTGCCCAGGCGGGTCACCACAACGGCATTCGGCTCAGCTTTAAGGTTTTTTGCCATTTCACAGGCTTCTATTTGCTGTGTGGCAACCTCCCTGTACTCCTCGCTGGATCTAGATTTGGCATCCAGAAAACGGTTAAAATGTTCAATGGCCTGATCGTAATCGCCTTTGGAGCGGCTGATTTCGCCTAATCGAAACTCCAATAGCGGGTAAGTGTATTCAAATTTACTCAGGCTGCCGATACGTTTATAAGCACGCTCGGCTTCCTCGTATGCATTAAACATACGTGTGGATTCGGCGTATTTCCAAAGCACTTCGCTGTTTCGGGCTTCACGTTGCAAAACGGTATTGTAGTACTCTGCCGCCGCAGAATAGTCGTGTTGTTTAAAAGCTGCATCTCCGGCACGCTCATAGGCTCTAAGTGACTGAGCGCCAAGACCGAATGACAAATTGAGGAAAAAGATTAAAAGGAAAAAACGCATAAATAGCATTTTGGTGAACAATGTGCACTTAGCTTTAGAAGAAAAGCAAATTTATATTTTACTTTTCATCCAAACAAAGAAATTTTTAACTTTGTTTGTAAAAAATATTACATACAAAGTTATTTATATTCCTAAATATACTGATAAACAGTCAATTCAGGAATAATCAGAAGATGGGACAGGATTTAAACGTCTTAACCGGAGGTGCTGGTATAATTCTGTAGTTAATTCCAATTTCAAGGGCGCCCTGCCCTGCGCTGGCGCGGTTCAGGTCGGAAGTATTCAGGTCGTAACTAACGCCAAGGAGCCAATTATTGCGTTCCACCTGGAGGGCCGGAATGAGTGCATCGCCGAAACGGGAGGCAATACTGAGGGATATGGCAGTTTCGTTGGCCGGGCCGCTTGTCAGGATTTGCCGCACCCCGATTCCGGCGAGGGTTTCGGCGGCTTTGCCCATGCGGCGCAGCAGGCCAAAGGCCAGTAAATCGGTGCCGGAGGTCATTTGTAATCGGGCATCTGCCTGTATATCAAGCCGCAGGGGCAGGCGAAGCGGTGCATCATCACGGAAATTGATTTTCGGACGGTTAAAATGGTTAATGCCGGCGCCCAGGCCCAGCGCCGTGCGCTTTTCCTCGGCTTGAAAACGCCATTGTACGCCGGCGCTAAGGCTCGGCGCCAACCCGGAACTGCGGTTAAAACTTTCCTTTGCATCTGCCGAAGGGTCAAACTCCGCGCCATTCCACTGATTTTTAAAGCGTAATTTATTGATGTTGAAAGCGCGTTGCGCGCCACCCACACCAAAACCCACCACGATCGCCTGTGTAGTTCCCAGCGCATGCCCGACACTGAATGTACCGGCCACCCGATTCCAGGTGAGTGCCGCCAGACCGGCCTGATCGTGCTCCAGCATCAGCCCTCCGGCCATCATATAATTGCCCCGACGCTGAATTTTTACATCGCAGAAGGCGCCAAAAGTTGTAAACGACACCGGAATACTCGTCCATTGCGTACGATAAATCCCGCCTGCGCGCAAAGTACCTTTGTACAGACCCGTATTGGCCGGATTCTGATAAATGGGATGCAGGTAAAACTGGGAAAAATGCAAGTCTTGAGCGCTCAAGGTGAGCGATGCGAGCAAAAACAAGGGTAAAAGCAGACGCATGGGCACACGGATTTTTTTCGTGCTCCGAAGGTAGTTCTTTTATTAAATTATCCTGAAAAAATACGTACTTTCGCCTGATCCTGACGTTTTATGGTCAATAGACCGGCCATTTTTCCTGCAATTTCATCACGGATTCGATGATTTCCCGCACACAGCCCTCCCCGCCGCCAAGCGGTGATACATAATCGCAGACGGCGCGTACTTCAGGAACGGCATCGGCCGGGCAACAGGCCAGCATGACTTTGCGCAACACCGGCAAATCGGGCAAATCATCGCCAATATAACAGATTTCACTGGCGCTCAGGCCACTGCGTTGCAGGATTGCCCGCAGGGCCTCGCCCTTGTCTTTAATACCCGAATAATACTCTGTTACCCCCAGCACCGTGAAGCGCTGTTTTACCCCTTCCGAGCGACCGCCGGTAATAACAGCCACCGTATAGCCGGCCTCAATTGCCCAGCGCAGGGCCTGCCCGTCGCGCACATGCATGGTGCGAAGGAGTTCACCCTGTTCAGTAACGAGGATTCGGTTGTCGGTAAAAACGCCGTCGACGTCGAACACAAAAGCTTTAACGGCCTTGAGTTTATCGAAGAGGTGAACAAGTTCGAACATATTCAACGGTTATTGGCGCGCCATTCATAGACCCATTTTGCCTGAATCTGTTCGAGATGGCCCTCGCTGCTGTCTTCACGCTTGCCTTCAAAATTGGGGATTTCAAGAATCCACTGCAAAAGATCGGTGAAGCGAATGCGGTAAATTTTGCTTTCGTCAAAATCGTCGCCAAAGCGCTCATAGAGGGCCATGGCAATGTCTTCGTGATCGGCCCAGTGGATGGGCATATTGTCAAAATCCTGAAAAGGCATTTTTTTTGCTTAAAAAAATGAACAAATAATCAATGTTCGTGGCCGATAATACGGCTCTGATCGGGAATCGTAACCGTTATTTCGGCGGCTTCATCGAGAATGATGCACTGACAACCCAAGCGGCTTTCAAGTCGCGGATTGTGGGCACGATCAATAAAATCCTCCTCTTTGTCGGAAATTTCTTCCAGGAACTCCTCGCCTTTTTCCACATAAATGTGGCAGGTGGAGCAGGCACAAACGCCGCCGCAATTGTGATTGAGGTGCACGTCGTGTTCTTCCGTCAGTTCAAGAATGGACAGGTCGGCAAAGTTGCCGCTGACCGTTTTGGACGGAATGTTCTTATCTTCGAATAAAAAAGTTACGCTTGCCATATTTCGTTAAATCGGGGCAAAGTTATAGGTTTGAGCGGCTTAACAAAAAACAATCCTAAGAGTTCTGAAAATGTCTGATTCATCTGTCGTAAAAATTGTCATTATCGAAGACGAACCGCTTGCCGCGGAACGCCTCGAAAACCTGCTCAAAACTTATTCCCGCCCCTTGCAAATGAGCTATTGGGCTGATAGTGTGCGCAGTGCGCGCGATTTCCTGGCGCAGCACACGCCCGATTTGTTGCTCATGGATATTCAATTGGGCGACGGACTGAGTTTTGATATTTTTCAACAACTCGAACTGCGGGCGCCGGTTATTTTCACTACTGCGTTTGACCAGTATGCCTTGCAAGCTTTCAAACTGAACAGTATCGACTACCTGCTCAAGCCCATTCAGAAGGAACAGCTACACGCTGCGCTGGATCGTTTTTTTGAACGCCGGGCGCCCCATATCGTCGCCCCTGCCCCACCCGATGCAGAATTGCTGGGTATGCTGGCGGGTATGATCCGCAAGGAATACAAGTCGCGTTTTTTAGTAAAAATTGGAGAAAAGATGATCACGGTACCACTCAGCCAGATCGCTTATTTCTTTGTGGAAGACTGGGCACTGCTGCTGCGTACCCGCAACGGGCACACCTACGTGTTGAATCTAACCATGGATCATCTGGAAATGTTGCTCGACCCGAGCCTGTTTTTTCGCATCAACCGCGCCTGCTATCTGCACATAGAGGCCATTCAGGAGGTCATTCCTTATCCGGGCAACCGATTGGAAGTCAGCCCTTTAGCAAGACATCAACGCGAGCCATACGTGGTCAGTAGGGAACTTTGTACCGCTTTTAAAGAGTGGCTCGGACAGTAAGTAATGATAAACGATGAGTGATGAATGATGAATGATTTTGATCCGTACAAGGAAGGCTCCATATTCATCGTTCATCACTCATCGTTAAAAAAAATTACAGTCTTCCGAGTGCGCCGGCGAGGGCAGTGAGCTGGAAGGGCCAGACGACCCAAACCCACTCGGGTTTTAAAATGAGAAAGCCGACCATTGCGACGGTGCTGACGAGGAAAATGAGCCAGTCACGGCCGCGGTTCGGTACGTATTCTTCGTTCTTTTTCATACTAAGCAAGGCAATTGATGATGGGCGCAAAGGTAAAAAAAGGATGGAATTTGCGATGCCGCGCAATAAGTTTTTTACAATTCTTCTTCCGGCAATTCCCCGCGCATGTATTGACCGGCAGCGTCGAGTTCTTCATAAAAAGCTTCCCCGTACTGGCGAATAATGGCATCTTTGAGGAATCTGTAAACAGGAACGCTTTCTTTGGCGCCGAGTTCGCAGGCAGCGGAGCAAATATCCCAGCGGTCATAATTGAGCGCTTCGAAGCCCAGGGCTTCGTTTTTTTCCACCCGAATCGGATAAAGATGGCAGGAAATAGGTTTTTGAAAATCTACCACACCATCTTTCCAGGCTTGTTCAATACCACATTTTGCGATACCGAGCGGGTCGTAGGTTAAAAAGGCGCATGGGCCGCCGTTCACCAGCGTTGTACCCCAGTCTTCCGCTTCTTCAAACCATTGGTAGGGGCCATTTGCTTCAATGGCCGCAATACCCTCCGGCGTGAGGTAAGGTTTTACCTTTTCCACCAGAGCCTCCATGATCGGCAATTCCGACTTGTCGAGCGGGGCGCCAAAATCGCCTTCCCAGCAGCAGGCGCCTTTGCAGGCATTGAGGTTGCAGATGAAATGTTCGGCGACGAGGTCGTCGCTGACGAGTTTATCCTGAACAATAATCATATCGGTATGATGAAACGGGATTTATTTTTCGGTCAGTTTTTTAAGCGTTTCCTGTGCGCGGCGGCGGGTTTCGCGTTTTTGAATCACTATGGGTGGCGCGGCGCGCTCCATACAATCTGTCAATCGGCAGCGCTCACAGGTAACATTAACGGTTATTTGAGGAATGGCCGGATCGTTCCAGAAGCGGATGATACGCTTGGTTTGTTCGTCAAGCAAAACCCCTAAAGTTACACTGACGTTGCGATTGGGTGTCGGGTATGCGGGTTTAGCTACTGCAATGCAGAGATACTCCTCACCGCTGTCGAGAAAAAGGGCGCGTTGTACACCGGCGATCTGCCTTTCCTTGTCGCCTGTTTCCTGCTGATGTTGATGCAAGGTATGCAAAAGGCTGATAGAGAGCCATCTGCGACAATAATGCTCGCTCAGGCCGGACGCATGCGGCTGGTGGCGGCGGTTGAGGTGCAGCTCTTTGTCGATGTCAAACGCATTGCGCTCCAGATCGTGGATGAAACGCAGGAAGAATACTTTTTCCAACTTAAAATCCTGTGTCAGGACATTAAAACGTTGAAAAAGTACTTCCGGGCTGGCCTGGTACTTGCCCATTAGATCGGGCAGCACCTGTGCGTCCCAGGTAGGCCGGCTGAAAAACAGGCCGATGTCGCGTACAAAAGCGGCGCGGTTAATGAGTATGGCGACGGCAAAGTAGGCGGCTTTATAGTTATTGAGTACTTCCTCGAAGGATTTGATGCGCAGCAAACTGGAAGCTAAGGGGCGTTCTTTGAGTTCGAGCACATTGAAGCCGATTTCTTTGGCCAATTGAAACGCGCGCTGGCGTTCGCTGAGCTGACCATTGAGCATCAGGCGTTTCTGCGCGGGATTGTAAACCGAGCGCAAAGCCCGCATTTCAGGATATTGGCTCAGTGTTTCCTGATCGATACGGTAGTTGTATTCTGATTGGAGGAGCGCACTGAGGGCCGCGGTGGGCACGCCTCCGTTATCGGGCAACCGGTGTTTGCGCACAAATTCTGCTGCGGCCTGTTCAATTTCATCGAAATAATTATTTCGGAGTTCCTGCAGGGCACGCAGGGCTGCGAGGTAAAAATTTTCTTCCTGTACAGAGTAGCGCCGCGCAATTTCAAGCATGGCAGAGATAAAAGCGTTCACGCGCTCGGGTGCTCGGGCGATGATCTCTACGATTTGTTGCAGGTCGATACCGAACAGGTCGAGCGGCAGTTCATTGAGAAAATTACTTTGCAGGAGATCACCCAGCGGGGCGTATTTTTTGGTGAGTCGGGGTTCGGTCAGAAATTCCAGGCTGACGCCGAGGGCTTCGGCCAATTTTACCCGATTTGCCGGTTGGGGATACTTTTTCCCTTTTTCGATCTCGTTCAGGTAAGAGATGGAAATTCCGGAGTGGCGGCTTAATTCTTCAAAATTCCAGCCCTTTTCCTGGCGGAATTGACGAACCTTTAAACCGAAGACAATTCTTTGATACTGCGTTACGGCCATTGGGGGCAAATATAGTTCATATTTAACTTACCTTTACCGCGCCTGCGCCAAATTCACCGCGCAACAAATAATTACCGATAAATTCTCTCATGCGACAACAAATTGTAGCCGGCAACTGGAAAATGAGCAAGAACCTCGAAGAGGGTCTTGAACTTACCAAATCCATTCTCGAAAAAATTGACAAGCCCAAAGGTTTGGTCATTCTCGCACCGCCTTTTCTCCACCTGCGCGAAGTGGGTAAAATTATCCGCGTGCGCAAGCACTTCCACCTGGCAGCCCAAAACTGCCACCATGAAGAAAAAGGCGCGTTTACCGGCGAGGTTTCGGCACCCATGCTTGCTTCCGGCGGTGTGGAGTTCGTTATCCTCGGCCACTCGGAGCGCCGTGAATACTTCAAGGAAAAAAATGCCCTGCTCGCCCAAAAAGTAAATATGGTGCTGGCCAACGGTATGCGCCCGATCTTTTGCTGCGGCGAGCCGCTGCACATCCGCGATGTCAATACACATATCGGTTATGTAGCCAAACAACTCAAAGGCGGGCTGTTTCACCTCAATGAAGAAGATTTTCGCAAGGTGGTCATCGCTTACGAACCCATCTGGGCCATTGGTACCGGCCGAACGGCCAGCGCACAACAGGCGCAGGAAATGCACGCGGCCATCCGTGTACTCATCGCCAAGCGCTATGGCAAACCCCTTGCCGATGAAACGACCATCCTGTACGGCGGCTCTGTGAATGCAGCCAATGCCGCCGAGATTTTCGGCATGCCCGATGTTGATGGAGGCCTCGTGGGCGGCGCCTCACTCAAAGCCGATGACTTTGCCGCTATCGTCGCCGGACTGAAGTGAGATCAGTTATCAGTCAACAGTCAGCAGTGAACAGTTATCAGGGTTGTCATGCTGAACGCAGTAAAGCATCTGGTCAGGCGCTATCACAAAGTTGGGCCTCCTGCCCACCCCCGGCCAGATGCTTCACTGCGTTCAGCATGACAACCCTGATAACTGTTCACTGCTGACTGATAACTGTTGACTGCTGACTGATAACTGTTCACTGCTGACTGATCACTGAAAACTCTTCGATTTTTCTGGTAAAAGTAGCCAGGGTAAGCGCTTGAGCAGCTACTTGCAGGCGTTGTCCGCCATTATCGATATTGCTGAAATAGCGTTTATTGTCGGTGCTTTCGTAAAAGTAGAGGTTATCAGGATTGTAATCTTTAGGAGTTTTACCGAGGTTTAAATCTTTTACACTTTGTGCGCGCAGGCAAATACTCTGCCCTACCCGATCGGCTGTTAAGACTTGCTCAATCAGACGCGCCTGACCATTCTTCGGATCGGTAAATTTTACCCGAAACATCCATTTTGCACTTCTGCTATCCTGCCAAAGCAGGGCGTGATGGCGCGTGGCGCCGTGGCCAAACCAAAGTTCCCAGGCCGACTGGGCTGATAAACAGGCCGGTAAAGCCAGCAAAAACAGAAATAAGGCGAGGTTTTTCATGCGAAAACGAAGTGGTGTAGTCAAAAAAAAGTTCCTCCCCTTTCGGAGAGGAACCTGGGAATGGGACATTTGGTCTTTTACAGTGGCTTTGGAGTAACCAGGGACTGAGGGGGCGCTTTCATTTGATCTCGGCGGTATGCATGGATAGTCGTACGGCTGCAGAAAATGTCAATCCGCAAATAATCAACTCGTCGTTATAGTACCAGCGTGCGTGAAAGCGCCCAAACCATTTTTCTTCGGATCACGTCAAACAGGCAGTCCGCGAATATCTCCGGATGATACCTTTATAATACAAGCAATCATGAAAATCCATGCAATTTTATTGGCAACAGGTGTTGCCTTGGCTTTATCGGCCTGCAAAAAAGAAAGCTGTGGCTTTGGCGAAGTACCCGAATGCATCATGGATCGCATTGAAAACAACGATAATGAGTTGTTTTGCAATGATGCCAATGTAAAAGCATACACGTTTCAACAAAAAACGGTATATGTATTTGATGCGGGCACTTGCGGCGCCGATTTTTCCTACCCTGTTCTGGATGCGGACTGCAATACGCTGGGATTCCTCGGTGGCTTCCAGGGTAATACCAAAATCAATGGAGAGGAATTCTCCAGCGCTGTTTTTGTTCGGACGGTTTGGGAGAAGTGACCATCCATAATTTGTGCATTCGTGGCAATTTTTTGTAACGATAAACGATGAGTGATGAACGATGAATATTTTGTATGTTAGAGGAGGCAGGCGCGAAGCCATCCGTGCGTTCGTGGTTTTAAAAAGTTGCCACGAATGCACGAATTTTCCGCACCCGCCCCTCCCTGTGAAGAAGGAAGATTCCGCACTCCGCACTCCGCATTCCGCACTCCAACTACCCTTTCACCACCACGCCACTCGCCGACTGCCCCGAAACGCCCGTAAATTGCCAGTAATAAACACCCGGCACCCACTGCGCCGTACTGATTTCCTGCACACCTTCCGCGCAGTTGCGTTCCAGCACCAAACGCCCCGTGGCATCATGCAGGCGCAGTTGGCCCGCAGCGGATATGTTGATGCGTAGCATATCCTTAAACGGATTGGGTGAAAATTGCAGTGATAGTGCACTCTCCGGTACAGGCGCCGCATCTGTGATACCAATCCAGACATTTCGACAAAAAGTACTGGCCCCGTAGGAGTTTTGCACCGTCAGACAGACTTCATATTTGCCATTGCCTGGAAACTGATGTAAGGGCGAGCGCTCGGTGCTTTGGCTGCCGTCGCCAAAATCCCAGGCCCAGGTGGCTGGTTCATGGTGTGAGAGGTCGTAAAAATAGCGCTGCTGCGCGCCCAGTGTGTCGTCAATACGGAAGTAGGCCACCGGCACATTGTTCAGCCCGAGGGTATCGCAAGGCGAGCCGTCAAGCGGGCCAAGCCGGTAATTGGGCATGTAAGGCATGGCGCGATTGATATACTCCCCGAAATATGGCGTATTGTACACCAATTTACAAGCCTGGCCTTTGAGGTTGGAATATTGAATTGTGTGGTAAGCAGAATCTTGTCTATACGTGTTTAGGTAGATTTTACCATCCGGCCCCATCTCCATTGTAACAAAAGCATCGCGACTTAAATTCGTTGCATAGCCAAAGGGATTTACGATAGTATCCGGCGATCCAAGTACATCGTTACTCAAGTCAAACTGTAACAACAAGGGATGGACACCTACGGGTATTAGATTGTTACCAAAATCCCACCCGGAACCGACAAACATAAAACGACTATCTGAGGAAAAGATCGCCCCACTACCAAAGGTGTGGCGGTAATATTTAACTATTGGTCCTCCCAAATACTGAGGCAGCATATCAAAAGCAAAATTAAAACGCCGCTCCTTCGAAAGCAAACCAGTGCAGCGGTCGAATTCAAAAACGCTAAAACCTATTACATCATTGATATCTACATAAAACCGGCCATCAGGCGAAAAACAATTGCCAGTAAGTGTACTGTATGCATTGCTACCATCAACAGGTACTGTGTTGGGTTTATTTCCAATATTTTGTACCTGTACAGTAGAAAAGCCTAAGGGGGATAGGAGAATACGGTAGTGAAAATTATTGTCTGCGTCTGAGACCATAATCCACCAGTCTCGCCCGTTGGCATGACGGCACGCGGTTGGCGCCATAAGGGTGCCAGAAAGTAATACTCTATTTTTTTCAAGCACGATTGCTTCTCCGGCTGTAATTTTAATAGTATGTACCATCAAATCTGTACCTACCTCTGAATATGAGATCATATTCGCGGGATGCTCACCATAATTCATAGAAATTAGGTATACTATACTTTGACTATCAGGATCTTGCAAAAAAAAGGCTGATTGCCCAAAGGGATAACTCAACTGCGTTTCAAACTGTGGTAATGTAGGCTGATGCAGGCTATCTCCATTTTCAATGATTTCTCCTTTGGCATTAAAAATATTCCAGCCATTAGTAAACAGTAGAATATTGCCCGCACTGTCGCAATAAGATGCTGTGTACAATCCAGTACTATTATTATCCTTGCGTAATACCATCTCTGGTGCAGTGGCCAAAGGCCAATCGAAACGATAAAAGAAACGATTTTCTGTTCGGTTGGACTGAAAACCTAAAGCCCATTGGTTATCGTGTAATTGGGCCATAAGTAGATGGGGCTGTAGTAGCAGGAAGATGTAGAGTAATCTTTTCATATGCAGCGGTGTTTAAAATGAAAATCAGGGGGTAGCATATTGCGTTACTACCCCCTGAACAAGAAATGTTTAATGAATTTATCGTTGGATAATCAATTTTTCGGTGTTGATTACCTGTCCATCAATTTGTCTTATACTCAAGAGATAGGTGCCTCCTGGAATTTGACTGACAGGCACAGCGCTTTTCATTTCTGTAATCTCTCGTTGCAAAAGCAATTGTCCATAAATATTGTACAGGAACAGGGTTGATCCAAATACTTTCTCTGGCACTTCAATAGTAATCACATTATTTGCCGGATTAGGCGAAATGCTAAACGCTTTACTAGTGTTCACGCTTTTGTCAACTCTTTCTTCGCTTCTGTCTTGAAGAATTGGAATTTGATAAGTGGGGCAGCCTGATGCAATTCTTGTACCTGTTTCTATGAAATACCAAGCGCGTGCAGAAAGAATTGATGGGCCATACTCTTCCTCACACAGACTTGCCAGATTTTTTATAGAAGCGAGTTCTGTAGAGTCCAACTGTCGTTTATTTACCAAAACTGCGTCATTAAACAAATCTGCGATATACTGCTCAGTTTGACAAGGTGTACTATTACATTCTACATTCTGAAATTGCAACATTGCGCCTAAATGAAGAGTCTCTAAATCTGCATTTAAAAATGACTCCAGGCTTTCGTTTATCACATTCAAAGAATCAATTTGCTGCAATATTGCAATTTTTCCTGATGTAATATTGGTAACAGACACCAAAGCTCGAAGTTGAGACAGAAGCGAATCAACATATTGATGATTAATTCTAACAGAATCAAGCAGATATAAGAAATAATTAGAGTTTTCGTAAAAATTCCTTGCAACTACCATTTGCCCAATTTCATCATTGTTGTGAGTGTTGTAAAAATTTAATAAGTCAGGATTGCTTTGTATGGAAGAACCGTTTTCTAATTTGTCAAACAAATTTGTTAGAGCGCTCCATTGCATACCCGAAGGAAGCGATTGTGAGTAGCCATCAGCGAGCTTAATATCCGAATCTGTAGTAGCATACTCATCAGCAATAAAAGGAGGAAACATACAGGCATCAAATGTCTCATTTGCCGAAATCGTTTCAAACCAAGGGTCGTCAACTCCACTTTGATCACAATCTCTTTTAACGAATGCATCAACTGGATTTATTAAATTGTTGACATTTGCACTATTGGTTACATAGTACTTTGATAAACAGTAGTTGCTAGTATTGGAATATGCACCAAAATCAAAATCCCCAAACCATTGATTTCCTTGTAGTACCTGATCCCCCGTAATTGTATTAGGATAAAATATTCCTATGGTATTATTATTTGATGTTGGTGATTTTTCAAATTGATTTCCATGAATATAGCAAAGAGTTCCATTATCCTGATTCAATGAAATACCACTTAGGTTATTCTTCAAAATATTGGAAACTATAGCAACATCAGTATTCGATGCAGCACCAATTCCTTGGACATATGACATTTCATCACCATCTACTGCAACTTCGTTACAGTAAATAAAGTTCCGCCGCCCGCCAATATTGGTGATTCCTGACATTGGAGCAGAAAAATTATTGAATCCGTCTGGATAAACTATGTCATTCTGGTTGATTATTGCACCCACTGTATTATCAGCCCAAATAGCAAAGTGGCCTTTATCCATGCGCAAATCATTTTCTGAAATTCTTACTAATGAGTTAAACATACTACTTTGGACACTTGCAATGGAGGTATACAAGATGCCAGTAGGTTGAATGTTCAAATAATTAGGAACCCCCGGTAGGAAGCTGTAGTAGTCATCTTGTTTTACCTTAATTGTGTTCCTGTATACAGAAAACTGACTACTTAAAGGATAGGGGTCTTTTATATTTATCGCCACAGATGTTTGTTCTATTCTTCCAAAATATCTAGTACATTCGATTGTGCATTGAAATATATTTCCATATAGAAAGTTGCCTAAGCCTCTTTCAGTTAGTTCAATACCATTTTGCACATTATACATTTCAACTTCTTTCATTTTCACTGCTGTACCTTGACGATTACTTACAGCTAAAATCCCCTTTTCGGTATTTCTAACTATGACCGTATGTGTCAATTGAAGCGTCTTGTTTCCTTTGCTGTCTTTAAAACAAATCGCAATGCCCTGATCGGGTGTTGTTAGGGATGGCAGGTAAGTGATATTTGTAAATTCGCAGCCATACAATTGCATATTCCCATTCAAAGCAACGACACCATTTTGCAACAAGTCAAAAGAGTTATTGATACTAAGTCCGGGATTAAAGGTGCCGCCTACAATACCATTGTAAAATATCCCGCAATAAGTGCGATTTGAGAACGTAGCGCCGGAAACTGGCAAAGGTGTATTGCAAGTTGAGTTCGGTGACAGAATTTGAACATTACCACTACCTTGAAACTTATTATTTATGAGATTGCTGAAAAGTACTTTTCCTTCAATTGCTATACCAATAAAACTCTTTTCAAAAGTAGTATTGTTAAGATTAAGCATTGGCAAAGCCGACATATTGGCCTCATGAATTACCCGAATACCAATATATGCATCTCTGATTGTACAAAGATTGGTCTCTAACACGCCGCCGTATTTTACCATGATTCCATTCCAAAGGTTATTGCATGAACCAATAATGGTAAATGCATCAACAATGGTATTGTTGGAAAGTGTTAATTTGGCAGCGTTGTCAACTATTAATTCCCCGCCGCCTACGACATGAATCTGGCAATCCTTAAATTCGTAAGATACATCTACCACTAAAGAGCCATAAATGTACACAGGCACCCCTTCAAGTTGGCCAGCAGGAAGAATTCCCCTTGTCAACAGATCGCTCACTTTACGCACACTTCCACAACCTTCTCCTAAGTGTACACCAATAATTGGAACGTCCTTTTCACATTCTTCTTCATCAACAGTAATTAGCTTTACCTTTATCGGATTAAGATATGGGTTTATATCTTTATAAGGGTGTGTAACCTCATAGGCATCCGTCTCAAGGTAATCGCCGTCACCAAAATCCCATTTTTTTGGTGTAATAAAACTAAGTGTATTAAACTTTACGGAAGGTCCCGTACAGCTTAAGTTAATTATAGGATCTTGAATAAAACAAAAGACTTGTTCTCCATCTCCGCCGCCACCCGGTACATCATTGGTGCCTGTGCTTTGGGAGTTGGCAGGAATATTGTAGTAGAACAAAAGGATTAAAAAGAACAAACTTTGAAAAAACTTTTGAATGCTGGTTAGCTGAATAAGGTTTTTTTTCGACATGGCATCTAAATTTAGTTTAACAATGATACAAAGTTATTGTGAAGGTTTAAATAGAGCGTAGCCTTTTCCGAGTTATGTAAAAAACATACAAAACTTTTTTCATCCAATTGTTTATTCGCTTGAAAAAAACTGGATACTTACAAAACAGGGTTTAACACCGGATAATCAATACTATCATTTTCATATTTTAATCCCCCTGCCACTTCAAATGGCAGGGGGACACAGGGGGTCACGCATACGCTTCCATCGGCGGGCAGGTGCAAACTAAGTTGCGGTCGCCAAATGCCTGATCGATGCGGCTCACGCTGGGCCAGAATTTCCAACCCTGGCGCAGGTAAGGCAGCGGAAATGCCGCTTTTTCGCGGGAATAAGGATACTCCCACGTATCACCACAAATCACGTCCATGGTATGCGGAGCATTGTGCAATACATTATTGTCGTGCGGATATTCTCCGGCTTCCAGTTCGTCAATTTCACGGCGGATGGCCAGCAGGGCGTCGCAAAAGCGATCCAGTTCGGCTTTGCTTTCACTTTCCGTTGGCTCAATCATAATGGTACCGGCAACGGGGAAGGAAAGGGTCGGCGCGTGGAAACCATAGTCCATCAGGCGCTTGGCCACATCTTCAGCGCCTACCAAATGTTTGAACGGACGCAGGTCGATGATCAACTCGTGGGCCGAACGACCATTTTCGCCGGTGTACAACACCTGATATACATGCTCCAGACGCGCCTTGATATAATTGGCGTTCAAAATGGCGTACTTGGTGGAGTCCGTCACGCCTTTTGCGCCCAGCATACGAATATACGCATACGAGATCAGCAAAATGCTCGCGCTGCCCCAGGGCGCCGCACTGACTGCGGTAGTGCCTTGTGCGCCGCCGGTGGCTACCAGCACGTGTTTGGGCAGGTAGGGCGCCAGGCTGGCGTTGCAGCAGATCGGGCCCATGCCGGGGCCGCCGCCACCGTGCGGGATGGCGAAGGTTTTGTGCAAATTGAGGTGGCAAACATCTGCACCGATTTGGGCAGGACTGGTGAGTCCCACCTGTGCGTTCATATTGGCGCCGTCCATGTACACGCGGCCGCCATATTGATGAATTACATCACAAATCTCGCGGATGGATGTTTCAAATACGCCGTGCGTGCTCGGGTAGGTTACCATAAGGCAGGAGAGGCGGTCGGCATGTTGCGCGGCTTTGGCTTTCAGGTCGGCAACATCAATATTGCCGCGTTCGTCGCAGGCAACCACAACCACTTCCATGCCGGCCATTACGGCGCTTGCCGGGTTGGTGCCGTGTGCGGAAGACGGGATCAAAGAAACCGTGCGGTGATGATCGCCACGCGCTTCGTGGTAGGCGCGAATGGCCATAAGGCCGGCATATTCGCCCTGTGCGCCGGAGTTAGGTTGCAAGGAGCAGGCTTCAAAACCGGTGCATTCACAAAGCCAGGCTTCCAGTTCCTCGATCATGGCCATGTAGCCCTTCACCTGATTCAGGGGCTGGAAAGGATGCATATTCGACCAGTTTTCCCAGCTGACCGGAATCATTTCCGTGGCGGCGTTCAGCTTCATGGTGCAGGAGCCGAGCGAAATCATGGAGTGTGTGAGGGAGAGGTCGCGGTTTTCGAGGCGCTTCAGGTAGCGCATCATATCGCTTTCCGTGTGGTAGCTGTTGAACACCGGATGGGTCAGGTATTCCGTGTCGCGGTTGAGCACAGCGGGCAGCGATGCGGCGGCGGCGGTATTTTCCTTAACCGGACCTGCGCCGAAGAGCGCGGCTACATCGTTCAGATCAGCCTCGGTGAGGGTTTCGTCGAGGGCGATTTGAATTGCTGCGTCGGCATAAAAAAAGTTGATGCCTTTAGCTTCGGCGGCGGTGCGAATGCGCGCTTGTTCATCGGCATTGGCCGCTACACACAGGGTATCAAAGAAATGTGCATTTACAATGGTTTTGCCTGCTTTCTGAAGGGCATCTGCAAGGCTTTGTGCCATACGGTGCGCACGCGATGCAATTCCGCGGATGCCTTCCGGGCCATGGTAAACAGCATACATGGCAGCCATATTGGCCAACAGTGCCTGCGCGGTGCAGATATTGGAAGTTGCTTTTTCGCGGCGGATATGTTGCTCGCGGGTTTGCAGGGCCATGCGCAGGGCGCGTTTGCCTTGTTTATCCACAGAAACACCAATTATACGACCGGGAATGACGCGTTTAAATTCTTCCGTGCAAGCAAAAAATGCTGCATGCGGACCGCCATAACCCAAGGGCACCCCAAAACGCTGCGAATTACCGACGGCCACATCAGCGCCCCATTCACCTGGTGGTTTGAGCAGCGCGAGTGCCAGCAGATCGGTCGCGACAACGACATAGGCGTTGTGGGCTTTTGCTTTTTCCACAAAAGCGCGGTAATCTTCCACGCCGCCTTCCGCATTGGGGTATTGCAGCAGCACGCCGAATGTTTTATCAGAAAATTCAAAAGTTTTCCAATCGCCCACTACCAGTTCAATGCCTTGCGGTACGGCGCGGGTGCGCAGCACATCAATGGTTTGGGGGAAGACTTTGTCGGAAACGAAGAAAATATTGGCTTCCTCACCAGCGGCGGCGCGTTTATTGCGCTCGGCATGAAACATGTGCATGGCTTCAGCCGCTGCGGTACCCTCATCTAAGAGCGATGCATTGGCAATGGGCAATCCTGTAAGGTCGCAAACCATCGTCTGATAATTCAGCAGGCTTTCCAGGCGGCCTTGTGCAATCTCGGCCTGATAAGGCGTGTACTGCGTGTACCATCCGGGATTTTGGAAGAGGTTGCGCGCGATGACCGATGGCGTGATGGTGCCGTAGTAGCCCATGCCGATGTAATTGCGCGAAACCTGATTGAGCAGTGCTTTCTGCTTCAGGTCTTGCAGGTACTCGAACTCGCTGAGCGGTTCGGGCAGGTTGAGGGGTTGGCTCAGGCGGATCGACGCCGGAACGGTTTGATCAATCAGTTCATCCAATGAACTGACATTCAATGCATTGAGCATTTCCCGGGTCTCCGATTCGCTGGGGCCGATATGGCGGCGTTGGAAGCGGTCGGGGTGCTGAAATTGCGACATGGTTAGGCTTCTTATATTGCAGTGAAAGAATGGGTCTTGAAAACAGCGCAAATGTACATTTTGTTTGCATCTATTAAACCCCAAACCTCCATTCCCCGAACCTTTTTTACCTTTGCCTGAATGATGCGACAATATCCGGCCAAACTGCTTTTGTTCGGCGAGCACCTGCTGCTGCTCGGCGCACCGGCATTGGCGGCCCCGGCGCCTATTTACAGCGGGCATTGGCAAGCGCCCGGCAACAGTACACAACCCTGGGCAGCGGAGTTGCAGGCTTTTGCCCAAAGCGAGGAACTGAAATCCATACCCGGCCTGGATACCGATGCCTTTGAGCAGGATGTCCGTGCCGGTTGGTATTTTGAATCCAATATTCCTCCCGGATACGGATTAGGTAGCTCCGGCGCGCTTTGTGCGGCTGTTTATGATAAATATGGAGTAGAAAAATCAGAAGATCCGGCAACACTGAAGCGCATACTGGCGCAAATGGAGCAACATTTCCACGGCGCCAGCTCCGGCATTGACCCCCTGACCAGTTACCTCAACCGGGCCATCCGGATTGAGGATAAAACACGGGTAACCCTTGTTGAATTACCCGATTTGACGCAAATGCCAGCGCTTTACCTCTTGGATACGCAACAGGCCCGACAGGCCAGTCGCATGATTCAGTGGTTCAGTGCACGCACGCAGGAACCGGAATTTGCTGCTTTACTGAAAAGCGAACTGCTGCCGGTACACCGGCAAATGCTCGACGCCTGGATTGCCGGATCGCGACAAGCTTTTCTGGCAGCCCTTGAAAGGGTGTCTGCATTCCAGCTGATGCATCAGACCGCCATGATTCCCGAACATATCCATGCCATCTGGCGGGAAGGACTGGAGTCCGGCGATTTTTATCTGAAACTCTGCGGCGCAGGCGGCGGCGGTTTTATGTTGGCATTTTGTACAAACGACAAGGGGCGTACCATGCTGGAAAATCGCCATCCGCTCATTAAACCTTTTTAGCGTCTATGATCAGAAGGCTTTACCAACGCGCGCCATTTTCCTTTTTATGGATCTCCCTGCTGATCCTGACTGCCTTGCTCTCGGGCCTGCTCGCCACCAAACGCCCCTGGTATTGCAACATTCAGGGCCGGGTTTACTTTCCGGCCTTTTCTGCCCTGACGCAAGGCAAATTTGTGCGTTTCAAGGAGCCGGCACTCGACAGCATTGAACTGGCCGGCGCCTGGCGCACTTATCCCTTTGATCATTATTTATACGCGCCGGTTCCATTTGAAGCAACCGAATCAGTGGTGCAAAAAAGCAGCACCACCAAGCCGCAGCCGCCGGGTACTTTACCGCAAGGCTCGGATGGACTTTTCAGGCATTACCTCGGTACCGATGGCAAGGGCCGCGATGTGACGGCCGGGCTGCTCAGCGGCGCCCGCGTCGCGGTGATCGTCGGGTTTGGCGCTATGTGCATTGCCAGTCTGATCGGATTGAGCATAGGCGCTATTTCGGGCTTTTTTGGCAATCGTTCCCTGCGCTTGCGACGCGGATTGTTGTGGAGCCTGCTGCTGCTTGGCCTTCCCGGACTTTTGTATTGTTCGATTATTTTGCCGCAGGTATTTCCCCAAAACACGGATTTTAGTTTTTATTTTTTGTGGAGCCTTGCCCTGCTGGGTTTTGCATCCGGTGTAGGATTAATTTTAAATAAACTGCCTTTTTTTAATAAATTTTCAAGCATTCCGGTAGATTTCATCACGCTCCGGGCGATGGAGTTATTTGGCGCCTTACCGCCGGTAATTCTGGTGCTGGCTGCGGCCAAATTGCCGGGCGTTAGTCAGAGCAATACCGTATTGATTTTTTTGATTGCCTTGCTCAGCTGGACCGGCACCACCCGAATTGTGCGGGGAGAGATGTTGCGCGTGCGCGAGATGGATTACATTACTGCGGCGCGCGGCCTGGGGTTTTCGGCCTGGCGCATCCTGTTCAAACATGCCCTGCCCAATTGTCTGCGCCCGGCTTTGGTGGCCTTTGCAATGGGCGTCGGCGGCAGTATTTTATTGGAAGCAGTGCTTCGTTTTTTGGGATTTGGCGCTGCGGAAAGCGTATCCTGGGGCAGCATGCTCAGTGAGGCGCAAGGGGCCAACCTGACTTGCTGGTGGCTGATTTTACCGGCGGGTTTTATCACAGGATTTACGGTATTGGCGCTTTACCAATTGGGAGAAGCCCTGCTTTCGGAATAATCCCAATTTGACGGCGCATTTGTCCTGAAAAGAAAATTAGTTTTTACTTTTGCCCCATGATGCAAGAAGGCAAATTACTGCTCTCCGCCGCAAGGCTCGACCTGGTTATCACGCGGCTTTGTCACCAGTTGCTCGAAGACTGGGGAGATTTTTCCGATGCCTGCATACTTGGTATTCAGCCGCGCGGGGTTTTATTGGCCAATCGGGTGCACCAGCGTTTGCTGGAGTTGTTGCCGGATGCTAAAATTGCCTACGGCAAATTGGATATTACCTTTTATCGCGACGATTTCCGGCAGGAAGACGGTCCGCTTTCTGCCTATCCCAATGAAGTCGACTTTGTGGTAACCGGCAAAAAAGTGCTGCTCGTCGACGATGTTTTATACACCGGCCGCACGATCAGCGCCGCCTTGGCCGCCCTGCAACACTATGGACGGCCGAGTAGCGTACAACTGCTTGCCCTCGTCGACCGCCGTTTTAACCGTCACCTGCCCGTGCAGGCCAATTATGTCGGCATCCGCGTGGATGCACTCGACGAGGCCTATGTGCGTGTGCGCTGGCAGGAAACCCATGGCGCCGACGAAGTGCTGCTTTTTGACAAAAAATAAGTTACCAAAGGCATATTCGCCTGCGGTGAAAACATACTATGGCCAAAACGCTTTCTACCCGACACCTCATTGGTATCAAAAATATCAATGCGGACGACATTCAGCTCATTTTTGAAACGGCAGATAATTTTAAAGATGTTATCAACCGCCCTATCAAAAAGGTGCCTTCCCTGCGCGACATTACCGTCGCCAACCTGTTTTTTGAAAGCTCCACCCGCACCCGCGTTTCCTTTGAATTGGCCGAACGCCGCCTGAGCGCTGATATTGTCAATTTTGCGGCCTCCAGCTCCAGCGTCAGCAAAGGAGAAACCCTGCTGGACACCGTAAAAAATATCCTTGCGATGAAGGTCGATATGGTGGTGATGCGCCACCCAGCCCCCGGCGCCTGTGTGTTTCTGGCCGACCGCATTCCGGCAAATATCGTCAATGCCGGCGACGGCACCCATGAGCACCCTACGCAGGCGCTCCTCGATGCCTTTTCACTGCGCGAAAAATTTGGCGACCTGCAAGGCAAAAAAATTGCCATCATCGGCGATATTCTGCATAGCCGCGTGGCCCTCAGCAATGTTTTTTGCTTGCGAAAACTCGGCGCCCATGTACGGGTTTGCGGTCCGCCGACATTAATTCCCAAGCACTATGGCGAACTCGGCGTCAGCGTTTCGCACAACATTCAGGAAACCCTCGAATGGTGCGATGCCGCCAATGTGCTCCGCATTCAGCTGGAGCGTCAGAACATTAATTTTTTCCCTTCCCTGCGCGAGTATCACCAGTTTTTCGGCATTACCCGCGAACGCTTGGAGCGCCTCGACAAAGAGATCGTCATCATGCACCCAGGCCCGATCAACCGCGGCGTGGAAATCAGTTCGGATGTCGCCGACGGCCCGCACAGTATCATTTTGGATCAGGTAGAAAACGGTGTAGCAGTTCGGATGGCGGTTCTGTACCTGCTGGCGGCGCAAGGCGCCTGATAGTGTTCAACATACTTTTATTTGACTATCTTTGCGCCCGCAAAAATTCAGCCATTGGATAATTATTTTTTACAGGAACTGCGCCGACGTCGCACCTTCGCCATCGTTGCACACCCCGACGCGGGTAAAACGACACTTACCGAAAAATTACTGCTTTTTGGCGGCGCCATTCAAACGGCCGGCGCTGTAAAAAGCAATAAAATTAAAAAAAGTACGGTTTCCGACTTTATGGAAATCGAACGGCAGCGCGGTATCTCCGTGAGCACCTCTGTCATGGGTTTTGAATACCGCGACCTGCAGATCAATATCCTCGACACACCGGGCCACGAAGATTTTGCCGAAGATACCTACCGCACCCTGACGGCCGTCGACTCCGCTATTGTGGTGGTAGATGTAGCCAACGGTGTGGAAAAACAAACCGAAAAACTGACCAAGGTGTGCCGCATGCGCGAAACACCTTTGATCTTTTTTGTCAATAAAATGGACCGCGAGGGCAAAGATGCCTTCGACCTGCTGGACGAAATTGAACAAAAACTCAATGTAAAAGTGCGGCCCCTCTCCTGGCCCATCGGCATGGGTTCCCGTTTTAAAGGCGTGTATAATTTATATGAAAAACGCCTTGTACTCTACAATCCGCACGGCAAACAGGAGGAAGAAGAAAGCTTAGTTTTTACCGACCTGAGCAATAGCGAGCTGGAACGCCACATCGGCGAAAGCGCTGCCCGTACCCTGCGGGAAGAGGCGGAAATTGTAGAAACCGTTTATGCGGATTTTGACCCGGAGGCTTACAGAAAAGGCAATGTTTGTCCGGTATTTTTTGGCTCCGCCGTCAACAACTTTGGTGTAAAAGAAATGCTCGACTGTTATGTCGACATCGCCCCGACGCCGCTGCCCCGCGAAACCGAAGAGCGTATTGTGAAGCCCGAAGAGCCTCAGTTCAGCGGTTTTGTGTTCAAGATTTTTGCCAACATGGATCCCAAACACCGCGACCGCATTGCGTTCCTGCGGATTTGTAGCGGAAAATTTGAACGCAATCGCAGCTATCGGCATATCCGCCTGGGCCGCGACATGCGTTTTGCCAACCCGACCATGTTTATGGCCAGCAAAAAAACACTGCTGGAAGAAGCCTTTCCGGGCGACGTAGTGGGCCTTTATGATTCGGGCAACTTTAAAATCGGCGATACCCTGACCGAAGGAGAAATCCTGCACTTTAAAGGAATTCCGGCCTTTTCTCCCGAATTATTCCGCTATGTGGAAAATGCCGACCCGCTCAAACAAAAACAGTTTGCCAAAGGTCTCGAACAATTAATGGACGAAGGCGTGGCGCAAATGTTTATCCGCAATTCCGACAACCGCCGCATCATCGGTACCGTCGGGCAGCTCCAGTTTGAAGTCATTCAGCACCGCCTCGAAAGCGAATACAGCGCCAAATGCCGCTACGAACCCGTTAACCTGCATAAAGCCTGCTGGATCAGCGCCGACGACCCCAAAGACATGCAGGAGTTTCTGGAACGCCGCCGCCGCGACATTGCCAAGGACAACGACGGAAATCTGGTGTTTTTGGCCGAAACTGCCTGGATTCTGCAAACCGCACAGGAGAATTTCCCTAAAATAAAATTCCATTTCACCTCCGAGGTGTAAGACACGTTATTTTACCGTATCATTGCAGCGCTTTAGCAATGAACGATCTTGATTTTGGGACTAAAGCGCTTAGAAGACAACGTTTTATGAGAAAACCGATAGACATAATTTCGGCCGGAGAGTTGCTGGTAGACATGATTACGGCAGAGTTTGCGCAGAACCTTGAAGAGGCATCCCTGTTCAAACGTATCCCCGGCGGCAGCCCGGCCAATCTGGCTATGAATATGGCCCGATTGGGCAATAATGCCATGTTGGTCGCTACTGTGGGCAATGACGATATGGGCACAGTGCTGCGGAATTATGTCGCCCGACTCGGTGTGGATGTGAGCAATGTTATGGGTGTAGACGAGCCTACTACTCTGATTTTAGTGACCCGCTCTGCCGGTGTCTCCAATTTCCAGGCTTACCGCGCTGCCGATTCAGTTATTTCTATCCGTCAGTTTCCTTTTACCAAGTTTGAAGAAGTCGGTATTTTCCATACTACCTGTTTTGCCCTCAGCAAGCAGCCGGCGCAACACGCCATCATGCAGGCAGCGGAAAAAGCGTGTCGGGTACATTGTCAGTTGAGTATTGACGCCAATTATTCCGATAAAATCTGGCCCGACCGCCAGGAAGCCAAACGCCTCGTCGCCGAATTTTGTCGCCTTGGCGCGCTCGTAAAAATCAGCGATGTCGATTACGCCCGCCTGTACGAAGATGAAAATCCGGACCCTGGCGCCGTGCTGGACCACTTCTTCAAAATGGGCGCCAAAGAAGTTTGTTTCACGCTGGGCGACAAAGGTCTTTGGGTGGCCAACGATCAGGAACGTCATTTCCTGCCCTCGCGCGAAGTAAAAGTGAATGATACTACCGGTGCAGGCGACGCATTCTGGTCGGGTTACCTCACTGCCCGCCTCGATGAAAAACCACTGCTGGATTGCGCCATTGCAGGCCGTAAAATGGCTGAACTGAAGATTGGGCACTTTGGTCCGCTGCCCGAAAAAGTAAATCGCGAAGAGATTTATTCAGATTTGGAAAACGCATAAGCATGCGCCGCTAATTCCGGAAAAAACGTATCAAAATCTGCCTGATACTCCGTCAGTCGGCCGAAAAAATGCCCGGCCAGCGCCCTTACATCTACAACCGTCGACAAGCGGTGGCTGAACTTGTCCAACACCCACTCTACGCCTTCGCGCTGCTGATAGCCGTGCAAAAAACGCCCTTCCACCATTCTGGGCAGGCGTTCCCGCAAAACTGCCGGCATTTCATCAGCCCTGCGCATCAGCATCTGATAGCTTGCCTGGGCAAAGGCCTCAAAGGATTGTTCGGTTTGGGCCTCCCAATTGAGTATCAGCAAATGATCGTACAGGATGTCGACAAATGGCGGTGTCCAGCGCCCGGCAAAAGGCCGCATCCGGGCCACACTTTGCTCTACCACGGGATGTTGATCGGTGAAAGAATCTATTCGGCGGTGCAGTAAAATACCTTTCTGTACGCCCGGCGGGTAATTGCGCCAGTCGCTGCCTTTGACGAAATCGCCGATAAAATTACCGAGCAGCAAATCTTCGTCGCCGAAGGAGAGTAAACAATGGGCTACGTGGTTCATGGGGTAAAGTTATGCCTAAATGCCGTATCTTCCCCCTTCAAAATTAAAGCCGATTGCATGCGCCTCCTGCTCTGCGCCTTAGCCCTGCTGATTACCTGCGCGTCTCTGCGCCTCAGCGCCCAAATCACCGACAATTTCTCCGACGGAGACTTCACGGCCAACCACGTATGGACGGGCGATGCCGGCAGTTTTATCGTTAATACTGCCGGAGAGTTGCAACTCAAAGCGCCCGCGGCCGGTAATGCACAACTGCGCACGCAGGGCAATATCCCGGACAGCGCCTTGTGGTCGCTCGATTTCCGGCTCAGTTTTGCGCCTTCCACCTCCAATTTGCTGCGCATTTACCTGCTGGCCGACCAGCAAGATCTGACAACAGCCAATGGCTATTTCCTCGAAATCGGGGAAAACGGCTCGGCCGATGCCCTGCGCTTTTTCAGGCAGGATGCCGGTGTTAAAACCCTTTTAGCCTCGGGCGTTGCGGGCCTCGTGGGTACTGATCCGGTTAATATCAAACTGCAAATGCGCCGCAGCAAAACCGGCGTCTGGAATCTGAGCGCAGGCACGGGCAATCTTGCACCACAATTTGAATTCAGCGATGCCACCCACAGCGCTGGCGCCAATCGCTTTTTCGGATTTTATTGCCTGTTTTCCGAAACCCGCAAGGAAAATTTTTTCTTCGACAACATCAGTATACTTCCCGATATTCCCGACAACAGCCCGCCGCAACTGCTCGATGTCCTGTTGGAAAGCAATACCAGCCTCTTGCTTCAATTTAACGAAGCATTGGACACCATATCGGCCACCGATCCTGATAATTATGCGCTGGCGCCACCCAACAGCAACATCAGTGCTGCAACTTTTGGAAATAATAATACCGAAGTACGCCTGAGTTTCAGCCCGGCGTTCAGCGCCGGCAACTATGAAATACGCGCCTTTAACATTGAAGATCAACGAGGTAATACGGCTGCCGAACTCAGTGCAAATTTCAGCTATGTCCTGCCCGTTATTGCCCAGGAATTTGACCTGCTGATCAATGAGTTGATGCCCGACCCCAGCCCTTCCGTCGGGCTGCCGGAATCGGAGTGGGTGGAAATCTTCAATCGCTCGAATAAAACCCTGGAATTGAGCGACTTAAGCATCGACGATGGCGGAACTGCGCAAACCCTGCCGGCCTTCAAACTGCCGCCTGGCGGCTATGCGCTGTTATGTACTGTCAGTGCCGCAGCCGGTATGAGTACGGTTGCCGACACTGTGCTGGCCATGAGTTTGCCGGCCCTGAACAACGACGGGGACGTGCTGACCATCAAGCGCAAAAGTGATGGTTTTGTGGTGGATAAAGTAGCCTACAGCATCAATTGGCATACCGATGCGTCCAAACGCGAAGGTGGCTGGACCCTGGAGCGCGTTGATCCGCAAACGCCCTGCCTTGGCGCAGCCAACTGGAAATCCTGTAGCGTTTTGCCCGGCGGTACGCCCGGCGCCCGCAATGCCGTTTTTGCACGCATTACCGACACGACCCGTCCGCGTATGCTGGAGGTTTTTCCTTTGTCCGATCAACGTTTGCGGGTAAAATTTTCCAAAAACCTGAGTACCAATATTGATGCGCAGAACACGTTTCAAACCTTCTCCGCCTATCCGGTGTTGAGTGCCGAAGTGTCGGAGCAGGATCGTTCAGTGCTGACCGTCGATTTTGGCCTGCCCTTTCAGCCGGGCATTGTGTATCAGTTTATTTGTAATGAAAATGCTTCGGATTGCAGCGGCAATAAACTTGTAGCCGATACCCTCCTGTTTGGCTTGCCACAAGTTCCGGCCCCCGGCGATATTGTCATTAATGAAATGATGTTTAACCCGGCTACCGGCGGTGCGCGTTATGTGGAATTGTACAACCGCAGCGAAAAAGTCTTCAGCTGGGAGTATTTCTGGTTGGCCAACTTCTCACAGGGCGCCGATGTGGAGCCGGTTGCAACACAAAAGCTCTTTTTGCCCGGCGATTATGCCGTGCTGACCACATTTCCCGAAGAATTGCTCAGCCGCTTTAAGGGTATTTTTGCGGAAAAAATAATTGACATGAACTTTCCCGGCTTCGATGACTCGGAGGGCAATTGTACCTTATATTATTCTAAAGACGGCCTGACTATTTCCCTAGATACGTTTTATTATCGCGAAACTTTGCACAATGCCTTGCTGAATGACTCAGATCGGGAAGGCGTTGCCCTGGAACGCTTGTCCTCAGAATTGCCCGCTGCACAAGACGACAACTGGGCCTCCGCATCTCCGCTGATTACGGGTGAGCCGGGCACCCCTACCCTGCCCAATTCACAAGGCTTGCGCTCTAAAAATGGTTCAAATTTGATTAATTTGCCTGTTGCGCGGCTCTCGCCCGACAACGATGGCTATGAAGATTTTCTTGAAATTCAGTACACCCTGCCCAAGGACGGTTATGCCGCTTCGGTGCGTATTTTTGACGGCGATGGCTTGCCCGTTCGCTACATGGTGCGTTCACAACTGATTGGTACAGAGGGCATTCTGCGCTGGGATGGCGAAACCGATGAAGGCGACCGTGCACGTCCGGGCATTTATATTCTGTGGATGGAAATTTTTCATCCGGACGGCCAGGTAGAACAGGTTAAAAAAAGTTTTGCCCTCGTAGAAAGATAAGCACAGCAAAATGACAAAACACAAGCACATACTGCTGTTTATCAGCATTTTATACCTCTCGCTTTCTGCTTGCGGCCTGCATAAAAGCAAGGCGCAGGAGGTTCGGGTTCGCCGGGAATACCGCTATCAGGTCAATTTGCGGCAATTAGTGCAGGATCAATTACTGATCGAGCTGGAAACCCCTACAATTCAGGAGGAGGAAGTTGTTTTTTACATACCGCGTATCGTGCCGGGCATTTACGGGTATATGGATTTTGGCGATCGGGTGAGCAGTTTTGTAGCGCTGAACGACAAGGGAGAAACCCTGCCGGTGCAACGCCTCGACAAGGGGCGCTGGAAAATAAGCATGGCGCAGCAGCTGCATTTTTTGCGTTATCGGGTAGACGATGGCTGGGAAAATTTTAATGGCGGTTTTGTCGACGGGCGTTTTCGTTCGGCGGAAAGTTCTTTTACCGAAAACAAAGCTTTTGTCATTAACCACAACAGCCTGTTTGGCTACTTTGAGGGCAAAACCCAACTGCCATTTAAAATCAATATTGAAAAACCGGAGCGCTTTTTTGGCGCCACGACCCTGCCCCTGCAACAAAGCAGCGAGTACCGGGATGAATTTCGCGCGCCTTCTTACCGCGATTTGGTGGACAACCCGATCCTGTATGCACAGGCCGATACCGCAATGTTGCGCATTGGCAATACGCAGGTGCTGGTGGCCGCGTACAGCGATGCCGGGGCCAAACTGGCTGGCGAACTGGCCGGCAACATCAAACCTTTGTTGGAAAATCAGCGGCTCTATCTCGGAGGAAAACTACCGGTTGAACGCTACGCTTTTTTAATTTATCATGCCCGGGGCAATGACCCGGGATATGTTGGCGACGGACTGGAGCACGCAACCTCTACCCTTTGCCTGATGTACTCCCAATTGGACGAAGATTTGCTCAAAGACTATATTTACAGGATTGCCAGCCATGAATTTTTCCACATCGTTACGCCCCTGAATATTCATGCGGAAGAGATTGAACAATACAATTTTTACCAGCCAAAACTCTCCAGACATCTTTGGCTTTATGAAGGCATGACGGAGTACGCCACCATGCATATGCCTGTAAAACAAGGACTTATACGTATTCCGGAATTTGCCAGAACCATTAGCCAGAAAGCAAAGGAAGCCAGCGGCTACGATCCGGAGCTTTCGCTCACGGAATTGAGCGTGCATGCCGTGGATAAACCTGATCAGTATTATAATGTTTACCTGAAAGGAGCCTTGGTGAACCTTTGCCTCGACATCCTGCTGCGGGAAAAAAGTAAAGGAAAAATGGGCGCCGCAGAATTGATGCAAGCACTCTCCGAAAAATACGGGCCGAACCGCCCTTTTAAAGACGACGAATTATTCGATGTCATTGCTGCTTTGAGTTTTCCGGAAATACGCGACTTTTTCAGGCGTCATGTTGAAGGCCATGAAGCGCTACCTTTGGACAAATGTCTGGAAAAAGCCGGCTTTACATACAATTCGGACAATCACAGCGTTAAACCAGTCAAACAACCCAGCCTTGAACAGTTGCAGGTTCGCCAATGGTGGCTGGGACGAACCGATTAATCCACATCAATCTTTCTAATCCGCCCATGCGTACTTTTTTTGCCTTGGCCGCGCTATGCGTTGGCCTTCTATCCTGTAAAACCAACAGCAAAGCCGTTGTTTACAAAGAAATTCCTGCCCAGCCGAGTGCCTTGTTGGAGGCCAATCTCGTGGGCGCCAATCAGGACAATCCTGAACGCGCAAAAGTTACTTTGAGTGTACATGAAACGGTAGGTACGGAACCTATTATGGGCGCCACCTGTGTGTTGCAACGCCAAGAAAGTGTGACCTATTACGGCCAGCTCACAGATATAAGTGGTCGATGTAATTTTGATGTCCAGCCCGGACACTATACCCTGAAGGTGCAACTCACCGGTATGACGACCTATGAAATGCCGCCGATGATGCTGGAAGCCGGAAAAACGTATAAAATGGCTGTGGCCATGGGGCGCGCCGCCAACCGACAACAGTGAGATCAGTTATCAGTTATCAGTCAACAGTTATCAGTCAACAGTGATCAGTCAGCAGTGATCAGTCAACAGTTATCATTAATTATTCACTGATAACTGCTGACTGATAACTGCTGACTGATCACTGCTGACTGATCACTGCTGACTGATAACTGATTCAACTGTTTCGGTTGATGCAGTTGAGGTCTTCGAAGGCTTGTTTCAGGCGGGTGACAAAGGTTTTTTCACCTTCACGCAGCCAAACACGCGGATCGTAGTATTTTTTATTGGGTTTTTCTTCCCCTTCCGGGTTACCGATCTGCACTTGCAGATACCCTTTTTTCGCTTCGTAATAACCGCGAATACCATCCCAGAAGGCCCATTGCATATCGGTATCGATATTCATTTTTACGGCGCCGTAGCGGATTGCTTCGCGAATTTCTTCCTGTGAGGAGCCGGAGCCACCGTGGAAGACGAAGTTGACCGGATTAGGGTCGGAGATATTGTAATGTTGGCGAATATACTCCTGAGAATTTTTCAGGATGATGGGCTGCAATTTCACATTGCCGGGCTTGTACACGCCGTGTACGTTGCCAAAAGCAGCAGCGATGGTGAAGTTCGGGCTGATTTTCTTCAGATACTCATACGAGTAAGCGACTTCAGAAGGCTGTGTGTACAGGCGGGACGAATCCACATCAGTGTTATCAACACCGTCTTCTTCGCCACCGGTAACGCCGAGTTCAATTTCGAGCGTCATGCCCATTTTCGACATCCGCTCAAAGTATTTCGCGCTGATTTCGATATTTTCATGCAGCGGCTCTTCGGAGAGGTCGAGCATGTGGCTACTGTAAAGCGGGTAGCCATTTTTTTCGAAGAATTTTTCACCGGCGTCAAGCAGTCCGTCGACCCAGGAAATAATATTCAGCGCGCAGTGATCGGTATGGAGAATAACCGGAACACCGTAGGCTTCAGCCATGGCGTGCACGTGTTGTGCGCCGGAAATACCGCCCAGAATGGCCGCGCGTTGATTCTCATTGGAAACGCCTTTGCCTGCAAAAAAAGCAGCGCCACCATTGGAGAATTGAATAACAACGGGGCTTTTTACCGCAGCTGCCGTTTCCAATACGGCATTTACAGAGTTGGTACCAATAACATTGACTGCCGGCAAAGCAAAATCATGCTCGTTGGCATAGTTGAACAACTCTGTTACTTCAGCGCCATGCAATACGCCGGGACGAAAACGACTCATATTTTGTGTGATTAGTCTGTGTACAATAAAATGAGCGCCAAAGATAATTAATCAACGATGAACTATGAACGATGAACGAGGAATGTTTTGTAACGATGAACGATGAACTATGAACGATAAACGTTTTATAACGTTGAACGATGAACTATAAACGATGAATATTTCAGAGTTCTGAATGTATTATTCATTATTCCTCGTTCATCGTTTATAGTTCATCGTTCATCGTTATAAAACGTTCATCGTTCATCAAAGTCCCTGTTCTACTAAGTAGCGTTCGGCGTCGAGGGCGGCCATGCAGCCGCTACCGGCAGCCGTAACGGCCTGGCGATAGATTTTATCCTGGGCATCGCCGCAGGCGAATACGCCGGGGATATTGGTCAGGCTGCGACCCGGTACGGCCTGGATGTAGCCGCTTTCATCGAGTGTAAGCCAATCGGCCAGAAAATCAGTATTGGGCTTATGGCCAATGGCGACAAAGAAGCCGTTCACCGGCAATACAGACGACTCGCCGGTTTTATTGTTTTTGATACGCAGGCCTTCAACTTTTTCAGCACCCAGCACTTCTTCTGTTTCGGTGTTCCAGTGTACTTCAAGGTTAGGCGTATTCAACACGCGCTCCTGCATGATTTTGGAAGCGCGCATTTCGTCGCGACGCACCAGCAGGTGTACTTTGGAACAGATTTTTGCCAGATAAGTGCTTTCTTCAGCCGCAGTATCGCCGCCGCCAACGATGGCGACTTCTTTACCACGGAAGAAAAAACCGTCGCATACCGCACAGGCAGAAACGCCGTGGTTGAGCAGGCGCTCTTCGCCGGGAATACCGAGGTATTTGGCGCTAGCTCCTGTAGCAATAATGATTGTCGGGCTGTGGATTTCCGTACCGCTTTCCGACCAGGCTTTGTGAATCGGGCCGGTAAGGTCTACTTTAACAATGCGCTCGTAGCGGATTTCCGTCTCAAATCGAACGGCTTGCTGACGGAAATCTTCCATCATATCCAAACCGTGGCGACCATTCGGGTAGCCCGGATAGTTGTCCACTTCGGTGGTGGTAGTGAGCTGGCCGCCAGCTTGTAAACCAGTGTACATGAGGGGTTTGAGGCCCGCACGGGCGGCGTAAATGGCTGCTGTGTAGCCCGCAGGGCCAGAGCCGATGATCAAACATTTTACTTGTTCCATAATGGCACAAAATTACAGTGTTATCCGGTAAAGGCGTTCAGGAAGCTTGGGGTTTTGTTCGGACACGGACAAAAATGACAGGATTAAGGAATTTAAGTGTTTTAGAGTTTTAGTGTTTTAGAGATTGAGGAGTCTTGGAGTGCAAGGTATTATAGGAAAAAAGCCACGAATACACGAATGACTCCGCGCCTGAGATATGCTAAAACACATAAACACTAAAACACATAAACACTAAAATACCTCACAGCACTTCCACGTAAAAGACCAGATCAGCCATGGGTGGCACCGGGCCTTGTCCGGTTTCGCCGTAAGCGAGGGGGTAAGGAATGTATATATAGGCACGCGAGCCGTGGCGCAACATCATCAGGCCCTCATCGAAGCCGGCAATCATCTGCCCCACCCCTACCGGGAAGGCCAATGGTTCTTTGCGTTCAAAAGAGTTGTCGAAGCTTGTACCGTCGGTCAGCATAGCGATATAATGTACCGAGAGCGGCTCTCCACGGCGCAGGGCATTGCCCGTGCCTTCGCGCTCGATGAGCACCTTGAGTCCGCCTTCCCCTTTTTTGCATTGGCTGTCCAGGTTACCGAGGGTAAGTTCGCGGGTGACCGACTGAATTTTCGCCTGGAGATTTTGCAGGTAATTAGCCAACTCCTGGTTTTCTTTTTCTATGATTTCGGCGGAAATCACCTCGCGCATCGACAATTCAAAGCGGATCTCTTTGATATGTTGCACGGCTTGCGGCAGAAAACGACGCATAAAAGTATCTACAGGCTGCCAAATGGTGAGGCTGTCGCCTACGCCCATCAGGAGCGCCGCATCGAACATCGGCGGGTAGTGCTCCATGCGCACATTCGGGGCAGGAAGTTCGTAGCGGTAAGGACCGCCCGTTTTTCGGGAAGATTGCAGGAGGCTGTCGCCTGCAAATACATCTACCAGGATCTTGGCGGTTTCGCCGCGTTTTGGCGGCGTATTGCCTGATTTACGGTGAATTTTGTAGCGATAACCATGTTCGCTGATGGCTTGTGCGCCGAGTAAGGCGGGCATCAGGAAGGAAAAAAGGAGGAGGACGAAATAATTACAGTGTTTCATTGCTAAAAATTATGGGCATGAGTTTACCCAAATTTACAAACGACTTCAAAGCAATCAAACCATTATGAAACAGGTCATAAAGATTTGACTGCTTTGAGGCCGTTAAATAAAAATCCGGGCACTACACTATGCGGTGTAGTGTACCGATTACTGCTTCATCTCAATGTAAAACACCAGATCGGCATTCGGCGGAATTTGCTCGCCTGCGCCCTGTGCGCCATAACCGAGTTTGGACGGAATGAAGAGAATCGCTTTGGAACCGCGATTCAACACCATCATACCTTCATTAAAACCGGGGATGAGCTGACCGGCCACGAACGGAACCGACATACCGCGGTCGAAAGAGTTGTCGAACATCTGGCCGGTAGATTTCAGCACGCCGTAGTAGTGGGTGCTTACTTTTTCACCATTTTTGATGTTCGGGCCGCTACCTTCCTGGAGCACGACATATTCGAGTCCGGAAGCGGTCTTTTTCAGGCGATCACCGAGTTTACCGGCTTTGTAGTCGGCCAGCGTGCTTTTCACGGTGTTGCCTACTTCGATACCAAGAGCACGGGTAGCTTCGGCATTTTTCTGTTCTTCCTCCATCAGTTTGCGCTCTTCCTCTTCTTTGGCGGCGAGTTCTTCTTTGGAGAACTGGTTGATCAGCACCACTTCATAGCGGATTTCTTTTACATCGGCGAACTCCGGCAGGGTATTTTTGATACCGGCAGCCATTGCGGAGTCTACTTCCATGTAAACTGTAGCGCTGTCGCCTTCTGTCATTTCAAGAATCACGTCGAAAACGGCGGGAAATTTTTTCTTGAAAGCATTGGAGTCGGGCAGGGTCAGCATTTGCGGGCCGCCCATATCGCGCACGGTGCTTTGGATGAGCGAATCTTTGAGGAAGGTATACACGTTTACTTCAACGGTTTGACCGTAGTCGGATTTCTCACCGGATTTTTTGGTGTGGTTTACGAAACGGTGACCGTGTTTGGTTGCAGCCGGTTCACTTTTGCAAGCAACCAGAAGGGTCATAAGCGCTGCGAGCGCCAGGAAAAAAAATTTGCGCATGTCTGTGTGTGATGGTTAAATTTTAATCTTTGCTGAATTTCAGCTTTTCAGAATCTGTTCGGTGTACAAGGGCAGTATTGCCTTGAATTTATCGATGGTCGCTTTGAGGCTGTCGTGCGAATAGGCGCCGGAGGCATTTCGGTGCCCGCCGCCATTAAAGTGCGTATGACACATTTCCTGCACATCAATATTTCCTTTGCTGCGCAGGCTGAGTTTTACCACCGTTGGCTGGTTGTGAATGAAGGCGGCAATACGCACATCTTTAATAGAAAGCAGGTAGTTGACGATGCCTTCGGTGTCGCCGCGCTGGATCTGAAAGGTTTCATAATCCTTTTTGGAAAGCCAGATGAGTGCCGTTTTAAACTCCGGCCAGTACTCCATGCGATTGGCGAGGCAATGCCCCAGCAAACGCAGGTTTTTTTCCTTTTGGGAGTTAAAAATCATATCCTGCACGCTGGTATCGTTCATGCCGCGCTCGATCAGGTCGGCGGTGATACGAAAAATAGAAGCGTTGGTGGCGTGCCGGAAAGAGCCGGTATCGGTTACAATTCCGGTGTAAATACATTTACCGACGGTGGGATTGATTTTTATCTTATCGTCCATCGCCTCAATAAAACGATACACCATTTCGCAGGTGCTGCTGTAGGAGGGGTCGGAGAAGAGGAAGTCGGCAATATCATCCGGATAGAGGTGATGATCGATCATCACGCGGGTGGCGTTGAGGGGTTTGACAAAATCGCCGAGTTTGTCGATCCGGTTGTAGGCGTTAAAATCGAGGAAAAACAACAGATTTTTGCGTTGCAATACCTGTTTGCTTTCTTCGGTATGAATATCCCAGATCAGAATTTCTTCTGCGCCGGGCAGGGCTTCAAACTCCTCGGGGTATTCGGAGGGGAAAATCACGTGTACCGTGTGCCCGTACTGCTCCAGGTAATGGCGCAGGGCCAGTGAACTGCCGATGGCATCGCCATCAGGATTTCGGTGCGACAAGATGGCCACGTTTTGTGGTATCTGAATGAGTTGTCGCAGAGCGGAAGCAACTTCCATAAAGATTCTTCAATGTACTAACCGGTCTGAAAAGAGATATTTGCGGTTTAAGAGACCGATTAAAGCCGCAAAGGTAGCATGAAGCGGGGGGAAATCTGTTAAAACCGAAGATGATTTTTATTTTACCTTACATTTAGATGCTATTTGAAATAAAATCTTGCCCTACCTTTGCGCCGCTTTTCAAAAAGCATGTTTTGACACGACAAATTTTCACAACAACCAATTCATAACACATGGCCGGCAATCGCACCTTCACCATGATTAAGCCCGACGCAGTACGCGCAGGCAACATCGGTAACATTCTTCAAATGATTAATGCCGCAGGCTTCCGCATTGTGGCAATGAAACTCACCAAAATGAGCGCTGAACGCGCCGGTGAATTTTACGCTGTGCACAGCGAGCGCCCCTTCTACGGCGAGCTTTGCGAATTTATGAGCAGCGGCCCCATCGTTGCCGCCATTCTTGAAAAAGATAATGCGGTGGAAGATTTCCGCAAACTCATCGGCGCCACCAACCCGGCCAATGCCGAAGAAGGTACCATCCGTAAAAAATACGCAAGCAGCGTAGGCGAAAACGCCGTACACGGTTCGGACAGCGACGAAAACGCTGCAATCGAAGGCGCTTTCCACTTTGGTGGCGTTGAATTGTTCTAAAAAAAACGCCGCTTATCGGAGTGTTTTTGCGAACTGCATTTTATTAAATTGCTCGCAAAAACACTCCATTTTTTTTCAGAAGCCTATTCCTCGTCTTCCAGCGTTTGTTGCTTTTCTCTTTCCCAATCGGTGCGGGCAATAACAATTAACAGGATTCCGGCCATCACCATCAGTACTTTCATTACAAAGGCAAACAGTCCGCCGATCTGATCCAAAAAATGTAAAAAGGCCCAGCTCACGCCCACGAGTTGCAGTACAATGGCTGTAAAACCGAAAATAAGCAGCAGCAGGCCTGTTAAAATCCAGAGTGATTTATTTTTCATGTTGCAGTTGTCTTGAATGGCATAACTTTGGGGGGCGAAAAAAGTTCTCCAATGCGTTTAAAACTGATCGAATGCCCGCGCGATGCCATGCAAGGCTTGCACGATTTCATTGATACCGATACCAAGGCAGCTTATATCAACCAACTCCTGCGGGTGGGCTTCGACACCATCGACTTCGGCTCCTTTGTCAGCCCAAAGGCCATCCCGCAAATGCGCGACACCGCCGAAGTGCTCGCAAAGTTAGATCTTTCTGTTTCCTCCACCAAATTGCTGGCCATCGTCGCCAACGAACGCGGCGCCGAAACCGCCTGCGAATATCCCGAAATTGCCTTCCTCGGTTACCCGTTCAGCATCAGCGAAACCTTCCAGCTGCGCAATACCAACGCCAGCATCGCGGAGAGCCTGGAGCGTACCAAACGTATTCAGGAGCTTTGTGTAGCCCACGGCAAACAACTCGTGCTTTATATCTCCATGGGCTTCGGCAACCCCTACGGCGACCCCTGGAACGTGGAAATCGTACAACACTGGGTCAATGAACTGACCAAACTCGACATCCGGATCTTTTCGCTTTCCGATACCATCGGCTGCTCCAATCCCGACAATATCAAATACCTGTTTTCCAACCTGATTCCGGCGCTGCCCGGCGTTGAGTTCGGCGCCCACCTGCACACCCAGGCCCACAACTGGCGCGAAAAAATTCACGCCGCCTGGGAATCCGGCTGCCGCCGCTACGATGGCGCCATCCGCGGCTATGGCGGGTGCCCCATGGCCAAAGACGACCTGACAGGCAACATGGCCACCGAAAACCTCATTTTTTATTTCGATGAAGTGGATGCGGGCCTGGAAATTGACCGCAGCGCATTCGGGAAAAGCATGAACATGGCACTTGAAGTGTTTCCGGGTAAGTAATGCTGGCGGCCAGCTTCATTTTTTTTAAGCTGTTAATGCTAATTCTGCTCCCAACAAGCTTGTTTTAAGGAAAATCCAATACTTTCGCGGGCTCAAAAGCACAAGCCTATGCTATGTTTGATATAGACCTTTCCAAAGTTGCCGACCAGTTGCTTTACGACAAAGACGCACCACTGATTTTCAGCAGCGGCTTGTTCATTTACCTCTTCCTGGGTTTTCTGTTGCTTTACACAGCCCTGCGCCGTGCGCACGACGCGCGCATGATCTGGACAACCCTGTTTTCTATCTATTTTTACTATAAAAGTAGCGGCTTTTACTTTTTTTTGCTGCTTGGAAGCCTGATTATTGACTTTGTCCTCTCGCATTTAATTTATCTGACGCAAAATAAACTACAACGAAAACTTTTGCTGGTATTGAGCCTTGTGGTCAATCTAGGTATGTTGGCCTATTTTAAATATACCAATTACGGCATCGAATTGTGGAACTTTTTCAGTGGCGCCCATATGGCAAGCCTAGATATTTTCCTGCCGGTCGGGATTTCTTTTTTCACTTTCCAGTCCCTGAGCTACACCATCGACGTGTATCGCAATGAGCTGAAACCGCAGGAGAGTTTTTGGGAATATTCATTTTTTGTAACCTTTTTCCCGCAAATGGTTGCCGGTCCGATTGTGCGCGCCGCAGATTTTTTGCCGCAAATCAATCAGGCGCTGATGGTCACACGCGAACAATTCGGGCGCGGCGTCTTCCTGATTACCATCGGTTTGTTTAAAAAAGCGGTCATTTCCGATTATATCAGCCTGAACTACGTCGACCGGATTTTTGAAACCCCGGAATTGTACAGCGGCTTTGAAAACCTGATCGGCGTGTATGGCTATGCTCTGCAAATTTATTGCGATTTCAGCGGCTACTCCGACATGGCCATTGGCATCGCGCTCCTGCTTGGCTTTACCTTCCCGATCAACTTTGATTCGCCCTATCAGTCGCTCAGTATTACCGAATTCTGGCGGCGCTGGCATATTTCGCTTTCCACCTGGCTGCGCGACTACCTGTACATTCCGCTCGGCGGCAATCGGAAAGGAAAAATCCGCACCTATATCAATCTGATGATCACCATGCTCCTCGGTGGTCTGTGGCATGGCGCAGCAACGCGTTTTATCATCTGGGGCGGCCTGCATGGCGGCGCGCTGGCAGTAGAACGCTTGTGGAAAAGCTGGTTCCCTACCGAACCCGGACAATTGCGGAAAGTACTGGGCGGCTTGTGGACCTTCCACTTCGTCTGCTTTTGCTGGATATTTTTCCGCGCCTCCGACTTAGATAAAGTCTGGGCCATTCTCGGGCAAATTGCCTTTGATTTCCAGCCGGAGCGCTTCCTGCCCTTTTTGGACGGCTATGCAAAGGTTGTTTTCTGGATGGGATTGGGTTATATCCTGCATTTATTACCCAAATCTACTGAAAACTGGGCTGTTAACAGGGTTACACAACTGCCCTTTGTCTTCAAAGTGCTGCTGATTTTTCTGATGGCCGTATTGGTTATGCAGATGAAATCGGCCGAGGTGCAGCCCTTTATTTACTTTCAGTTTTGACCAACTCCTGGTATTTTTCTTCCAGCCATTCTTTTTCCACCACGGGTAGTTGATCCAGCTGTTCGCGGATGGCAGGCAGTTCCCTGACGAGCTTATCCCGTTTTTTCTGGATTTTCCAGGTTTGCTGAAGGCCGAACATTTTCCAGGCAATTTTGTAAAAATTGACACAGCGTTCTTTGCGGGCGGCGTTCATATTTTTAGCGCGTTCTATGCGCAGGCGCGTGGCGCGGTACATTGGAAATCCGTAGTCGTCATCATTCAAATCGCCCAATTGGTAGTGCAGTTTCACGTCTGCCGTAGCCGTAATTGCGAAGAAATTGAAATCTTCAAGTTCGCCGTATTTGAGGTAATGCGGAAAAATTTTCACGGCCTCGGCGTAGCGTTTTTGTTCAAATCGCAGCAAGGCCCAGAGAATTTCAGCAACCAACTCCGGCTGCGGGGTTTGGATGATACTGTCGTTAAAACGCTTCAGCAATTGCTCCGCCCAATCGGTCGCTTTTATTTTGAAAGCCACCTGTATCATATTTTGCAACTGACTGCTGATGATCGGGCGGTTTTGCCGTTCCAGATGATCTACCTGTTCGCGCTGCAAGGCATGCAGGCGCTGAAGGTATAATTCATTTTTGCTTTGGTTGTAGCGGTTGGTCCAGTGGCTGCGCAAGGTCGACTGAAAGACCTCAAAACGTTGGGCGGGCAACAGTTGCCGGCGTTGGAGCAGGGTTTCCGAAAACTTCAAAGCGAGCGCATCCGCGGTTTCGGGATCTTTGGCGGTTTGAAAATCAAGCAGGCAGCAATACAGATCAACCGAATCAGAAATGGGGTAATTTTCCCGACGCATGGCTGCGAGCGCAGTCATCATGGTCATGTAGTTTGCTCTAAAACGTTCGGCCTGCTCAGGGTCGTCGGCATAGGGCTGCGTCAGGCGCTCCTGATGCACAAGCATACTGAGCAGGTCGAGTTTGGTCAGCAGGTAGTATTCGTCGAGCGATTCTATGGCCGCCAGAAGGTTTTGGTCGTTGTCAAAACGTTCCATCTGGCTGTCGAACAGCGCTTTTTCCTGTTCTATACGCGCTTTATAGTGGTAATAATCGGTGTAATCATGCAAACTAAACTGCTCAAAATCAGGCATTTGAGCAAGTCTTCTTTGCAAATCAAGGTAGAGATTTTCAAAAAACTGTTCGGCTTTTTGCGGCCGTTTACCTTGTATGGGTGCCGGCGCCGTAATGCCCTGCCGTTGTGCGTGCAGGCGTTCGCCATAAAAGCGCAGCAGTGCAAAATTTTGTCGGATATAAGCTAATGCCTGTTCCGGTGTGGGGGTTTGGTTGCGGCGGTTTTTGCCCCCCACAAAATATTTAAAACTGATGAATTTGCGCAACACCCCTACGAGCGCCGACATCGTTTTTTCCACCTCGTTTTTGGGAGCTGTACGGCCCGGAAAAACCGTTTTGCCGGTCAGTTCTTTGTCTAACAGATCTGCCTCAAAGTCGGGGTGGCGCTTTTGCAGGTATTCAAACAGGCGTGTAGAATCCTTGTGCCGCTCGCTGTCGTTGAACAAGGGCGAGGGCACAAAATGATTGAGTTGTTCGAGCTCTTCTTTGGTCAGCAGACGCAGGGTCTGCAACAGCGGACTATTGTGCATGGGTCCTTTGCGGCATTTTATTCCGCCCGATTTTGCTGTTGCTGTAGCCGTATCCGAAGTAAATAAACAGGCCGATCACTAACCAGACCAAAAAGCCCCACCAGCTTTTGGCCGGAATTTGCGCCATCATGTAAAAGCAAAAAACTAAGCCCAGCACAGGAATCAGGGAAAGTTTGTGTCGGATGCTCCAGAAACAAAGCGCCAAAGTGGTCAGAATAAAGAGCCACATCGGAATTTTATGTTTGAAAAGGCTCCAGCCGGATTCAAATTTCTGATCTTCGGTCAGGGGCAGTTGCATCACCCGGCCGGCGTACAGGGAGTCTGGAATGCCGGCCAGATAGACACCGGCTTTATTTTTTGCGGCTGCCATTCCGGCCGAATCCTGCCGGATCAGCGCGGATTCAAGTTGCAGGAGGGAGGCATCATCCAAAGCCCCAACCAGATCAGGCGCTGCATACATGGTTTTTTCGTTGGTCAGGAAGCCCTTGGTTTCTTTGGGCACAAAGTAAAAAAGCGCTGCAACGCTCAATACCACAAGCAGCGGGAACAAAATCTGACCATTAATATAAGGTGTTTTGAACTTGCCCCTTGGCGCATTGGGCGTAATCTGCATTTTCAACACACCGGCACAAACCAGTACAAAAGCAAAAAGCGTCCCCATACTGCACAAATCCAGCACGGTATCGCTTGGGATAAACAACATGGGCACCACCACGAAAAATCCCGTAATAATGGTGGCAAATGCAGGGGTCCGGAATTTCGGGTGAATGCGGCCAAAAGGTTTGGGCAGCAGGCCGTCGCGGCTCATAGCCATCCAGATACGCGGCTGGCCCAGCTGAAATACTAAGAACACACCAGCCATGGCAATAACGGCACTGATGGCAATCAACAAGGAGAAATTGCTGAGAAAACCCTTGGTAGCGGCGCTGGCATTCTGGCTTAATTCGGCAAAAGCAAACGCCAGTGGATCATCCACGTCCAGGAGCTTGTAATTCACCATGCCGGTAATCACCAATGCGATCAGAATATATAAAATGGTACAAATAATGATCGACCAGATCATGGCTTTGGGCAGGTCGCGCTGCGGATTTTTGCATTCCTCGGCTGTAGTCGACAAGGCATCGAAGCCGATATAGGCAAAAAACACAGAGGAAACGCCACCCAGCACCCCACCGATGCCATTGGGCATAAAGGGCGTCCAGTTATTGCCATTGATAAAAAACATCCCGACGCCGATAACCGCCATTACGACCAGCAGCTTAAGCGCTACCATGATATTGCTCGCCGTTTTGGATTCTTTAATGCCAATATATACTAATCCGGTGATCAGAATAGACATGACAATGGCCGGAATGTCGGCAATGACTCGCAAGCCGCCGAGCTGCGGCGCGCTCATCCAGGCAGCATGCGCATCCCGGGTACCTTTCGACAAAGACTCCAGGGTTTCGCCATTGCGGATGGCTTCTGTTGCATCTTTGAAACCGTTCTGCGCCGACACATAATCAATATGCGACCAGGCCGGAAAATGCACGCCAAAACCTTCAAGCAATCCGGTAAAATAACCCGACCAGGATACCGCCACCGTAATATTGCCAACGGCGTACTCCATAATCAGGGCCCAGCCGATAATCCAGGCAATCAATTCGCCGAAAGCTACATAAGAATAGGTGTAAGCACTGCCGGAAACCGGAATCAGTGAGGCGAATTCTGCATAAGCCAAAGCGGCAAAGCCACAGGCGACTGCTGTAAAAATAAAGAGAAAAACAACCCCGGGGCCGCCTTCATAGCTGGCGCGACCGATGGTACTGAAAATGCCCGCGCCAATAATGGCAGCAATGCCAAGCGCCGTGAGGTCCATGACCCGCAGGTTTTTTTGCAGGCCCTGACCTTGTTCCGATTCAATATCCGCGCTGTGCAGCGCATCCGAAACCGATTTAGTCCGGAATAGATTGTTCCAAAAAGCCATGTTTTTCCGTCGCTTCGTTTTGATTTTAAAAGCGCGGGCAAAATAGGAAGAATTTATCAGTTATCAGTTAGCAGTCAACAGTTAGCAGTCAACAGTTATCAGGGGGTGTCATGCTGTCTGCTGACTGATAACTGTTCACTGATAACTGTTCACTGATAACTGATCTTCGTTGCTTTCAGGGAGTAAACCATTGGAATGATGTTTTCAAGCCCTTGAATGCGGTAGTTTCCGTCTTCGCCTTTGACGGTTTTAGGAAAACAATTGTAAGGAGAAAAAGGATATTCGTTCAAAAACTCCAGGCACAGGCCGACGCCGATCAGGCTGTTAATCACTTCGGAAAGGCTGTGGTTCCAGCTGTAATCGCGGTATTGAATATCGGCATCCTGGTCGGCATAGGTCCCCTGGTTATCGGTTACAATTACGTCCGATTGCTGATAAGAGTAGGTTAGTTTTTCCAGATTATCATCGAACATCCAGATGACCGGGTGAAATTCCGCGAAATAAAAATAACCACCGGGCTTCAGAAAATGAGCAATCACCTCAGCCCAACGTTTGAGATCCGGCAACCAGCCCACCACGCCATAAGACGCAAAAACAATATCAAATTTACCCGCCAGGTGCTGGGGCAAATCGTAGACATTACAGCAAACAAACGAGGCTTCCAGCCCGGTTTCAGCCGCGAGCTGACGGGCGTATTCAATCGCGGTGTCCGACAGATCGCAGCCCGTGACCTGCGCTCCATGGCGTGCCCAGGAGAGCGTATCCTGCCCGAAATGACATTGCAGGTGCAGCAGGGTTTTACCGCGTACATCGCCCATTTCTCGCAATTCAATGGATTGAAGACTATCCTTTCCGGCCTTCCAGGCTTCTACATCATAGAAAGTTGTACTTTTGTGCGCTGCTGCGCGAAGGTTCCAGCTCTGCCGGTTCGCTTCAAAAAAATCGCGGTATTGCTCCATCATGGAAAAAATTGAAGTGACGTTTACGATTGAAGAAAAACCCTATGTAGCCCTCATGCACACCTTTACGCAGCGCCGGCAAATGATCATACTGGGGGTGTCTTCTATCGCATTTTTTGTATTGTATATTCTCATTCTGCACAAAGGCTGGCATTGGTGGATCCTGATGACGCTCCTGATGGGCCTGTTCGTCTGGATCTCTTCCCGCCGCGCCATTACACAATCCTATCGGAGTAACCCGGGCCTGCAAGCCCCACTGACCTACACCTTCAGTGCGGCAAATATTGAGGTGCGCAGCGGCGAATACCAGGGCAATTATGAATGGAGCACATTTCGGGAAGTTCGCGAACTCAAAGACTGGTTCGTGCTGCAACAAGCAGGCATCATGGTTAATCCGGTGCCAAAGAAAGACATTAGTCCCGAACAACAGGTTGCGCTGCGCGATTTATTTAAAGAAAAAGGACTTTATTTAAATGCTTGATTCTTAATTTTGGATTTTTGATGCTTGATTTTGAATGCTTGATTTTGAAATTAATACGAATCCAAAATCAAGCATCCAAAATCAAGCATCAAAAATTCAAAATCCAAAATTATTTAACAATTGCAATATTAACCCCAACAATCAGACGAGCCGGGTTATTGCTGAAATTATATTGATCGCCGAAGAAATTGATATGATCGCCTTGTTTATTGAAGTTGCCTTCATAGCGGATATCAGCTGAAATCCGGCCGGTACCGATGGTAAGGCCTGCCTGCCATCCCCAGGTCATTTGTTTGAAACGGGCGTCGTAGCCTTCAATGTCGGTCAGCTCACTTTTGCTGTTCAGGAAATAGTGCCCAACCGGACCACCCATAACACGCACGGGGCCGAGCTTGAAACCCGCCAGCAAAGGCATGTCAAGGTACTGGTATTTTTCGTTGCGAATAACATCGCCGAGGCTGTTGTCTTTGATGCGGTAGTCGGTTTTGTTGGAGTTGAAGGTAAGTTCAGGTTGTACAAAAATACGATTGCCAAGACGGAGGTAAGCGCCAAACTGGGTACCGTATTTAAAGTCTTCAACGCTCAGGTCGATGTCGCCTTCACCATTTTCAATGATGATACCGCCGGGTTTATTCACCTGCGAGTTCATTCCGCCTTTGAGGCCGAAACCGATGATATTCTGAGCAGAAACGAGTTGGCCGAAACCGGCAAGGAAGATGCAAACAGCAATGATCTTTTTCATACGAGTAGGTCGGTGTGATTAATGATTTTAGCTCCAAACGCGGCCTTTTCCGCCTTTCGTATACTGCGCTGCCCGCTCCGGGGCTTTTTAACGGAATGCTAACTTGTTTCTGAAAATTTTAAGAACTTGTTGACGGGTTCAGCAGGCAAGTCAGATCCGGGTACAAAAAAAGGGAACAGCTTTTCGAGCCGTTCCCTTCCCTGAATTTATGCAATTAGCCCTTTACACACTCATCGGATCAAGTTTATCCGAATCGATGCTGTATTTTTTCATAAAATCTTTAACCGCTTTGGCATTCACCTTGCCCTGACGTTCGAGCAGGCGCACCGCCGCAAAGGCAATGTATTTGGCACTGACCTCGAAATAGTCGCGCAGGTTTTCGCGGCTGTCCGACAAACCAAAACCATCGGTGCCCAGCGCAATGAAATCTTTAGGCATCCAGGGGGCGAGCTGACCAGCCGTCAGCTTGATCCAGTCGTTGGCACTTACAAACACGCCGTCTTCACCTTTCAGTTGTTCCTGCACATACGGGATTTTCTCCTGTTCGCCGGGATGCAGCAGGTTCCAGCGGTCGCAGGCCACGGCGTCGCGGTACAGTTCCGTCCAGGATGGTGCGCTCCACACATCGGTACTGACGCCTTCCTGTTCCAGAATTTCTGCGGCTTTCAACACCTGATCCATGATAACACCGGAGCCAAACAGATGGGCTTTTACGCTGGCTTTGGCCGATTTATTGGCCGACTGCTTGTAGCGATACAAACCGCGTTTGATACCTTCCTCCACGCCTTTGGGCATTTCAGGCATGAGCAGGTTTTCGTTGTACAGGGTGAGGTAGAAAATTTTATTCTCACCTTCGCCATACATACGGCGCAGGCCCTCCTGAACGATCACCGCTAATTCATAAGCGAATGCGGGATCATAGCTGATCACAGAAGGCATGGTTTGCGCCAGAAGCAGCGAATGGCCGTCCTGGTGTTGCAGCCCTTCGCCGTTGAGCGTTGTGCGGCCCGCAGTGGCGCCCAGCAGGAAGCCGCGGCACATCATATCGGCAGCAGCCCACACCATGTCGCCCACGCGCTGGAAGCCGAACATGGAGTAATAAATATAAAAAGGTACCGTCGGGATGCCGTGCAGGTGATACGCTGTGCCGGCAGCCGTAAAGGAGGCCGTTGCGCCATCTTCATTGATACCCTCCTGCAACACCTGTCCGGTGCGGGATTCTACATATTTAATGGTTGAAAAACCGATCTCCAGGCCGGTATAGTTCTGGCCTTTCTGGTTCCAGATCTTGGCAGAAGTGAAGAGCGGGTGCATCCCGAAGGTTTGTGCTTCATCGGGCACAATGGGTACGATATACTTGCCAATTTCCGGATTTCGGATCAATTGGGTCATAATATCGATCATGGCCGAAGTGGTGGAAAAGGAACGATCGCCTACGACTTTGGAGCCGCCGAGTTGTTTTTCAAACAGGCTCAGTTGCGGCACTACGAAAGGCTCGTGTTTGTCGTGGCGTTCGGGCAGGTAGCCTCCAAGGGTTTTCCTGCGCGCCTGGAGGTATTTTGCTTCAGCCGAATCAGGCGCCGGAAACCAGAATTTAGCCGCTTTGGCTTCCTCATCCGTAATCGGGATGCGGTATTCATTTTTGGTTTCTATACGTGCTTCGTCGCTGATGTCTTTGGTCTGGTGGGCCGTATTTTTCCCTTCGGCGGCTTTACCCATACGGTATCCTTTTACCGTTTGGGAAATAATGGCCACGGGTTTATTGGCGCGCACGGCGCGTTCAAAAGCGGCAAACACTTTGAGACGGTCGTTGCCACCGCGGCGCAATTTGCGGAGTTGTTCGTCGGAATAAGGTGCAAGCAACGCTGCGATGCGCGGGTCGTCACCCACGAGTTTGGCGCGAATCGCCGCGCCATCGAGGTTGATCATTTCCTGGAAATCGCCATCCACCAATGCTTCAAGGCGGGCCAACAGTGCGCCCTCTTCATCGCGGGCCAGGATTTCATCCCATTCGCTGCCCCAGACCACCTTGATGACTTCCCATCCGGCGCCGTAAAAATGGCGTTCTACTTCCTGAATAATTTTACCGTTGCCGCGTACGGGGCCATCGAGGCGTTGGAGGTTGCAGTTCACGATGAACACGAGGTTGTCGAGTTCTTCGCGGGATGCCATACCGATGGTGCCGTAGATTTCAGGTTCATCAATTTCTCCGTCGCCGATGAAATGCCATACTTTACCGCCGTTTGTGGGTTTCAGGCCGCGATTTTCGAGGTACTTCATGAAACGGGCCTGATAAATAGCCGTCATGGGGCCGAGGCCCATACTCACGGTAGGCGCTTGCCAGAAGTTTGGCATACGGCGCGGGTGGGGGTAGCTGGAAACCCCGCCGATGGTTTCCTGACGGAAATCGGCGATGGCCTGCATATCCAATCGACCTTCAAATGCCGCGCGGGCGTAGATACCGGGCGAGGCATGGCCTTGAATCATGAGCAAATCGCCGCCATATTCGGCACTGCGATTGCGCAAAAAGTGGTTGAACAACACTTCCGACATCGTGGAAGACGCTGCAAAAGTGGCGATATGCCCGCCGAGGGCCAGCGATTTATCCTGCGCCTGAAGCACCATTGCCTGTGCATTCCAGCGGATAATATCTTCAATGCGTTCTTCCAGCGCGATGTCGCCCGGGTATGCGGGCTGTTCATCAAGCGGGATCGTATTCTGATAAGGCGTATTAAGCGCCGGGCCGCCGGTAGCAGCGCCGTGGCGCGCCAGGAGCTGGCGCAGGCGTTGGAAAAGCTCTTCAGAACGACGGCGACCATGCGCTTCAATGACTTCTTCAAGCGCTTCGAGCCATTCGTCCTGTTCCAATTTCCAGTCTTCGTTTTGATACAATTCTCCCATGATAACAAATTCGGTAAATCAAGCAATCGCCGGAATGCTGACGGCGACAAATCAGGTCTGTTGAATGCGGGGGCAAAAGTAGTGTTAAAGTGTTTATGTATTTTAGTATTTGGGTGTTTTTGTGTTTTAGAGCAGCGTCATTCGTGTATTCATGGCGGCTTTTAACCACGAATACACGAATAAATTCCGCTTAAACACCCACCCCCTAAAACACATAAACACTAAAACACCCAAACACTTTCCTCTATTTGCTGTAAACATGCAGCCACTGACCGTGCAGGGAGAATTTTCCGGTTTCTGAACCGGGGATTTTATCGGCGTCTGTCAAACGGGCAACCCGCTCAAAACGCGCCTGAATGGCAGCATCGGCGAGGTTTTTATCCGTTTTTTCCATAACCGCAGCGTCTGCAATATAGCCATGCAGGAGTGGCTCGCAGCGGCTTTGGAACAAGGTGGGCGTGCGGAAAATTTCCACACCGAGTACTTCATCACCGCTGCAGACTACCATGCCGACAACATCGGCGCGGTTTTTCAGCTGGGCGGCGAAGTATTGCTGATAGGCGTCGCGTTTTTGCGTCAGCTCATTTTTATCGTCGTTGTCCAATGCAGCGTAGGTTTGGGTGCGGTGTTCTATCTTGTTCGCTTTGCGCACTTCAGCCACAGCGTTCCACACGGCCTCCTGATTGGCATCTTTTTCAATGGCTTTACGCACCGTCGGGCTGGCTACATTGTAATAACCCTTGAACATGCCCAATGATTTTTCAGCTTCCGAAGCCGAAGGGTCATAGTAGTAAGAGCGGTCGGCTTCCACGCAATACACTTCGAGGTTGCGCACCGAACCGGGCAGCACCACTTCATTATGGGCAAATACCCGATCCTGATTGCCGCCAGTCACTACGTCGCCGGACATGATGTACACGGTATCCTGGAGTTTGTTCATGACTGTCACGGCGTGGAACCAGTTGTCCTCCTGGCGGCCGAAGTTCTGGCGTTCCAGCACACGGAAGCCTTTGCGTTGCATCGCTTCGTTGAGGGGGACGTAATTCATCGGTTTGGATGGCGCGGGCGCATCGCTCACGATGGGAATAACCCTGATATTATCTTGCGTACTCGCGGCGGCCATATCGAGTCGAAGGCCCTGCGTGAGGCTGCTTTGCAGCTTGTTTGATGCATTGCGGTTTTGATCTTGTGTGCACGCGCCGGCAAGCAGCATCAGTGCCATGATGGGGAAAAACAGCTGTTTCATAGACATAAAGATGAGGTGTGTTTAATTCCAGGTAATCCGGAGTGAAATACAAACGCTAAGATAAACATATAAGTGCCGTATCGGGTTGAATATTCGACTAAGTGCTTGTTCAAAATAAATTTTCCTCGCTTTCACGCGATCATGAATTCCCGAACAAGCGCTTATTTTTGCCCCACAAAAAGAAGCAGTATGATCTCTTACAATCCGAAGCAGTGGTTGCTGGCCCTGATCCGTTTTAACCGCACCGATACGATACGGCGTTTGTTTCCAATAATTTTAGGTGTAGGCGCTTATGCTTTTGGCGTAGCTTATCTGGAAATGGAGGTATGGAAACTAAGTGCCGACAGCTTGGTTAAAAACGTATCGATCATGCATACCCTGCTGGGTTTTGTGATCTCTTTTACCTTGGTTTTCAGAACCAATACGGCCTATGAGCGCTGGTGGGAAGGCCGCAAACTTTGGGGGGCTTTGGTGAATAACAGCCGCAACTTAGCCATGAAAATAGCGGCCATTTTACCACCCGAGCATCCGGATCGCCTCTTTTTCCGACGCATTATCCCCACCTATGCGACTGTGCTGAAAAATCACCTGCGCAGCGAGGAAACCCGAATTGAACTTTTTGACGACCTGCCGCTCAGCGTCCGGGAACGCCTCGACCTTAAAAAACATGTGCCGAATCAAGTGGCTTCCGCCATGATTCGGCACGTTCAGGACCTATACCGCAAGGGAGAACTGAGCGGCGAACAAATGCTGTACCTGAATGGAGAAATCTCCTCATTTACAGATATTTGTGGCGCCTGCGAGCGCATAAAAAATACGCCCATCCCCTACTCCTACGGGGTGTTCATCAAAAAATTCCTCTTCTTTTATATCCTCACGCTTCCCTTCGGCTACGTGTTCAGCTTAGGTTATTTCGTGGTGCCCATCGTGGCCTTTATTTTTTATGTTCTGGCCAGTCTGGAACTCATCGCCGAAGAAATTGAAGAACCCTTCGGCTCCGACGAAAACGACCTGCCCCTCTCCCGGCTCGCCCACAACATTAAAAATCATGTCGAGGAGCTTATTTGAGGGTTTGAGTGTTTTGGTGTTTTGGTGTTTTGGTGTTTTAGAAATTTGAACAGTGTCTCGATCTCCAAGACACTTACCCCCAAAAACACTTAAACACTAAAACACCAAAACACTTAAACACTCAAACACTCAAAAATCAGAGCGTTCTTTTCGCGAGATAGAAATCTACCATTTCGAGACCGCTGTTGAGGCGTTTGTCGAGATCTTCCATTGTTTTGGGCGGCGGAACGATTACTTTTTCGCCTGGTTTCCAGTTCAGCGGCATCGCGCAGGCATTGGCGTCGGCGGTTTGCAGCGCCTGAAGGGCGCGCTTGATTTCTTCCATGTTCCGGCCCACATTGAGCGGGTAGTACATAATCAGGCGGATTTTTTTGTTGGGATCCATGAAAAACACGGCGCGAACAGCAGCGGTTTCGCTTTCGCCGGGCTGGAGCATGCCATAAAGTTTAGCCACACTCATATCAATGTCGGCGATGATGGGAAAATCAAGCAGGACGCCTGTTTTTTCCCGCACATTGTTTACCCAGGCAATGTGCGAGTGGATGCTATCAATGCTCAGGCCTATGAGCTTGGTGTCGTGCTGATCGAAAAAATCTTTATCGAGTGCAAAACCGCTCATTTCGGTGGTACAAACCGGCGTAAAGTCGGCCGGGTGCGAAAAAAGTAATGCCCATTTGCCATTGATGTACTCATGGAAGTCAATTTTTCCAAAAGTAGTCATGGACTGGAAATTCGGCGCAATGTCGCCAATACGCGGCATTGACCAAGCTGTTTGTTCGGTATTCATATAACGAATTGAAAAGATTACAAAACTGCAACGGACAAGGGCTTGCAACAAGCTTGCTACCCATCCGATGCCACAAAGGTAGGGTCGTGAAAGCACCGCGCTCAGTGACTAATATCACCCTCATCACTAATCAGAACATAAAATAAGTAAAAAGTACCACAAGTTCGGTAAATGACACTATCTGCAATAAGGTTTGGCCAATTTCCTTTGCAGCAATAAAAAATATTTCCAAATCATGCAACAACATCATCAAATCTTGATAGTAGGCGGCGGAAACGCCGGATTGTCGGCAGCATCCCAATTGCTCCGCAAAGACAAGTCCCTGAAAATTGCCATCATCGAACCCTCCGAGAAGCACTATTACCAACCCGCCTGGACGCTCGTGGGCGCCGGCGAGTTCGACATCGCCGCCACCGAACGCAACGAAGCGGATTATATGCCCAAAGGCGTCAGCTGGATCAAAGCGCGCGTGGCCTCCTTTCAGCCGGAGCAAAGCCAGGTCACCTGTTCTGACGGCAGCACGTACACTTATGATGCCCTGTTGGTCGTGCCCGGACTTCAGCTCGACTGGCACAAAATTAAAGGCTTCAAAGAAACACTGGGCAAAAACAGCGTCAGCAGCAACTATTCCTTTGAAACGGCGCCTTATACCTGGGAAATGATTAAAAATTTCAAAGGTGGCGTGGCGATATTTACCAATCCGACTACGCCGGTTAAATGCGGCGGCGCACCGCATAAAATTATGTACTTAGCATGCGATTACTGGCGCAAACAAGGCATTCTCGATAAATGCGAGGTACACTACATCTCGGGCGCCGGCGCCATTTTCGCCGTTAAAGAATTCGCCGAAACCCTCGAAGGTGTGGTGGCCAACAACAAAATCATTCCGCATTACCTGCATAATGTCACGGAAATCGACGGCCCAAACCACAGCATCTCCTACGAATACAAGGACAAAGACGGCAATATGGTTAAAGAATCCATGAAATTCGACCTTTGCCATGCCGTTCCACCGCAAAGTGCACCCGATTTCATTAAGGAAAGTCCGCTGGCTGATCCCGCACAACCCCTCGGATGGGTGGAAGTGGATCAATACACCTTCCGCCACAAACGCTTCGCCAATGTATATTCCTGCGGTGATGTGAGCAACGCACCCATCTCCAAAACCGGCGCCGCCATCCGAAAACAAGTGCCGGTTGTGGTTGAACATATTTTTGCGCAAATCAATCAACAACAAAGCAACGCCAAATACGACGGCTACACGGCCTGCCCGATTCCGACCGCCTACGGCAAACTCATGCTCGCAGAGTTTGATTACAGCAACAAACCCAAAATGAGCTTCCCCATCGACCAAACCAAACCGCGCTGGTCTATGTGGATTCTGAAAAAATACGTCCTGCCCTGGTTGTACTGGAATCGTATCCTCACAGGAAAAGCATGAGTTTTTTAACGATGAACGATGAGTGATGAATGATGAATGATGAACGATGAATGATGAATGATGAATGAATTTTTGCTGTGAAAATTTTCACCTTTGAAAGTCTTTATTTTAATGCCGTAACTGCTTAGCCTTTGCGTCCTTTGCGTGAATGTTCTGCGCACTTTGCGTGCAAGCGTGTTATTTTTCACGCAAAGGACGCAAAGGATTCTCGCAAAGTGCGCAAAGATCAGGGAACCTAAGCGGTTACTTAATGCCGCAATTACATAAAATCCATAAAACACTGATTTTCAAAACTTTAAAAACAAAATTCACCCAAAAATTCATCATTCATCATTCATCATTCATCATTCATCGTTCATCGTTACAATGAAGCCGCTTCCCACATACAGCATTTGTCATCTTATGGGACAAGAACATCGCAGCGGCGAGTACTATCTGGCGCGGTTGCGGGCTTTTATTAATAGCCACGACAAGCTGCTGTTCCCGCATCGGCACGACTTTTACCAGATCGTGCTGCTGACAAAGGCCGATGGAACGCATTCAATCGATTTTATTCCGTTTGAAGCGAGTACTGGCCAGCTGTATTGTATGCGACCCGGCCAGGTGCATTCCTGGCATTACGGGCCGGAGGCGGAAGGTATTATATTGAATTTTAATGAGGCCTTCATTACAGCGATTTGCCACGATCCGGAGTTTTTGCAGGAGTTCCCGATGTTCTCGCTGGACACCTGTGTGCTTCAGCTGGAGGGCCACACGCTGGAACGCATCGGGCAATTGATGGAAATGATGTTGCAGGAATACGAGGCCTCGCCCCGGCCTTACCGGCCCGATATGCTGCGCGGCATGCTGGTTCAGGTATTGGTGGAAGTAGCGCGTTGTATGCCCGAAACAGCTGAAACTACCGGTTCTATACATCAGCTGGACATGCTGCGGCGCTTTCGGCAACTTATTGAGCGGCACTACAAAACCCATCGCCTGCCCAAAGACTACGCCGAAATGCTGCACCTGACCCCCAACCACCTGAACGCCGTTTGCAAGGCCTGCACCGGCATGTCGGCAGGAGAACTGATTCGCGATCGTATCCTGCTGGAAGCCAAACGTTTATTAGTCAATCCGCAATGGAGCATAGCTGAAATTGCCGATCAACTTGATTTTAAAGATAATGCCTATTTCAGCCGTTTTTTCCGTAAATATACGGAGCAAACGCCTGAACAATTCAGGCGCATCGGCTTGTCCGACAAACATTAAACCCGCATGAAATTTTACAACGATTGGAAAATCGTACTCATGGGCTGCCTCACGCTTGGCTTAGCCCCATTTACACCCGAACCGCATATCATCGGTAAAATCCGCTGGGTCATCGGCGGCGCCATCGGTATGCAGCCTATGGACTGGTTCGACCTCTTTTTTCACGGTTTTCCCTGGTTGCTCCTGCTCCGTTTAGGCGTGAAAGCAGTTATCAGTGATCAGTGATCAGTCAGCAGTCAACAGTTAGCAGTCATCAGTTAGCAGTCAACAGTGAGCAGTTAGCAGTAAAAGCAAAATAACATTGTTATGCTCACTGATAACTGTTGACTGCTCACTGTTGACTGCTCACTGCTCACTGTTGACTGCTAACTGATCAAAACCCTGCGCGGAACATCAGGCGCACACCGCCTTTGGGCGCGTCGGGCCGATCTAAGTAGTTCAGGCGCCAGACATATTCCACGCGCAGAAAACCAAAAATATTTCCGATTCCCAGGCCTGCCTCCATGTAGGGCACCCGACCTAGGGTGCGTACCAGCGGCATGCCCTGCTCGTCGGCCGGGAAAGGGACGAGGCCATTTTGCGCCGTCGGGATATTTTGTTCCCGCAGCGAGCCGTACAAGGCTTTGAAGCTGGCGCCCTCGCGCCAGCGCAACTTCTTGATAAGGGGCAAGCGGTTCAGCAGCAAACCACCGAAGTCGTGGTTTAAATGCAGGGTTGTATACTGATCGCTTACGAATTCGAGATAATTCATCAAATTGAACGCGTAATCGTTGAAGATAAAACTCTGGTTGGCGCGGTGAATCTCCAGAAAAGGATAGGAAACCTGCCCGAATACCTGCCCAAACTCCAGCCAGGTTTGCGTTTTACCCAGTACGCCGAGGTAAAAATTCTTGTTGATGTTCAGGCTTGCGCGCTGAAATCCATAGGTGCTGCCCAGAAAACCTTTCACCCCGACGCGGTATTGCAGGAAAAACACCGGCCAGCGGTTCTGAATGGCCGAGCGCTCCTCGCGGCCCTGATAAAAAACCTCATTGGGCGCAAAACGAAACCAGCCGCCAAATTCAGTCGTGATGCTGTTAGGCGGCAAAAAGCCCGGATTGTCCGGTGCTTCGCTCAATTCCCCGACAGCGGATATGTCTGCACGACGCAGGTTGATCGACATCCCCAGTCCGCGCTTGAACTCTTTGGTGTACTCTACACGCGCCACGCGGTTGAGCAACATCCGGTTGGTGCCGCCGCGCTGTAAGGAAAACAACAGACTTTGGCCGCCAAAACTTCCATTACCTGGAAACGACACATCGTGGTCGTAACTGAGCCGGATCTGATTGGCAGGAAAACGCCCCGGCCGCGCACCTTTGATGCCAAAGGTGCCGCGCGCACCATATTTCCAGCCCTGATCTTTTATGCCGTAAGCCACATAGGCATTGAGGCGCATTTTTTTGAAATAACGATCCTGCGTACGCGCGGAAAGCTGAAAACGATTGCCTTCCACGTCGTTGAAACTGTAAAAAGTACCCGTGTCGCCGATTTCTATTTTTCCCACGCGCTGATAGCCGGTACCCAGGAAATAGCCGGTGCGTTTCAGGAACTTGTACATACGCGTATCCTTCACCTCCCGAACCATGGTATCTATGCGCAACTCCTTGGTGGTCAGGGTATCGTGCCGATTGACAATCCAGTATTCATTGGGGCGTTCCTTTACTTTCCCCGTATCATTGAGCAGCTGATTTTTACCAACAAACAGGCTGTCAGGCAAGGGGCGGTTCAGGTCGTAGTCTTTATAGGTGTTATTTTTGACGGCGAGCAGGCTGCGGCCCTCGCGGTTTTTCCAGATCTTCATGTCCATCAGCACCGTTTCGCGGCGCAGCAGCAGGCGCCGGACGGCGGGGTCAGTGCCCTCGAATTCAAAATGCTGTTCAATGCGCAAATCGGCCACCCAGTTGAGGTTGATGTCGCGCGAGATGCCCATTTCCACATGCCGCACGGCATAGGAGGAATCGAGCGCCACGAGCAGGTTGCCCATAAACGCCAGGTCGTTTTTATTTTTTGGGGCAAAAAAGACATTGGCAAAACGTTCATCGCCCATTTTAACGGTATCCGTAATGTAAAACCGATAAAAAGCCGGCGCCAAAGGCGAAAGTGGCCCCATAAACTGCTTGTCGAGCAGCATAATATTGGGTTCGTAAATATCAATATCGTTGTAAAAAGTATTCAGGTATGCCGAAACCCCATCCTGGTCTACATCATAGTCATCGTCGAGGGCCGTTTGGCGCTCTCCCATAAGGCGTTCTTTTTTCGACTGCGGGTGTTTGCGGAAATACCCTTCGAGCAGGCGTTCGCGGAAATAAAACGGCAGGGTAACTTTTTGCGTCACCTGGTTGGTATCACAATAATTAAAAACGAAGCGAAAAGGTTTGAAATACCATTTTTTCCGAAAATTATCCGTCACACCATTGAGGTCGAAACGCAGGCGTTCGTGTTTTTCAAGCTGGTAATAATCAAGGCCTTCCTTGCGGTTTTCATCGCGGTGTTTGAATACTTCCTGAATGAGGTCCACCGCCGGATTGTCGTTTTTGTAGCGTTTGCGCCTGCTTTTATCCACTGAAATGGTCACTTCCTGCAAGGCCGAAGTGGCTTCCTGCAGGGCAATTTTCAGTTCGGTGCGCTCGCGGGACTTGATTTTGAGCGTTTGGGTGGCATATCCGACATATTTGGCCACCACTTGTTTGGCAGCATTCGGCGTTTCGAGGCGAAAACGGCCATTAATATCAGAATAGACGCCGATCTGGCCTTCATTAAACTGAATGGTGACATAGGGCAACGGCTCCTTGGTTTTGGCATCCATCACGATGCCGGTGACCACTGTAGGCGCTTGTGCAAAAACCGGTACAGCAGACCATAAAAGGAGCAGGAGCAAATGTAGTTTTTGTAAAACAGATTGAAACATGGGCATTAAATCAACATATACCAGAACCTGGATGGATTTGACGATAGATAGATGCTTTCACAAGGGTTTTCAATGGATTACCAATGGGTGATTGTTCCAGACACTTCCTGAAAGCTGCAAAATTACAAAGGCTTCGACACCCGCTGCAAGGCATTCTACCAACAGGCCTTTAATAACGTTGTAATCCCCGTTTCGTTGGATTTATCGGTATAAAATCTTTGAAGTGAGCAGATTTGCCGTTCTTTGCAGTCCCTTTTTAAACAGCTTTTTATACCATGCGCATCATATACCTCGGCACTCCTGAATTTGCAGTACCCTCGCTATCCATCCTCCTGGAGCATGGCTATGAGGTACCGGCAGTGGTAACCGCGCCCGATAAACCGGGCGGGCGCCTCGGCATGATGCAATCGGCCATAAAACAATTTGCGGTGTCGAAAGGTATTCCGGTTTTACAGCCGGAGCGTTTGAAGAACTCGGAATTTTTAGAATTATTGCGCAGCTACAAAGCTGATTTACAAGTAGTTGTGGCATTTCGCATGTTACCTGAGCTGGTGTGGAATATGCCGCCCATGGGAACGCTTAACCTGCATGGCTCCCTGCTGCCCCGTTATCGAGGCGCAGCCCCCATCAACTGGGCAATTATGAATGGCGAGGCGGAAACCGGCCTGACCACCTTCCTGCTCAAACATGAAATTGACACCGGCGATATTTTGTTACAGGAACATATTCCCATTGAAGAAAACGAAACCGCCGGCGACCTGCACGACCGCATGATGCATATCGGTGCCAAACTCCTGTTGCGCACGGTGCAGGGGTTGGAGCGCGGCGACCTGCACGCCACCCCGCAGCGCATTGAAGCGGTGACACATGCACCAAAAATATTTACCGAAACCTGTAAAATCGACTTCCAACGAACAACGCCTGAAGTACACAACTTCATCCGCGGCCTCAGTCCCTACCCCGGCGCCTGGACCCTGCTCGACGGCAAAACCTTCAAAATTCTGCGCTGTACCAAAGCCTACCCCAATCCGGGTGAAACCCTCCCCGAACCCGGCACTTTCTACGCCGACGGCCGCCAAAGCCTGCGCATCAGCACCGCCGATGGTTACATACAAGTTCATGAACTTCAAATGGAAGGTAAACGTCGAATGCCCGTCGCCGAATTCCTCAACGGATACCGGTTTTAGAGAACGATGAACGATGAACGATGAACGATGAATGATGAATGATGAATGATGAATGATGAATGATGAATATTTAGGGAGTGTAAAGTATTTTGTGTAAACTGATTTTCACTGGAGATTTGAAGTTTCCGCAGGGTTCCATTTTTGGGGGCATGCCCCCAAAAATGGAACCCTGCGGAAGAATTTGTACTTTCACCTT
>JAFLBP010000010.1 GCA_017303875.1 Chitinophagales bacterium | reverse complement strand
GAGTTGTTCAAGGCGACGAGAAGATGTATTTGCCATAACCGATTGATTATTAAATTCTTACGGCAAATTTAAAAACATAACGCGCTGATTACCAATATGTCAATGAACGTTTCGGACAAGATTTATTATAATAGAAAAATTCTCTGTGTTCGCCCCTTCTATTGTGTTCCTTTCAATTTCGAGTGTAACTGCACCTCCTCTACATGAACTTCTATATGAATCGATCACGGATTGTAGTTTTTCTTTGGTCCACATTTTTTTTTGTGAGTCCTCGTTTGCTTCAGTAATTAATTGTGGGAGGGATTGATATTGAATTTTTGTTCGACCTCCATATTTATGCTTCCCAGAGATCAATTTAACAGAATACCCTTTGATTTTTAATGCATCAACGGAATCCTGTAAAAATTCTGCAAATTCAACATCACTATCTTTTTTTCGAGAGTCCTCGAGAGACAAAGACTGATTCTCAGGATTTTTCTGAGTAGTATTAGAATTGCACGAGAGTATAGTGCAGCCTATTACAAAATTTAATAATAATATTTTAATACGCATTGTTGTTGATTTTGAGTGACTCATGTTCTTTTCTCATCATGCGAATATACAGCAAATATAGGATTGCTTGTACTTTTTCAGCATTATTCTGATAGTTTCTTTAAAATTTCTAAAAAAGAAGATCTGATATTTGGGTGCTCACCCCCCCAGCGCCCGTAACGCCTCGCGCACACTCCCGAAACGCAGGAGCAGGTTTTTGGCGTGATCGTACTCCAGACCGGAGGCTTGCATGACCATGCGCGTGCCGCGATCTACGAGTTTATCGTTGCTGAGTTGCATGTCCACCATCTTATTGTCCTGCACGCGGCCGAGGCGGATCATCAGGCTGGTGGAAATCATGTTTAGGGTGAGTTTTTGGGCGGTACCGGCTTTCATGCGCGAGCTGCCGGTTACAAACTCCGGCCCGACGACCACCAAAATCGGATGATCGGAAACCTCAAGGAGCGGCGCACCCGGATTGCAGGTGATGCAGGCTGTGGTAATACCGTTTTCCCGGCAGGTGCGCAGGCCCTCCACCACATAAGGCGTAGTGCCCGAAGCGGCGATACCGATTACGGTATCAAGGGCGTCAATTTGCCAGGTTTGCAGGTCTATCCAGGCTTGTTCGGGATCGTCTTCGGCAAATTCTACGGCTTTTCGGATGGCGCGGTCGCCCCCGGCGATGATGCCCACCACCCAATCGGGCGGCGCGCCGTAGGTAGGCGGAATTTCTGAAGCGTCAATCACGCCGAGGCGGCCACTGGTGCCCGCGCCGATGTAAAACAGGCGTCCGCCCTCGCGCATTTTGGGGACGATACTTTCCACCAGCGCTTCAATTTGCGGGATGGCCTGGGCCACCGCCTGCGGCACGGTCTGGTCTTCGCGGTTGATGTTTTCTAAGAGTTCGCGCACGCTCATTTGCTCCAGATGCCGGTATTTTGAGGCGCTTTCGGTTATTTTTTCCATTGATCAGAATTGGAAATAGATAAATGCATTGGCCCCAAAGGTGCCGAAAAAGGCGATCAGCCACAACACAGCGGCAAACAGGCCGATGCGCCAAAGCGGCGAATTGACCTGCCGGATATTCCAGTGCAAACGCGGGTTACTAATTTCTATCAACAGTAATATGCCGATCAGCAGCACGCCTTTGATGACCTGAAATTTATTAATCACCGCCGCAAAGCTAAACCCTTCGCCACTAAAAATGCCACTCAAAACCTTATTGGCTGTGGCAAAACTATCGCCACCTGCCAGTCCGATACTGCCGCTGCGGAAATACACCCAGGCCAGCAGCGTGAGGGAAAATACGGTCAGCATAGCCAGGGCATCGTCCAGCAGGCGTGGCATGCGGGTCAGCCGAACAAATTTATGCCATAGCGGCGTTACGAGGCGCTGTACAATCAGGTAAAGCCCATGCAGGAAGCCCCAGAACACGAAGGCCCAGTTGGCCCCATGCCACAGACCGCCCAGCAGCATGGTCAGCATGTTATTTTTATAGGTATGCCATTTGCCACGCCGATTGCCGCCCAGCGGAATGTACAGGTAGTCGCGCAGCCAACTCGACAGCGAGATGTGCCAGCGCTGCCAGAACTCCGAGAAGCTTTTGGAAAAATAGGGCGTGCGGAAATTTTCCGGAAAATCATAACCCATCATCCGTGCAAAGCCGATGGCCATATCGGAGTACCCGGAAAAATCGCAGTAAATCTGAAAGGCATAAAATACCACGCCGATCAGCAGGTGCAAGGAGCCGAAGGTTTCGGGCGACTGAAATACCTGATCCACAAACGGCGCCAAGGAATCTGCCACCGCTACTTTTTTGAAAAAGCCCCAAAGCACCCGCCCCATGCCCGAATTCCAGCGATGCCGGTCGAAGGGTTTGTCCTCGTACATCTGCGGCAGCAGGTCAATGGCGCGTACAATCGGCCCGGCCACCAACTGCGGAAACAGGGCAATAAACGTGGCAAAACGCAGCAGCGAAGGCTCCCATTTAATCTCTTTGCGGTACACATCTATGGTGTAAGACATTGACTGGAAGGTATAAAAAGAAATGCCTACGGGCAGGATGATGTTCAGGGTCGTCCAGGAGGGCACTACGCCAAACATACCCAGCATTTGGGCAAAACTATCTGCAAAAAAGTTGAAATACTTGAAAAAACCAAGGAAACCGAGGTTCAGGATCATGGAGCAAACCAACCAGGCGCGGCGGTTCCAGTTCAGGCGCGGCACGAGCCATTCGGTGAGGCGACCGAATAAGAATGCGGAATGCGGAATGCGGAATGCGGAATGCGGGGTGCGGAATTTTTTAGTGTCTGAGGGGGGAAGGGGGGACCATTGCGCGCGCGTTCCGGCCGGATCGTCCTTGTAGGCGATCAGGAGGCCGAAAAACCAATCCATTACCGTGGAAAAAATGATGAGGGAGAGGAAGCGCCAATCCCACCAGCCATAAAAAAGATAGGAGGCCAGCAGGCTTACCCAAATTCTCATACGCCCCCTCGTGCCAAAATACAAGGGAAAAAATACAGCAATAAAGACGAGAAAGGTAAGGCTGTTAAAAACCAAACGTAAAGTGTTTTAGTGTTTTTGTGCTTTAGTGTTTTCGCAAGTGGCACTAAACTGCTTAGCAGTTTAGTGCCACGAATGTACGAAACGGAACTAATTTCACTTACCCACTAAAACACAAAAACACTAAAACACAAAAACACGTATTAACAATACGTTTCGTACGCAGAGGTGAGGTTGTCGGCGATGATGTCGGCAGAGCGGCCTTCAATGTGGCGGCGCTCCAGGAAGTGTACCAGTTTGCCGTCTTTGAACAAGGCGATTGCCGGGGAGCTGGGCGGGTAAGGCGCCAGATATTCGCGCATTTTTTGCGTCGCTTCCGTATCAACACCGGCAAAAACGGTGTACAATTTTTCAGGATGTTTGCTGTTTTCCAGCGATTTTTTCGCGCCGGGACGGGCCATCGCAGCCGCGCAACCACAAACGCTGTTGATGACCACCAGGGCGGTACCCTGCTGATTTTCCATCACCTGCTCCACATCAGAGGGGGTAGACAGTGATTCGAAACCGGCATCGGTGAGGTCTTGAGACATGGGGGTAACCAGTGCAATCGGATACATATTACTTGTTGTTTGAGTTTTTTTCAAAATTGAATGCAAAGATAGGGGAGGTAACAAACTTCTGGACAGAATGTTACAGTTTTTGAGTGTTTTAGTGTTTATGTATTTTAGTGTTTTAGAGATTAAGGACTACTCTAAAACACATAAACACTTAAACACCAAAACACCCCAAAACACTCATTTCACCATCAAACTCAGCTGCTCGCTTTCGCCGGCGCTGCGCACCACCACCCGATACAATCCGGCAGGTAAATCTGCCGTGCGGATAGGGTAGGAGAACACCCCGGGTTCGAGGTTCCATTGCTGCTGTTGCACCACCCGGCCGAGGTAATCGAGCACCTGAAATTCCAGATCCAGGGCTTGCTCGGTAGCGATACTGAGGTTGCTGCCTTCTGCGGCGCTGGTCGGGTTGGGCGCCAGCAACGTACGGAAGCTGCGTCGTTCCAGCGAGACACTGCGCACGGGCGAGTATTTCACCTGTCCGTTCTGATCGAGCATACGCAGGCGATAGTACAGCGGTGTATTGAACAGAGGCTTTTCGTCGGTGAAGAAATAACGCTCCGTGGTATTGCTGTTGCGACCCTGCACCTGGCCGATGCCTTCAAAACGGGTATCGTTGCCGTGCGAACGTTCTATTTCAAAATGACTGAAATTGCGTTCGTTTTGGCTTTCCCACCGTAAGTTTACTTGATTGTCTCCTGCATTTACCTGAAAATTCAGCAAATCGACGGGTAGCGGCGTCAGGGTACCCTGCACAAAAACCGTATAACTGCGCGGCGGCAGGATTACGTGGATTTCCTGATTGGGGGTAATATTGGTTGTTGGCGTGGCAGAATACCCAAGCATGTCGGTAAAGGTTGTGCCGATGCCCGCGCCCCAGTCGGTCCTGATTTTTTGATAAACATCCAGCTGATTCACCGAAAAATTGATGGCTACAATCACATTTTTGCCACTGCCATTGGGCTGGAGCTGATAAATCAGCACTTTGCTGGGCGCAGAACCGTTGTTCACAGGGTCGAAATACTGCGCATAAGGGGTACTGTAACGGCTCAGGTACTCCACTTGGCTCGAACCAAAAATATAACTGTTGTGCAGGGACATGAGGTTGTCAATTTCCCCTTTCAACATAATATCGGGTGTGTTGCCAACCTGCCCGCCGTAATAATCCGGGTAAAAGACACAGGGTAAGCCGACCTTGTTATTGGTCATTATATAGGCGTAGGCCAGTCGGGCGTCGTTGAAAATACCGTCGCCGTCTTTACGCAGGTCGTGGTTGTCAATAAACGTCACGGCATTAAAGCCGCTGCCGCCAGCACCATCCACCATGCCACTTTGGAAAACGCTCCGCACGTCGTGGCCGCCATTGTTTGGGTCAAGGGTATTATCACAAGATTCTTTCAGCTCACCGCGCAGGGCAAAATCAAAAGCGCGCACAAGGATAGAGCCGCTTGCACTGCCGTTCATACTGGCGTAAACAGCATCTACCCAGCCTTTGAGTGCACCGGCGGAGTAGTCAAAAAATTCCCCGACCACCATATTGGGGCGTTTGTTTTCGGCATCAAGATAATTCATCATTTGTCCGACAAAAGCAGGGTCAAAGTGTTTCACTGCGTCCATTCGCAGGCCTTTGATGCCTTGGTCGAGCTGCCATTTGGTCCAATGATTCAGCACCGTTTGTGTCGAACTTTGCGCCTGATCATAGTCGTAGAAAAAGAGCGGACAGTTCCAGTCGCAACCCAGCGTTTCAGTTACGCCGCCGCTGTTAGCAGTTGCGTCATTGGGCCGAAAGCTGTTGTAATTCATCGCGCCCTGGCCGCTGGGCATATTATTATAATTGGTGTAGGTAAAATATTCCAGCTCCGAGACGATGTCGGCCGAGCGCGGCGCACTCCAGATACCGTAAATAAAGTGGTCGGAGTAGCCGCTTGTATTATTCATATAAATAAACAGAGTATCGTCTTGCGCATTGAAGCTGCCGGCGGTAAGTGTAATTTTGAACTCATCAGTATGGCAGCCGGTGCCATCCGGGCCGAGTGCGCAAACCATATCTGTACCGAGGGGCGTGTTTGTAGAGCCTTGGCCGCAATCGCCGCCACCGTTGGGTTCCACTTCATTGATGGAGTTGCCGGTATAGGCGGTATTTCTGGTGCGGGCATAAAATTTGTAGCTTGCCCAGTTATAGCCGTAGCTTTTGGAGCGCACCTTAATGTAATAATCTCCGGCTCCGTTATTTCCCGGGTTTTGGCTACCCAGTGGCAGCGCATAAAACACGCGGTCGGAAGGGTAAACATTCGGGTTGGAAGGATTGGTGATGAAATAGCGCACCGCTTCATTTTTTTCGGGTGCTCCGCCATCACGGTGATTGTAGATCATATCCGACACTACATCCAGCCCCTTGCTGTTGTAATTGGTTATCAGTGTATTAAGCTGGGTTCGATTACCCCAGGCGCAGGCAGGGCCGAATTCGCCGAGGTCGTACAGGTCGCTCGGGTTGTAGCCGTTACTGATGTTGTTGGAGGTACTGGAACGGGAAAGCGGCGGCAGCCAGATATGTTTGAATCCGGCATTGTCCAACGCCGTCGCTTTGGCATTGAGGTTGTTGATCCAGGTGCCGAAGTTGCCGTTTTGGAAATAATCCCAATACCAGGCCTGCATCATAAAGTCGGCTTGGGCACGCAGCAGAGAAGGAGAAAAGGAAAGAAGGAGGAAAATCCAAAAGAAACGATTACAAAGGCGCATAAGCATGAGTTAAAGTGGTGAAAACATCACACTTCCTCAGCTTTCCTCCAAACTTCCAGAAATTTTTTAATCACCTCCTTGTTTTCCCGATAGACTTTAGCGCCGCGGGTGGCCGTCACAATGCTGCAAGGTACCGTTTTGGAAACCTCACGCTGCGACATTCCTTTGTCAAAGGCATCAAAAATTTTCCAGCGCTCCACCATCATATCCCTTTCGTGTTCCGTAAAGGTCAATTGGAGCAGTTGTTCAAATTCAGCCTGGTTGTGTGCGGACAAAAACAGTTGGTAAAGCATGGGTTAGGGTGTCATGTGTTCAGGGCAAAGAAACGAAATTTTCTACAATTTAATCCCATCCCTTTACCTGGTGCGGGTAACGCACCACATAGGCCTCCTTGATCAGGCGTGTAAGGCGTTCGCGAAAATCTTCTATACCTTCTTTGGTATGTGCCGACAGGAATACATTTTCTCCGTAGTTATTGCCCAGGCGTTCCCGCAGTTCCTGTTCAATCTCCGTTTTGGTTTCGGCATCCAGTAGCTCATCGTAGTAACGCTCGCGGTACAAGTCGATTTTATTGTACACCATCAGCGTGGGTTTTTCGCCGGCGCCGATGTCTTGCAGCGTACTGACCACCGTTTTGATATGGTCTTCAAATTGCGGGTGCGCCACATCCACCACATGCAGGAGAATATCACTTTCACGCACTTCATCGAGCGTGCTTTTGAAGCTCTCCACGAGGTGGTGCGGCAGTTTACGGATAAACCCGACTGTATCGGAAAGCAGGAATGGCATGGTGCCAAAAACGACCTTGCGCACCGTTGTGTCGAGCGTTGCAAAAAGTTTGTTTTCAGCCAGTACTTCCGATTTCGACATCAGGTTCATCAGCGTGCTTTTACCCACGTTGGTGTATCCGACAAGGGCCACGCGGATCATTTCTCCGCGGGTTTTGCGCTGTGTTTGCGCCTGTCGGTCGATGTCTTTCAGTTTTTCTTCCAGACTTTTTATGCGATACTGCACCAAACGACGGTCGGTTTCAATCTGCGTTTCACCCGGACCGCGCATCCCGATACCACCGCGCTGGCGTTCAAGGTGCGTCCAAAGGCCGCGCAAGCGCGGCAATAAATACTTCATTTGCGCCAGTTCTACCTGGGTTTTGGCCTGTGCTGTTTGCGCGCGTCGGGCAAAAATATCGAGGATGAGCGTTGAGCGATCCACGATTTTCACCTTTAGTGCTTCTTCCAGGTTATTGGTTTGCTTGCCGCTGAGGTCATCGTCGAAAATAACCATATTGACCTCTTCGTGGCGTTCCAGATAGAGTCGGATTTCCTCTAACTTACCTTTCCCCACATAGGTTCTATGCTCCGGGTGTTGCAGGCGTTGCGTGAACCGCCGAATACTTTGCGCACCTGCCGTACTGGCCAAAAACTCCAGCTCGTCGAGGTATTCCAGCGCTTGTGTCTCCGTCACATCCGGCGTAATCAGCGACACCAGCACCGCATATTCAGTTTCCTGTTTTAAAGATGAGCCTTTTTCGCCCATCGTCCATTCTTTTGCCATAATTTTAAAGGTTTAGGGTTTAGGGTTCGGAGGTTCAGGGTTCGGAGGTTCGGGGTTCGGAGGTTCGGGGCATCCCCCTCTCAGGGGCTAGGGCATCCCCCTCTCAGGGGCTAGGGGTGTGGGGGTCAGGGTAATAATCAATGCCAGGTGAAAAAAGTTCCTGATTATTTTACCTTTATAAAAAGGAATGCAAAAGTATTGGAAAAAATCGGAAGTTGAGGATTGTTTGCGGAATGCGTCGCAGGCATTTGAATACGACCAGGCACTCCAAAAAGACCGAGACTTACGCTAACTTTGCCCCGACCCCGACCCCGACCCCTAACCCCTGAAAGGGGGATACTCCGAACCTCCGAACCCCGAACCTCCAAACCCCAAACCTCCGAACCCCGAACCTTAAACGCAGCATCATGAACTATTGGCTCATTAAATCCGAACCCGACGTATTCAGCTTCGAGCAGTTGTGCCAGGACGGGCGCACCCGCTGGGATGGTGTGCGTAACTATCAGGCCCGCAACAACCTGCGCGCCATGCGCGCAGGCGATCTGTGTATTTATTACCACAGCAATATCGGTCTGGCTGCCGTGGGCATTGCTACCGTCCTGCAAGAATATTACCCCGACCCGACTGCGGAATCGGGCGATTGGTCCTGTGTCGACATGGGGCCGGTCAAGCCGCTTCAGCGCGCCGTAACCCTGGCTGAAATCAAGTCAAATCCGGAATTAGGAAACATCGGATTGGTGCGTAACCCGCGTTTGTCGGTAATGCCCCTTACTTTCGACGAATTTTCCACCCTGCTTCGCATGAGTGGTACGCAACTTTAAGCCATGCAATTTATGTTCTCCACCCGTAGCAGCCGCAGCAGCGGTTGGGGATGCCTGATCGGAGGCATCCTGGGACTCGTACTCCTGTACTATTTTTTTAAATTTGTCTGGTGGGCTGCACCGGCCTTTCTGGTTCTGGCGCTGCTCATCAACTGGCGCTCGGTCGCCAATACCGGCAAGCAATTCCTGAAGTTTTTTGAACGCAGCCCGCTTGCCGCCATTGGGGTAGCCGCCCTGGCAGTGGTCTTTTTCCCCTTGTTCGCCTGCTACCTTTTCCTGCAAGCCATTGGCGCCCGCGCCATGAAAGGAATCGGTGAGCAAATGCGCCGCGACTTCGGCCAGGCTATGGGCGATATTCCCGGCGCACGTCAGGAACCGGAAGGCGAATATGTCGATTTCGAAGAAATTGACAGCCAACCCATTAAACCCGCAGCGCCGGAAAAACTTGACACCGAAACGCAAAAAAAGGGCCAGAATCCTTACGACGATTTGCTTAATTCCTGATCTCTAAACCTGTCGCCATGAAATACTACCTGCTATTGCTGGCTTGCTGCTTTTGGTTCGCCCGGGCTGCGGCGCAAGGCGCCGATCATCTCCTGCCCAGCGGAAACGACCTTATACATGTAAAGGTTTTTGGTAAAGGCGCGCCCCTGCTGGTCATCAACGGCGGACCGGGCATGAGCTGCGAAGGTTTCGTTGCGCTGGCTGAAAAGCTAAGTGCACAGAATCAGGTTTTTCTTTATGATCAGCGCGGTACCGGCCAATCCCGATTGGCAAAAGTGGACAGCAGTACCGTTACAATCGCCCTGATGGTACAGGATATTGAAACCATCCGCAAGCATTTTAAGATCAAGTCCTGGACGGTTTTCGGGCAGTCGTTCGGAGGAATGCTGGCCTCTTTTTATGCCGCTACCTACCCGCAGCGCACGCGCGGTCTCATCCTCTCTGCCTCCGGGGGCGTGGATATGGATCTGTTTTCGAGTCTTAATATCACCGCCCGGCTGACTGCAACAGAACGCGACTCTCTGGCTTTCTGGAACGCGCGCATTGCCGCCGGCGATACCAGCTTTCACGCACGCCTCCAACGCGGGCGTTTTCTCGCGCCGGCATATTTGTACGACAAATCCTACGTGCCGGTTATCGCTCAACGCCTCACACAGGGGAATGCAGCGATTAATGCACTTGTTTTTCAGGATATGCGTCGTATAAATTTTGATTGCAAACCGGCACTTCGGAACTATCAGAAGCCAGTGCTGATTTTGCAGGGGACCGACGATATTATCGACATTAAGATAGCCGAAAAAGCGCATTATTTGCTGCAACAATCAAGTTTGGTGCTGTTGCCGCAATGCGGGCATTATGGCTGGTTAGACCAGCCTGCGCTGTACTACAAAAGTATCGGCGACTTCCTTAAAAAGGTGTAAAAAAAACGATTCGGGAACTAAGCTGCCTGTGTAAAGGGTTCTTTGGAAGAACTGTGGTTAGTTTATGTCTTATAGGCGCCCTGGCTGATAATACGGGTCAGGGCGTTTTTTTTATTGTAATCAAAGCTGTGATAAAGCAGCTTTAGGTAATTGATTTCTTGTGTTTTATAAATTATAAAAAAATATTGTACATTATTTGAGATATATAAAAAAACAGGGCACCGACTGATTACTCAGTAGCACCCTGTATAACCCCAAAAAACCAAATGAAAACAATCTTAGATATATTCAGCCCGAAGGCAGTATCTGTTTCAAATCTGTTGGTCACTACTTTTAGTGACTGTTTCAATTTTGTGCTGCAAAGATAAAGCGAGTTTTTTAATCTGCAAAAGTTTTTTTGAAAAAAGTTATCAACATTCAGTGTTGAGACATTTAATCTACTTTTTCAAAAATGCTTTGCGATCGTTTTCGCTGTATTGCATGACAAATATAAGGCGGCTTTCAATTTTATGCAAGTAATCTTGAAATATTTTTTTGTCATAAATTAATGAAAAGCGGAACAGTACTTTTAAAAATATAATTATTGCGCGGAAAAGTTCGGTTTTTTAGCAAAAATTAAACTTATTTGGTAGCGACGGCCTTCAAAAAAATTTAAAAGTTTCGGACAGTTATCATGAAATATCCTGCGGTTTGGCCTCAAAACTGCCAGAACGCACACCGGCAGCTGGCAGAAAATCTTGTGCGGGCGCTAAATCCCCCGAATCCTGCCATAACTTTGCAGCACTTACCAGTCAACAGACGTTTCGCTATGATGCCGAAAGCAAAAATTCTTTTTTTACTCGCCGGTATACTCACGGTGTTCGGTGCCTGTGGCCCCGATAAGGATCAGCTTGTTCGGGCCAAAGCCGCCGAACGCAATGTGGACTTCAGGCGAAAAAAACTGGCAGAATGTGAAGAAGGCTTGCTCCTGAAAGCCGAAAAGATTGTAGACTCGCTGCTGCTGCACGAAGCCCTCGATGCGGTCAATGATTCGCTGATGCGCCTTCGTCCTTACCGCCCGGTGCAACCACCAACGCTTGATCCCATCGACTCTGCCGGTATCGCTCCGATTTTCCCCAAGCAATAGTCCGTTCCGGGCAGGCGCTGTGCGCCTGTTCGGGCAACGCCCGCCGATTGTCTGACGTCATTGTAGTCCCCGACATACAGGCTTCCGTTTTTTGTCCCGGAAGCTCCCCGATCCTGTCCGAACTGTATTCGCTTGAGCAACTTGTTTCGCATATTTTTCGCGTTTCTCCATCCGGGTCGCTGCCGCCGGCTCGGGCTGCTACTGCTCTTGCTGTGTTGTTGGTCGGTATTCGGATTGATGGCTCAAAAAGCGCCGCTGCGCTGGCAACTGGAACGCCAGTACCGTATTCCTTTGTCGCCGGTTTGGGTAGCGCCCGATTCCCAGACCATCGTGCAAGCCACGCTGCAAGCGCAAACATCCGATGGCCAACCGCTCATGGCTGCCTGGATACGCGTTGATAATAATCTCCTGCGCTTTGATACCGCTGCAATCCGCGGAGCATTTCCTACCTGCGATACCCTTCAAGTACGCTATCGAAGCCTTTCCTCCAATTTGCTGCAAGCCGTTCAACGCCTCGATACCGCTGCCCTGCGCCGACAGCGCCTGCCCGGCAGCGACACCCCGATTGAATTTGATTATACCCCGTACGAACCCAATGCCCGGCCCTGGGAGTCGGGCAACCTCCTTTCCAGCGGCGCCTATACGCGCGGTTTTTCTTTGGGAAATAACCAGAACCTGGTTTTTAATTCCAAACTCAACCTTCAACTGAATGGCAGGCTGGGCAATGACCTTGAACTTCAGGCAGCCTTAGCCGACAATTCCGTACCCCTGCAACCCGATGGCTCTACCCGACAACTTCAGGAATTCGACCGTATTTTTATCCGACTCAAACGCAAAGGCTCCACGCTGACTGCGGGCGATTTCGACCTCGTAAAGCCACGTGGATATTTTGCCAACTATTTTAAACGGCTGCAAGGCGCAGCACTCGGCCAGACCTGGCAGCCCAAGGCCCGGGATACGGTAGTCGTGCAGCTGGCCGCCGCTGTTTCACGCGGAAAGTTTGCCCGCCAGCTCATCCCCGGTCGGGAAGGCAACCAGGGGCCATACCGTCTGCAGGGCGCAGAAGGCGAGCGCTTTATCATTGTACTGGCCGGTACAGAAAAAGTATTTATCGACGGGCAACTCCTGCGCCGGGGCCTGGCCGATGATTATGTCATTGACTACAACCTCGGGGAAATCACTTTTATGCCGCGCCGGCTCATTACCAAAGACATTCGTATCATCGTCGAGTTTGAATACGCCGTCCAAACTTACCTGCGCAGCACGAGCGCCATGAACCTCGAATGGCATAAGCCGATTGGTACGTTTTACCTGAATTATTACGCTGAACAGGACAGCCGAAACGGCGGCGGCGCCCAGGAGCTTACGCCAGAGGTGCGGCGGCGTTTGGCCGAAGTGGGCGACCAACTGAGCGAGGCCTATGCCTCAGGTATTGATACCCTTGCCCAGTTTGAGAGTAGCCGAATCCTGTACCGCAGTATTGATACCATTATTTGTGGCACACCCTATAATATAATGGTGTATTCCACGCAGCCCGACAGCGCCCGTTATTCGGTGCGTTTCAGTGAGGTGCCGCAGGGCCAGGGCAATTACATTGTGCAATTGAGTGCAGCCAATGGCCGGGTTTATCGCTGGGTTGCTCCCGATCCGGTCAACTGCCAGCCACAGGGCAATTTTGAACCCATCGTGCGTTTGCTCGCACCCGAACAAAAACATCTTTATGGCGCCGGCGCACAACTGAACCTCAAACAGGCTGGCGGCTTGCAGGCAGAAGTATCCCTGAGCAAGCGCGATCTCAATCGTTTTTCCCCCTTGGGAGATGCCGATAACCTCGGCGCCGCAACTTTTTTGAGGCATCGGGTCAGTTTTGGAGAAGGCAGCAAATACTGGCGGGCACAATTTCAAAATGCCTACGAGTACACCGCCCGCACTTACCGCGCCCTCAACCCTTATCGGCCTCCGGAATTCAGCCGCGACTGGAACGTACCGACGACCGATACCCTCGCCGAACAATGGTGGCGCAGCAGCGTACAGGTGGAGCGGAAAAAAACCGGCGTGTTGCGCTACGAGTTCAACCAGTTTTCCCGCAGCGGCACCTATTTGGGAACCCGGCATTTCAGCAACCTGCAATTGCAACACAAAGGCTGGGCTTTACAAACGGAAATCAACCGCTTAGACAGCCGCAGTCCGCTGGAGCAAACGGCATTTACAAGGCCCAAAGCCGATTTGTCGTACACCATTTCCCGGCGCGATACGGCCGGTGCACTAAAGCCCTTGCTTAAAACCGGTTTTTATGCCGAACGCGAAAAAAATGCGCGCAGCAGCGCCGATTCCCTCAATCGGAGTAGTTTTTGGTATGATTTATATCGTTTTTATGTTCAAATGCCGGAGAGCAACCGCGCTTTTTTGTTAAATGGCCATTTGAGCCGCCGCGAGGATTTTTTTCCGGAAAAACAAAAATTTACCCGAAATACCATTGCCGAAGAGGTAAATGTAAATGGCTTGTGGCGCAATAATACGCAGGTGAACCAGCAATTGACATTTAACATCAGCGCCCGAAAACTATACATAGAACGCCCTGATCTGAGCGATCAAAAGGCCCAGCAAACCTATTTGGGACGTATAGATTATTCGCTTGCGGCTTGGAAAAACGCCCTGAACCTGAGCACCGGCTACGAGCTTGGCTCGGGGCAAAGCCCGAAATTGGAGTATAATTATGTGCGCGTGAACCCCGGAGAAGGGCAGTACAGCTGGATAGACCGCAACCGCGACAGTATTCTACAAATTGATGAAATGGAGCTGGCCGTTTTTCAGGATCAGGCTTCGTATGTGCGGGTGGCGGTTTCCAGCACCGAATATGTGCGCACGAATAATGTCGTGCTGAGTCAGAACCTTCGTTTTGAGCCGCGTTTGCTGCGTTTTAAAAGAAAAAATATCTGGACGCGCGCCGTCAAAAAAACAGCCGTTCAGCAATTGTTGCAAATCAACCGGCGGAGTTTTGCCGAAGCGGCGGGCGTTTCTGTCTGGAACCCTTTTCAGCGGGGACTGGCCGATACGGCCTTGGTGGCCAATAGTTTTTCAAGCAGAAATACCCTTTTTATCAATCGCGCCAATCCGGCCTGGGATATCGCGCTTTCGCAAGGCGATTTGCGCAATCAGGTAGCGCTGACCACCGGTTTTGAGCGCCGCCGTAATACAGATGTAAATATGCATCTGCGTGTTAACCTGGGGCGGCGCTGGAGTTCCGAAGCGGATTTTATTAAAGGAATGAAAGAGAGCGATAATCAGGTGTTCAACGCGCGGGACTACCGGATTGACTATTGGCGGGCAGGGCCGAAACTGACCTGGCTGCCGCTCCGAAGTTTTCGTTTGCAGGCGCAGGCGGGCAGGCAGCATAGCCGGAATGTACTCGGGGCACAGGAAACGGCCTTGCAGGATGATGTAAACCTGGAGTTAAACTGGAACCCTGCGCCAAAGTTGGCTAAACAGGGCTTTAAACCGTCAACTTCCCTGAGGATAAAGGGTAAATTAGCCGATGTGCGCTATTCCGGCACTCTCAACACGCCGGTGGCCTTTACCATGCTGGAGGGCCTGTCAAAAGGACGGAACTACCTCTGGACGCTTGGGCTGGATCGCCAGTTATCCAAAAGTATGCAGCTCAATTTGAGCTATGAAGGGCGAAAAACAGGCGAAAACCGCATTATTCATGTAGGAAGAGCACAGGTACGGGCAGTGTTTTGAGTTTGCCCGTACCTGTATGTATTTTAGAATTTTACACCCATGCCCACGCGGACGGTGGAGATGTTATTGCCATGGACGCCATTCTGGTGTACGCCCCAAAGGCCCAGTTCCAGTTTTTCAGTAGGGGTAATAAGTACGCCTGCCGATAAGGTATAACCCACCTGCCACTCATCGAACTGTATGGCCTGGCCGGGCATCACCCTGAGATCATCATCAAGCACATAAGTCGTGTTGGCTGGCGCTTTGTAATTCCAGTCCCAGAGTTGAATATTTGGTCCGGCGCCCAATTCCAATTTTACCAATCGGGTGCTCACAATATCAAAATAGCCATTCAGGTTGACACTCCAGGCCAGCGCCTGGTTTTCGGAAGCCGGGTTGTACACGCCATTGTCGAAATCGGCAAAAGCAACACCAATACCTGCCTTCAGGCGCGGGAGCAGGTATTTACCCACACTTACATCTGCCACATAGCCCTGTCGGTCACCACTGCCACACAAACCATAGCCCCCTTGAGCCCGGGCAAAATAAGGGCGAGCAGATTGTGCAAATGCGCTGCCAAGGTTTACAATAAAGAGAAAACATACCAGAAAAAGCGGTTTGGACATCATGTCTGATAAATTTAGATGGTGAACTAGTGTTTATTTTAAAGAATACGCGCTTGTCTGAAATGGTTGTGTGCGCCCGAAAAAATAAATGTGTGTAGTAAAAGCGGTTTATCGTCTGACAATACTCATAAAATTATCTTCAATTTCATAGGTGTAATCGCCGCTGCTGGTCTGGTCTGTCAGAATGCGTTCGGCAATAAAAGTGAGGATTGTTTCGCGCTGTTCCAATGGGAGTTTGGTGCGCGATTGCCACTGGGCCGGGTTAATGCCTTCTACGAGTACGAGGGTGCCGTCTGTGCCGAATTCCCACCACAAATCGAATTGACTGAGGTCGTTTTGGAAAGTAATGGTGCCGCCGCGACCTTCAGTTTTATAGAAAACCCTTGGATTATTGTCCATCGGTGGCAGCTTATGAGCCTGGCGGAAGTTCTTTTTGCGTATTATGATCGTTTGCACCGCTTCCACCTGTTCTTTTTCCACATGCAACCAGACGCAGATGTCTTCAACTTTATATCCCATTTGCAGGTTGTTGTAGATCAGGTTGCGCAGTTGTTCTTTTTGGGTAAATTCAATCAGTGCGGTTCTTCGGGTTTCAAAGTACTCCTGGAATAGCTGTTCTGCCTCCGCTTCTATTTTGGCGCGTGCTGCATGCGCAGCTTCAGTGGCTTGTATCAGCTTCTGACGTTCCGCCTCGAGGGCGGCATTGGCCTGATCGACACCGCCAAGGCTGTTTTGCATGGCCATTTGCATTTGCTGGCCTATTTGTGCGACGTATTCCGCCACGCGTTTTGTCACTTCAGCCGCTACGGCAGCTTCAAATTTTGCCTGGTCTTTGTCCATATCAGGATATTAGGTTGCAAATTTGCACCTTTTAGCCATCAATTCAAGAATTTTTTAATTCCAGACGAAGTGTTTGCGGGATTGCATATGCCCGAACAAGTATCGGGTGCATACTCCTCAGCATTCATATTCATTGCGCGAGCTGGCGGCGGCATTGCCCCAGGTTTCGGCTTCGTGGCGGCGGGCCTCGTGTGGTATTTTGGCCCGGTGCATGCGTTCGAGAAGGCGCTCGCGGACGAAAGCCCACTCATCATCCAGAATGCTGTATATGGCGGCGTCGCGGGTTTGGCCATTATCGCGGATGCGTTCTTTACGGATGATACCTTCCAATTGGGCGCCTAATTTTTCCAGTGCCTTGCGGGAGCGCAGGTTGTCCGCGTCGGTGCGGAATTGTACGCGCAGCATTTGCAGGTGCTCAAAACAATAGGCCATCAGCAGGAATTTGGATTCGGTATTGATGCCGGAATGCCAGTGGTCGGTGCCCAACCAGGTACCTATTTCGCAGTGTCGATGGGTTGGGTTGAGGTGAAAAAGGCGGGTAAGGCCCGCAATTTCACCATTTTCTGTTTTTTCAATAACAAAAGCGTGTATTTGGCCGGCCTGCATTTCTGCAAACATCGCTTCCAGATAACGGCGGTGGACAGTGGGGTCGCTGCGGTCGCTGGGAAAGTTTGTCCAGATGCGCGGATCGCGTCCCATTTCAATGAGGGACTCAAAGTGATCTGGCCGAAGTGGCCGCAGGCAAATATTGGTACCGGATAAAGTAGTGTCTGCGGGTATCCAGTGGGAGGCGTTGTGTACAGGAATGGTCATGAAAAAGGCGCTGATTTTGTCGGGACGAAATTATCAGCGCCTTTAGCACATGCGCGTTAAGTGCAGGATAAGTTATTGTAAAACTATTCGCTGAACATATCCTTCACGCGATCGAAGAAACTGCGTTCTTCTTTGCCGGGCGAAGGCTTGAAATTGTTCATTTCCCGCATTTTTTCGAGCATTTTGCGCTCTTCGTCGCTGATTTTTTTAGGTGTCCAGACGTTGACATGCACCAGCAGGTCGCCGCGCTGGCGACTTTGCAGCTCGGGCAGGCCTTTGTCTTTGAGTCGGAAAATTTTGCCGGCCTGTGTGCCGGGCGGTATGGTAATGCGCACTTCGCCGTCGAGGGTACGGAGTTCTACTTTGGCGCCGAGGGCGGCGTCGGCGAAATTGAGGTACAGGTCGTAGAGCAAATTGCTGCCGTCGCGGGAGAACTGCTCGTGGGATTGTTCTTCAACGGCAATGAGCAGGTCGCCGGGCTGACCGCCTTTGGCGCCGGCATTACCTTTGCCGCGCATGTTGAGCTGTATGCCTTCGTGTACACCTGCCGGGATATCCACCTCAATGGTTTCTTCGCCGAAAACGCGGCCATCGCCTTTGCAAACGTTGCAGGGATTGCTGATGGTAGAGCCGGTGCCTTTACAGGTGGGGCATTCAGCAGTGGTTTGCATCATGCCGAATGGGGTTTGTGTCACGCGGCCCACCACACCTGCGCCGCGGCAGGTGCCGCAGGTGCTGGCTGCACCATCGCGCGAGCCACTGCCATTACAAGTGTTGCAGTTGACCTGCTTGCGCACTTTAATGGTTTTTTTGACGCCGGTGTTGATGTCTTCCAGCGTGAGTTTTACCTTGATACGGAGGTCGGTGCCGCGTACGCCGCGTGCCCGTCCGCTGGCGCGTCCGCGTCCGCCACCGCCGCCGAAGAAGGATCCGAAGATGCCGTCGTCGGAGTCGAAACCGAAGCGGCGGAGAATATCCTCCATATCCATGCCGGAGAAGTCGGAGTATCCGCCCCCGGCACCGCCGCTCATGCCGGCATGGCCGAGGCGGTCGTAGCGTGCGCGTTTGTCGGCATCGCTGAGCACATCATAGGCTTCAGCGGCCTCCTTGAATTTGTCTTCGGCAGCTTTGTCCCCGGGGTTACGGTCGGGGTGGTATTCCATCGCTTTTTTGCGATAGGATTTTTTTATTTCGTCGGCGCTGGCGTTTTTCGCCACCTCGAGTACTTCGTAATAATCGCGTTTGGCCATAATTTTCAGTCAACAGTTAACAGTGAGCAGTCAACGATGGGTGCAGTTTTCAGGTAGTAGCGCTTTCCGAACACTGAGAACCGGGTTTGTTTGAGGTTAGTTACCAACCACCACTTTGGCAAACCGGATGATGCGGTCGCCGAGGCGGTAGGCAGGTTCGATGACATCTACAATTTTGCCCTTGAGGTCTTCGGCAGGCGCCGGAATTTCCGTGATTGCCTCGTGGAAATCGGCATTGAAGCTATCGCCGGCTTTGGTTTCCACCTGTTCAAGGCCTTTGCCCTGGAGGGTATGCACCAACTTATGATGGATAAGCTGCATGCCTTCCGAGAGGGCGCCGTTTTTGGAAGCCCTGTCAAAATCGTCCAAAACCGACAGCATCGCTGTCATGATGTCACGACCTGCTGTTTTTGCGAGCTCCTGGCGTTCGCGGGCGGCATTGCGGCGAAAGTTTTCAAAATCGGAATAGAGGTAGAGGTATTTATTTTTGCTCTCCTCCAATTGGCGCTTTAAATCCGCTATTTCCGTGTTTTCCTGGCTATTTTCCGGGTTTTCCATAGTGCTTGTATTTTCGGTGGCGAGCGTTTCAGCGCCTGCTTCAGGGTTTGTCGGCAGTTCGTTCTCCTGCATATTGCGTCAAAGATTTGGATATTGATTGATTCAGACAGGGAATAGGGCAATTATTGTGCCTCGCGCACGTGTGCGACAATTTGTCAGCCGGATCCTGTTTTTAAATCCTGTTGAGCGGGCTATTGTGCAAGTTTGTCCCGGAGCAGTCGGTCCACGTGTGCTTCACTGAGGTTGTGGCCGATGATTTTGCCGTCGGGGCCAATGAGGAATACACTGGGGATATAGCGGATGTTGTACATAGTAGAGACGGGGCCGCCAAAATCCTGATTTTCCATAACATGGTAGGGCCAGTTCAGGCCGTCTTGCCGAATGGCGCGCTGCCAGGCATCGGCGTTGCTTTCAATGGCGACACTGACCATTTCCAGACCTTTATCGTGAAATTTATTGTACAATTCTACCAATGTGGGGTTTTCCTGTCGGCAGGGGCCGCACCAGCTTCCCCAGAACTGGAGCACCACATATTTTCCCCGCAATTCGGAGAGTTTGAATTCGCGGCCGCCTTCGAGGGTCGCGCTGAAATCGGGCGCCATGTCACCGCCGATAAAATCGGGCTGGCGGTATTTATACCACATAAAAATGAGCAGGCCGACGCCAGCTGCGAAGAGCAAGTTGCGAAGCAATGTTTTGTTCATAATAGAAATGTATACCCTGAGTTGGGAAAAATTGAAAACAGATGGGTGCTTTTGCTTTGATTTTCAGGGAATTGAAAATTCGTATTTTTCAAAACTGTTTTGCGGGGCAATAAAATAGTTGTGCAAAGATGCGGCATCCTTCCGGCAAAATACGGTACTTTGTATCACAAAAGCGCTAATCATGTCTATGCTCACCATCGAACCGGGTAAAATCCCAACCAAAGATCTTCATCAGTTTATCCTCGGCGCCGTGGCGCCCCGTCCGATTGCCTTTGCCAGTACCATCAGCAAGGACGGGCAGCCGAACCTGGCCCCTTACAGTTTTTTTAATGCCTTTAGCAGCAATCCGCCCATTCTGATTTTTTCCTCAAATCGCCGGGTGGCCAACAACACGACCAAAGACACGCTGCGCAATGTGGAAGATACCGGAGAGGTGGTGATAAACGTGGTTTCGCACAGTTTTGTTCGACAAATGGCGCTTTCCAGTGTGGAATACGGCGCGGAGATCAATGAATTTGAAAAAGCAGGGTTTACGCCCCTGCCCTCGGAGGTGGTCAAACCCTTCCGCGTTGCGGAAAGCCCGGTGCAGATGGAATGCGTAGTGGATCAGATTCTGCCGCTGGGCGAAGACGGCGGTGCGGGCAACCTCATCATTTGCCGCATCGTACGCATGCACATTGCCGAAGCAGTACTTACCGATAAAGGTCGCATTGACCCCGATAAAATCGACCTGATGGGCCGCATGGGTCGCTTCTATTATGTGCGTGCCAGCGGTGCCGCCGTGGAAGAAATTATGCAAGACGTTGCCGCTTTCGGGATTGGTTTCGATCAATTGCCTGCCGGCGTAAAACAAAGTACCCTGCTTACCGGCAATGAACTGGCCCAATTGGCCGCCCTGACCCACCTGCCCAATGCAGAAGAGGCCAGGGCCGTGCTGCAACAACGCCCCGACTGGCAGGTACTGCTCGAAAGCGGCGATACAGAATCGCTGCACCGGCTCATTCGCGAGCTGATTGCGGGCGGCGCTGCTGAAACAGCACTCCAACTGGCCGTGCTGGCTTGATTTTTTTTGATTTTGAATGCTTGATTATTTTATTGTTTGCTGCGCAAATTTTTGATTATGAATAATTTAATCAAAAATCAACAATGCTCATGCATCAGAAAGAAGTATTTATGCATCCATTATGAAGAATTATATTCTACGACGCATGAAACATATAATACTACTCTTTTTTTGTGCTTTTTCTTTTGATTTATTGGCACAGCAAGGCTCGTTAGAGCTTTATTTTAGTACCAATGAAGCAACACTTTCAACGAAGGAGTTGCGAAAATTGGATGTCTGGCTGCAACAGCTTCCAAGCGATTTGCAGGGTAAAGAAATCAGTATTAGCGGCCATACCGACAGCCGGGGCAGCGATGCATTCAACGATCAATTGGCATCTGCCCGTTGTCGCAGTGTCGCTGGTTTGTTGCGTACAAAGGGTATAAAATTGGCTGCTATCTATCAGTTTCCACTCGGAGAGCATAGCCCTGTGGCCGATAACAGCAAGCCTGAAGGAATGGCCCTCAATCGCCGGGTGATGCTACAGTTAGGACGGGCAGGTGGCGATGTCCAGCCCGAAGATTTGTTGTCGTATACCACCCGGACTTTCGATGCGGTGCAAGGTGTACATTTTCAATCGCCACGCAGCAAAACAACGGTGGATATTCCACCCGGCGCCTTGGTGTATGCCAACGGGAAGGCTGTGCAAGGGCCGGTTGAGCTGCGGTTCCGTGAGTGGCGCAACTTTTATGAGTACCTTTCTTTCGGGCAAACGATGCATTTTCATGATGCTGGAGGCGATTATTCCTTTAACTCCAACGGCATGTTTGAAGTGCAGGCTTCGCAAAATGGCGAACCGGTTTTTGTAGCGCCCGGACAGACCATTGACGTTAATTTTGAGCAAGTCCGACAGATGGATAATGTCGGGTTTTATGAATACAACACCCGTTCGGGCAAGTGGGCAGTTCCGGCAAATGCATACGTGCAAAGCAGCCGGAGGCTCCGGGATTCAAATATGATTTTGGCTACGGCAATTCAGCCCACACCTCAGTTGCTTATTGTTGAGTCGGGTAATTTGGTGCTTACCAACATTCCCGATTGCCCGCAGCAAATGGGTTATGCTTCAGCTTCAGAGACTGGCGTAGTCAGTTTTATGAATGCCGTAACTATTGGCCTGGAACTGGCTAAAGGAGCGCGTAAGATGCTTTTGGGTTTGCTGCGAACTTATGATTACGGCGATAATGATCGGGAAATTCTTCAGCTCAGCGAAGTGGGTAAAATTTACTTGCAGCGCTTCAACGATACGCGGTATTACTTCTTCCTGCAAGATGATTCCGGCACTTTTGCCGAGTTGGAGCCATTTAAAAGCCTGCGTTTTGAGTATGTAGCCAATATTGCGCAAAAAGATCGCTTCGACGAATTGTCGCGCTCGAAAACCCAATTTGAATCAGCGTATCTGAGATATAATGCTTCCAGCAATTTGTATGAAATTACAATTTCCAGCCTAAGTAATCAGACAACTTTCAAAGCCCAATTAGCCCGAAAAGACGGCCGTCCGCTGGATGTATCAGAAAACCTGAATCTCATGGAGACATACGATTCAACACTCGCCAGGCGATGGGAACCTTTGAAGGAACAATTGCAAACGATGCGCATATTCACCCGTAATGCTAGGGTGTTTCGGGAAGGTAATGATGAGTATTGCATGGAAGACCTTGCATGGCTGCGCTTTTTTGTAAAAAACAAGTCGCTCATGGCATCCCGCTTTGAGAAACTGCGTGAGAAAGGCTTGGACAGCGACTATAAAACAGCCATACAATATCTTTCAAATTTTCAGGAAAAGTGCAGGCTTCGACTTAACTCCGATTCTTTGGACTGGTTGAAAATTACCAAACAAGCCTCGACGTTTTTTGGGGCAGTAAGGCTGTCCAATTTCGGCGTATTCAATTGTGATCAAATCATACGGATTGGACCGGGAACCCGTGTCTTGGCCAGCAAATTTGTAAAACCCGACGGGGAGGAGGTAAAGGCTGTTTCTACGCAGATAATTGACCATAAAGCACAAATTATGTTGAGCCCGCCGCGGCCTAATTATATCTATTTCAATCCGTCAAAATCATTTGATGTAGTGGTGCTTGATAAAGATGGTAAATTTTATCTCTGTAAAGAAGCAGCCTTTAAAAGCCAGGTACCGAATGCACCAGAAATTTCCAAGGATCAAGCGGTGCAATTGATGGTAAACCCGATTACAGATGCACTCCGAAAACCGGAAGACTGGAAAGCGATACTGGGAATTTAAAACAGTCCGGGATTCCAGGATTAAAAGAAAGTGATCTTGGAATCCCGAACGGATATTTTGGCCAACTTTCAAGCGCTATGCTTCAACCATCGCTAGCACCACACGCTCAATAATATCGCAGCAGGCGTCGAGTTGTTCGCGCGTGATCACGAGCGGGGGCGCGAAACGGATGATATTACCGTGGGTCGGTTTGGCGAGCAGGCCGTTTTCGGCGAATTGCATGCAAAGGTTCCAGGCCGTTTCGCTCTCGGCTGATTCATTGATTTCGATGGCATTGAGCAGGCCCATGCCGCGCACGTCGGTAATCAGTCCATTGGACTGGGCTTGCAGGGCGCGCATGCGCTGGCGGAACACCTGCCCCATCGCTTCTGCATTGTCGGCGAGGCGTTCGTCTTCCACCACTTTCAGGGCTTCCATGGCGACGGCGCAGGCAAGCGGGTTGCCGCCAAAGGTGGAGCCGTGTTGGCCGGGTTTAACGGTGAGCATCACTTCATCGCTGGTCAGTACGGCACTCACCGGCATGACGCCGCCGGAGAGGGCTTTGCCGAGCACTAAAATATCCGGTTTGAAGCCAAAATGATCGCAGCAGAGCATACGGCCCGTGCGTGCAATGCCGGTTTGTACTTCATCGGCGATGAACAGCACATTTTTGGCGCGACACATTTCATAGGCGCGCGGCAGGTAATCGGCGTCCGGCACTACCACGCCGGCTTCTCCCTGAATGGGCTCTACCATAAAGGCAGCCACATTGGGGTCTTGCAGCGCTGCTTCGAGCGCGGCCAGGTCGTTGTAGTCAACTAATTCATAACCAGGCATATAGGGGCCAAAATTGGTATAGCTGGAAGGGTCGCTGGAAGAAGAAATGGCAGCGAGGGTACGTCCCCAGAAATTACCTTTGGCAAAAATCACCTTGGCCGAGTTGGCAGGAACGCCTTTTACTTCATAGGCCCATTTGCGGGCGAGTTTGATAGCGGTTTCTCCACCTTCTACACCGGTATTCATGGGTAGCACCCGGTCGTAGCCGAAGAACTGCGTGATGAATTCGGCGTAAACGCCAAGCATATTGTTGTAAAACGCACGAGAGGTCAGGGTCAGTTTTTGCGCCTGCTCAATCATGGCATTGACAATACGCGGATGGCAGTGGCCCTGGTTCATGGCGCTGTAGGCCGAGAGAAAATCATAGTAGCGTTTGCCTTCCACGTCCCAGACATATACGCCGCTGCCGCGCTCAATCACAACCGGAATAGGGTGATAATTGTGGGCATTGAAGCGGTCTTCAAGCTCCATAAGTTCCTGCGAGGTGTGTGCGGTGGTGGAAAACGTAGTATGCATAACAATGATTTGGTTAGATTAATGGCACAAAGATAGCTTGAAAATGGCGATTTTCGTACCTTTCGGGCCTTGAAACACTTTTTTAGTTTCACCATTTAATTCTGATAAGATGACCACGAAAAACACGAAAAAAAGGGTTTTTATAACCGTTTCAATTGCATTGACACTTTTTATCAGCGCCTGTAATCCTTGCCGGCGCGTAGAATGTCCGCTTATTCCTTTTTTTGATATTGAATTTGCAGACAAACAAAATTCTGCCATTGATCTGTTTGAATCCGGTAGGTTAACCCTTGACAGTGTGCAGATTACGCCCATATTGCATAACCCAAACGGGTTAAAAATGGAGTCGGATTTGATAGAGGGGCAAGGAGGCGCCAAGCCATTAATTCGCTTTTTCGTCAACTCAAACCTTAAAGCGGTTGTTATACGGGCCGCAAGTTTCCCGGCGGATACTTTTGAGTTTTTCGGGAGGCCCATAGATTCAGAATGCTGTGGTTCTTTGCTGGTGCTGGATTCAGTGACAATAAACAATAAGCCGCACGATCAATTTGCATTTGAATCTGTCATTCTTCTAAAATAGAATTTTCACATTTAACAAACATCATACACGATGAAACAACTCCTGTTTCTGGCGCTGTTTGCGCTCCTCTCCTGGAACCTTACAGCCCAAATCACGATGCCGCAACCAAGCCCTGCGGCAACCATCACACAAAATGTCGGCCTCGCGGAAATCAAAGTCGAGTACAGCCGTCCAAGTGCCAAAGGCCGTAAAATTGTTGGCAATGTGGTGCCTTTTGGCGCCGAATGGCGCACTGGCGCAAACGCAGCTACCAAATTTACCACCAGCGATTCGCTGACTTTCATGGGTAAAGGCTTGCCAAAAGGTACCTACATCCTCACCACCCGCCCCGGCGCCGATGCCTGGGAATTCATTTTCAACAAAAACCTCAGCTCCAGCGCCTCCAATCCGAAACCCGCCGACGAAGTACTGCGCGTTTCCGTGAAGCCACAAACCCTGCCGTTTATGGTGGAGACCTTTACGATCAACATCGGTAATATCAGCAGCAGCGGCGCTACGCTGGATATTATGTGGGAAAACACCTATGTGTCCCTGCCTTTCAGCAACTACTATGAAGAAAAGGTGATGAAGCAAATCCAGCAAAAACTGGACGGCCCGACGCAAAATGAGTATTTCAGCATGTCGCAGTTTTACTTTGAAACTGGCCGCAGCCTCGCCGATGCCCTTCGGTTTGTAGACAAAGCCATCGAAAAAGGCGAAATGTTCTGGATATTGCGCCACAAATCGCTGGTTCAGGCTAAAATGGGCGATAAAAAAGGCGCCATCGCCACCGCACAACGCTCGCTCGAACTGGCCAAAGCTGCCAACAACCAGGATTATGTTCGCATGAACGAACAATCCATCCAGGAATGGAGCAAGAAGTAATCAGTTATCAGTGAGCAGTTATCAGTCAGCAGTTATCAGTCAGCAGTTATCAGTCAGCAGTCAACAGTTTTTAGTGAATAGTTATCATTAAAAATTGTTCACTGTTAACTGCTCACTGTTAACTGCTCACTGTTCACTGCTCACTGATAACTGTTGACTGCTAACTGCTCACTGTTGACTGATTACTGATAAATGTCTTCTGGATGCCAATTTATACCTTTGCGCCTTCGTTTTTACAAGGTGGCACTATATTCGCCACCGTTTACTTACACATAGCGCCATTTACGTCATGTTAAGACACGTTTTAGCGGTTTTTATTCTACTTGCTCCCGGGTTACATGCCCGGCAGGGAGTACGTATACCGCCGCCCTTCATGCCGCAGATGCAGGGTATAGATGTGTCGCATCATCAAAAAAAGATAGACTGGAACGCACTTTTGGCCAATGAGCCGGTCGAATTTGCCTTTGTCAAGGCTACGGAAGGTGCGAATTTTACCGATACCCTTTTCAACAGCAATTGGACAACGCTTCGCCAGGTCGGGCTGCGCCGCGGCGCCTATCATTTTTTTCGCGCCTATGGTTGCGGGGAAGATCAGGCCCGCCATTTTTTAAGTACGGTTGATATGCAGGCCGGCGACCTTGCGCCGGTGCTGGACATTGAATTGCTCGACGGGGTGCCGCCTGAAATTTTGGTAGAAGAAGCCAAGGTTTGGCTGCAACAAGTTGAAAGCCAGCTGAATATCAAACCAATTATTTATACCAACCAGCATTTTTACGAAAGTTTTCTCGCTGGTCATTTCGATGAATATCCACTCTGGATAGCACGTTATGCACAAGACAAACCCGTACTCACCCGCGGGCGTCGCTGGCAATTCTGGCAATACTCCAACGAAGGTTGTATAGAAGGCATCAGCAGTAAAGTGGACATGAATGTATTTCCGGGAACGCCCGAAGCACTTGAAGCCTTCAGCTGGTATCCGACCATTGAAATCGCCACGGAAGCGCTGGGCGCTCCCTGAACGGCGTTTACGTACCCGTACGGCCTGTTGTTCCAAAATCCATATAGAAAGTAAATTTTGTCTTTGCCATTCGGAAAAAACCCAAAGGCCGGGCTTGCTATTGAACAAAATCTGTGCAATCCGCGCAATCCGTAGAATCCGTGATTATCTTTGCGCGTACCACTGATCTCTTCGCATGATGAACCGCAGATTCCTAGAAACGGAGCAAAAAGCCCTCGAAATAAACCTTGATGAGCGCGTCTATGGCGCATTTGCTGAAATTGGCGCCGGACAGGAAGTAGCGCGCCATTTTTTTCAGGTGGGCGCAGCAGCAGGCACCATCGCCAAGTCGATGAGTGCTTATGACAAAACGGTTTCCGATGAGATCTATGGCCCCGAACCCAGCGGGCGCTACGTCTGCGAAACGCGGCTCTACAAAATGCTCGATCATGAGTACACGCTGCTTGAGTCGCGCCTGAGAACACTTCGCCCGACACAAACCTTTTTTGTATTTGCCGATACCGTTACGGCAATCAACTACCAGCGCACCATCAAAGGACAGGGCTGGCTCGGTTTGCGCTTCCAGCTACGTCCCGACGGCCCGGCCAACGATCTGGTACTGCACGTCCGGCTACTCGACAACGACAATCGGCTCCAGCAACAAGCCGTCGGTATTCTCGGTGTCAACATGGTTTACGCCTGTTTCCGATTCGCCAGTAACCCCGAGTTGCTGGTGCAAAGCCTGATGGACAACCTGCACGGACGTGTAATGATTGACCTGGTGCGGATCAGCGGCGATGATTTTCAGGAGGTTGATAACCGGCTGGTTTGTCTCTGGGCCGTGAAACACCAGTTGACGAATGTGGCCATTTTCGGGCCTGACAAGCAAAGCCTGCACGCAGGAGAATTTTTATACAAAAAATCTATTCTGATCGCCCGCGGAAGTTTTCGACCGCCCACCAAAGTGCAGCAGGATATGATTCAAAAAGCGTATATCCAATTCCAGGCCGAGCCGGATATTGATGCGGCAAAAACATTCTTCCTCACCGAAATTACCCTCGACAACCTGTGCAGCGACGGTGGCCTGAATGAAAAGGATTTTCTCGATCGCGCCGATTTGCTCTGCGCACTCGGACAAACGGTCATTATTTCCAATTGCCTCCAACACAAACGTTTGATTGCCTATTTCTCCGATTACAAAGTACACCGTATCGGTCTGGCGATGGGGGCGCGTAAGCTGAGCAACATCATTCGGGGAACCTGGGAGCATAATCCAGACAACCTGCTCGGTGCATTCGGGGAACTATTTTTGCGCAATGTTCGTTTCTACGTCTACCCCGCACGGGAAGAAAGTGACAATACCTTACTGACGGTGGATACCATACCCGTTCCGGAGGAAATGCACTTCCTTTACGTATACCTGAAAGCCAATAGAAATTTGGTTGATATTCAGCACTATAAACCTGAAATTCTCCATATTTCACATAAAAATGTCTTAAAACTCATTCAATCCGGACAAAGTGGCTGGGAGGAACAGGTGCCCACCCGCGTGGCACGGCTAATCAAAAGCCAAAACCTGTTTGGTTTCCAAAATTTGTCCGAATAAGCATCCATATCATGACTTTAGAAGAACGTGTAAATCAAGACCTCAAAGACGCCATGCGCGCCAAGGATGAGGCCCGCCTGCGCGGAATCCGCGCAATCAAGAGCGCTATTCTGTTGATCAAAACCGATGGCTCCGGTCAGGCAATTGACGAGGCAAAAGAAGTGCAGTTGTTGCAAAAACTCGTGAAAACCCGCCAGGAATCCTACGATATTTACATCAAAAATAATCGCGAAGACCTGGCTGCAACCGAACTTGAAGAAATCAATGTCATCAAAGTCTACCTGCCACAAATGATGGAAGGACAGGAGCTGGAAGATGCCCTCAAAGCCATCATCGCAGAAACCGGTGCTACTTCTGCCAAAGACATGGGCAAGGTGATGGGCGCCGCCAACAAGGCCCTGGCTGGTAAGGCTGAAGGAAGAGCCATTTCCGAAATTGTAAAGAAACTTCTGGCATAAGCATGAGCGAGCAGCAGCAAGGCATGATCCTGCGCGGGTCGAACCTGATCAAAACCTATGGCAAGCGCACCGTCGTTAACGATGTGTCTTTTCAGGTAAAACAAGGTGAAATTGTTGGTTTGCTTGGGCCAAACGGCGCCGGCAAAACAACTTCTTTCTACATGGTCGTCGGTTTTATCCGCCCGACTTCAGGAAATGTTTACCTCAATGATGAAGAGGTAACCGACCTGCCCATGTACCGGCGTGCCCAAAAAGGCGTAGGTTATCTGCCGCAGGAACCCAGTGTTTTCCGCAAACTCAGCGTGGAAGACAATATCCGGGCTGTGCTCGAAATGACCAAACTCAGCAAAATTCAGCAGGAAGAAAAATTGGAGTCGCTACTCGATGAATTCAACCTGCATCGTGTACGCAAAGGCATGGGCGACACCCTTTCCGGCGGAGAACGCCGCCGGACGGAAATCGCCCGTGCTTTGGCGACCAACCCCAACTTTATCCTGCTTGATGAACCTTTTGCAGGCATCGACCCGATTGCCGTAGAGGACATTCAGTATATCGTCGCCAAGCTCAAGACCAAGAATATCGGTATTCTTATTACCGACCACAATGTGCAGGAAACCCTGAGCATTACAGACCGGGCCTATCTGATGTTTGAAGGGAAAATCCTGAAAGACGGCACGGCGGAAGAGCTGGCCGCAGATGAAGTGGTGCGCCGCGTTTACCTCGGCAAACACTTCGAGCTGCGTCGTAAAAACATTGAAATATAAGCGTAGTGCTTAGAGCATGCTCTTAGAACATGCTCTTAATGATCATAGCGATCCAGGTCGTAGCGCTGAATGACCCCGATGAGCTTTTCCGCGTAAGTTCTGTCGGTCGCGTACCCGACTGCTTTGAGGCCGAAGGCCCAGCGCCGGTAATCGCGTCCGTATTTTTTCAGGTAGGCGTAGCGGCCGCTTGAAATCATGACGGAATGTTGGCGCCAGCTGTCGCCCGGGTTTTTGAATTTCAGAAAAAAGTCCTTGTGGGTATCATCGGTAAAATTGGTGCAATGCCCTTTCCCGCATTTTTTCGAGAAGCATTTCATACCGAAATGGTTGTTGTTTTCCACAGCCAGTTTACTGGTACCGGCGCGGCTTTCTATCAGCCCTTGCGCCAGGCTGATACTGGCAGGTACTCCGTATTTGTACATTTCGGTACGGGCAATGTCTTTGAATTTATTGATATAGGCTTTGGCGTCAAACTTCGGCATTTCGGAGGCGGCTACCGGCGCTGCTTCGTTTTTTGAAGCCTTAACTGGCGCTTTGGCGTTTGTTTTTTCAGCTTTTGCCGCTTTTTTCTCTGGCTTTGATGCTTTGTTGCTCACCTGCGAAGTGCCCATCAATTGTTTGATGGAACGACCGGCGCCCATTTCAGCTGCGCCTCCTTCGGAGGAAGGAAAAGCGATATACGCAATCAGGCCGACAACGGCGCAAAGTTGCAGCAGTGTACTTTTTCGGGTAAAAAATTCTCCGGCGCTGCCGAAGCGGTGCATGGCATACAGACGAAGCCTTTGCAGATATTTTACCCAGGCTTCCAGCGGAATACTTTCCGAAGTTTCCCGATGGGCTTGATCGACAATGCGGCCCGGAGCAAACTCTGAAGCACTCTTTTTTTGTTTAGCCTTTTGTTGGACAAATTCCTCCTGCATTGCTGTTTCCGGCGCGGTGTACCAGTGTTTGTTGCTCATGGCAGTAGCGGTTTAAACAAGCGTTCTTGCATTAAGTGATTGATTGATCGGCCTTTAGGCCGGTGTTGCTGTGTTATTGTCGCTTCGTTTTTAAAACAAAGTGATGCAAATTTAAAACACTTAAAACAAAAACACCAAATATTGTTTGATATTTTTTGTTTTAAATTATTAACAGCCATGTTAATTACTGTGTTTGGCAACGCTTTTTCCAAAAATGGCATCCTTGTATAGCAGCGTTTTTCGGCGCTGCGCGTTATTCATCACAGTGCGGCCGCGCCGTGCCTCAATACAACGAAGAACAATTATGGACTTATCCATCGCCATCAACAACACAGATACCCTCCTCGTGGAGGCCCTCGTTCGGCGCGAACGCTGGGCGCAGCAACAGGTTTACGAGCACTATTATGGTAAAATGATGGGTATTTGCCTGCGTTATGCCGGTTCCCGCGATGAAGCGCTCGACCTTCTGCATGAAGGTTTTATCAAAGTGTTTCAAAACATCGGCCGCTTCAAACCTGGTACCTCGCTGCCCGCCTGGATTCGCACCATTATTGTAAATACGTGTATCGACTATTACCGGAAAAACAACCGCCGGCGCACCGAAGAAATCAGCGATGCCTACCAACTCTCCGATGATGCGCCGGATGTGCTGAGTGGCTTGACAGAGAAGGAAATTCTGGAAGCCGTACAATCGCTTTCACCCGCATACCGCGCTGTTTTTAACCTTTTCGTTGTGGAAGGTTATTCGCATCGCGAAATAGCCGACGCCCTTCAAATCACCGAAAGCACCTCGCGCAGCAACCTTGTAAAAGCCCGGATAAAACTCCAGGAGTATTTCGCCGCGCGTAAAATTGATTTTGATCACCAGGGGCAATCCACCAATACCGATGAATAATCCGACAGCATTCGACCAAATCTTTAAAGACTCCCTGGAACATCTGGAAGTGCCTTATGATGCTTCCACCTGGCAAAGTTTTGCCCAAAAACTCGACGGCCTGCCCGAACAATCGGCAGACGACGAGCTTTTGCCGTTCGACGCCCCTTTTGCCACCGCACTTACCGGCCTGGAGGCGCCCGCCGACCCCTTTGCCTGGGATGTTTTTAGTAAAAAATTAGATACCGCTTTGCCCGATCCCGCCGAAACCATGCCCGGCGATGCGCAATTCCGCCAAATCCTTGGCCATATTGAAGCGCCCTATCAAATGGAACATTGGGAAAGCATGCGCGCACAATTACAAACCGCGGAGCAGCGGAAGCGCCGTGTCTTGTATATGAAACTGGCTGAAGCCGCGGTTTTCCTGCTGCTTTTTGCCAATTTGGCCTTGTATTTTGTCAATCAGCAGCCCGCAGGCACTAAAGATTCCGGAAATGCTCCGTTTGCCGGAAATGTTGGCGCAGCCGCTTCAAAATCACAGATTTCAAATAAAGCACACAACCCTACGCCGGTAAATAAAGGAAATACCAAGACCGGCATTGCCCAAGGCGCACTTTCCACAGCGTTTCCTGTTGAAAATACCAATTCTAACCTTGTTTCAGCCCTGTCGCCCGCTGCTGCGGCGCCCGTTCAGCCGGCTGCTATCAATAAGCTGCCCGAAAATACAGATGCCGGCGCACAGCTTACCCAAACTTCCGGTGATGGGTTTGAAATGAACCATGCCAAGCCCCTGATGTCGGCCGTTGCGCTGCTGCAAACGCCTGCACAATCCGGCCTTTCGATAGCTCCGGCGGCCGTCAGTACTTCTAATGTCGCCATACCGGTCAAAGCACCCAAATCAAGTGCGTGGTATGTAAGCAATTTTGCGGGTACCGACGATAATACGACCATTTCAGAAGGCAAAACATCCCGTCGCCGCGGCTTGAGCGCCGGTATTGGTTTAGGTTTCCGTCGCGGAAAATGGGGAGTGGAAAGCGGCATGGCGTATAGCGAAAAATCATACGAGCCTAAACGCGTGCTTGAAATTTACAGCGGCAACCTCAGCGACGGGTATTTCGGCTCCTATAATAAAGAGGTATCTGGCGAGTTTTTGTCGGTGCCCCTGCGCCTCACCCGTCAATTGGCCGAAGGCCGTCGTTTGTCGGTACAAGCCTTAGCTGGTCTTTCCATGAATTTTGCGCTGAGCAAAGCATACGAATACAAAACCTTGTATTTCCCCGGTTTGGCGCCCAGTACGCAGCCGAATCCCGCTGCCACGCCACAGCTGCGCCGTGAAGGCAAAGGAATATTGGAAGGCGGCGGCGTGGATGGCAACGTTTACGCAACGGCGGATGTTGGCTTGCGCGGATTAGTCAAACTCAATCGCCGATTCTCCATTTACCTGGAACCGACTTATCGCCGTGCCATCAGCAAACAAGGCATCGGGGAACGCCCGGCTCAGACTCATTCCCTGGCGATTTGCGCAGGAGTAATGGCAGCGATGTAAGCACCTGCCCGGGAAAAGGTGTTTGATTGTTAAAAAGTATATATTTGCATTTTGGATTAAATAATGTCCAATTTGTGATTTATTTAGCTGAGATTTGGGTTTATCCCATCAAGTCGCTCGGTGGTATTGCCCTGCCCGACGCCCGTGTAGAAATGCGCGGCCTGGAACACGATCGCCGCTGGATGCTGGTCGACGAGAGCGGTCGCTTTATGTCGCAGCGTGAATTTCCCTTGATGACGCAGTTGAGCTGCTCGCTGACGGCAACGCACCTGGAAGTTTTTCATAAAAAAATGCCGCATCAGCGCCTGCGAATTCCCTTCGACTGGCCGGAGTCTGCCCTGATTCCAATGCAGGTTTCCATTTGGGATGATACCCTCGAAGCGCTCGCTTATCCCGAAACTTTTAATACCTGGTTTTCAGTACATTTGGGCGCGCCGCTTACACTGGTAAAAATTCCGGATGCCGCCCGCCGAATAACCGACCCGCGTTATGCTCCGGAGGGGCAACATGTCAGCCTTTCCGACGGATTTCCGTACCTTCTGATCAGCGAAGCCTCGCTGGCTGCTTTGAACGAGCGACTTGAGTTGCCGCTGCCGATGAACCGCTTCCGGCCCAATTTAGTGGTGTGTGGCGCACTGCCACATGCCGAAGACGAATGGTCGGACTTTCGTATCGACGCTGTCCCGTTTCGGGGCGTAAAACCCTGCGCGCGTTGTGTGGTTACCACTACCGATCAGGAAAATGGCATGCGCAGCGCCGAACCCCTTCGAACCCTCGCCACTTACCGCAAGCAGGGTAATAAAATTCTGTTCGGACAAAATGTAATCTGGACGGGCCATGCACCTGCAAGCATCTCGGTAGGAGACTTGCTTGTCTTTGATTAACTTTTCTTGTTCATCTTCTAAATCAAAACCAACATGCAGTACTTGAACATTCTTTACACCCTCATCAGCGCGCTGGTGCCCCTTTTGGTGGGTTTTATTTATTACAATGAAAAGGTAATGGGCCGTGCCTGGATGAAAGCAACGGGTCTTGACCCGGAATACCTGAAAAAAGCCAATATGCTGAAAATCTTCGGCTTTACGTTGTTGTTCAGTGTGTTCCTTTCGCTGTTTTTAATACCGGTCGTATTGCACGTGTCGCATTTGTTTTCCCTGGTTGCACCCAAGCCAGGTCAGGAAATGGATCCCAACAGTGAAGTTTATCGTGATTTGATGGCATTTTACGAAAAATACGGCAAAAACTACCGCACTTTTGGCCACGGTGCATTGCACGGCGTGCTTGCAGCCCTGTTTGGCGCCTGGCCTGTTATTGGCATCAATGCGCTGTTTGAGCGTCGCGGCTGGCGTTACACGGCCATTCACTTAGGTTACTGGGTGATTACTTTTGCGCTCATGGGCGGTATTATTTGTGCTGTAGCCTGATCAAGTGTTTTGGTGTTTTGGAATTTTAGTGTTTTGGTGTTTTGGTGTTTTTGTGTTTTGGAATTTAAGCGTTTTTTGAGGGCAGGGCTTGTGTGTTTTTTAATTTTGAAAATCTGTTAAAACACTAAAATTCCAAAACACTAAAACACCAAAACACTAAAATCCTAAAACCCTTTAATTCCCAAACATTTAAAACCAAAGAAAAAATGCTTCTTCCTACAAATATTCAGGATGTAATTTTCCAATTGCGCGCCATTGTTGCCGATTGTACACAGCGCGGCGATATGTTGGGATATTTTCCGCAATTATACCTGCGCGTAACGGAATTGGTTGCGCAAGGCATTGAAAACAAGCAATTTGAAGACAATGAGCGCATGGAGCGCTTAGATGTCATTTTTGCCAATCGTTATTTGCAGGCATATGCCGATTTTAAAGCGGGTGGGGGAGTTACCCAATCCTGGCGGGCCGCTTTTGAGGCTGCCCAAAACGGAAATCTGTTGATTTTGCAGCACCTTATGCTGGGCATGAACGCGCATATCAGTCTGGATCTGTGTATTGCAGCAGCAAGCGTCAGCACGCCGCAGACCATGGACAGCCTTGAAGTCGATTTTAAACGAATAAACTCAATTTTGCTGGGAGAAATAGATCAGGTACAACAACACCTGAGCCGGGTGTCGCCATTGCTTGGCCTGCTGGATACCCTTACACAAAAGCGCGACGAACAGTTTGCCGGTTTTAGTATGGTGGTGGCGCGAGACATCGCGTGGGCCAATACGGTATCGCTGGCAGCGCATCCCGATCAAAAGCAATATATCAGCGGTCTGGATGAAAAAGTGGCTGGAATGAGTCAGCGAATTTTAAACCCTGGTCGCTTTATCGGTATTTTAGTGGTGTTTGCACGTTGGTTTGAAAGGGGGAATGTACAAGAGAATTTACGGCATTTGGCCATAAATAGTTAAAAGAAATATTTACTTTTGCAGCAAAGTATATTCATTTGAAAAAGGCATTACATATTGGATTAATCAGTCTCGTTTTGCTGCAAGCGTTCAGCAAAGCGGTTCTGATTTGCCTTTTTGCCTTTCATCAACCTTATTTAGCAGAAAATCGTTGTGTTAATCGATATAAAATCGAAACGACGTGTAGCGGTAAATGCGTGCTGGTAGAAGTTGCGGGAACGGAAGACGACGCGCAAAAAAGTTTTCCAAAGGGTCTGACGGAGGTAAATGAGCCAGCCTATTGCCTTGATTATTTTATTGAACTTCCGGAGTTGATGCCGGAGCAACATTGGACGCGCCATGCGCTTCCGCCCTACGAAGCGCCTCACAGCCATGCGGTGTTAAGCGCTGTTTTCAGGCCCCCCGCTGCTGCTATCGCAGCCTGATTTGCGGGCGCTCTGCGCGCCTTTTTCCTTATTATTTTTCTTTTTTCACCTCTGGAATGCTCCGGAAACAGCGCCTCGTTGTGCCTGTTTTGGGCGCATAACACATTCATTTTCAAGAAAATGTTATCCAATCTCGCCGAATATACCCAATTGCTTGTTCTCTTTTTTGCTGCATTTTTCAGCATCTGGACATTTGCAGGCCTTGTAAACCTGTACCTGCGCTTTATCGATCGACTCAGTATTGATCGTCAGGATGTGCTTCTGTTGCGCCGCAATGTTATGCTTGCGCTATTTAGTGTCGGTTTAGCGCTGCTTTTCTACTATTTGCCTTATCCGATAGCCTTAACTGCCTTGTTTTGTGGCATAGTGTTGTATCAGCTTTTGCACTTGTCGGGTTTGTTGAAAAAACTGAATGCAGCAAATAACGCCTGGCGGCGACTCGGAGAGGAATAGATTTTTAGCCCATATAATAAAAAAAACAGGCGCCAGAAGGCGCCTGTTGCTCACCAAGTTGTTGAAAGGGCCGGTCTTGAAGTAATTTGAGCACCGGCCCGCTTTTTTTATCCGACTTTTACCAGATACTTGTTCTTTTTCCCGTTTTCCACCATTACAAACTGATCGTGCAGCAGGTCGGAGAGGCCGACGTTGTGGTCGGGACTGCTTATTTTCACCTTGTTCACCGAAATGGCATTGTTCTGAATGGCTTTTTTTGCCTCACTGCGGCTGCTCAGGATACCGGTGTGCTCACTGAGTAAGTCCAGGATATTTACCTGCCCTTCCAGTACACTGCGTTTAACGCCAGGCGCCGGAATTTCTTCGGACACCTGCGCGAGCGTGCGCGCATCGAGGCTGCGCAGGGTGTCGGCGTCGGCTTTGGGGTCGAAGAGCAGTTGCGAAACTGCCTGTACCGCCTTGAATTCTGCATCGCCGTGGATGCGGGTGGTCAGTTCTTCCGCCAGCAGGCGTTTGATGGTTTGCGGGCTTTCGCCGGCTTCCAGGGCTTCAATTTCGGCTTGTGTGCGCAGGGAGAAATAGCGCAGGAACTTGGGCAGGTCGCGATCGTCGGCGTTCAGCCAGAACTGGTAGAATTTGTACGGACTGGTCAGGGCAGCGTCGAGCCAGATATTGCCGCCCTCACTTTTGCCGAACTTGGTGCCGTCGGCTTTGGTGAGCAGGGGCGTAGTAACGGCGTACACTTTGGCGTCGTCGATTTTACGGTTGAGTTCCACGCCCGAGGTGATGTTGCCGTATTGATCAGAGCCGCCCATTTGCACGGTCACGCCCAGTTCGCGGCGCAGCAGCACGGCGTCGTAGCCTTGCAGGAGTTGGTAGCTGAATTCGGTAAAGGAAATTCCCGTTTCACTTTCGATGCGGCGTTTTACGCTTTCTTTCGACATCATGTAGTTGACGGTCAGGTATTTACCCACATCGCGCAGAAAGGTCAACACATCCATTCCTTTGTAAAACGCATAGTTGTTTACCAGCAGGGCATGGTTTGGAACGGCCGTGTCAAAATTCAGGAAACGGCGCATTTGTTGCTCCTGATGCGCGGTGTTGCGGTCGAGTTCGTCGTAGCTTTTCAGGTCGCGCTCCTTGTCTTTGCCCGAAGGGTCGCCGATACGGCCGGTTGCGCCTCCCATCAGCACAACCGGCTGGTGGCCGGCGCGTTGCAGGAAAGTGAGCAACATAATTTGCACATAGTTACCGATCGTGAGCGAAGGCGCTGTCGGGTCAAAACCAATGTAAGCACGGACGGTTCCGCTTTTAAAATGTTCTTCAATACCGGGCGTCACGTCGTGAATCAGGCCACGCCAGCGGAGTTCGTCAATAAAAGATGTCATGAATATGTGTTTGGGTGTTTTTGTAGTGTTTTGGTGTTTTAGTGTTTGGGTGTTTTAGGGCACGCATACCTACTAAAACACCAAAACACTAAAACACCAAAACACTACAAAAACACTTCTTTTACAAAATCGTTCCCTTCGTGGCTTCCAGAATGTCGCGGCAGGTGGCCAGCGAGTCGGCCTGGGCGTATACGCGGAGTACGGGTTCGGTGCCGGAGGCGCGGATCATCACCCATTGGTCGTTGCCGAAGATAAATTTCCAGCCGTCGAGGTCGTCCACGCCTTCTACTTTATATTTGCCGAAGGCTTTGTACGAACGGGCTTTGCAGGCTTCGATCACGGCTTGTTTTTGGGCTTCGGTGATGTGCAGGTCGTCGCGTTCAAAAGCAAAACGGCCTACTTCCTTGTACACTTCTTCTACCAGCCCTTTGAGGGTTTTGCCGGTTACGGCCATAAATTCAAAGACGAGCAGGCCCATCCAGACGCCGTCGCGTTCGGGGATATGGCCTTTTACGGCCAGACCGCCGGATTCTTCGCCGCCCACCAGTACATCCTCTGTGGTCATAATTTCGGCGATGTATTTGAAGCCTACTTTGGTGATTTCGTAGGGCAGACCGAATTTTTCGGCCATTTTTTTCATTTTATCGGTCACCGAGAAGGTAAACACAACTTTACCGCTCATGCCTTTATACTTGTGGAGGTAGAGCAGCAGAATGAGGAGCAGGTGGTGGCTGTCTACGAAGTTACCGTCTTCGTCGTACATACCGATGCGGTCGGCATCGCCGTCATTGGCTAAGCCGGCAGTAATTTTCGGGTTTTTGCGGATGGTTTCGCTCAGTTGGAGCAGGTTGCGGTGGATGGGTTCGGGCGCCTGTCCGTGCATGCCGGGGTTGTAGTCGCAGTGCAGGAACACGCATTTGGGCAGCAGGGCGCGCACGGCGCGCTGACCGGCGCCGTACATGGCGTCGTAGGCGATGCGGCCGGCATTTTGTTTGATGCTTTTCAGATCAAAGTTTTTGCGGGCATGGCGCAGGTAAATGGTTTCCAGGTCGCTGTCGACGAGGAGTTTTTTATCGCGCATGGCATCCAGCGTGGGCAGGCTGCCGAGGGTGCAGGTGTCGGGAATGAGCGCTTCCACTTCTGCGATTTCGGAAGGGATCATTGGTCCGCCATAAGCGGCTTTGAGCTTATAGCCGTTGTAGGAGGGCGGGTTGTGGCTGGCTGTGATGACGATACCGAGGTCGGCTTTGAGTTTTACCACGCCGAGGCTGACCATCGGGGTGGAGACGAAGCCTGTTCCGATATGACATTTGATGCCGTAGGCGCCCAGTACTCGGGCAGTTGTTTCTACAAAAAGTGGCCCGGCGAAGCGGCAATCGTGGCCGATGACGGCCTTTTTCATTTTGCGGGCTTTCATAAAAAGGGCCGTTGCTTCGGCTACGCGTTTTACATTGTCGACCGTGTAATCATCGGCGATGATCGCGCGCCAGCCGTCGGTACCAAACTTGATGGGTGTTGCCATGATGTCGCTTGCGTTAAGATTTAAAGTGAAATGTATTTTATACGCCGGCAAAAATATTGACTCAAAGCGTACTTTTGCTGCAATACAGGAAAAATCGTGACAGATTCTTACAGAGACAAGGGCCGCCGCCGTCGTTTGGTGGAGGATTTACGGAAAAAAGGCATTTCCGATGAGGCTGTGCTGGCAGCCATCGGTGCAATACCACGCCATTTATTCTTTCAGAAAGATTTTGAAGAACATGCCTACGAGGACAAAGCTTTCCCCATCGGCAATGAGCAAACCATTTCCCAGCCGTATACGGTGGCTTACCAAAGTGCGCTGTTAAACGTAAAAACCGGCGATAGGGTACTGGAAATCGGCACCGGATCGGGGTATCAGGCCGCAGTGTTGGCTGCGCTGGGCGCACAGGTGTATACCATTGAGCGCCAGGAGGCACTTTACCTCAGGGCGCAAAAGCTGTTGTCCGATCTGGGTTTTGTGAGCGTGCGTTGTTTTTTTGGCGATGGCACCAAAGGGCTGCCACTTTTTGCCCCTTTTGATAAAATTATCGTCACTGCCGGTGCACCCGTGGTGCCCGACAAGCTCAAACTGCAATTGCGCCACCCCGGCGGGATACTGGTGATTCCGGTGGGCGATACGGTGCAACGCATGTTTCGTATCGTGCGTACCAGCGCCGAAACCTGGCAGGAAGACGGCCTTGATACGTTTCGTTTTGTACCTTTTCTGGAAGGAACGGTTAGGAACGATGAACGATGAACGATGAATGATGAGTGATTTTGGATTTTTAATGCTTGATGCTTGATTTTTTAAACAATTGAAAATCAATCAAAAATCAAACATTAAAAATCAAACATTAAAAATCCAAAATCCAAAATCACTCATCGTTCATCGTTAAACACTGTGCCATGTTATCAGGAAGACGATCAGGCGATAAAGAATCAGGCAGGGCATCCAAAGCAGAGACAGGGTAATGGCTTTGAGGAGGGTGCGAGGCCAGGTGTCCGGATAAACGGTTCTGAAACTCAGCAAGGCCAAAACAGTGCTGATGAGGAGGGGTTCCACGATTTCCAGTATAAAATGTTCCCACCCGACAGGAGGCAGTAGGTAGCCGATTAAGGTGCCGCGCATTACAACGCCTATTAAAACATTGGATGCCAGCATCAGGGCGTGGAAGTGAAAAGCGGCTACCAGATGCTCACCGAAATACCTGTTTCTTTTCCGATATAATACAGCAAAAATGGCGGCGTACATCGGCACCATCAGCAGCAGCAGGGACTTGGACAGCAGGTGCATTTGCGCATCGAACAATGGCGCGAATGCGTTTAGGGCGGCCGTGTTGTCGCCAAAACGCACTTGTATCATTTGCCTGACAAGTCGCTGATAGGGGTTGCGCAATTGAGTAGTCAGCGGACTTTCGTACGTGCGCAGGTTATTCCATGAAATGGTGAAGAAGTAGATCAGGTTGACAATCAGGAACAGCGCCAGCGGTTTTTCGTAGGTTTTGCGTTTGCCGCGCAGGTATTCCACGCTGAGAAAGCCCGGCTTTGTAATCAGCAGCCACAAGGAGCGCAGGAGCTTGGAGTCGAGGTGGGTGAATTTCTCAAAAGCCTCTTTGAGGAAATGCGACAAGGCAAAATCCTTGCGACTTGGGCGCTTTTCACCGCATTCATGGCAGAATTTGCCCTGTAAAGGCGTGTCGCAATTGGGGCATTTTGTATCAGTTGGTTTCATGTGCAGATGATATACTGACAAAGATAGCGAATCCCGCTCAATACATTTTCCTACTTTTGCAGCTCAATCCATAGCATCCTTTTGCAGGATGCTTAAAATGATGATCAAGCATGGCCAAAGCTCAAGCAAAACGAAACGCGCCCGTACGTAAATCCGCAACACCCACGCCCGTACAGGGCGATGCACCCGATTACAACTGGAAAGTCATCGTGCCTGTTGCCGCTGCCGCCTTGTTCTTTGCCCTCGGCCTCGGCAATGAAATGACCGGCCTCGACGACCACGCCTCTACGGTGGAAAACCCTGCGGTAACGAGCTTTGCGCCCGATACCATCTTCACCAATTTCAACCTCGGCATGTACGCGCCGATCACCTGGATCGGCTACGCCATTGCGTACGCGCTGGGCAAAGACAGCGCCTTCTGGTATCACCTGCTGAGCTGGGGCGTGCATGTGTTTAATACCTGGTTGCTTTGCAAAATGCTGGAGCGCTTGCCCCTGCGTCCGGCTATTGCCCTGCCGGTGGCCCTGCTGTTTGCCATTCACCCCATTCAGGCAGAATCGGTGGCCTGGATTGCCGGCTTCAGTACCCCGCTGTTCAGCATGTTCTCCCTGCTGGGATTCAATGCCTACCTGCGTTTTAGCGACGAATCGGAGCAAAAAACAAAATTTTACCTGCTTGCGCTCCTGTTCTTTGTGTTGGCCTGCCTGTCGAAAAGTGCTGCGGTGACGTTCCCGCTGACACTCGCTGTTATTGACTGGTGGCGCCGCCCTGAGGGACTTACCCTGCAAAAACAAGCCATTCGCTACGCACCGTTTTTCCTGATCGCCTTAGGTTTTGGCCTCCTGACCATTTACACCCGCGAAGTATCCGGCACAATGGTTGGTGAATCGGCCAACGGCTACTCGGCTTTTGAACGCGTGCTGCTGGTTTGTTACGCACCTTTATTTTATATTGGTAAAATTTTGATGCCCTGGAACCTCAATGTGTACTACTCTTTTGACAAAGTAAACGGCGCTCTGCCGACGATTTATTACATCACACCTTTCCTGCTTCTGCTTTTGGGCGTTTTGGCCTGGGTTTGGCGCAAAAGTGCCCCGTTTTTCTGGATCGGACTGGCGTTTTTCTTTTCCAATATCGTCATTGCGCTGCCTTTTGCATCGCTGGGCACCTTTGAGCTTTGCGCCGACCACTATAATTATTTAGCCTGCATCGGCATTTTTTACCTGCTGGCAGAAGGCGTGGCTTATCTGAAACAGAAAATGAGCGGCAGCCAAACCCTGCTCACAGCGGTTTCCGGTATCTGGGTGCTTGCTATTGCCCTGCTCTGTGTCAGGCAGGTACGTATCTGGAAAGACACCCTCACTGTAATTACCAATGCCATTGAAAATGGTTATTCGCACCGGGGCATGATGTTCCTCGGCCGCGGAACCGAGATGGCCGACAAAGGGCGCTTCCCGGATGCCATCAGCGATTTCAGCAAGGCCATTGAGCAAGACCCGACCCTGCGCGAAGCCTATCGCTCGCGGGGCAGCTTGTATGCACAGGCTGGTCAGATTGATCTGGCTTTAAAAGATATGGAGATTTACCTGAAATACGACTCGGTAGACGTGGTGACCTGGAACAATCTGGGCCAGATTTACTACCGCCAAGGCAAATTTCCCAAAGCGCTTCAGGCATTTACAAAAACCATCGAACTGAAGCCCGACGCGGCTATTTCTTACCAAAGCCGCGCCAAAGTATATGAGGTATTGGGCGATACGGCCCGGATGCGCGCCGACCTGAACCAGGCGCGTGCCATTGCACAAAACAAACAGCAGGGCGAATAAGCGCCTACTGAACCTTCGCCGGTAATTTTCCAGGGGTAAATTGCAGCAACTGCGCTTGCTGCAAACTGCCTTTTACCGTTGTATTCAAATACGCCCGGGCCTTGTTGAGGTCGCCGGGAATGACTACACAGTAGTGATAGTGGCCCTTGGCGTCGCGGTATTCATAAATTTGCTGAAAGCCCTGAAATGCCGCTGTTTCCGGGCCAAGTGGGGTAGGGTAGTCGGCAATTTCCAGACCATACCCGCTTTGTGTTTTGGGCAGCGGCCGTATGTTGAGCGTTTGCGGACTTGCGGCGGCGGCTTTTTGTGCCGCTTTTAATTTAGCGGCAGCCTGTTCTTCCTTTACAATATCGGGCAGCGATTTCCAGCTCAGGTATTCCAGCGAGTCGGCAGAAATGCCGGTGATCCGCAGTTCCGTCCGGCGGTTTTGCTGATGCGCTGCTTCGTCGCAGCTTACGCCGTTGCGGCAGCGGTTCACGAGTTGTGTTTCACCATATCCTTTTGCAGTAATGCGTTGGGCTGGCACGCCATTGCTGATGATATAGGCTACGGCAGATTCGGCGCGTTTTTGCGACAATTGTAAATTATAGGCATCGCCGCCACGACTGTCGGTATGCGAGCCTAACTCTACGCTGAGACCGGGATTATCCTGCATCAATGTAACGACCTGATCGAGGCGTTCGGCGGCATCGGGGCGGATATCCCATTTGTCGTAGTCGTAATAAATGTTCTGAATCTGGATGCGTTTATCGAGGCGTGCTTTTTCCAGTTCGATATTGGCCAGCAACGTCCCCATCTGATGCCCTGCGCTGAGGTTATCGGTGACGCCGGGCGTTACCGAGCGCACCCCGTCGACGCAAAGGATGCAGCCTTTTATGTTAACATATACTTCGATACGTTTGGCAATGAAGCCCGGTTTTCGGATGAGCATGGTATAATGGTTTCCTTGCTCGAAAGTGAATTGGAAAAAAGCATTCGGGTGGCGGGGCAGTGAAAGTTCCGGGCGGTTTTGGGTGCGGTTAAAAATTTCAATGGTAGCGCCGCTGATGGCATCCACGATTTGATCGGGAGTTTCGCGGGCTTCTGCGAGAGTTGCATCAAAGAGGTAGCCGGGCTTGCGCTGCATCTCTACTTTTACAAAACGGCGTTCTGTACCAACCCGCAGACTGTCTTTATACGGGATAAAATTATCCTTGGCAGCACTTAGCCAATAAAGGCCGGGAGGCAGGTCGAGTACAAACTGGCCAATCGTGTCGCTGTAAGTTTCGGCAAAAAACGGCTGATCCGAAGCAGAACTTGCCTGAATTTTGACCTGTTGGAGATAGCCCCGGTTATTTTGTTCAAAAACATAACCTGTAACTGAACCCGGCGTTTGTGCCGCCAGCCGACTTGAGAGCAGGAGTAAAAGGAAGGGTAAGAATCGATTTTCCATAGATAGTTGCAGGTGTTTTGTTTGCGGCAAAGATACAGTTGAAAAAAAGGAACAGAGAAATACGCAGGAATGAACAAGTTTTTCCACTTACAATTTGGAAACCTGTATTCCTTATATACCTTTGCGGCATCTTAACGGAACGTTAATATTATATATGTTGCGAACCGGAAAGTAAGATGCCCTACGCCTGTAACTCTTTAGATTTTATCTAAATAATAGGAATGGTGTATCTTGAATTTGGCAATCAGCGCTTGTAGCGTACTTTTGCGCGGACAAAAAAATGACAGTCGTACAAACGCTGCTTTTTGTCGATTATTATACTGGCAATCACCTACTTCTTCAGTTATGTTGCTGAAACGAATCGGTTGGGTTTTCACAATTTTACTTTCGGTCACTTTGACCGCTATGGCGCAACCCAGCGTCGAAAACGGTAAAAAATTATTCACCGCAAACTGTGCTTCTTGTCATAACAAGAACATGAAGGACAATATGACGGGCCCTGCGCTCGGCGGTGTGGAAGAGCGTTGGAGCGCTTTCCCGAAAAAAGATCTCTATTCATGGATCCGCAACTCGCAGGCGCTTGTAGCTGCCGGCCATCCGCGTGCCGTAGAGGTGTTCAATCAGTACAATAAAATTCTGATGAACTCTTTCACTGGCCTTTCGGATGACGAAATCGCGAGCATGTTGCTGTACATTGATGCGCAGGTAAAGGGTGGCGACAAGCCCCAGCCCGGTGCAGGTGGTGCAGTGGCACTGGAAGATACCAAAAAAGAAAGCAGTACGCCCTGGATGTTTATTGCCATGGCCGCTGTTCTCGGTTTGCTGGCTTTTGCTTTAATGCGCATTATCGATAACCTAGGTAATGTAACGCGCGTTCAGGCAGGCGAGCAACCCGTCCGCAAGGACTGGACCCAGTCGCTCACCAGCAAAGGCTTCATTGCGTTTCTGGTATTTTCCCTGATCCTGATTTTTGGCTACAAATCTGTTGACAATGCCACACGTATGCAGCGTCAGCAAGGGTATCAGCCTACGCAACCGATCAATTTCAGCCACAAAATCCACGTGACGCAGAACAAGATCGACTGCCAGTATTGCCACGATTCAGCACGCCGCTCCAAGCACTCGCTGATCCCCGGCGCCAATACCTGTATGAACTGCCACGCCGCAGTGAAAAAAGGTACCATTTCCGGCACTTCTGAAATTACGAAAATCTACGCCTCCATCGGCTTCGATCCGCTCACCAACAAGTATATCGACAACTACGATAACCTGTCGGAGAAAGAAATCGAAACCATTTACAAAAAATGGATCGGCTCCGAATACATGTCTGCCAATAACCTCACGGCCCTCGACGATTCCGGCGAAAGCGCGGTTAACGAACAGTGGGACGGCGTGGTTAAAGCCCTCAAAGAAGACTCTAATGGTAAAATCCAGGGTCCGATTGAGTGGGTGCGCATTCACAATATGGCCGACCACGTTTACTTCAACCACGCTCAACACGTGGCAGTGGGTAAAGTTGAATGCCAAAAATGCCACGGTCCGGTTGAAAAAATGGACGTTGTGTATCAGTATTCCACACTTGGCATGGGCTGGTGTATCAACTGTCACCGTGAAACAGAAGTGAAGTTTAAGGATAATGCCTACTACCAACAGTACGAGCGCTATCACAAAGAACTCAAAGATGGCAAGCGCGACAAAGTTACCGTTGAAGACATCGGTGGCTTAGAGTGCCAGAAATGCCACTATTGATCCCGAACTTCCGAAAAAAACATAAACGAATCACACCGGCATTGCTCCGGAAACGGCAATGCTTCATTATAACTCGAGACACATGCACCACGATAACGGTATTTGGGTTAGCGCTGACGATCTGAATCGGGAAGATAAGTTCCTGCAGTCGGCAGAACGAGAGTTTTCACTGGAAAACGTTGATCAGACCGACGGCAAATGGGAAGCCAGCCGCCGCGATTTTCTCAAAATCCTGGGTTTCGGCCTTGGCGCAGCGACACTTGCTTCCTGCGAAATTCCGGTTAAACACGCCGTACCTTACGTTTCGAAACCCGACGAAATCGTGCCGGGTGTAGCCAACTACTACGCATCTTCTTTCGTGAACGGTGGCGACTACTGCGCCGTATTGGTAAAAACTCGCGAAGGTCGACCGATTAAAATTGAAGGCAACACACTCAGCAGTATTACCAAAGGTGGTACCAGCGCCCGCGCGCAGGCTTTGGTACTGGGCCTCTACGATACCAAGCGTATTAAAAATGCAGGGAGCGTGGCCAATGGCGAAGTACAAACCAAAGAATGGGCTGTACTCGACCGTGAAATTAAAGCCAAATTAGCCGAAAACGGCAATATCCGCATTATTACCGGTACTATCCTCAGCCCGACTGCCAAAAAGGCGCTGGCTGAATTTACCGTTAAATATCCGAATACCCGCGTCGTTTCTTACGACCCTGTTTCCAGCGCTGCCTTGCTGGCTGCCAACGAACAGGCCTTTGGTATTCGCGCCATTCCTTCTTATAAATTTGAAGACGCTCGCGTAATCGCCGCATTCGATGCCGACTTCCTTGGCACCTGGATCAGCCCGGTAGAATACGCAGTGGCTTACGCCAAACGCCGCAAGATCTTTGCAGCGCGCGGTGGTAAAATGTCGCGTCACTACCAGATCGAAAGCCATATGTCGCTTTCCGGCTCAAACGCCGACAACCGTATTCTGGTAAAACCCAGCGAACAAGGCGCCGCAATCGTAGCGCTGTACAACGAGCTGAGCGGCAGCAGCGGCGGCCCGAAACTCAACGAAAAAGCAGCAGCAGCCATCAAGAAAATGGCGGAAGACCTGCGCAATGCACGTGGTAAATCATTGGTTATCAGTGGTTCCAATAATGTTGCGGAGCAGCTGTATGTCAATAAAATCAATGAACTGCTCGGCAACCTGAACAACACCATCGACTTCAGCGCGCCGTCTTATCAGCGCCAGGGCGATGAGCGTCAGCTCGCCGAAGTTGTTACGGAAATGGATAATGGCCGCGTGAGCGTTGCCATCGTTTGGGATGCCAATCCTGCTTACGATTATCCCGACGGCGACAAATTCAAGTCTGCTTTTGCTAAAGTTGGTACCCGGATTTCTTTCTCCGGTACAATGGACGAAACAACGGCACTTTGCAATTACAGCGCGCCCAAACACCATATTCTGGAATCCTGGGGTGATGCCGAGCCTAAAGCCGGTCATTACAGCCTGATCCAGCCCACTATTGCGCCGCTGTTCAGCACCCGCCAGGCAGAACACAGCCTGCTGGAATGGGCCGACAGCGCCAACCTGAACCGCAACGACGAACAGCCTTATTACCAGTACCTCAAATCGCACTGGGCTTCTGATCTGTTCGCCAAGCAAACAAAATTCGGCACGCCTGCTGCGTTTTGGGACATGAGCCTCCACGACGGGGTATTTGAAATGCCCGCTGCCGCACGCAGCGTGAGCTTCAACAGCGCAGCAAGTCTCGATGCTTCTGCGGTTACCCAGCCTTCCAACGCTGAAATTGAAATTTCCTTCTTTGAAACTGTCAATATCGGTAACGGACAATACGCCGACAACCCCTGGTTGCAGGAAATGCCCGACCCGATTACCCGTACTGTTTGGGGCAACCACCTGCTGGTACCCGTTGAATACGAAGGTAAAAAAATCAAAGGCTGGAAAGGCCTTATCGAAGGTGACGTGGTTGAAGTAGAAGTAAGCGGTAAAAAACTGACCTGTACCGTAACACCTACTTTTGGACAAATGCCCGGCACTGTTGCCATCGCCCTCGGTGGTGGTCGTGAAAAAGGCGGCAGCGGCACCGGTTATGGCGTAAATGTCAATGGCTGGACCAAAGTTGCCGGCGGACTCGTGCAGTATGCCGGAGTCGCTAATGTAAGCGATAAAACCGGCACCGACGCGCTTTATGCCTGCGTTCAGCACCACCACACCATGGGCGTGCAAGTGCAGGAAGGCGATAAAAAAGTGAATGCCGACGAACTTGAATTCTTCGAGGGCGCACTGACCAATCGTTCCGTTATTTTCCAGACACATGCTAAAGAGCTGGAAAAAATGGGCGAGAAAATGGAAGAATTTCACGCCGAAACAACGCACCTGAATGAACAAACCCTTTACCCCGATAACAAAGACTACTTTGGAACCGGCGTAAAATGGGGAATGTTCATCGACCTCAACGCCTGTGTGGGTTGCGGCGCTTGCCAGGTCGCTTGTGTGAGCGAGAACAACGTACCGCTTGTTGGTAAAAATGAGGTTCGTCGCCACCACGAAATGACGTGGATGCGTATCGACCGCTACTTCTACGGCAACCTCGAAAATCCGCGTGTGGTGTATCAGCCAATGATGTGCCAGCACTGCGACAACGCTCCCTGCGAAAACGTTTGTCCGGTTAACGCCACCAACCACTCAATGGAAGGGCTTAACCAGATGGCTTATAACCGTTGTATCGGTACCCGTTACTGCGCCAACAACTGTCCTTACAAAGTGCGCCGCTTTAACTGGTTAGACTATACCACAGCCGATCTGTGGCCGGGTAATGAAGAAAAAGTATTCCATGCAAATGGAGATGACAAACCCTTCTACGCCGATAACCTCGTGCGTATGGTGCTCAATCCCGACGTAACGGTTCGTACCCGTGGCGTTATTGAGAAGTGCTCCTTCTGCGTGCAGCGTATCCAGGAAGGTAAACTGACGGCCAAACGCGAAAACCGCGCGCTTACCGACAGTGATGTACGCTCGGCTTGCCAAACGGCTTGCCCGACCGGCGCTATCACTTTCGGCAACCTGAACAATCCTGAAAGTTCAGTGAACAAAGCCCGTAAGGAAGCTGGCGTATTTGCCTATAAAGTACTTGAAGAAATCAACGTACGCCCCGGGGTGGACTACACCGCTAAAGTGTATAACAGCAACGAGTCTATCTCCTGATCACAACCTTTAACCGTAACGCATCACCGTTCAACTTATCAATATGTCTCATGTAGTATCGCCTTTAAGGCACGTATTGATTGAAGGCAACAAATCCTACCATAACATAACGGAAGATTTGTGCTCGCCCACCGAAAAAGCCCCAACACGGGAATGGTATATTGCCTTCCTGCTGTCTACGGCATTTTTTGGCCTGTACATCTTCACTATCGTATGGACGGTATGGAAAGGTATCGGTGTTTGGGGCGCTAACCGCACCATTAACTGGGCCTGGGACATCACCAACTTCGTTTGGTGGATCGGTATCGGCCACGCCGGTACACTGATTTCTGCCATCTTGTTGCTGTTCCGCCAACGCTGGCGTACAGGGGTAAACCGCGCCGCAGAAGCTATGACGATCTTCGCCGTAGTCTGCGCCGGTCAGTTCCCGATATTCCACATGGGCCGTGTATGGCTGGCATTTTTCATTTTCCCCTTCCCGAATACCCGCGGTCCGCTATGGGCGAATTTTAACTCGCCACTGCTTTGGGACGTATTCGCCATCTCGACCTATTTCTCGGTATCGCTGCTGTTCTGGTATACCGGTTTGGTGCCGGATCTTGCCACCGTACGCGACCGCGCTACGGGTTTCCGCAAGAAAATGTACGAATATGCTTCGTTTGGATGGACTGGTAGCGCCAAGCACTGGCAGCGTTGGGAATCGCTCTCGCTGATTCTCGCTGGCTTGTCGACCCCGCTGGTACTTTCTGTACACACGATCGTATCATTTGACTTCGCCACTTCCGTTATTCCGGGCTGGCACACTACCATCTTCCCGCCCTACTTCGTTGCCGGTGCGATCTTCTCCGGTTTTGCGATGGTACTGACGCTTATGCTCATTACGCGCAAGGTGTTGAAGCTGGAAGAATACATTACATTGAATCACATTGAATCGATGAACAAGGTAATTGTACTCACGGGTACAATTGTAGGGGTTGCTTACCTCACCGAGTTGTTCATTGCCTGGTATTCCGGATATATCTACGAGCAATTTGCTTTCTACAACCGTGTATTCGGGGTGTACTGGTGGTCGTACTTCGGTATGATGTTCTGCAACGTGGTAAGCCCGCAGTTGTTCTGGTCGCGCAAGATCCGCCGTTCGATCTGGTGGACCTTCTTCCTGAGCATTGTGGTAAACATCGGTATGTGGTTCGAACGTTTCGTAATCATCGCCACAACACTGGCGCGTGATTACCTGCCCTCTTCCTGGAGCTACTACAGCCCCACCTGGGTTGAGATCGGTATTTTCACCGGTACCATGGGTCTGTTCTTCTTCCTCTACCTGATTTTCACCCGCGTGGCGCCGGTAGTTGCTGTAGCCGAGGTGAAATCAATCCTGAAAGTTGCCGGTAGTCAGTACATTGGCCCTAATGCCAAGCACGGCCACGGCCATGATCACCATGATTCCAAATCGGTGCCGACGCATCGCACGGAAGAAGAGGCTTAATTGCCGGGAACGCTAATGTTGAACATTCAAATACTTTGAATAAATGGCTGCTGCAAGCACAAGCACAAAAGTATTCTACGGGCTTTACAACGACGAAGAGGATCTCAAAGATGCGGTTCGTTCGGCAAAAGCTCAACATTTAGAGATCATGGACGTGTATACGCCATTTCCGGTACACGGTCTTGATCCTATCGTTGGCCTTCAGGAAAGCCGCTTGCACTATCTGGGTTTCATTTATGGTGCAACGGGCGCCCTGTTCGGCTTCCTTTCCATGTCCTGGATTTTCACGCGGGATTGGCCGACTATGTTTGGTGGTAAGCCTTTCTGGGCCGTACCGTCTTTCATCCCGATCACATTCGAGATGACCGTATTGTTTGCTGCCTGGGGGATGACCCTGACGTTTTACACCATTTGCGGCTTGTGGCCGGGTGTAAAAGCCAAGGTGCTGGACAATCGCATTACGGATGATAAATTCTGTGTTGCATTTGATGTTACAGGTTCCAGCGAAAGCGATCTGGACAAGCTGCAAGGCTTCTTCAAAAGCACACACGCTTCGGAAGTAAGCACTAAAACCATCTAACTGAAATTGCGCTGAAATTCGGGACTTGCACGATTACTGCTGCAAATACCGGTTTCGCAAACTACATAAACGATACAACATGAAATACGTATTGTGGGCAATTGTCGGCATCATCATGTTTGCCTGGTTGTTCTCCTTATGCTCTCCGGCCGGCGGTTTAAAAACCGGTCATGAGTACATGCCGGATATGGTGCATCCGGTTTCGTATGAAGCCAACCTGTACAGCGCATACGAATGGAACCACTGGGATAAAGAAAGCGTAAAGTCAAAAGCCGAGCTTTCGCGTCCCCGCTCCGGTGTGGAAGGAACTGTTCCGCGTGGTATGACTGCGGTGTATTACACTGGTTCTGAAGCGATTAGCGCTATTCGCGGAGGAAATGCTGTTAATGCGATTGCAGCTCCGGTAAATGGCCATGCGCCTTTTTACTATCAAAACACCGAGGCAGATCGTTATGCTGCCGAACGCGATATGGTGAATAACCCCTTCCCGATTACGAAGGAAGGCCTTGATCGTGCCAAGCCACTGTACGATATTTACTGCGGTATCTGCCACGGTAAAGATGGCAAAGGCGAAGGCGATCTGATTAAAACGGAAAAATATCCGGCTGCGCCCAAAAATCTGCTTGCTGAGGACATGGTTGCTGCCGGTAACGGCCGCTTCTACTTCGCCATGATGTACGGTAAAAACGTAATGGGCGGATATTCTGACAAACTCTCCTACGAAGAGCGCTGGCAGGTTATTCACTACATTCGCAGTATGCAGGCCGCTGATAAGCAGCTGGAATACAGCGAAAAAGCGAATACCCTGAGCAATGTGGAAAAACCGGCTAACGGCACGGCTTCCGGCCCTGCACGTGCTGGCAATACCGTTCAGCCACCTGCTCCGCCTGCTAACTAATTACCGGATCTTAACCTGGAACGCTGAAGATTTCACTAACAATCAATTCAGGCTTCGTCCTGATCCTGCGATATGAATTTAACCAACACGCAATTCGAATTCGGGGGTAAGCTCAAACGCAATCTCATTATCGGGATTGTCGTCGGTGCTGTTTCCTTAGGCTTGTCGGCCCTGAACGATGATGAATTCCATACTCGATTCTGGACTAACTGGCTGCATAACTCCGTGTTCTTTACGGGGATCGCTTTTATGGCGATGTTCTTTATGTGCGCTCAAATCATCGCTTTTGGCGGATGGAATACCGTTGTCAAGCGTGTTTGGGAGGCGATGAGTTTGTTTATGTGGGTAGGCCTGGTACTGATGGGCGTTGTCGTAGTAGGGGTATGGGGGCATATGCACCACCTCTATCACTGGAATACACCCGGTATAGCAGATCCGACCAATCCTTTGTTCGACCGTATTATTGCCGGCAAAGTGGGCTTCCTCAACCCGGTATTCTTTACCGTCGCACTGCTGGGTTTCCTGGGCATCTGGGCTTTCTGGGCATATAAATTGCGTCAGCTCTCTATTGCGCAGGATACAAACGAAACGGCTTCTTTCGACTATTACAAAAAAATCCGTAAGTGGGCTGCTACTTTCCTGCCCCTCGGCGGCTTCCTGAGCACCGTGTTCCTGTGGCAATCCATCATGTCGATTGATCCGCACTGGTACTCCACTATGTTTGCCTGGTATTCTACGGCATCCATTTGGCTTGGTGCTATTTCCATAACGATTATGCTGATCGTTTACCTCAAATCCAAGGGCTACATGGAGTATGTCTCCCGCGAGCACCTGCATGATTTGGGTAAATTCCTTTTTGGTATTTCGGTGTTTTGGACTTACCTCTGGTTTGACCAGTTCATGTTGATCTGGTACGCTAATAACGGGGAGGAAACGATTTACTTCAATGAACGTATGACACACTATCCAGTGTTGTTCTGGGGTAACCTGCTGCTGAACTTCATTACGCCTTTCTTCGTACTGATGCGCAATGATACCAAGCGTAAATTGGGTACACTCTTCTTTGCTTCGCTGATCGTTTTCTTCGGTCACTGGTGGGATTACTTCTACATGATCAAACCGGGCGCTCGTATCGCGGCTTTTGAAGCAAAAGAAATCAAGGAGGGTAAGATTCCGAGCCATTCTTCCGCTACCAAGCACGAGCCATACACCTTTACTGCTGTTGAAGAAAAGCCTGTTGTAGCCGATACTACACATCATACCGAGGCGCATGCTACTGAAGCACACGGAACTGAGTCGCATGCTGCTACGGCACATGCAGAGGCTGCTCCGCTGAAAGCTGCCGCCGCCGCCGAACCACACGACGGGCATCAGCCCACTGCGGGTGGTGAAGCACATGGTGGAGACCATGCTGCCGACGCTGCTCATGGCGACGGACATGGCGAACATGGAGATGCCGAACACCACGGAGACAAAGGCTTCAAACTCGGGTTTACAATTCCCGGATTTGAAGAACTTGGCGCCATGATCGGATTCCTGAGCCTTTTCCTTTTCATGTTCTTTACCAATCTTTCCAAAGCATCTATGGTGCCAATGAAAGATCCGTTCCTGGATGAAAGCCTGCACCACGATACAGGCGTATTCCCGTCCGGTGAAGGCAAGGGTGAAGACGACGATCATGGTCACCACTGATCTGGATTATTTAAAATAATTCTAATCAGATAAAAGTCACGCTCCAAACACCAACAAACCATTTACCTTTGGGTTAATAAGAAAAAAACATTCAATGACAAGCATCATTATATTGCTCTGCGCCATTCTGATTGTAATCGTTTTGGTGCAAATCGGGAAAGTTACCGAACTGACCGCCCAGATCAAGGGTGAAAAAGAGGTACTGCGCGATAACAGCAAATGGAACGGTTTGCTCTCGCTGGTGTTCCTCGTGGTATTTCTGTCCGGTACTGTTATTTCGGCCGTGAAATACAAAAATGTTATGCTTGGCTTCGGCCCGCATACTTCAGCTTCCGAGCACGGTAGTGAATTAGATATGATTTTTAAGATTACCCTTTTGGTAACTGGAATTGTATTTATCCTCACCCACATTGCGCTTTTTTGGTTTGCCTACCAATATCGTTGGCAGGAAAATCGCAAAGCGAAATTTATTTCGCACGATAACCGCCTTGAAATGTGGTGGACCGGCGTTCCGGCCATTGTGATGACCCTTTTAGTCGTTTCCGGTCTGAATTCTTGGAACAAGGTTATGGCCGATGTTTCTCCGGAAGAAGACTACATTGAAATTGAGGCCACTGGTCAACAGTTCAACTGGATCATTCGTTATCCGGGTTCTGACGGCAAATTGGGCACACGTGATTTTAAACTCACGACGGGGGATAACCAATTGGGTCTTGATTTTAAAGATCCAAAAAACTGGGACGATGCATTGCCCAGCCAGGAGTTGTTACTGCCTGTTGGTAAAAAAGTGCGTGTGCGTATTATCGCTAAAGACGTGCTGCATAACTTCTTTTTACCGCATTTCCGCGTAAAAATGGATGCTGTGCCCGGCCTGCCTACCTACTTCGTTTTCACACCGGTTAAAACAACTGAAGAATATCGCCGCGAACTGGCTAAGTATCCTGAATATCAGGAGCTTACTGATCCGGCAGATCCGCAAAGCCAGCGCTATAAGAAATTTGAGTATGAATTGGCTTGTGCAGAACTTTGTGGTAAAGGCCACTATTCCATGCGCCGTGTATTCCGTGTTGTTTCTCAAAAAGAATTTGACGAGTGGAATGCCAAACAGGAATCTTTCTACCTGACGCAGATTCGCGGTAAAAAAATTGATCCGAACCTCGACATCGAAGTATTGGATATTGAAGCTGCCCAGCGCGCTAAAACCTTCAGCGCCGATATGAAAAAAGCAGTTGAAGGCCTTACTCCAGCAGACAAAACACTTCAGCTGAAGCACGTCAATTACAAAACGGGCTCTTCTGATCTGACCGATGGCAGCCGTTATGAATTGGACAATTTGGTTGAGGCACTCAATACGTATCCGCAGATCAGCCTTGAGGTTGCCGGCCACACCGATAATGTGGGAGAAGCCGCTCAGAATACAATACTCTCCGCGGCCCGCGCCAATGCTGTTGTTCGCTATCTGACGGATAAAGGTATTTCAGCCGGTCGTCTGAAATCTCGTGGGTATGGGGACAGCAAGCCGCTGGTTCCAAATGACTCGGACGAGAATCGCGCGAAAAATCGCAGAACTGAATTTACTATCTTGTAAATACCCTTCTCTGAACCCGAACACCTGACCTTATCGAACACAAGTTCACCGGTTCTTAGAAACTTAAAATCATTCGCTCTGGTATGGCTCACATCGCAGACCCCACAGCAGTAGAACAACTCGAACAAGAAGTCACCGAAAAGCTTGGCTTCAACGATCATTTTCATGATCACCACCACGGTGACAAGTATAGTGCTAATTTTCTGACGCACTATATTTTTAGTACCGACCACAAGATGATTGCTCGTCAGTTCCTGATAACAGGTATCTTTTGGGCTTTTGTTGGTGCGGCTATGTCTATCGTTTTCCGTTTGCAACTTGGTTTTCCGGAAGCTGATATGGCCTGGCTTAAACCTATTCTTGGAAAATGGATTCAGGTTAACAGTTCCGGTATCGGCAAACTCGATCCTGAGTTCTACTATGCGCTTGTGACCATGCACGGAACCATTTTGGTATTCTTCGTGCTTACAGCCGGTTTGAGCGGTACATTTTCCAACCTTTTGATTCCATTGCAGGTTGGCGCTCGCGATATGGCGTCTCCTTTGCTGAATGCATTCTCTTACTGGTTCTTTTTCCTGGCCGGGGTGGTGATGTTCCTTTCGCTCTTCCTGAGCACCGGACCATTCTCCGGAGGCTGGACGGCTTATCCGCCGCTCAGTGCTTTGCCGCAAGCCTCGGAAGGTTCGGGCACCGGTATGACGATGTGGATTGTGGGGATGGCATTCTTTATTGTGTCTTCCCTGTTGGGTGGTATTAACTACATCACTACTATTCTGAACCTTCGCACGAAGGGAATGAACCTGTGGCGTATGCCGATGACCATCTGGTCGTTTTTCGTTACAGCCATTCTTGGGGTACTTTCTTTCCCTGTATTGCTTTCCGGTGTACTGCTGCTGATGTTTGACCGCAGTATGGGTACTTCCTTCTACCTCAGTGAAATTGTGGTAGGTGGTGAAGTGTTGGATCGCGTGGGTGGTAGCCCGATTTTGTTCCAGCACTTGTTCTGGTTCCTGGGGCACCCGGAAGTATACATCATTATCCTGCCTGCGATGGGTATGGTATCTGAAGTACTTTCGGTGAATGCTCGCAAACCGATCTTTGGTTATCGCGCGATGGTATATTCTATCATGGCGATCGGTTTCCTGTCCTTTATCGTGTGGGCGCACCACATGTTTATGTCGGGCGTGAATCCGCTGATCAGTAACTTCTTTGTGATCTTCACGCTGATCATTGCGGTTCCATCCGCGGTGAAAGTATTTAACTGGATCACTACGATATACGGTTCCAATTTCCGTTTCAACACGCCATCTCTGTTTGCTGTTGGTTTTGTGTCGATGTTCATTTCCGGTGGTCTGACGGGTATCTTCCTCGGTAACTCTGCCATTGACATTCAGATGCACGACACGTATTTCGTTGTGGCGCACTTCCACATTGTAATGGGTGTTGCGGCATTCTTCGGTATGTTCGCCGGTGTGTATCACTGGTTCCCGAAAATGTTTGGCCGTTTTATGAATGAAACGCTTGGTAAAATCCACTTCTGGGGAACACTTGTAGGCGCTTATGCTATTTTCTGGCCGATGCACTACACCGGTATGGCTGGTGTTCCGCGTCGTTACTACGATGGTGGTGCTTCGTTTGAAGCATTCAAGCACTTTGATGACCTGAACAAGTTCATCACCATTGGTGCCATTGTGGTATTTTTCCTTCAGATTGTCTTTATCATCAACTTCTTCTATTCCATTTTTGCTGGCCGCAAATTGAAAGTGAAGAACCCTTGGGGCGCCAATACATTGGAGTGGACCACTCCAATCGAAGCCGGTCACGGCAACTGGCCGGGCAATATCCCGACCGTTCAGCGCTGGGCTTACGATTATGGTAAAAACGGTGAAGACTTTTTGCCCCAATATGTTCCTTTGAAAGAAGGGGAACATGATCATGGAGGACATTAATCTTGCGCATCCTGTAATTGAATTTGAATTCAAATTGAATGGAGCGCAAGACTATAGATAGTACCATCAGCCCGAAAAGCTATTTTGCCCTTGCGGTAAAAGATTTCGGGCTGTTGGTCAAGTTTAAACTGACATTGCTGGTGCTGTTTTCAGCCCTCATGTCGTATGCAATTGTGGCGGAAGGCAATGTGTCGTTCTTTAACATGTTGATGCTGGCTTTGGGCGGTTTTTTGGTAACGGGTTCGGCAAATGCGTTGAATCAGGTTATTGAGCGCGAGCATGATAAGATCATGACGCGTACTGCCGATCGTCCGCTTGCAGCAGGCCGTATGCAGGTCGCCACCGCGTTGTTGTACGCTGGGGTGATGGCTTTGGCAGGCATTGCAATCTTGTCGACTTTCAATATGTTGACCGGTTTGCTGGGTGCGGTTTCGTTAATCAGTTATGCGTTTGTGTATACGCCGCTGAAACGCTCTACGCCGCTGGCGGTAGCGGTTGGCGCTGTTCCCGGGGCATTACCGCTGATTATTGGAGCAACGGCATACGAAGGGTATATTTCCCCTATGGGCAGCATGTTATTTGCATTGCAGTTTTTGTGGCAGTTTCCACATTTTTGGGCTGTTGCATGGTTGGCAGATGAGGATTACCGGCGCGCAGGCTTTTATCTGCTGCCGACGGGGCGTGGCCAAAAAGACAGCACGACGGGTTATATGTCGCTTTGGTTTTGCATTTTTATGGTAGCCAATGCGGCGATGGGGCTTGTAGGTGGATATTTCAGTGTCGGGGCATTTTTGATTTTATCCGGCCTGAACTTATACTGGGCATTCCGTTGCTATCAATTGTACAAAAACTGTACAAGAGAGTCGGCGCGCAAGCAAATGTTTGTGTCTTTCTGGCTGTTGCCGGTTTCGCTGATTATCTTGTATCTTGATAAAATCTTTTAATCACTACTTCCAGTATGGGAGAATTAAGTACACCACAACCGGGACGTTACCGGCAAAGCAGCATCAATGAGCAAAAATTATTGCTCTGGGTTGCGATAGGTACGATTGTGATGCTTTTCGGGGCATTTACAAGTGCGTATGTGGTTCGCCGTTCTGCCGGTAACTGGTACGAGTTCAAGTTGCCGGATATATTTTTTGCCAGTACTTTGGTCATACTGGCGAGCAGTGTGAGTTTGCACTGGGCATACAGTTCTTTCAAACGCGGGATGGAGCAGCGCTACAAAATCGGCCTGATCATTACAATGGTGTTGGGTCTGGTTTTTGTGGTCATGCAATACCTGGGTTGGATTGCGCTTGACCAAAGCGGGGCAACCTTTACCATTAATCCGTCCAGCTCGTTTGTATATGTCATTTCCGGCGTACATGCGGCGCATGTATTGGGTGGTATTGGCGCTTTGGTGATGGCAACGCTGCACGCGTTTACCCTGCCATTCCGGCCTACCAAACGCCGCCGGAATCGTTTTGAGCTGGTGGTTCAATATTGGCATTTTGTTGACGCCCTTTGGGTGTATTTGTATATCTTTTTCTTGTTTCAATCCTGAAATCCCTTTCAACGAAAAGTTTCTGATTCCAACTTTTAACTGAATTATGGCAGATACTTCTGTTGCACACGCACACGAGACACACGCTCACGATGAGCAGACGCACAACTGGGACGGTGGTGGCGAGTCTCCTTTTAAGGCCAGCTATGGTAAGCTGATGATGTGGTACTTTCTGGTATCCGATGCATTTACCTTTGCAGGCTTCCTGATCGCATACGGCGCTTTGCGTTTTAGTATGCCGACCTGGCCGGAACCGGATTATGTATTCGCTTCTTTCCCCTTTGTTCATGCGCATTGGCCGCTGGTCTTCGTGACCTTTATGACTTTCGTCCTGATCTTTTCGTCCGTGACGATGGTTCGTGCGGTGCAGGAAGGTCACCGCGAAAACCAGCGCGGTGTAGTTTTCTGGATGTTTCTGACCGTTCTTGGCGGTGCTGTGTTCCTTGGCTCCCAGGCTTATGAATGGACAACACTGATCAAATATGAGAACGTTTCGCTTGATCGCAACCCATTTGGCCGCTATTTATATGATGGTACGCTGGTGGACGCAAGTGGCAAACCGATTGTAGAAAACGGTGCCGCAGTTGAGGTAAAGCGCGATGAATCTTATCTGCTGCATGGCCATGAGGTGATGGTTAATGGTGAAAAAACCATTGAGCTGGAGAAAAAATTTGTCGAGTATAGACTGACCGACAAGGATGGCAATCCGGTACTGGAAAATGGAAAACAGAAAACGCAGGTGGTGCAGGTAGAGCAAGGCCCGAAAGCTTTTGGCGCGTTGTTCTTCTTTATTACCGGCTTCCACGGTTTCCACGTATTCTCCGGGGTTTTATTCCTGGCCATCATCATGATTAATGCTGCCAGCGGTTTGTATGCCGCCCGCCGCAATGGCTATGAAATGGTAGAGAAAATCGGTCTTTACTGGCACTTTGTGGATTTGGTTTGGGTATTCGTGTTCCTGGTATTCTACCTGCTGTAAACACGCCCAATCCGGCTCGACTTAAACAACATTTTTAAACCATTTATCTTGCTTCCATTATGGCAGGACATATGACATACGAAGAACAAAAACAATTGGTATTCAAGGGCCTTCTGCTGTTGGCCGTGATTACGATTGTAGAGGTTGTTTTCGCACTTTTTGCGAAAGGCCATATCTCACACAGTGTAACTTTTGGTAAAGATGGCGGTTTTGGCCAATACCTTTACATGCTGGCGATGATTGGTGCGAGCTTGTACAAAGCTTACTTTATCATTTTCCATTTCATGCACATGGCACATGAAGTACGCGGACTGATGCTCAGCGTATTATTGCCAACCCTGCTGCTGGTTTGGGCGATTATCGCATTCTTTCAGGAAGGTTCTTCCTGGGGAGATCGCCGCGAACTGATCAAAAACAAAAATGAGGAGAAAGTGGAAGCGCCTTCTGCAAAACCACAAGGCTATTTGCTGCCCGGTGTTCAGTATTTTCAGGCACAGCGCGGCTAAGCTTATTCAGATTACACACATCCCGAACACTCCTGTTGGAGCAGCGAGGATAGTAAAAATACACAGGGGCGGGGAACAAAACCCCGCCCTTTTTGTTGATATACAACAAGTTCTGATCTTTTATTATGACAAGTGATCAACAGCAAAATACAGCTGCAAAGCGCAAAAAGGTAATTCGAGTTGCGGCCTTGCTACTGATGCTGGTAGTATTTCCGGCCGTTTCCTGGCTTTATTTGAAAGGCGGCATTACCTGGCGCAAAGAGGCGCTGGCAGAGTTGGGCAACTTTGGTAAAGTGCCACCGTTTCCGCTTATTTATGCCGATGGATCCAAAATTGACCGGATTGAAGGATGTGCCTGTGTGATTTACCGTTTTGAGGAAAATCCCGAATTGACGCCGCATAACCAGAAAGTTATGGATTTGGGTCAGCAGCTATACAAGCAGTTTGGTGAATTCAATCCACAATTCCGCTTAGTGATGCTTGCGAATGCCGGCTCTTCCGAATTCCGCTCTTACAAGCAAAAACTGCCGAGTATTGATTATGCTACCTGGGCCTGGAGTCCTGTGACACCAACCTGGAATGAATTACTGAACGGCGGTTTTAATATGTATTGCCACGACCGGGATGTTTCACCTTATCCGCATTATTTCGCCCTTACGGATAAAAATGGCATTATTAAGCGTTTTTATAATGCTGAAAGCGACAAAGAAATCGGCAGGATGATTGAGCAGATTGCGATTCTCATTCCGCCGCCGCCACAATAAATTTTACTATGGATTCTGTTGTACCTAATCTTTCGCTTGCAAAACGGCTCAACCTGTACGCCTGGATCATTTCCGTGGCCGTATTGGGCTTGGTGGTGCTGATGCGGTCTGTCAAGATCGACCTTGGTGTGGATTTCAGCTTTTTGCCGCCAGTACATGCTACATTGAATGGCCTGGCTGCCCTGCTTTTGATACTTGCCCTGTGGCATATCAAAAACAAACGTATTGAAGCCCATCGCCGGATGATTTATCTGGCTTTTGGTGCTTCAGCCTTGTTTTTGGTTTCATATGTGCTGTACCACTTCACTACGCCGGAGATTTTGTACGGAGATACCAATTTTGATCGGGTGCTCTCTGCCGAGGAGCGTGCTGCGGCAGGTACGATGCGCACGGTGTATCTGTTGGTATTGCTCACGCACATTGCACTTGCGGCCCTGATTTTTCCGTTCATTTTGTTTACTTTTATTCGTGCGTATACGGGACAATATGCCCGTCACCGCAAAATGGCACGCTGGGTTTATCCCATTTGGCTTTATGTGGCCATTACAGGCCCGGTGTGTTACCTGATGTTGAAACCTTACTATCCATAAGCTATGCGTTGGAATTCACTCATACGATTGGGCATACTTGCCCTGCTCTTTTTACTTGTCTTCAATGTGCCTGCTATGGCACAGTGTGCCATGTGTAAAGCGTCTGCGGAGGCCAACCTGCGTGCCGGAGGCGGTGATCCGCGTGGTCTGAATAACGGCATCCTATACATGCTTTCGCTGCCTTACCTGATCGTTGGTTTCATCGGTTACATGTGGTGGCGTAAACGCCGGCGCGAACAACCCGGCGGTGTCACTTCAGGGATGGAGTTCAATGAAAATTGAATACATCGGGTACTTTTGGTTAAAATTTGACAGGAGCCACGAAAGAATTTGCTTTCGTAGCTCTTTGTGTTTTTAAGCTTTATATATTTGCCGCAACAATTTTCTTTCAATCAAAACTCAATGTTTTATGAAAACACTTCGTTTTACCCTTTTCTTCGCAGCACTCCTGATGCTGATCCCTTTTACCGCTACACAGGCATCTGAAGCTGTTTCTGCCAAAGAAGCGCGCGAAAATGCCATCAAAAAAATGAGCGATAATGGCTCCACAACCATGGCAACTGAAGGCTTTATGGCTAAAAAAGTTGCTAAAGTTGCCAAGTGGTTCAATAAAAAAGGCGGTAAGATTGATTTCCAACACCCGGTTGACAAGTTCCTGTGGTTTGCTATTGCAGGCTGGCTCGCCGGCGCACTGCTTTACAGCCTTTTCTGGGGCGTAGGTCTTGCTGTTGGCCTGTACTTCATCGCTTACCTGTGCTGGCTCGCCGGTTCAGTTTGCTTCGTAGTATGGATTCTCAAGAAAACAGGTGCGATGTAATTCGGAGTTTCCGAAACTGATTATCTGAAATTAATAACCCGGACAGCGCCCTGTTGCGTTGTCCGGGTTTGTCATTCCTGTAACCGACTCAGCTTCATTTTTTTGCTAACAGCGCTTTGGCGGTATATTGCCGCCCCTCCGAATCCTCAATTTGAAGGGTGTACATACCGGCCGGCCAATTTTGAACCTGTACCTGCGCGGGCATGTCGGTATTTTCTTGCGCTTCATACACGAGCTGCCCCAGTACGTTTAATATCCGGAGCCGATAGGGCATAGCGATAGCAGCCGTTTGGATGAATAAATTTTCTGAAAAAGGATTGGGAAACACCGTCAAAGGCAGAGCGGGAGCAGGCGTGCCGATGCCACTGGCAACATTGCTGCCTCCGGGTGTTGGCTGCATAAAAATTGTTTGCGCCCCGCCGTCCGCATAACGCCCCCAGGAAATATCTGCTTTCTGTGGCCCGAAATCAAGTCGTTCCAGTTCGCTGTACCCTTGCCCCTGACGCTGGTAACACAACAGCGTTTCACCGCCGGCACTGAGTTTGAAATCGGCATGCAGCAGCCCTTGTTCCGGCTGTTCATCGGCCCAAATCAACAGGAAACCCTGCGGCGGAATACTGGTTTTTTCGGGAAAATGCAGCGGCAACTGCCAGCGCGTGGGTTCGTCGGCTTTATCACTGAAGTACAAGCCCCCGATATTGAGGGTGTCGTTGGAAGCATTGTAGAGTTCAAACCAGTCGTCGAATTCACCGTGTTCATCAGGCAGGGTCTGGGTGTTGGAGGCCAGTATTTCATTGATGAATAAACCCGTAAAATCAGGCGCTGTGCTGTTGGCCTGGCCGGGTGTACCCAGCAAAACATAACTTTCACGCCAATCGGCAGGGATGTTCCCGTCCAGCAGCGGTTCCAGTTCCACGGTAGCGCCAAGTCCGTCGGCCAGCGGCGGCCAGGGGCGGCTGTCGGCATATTGTACCTGATACGCCAGTCGGCCGGATGCATCGTAGAGCGCAATTTTACCCGACTTGTTGCTCAGGTCGAAATGGAAATTCCCGCAAAGCACACTCACGCCTTTATACTGTGTTTTAAACAGCAGACTGTCCTGGCAAAGCACTAAAAACGCGCCGGGCGCCAGGGTTTTATTTTCCGTAAAAACAAATTCATTCAATCCCTGCGTCATACGCCAGCCTTTGAGCGCAAGGGTTTGATTGCTGCGGTTGTACAATTCAATCCAGTCGCCGGTAGGGTAATTATCCGGCGGGTGGTATTGAAATTCACTGATTTGCAGGCTGCGTTCAACATTGTTTTTGTGCGTATAATAAGCGCCCATGTCGGCCCGGCTGCCATCGGGATCTTCGGGGGAGAAAGGGTCGCCGGCATCAATGCAGGGCGAATTTGGCGCCAACTCAAAGTTGCCGACAGATGGATTGACAAATGCCGGGTCGTCGAAAAGATTGCCGGAACCGGGCAGCAAATTTTTATCAGACAAACTGTAAGCCACCTGAATCAGCGATTTACTGTCGAAAAAAACGTCGGCCTCCGTGCTGCCCGATACAATCGTATTTTTCACAAATGCCTTGCCGCCACCGCGCAACACGCTTTTTTCATAACAGGCTACAGCATGGCGGTTGCCGTAAAAAGTGTTTTGGTCAATGCGCACTTCGGCAAGACTGTCTTTTACCGCTACGCCAAGATCGCAGTTGTAGATCAAATTCCGGCGGATCAGGGCTTTGGATTGTGAGCCAACAGAAATCCCTTTGTCGGAACAGTCATGTATAATATTGCCCTCCAGCAACATCTGCGTGGAATAAATGCCCAGATCAATGCCGTCGCAGTTGGAGCCGAGAAAGCCATATATTTCATTATGCCTGACGATGCCGTTCGAAATCCCTTTGATGTCAATGGCGTCTGTGTTGATGGCGCGGTTTCCGGGGAATACACAATGCTCAATGATGGGCGCCTGCATGTCGTAAAGGCTGATGAAGCCATTGCAGCTAATATCTGTCTGGAATTCGGAATGCCCGATATAAGTGCTGCCGCCACGTGCAATAAGCGGCGCTTTTCCGGCTTTGATACTCGAATGTGCCAGGTGCAGCTTAGTATTATAAGTGGAAATACCGGAAAAATGGCGCTCCCGGTTTTGCCCAAAGCTGCTGCCCTGCAAATCTGTGTAGCGCAATACGATGCTGTCGGAAGGGGTATCGGCGAAAATACTACCCCAGAAACCCGATTGGCCGTAAAATGAACGCCTTGCTGACGGCGCAGGATCGGGTAGTACACTGATGCGCTGCTCGGGCGTACCTTCAAAGTATAAACCGCCCTTTACTTCAATGCTCACCCCGTCGCTGAGCAGCAGGCTGGCGCCCGCCTCCACGCGCAGGCGCGCGCCGGGCAGTATCGTAATATCTTCAAACCCATACCAGGGCGATGCGGCAGCAGCCAGCGTTGTGTCGCTTGCAATAAGCGCCGGAATGATGCTGATATTTTCAATCGGGGCAAAAATGGCGGCAAAAGCGGTGTCGCCAAGGGGCGTCATGTGGAAATCGGGATCGCTGCTGCCAAGGCCCTGCCAGGCTACAAAACGGTAGCCGGGCGCGGCTTGGGCCTGCAAACGGATTTGGGTGTTTTTAAAAAAATGCCCCTGCATGTGCTCTGAAAATGCGACGCCGCTGAGTACAACTTTGCCCTGACCGATAATTTGCATGGAAAGCAGCACGCTGTCGGTTTTGCCAAATAACTCCTTTAAATGCTGGCGGTAGTAGGCTGGTCTTTTTTCCAGAAAGGTTTTGATCAACCCGACGTTGGCCTGCCATTGTTGAACCGAGGGCGGGGTATGCCAACGGCCAATGTGCCGGGGCATCTGGAATTGCAGCAGTGTTTTTAGGCTGTCGGTAGTTGCCAAAGTAACGGCGGGCTGGAAAAAGGTATTAAGACAGGCGGCAGAACGCTGGATAAATTCATCCCGAAAAGCCGGGTTTTGCAGGAGGCGATTAAACAGCAGCGTTGACCATTCCGGCAGGTCGCCGGAATAAGCGGCTAATTTGGCAATGGTATTTACTTCAACCGGATCGCCGCTGAGTTGGCCGAATGCGTGCTCCAGGTCGGAGGCAATCCAGCGCCATTTGCTGTCAGTATCGCGGTTGCGCCAGTAGCGGTTGTTTAAATCTGCGATCTGGTAGCCAATAAATGCCCTGAGAATCAGGAAATTGGTGAATTCGTTGAGGTCTACTTCCGCCGCGACGGCGGCAAATGCCGTGCTGTCGGAAAGGTCGTTTTTTTCAACAAAATCCATCAACTCCCGGAAGGCATATTGGTCGCCGGAAACGACGTGCAGGCTATCTTCCAGGTAGTCGAGGTTATCGGGATTAACTTCGTGGTTCCTGCCGATGTACTGTTCGTCGAGGCGTTCCCGCAGCTCATAGATGCCGTTGTATTCTCCGTTGATAAAGACGAGGCAGGGTTGGTAATCCTGAAAATCGAGGTCCATTTTACCTTTCACAAGGTTGACACCGAGGCCGTCGCGGAAATAGGCTGTATTGTAATCATTGCCGCCGTTGCGCAATAAAAATGCAGTGTAGCGGGAAATGGGTTTGCCCTTAAAAAGCGGGTATTTCAGCACCTCATCGCCGTATTTTTCTTTAAAACGCACGGAAATAGGACGTTGCGGGAGGTTGTAAATGGAAGTGCCGAATACGCGCAAACCCACACCGGCCGAGAATGCCCGTGTGCCGCTGAGCGGTTCAAAGTATTCGATGGTGGCGGGCACTTCCCGATCCTTGATGGCTTTTTGCAGGATGCCGAAATCAAAATCATACAGGTTGGTGGCATTGGTGCTGATGGCCAGGACGGGCAATTGATTGTTTTCATTGATAAAATAGGTTTTGCTCAGCACCCGGCCCGGCATTTTACCCGGCACATACAACCTTGCCTTGATGGTGAGGCTGATATTGAGAGGCAGGCTGTCGCTGAAGATGGGCGAGTTTGCGTTCGGTGTACTGCCATCGTAGGTAAAACGGATATGAGCGCCCGGTTCTGAGGTACTCAGGGTCAGCATTTGAGGGTTGGCGTAAAAACCTTCCGTTAAAGAAAAAACAGGTTCGCCGGGTGTTTCCATGGAGGCCGAGCCGTAATTGGAGTTCGGTTTGCCGGGTGTAGGTTCTGCAAAATAGAGCCATTGCTCCGGCGCCGTCACATGGCGCCCGAAAGAGACATCACCGGCCTGCGTGTAATAGGTGATTGCATCTGCGATATTGCCCTGCGGATCAAACAGGCCGATGTACTCTCCATCGCCGCTCAGGCGGAAATTGGTATGCAGGCCATTCATCGTGACTACCGCATTTTTATAGGCCACAAAAGCGGTGTCGCCAGGGCGTTTGTCCTGATCGTCTGTCCAAAGGAGCAGTAGGGCGCCCGGCGCGAGCGTTATCGCCGGCAAAGCCCATTTTTGGGGTTCGGCGGGATCATCACTGAGCGTATATCCTGCGAGACTGATGCTGTTGGCGGAGTGGTTGTGCAGTTCTACAAAATCTGAAAATTCTCCAAAATCCGGATCATGGGTGGTGGTGGCATTTACGGCGAGCAGCTCATTGATTCGAATTTGCGCCTGGGCCGTTTGCAAACAAAGTAAAGCAAACGCCCAAAGGATAATGGGATGTTTCATGCTTATTCTTTGATAAATTTACCCGAATACAAGGCGTTTGCGGTTTGCAGGGTGATAAAATAAAGGCCCGGCGCGAGGTGGCTCAGGTTTTCATGGATTTCGATATTTGTCGCGGCAGCATGCTCCGATTGGTGCGCCAGGCGGCCGTCGGGCGCATTGATTTGGAGGCGTATGGGGGCAGTTTCGGGTGTTTTTAATTGTAATACCAGCTGACCCGAAGTGGGGTTGGGGAAAACTGAAAGTGCGCCCGCTGTGGGTTCCGGTTCGTAACTGCTCAAATCCTTATCGAACATGGCCAGAAAGCCCATACTTTTACGGACGTAGCGCGCGGGGCGCAGGTGGACATAGGTGGAGTCCAGCTGGCCAGTATTTTGCAACTGGAAATTATCAAAAGGTACCGGGGTAGACTCAAAATTGCCGCCCAGCACAAATTTATCATCGCCTGTTGCCAGGATACAGGTTGCTTCGTCGGCATGTAGCCCGCCGAGTGATTTTCCCCAGAGTTCCTGTCCGGCGGATGAATATTTCAGGACAAAAATTTGCGGATAAAAGTAGTTGATATTGAAGTAGTTGGGCAGGGTTTGTCCGGCAAAACCCAGCATATCGCTGAAGAAATAGCCGCATACATAGGCATTGCCTTCGGCATCCACGCTGATGCTTTTGGCGATATCCTGGCTTTGCCACTCATTTTCGCCACCGGCTGTTTTATGCCATTGTAGGTCGAGGTTTTGGTTAAATTTCAACACATGAATTTTAGAATCGGACAGTGGCCAGCCCCAGCCGATGCCGTAGTTGATTTTTTCGGCACAGGCGTAGAGGTTATTTTCATGGGTTTGCAGGCCGTTAAATTGCGCCACTTCCTGTCGGAGCAGCGTGTCGAGCAGTGCGCCGTCGGTATTATATTTTACGATAAATCCGGCTTCGCCCCATTCGCTGTTGAGGTTTATGGTTCCGAATGTAGCCGTTCCGGAGAGTGCGCCGCCGAGGTAAGCGTTTTGGTTTTGATCAAGGCTGAGGGCAGTGGCGCGGAGTGTGCCAAAGCCTGTTGTCGTAATGCCTTTTTGCTCCCAAAGCATTGTGCCGGTGCTATTGGTTTTTCGGAGGAAAACATGGAGGCTGCTCAGGGTAAATTTGTCGAATACCTGTCCGGCGAGGAAGACATTGCCGCTTGCATCTACCGAGAGGGCCACGGCTTCCTCAATATTGGAGGAGCCTATTTTTCTTACCCAGCTAAGTGTTTTATCGGCGTTGTAATAGGCTAAAAACGCGTCGGTTTCGCCGCTGTTGAACAGGTTTATGCCGCCGACAGTAATAGAAACGCTGTTGAAATTACCGAGGATGGCGAAATCGCCATTTGGCCCGACGGCGACATCCACGACGAAATCGCGGCCAGCGCCACCAAATTTTTCAGCCCAGAGGTATTGTCCGGAAGCATTGGTGATGGCCACATATCCGTCGTCTTGTCCGGCGTTTTGGAGGGTAATATTGCCTAATTGCAGGGTTGGGGCGGCGAAAGCGCCGCATACGAGCAGGTTGCCGCCGGTGTAAGGGCGAATGGTTTTGATGGTGGTGGGGTTGTTTGGAGAACCGATGCTTTGTGCCCAGGACCAGGTTTGTGCCTGGGATTGGAGGTGGAGGAACAGTGCCAGGATTGGCAGGGAAATAGTTTTTGCTTGCATAGTCATGGTGGAAATTTGACCCGGATTTGGGTGGTTAGAAACAGGAAATACCTACAAGGCGAAAATGTATGATAAGGTGTTGGGTAGGTATTGTCAGGAGATTGTCAGGATGGGATAGCGTGATGCGATGTGATGCGACGTGATGTAGAGACGCGATACGACGTGATGTAGAGACGCGATTAATCGCGTCTCTACTCATACACCACCCAGCCGACTGCTGTGCCCTTGCGGCTCGTAGCCCGCACACATAAAAGGCCCCGGGGCAAAGCCTCTAAATGCAGCGTGCGCTCGCCCGGCGGCAAAACACGCTGCATCAACAAGCGGCCCGTGGCATTGTAAATGGCAACATGCAGGGTTTCCTGCACCGTCTGTGCATCCAGCAGGGTAATGGCGCCGGTGCTGGGATTGGGGAAAATCGCCAGCGCATCGGTAGTAGTTGCCTCATGGGTCGGAATACTGAAATCCACCGCCGTATTTGCCCAGGGCGTGATGATTGGCGCGTTGTAATCAAAATATATCCCGGCACGATTGCGTAAATTCATCGGTGTACTCAGGGGCTGACGGGTAGCAATGGAAAAGCTGACATAGCCCTGACTGCCTTCTTCTGATTCCGACTGCGGAACCAATGCCAGCGGGTCGAATCTGATTTTTAATACTTTCTGGTCAATCAAACGCGCTTCAAAAGGATGGCTGCTGCCTAACCAAATGATCGTTGCCGGATCGAATACCTGTGTGTCAAGGGTGTCGAACAGCGTAACAAATGCCGTCGGGAAAGTACCCGTGTTTTGAAAACGAATGGTATAAGAAAGGCGAGCGCTAATCGGGGGCGACTGGATGCGCAAGGCCGACTGATCTACTAATTTATCGTTGGGGTCGTAGGAGCCAACAACCGGCGCCAGCAAATCTGCCCGGTTATTCAGGGGCTGCAAATCGCCGGCATCGGCACTTACCCAGGCCTCGAGCCGTATAAATGTGCCCAAAGGCGTAGATACAAAAGTGTTGAAGGTAATGCTCAGGGTGGAGTCGCTGAAAGCGTCCATGGCGCCGAGTTGCCAAACCAGGGTATCGCCCAGCGCGCTTTGATAGGCCGGGGCAGGGGTGGCATGGGCAATCGCCATTGCTCCGACAGGCAACACTAAGGTTAAGCGCGTGTTGGAAGCAGGCCCCAGCAGATTATTTACCCGCATGAAAACTTTTGTATCAAAACCGGGCCTGAAAACATCAGGCGTATAAAGCGCCGCTGCCAGATCGGGTTGATTGGGCGTTTGCAAAGCAAAATCGCCAGTGGCATTGGTGTTGTCAGTCACAATGGCGGCAGGTACGGTTTTCAGGAGTGGATGCGGCAGCAAAACGCGGTGGGTATCTACCGCCACATCGCTGGCACTGAGGTAATCCCCTGTTTCGGAGGTGTAAACCAAGGCGCCGGCAAAGACAGAACGGACGCCAATTTTTGCTACCGGCGCTTCGCCGGCATCCCATTGTGCATTGTTGTTTGTATCTAAAAAAACACGACCTCGCGCACTGTAAGTCGGCTGCACCGGACGCCGGAACAAACCCGCGCCCGTTGTGCCGGCAACCAACTCATGGTTCAGGGCAGCGAAGGAAACCGGTAGTTGTAACAAGCCGTCGTTGTAGGGCGACCAGGTATCGCTTTGCGCATCGTATGCATAAACGCCTGTGAATGCGCGGAGAACGAATATTTTCCCGTCGAGGTAACGGAAATTGAGCGGGGTATCGTCGGCGATGGCGCGCGCATCTACACTTTTAAATGAATTTCCGTTGTCGGTAGAATAATATAAGGTGCGCGCCCTGTAATTATCGCGCAGCAAAACAAAAACCACGGAATCATGCGCGGCCAGAATAATTCTGTCGCCGGCAGCATTATCGGTATAGTCAAAGCCGTCTATGTGTAGCAGCTCCTGAGCGCCGGTTTCAGAGAGCCTGAACAGTTCCTGTGCGGCAGTAGGCTCATAATAGCGAAACCCGTAGGCGTAGTTGGCGTTGGCAGCTACTTGCAAATAGGAGACATTGAAAGACTCCCAGTTGCCACCATTAAGCGGGCGAAAATAGACCTTGTCGTAGTGCCGGGCCAGCAAATGGGTATTGGTGCGCAGTATTTCATCTAATTGACTGCCTTCGTTTATTACCTGCTCCAGTTCCGGGGTCTGGGTTATGGTATTGGTTTTGGCAATATAATGTCGGTTATTCTGGCGGATGGAGTACAGGGTATCACGGTAGTGTGTGTAGGCCGTGGGCAGGTATGCGGACAGGAGTTCAGAAACGGCGTGGTAGGTAGGCGCTGCGTTGAGGTTGGTAGTGCTGAATGCGCGTGGGAACTGATTGGGCTTGTTTTCGAGTAAAAAGAGGGAGTCGCGCCAGGAATAGAGTTCGCGCAAGGCGATTCCGTTGCCGGGATAGGAGAGATTGGTTCGGATTCCATTGCAATCCTGATAAATCGTATCGCGGAACAGGCCTGCATAGCAGTCGCCCTGTACGGCGCCAAATTCAAAATTCTGATCGAGCAGATTATAGGGTGCTGCTTTACTTAAAGTATCGGTAATGGTTTGGGTGGCAAAATCATAGGCGTAAAGGTTCCCAAGGGAGCCGGGATTGCTGGCCTGGAGGTAAATACGACCGTCAATTTTTTGCAGGAGCAAAGTTCTCTGGGGATCAAGGAAACTGAGCTTGACTTTTTTCCAGTTCTGTCCTTCGTCGAGGGAATATACCATCGTATCACTGAGCACAATACTGTTGTTACTGAGCATCAACTGCCCGGCCAGCACACCATCCACCTTTTGAAAACCGCGCACGGGAAAAGGCGAGAGGAGTTGCAGGGTAGTACCAAAGTCAAGCGAGCGATAAATCCGGCGGTCGGAGGCAAAATTCATGTACAGGGTATCGCGATGCCAGGTAAAGCGGGCAGTTACATCCTGCGCACTTGCAAGTGGCTGATAAGGTTTCCAGCTTTGCCCCTGATCGGTACTGTAATCAATCTGGTTGGTACTATTGAAATAGGAGATGGCAAAATAATTTGAGCCGTGGCGTACAAAGGAGTTGCAAGCGGGCAATGGGAAGCCAATGGGGTCCCAGTTAAATCCTTGTTTGTCGTAATTGACAAAGCCGGCAAATTGATTACCGACGCTGCTGTTATCGCCGAGCAGATACAAGCCGGAAGAGGCGATGTGCAATTGCAGGGGCTTCAGGGTAGGGGGGAGCGATTCGACGCGGTTCCAGGTAACGCCGAAGTCGGAAGAGATAAACAAGCCAGTTTCGGCACAGGCAAAGATTTTTCCGTTTACTTGCTTGATACACTGGATATTACGCATGTATTCCACGGAGAGATCGAAGCCAGGCCAGGGTGCGCGTTGCCATTGAGCATGGGCAGCGGAGGTAAAAAGGGCCAGCAGGAGTAAGAGCAGGTATTTATTCATGGTTATCGGTTTGCAGGTGGACTTTAAAAAAGGATGATGTTCTCTTTCGAATAAAGATACAAAAAGAAGTTGGGATGTTGATTGGATAGGCATAAAAAACGCCGCGAAACAGGCACTGGGTCCTGTTCCGCGGCGTAGGTGGTATTACGAAGCAGCGCTTCGGGTTACTTGAAGTCGGCGCGAATTTTATTCAGTGCCGAACCGTAGCGTACCCAGTCAATTTGCTGCTCGTTGTAGGAATGTGCTACCTCAAATGTTTCGTTGCTGCCATCTGCGTGGTCGAGGCGTATTTTCAGGTTTTTACCCGGAGCGAACGTCTCAAAACCGAGGATGGACACTTTATCGTCCTGACGTACTTTATCATAATCGGCCGGATTGACAAAAGTGAGCGCCAGCATACCCTGCTTTTTCAGGTTGGTCTGGTGAATACGCGCAAAGGATTTCACCACAACGGCTTTTACGCCGAGGTAGCGGGGTTCCATGGCAGCGTGTTCGCGGCTGGAGCCTTCGCCGAGGTTTTCCTCCCCGAAAATGATGGTACCGATGCCTTTTTTCTGATAGAAGCGTGCAGAAGCCGGAACTTCCATCCACTGTCCGCTTTCAATGTTAAGCACTTTGTTGCGCTCACCATTGAAGAAGTTTTCGGCGCCGATATAGCAGTTGTTGGAGATGTTTTCCAGGTGGCCGCGGTATTTGAGCCAGGGGCCGGCCATAGAGATATGGTCGGTGGTACATTTACCTTTGGCTTTAATCAGCACGCGCATGTCTTGCAGCTCATTGTTTTGAATGGGCGCGAAGGGCTTGAGCAGCTGAAGGCGATCCGATTTTTTATCGACAGCAATTTTAACGGCGCCACTTTTTTTAGCAGGTGCAATATAACCGGCATCTTCCACTGCGAAGCCGGCCTTGGGCAGTTCAATGCCTTTGGGCGGATCGAGTTTTACGGTTTCTCCGTTTTTATTGACCAAAGTGCCGCGCTTGGGGTTGAAACTCAGGTCGCCGGCAATAGCGAAAGCTGTAACGATTTCCGGGCTGGCCACGAACGCGTGGGTGTTCGGGTTGCCATCGTTACGGCTGGTGAAGTTGCGGTTGAAGGAGGTCATGATGGAGTTCGGGCGCTTCATGTCGTCCATATGGCGTGCCCATTGACCGATGCAGGGGCCGCAGGCATTGGCCATTACCACACCGCCGATTTTGGAGAATTCGCCGAGCAGGCCGTCGCGTTCTGCTGTGTAGCGGATCAGCTCGGAGCCGGGGGTGATGGTAAACTCGGCTTTAACTTCCAGGTTTTTCTCCTTGGCCTGGCGCGCTACGGAGGCGGCGCGGGTGAGGTCTTCGTAGGAGGAGTTGGTGCAGGAGCCGATGAGGCCTACTTCCAGTTTGACCGGGTATTTGTTTTTCTTCACCGCTGCGGCAAATTTGCTGAGCGGCCATGCGAGATCCGGCGTGAAGGGGCCGTTGATATGCGGCTCTAACTTGGACAGGTCTATTTCAATAACCTGGTCGAAGTATTTTTCCGGATTTTCGTAGCACTCGGCGTCGCCGGTGAGGTAAGGTGCAATTTTATTGCAGAGGTTGGCGATTTTGGAGCGGCCGGTAGCTTTGAGGTAACGGGCCATGCTCTTGTCGTAGCCGAAAGTGGAGGTGGTGGCGCCGATTTCTGCACCCATGTTGCAGATGGTGCCTTTGCCGGTAGCGCTCATGCTTTGTGCGCCCGGACCGAAGTATTCCACGATGGCGCCGGTGCCGCCTTTAACGGTCAGAATGCCGGCCACTTTGAGGATGACGTCCTTTGGAGACGTCCAGCCACGTAGTTTTCCGGTCAGTTTCACACCGATGAGTTTGGGCATTTGAAGTTCCCAGGCCATGCCCGACATAGCATCTACGGCGTCTGCGCCACCGACACCGATGGCTACCATACCGAGGCCGCCGGCATTCACCGTGTGGGAGTCGGTACCGATCATCATACCGCCGGGGAAGGCGTAGTTTTCAAGTACAATCTGGTGGATGATACCGGCGCCTGGTTTCCAGAATCCGATACCGTATTTTTGCGAAACAGAGGCGAGGAAATCAAAAACCTCTTTGTTTTTGTCGAGGGCTACCACCATATCTTTTTCAGCACCATTCTGGGCCTGAATGAGGTGATCGCAGTGTACCGTGCTGGGTACGGCAACTTTTTTGCGGCCGCAGGTCATGAACTGGAGGAGCGCCATCTGAGCGGTTGCGTCCTGCATGGCAACGCGATCCACCTGAAAAAACACGTAATCCGAACCGCGTTTGTATTCCTGAAGCGGGCTGTCGGGGTGCAGGTGGGCGTAAAGAATTTTTTCAGACAGCGTCAGCGGACGCTTTAATTTGGCCTTGGCGGCCTCCACGCGTTCCGGAAATTTCTGGTAAAATTCCCGAAGCATTTTCAAATCGAAGATCATGATGGTAATATTATAGGCGTCGGGGCGGCATGTTTTGACCGCCGTTCCTGGTGAATGATGGTTTGAAGGGCAAAAGTAGAAAAGTTTTTGCCCATGTTTTGCCCATTTTAAGGCAAATTTTTAGTGTTAGAGGTTTGGAGGTTCAGGGTTTGGAGGTTTGGGGTTTGGAGGTTCGGGGTTCGGAGGTTCGGACAGAAAGTCACTAAATCTGTATTTTCTGTGGAGGTTGTTCAAATTTTTGTCTGAACATTCCCTGAACATTCCCCAGTTTTCTCTAAAAAACATTTGCCCAAGACGATTGTTTAACCTCCAAACCTCCAAACCTCCAAACCTCCAAACCTCCAAACCTCCAAACCCCGAACCCTTTTACAAGACATGGAACTCACGATTCAAACCCCGGCGCTGTTATTCCCGGCCCTTTCGCTGCTGTTGCTGGCTTACACCAACAAGTTTTTGGCCATTGCTAATTTGATCCGGAAACTATACTCGGATTATAAAGATGAAGAACAGGAACATTTGCTGGAACAAATCAGAAACCTGCGCAAGCGCCTGCAACTCATCCGCTGGATGCAGGTGTTCGGCGTAGGCAGCATTCTGCTGTGTGTAGTCACCATGTTTTTTGTTTATGAAGGTTGGCAAATCTGGGCCAAAATTTTATTTGCACTCAGCCTGCTGCTGATGATTGCCTCACTTTTTATCACTTTATTTGAAATATTCCTCTCCGCAGGCGCGCTGAGACTGCTTTTGAAAGATTTGGAGGAAAAATTATAAAACCTGGCCAAATAAAATTCCGCCTTAATTTGAAAGTTTGGGCTTATTGAATTACCTTTGCGTCAGGAATCGACAGCACACGAAAGAGGGAGCCATTCGGTTCCCTCTTTGCTTTATATCAGGTTCATGGAACTTACCGAACGTATCACACATCTGCTGGATGAAAAATTCCAGACCGACGAAGTCTTTGCCGACTGCTTCACCGTAGAAATCGAGCTGAAACCCGGCAATAAACTGTATGTTTTTGCTGACAGCGACAGCGGAATGACTTTCGAAAAATGTCAGAAACTCAGCCGTTATCTCGAAAGCCACCTCGATGCTAATGGCTGGCTCGGCGAAAAATACGTGCTTGAAGTCAGCAGCCCGGGTGTGGGCCGCCCCCTGAAGTTTCCAAGGCAATATGTAAAAAATATCGGCCGCAGCCTTCTGGTAACGCGGGTCGATAAAACGGAAGCCGAAGAAGGCCTGCTCAGCGCTGCGGATGAACAACAGATCACACTTACCCAAACCGTTATCGAACGCGAGGGTAAGAAGAAAAAAGAAGTAGTGCTGGAAACTGTAATCCCTTACGCGGACATCGCGAAGGCCATTGTAAAAATCGTTTTTTAAGCCAATACATACGCTTATGTTAAATCTGGTTGACGTTTTTGCCGATTTTAAATCGGGTAAAAACATTGATCGTCCGACCATGGTGCGCGTACTCGAAGACGTGTTTCGCACCCTTATCAAGAAAAAATATGGCTCGGATGAAAATTTTGACGTGATCGTCAATACCAATAAAGGGGATCTTGAGATCTGGCGCGTACGCGAAGTAGTGCCCGACGGTGAGGTTACCGACGAACGCTCACAGGTCAGTGTGACCGAAGCGCACATGATTGACGAAAGCCTCGACGTAGGGGAGGAATGCTACGAGCAACTCTCTATCGAGGACTTTGGTCGCCGCGCCATTATGGCTGCCCGCCAAACGCTCGTATCGCGGATCATGGAACTGGAAAAAGACGAAATCTACCGCAAGTACTCCGAACGCGTTGGCCAGGTGGTAACCGCCGAAGTGGGTCAGGTGATGAAAAAAGAACTCCTCGCCGTAGACGACAACACGGGCAACGAAATCGTTTTGCCGCGTACTGAAATGATCAAAGGCGATTATTACCGCAAAGGCGACGTAGTGAAAGGCATTATCCGCAAAGTGGAAATGCGCAACAATACGCCGTTTATCATGCTCAGCCGTACCGATCCGGCTTTCCTTGAGAAACTGCTGGAGGCCGAGGTGCCTGAAATTGAAGATGGCGTAATTGAAATCAAAAATATCGTTCGCCTGCCCGGCGAACGCGCCAAGGTTGCGGTGGAAAGCCACGACGAACGCATCGACCCCGTTGGCGCCTGCGTCGGTATGAAAGGCAGCCGTATTCACGGGATCGTCCGCGAATTGCGCAACGAAAATATCGACATCATCAACTACACCAATAACCTGCACCTCTTTATCCAGCGCAGCCTCACACCGGCTAAAATCAGCCACATGGACCTGGATATGGAGCGCAAACGCGCCGCCGTTTACCTCGACGCCGATCAGGTAAGCCTCGCCATCGGTAAGGCCGGCAGCAATATCAAATTAGCCTCCAAACTCACCGGATTCGAAATCGATGTATACCGCAATCAGGCGGAATACGAAATCGACGACGTCGATCTGGAAGAATTTGGCGACGAAATCGAACCGTGGGTAATCGAAGCCTTTAAAAACATTGGCTGCGATACTGCCCGACAGGTACTCGAACTGAGCGCAGAAGAACTGCAACGCCGAACCGACCTCGAAGAAGAGACCATCCGCGAAGTATTGCGGGTACTCGCCTCCGAGTTCGAAGACGAACAAAAGTAAAAAGATACAGGGCCGGGCGAAAGCCCGGCTCATTCCCGAAAAAAGTCGTATCTTTGCGGCGCTTTTTCCATAACCAAAACACTTAAGCCTTCTAAAACGATCGACTCTATGCGGAACTAAAAAAAACTGTCGCGCGTTTGCCCGCAAAACGCGATTCATCTACTCTTTTCAACAAAGCAGGAAAAACCACTGCATGGCGCAAAAATTAATTAAGGTAGCAAAGGAATTCAACGTCGGCCTCCACACCATCGTCGAGACCCTTCACAACAAGGGATTCAATGATGTGGAAGAGAAGCCTACGGCCGATATCACGGATGAAATGCTGGGAGTCCTGCAAAAGGAGTTCCAGAAGGATCTTGCTATCAAACAGGAAGCGGACAAACTGGCTCGCCCCGTTCTTAAAAAAGAACCGGTGTCAACGCCGAACCCGCCGGTCACCCCTCCGCCCGCTCCGACTCCTCCGGCCCCAACAACCACCCTTCTTTCCCGCCCTGGCTCGGCAACTCCACCGCCGCCGCCGCCACCACCTCCTCCTGCGCCGCCTGCTCCCGTGGTGGAAGCACCTAAAGTGCCTGCACCAGCCCCCGAGCCGCCAAAAGAAACACCTCCTCCCGCAGAAGTAGTACAGCCGCGCACACCCGAACGTGCGCCCGGCCTGAAAATATTGGGTAAAATTGACCTGGATGCCCGGAAAAAAACGGCCCCGGCAGAAAAACCCGCTAAACAGGAATCGCAACAGCCTCCCGCTCCTGTACCCCCAGCCCCTGCACCGGAAGCGGTACCAGCCCCGGTAGCTGAAAAACCCAGGGAAACGCCACCGCAGGTAGCACCTGTACAGGAGAAGCCCAAGGAAACGCCGCCACCTCCGGCGCCGGAAACACCCGCTACACCCGCAGCAGCGCCCGGCAACATCGATACGGTACCTTCCGACGAGCTGTATCGCGCAGAATCTCCTGCCCTGCGCGGCCTTAAAATTTTGGGTAAGATCAACCTCAATCCGCCCAAAAAAGAAGAGCCGGCCAATAAAGACAACAACAACAATAATAACCGAAACCGCAATCAGCAACAGCAAAATCGCGGCGGCGGTCGCCCCGGCGATAATCGCGGCGGTGGCGGTAATAACCCTAACAGCGGCAACCGCGGCCCCAATCAACAGGGCGGTGGCAATAACAACCCCGGCGGCCAGCAGCAACAAGGCAGCGGTGGCGCAGCTGGCAGCAACGATGCCCGCCACAAGCGCAAGCGCAAAAAGGTGCAGCAGCCCATCAGTGCCACCAACTTGCAGGCAACGATGAACGCCAACCAGGGCGATAAAAAAGGAAAAGGCCGTACCGATGCCCCAAAAGAGGTATCTCAAAAGGATATCGAAGATCAAATCCGCCAGACAATGGCGCGACTCGGCGCCGGCGCCAGCCGCAAACGCCAGAAAATGCGTCGCGACAAACGCGATGTCATCCGCGACCGTAAAGAGGCAATGGAGGCTCAGCGTGCCGGCGATGATAAAACACTGCAAGTAGCAGAGTTTATCTCCGTATCCGACCTGGCTTCACTCATCAATATCAAACCCTCCGATGTCATTCAGGCATGTATGGCACTCGGCGTATTTGTATCCATTAACCAGCGCCTCGACGCAGAAATTATTGAACTGGTATCCAACGAATTTGGCTATCAGGTTAAATTTATCAGCGCCGAAGAACAAGTAGAGCTGGAAGAAGAAGAAGTTGACGATCCGGCAGATCTGCGCCCGCGCCAACCCATCGTTACCGTAATGGGTCACGTCGACCACGGTAAAACATCGCTCCTCGACCATATCCGCAAAGCCAATGTGGCCGGCGGTGAAGCCGGGGGGATCACCCAGCACATCGGTGCTTATGAGGTGATGGTCGGTGAAGGCGATGCTGCTAAAAAAATCACCTTCCTCGATACACCCGGTCACGAAGCCTTTACCGCCATGCGTGCGCGCGGTGCCAAAGTAACCGACGTGGCCATCATCGTGGTCGCTGCCGACGACAGCATCATGCCGCAAACCCGCGAGGCCATCAGTCACGCACAAGCTGCCGGCGTTCCTATCGTCTTCGCCATCAATAAAATTGATAAACCCGGCGCCGACCCCGAACGCATTAAAAATGAACTCGCCCAAATGAACTTCCTCGTGGAAGCTTGGGGCGGTAAATATCAAAGCCAGGATATTTCGGCTAAAAAAGGTACCAATATCGACAAATTGCTCGAAAAAGTACTGCTTGAAGCCGAATTGCTTGAACTTCAGGCCAATCCATCCCGCCGTGCAATCGGTACCATCCTCGAAGCATCGCTCGACAAAGGCCGCGGCTACGTCGCCAAAATCCTTGTTGAAAACGGTACACTCCGCGATGGCGATCCGATCATTGCAGGCGAATTTGCCGGCAAAGTGAAAGCCATGTTCAATGAACGTGGTAAAAAAATCAAAGAAGCCGGTCCCGCCGTTCCTGTACTCGTGCTCGGCCTGCCCGGCGCCCCACAGGCCGGTGAAAAAATCAAAGTGACCGCTACTGACAGCGAAGCCAAGGATATTGCCGGCAAACGTGCGCAAATCATCCGCGAACAGGCCAACCGCGCCTCCAAACGGATCAGCCTCGAAGAAATCGGCCGCCGTTTGGCACTCGGCAACTTCAAAGAGCTGAAATTGATCGTTAAAGGTGACTTCGACGGCTCGGTAGAAGCACTAAGCGACTCGCTGATCAAGCTCTCGATGGACAAAATCCAGGTCAGCGTTATCCACAAAGCGGTGGGCCAGATCGTCGATTCCGACGTCATGCTTGCCTCCGCTTCCGATGCCATCATCGTGGGTTTCCAGGTGCGCCCCTCGCTCACCGCGCGTAAACTCGCCGAAAAAGAAGGCGTGGAAATCAAACTCTACTCCATCATTTACGAGGCCATCAACGAGATCAAGGCCGCTATGGAGGGTATGTTGGAGCCGACCAAGGAAGAGGAAATCATGGGTCAGGTGGAAATCCGCGAGGTCTACAAGATCTCCAAAGTGGGTACCGTTGCCGGTTGCTACGTGCAAGAGGGCAAAGTTAGTCGTAACCACAGTATACGGATTATCCGCGATGGCATCGTGATCTACCCGGTCAATCAGGGCCAACACGCCGAGCTGGGTTCGCTCAAACGCGTTAAAGACGACGTGAAAGAGGTAAAAGCCGGTATGGAATGCGGTATGACCGTGAAGAACTTCAATGACATTAAGGTGGGTGACATCATCGAATCTTATGTCATCAACGAGGTTAAGACCAAATTACAGTAAACCCTGTAACGCGTGAAAGGAATCATACTTGCCGGAGGCTTAGGCACCCGCCTTTATCCGCTTACCCTTGCCGTAAGCAAGCAATTGATGCCGGTTTACGATAAACCGATGATTTATTACCCGCTCAGCACCCTCATGCTGGCGGGTATTCGCGATGTACTGATTATTTCCACACCGCAGGATTTGCCCAAATTCCGACATCTGTTTGGCGATGGCGCCGAGCTGGGTATGAATTTTTCCTACGTAGAACAACACGATCCGAACGGACTGGCCCAGGCATTTGTGCTGGGCGCCCCTTTTGTAGGAAAGGACAACGCGTCCCTGATTCTCGGCGATAATATTTTTTACGGCGCCGGATTAGGTGAAATGGTGCGCTCCTGCACCGAACCCGAAGGCGGTATTATTTTCGCCTATCAGGTGGCCGATCCCGAACGTTATGGCGTGGTGGATTTTGACAAAAATTTCCGCGCCCTCAGCATAGAAGAAAAGCCCAAACAGCCCAAAAGCCATTACGCCGTTCCCGGCCTCTATTTCTACGACAACAGTGTACTCGATGTGGCCCGCGAACTGAAACCCAGCGCGCGCGGCGAGTATGAGATTACCGACGTCAATAAATATTACCTCGAACAAGGTAAATTGCAGGTGCGGGTAATGGGGCGCGGCTATGCCTGGCTCGATACCGGCACCCATAAAAGCCTGATGCAGGCCAGCCAGTTCATCGAAACCATCGAAGACCGGCAAGGTCTGAAAATTGGCTGTATCGAAGAAATTGCCTGGGAAATGGGCTTTATCGACGATGCCGGCCTCGAACGCCTCGGCCATAAATACCTCAAAAGCGGCTACGGCGAATACCTGCTCAATTTGCTTACCTTTCAACGATAAATACCATGCGGTTAATGCGCTTTTTACCCCTGCTTCTGCTCCCGGTTTTGTACTGGCAATGTTCCACAGGCGGCGGTATCAGCGCCCCGCCAACGCCCTCCGGCTCCGATGCCAAGGCGATTCTGGTAGCCAATGATGTGCTCAACGCACAAGGCGGCAAACAGGCCTGGGACAATACCCGCTACATCCGCTGGAACTTTTTCGGCAACCGAACACTGCTCTGGGATAAACACGCAGGTATGTGCCGCATCGACTGGGCCAAACGCCCGCTCAAAGTGATCGTCAACCTCAACGACGGCAGTGGCCGCGTCTGGATCAACAACGTACCCCAAAGTCAGCCCGATACCTTGGCCAAATACCTGAAAATGGGCAAAGAAGTATGGATCAACGACTCCTACTGGCTTGTGATGCCCTACAAAATGCTCGATCAGGGCGTTACGCTGCGCTACCTCGGCGAAGCGCAGGACGACGCCAAAGCCAATTGCCATTTGCTGGAAATGACCTTTAAAAATGTAGGTGTTACGCCCGACAATAAGTACCAGGTATGGGTTGATAAACAGCAAAAGCTCGTTTCCCAATGGGCCTTTTTTACCAAAAATACCGATGCCGAGCCGCGTTTTAAGAACCCCTGGCGCAATTACAAACGCTATGGTAATATCCAGCTTTCCGACAGTCGGGGCGATGGCCGCAGTTTAGCGCCCGTGGAAGTGCTGGAAACCGTGCCAGCTGATGCGTTTGAGGGGGCGAATTAAGCGCATGTTCGGGAATTCATGCTCTAAGGCTTAAAAACCAATTACGCCTTCGCTTGTTTCGCTTGAAACAAAACCTCCTGCATGTACAAATTTACATTCGTCATTATCCTGGCAATAAGCGTTTTACAAACCCCGTTTGCCCAAAAACTACCCGATCCTACCAAATTTACCCTTCTGCCGGATTCTACCCTGATTCGGATAGCAGCTGGCGGCCAGCGTTTTAGCGGCAGTTTATTAGTGCAAAAAGGCGATCAAGTCATCGCCAATCAGGCTTTCGGACTATCCGACCGCGAACAAAAAACGAGCAACCGACCCGATACCCGCTACAAAATCGCCTCCATTACCAAAGCTTTTACAGCGGTGCTCATCCTGCAACTCTACGAGCAGGGCAAATTAGATTTGGGCCAAAGCATCGGCGCCTATTGGCCCGAATACAAAGGCCCGGGGCGCGACAGCGTGACGCTGCACCAATTGCTCACGCATTCCTCCGGGATTCAAAATTGCGAGGCACAGGGACTGGATATTTATGCGCAACCGCACAGCAGTGCGGATATTTTAGATAAATATTGCAGTGGCCCACTCGTGAATAAGCCCGGCAGCCAATTCAGCTACAACAACGGCGATTATATGATTTTGGGAAAAATCATTGAAAATATTTATAAAAAACCGTTTGCCGAAGTACTGCAATCACGCATCCTGAAACCGGCCGGCATGACGAATACCGAGTGGTATAAAACCGGCAAAGCCCGAACGGCCAAAACTTACCTGTACAACGACAGCCTGCAAACCTGGCAACCCGACGCACCTTTTTACATTGAAAATTACGGCGCAGCCGGTGCCTTGTGTTCCACTACCGCCGACCTGCTGAAGTTTTCCAAAGCGCTTTTTGGGGGAACCCTGCTTGAAGCCGAAACCCTGGCACTGATGACTACGCCCTATCCACAATTCTGGAATACTGCGTATGGCGTTTGGGTAAGCGAAAAAGAATACGCCGGCCAAACGCTGAAAGTCGTGGAGCGCTATGGCAGTATTCAGGGCGCCAACACCTTGCTGGCTTATTTTCCGGAAAAACAACTAACCCTGGTGCTGCTGGCCAATTCCGATGCCTGCAACTTAGGCTTGCTGGCCGATGAAATTGTCCGGATTTTGATTCCCTGAGTTTCAGATTTTGGCTAATTTTGAGTGTTGATTTGGGGCTGTTTAAGGCTGCCTGGCCACGTAAGGTTTCGCACAGAAGCGCACAGATCGTTTACACAGAAAACACAGATTCAGTGCTTTCTGTGTGAATGATCTGTGCACATCTGTGTGAAACCTACGTGGCCGGGCAAGGTCAATAGCACAGTCAAATAAACGATTTCTGATTTTTTGTAAAATGAAAAACAACGATATGCGCCTGTTTTTTCCCATCGCCCTTTTAAGCCTTGTCGCGTTGTTTGTTGCATGCAGCGACCGAAAAGTGAATAACAATGCCGGCATGAGTACTGCCGCCGCCGGGGGCGCCAAAACCCCGTTTGAGGAACATTGTGTGTCCTGCCACGGCCCTACGGCAGAAACTTTTTTGCAACGCCAATGGAAAGACGGCAACTCCAGGCTCGATTTCATGCGCGCCATGCGCGAGGGCGTTGCGGGGGTGAGCAAGCATAGTTTTAAAGATAAACTGAGTGACAATCAGATCTTTGAAATTGCCGATTACCTCATCAAAATTCAGGAAAAACAGAAAGATAAAATCATCCTCGATGAAGCGCTGACGAGCAATCGCTTCAGCTCAGAGGGTATGCGCCTGCGCCTCGATACCGTATTGCGCGGCTTGGAAAGCCCCTGGGGAATGGTGTTTTTGCCCAATAACGATCTTATTTTTACGGAAAAAGGCGGCACGATCTGGCGCTTGGATACCAAAGGGCGCAAAACTGAAATCAAAGGCGCGCCGCAGGTGTCGTCGGATGGGCAAGGCGGCTTGTTGGACGTGGAGCTGCACCCGCGCTTCAGCGAAAACAAGCTCATTTACTTCACGTACAGCAAAATCAAGCCCGGCGGCGGCAATGAATTTACCACGGCCGTACTGCGCGCCCGCCTCGAAGGCGACCAACTGGCAGATGCCCGCGATATTTTTGTCGCCGAACCCTATGCTTCCACCCGCCACCACTATGGCAGCCGCATGGAGTTCGGGCCTGACGGACTGCTTTATTTTTCCGTAGGCGAGCGCGGCAAGGAAAATGTATTTCCGCAAGACCTCAAAACTGCGCCGGGAAAAATTCATCGCATTGCCGACGACGGCTCAATTCCCAAAGACAATCCTTTCCTCAATACGCCGGGCGCGGTACCGTCCGTCTGGAGTTATGGTCACCGCAATCCGCAGGGACTGGCTTTTCAGCCCGGCAGCAGCACGCTCTGGGAGCATGAACACGGCCCGCGTGGCGGCGATGAGCTGAATATCATCCAAAAAGCTGCCAACTATGGCTGGCCTGTGGTGTCTTATGGCACGCATTATGATGGCCGTTCTTTTACCGACAAGACCAAATCCGAAGGCATATTGGAGCCGATTAATTACTGGGTGCCTTCTATTGCGCCCTGCGGCATGGCTTTCGTGACCGGCGATCGCTACCCGGGCTGGAAGGGCAACCTGATGGTGGGTTCCCTGCGTTTCCGCTACCTGAATCGCTGTGTACTGGAAAATAATAAAGTGGTGAAACAGGAATTACTGCTCAAAAATATCGGTCGCGTACGCTGTGTGGCCATAAGCCGCGACGGGTACCTGTATGTATCGGTAGAAGAGCCGGGCTATATTTTTAAGCTGGCGGTGGAGTGAGGAGGAGTGCGGAATGCGGAATGAGTTTTGAATTTTTTAATGTGAATGTTTGGATTTTGCGCAGCAAAATATTTTTTCCGCATTCCGCATTCCGCATTCCGCATTCCGCATTCCGCATTCCGCATTCACCTAAACGCTGTTTCATAAAACGCTACCACGCGTTCGTCGGTAATGACATCGTTGTGGCGGATGGGTCGGCGCAGAACAATGCCCTCCAGGGTGCGGCAGCGGCTGAGGGCCACATAGAGTTGGCCGTGTTCAAAAGCGCCGGCGCCGAGGTCAATGATTACCTTATCGAAGGTTTTGCCCTGGCTTTTGTGGATGGTGATGGCCCAGGCGAGTTTGAGTGGGTATTGCGTGAAGGTGCCGATGGTTTCGGTGCCGATGCCGCCGCTGTCGTCCGTTTTGTAGCGGATAATTTCCCAGGCTTCGAGGGGCACTTCGATGCGGCGTTTTTTGCCATTGTCTTCCGTGACGGTGACGACGATGGTATCTTTTTCCAATTGGGTAATTTTACCGATGGTGCCATTGACGTATTGGCGTTCGGTGAGGTCATTTTTGACAAACATCACCTGAGCGCCGAGGCGCAGTTTGAGGGCCGACTCGACTGGATAAAGGGTCGGGTCGAAAGCGCCTTCTACTTTTGCGGTATAGACAAATTCTTCACTGTCGAGGCGTTGTAATGCGGTTTGGTTGATTTTATCGGCGGTGGCGTTTCGGGCGCAGAGCGTGATATAGCCTTCCGTTTCTTTGAGGTCGGGTGTGTAGCGTTCGTTGAGGTCGTCGAGGTCGTCGTAGTCAACCGTATTGGTGCGCACGGCTTCGAGCAGGCGCAGGAAATGGCGGGATTCCTGTCGGTATACCTTGCGCAGTTCGAGCATTTCCATGTCGAATTCCGCTTCGCGCAGGGCGTTGGCGGCGAAGAAGTAGGGGGAATTGTAGTAATCGGTGAAATATTGCGCTTCTACGGGGTCGCGGGTGACGACGGGCGGTAGTTGGAAGAGGTCGCCGAAAAAGACCGTTTGGACGCCGCCGAAAGGCTGGAGGTTGCCGCGGTTGACTTGCAGGAATCGGTTGATGCCGTCGATCATATCGGCGCGCACCATAGAAATTTCGTCTATGACGAGTACTTCCAGCGACTGGTAAAGTTTGATGAGGCGTTTGTTGGTTTCGCGGCGCGAGGCTTCCGAGGGCGTGATGATGCGGGGCGGGAAACCGAAAAAGGAGTGAATGGTTTGGCCTTGTACGTTGAGTGCGGCGACGCCGGTGGGGGCCAGAATGGCCATTTTTTTGCGGGTGGTTTGGCGGAGCAGGCGCAGGAGCGTGCTTTTGCCGGTGCCGGCCCGTCCGGTAATAAACATGCTGCGTCCTTGCTTTTCAAGGGCGTCGAGGGCGTAGTTAAAGTCCTCGTTGAGGTGCAGCGGCGGGTTTTCGAGCGACATGGGGTAAAGGTACGGCATCCGAAGGCTTCAGGGAAGGCGTGTAGAAAAAAACTCCACCGTGGGGCCTTGACAAGTAGAAAATTGTTCCCATATATTTGCAGCGCTCGTTGGTTATTGGTAGTGATTGTGTTTCCTCTGTTTTTTCCTCTTAGTGCACTGCGCTGCCAATGTCCTCATTTATCCATTGTTCAATTTTTTACCATGCAAAAACGTACTACACCCTCCTTTCTTCTGCTCCCATTCCTCCTCCTGCCCGTTCTCGCGCAAGCGCAATGGCGCGTTGCAGCCAACCTGGGCGGCAATTACAACTGGATTTTTTTAAGGGATTATTTCAGAAGTAGCCCCGGTGTTCCAGTTAACACCTACAGCGGCGCGTTTGGGATTGTTGCCGGTGTGAATGGCGGCTACCAATTCAATCGGCGCTTTGCGTTAATGGGCGAACTGACCTGGCAAACACAAGCGCACAAGCTTCCGCCTGTTATCAGTAATGAAACGTTCAATCATACCTATTTGTCGCTTACTGCTACGGGCGTGTGGAGCCCCTTCAAAAGATTGAATTTTGAAGCGGGTATTGGTACCAATTATACCGTAATTGACCGATTGGTGGGCACAAGAAATCCTGGTTTGCAGGCGCTGGCCGGCATCAGTATTCCGTACAGGCGTTTTGAACTCGCTGCCCGTTATTACAGCGCGCTGATTCCATCAGCCACTTATGATGTGGTCCTTGAAGGCAACGAGCGAAATGTCTACCATAATGGCGTTCAACTCAGCCTGCGTTATTACCTAAAGCAGTAGGTAGAAAATATACCAAGATTTGGGTGGATTTTAAGATTGATGGATTCTTTTATCCTGATTTCCAAAGGATTGCAACAATGTGGTTTTCACAACCACTTCGTGGTGGGTATATCATAGCGGAAGGTATTGTGCGCTGTTGCATGCGGCCGCAATACCTTTCCTTTTGCATCAGCATCCTCCACTTCAATTCCGGGTGGAATTTATTTTTATGTTATTTTAATATAAAATTCCGGTTATATTATTTTCTTTGCACAATCATTGGCCGAATATCCATTCAAACCTTTCTATTTTTCGGCAGCATTACAACATTACAAAACAAAACATCAACAAAATGAAGCTACCACTTTGGTTAATCGGCTTGTTGTTTGCAGCGTATTCGATTTGGGCCATCAATTACTGGCACAACTATCGCTGCGACGACTGCGGCTCCGGCGCAGCCGCAACAACGGCCAATGTGCAAACCAGCGGCGAACCGCTCTTCCGCTGGAATGCCGATCGTCCGGAACCGGATGCCAATTTCAAAACCTGGAAAAAGAACCTGCTCGCCGCAGGCGGTCAGGGGGGCGACACCCTCGTGATTACCGGCCACTACCGCGCCGGCGAAAGCTGGAACGGCAAATCCGGTCAGGAACTCGGCCTGGCACGCGCTGCCGCCATCCGCGACCTGCTCGCGCCCGAACTGCCGGCCAACCGCGTCAAACTCGCCGCTGCTGCCGTTACCGATGGCGTCACGGAAGCCTCCGGCCCCGCCGCATCAGCCGCCTTCAACTGGCTGAAAATGGTACTGAAGAAAGAAGACAGCGCCATTATCGAAAGCGACAACGAGGTCATTTTCCTCTTCCCCTTCAATTCCACCGAGCGCGCCCGCGATGCACAAGTGGAAGATTACCTGAAAAAATTAGTGGACAAACACAAGGCGTCCAGTGCCAGCTTTACCCTTACCGGCCATACCGACGACGTGGGTACGCCGGAGGAAAACATCAAACTGGGCCTGGCGCGCGCCAATACCATTAAAGCGATTCTGACTGAAAATGGCATTGCCGCCAACCGAATTGCCACCAATTCCAAAGGCGAAGCCGAACCGGTAGCCGATAACAGCACCGACGAAGGCCGCCAGCGCAACCGCCGCGTGGTACTCACCGTAAACCGCTAATTCACAAAACAAACATTGCCATGACCACTTTATATATTCTCCTCAGTTGTTCGCTGCTGAACAACATCCTTACCGGCCTCGCCCTGATGTTGCTGCCCTTCCTCCTGGGCTGGCTCGCCGCATCGGCCTATCATAAAGTCGGCGACCTGCGCAACCGCGTCGCTTCCCTCACCGCTTCCAATACCGACCTCAATGCACAGGTGGGTACGCTCAACGCCGAAGGCACCGACCTGCGGGTGAAACTCACCCAGCACGAGGCCGAATTGGAAAGCCGCGCCGCGCAACTCTCCAAACTCAAAAACGACCTCATCATCGCCCAAAGCGAACGCAATACCTTTGAAGGGAAACTCCGCGAATGTGAAGCCAATGCAGCAGGCGGGGGCGGAACGGCCAAAGCCGCCGCAGCGCCCATTCCGGTATTCCTTTTTGCCGGTAAAAAATACAAACAGGACGACCTGAAAATTGTGGAAGGCATCGGCCCGAAAATTGAAGAACTGTTCCATTCCCACGATATTAAAACCTGGAAAACCCTTTCCGAAACAGATCCGGAGCGCCTCAAGGAAATTCTCGTGGCCGCCGGCCCGAACTTCCAGATCCACGACCCGAGTACCTGGCCCGCACAAGCCGGTATGGCCGACCGCGGCGAATGGGATGCACTGAAAAAATGGCAGGACGAGCTGGATGCGGGTAAAACGGTATAATAAGTGTTTGGGTGTTTTAGTGTTTTGGTGTTTTAGGGGGACAGGAGGGGGGATTTTACGGAAATGCCTATTTTGCCCCGTAAATGCCCAAATCCCTTAAACACCAAAACACCTAAACACTAAAACACTGTAAAAAATGCTTTTTAAGCGCCTTGCTCCACTCGCATTCGTAGTGCTTCTGTTGGCGGCCTGTGTATACTTTTATCAGGACGTATTGCATTTGCCGCCAACAGGGCAGCACGGATGGTCGCAGGGGGATCGTTTCGCCATAGCGCTGCGCTATGCGGAAGACGGCTTGAATTTTTTTGTTCCCAAAACCTATGATTTGGCTACGCCAGAAGGTATAACGGCCGTGGATGCACCCTGGCCGGATTATATGACGGCTCTGTGGATGCGGCTTTTTGACACCGAGGCGCCCCTGGTTTTTCGCAGTTGGGTGCTGCTGTTTTCCTTACTCGCGTATTGGTTTTTATTCCGGCTGGCTGCACGGCAGTCGGGCAGTATTACAGGTGCAGCGGTGCTGGCTTTGTGGGTATTTTCCTGTCCGATATTAGTGTATTATCAGGTCGGTTTTATTCCTTCTGCCAGTAGTCTGGCAGCAGCGTGGATGGCGTATGAAGGATATTTCCGGTATCGGGAAAGCGGGCATTGGAGCGGTTTTTATCAGGCGCTGGCGATGATGACTTTAGCGGCGCTTTGCCGCTCGCCATTTCATATTTTCCTTTTTGCCTTGCTTTTGCAGGAATTTTGGTACGGCGGATGGCGCAAGCGGCAGGTATGGCTTGGTTTTTTGGCTGCTTACAGTGTGCTGGCTGCGGCCTGGTATTGGAAACAGCATATACAAAACAACTACGGTTCAATTTTTTTAAATGAATTGATGTATGCCGAAAGTGCGGCAGCCTGGATAGATTATAGCAAAACGGTATTCAAAAAATGGGTTTTTGAAGTAGCGACGCCCTGGCATTGGGCAGTTTGGGGTGTTTGTTTGCTATTGGGCTGGTGGAAACGCCGCCGAATTTCCCCGATAGCCCTGCAAAGCGGGATTACGCTTGCCGGTGCGGGCGTTTATTATACCTTGATGATCCGGCAATTTCCCGACCATGAATACTATTTTATGGACAGCTTTTATGTGCCGGTGGTGCTTGTGTTGCTCGCGGCAATGCGTGGTATTCAGGATTTTAACCCCCGAATGGTCAATTTATTTTGGGCGGCGGCGCTTCTGGCGCTTGTACCGGCTTTTTTGCAAAGCAAAACAATACTCCACGAAAAACTGTATCGGCCCGGCGATCGAACCGGCGAAACGGAGCGAAATTTTGCCGGCAGTGCGGCTTTGCTCGACAGTCTGAGTATTGACAAAAATGCCCGGATGTTGGTGATTGATGCGTATTCGTACAATTTGCCTCAAATTGGTATGCGCCGGATGGGCTGGCCCCTGCTGAGTACGCGCAGGAGCGTCCTTGAAAAAGCGCTCGCTGAATTGCCTTATGATTACATCGCTGTGCAGGATCATTATTTTCCTTCGGATGTGTATTCGGAGTTGCCGGAAATATTAGCGCAAACCGAAAGGGTAGGGGGGAACGGGCGGATCAGTCTTTTACGAAAAAAAACAAGCACATCGGGCAGTTTGGGGGCGCTGCTGGGCATGGAAATGCCGGCAGAGACCCTGCTGGCTGGAGGAAGGGAGCCGCTGCATCCGGCCTGGCGTACCGATACTGCGCGCAGCCTGCATACCGGCACCGACGAAGCCTTTGGGCCGGGCTGGTTTGAGCCGGTACCTGCTACGGGCATGCGGCTGCTTTGGTCGGCCCAAATACTAGCCAGTCGGGCCGATAAAGCCTTCAGTGTGGTGGCGTCGGTGGAACATGCCGGACAAAAATTGTATTATGAACGTTTTGAATGGACGCCCGGAACGACCGCAACACGCCCTTATGCGGCGCTGTTTCAAGTTCCTGCGGGCCTGCCTGCCGATGCGGAGTTGCGCTGTTATATATGGAATGAGCAGGGCAATGACTTGCAGGTGCAGTCTGTAGCGGTGCTTCGTTAAGCGCGGTATATTTTTTTTATTAAATGGCTCAAAGCGGGTTGGCGGGTTGTATTTTTGAGCCATAAACCAACACACAACACTTCCATGTTCGGATTTTTGCAAATTGTCATCGGGATAGTATTCGTGATCTTGCTGTTCAGCATACTGTCGTCTACCTTGCTTGAATTTTTCGCTGCGCTGCTTTCCATGCGGGGCCGCAAATTATTCAGGGCCATCAACACCATGATCGGGGGCCAGGAGCTGCTGAGTTTTTTTGACCATCCTTATTTCAAACAGTTGGCGCATGGCTCCAGCGAGAGTTTATCGCTGAGCAAAAACGGCCGGCCGCGGCGTTTACCTTCTTATATCAATGCGGCGACGTTCAGCGCCATCCTGACGGATTTGTATGAAATAAACAGCCAGGCCGACCTTGAAGCAAAAATTCAGCAGGTGCCGAATGAAAACCTGCGCAAACTGCTTGTTTTCTTTTACAATCAATGCGGCGGCGATTTTGTGTTGTTCAAGCAGAAAATTGAAACCTGGTTTAATGAAGTGATGGATCGCGCTTCCGGCGCTTACAAACGCAACTCGCACAAGTGGCTGTTTGGTATCGGACTGGCGGTGGCCATTGTCTTTAATGCGGATGTGTTGCAGGTTTATCACAACCTTTCCGTCAATACGACCCTGCGCGATGCCATTGCCAAAAGTGCAGAAGCTTACGTCAATAACAATGCCGCGCCTGTAGCTCCCAACCTCAACAATCCGGATATTGACGCGACGGGTGCAGAGATCAAGCGCATTATTGATAATAATATCGGTGCGCTGGAATCGCCGCTGGGCCTGGGCTGGGATCAGGTGCAGTGGGATACCATTAATTTTGGCTGGGTTTTGTATAAGCTGATGGGCTGGCTGACGATGGCCGTGGCCATTTCTTTTGGCGCCACTTTCTGGTTTGATTTGCTCAAGCGACTTGTCAATTTGCGTTCTACCGGGCCGGCAACCAATACGGCTTCCGATTCCAAACCGGCGGATAGCGGTAGCACGCCCGCCGCTACACCTGTTGGCGGTGGCTCCATCTTCACGCAGCCGCCGAGCGGTATGTTCGAGTCGGTACGCGCTGCGCCTGCGCCGGCAGCGCCGATAGTGCCTGCGCCGCGTCCTATTGATGCGCCGCCGCCCACGGAAGACGATAACACGCCCAAAGGTTAAATTTTAAGCATATGTCCCGGCAGGAATTCGATTACGACTATGTCATTATCGGCAGCGGTTTTGGCGGCTCGGTGGCTGCTTTGCGCCTTTCAGAAAAGGGTTACAAGGTATTGGTCATAGAGAAAGGCAAGTGGTTCAGGCAGCCGGAAGATTTTCCTAAAACCAACTGGAACCTGCGCAAATGGCTCTGGATGCCCGGACTGGGCTTGCAGGGTTTGTTTAAATTGAGCTTTTTCCGTCATGTAGCGGTATTAAGCGGCGTGGCAGTTGGCGGCGGTTCGGTGGTGTATGCCAACACCTTGCCGGTACCCAAATCGGCGTTTTTTAATTCGGGGCATTGGCAGGGCCTGCGCGACTGGGAACAGGAATTGAAACCATATTATGCACTGGCAAAAACCATGTTGGGCGCCACGCAGCATCCCTACATGAGTCGGAGCGACAAGGCTATGTTGCAACTCGCCGAGCAATTGGGCGATAAAAATGCCTTTGAAAAAACGGAAGTAGCGGTGTATTTCGGCAAGGTGGGTGAAACGGTGTCCGATCCGTATTTTGAGGGTAAAGGCCCTGATCGGACCGGCTGCAACCTTTGCGGCGGCTGTATGCTGGGCTGCCGGTACAATGCCAAAAACACCCTGGATAAAAATTACCTGCACTTGGCCCAGGGGCTTGGCTGCACCATTCTGGCGGAGCGCGAGGTGTATGATGTACGGCCGCTGAATGCCGATGGGAGTGCGGGTTATGAGGTAAAATTTAAGCAATCACTGGCTTATTTTCCTAAAAAGGGTAGTGTGCGGGCGCGCGGTGTCGTGTTTGCGGGCGGCGTGTTGGGTACGGTTAATTTGTTGCTGAAGCTCAAAAAAAGTTCTTTGCCCAATTTGTCCGACGCTATCGGCAGCGGCATTCGCACCAATTCAGAGAGCCTGATCGGTGTGACGACCTACGACCGGAATGTCAGCTTTTCGGAAGGCATCGCTATTGGCTCCATTGTGCATATAGACGAAAACCGGCATGTGGAGCCGGTCAAATATTCCGAGGGTTCCGGTTTTTGGCGTATTCTGATGGCGCCGATGGTACAGGGCGACACGATGATCGGGCGTTTTTTCAAAATGATGAAAGACTTAGTGCTTCGGCCCATTGATAATTTTCGGGTGTTTTTTGTGGATGACTGGAGCAAGCGCACGCATATTTTGTTGTACATGGAGAGTATTGATTCGACTTTGCGATTTACCAAAAATTTATTCGGCGGGCTGAAGAGCCGCATGGAGGAAGGCGCTGCGCCGACGGCATTTAATCCGGTAGCGCAATCGGTGGCGCATAAAATAGAAGCGATTGTCAACGGCAAGGCGATGGTACTGAGTACCGAAACCCTGTTGGGTATTCCGACTACGGCGCATATTCTGGGGGGCGCTTGTATGGGCCGCGATGCGGCATCGGGAGTGATTGACAGCGAGAATCGGGTGTTTAATTATCAGAATATGTTGATTTGCGACGGCAGTGCCATTTCTGCCAATCCGGGGGTGAACCCCAGTCTGAGTATTACGGCCATTGCGGAGCGGGCGCTGCGCATGGTACCGGAGAAGACGGTTTAAAAACGATGAACGATGAATTTTAATGATGACAAGTGCCCTTCTGTGCGAAATTCATCACTTATCGTTAATAAAAATTTATCGTTTATCACTCATAGTTCATCGTTAAAAGCCTTATATTTGCCATCGCATCACTTGGTTCCTAACAGCTACTTCCTCCCTGTTGCGTATTTACGACTTGTTTTAGGCCCGTTTTAGGGCAGTTTATGCTTGTTTTACTTATTATCAGATGCGCGGGTAGCAAGTTCCCCCATCCTCATCCCCCAAAATTGAACCGTGTTCCGTAACTCATGCGTTTCGGTAGCGGGTAATCCTGAAAAGGCAATGCTGTATAGCGCTGTACAGGTTTGCCGAAAAAAAGTTTCCCTTATGTGCCTCATGCTGCCTGCGGCTTCGGTTTGCAGGTGGCGAAACCATTGTTCACTTTAAATTTTTAAAAATCATGAATTCTTTTCAGAAAAAACAAAAGTTCTCTTCAAGAGCCTTATCCAAAAAGCATTTTGGATTTGCATTAAATCGTCTAATCGGGATTATCATTTCAGCGATACTGTTTTCGGGCACTTATAGTTTTGCGCAAAATGAGTTGCCCGTGTGCCGTACACTCGGAGGGTGTAATATATCTGTGGAGATTGTAAGACTCGAAACAAATATAAGCCCGACTTGTGAAGGGCCGTTTGAAACCGGTGATATGTATCATTGTAGTAATGTAAACCGGTTTCGGCAGATTCCTTATATGGTATATCTTAAGTATACCGGAGGCAATCCTGACCTTAAGGATTTCCATTTAAACTACGACATGCTTAGTGTTGATCTGTATTTACAGGTCTCAGGGGCATCATTAGTTGGCAAACCAATTAGCAGGATAAACTGGGAAAAAACAAACGATTGTTTTAAAGATCAACAGGTTTACACTGCAGATGATGTATTGTTTTCTCTTGATGAATGCTTTCAAAAGATTTCTTTTGATTTGTCAAATATAAACGGCCCGTTATTTTGCAATACACCGGGAAAACAAGTCTTATTCAAATATGGGTACATAAATCCAAATCCCTACATTAATCCAGGAGATAATTATCTTGGCGAGTTTATTCCTGCGACACAATCTGGCCCAAACAATGCTTTTTTTGCACCATTATTTCCGATTATTGTAGACGCATATCCGGGTGAATCTATTAGCTTTAATAGACCTATAATTGTTAATAATCAGTTTTGTTCTCCTCAACCACCATTTGGTACATTACCTACTAATGTAGGATTTTACCTGAGAGAATCTTTTGCAAATTGTAATTTGCCAGCTACAGGTACCGGAATACAGCCATTAACAGTTGCACAGCCTCCTATGACCACTAGTCAGTCTTTACAATTAAAGATAAATCAGACACCATTAGTATCAGGTCAATTTGATATAGGAATCCAGAATCTAAGTGCACAATCTCAAACCATTCATTATGTGGAATTTATGTTAAAAATGAGTGGAAATCAGAGTGGCATGTCTAGCCCTGTGATCTTGCCCGGTTCTGCGTTTTCTCCTTCAATTATCCGAGTTAACAACGACTTCTATCTTCACTATAAAATTGAACCCCAGCTTCCCATTACAATTCCGGCAAATAGTTCAACACTGCTAAGCCAGATCGTAACAATGGGGCCATTGCCCTTAAACAAGGCATTTACTGTAATACTTGAATGCTTTGATTCCGAAAAATTTCGTCTGGAGAGTGATACTGAGTGCACAAAGCTTACCCCAATGGGGCAATGTACTGCAAGTTCAACAATAGGAGTTGATCCTGTATGTAGTGGTAGTCAGCAGTTGCCTGCGGTTCGATTTGTTGCAGAAGTTCAACCTGCAAAGGATTGTAGACTAATATTGAAAGCAGGGCTAGAAAACACAGGCCTGCCACTCCAAACTAATATTACAGAATTGAGTGTAACGTTAAAATTTGAGCTTCCTCCTCATGGAGATATTACTTTGATAAATCCGGTAGATTATTTGCCCTGGGTTTGTGATCCTTTAAATAATTGTCCATCAAATGGCGGTATGACAGGAGTCTGTCATTCTTTTGATGCAGCTACTAATGAGCTAAAAATATGTATCAGTGCTACAAATTTAGCTCTAAATCCAAGCGCTTTCATGAGTTTTGAATTCGCAGAGACTAATCCTCAAAGGACTTTATGTATAAACAATATTTTGGTAAAAGAATTAAGGGTAAGTTACACCTCCGGTGTATACTGCGTTCCTGATTTTCAAGTAAGAGGAGTACCAATTTGTCCTCCCAAAATCGGAGGTGAATTAATAACAGAAGGGCAAAAACTATTACAAGATGCACAAGTTGATTTTCTTTGGTCAGATTGTACAGTAGGAAATGATATTACAAACATAACTACTTCCATGTCTTCGCTAACTGATGGAATGAACTATACTTCTTGTGCAATATCAGAAGCTTGTCAAGAAGTTAAGATTACTCCTGTTTATGACTTAAATGACATCAATGGCGTATCAACTTTTGACTTAGTGTTAATTTCCAAGCACATTTTAGGAATAGAACCGCTTACCAGCCCGTATAAAATGATCGCGGCGGATGCGAATAAATCTGGCTCGATAACTACATTTGATATTGTAGAATTGCGCAAACTAATACTCGGAGTCTATACAGAACTGCCAGATAATACCAGTTGGCGTTTTGTGGATAAGGCTTATAGTTTTCCGGATCCTACTAATCCGTTTGCCAATATATTTCCTGAAAATATTGAACAATTATTTCCAACAACTGATCCTTTAAGCGGATTTGATTTTATAGCGATAAAAATTGGCGACCTAAATGGGAATGCAGTCGCGAACAGCAAACCTGCAAACCGCCCGCCAAGCAGCATTACCTGGGAAATACAGTCTGCAACGGCTAAAGGCCACACCCTCCTCGTCCCCATCCGCTATACCGGCGCTGAAATGCTGGAAGCCATTCAGTTGGGTCTGCGTTTCGATACCGACAAGCTGAAACTCAAGGGCACTGTCATCGGGGAAGTGCCGGGTTTCCTGCCGGAAAATTTCAACTTAGCTGAGGCCGATAAAGGCATCATCAAAGCCAACTGGGTACTATGGGCCGATGCCCTGCAAATCAAACCCGGACAGGTGCTTTTTTACCTGAATTTTGAGGTGAAAGACGCGCTGCCTGAGGACGCAGCCTCGCTGTTGCAACTCGACGACAACCTGATGGAAAACATCGCCTGGCGCACCGACGATCAGGAGTTCGGCCTGCAATACCAGGCGCAGGGCAAAACCAGCGCGCTGCCGGAAATGCTACAAAATGAACTCTTTTCGGTGCGTTGTTTTCCTAACCCAGGTTCAGGCTTCGCGCAGTTCGGTATCAATACCCGTCAGGGCGGCAAGTACCGAGTTTCGCTGAATGATGCGGCCGGACAGCGCCTGCTGTTGCAAGACCTGCATTTTGCCGGGCCGGGCGAACAAACCCTTCAACTGCAAGGCTCTGAAAAGCTGCCGGCCGGGGTTTACCTCTGGCGCGTCTGGAACAGCACGCATAAACTGCAAGGCATCTGGATAAAACAATAATCTTCGATGTGTTTTGGTGTTTTTGTGTTTAAGTGTTTTGGTTCAGTTTATCCTGAATGTTGTCATGCTGAGCGATAGCGAAGTATCTGGCCGGGGGTGAGCAGGCCCCCCGGCTTTGTGGTAACCCCCGGCCGGATGCTTCACTTCGTTCAGCATGACAACATTCAGGATAGACTAAACCAAAAACCTTAAACACTAAAATACCAAAACACATAAACACTAAAAAAAGCATGAAAAGCATATCTCTACTCTTTATACTCCTGAGCTTTGGCGCGGCACTCCACGCACAGCAACGTATCTACGTTTCCCAAAATGCCACGGGCGCTAACTCCGGCACTTCCTGGACCGACGCCTATACCGAGCTCCAAACCGCCCTCAGCACCGCCGAAGCAGGCGACGAAATCTGGGTATCCGAGGGTACTTACAAACCCACCAATGGCAGTGACCGAACCCTGTCTTTTGAACCGCCGAGCGGCATCCGCCTCATCGGTGGCTTTGCGGGAAATGAAACTGCGCTCGCGCAGCGCCAATGGGAAAACCACCCCACAGCATTGTCGGGCGATATTGGCGTGGCGGGTGATAGCACCGACAACAGCTATAACGTGCTTTATCTTTTTGAGCCGGACAGCAACACCGTGGTGGACGGATTTTTTATCCGCCACGGCAACGCCGACTTTAGCGGCCCGGCCGAATTCAGAGACCGCAGGCAATGCGGCGGCGGCCTGTACATCATGGCCGGAGAAATGGATGCTTATGCCCTGATAACTAACTGTGTATTTGAACACAACACCGCCCGCAGCCACGGCGGCGGCTTGATCGAAAACAGCTTTGGTGAAGGCTCGGCGGGTAGCCTGATACAACACTGCCGCTTTGAAAACAACCGCAGCTTGGGCAACGGTGGCGGATTGGCTAAATACGGAAATAGTTGGGAGGAGCGCGGTGAAGAGATTACTCATTGTGACTTCTTATCTAACTTCGCACAACAAAACGGAGGAGGTTTGTACTATACAGATGTCAACGGAAATAATCGTTTTGATCTGACCTATTGTGAGTTTCTGGGGAATGTAGCAGGTAATAATGGAGGAGGTTCTGTTATAGCCTTGGGGCGACCGGGAAATGGTGGGTCTTATTTACACTCAAATATCTATATGCATAATTTAGCATCAAGATTTTTAGCATGTTATATTACTGAGGTGCCATTTTCATTGTCTGCGACTTGTATTTTTGATAGCTCAACAATAAGAAGCCATGCATTAAGTTCTCAAATCTCTAATATTTTTGCAACTGATATGGTTCTATATCCTCAAGGGCAGCTAATTATTCGTAATAATAATCTGCAAGAAAATAAAGGGAGCTTTATCTTTGGCGCTCCTGGAAAAGTTGAGATAGAGAATATAGTATTCAGCAATAATACTTTTACCTCGGTTCGCTTCAATGGCTTTTCTGTTAAAATGCGTAATATAAGATTTTCCAAGAACACTTTTTCTAACTCACTTTTTGAGAGTGCCCAACGTGACACTATCCAATTGTTAGAGAGTATGCTATTTAATAATAATACAGCAATTGCTTTAAATACTTTACTGATTAAAGTTTCGTATAACAGTAATAGCGCTATTGGTAATAACGTATTTTTTAAAATCATAAATAGTACAATTTTTCAAGAAAATACTTCAGAGGAAGTGGTTGAATTCAATGGTTTAATGGGGTTTACTTTAGAAACTAATATTTTAAATACAATAATAGATGTAAACCAATATTCTATTAGCAAACTCTTAAGACACATGCCTTCTAAAAAACATATCAACTTTTGTCTATTTGACACTATTGGTGTGAACATTATTGGCAATTCTAATCTTGACTTAACCCTTGGCCCCAACAACCTCTTCAACCTCGATCCGCTCTTCCGCGATACGGCCAACGGCGATTACCGCCTGCTGCCCTGTTCGCCCCTTATCAACGCTGGCGACAACAGCGTCGTCGCGCCCGGCGCTACGGACCTCGACGGGCGGCCGCGCATCCTCGGCGGTCGGGTAGATATTGGTGCTTATGAACATCCGGGTATTCTGTACGCAGCGCCACCGGAGGCGCAAGGCGCCTGTGTGGGCGCGTACGCGGGGCGGGTGCAGTTTAGTCCGCAGGAAGGTTGTCCGCCCTACAGCTATGCCTGGCAGCGGCCTTCGGATGGTAGCAACGGCACGCGTTTGGACAGTCTTTTGCCCGGCGAGTATTTGTTCAGTATTACCGACAGTCGGGGTCAGTTGCTGTTAGATACCATCCTGCTTCCCGAAAGTACACCGCCTTCGGTGGCCACCATCTCCGCGCCTGCACAATGCGGCAGCAGCGGGGGCAGCATTTCCGTACAACCTTCGGGCGGCACGCCGCCTTTTGCCTACAATTGGGCCGACGCGCCGGGGCAAGACACACCCCTGCGTTTCAACCTCGCGCCGGGCGATTACCGCTACACCCTCAGCGACGGCGCGGGTTGTCGGGATTCGGCGCTGCTCAATATTGCGGTGCAGGGCTTGCTGCCGCTGAGTTCTTCGGGCACGCCGGTGAGTTGTTTTGGCGGTTCGGACGGCACGCTTACCGTCGCGGCATTGGGCGCGGCGGCGCCGGTGCAGTACAGTTGGGAGCCGGGCGGCGCGAGCACGCCTTCGCTCACGGGCTTGGCGGCGGGCCTCTACGCCCTCAGCGTCAGCGATGCCTGGGGCTGCACCACGAGTATGATGTTTGAGGTGGATGAGCCGGATAGTTTGCAATTCGATGCGCTGGTGCAGGATGCGACCAACCTCGCGCCGATGGGTGGCAGCATTAATATTGACCCCATAACGGGCGGCACACCGCCGTACAGTCTTGCCTGGGATAACGGCAGCACGGCCAACCCCTTGCAAAACCTCGCGCCGGGCGAGTACCGGGTTTCGGTGCGCGACAGCAAAAACTGCCTTTCGGAATGGACCTTTGTGGTGGATTTGATTACTTCAGTAGGTGAACCGCAGGGACAGGCCTTGTTGTTGTTCCCCAATCCGGCGCGGGACTTGGTATATATCCAAGGCGAACTCACGCCAGGTACTTTGCTGCAAGTCTTTGACGCGCAGGGGCGCATGGTGAAGGAGCTGCTGTATCAGCCGGGCCAGGGATTGGAAATTGGTGATCTGGCGGCGGGAGTGTATGGGATTCGGAATGCGGAATTCGGAATGCGGAATGCGGGGAATGGAATGCGGAATGCGGAGGGCGGAATGCGGAATGGGCGCTTGGTGATTGTGCGTTGAGCGTTCGCCCTACTCCGTATTCCGTAACCCTCCCCGGCCCTCCCTTGAAAGGAGGAGGAATCCGAACTCCGCACTCCGCATTCCGCATTCCGCTGATACTCCTCGAAGATCAATTTCCCGCAGAATTCGCAGATTGACGCGCAGATCGCGCAGATTTTTTATGTTATCTGCGTAGCTAAGCGTAAAAGTTCTGCGTGATTTGCGCGTCAATCTGCGAATTCTGTGGGAAATTGATCTTCGGAGTTTATCATCCGGACAAACTTCATATCCCCGCTTTACCTTTGCCGGATGCTACGTTTATCCCAGGCCATGCAGGCTTATCAATTGATGCGGCTCGGCACGGCCGTGGGCATCAGCATTGTGCTGGCCAAAAGCGGGCTTACGGCTGCTGAAATCGGGGCATATGAAATGCTGTTGTACATAGGCACTACACTTTCATTTTTTTGGGTAAACGGGTTGCTGCAGGGGATTCCGCCCTTGTATCAGCGCAAGACGCAGGCGGCGCGCGCACGGTTTAATACACAGATTTTCTTAGTTTTCGGCGCACTCGCGTTCGGCTTGTTCCTGCTCCTGACGCTTGCCGAATCCCGGGTTTGCCATTGGCTGACGGGGCGCGAAGCATTGCCTTATTTTAAATGGTATGCCTTGTTCCTGCTGTTTAACCTGCCGACTTACCCGGTAGAATATTTTTACCTGGTGCGGGAACGCCCCTGGAGTATTCTGCTTTGGGGATTGGCGGGTGGCGCGGGGCAGTTTCTGGCGGTGGCCTTACCGATTTGGGGTGCAGGGGGTATGGAATTGGCGATGAAGTCTCTGGCGCTTGTTGGGCTGCTGAAGTTTTTATGGACTTTGGGTTTGGTGTTTCGCTTGGGCAGCAGGCAGTGGTTGCCGGAAGAGATAAAGGACTATCTTCGATTTAGCTGGCCCCTCACCCTGAATGTACTGGCGGGTAATATCATTGTATTGTTTGATAGCTGGTTGGTGGGCTGGTATTACCACGATGAAGCCTTGTTTGCGGTGTACCGTTATGGTTCGCGGGAGTTTCCGCTGGCGACGGCTTTGGCGACGGCCCTTGGGGTTGTAATGAGCAGCAGGATTAGCAGGGAGCGCGACGCCGGCATGCAGGAATTGAAGCACCGGAGCGCGCGGCTTATGCACAGCGTGTTTCCGATTACAATTGCCTTGTTGTTTCTGGCGCCACTACTATTTCCGTTGGTATTTAATCCTGATTTTGCGGCATCGGCGCCTTTGTTCAACATTTATTTATTGGTCACGGCGAGCAGGGTTTTGTTGCCCAATGCCGTGGTGCTTGCGCTTGGTGCGCCGCAGATGATTTTCCGTTGGGGGCTTGTGGAGTTGGTTTTAAAAGTGCTGTCGGGATTTATTTTTATACATTTTTGGGGGCTTCCCGGGGTCGCCTGGTCGGTGGTGCTCACTTTTTGGGTTGAAAAAATTGGCTTGAGCTGGTATTTGCACCGGCAGGGTATTCGCCTTAACGATTGGCTTCCGGTACGGGTATATATTTTCTGGACAGTATTGCTGGCGGCGGCCTATATGATTTTTTTGCGCTGCATGATCCAGTAGAGCAGGCCGGTGAGCAGGCCGGTACCGATGATGAGGCCATAAAATGCAAGCGGTTTTTCGGGCAGGCCGTTGGGTACATTCATGCCGAAAAAAGAGGAAATCAGGGTAGGTACCATGAGTACTACCGTGATGACCGTCAGGCGGTGAATCACCTGGTTCAGGTTGTTGGAAATGATGCTCGAATAGGCGTCCATGGTACCGTTAAGGATGTTGGTATACACGTTGGCCATGGAAAGGGCCTGGGAATTATCAATAATAATGTCTTCAAAAAGGTCGCCGAGATCTTCGTCGCCGTTGATATGTAAAAAATCGGTGCGTTTCATTTTCATCTTCAGCAACTCGTTGGCATTGAGCGAGTTAACAAAATACACCAAACTTTTTTCAATAGCCAGCAGCTGCTTCAGATCGGAGTTTCGGCTGGAGTTCATGAGTTCTTTTTCCGTGCGGTTTCGGCGCAGGTTGAGCGTTTTGAGGCAGGAAAGGAAGTGGTAAACGTTTTGTTCGAGGATTTGGAGGACGAAGCGTTTTTCGTCGGCCGGGTTGAAGTTCCGGATATTATTTTCGAGAAATTTTTCGAGTACGGGTGTTTCGAACGCCGATATGGTGACCACGTGTTCGATGGTCAGGATGATGCCGATGGGTACGGTGATGAAGTAGGCTTCGTTTTCTTCCTTGGCGGCGCGGTTTTTTACGGGCGTGTTGAGGAGGATGAAGCGGATGTCTTCATCGCGTTCGTAGCGGGCGCGTTCGTCGAGGTCGAGGGAGTCGGTAAAGAAAACAGGATCGAAGCCGTACTGACGTGCGGCGTCTTCAAGTTCATCCGGCGCAAAGGGGGGCGCGAGGTGCACCCAACAGCCGGGATCCGGTTCGCTCAGTTCGATGAGCTTCCGTTTTTCTCGTGTAAAGTAACGGATCACTGTCCATTGAGTGGTGAAATCGTGAGCAAATAAGGTGACCGAACGGTGTAAATGGTTTACCGAAAGGTGCTGCAAAAGTAAACCTTACACTTGTGGATTGCAAGCCTTAACGCTGATTTTTCCCGACAATTGCTTTTGGGCGTAAAATTAAATTTGGAATAAAGCCAAAATGCTGCGCCGAATAGAATTAAAATTTTGACCGTATTACAAGGGTATTACATTCATTTGTTAATTCGGTAAAATAGCCTACACTTTTGGTGAAAATGTAGGGGATTGGCGATAAAAATTTCTTAACATTGCGGACTTTTTGCGATGTAATTCATCTTTTGTTCGGGCATTCACGGGCCGGGCAATTTTTAATCTTCTACTCACCTGAATTATTCATAGATGTGCCCCTCGGGCAACAGCGTTTTGCTGTTGTTTTGCATCTGATGTATTTTGTTTTTTCGTTTTTGCAAACCAAACCACTCAAATATGCGCCTTTCTACACGACTGCTTGCCAGCGTTTTGTCGGCATTTTTACTTAACGCTCCTTTGTGGGCACAGCAAAACCAGGATCCTGGTGCTGTACCTATTGTACTGGACGGGCATGAACAGCGCAATGCGATCCGCCCAAGAAGTACTTCCCAGGTAGTAGAATTTACGGCTATGTTGCCGGGACAGACCTATTACCTGATGGTCACCTCGCCTCCGCTTAGTCCATTTTGCGTACCAGACATATCGGCACTCACGCCGGGCGTGCAGGTATTGGGTTATGATCCGATTTTGCACCAACTCCGTTTTGTGGCCAATGCGCCGCTGATGCAGTTTCGTTTAACGTATGCTTGTAACTGGGATCCGGATGATCCGCCGGTGCAATATGCCTCTTTGGTTTGTGAAAGTTGCAAGAAAAAAACGATCAAAGAATACACTTCTGCCATTGAAGGGCCGGGCGATCCGCTTGTTGTGGGCGGTGGTTTCAGTGCTGAAGAACTTATCAAAGAAGTGTTTATCGGTGGTAACTGCTTCGACGTAACCGGCGTAACCTTGTTGGGGTCTCCGGCACAGGTTGGAATTTTTGAGGGCGGGCAGTCGAATATCGGTTTCCCGACCGGCATTATTATCGCTACCGGCGATATCAATATTGCTCCCGGCCCGAATGATCAGAACAATGCCGGCACCGATGTTGGCGGTTCTTCTGCCGACCCGGATTTGCAGGCACTCACCACCGGCCCCCTGTTCAACCGGGGCGGTATTGAGTTTCAGTTTACGCCTACCCAGACGCCGCTGACGTTTGAATATGTGTTTGCTTCGGAAGAGTACTGTGAATATGCCAATACCGGATTTAATGACGTGTTCGGGTTCTTTATTTCCGGCCCGGGTATCCCTGGTGGACAGGCAAATATTGCCGTGTTGCCCTCGGGTGCGCCGGTATCCATTAATACCGTGAACCACACGACCAATGCCGGCTTTTACTACAACAATACACCAGACGGATTGACGCTTTGCGGCCAGAATCCGCAGACTTCACTGACGACCAATGAACTTCAGTACGACGGCTACACCCGTAAAATGATTGCGCAAGCGCCGGTTATTCCTTGCCAGACTTATACCATCAAGCTGAAAATTGCCGACGTAGGAGACGGGATTTACGACTCTGCGGTATTCCTCAAATCCGGCTCCTTTGATGGTGGCGGTAATGCTTCTGCGGAGTTTCAGGTAAATGGTGATCCGAGTGTTGACGTGGTGTATGAAAGTTGTGGAACGGTTACTTTGATTTTTGACCGTGTGGGTGGCAACCCTAACCTACCTTTTACGGTGAATTACACCATTTCCGGTACGGCAACCCCGGGTGCTGATTATCAGCCGATTCCGGGTTCTGTAACCATTCCTGCCGGGCAGGATAAAGTGACCCTGACCATCCCGATTTTTGTAGATAATATTATTGAAGGGGAAGAAACCATTCGGCTCAAACTGAGCAGCCCTTGTTCCTGTATCAATCCGGAAGTAATCCTGAAAATTAATGATTTGCCGCCGCTGAATGCTGTTGGCGATACAGTTCTGATTTGTGGACCGGGCGGCGCCACCCTTGGCGTAACGCCCATTGGCGGTGTAGAGCCATTTACTTACCGCTGGAATAATGGCTCGGTAGAACCGACGCTTTCTCCATTTGTAAATGTTTCAACCAATTATACCGTAACGGTTACGGATGCCTGCGGCAAAACCGCCACCGCAATTGCCCGCGTTATTGTTCGCCCGCTGCCCAGCGCTTTGCTGATGCCGCCGGCGCCACAGCTTTGTCCCAATCAGGAAGGCGTCATATCCATTAATTTTAATGGGGTAGGGCCGTTTAATTTTACCTTTACCATCAACGACAACATGCAGCCTCCGGTGGAAGGGATCAGCCAGGATCCTTATGCCATGCCGATTTTTGAACCGGGTTTGTATAAAATTGTCACAGTCGTCGACTCCTTTGGCTGTGAGGGGCCAGGTACCGGGTCGTTGTTTGTAATACCTTCTACTTTGTCACTTAGCGGGGTTCCGACAGGCGTAACCTGCCCCGGTGGCACCAACGGATCTATTAATACAACCGTTGTAGGTGGCTCAGGGCCAATGACTTATGCCTGGACAGGCCCCAAAACAATTGGTAATATCCCTGATCCGATCAACCTGCCCGCCGGTACTTACAACTTAGTACTGACGGATAATTTCGGCTGCTCCATGAGTCAGGATTATATTGTTTCCGAGCCGGCGCCCATTGAACCTGTGGTGGTAAGTACTACCGGCCCGAATTGCAACAACCAAAACGGCGGTAGCATCAATATAGAAGTAAGCGGCGGCACACCGGGTTATACCTATGCCTGGACCGGCGGCCAGACCGTGCAGGATCCGATCAATCTGATGGTGGGCAACTACACCGTTACCGTAACAGATACCAAAGGCTGTACCCGAACAGGAACGGCAAGTGTTACGGGCGACTTTACGCCGCCCACCTCAATAGCTACTGCTCCCAATCCGCTGAGCTGTGCCAGCACGGCGGTGACACTCGACGGCACCGGCTCCAGCAGCGGTAGCGGATATACGTACAACTGGACAGCCGGCAATGGCGGAAATATCGTTTCCGGCCATACCACATTGACCCCCATTGCCAACCAGCCCGGTACTTATACCTTGTTGGTGACCAGCGGCAGCAATGGCTGTACCGCTACCTCAACAGCTACTTTGAGCTCCAATATTGCATATCCGACAGCAAGCGCAGGGCCGAATCAAACCCTGACCTGTGTGTTGACTTCCCTGAACCTCAATGGCTCAGGGTCTTCGCAGGGGACTGATTTTTCCTATCAGTGGACGGCGACTGCCGGTGGTAATATTGAAAATGGGGAAATGACATTGACCCCTTTGGTCAATCAGTCCGGGGTTTACACCCTGCAGGTAACGAATAATGCCAATGGTTGTACTTCCACAGATCAGGTAAACGTCAATACCAATATTACCCAGCCGGTAGCAACGATTGCTGCACCGCCCATGCTCACTTGTGCTGCTTCAACGGTTTCCATCAGTGGCAGCAGCTCGACACCCGCCGGTGGTATTTCTTTTGAATGGAGTACCGTTGACGGCAATATTACTTCCGGTCAGAATGCGGCTACGGCACAGGTTTCAGAAGCTGGTACATATCAATTGCTGGTTACCAATAATGCCAATGGTTGTACCGACACCGAGACTACGGTTGTTGCGCAGGATACTACCATCCCGATGGCTGCTGCCAATGTCAATGAAGGTTTAGATTGTAATACGCCGTCGCTGACGATTAGTGGTAACGGCTCTTCAACGGGGGCAAATTTTGCCTTTAACTGGACTTCTTCCAGCGGCACGGGTTTCCTGAGTGGCCAGACAACCTTGAATCCGACTGTTAATGCGCCGGGTACTTACACTTTGGTGGTCACCAACCTGACGAACAGTTGCTCGGCCTCTGCCAGTGTATTGCTTACCCAAGATATACAATTGCCGCAGGCCAATGCCGGCGCGCCCGCTACATTGACCTGTGTGCTTACCAGTCTTGAACTTGGCGACCCGGCGGCTCCGCTTGCGCCTAATCTGTCTTATTCCTGGACGACATCGGGCGGCAATATTACCGCTGGCGGAAATACGCCGGTGGCTACAATTAATCAGCCGGGAACTTATACCCTTTTAGTAAGCAATAGCAGCAATGGCTGTACCAATACGGCCAGCGTTGTCATTCCACAGAATATTGTTAACCCGACCGCCGTGGTTGCGCCGGGTAACGAATTGAATTGTACCAACCCTGCCGTTGTGCTGAACGGTAACGGCTCCAGCACCGGCGCAGGTTTTCAGTATGAATGGACATCATCCACTGGTGGTGGTATTGCCATCGGTGGCAGCACGCTTACCCCAACCGTTACTGGCGCAGGCACTTATACCTTGTTGGTAACCAACCTTGCCAATGGTTGTACGGCTACCGCTTCAACTAATGTCAGCTCCAACGCTGACCTGCCGACAGCGCTGGCCACCCCTTCCGGAATTATCACCTGTGTGGTGCCGCAGATTAATCTGAGCAGCGCCGGTAGTTCCAGTGGAACAGAGTTTAGCTATCAGTGGGGCACTGTAAACGGCACAATTGTCGGTCCGAACAATACACCGCAAATCAGCGTCAGCGAATCAGGTCAGTATACTCTTATTGTAACCAATACCACAAACAACTGTACCGCTTCCTTTAATGTGACGGTGGCAGATGACCTCGTAAATCCGCTGGCGGATGCAGGCGCTTCGCAAATCCTGAATTGCACCGTGCCTTCTATCAACCTTGACGGCAGCGCTTCCAGCCAGGGCAGCCCGTTTGCTTACCAGTGGACGGCAAGCAATGGCGGCGTCATACTTGGCGGTGGTACCACCTTGAACCCTGAGATTAACGAGGCCGGTTTGTATACTTTGCTGGTAACCAACAACGACAATGGCTGCACCTCCACTGCTACCGTTCAGATTAATGCAGACGCCAATGATCCGGTGGTGCAAATTGCTGCACCGGCTACGCTGAATTGTGTAGTACCACAAACCACACTTAACGGCAATGGCTCCAGTACCGGCGCCAATATCTCTTATGCATGGAGCGGCCCGGGCATTGGTTCCGGCGCCAATACGCTCAATCCGGAGATTAACCTTCCGGGTAATTACACCCTTGTTATTTCCAACAGCACCAATGGCTGTACCTCCGAAGCAAGCGTTCTGGTCGTACAGGATATTGCTATTCCAACGGCGGATGCAGGGCCTGATTTCACGCTGACCTGCTCTTTCCCGCAAACCCAGCTGGGTGGGCCGGGCAACCCGGCGGGCGCTGGCTTTAGTTATGCGTGGAGCGGTCCGGGTATCGTCAGTGGTGCCGATACGCCTACGCCGGTGATTGAAGCGCCGGGTGCTTATGCGGTGGTGGTCACCAATCTGGCGAATGGCTGCACGCAGACCGATCAGGTACAAATTGCGGTTAACCAGGTTTTGCCGGTTGCCGTAGCCGGTCCGGGTTTTGAACTGACTTGTATCGTTGATGAATATACCCTGCAAACGGCCGGTACCAGTACCGGTGCAGAATTTGCCTATACCTGGGCGACGACCAACGGTAGTTTCCTGTCGCCCACCAATATTATTAACCCGACAGTGAATGGCGGTGGCTTGTATTACCTGACCGTCACGAATACCACTAATGGTTGTACGTCGACAGCCAATGTACAAGTTACCGTTTCGGCCGATGTGCCGGTATCCGTTGCCGGTGTGCCACAAACGCTTACTTGTGCAGTGGGCAGCCTGACACTTAATGCCGGTGCTTCCAGTACTGGCGCCCAATACTCGTACAACTGGACGGGCGACGCCGGAACCAGTATTGTTTCCGGTGGCACCAGCCTTAATCCGGTAGTCAATCAGCCGGGCATTTACACCCTTGTGGTAACCGACAATACCAATAACTGCACGGCCGTGTCGAGTGTGGAAATTTCACAGAACATTACAGCACCTGATCTTGCGCCCAATGCCGGGCCGACACTTACCTGCGCTGCGCCGAGTGCGCCGCTGGATGTAGATGTAAATTCCGTTGGTACGTTCAGCTACCAGTGGCAGGCCGCAGGCGGTTCGGGTATTGTAAATGGTGGAAATACCCTCAATCCGACGGTTAATGCCGGCGGTAATTACATACTGACGGTAACCAATCAGCAAAACGGCTGTACCTCAACGGCTAATGTACTGGTAGGTACCGACTTTACGCCGCCTCCGGCAGCTATTCAACAGCCGGCGATCCTCACCTGCGCAGCAACAGCGGTTACCTTGGATGCACAAGCCTCGGCTTTGCCCGGCGCTACGTATGTCTGGTCGACCAACGGCGGGAATATCACTAACCAGAATAATCCTTTGCAGCCGATTGTGAATAAGCCCGGTGCTTATACACTTTTGGTGACCAACACTTCAAACGGTTGTACAGCGCTTGCATCTGTAAATGTAGCGCAGGATATTCAGGCTCCGGTTGCCGATGCGGGCAGCAACGGCTTGCTTACCTGCGATGTCACGTCTTTACAATTAAACGGCAGCCAGTCGAGCCAGGGCGCCAATTATTTTTACAGCTGGTCGACTGATGTGGGGCAGATTATTGTTGGAAATAATTCCCTCACGCCGAGTATCGGCGCCGGTGGTTTGTACACCCTGGTTGTGGTGAATCAGTCGAATGGCTGTTCGAGCACCGATAACGTACAGGTAAATGTGAATACCACGCCTCCGACAGTGAGCATCGCGACGCCCGGCCTGATTACCTGCACACAAGCGCAGGTGACCCTGAGCAGCTCCGGCTCTTCAGGTGCAAACATCAGTTATGCCTGGATAACGGCCAATGGTAATATTGTTTCGGGCCAGAGCAGTGCCAACGCTGTGGTTAACCTTGCCGGTAATTACACGTTGGTGGTGGAAAACAACACCAACGGCTGTACGGCAACAAGCAGCGTAGCGGTAGCCGATAATATTGTATTGCCAATTGCCGAAGCGGGTCCGGGCGCCACCCTGACCTGTTCGGTAACTGCTTTGGCATTGCAGGGTTCCGGCTCTACCGGTTCCATTTATACTTATAGCTGGACGACGCAGAATGGCCAGATAGTTACCGGCGCCAACTCCCTGACGCCTACGGTGAATGAACCTGGTTTGTACACCTTGCTCGTGCGCAACACCCAGACAGGTTGCACGCAGACCGATCAGGTAAATATTATTGAGGAGACCAATGTGCCGACCGATTTTGTGCCCAATCTGAGCAAGCCTACTTGTAAAGACAACGACGGGGTGATCAGTTTTACCCAGATTACAGGTGGCATCGGGCCATTCCTGTATTCCATCAATGGCGGCAATTCCTTCCTGCAAACCACTGATTTCAGCGGTATTGCCCCGGGTGTATACGATTTGTGGATACAGGACATTAACGGTTGCGAATACCATGAAACCCTGAATGTGCCGAAAGCGCCGGATCCGGCGATCAGCATTGATCCGGAGTTCAGCATTGAACTGGGCGATTCGCTGCAACTCAACGCCATTTTACCCAACTATCCGATCAGTTTGGTGCAACAGGTCATTTGGACGCCAATGGACGGCCTGACATTTGACGGAACGGATGTATTGAGTTTGCTCAATCCGCAAGCCAAACCCTTCAGGACCACCGAGTACGTGGTACGCATCATCAGTGTTGATGGTTGTGAGGCGGCCGACAAGGTGTTTATTCGGGTAAATGACGAACCGGCCATTTATGTGCCGAATGTATTTACGCCGGAAAGCGTAATTAATGGCAACGACCGCGTGATGATTTTTGCAAAAATCAGTCAGGTGAATAAAGTCAAAAATTTCCAGATCTTCGATCGCTGGGGCAGCATGGTATTCCGTGCGCAGAATTTCCAGCCGAACGACCCGGCGCATGGTTGGGACGGATATTTTGACGGCAAACTTTTGATGCCTGCGGTATTTGCTTATTATGCCGAAGTGGAATTGATAGACGGTCGCGTGATTTTGCTCAAGGGCGATGTAACCTTGCTGCGATAGAAAACCGTTCGGGTTTTATCATAAAAAAACGCCCGCGAGAGGAGACTTTCGCGGGCGTTTTTTGTTCAAAAGCCTTTATTGAGCCGGGTCAATACAATAGAGTTTTTTGTAAGAAGCAATGAAGAGCCGGTTGCGGACCGGATCAACACCGACATTGCTCGCCCAGAAAGCGGCTGGATCTTCTACGGAATCAGGACTTTGAATATGCCAGATTCTATCACCTGTCGACATGCGCAGCGCCCAGAGGCGGCCATCTGTACTGGAGATGAAGTACATGATGTTGTTGTGAATCAGGGGTTCGTGGATGTAGCCGGTATTGGAAACCGACCAGAGTTCTGCACCAAAAGCGGCATCAAAAACTTTAATTTGCTCGCCTGCCACGATGAGTTTATTGTTTGAAGCGGCGAAGTATGCGCCGTTGAATGTATTGACTTTGTTTTCCCAGATAAGCGAGCCGTCGGTTTTATTCAGGCAACTCAGGTGATCCGAGAATACATATAGTTTGTCGTTGTATACAATGCTGCGGGCGTTAAGGCCGGGAATTTTCCAGAGTAATTTATTTTTGGTAATATTAAATGCCAGGAATTCGACATAGGATGTTTGGGATAAATCGGGCTGTTGAAACGACTCTGTCAGAGAGAAATAGAGGACGGTGTCGCCGGAGGTTTCAACGCTGTAGGAGGGTTTGGTGTAGGCGCAATAGGGTGTAGAGAGGGTGTCGATAGTACATACCTGCCGCATGGCTCCGGTGCGCATATTGATAATTTTGAAAGCGATGGTTTGATCGTTGGGTTTAGTGCCTCGAATTACTTCTTCCTGGCCAATGGGAGATGTAAAGCCGAAGGGATAAAAATTTTGTTTGAAGGTTGTTTTTCCGGTTTTCATATTGAGGCCGATCAGGCCGTTAGCCGGGGTAATGGCGAGTGTGCCGTTAATGGAAACCCTGTTGTCGTTGCCACTGGTTCGTCTGGAATTGTCATTGATGTAATCATTCCAGCGCCACTGTTCTTTGCCGTTGTCAGCATTTGCGGCGATAAACACTTCTTCGCCGAAGCCGGCGTAATTGGAATAGACGACGTGGTCTCCGGAGATTTCCGGTGTAATGGAGCCGTAATAGTCATTGGCTGGGAATTCGGTTTTCCAGCGAATGGTCATGTCACCGAATTTTTCGGGGTCGTTGTTTTTGCAGCGGTCGCAGGATGCGAGTGTGAGCAGGAGGGGGAAGAGCAATAGAAATTTGTTGGTCATGGTATGAAACGTTTTTGCCCTGAAGCGCAGGGTGTGCGCTTCAGGGCGGGTGGTGGATGTGAATTTTATTCCGGCAGCTTTATGGCCATTACGAAGTAATGGTCTTCGGCGATGAGGCAGTTGTACTCGGGAACGATGGTTACGCCCGAGAAAAATGTATTACCGCGCCATTTTCCGGGGCGATTGAAATTGGGTGAATAATCATCCCATACTTTCTGGTTGCTCCGCAAATCAATTGCATATAGTCTTCCGTTACCTTTACTTCCAAAATATATGAAGTTATTATAGTATTTCATGTCCGCACCGCCACTACCTGTTGACAAAATGCTTGTTTTAATCTCCCCGGTATTCAGATCCAGACCGTAAAGGGTTGCATCAATGGAGGGTTTGATAAAAATCTGGTTCTCTGCAATTAATAGATTGGATACCACTAAGTTGTCATTATTGACAGGGCAAACGAATCGCCATAGGATTTGTCCGTTTGATGCGTCGAAACAATACAATGTCTTGGTCCCCTGAAAATATATTTTCCCATTATGAACAAGCGGGCGCTCAATATTAGAATTTCCCTCGGGGTCGAAGTCATTGTTTACCCATTCTACTTGCCGCTTGTTTATATTGTAGGCATATAAATCTATACGCCCGTCGGAGAGGCCAAAAGCCCACTGTCTATTTTGAAAAATCAGCAAGCTGTCGCCAGACGGATTTACAAAGAGACTCGGTGCCTCGAAGGAAGGGCGATATACAGTATTAGTCAGGCTAAAAATAGTATCCCAGGAACTGCCAGCCGCCAATCCTCTACGTGCCAAAAAACAAACGGTGTCTTTTGTGAGCCGATTGGAGTGTTCTGCATATAGATAATCACCGATTACCGATATTCGCAGTCCTATTTCATTACTTACAGTCTTTTTATTTTCCATCCAATCATTAACACCTGTCTGCATATTAATGGCATACATGGGCCCCCAATGTGAGAGATACATCATATTGCCTTTATAATCACGACTTTGTGGAGAAACAACCTCCCCTTCCCAAATTGGATTCCATTCCCATTTCAGGGTTCCGTTTTGAATATCCCTTCCTTTGATGAACTCATAGCCGTCAACATAAAAGAGATTGCTGTATATGGCAACCCCATTGTGATATGCCGGTATCATAGAAATACATTCCGCAGTATCCTTATTCATGGGCTGCTGCCACAGGATTTTTAATTTTTCGGTGGTGGGCGCCTCCGGTTCTACGGTCTGAAAGACAGGATCATGCTTACAGGCCATGACCGTCAGGGCGAAGAGGATGAAAAGGGAAAAGAAGTATTTGGTGGTCATATCCAGAAAACGTTTAAGCCATGAAGCACAGGGCTTGCGCTTCATGGCGGTGGTGGGTTTAAATTTTATTCCGGCAATTTGATGGCCATTACAAAGTAATGGTCTTCGGCGATGAGGCAGTTGTGTTCGGGAACAATGGTTACGTCCCTGAAAAAAGCATTTCCCTTCCATTTACCCTCACGACTATGGTTAGGAGGATATTCGTCCCATATCTTCTGATTGGTTTTTATATTTATTGCATAGAGACGCCCTGTACCATGACTGCCATAATAAATATGATTATTGTAATAAACCATTTGGCAACCGCCAGAGCCAGTGTTGAAAATTTCAACAATTTTTGCACCTGTATTAATATCAAGGCCATATAAGGTAGCATCCAAAGAGGGTTTTAAATAAATCGTATTTTCCACGATTAATAAATTGGAAACAACCAAATTGTCGTTTGGGGTTGGACATTGAAACGACCACAATTGATTTCCGGTTTCTGCATCAAAACAATAAAGCGTTTTAGTGCCTTGAAAATATATTTTACCCTGATAAATTAGTGGGCGTTCTATATTAGAATTTCCTTCCGGGTCAAAATCATCAACTTTCCATTCCAGAGCTTTGGTCCGAAGATTAAAAGCTAATAAATCAATTCGGCCATCGGATAGCCCAAATGCCCATTGGCGGTTCTGAAAAATCAGCAGACTATCTCCTGCCTGGTTTACATAAAGGCTTGGGGCTTCTAAATTCGGACGGTAGACAGTATTTACAATACTAAAAAGTGTATCCCACCCGTATTGCCCTTGCAAGTCGCGCCTAACCAGATGACATACTGTATCTTTAATCAATGCATTGGAGTTGGTCGTGTACCCATAATTGCCAAATACGGAAACCCTAAGGCCAATTTCATTTTCCTCAATTGATTTTTCTTTCCATCTATTACTCCCATTTTCCAGATTTATAGCGTAAACACCTCCTCCAAGCGAAAGAAACATTGTGTTCTCCTGATAGTCCCTGGATATTTTTATTCCTTCCCCTGGCCATGAAGGCTCCCATTCCCATATCAGCGCACCATCTGAAGCATTTCTGGCTTTTATAAATTCATAGCCGTCTACATAAAAGAGATTGCTGTATATGATGTTGCCATTATGAAAATATGGCGTCATCGAAATAGTTTCTGCTGTATCTTTATTCATGGGTTGCTGCCACAGGATTTTTAGTTTTTCAGTGGTGGGCGCCTCTGGTTCTACGGGCCGAAAGACGGGATCATGCTTACAGGCCATGGCCGTCAGGGCGAAGAGGATGAAAAGGGAAAAGAAGTATTTGGTGGTCATATCCAGAAAACGTTTAAGCCATGAAGCACAGGGCTTGCGCTTCATGGCGGTGGTGGGTTTAAGTGTTATTCCGGCAATTTGATGGCCATTACAAAGTAATGGTCTTCGGCGATGAGGCAGTTGTACTCGGGAACGATGGTTACGCCCGAGAAAAATGTATTACCGCGCCATTTTCCGGGGCGATTGAAATTGGGTGAATAATCATCCCATACTTTCTGGTTGCTCCGCAAATCAATTGCATATAGCCTTCCGTTACCTCTACTACCAAAATAGATATGGTTTTTATAATAACGCATATTAGCGCCGCCGCTGCCTGTTGAAAAGACTGTTGTTTTAATGTCGCCGGTATTCAGATCCAGGCCGTAAAGGGTTGCATCAATTGAAGGTTTGACAAAGATTTGATTTTCTGCAATTAACAAATTGGAGACCAATAAATTGTCATTATTCTGAGGGCAAACAAATTGCCATAGAATTTGTCCGTTTGATGCATCGAAACAGTACAGCGTCTTGGTTCCTTGAAAATATATTTTTCCGTCATGAATTAGCGGTCGCTCAATATTTGAACTCCCCTCAGGGTCAAAGTCATTGTTTACCCATTCTACACGCTTTTTGTTTAAGTTATATGCATACAAATCTACGCGTTCATCTGAAATGCCAAATGCAAACTGCCTGTTTTGAAAAATCAAAAGACTATCGCCCGACGAGTTTACAAAAAGACTCGGCGCCTCAATAGTAGGACTATAAACTTTATTTCTCAATACAAAAATGGTATCCCAGGAACTGCCTGCTGCTAATCCTCTGCGCGCTAAAAAACTAACGGTATCTTTGGTAAGCCGATTGGAGTGTTCTGTGTACAAATAGTCCCCGATTACCGAAATTCTCAATCCGATTTCATTATCATCTGTCTGTTTATTTTCTGCCCAATCATTAACGCCCGTCTGCATATTTATGGCATACATGGGCCCCCAGTGTGAGAGGCACATGATATTACCTTTATAATCACGACTTTGTGGGGAAACAACCTCCCCATCCCAAATTGGATTCCATTCCCATTTCAGGGTTCCGTTTTGAATATCCCTTCCTTTGATGAACTCATAGCCGTCAACATAAAAGAGATTGCTGTATATGGCAACTCCATTGTGATATGCCGGTATCATAGAGATACATTCCGCAGTATCCTTATTCATGGGCTGCTGCCACAGGATTTTTAGTTTTTCGGTGGTGGGAGTGGTATCGGTGTCATCAGGACAGTTAGGGGCGCAATCGTTTACTTCACAGCGTTTGCAGCTCATGAAAAGAACGGAAATGGTGAGCAAAATAAGAGACTTCGTCATTTTGGAAATTTTTTAATAATCAGCCCGGTATTTACCGGGCTGATTAAATTTAGAAAATCAGGAATGAGTAGGCATCACCGAGGATCAGTAATAAAATATCTTCCAAATCCACCTTCAAATACCTCATTCAAGCGCTGCTTTGTATTGGAGTCATTGCGCATTTGCTGGTGGTTTGATTTAGGCAGGGCTGCATTTCTTGCGCCGGGATAAGCAGTAGCAGATTCTGCTAAAACGACCCCGTCGTTAGGCTTATCAAGCGATGCAAAATAGGTTTGTGTAGTGACCTGAGTCGTACAACCCGGAGGGCATTCGCCCGGTGTGCCAACAGGGAACTCCGAAGGACCACAATCGCAGACTGTAACGGTTTCTGTAATGGGCTGGTAGACCCGGGCACCGGTAATGCTTTTAAACATTATATTCGACATACGCAGCCAATCATAACCCTGTTGCCAGGCATCGCGTTTTTTGACTTTTTTCCAGTATTCTGCATCCCAAATAGCACATGTTGGATTCATAGCCCATTCAATTGGGTCACATGGCATTCCAATTGATTCGAGATATTCAACCCGCCATTTATACAGTTCATACTTCGCCTTGTAGCGCTGGGTTACTGATTCAATTGTATCTACCATCTCCTGATCCGGATCTGCCTGAAAAGGCAGAAATTCATTAGGTGTCTTCTTGTTCAGGCTATACATCAATCGGTAAAACACAGGCTCTTGTTCTTCTCCATAAAAAGCCACCCGTGGAATGCTGGAGCTATGGCTGTTCAAAGAAGCGAGGGCTGCGGCCCCAACTTTATAGTCTTCGGTGATAGGCGCCATTTGTTCCTTGAAAAACATCGAAAGTACATCTGTAGAAATAAATTTGCACATTTTATCCTTGAAGGTCTCAACTACATCGTTAGGCAGAAACAGACCAACGATCCAATTATTCAGTAAATCTTCTTTAGGCCCGGCTATCAGCGCATTACACCCCCAATTGGCCATGAATTCAAATTCATGCTTGTTGTTCAGTAGTTGTGCGCCACCATGTGAGGTGCCAAATGTGACAATTCCACCGAAACGGCGCTGCGAACCGTAATTTTGCACATCATACATCTGGTCTGTCGCTCTTGAAACCAGGCCACCCTGGCTATGCGATATGATAAAATTGATTGTCTTATCCTCAATCTTATGTATCGTACAGTGTGGGTCGCCCATTGAGGCAAGTGCATTGTGAAGCCCAACTGCTCCACCAGACAGAGAGAACTCATTGTAGGTAGGCAGTAGCGAGGTTGCCTTTCGTGCCGGATAGCCGGGAATCTGTTGTCCGGGCTGTTGGTATTGCGTTGCGGTAGCCGCTCGTTCCCAAGAGCCTACATTGCCTCCCAAACCATGTACCCAAAAAATCAGACGGTCGCTACGAAATTCAGGTTTATCACGCGTATTTTCATCTCCGCGTGGCGGATTAAAGGTTATAACACCATGATCGCGGGTAGAAATAATTTTAGGATTTCGGGGCGGACAATCGTTTAGCGGCGATTGTGCATTGAGAAGGCTGGTAACAAGCACCAGTGAGAAAAAGAGGAAATGTTTTTTCATGTCAGATCATGTTTGAATAGTGAGGAATAGCAGGATTAGCGCGGAGCTGCATCCAGGCGTTGATAATTTGTGGTAAGGGTTGTTACAACTTTGGTGTAGCAAATGCCATTCGTTGTTTGTTCGGTTGTTTTTTCAACTTTTGACACCAAAATTTCATCCCCATTAATGGTCTGGTAGCTTTGTATGCGTTGAGTTAGCAACTTGCCGTCATCGCCATACTGATTAAAGGTTACTTGTTTAGCAGCATTATTGTACAGAATTTCAGTTTGGTTTTTAACCATACGAAGTACTCCATCCTGCATAATTTGCGCATTAAAGCCACTTTTTTGCAAGTTTGTCACATCTGTAGCTGTGGGCTGACGGAATTGTACAGCGGATTTGAAATCGGAGCCTGCACCTTGATTTTTTAAATTCTGGTAATCTGTAGACTGCTCACTCGTATTCGGCATACTGGTAATTACAGCATTTTTACTGTCAAAAAGCGTCGCACCGTTTTTATCAATCAAAATTCTCGATACAGGCCGAATCCAGGCTTCATTAGTTGGCTGGCGGGTCACAACAATATTCGTAGTGACATCATTGTTTCGGTCAATAGAAGTGGAAACATTGCGCTCTTCGGTTTCTGTTTTCAGCCTGGCCTTATCTACATTTGGGATGCTCGGCAATGCAGTTGGTGAAATCTCAAAGTGTGTCACAATTTTCTCCTTATAGGTAATGGTTGTCTTGGCCTGCGACACCTGGCCTTTAAGTGAAACACTTACAGCGGTTGCCAACAACAAGGGTAGCATTTTCCACAAGCCTGTGGATTGGAACATTTTCATAAATGTGAACTATTTAAATTAATGCCTACTCTTTTAAAGGTTTTTCAGCTTCCACCTGTCGAAGTGTTCAGTTCGACGCTGATGCTCCAATAGCATGGGTGTCTGGAGCTGTACACCACCTACTCTTTTCCGGGCTTTTCGGCAGCCGCCCTTTAACTTGCAAAGTTGGAACCTTGTATTTCGCAATAACCAATTATGTTACTTGCGATTGCCTTAACTTTCATACCACAAAAATGCAGCCCCCACCCACCCCCCCGCAAGGACAAACACGCACTTTTGGAACAGGGTAAATTTGGGGTATTAAAAACCAAAACGCCCGCGCCGGAATTACTCCGACGCGGGCGCGCAAACCATGATTGTTCTATGTACCTATGCTTATTTACTTTATCAGCAAGGTGCCGGTAGCCAAAGTGGCCGCGCCTTCCTGAATGCGGTACTGGTATGCACCGGCCGGCAAATCGCCGCGCTCAAAACGATACTGCGTACCCTGCACATTTTGGCTGCGCACCACGCGGCCCAGGGCATCGTATAGCAGGAAACGACCGTCCTGCAGCGCTTGATCCAGCTCAAAAGTAGCTGATGTTTGTGCCGGATTGGGGAATACACGCTGCACAATCGTCTGGCCCGGATCCACAACAGCCGACACAATAAAGTGGTCGCCGATTTCATGGAAAGTCGTATTCGTAATCACCGGATCATTGAAGTCGAAGAAAATCGCTGCATCGTTCTCAATGCGGGTGCCGTTGGCCAAATCAGGCATCTGCGATACTTTGAACTTGACAAATCCATTCGAGCCAGGCTCGTTCACATTGCTGTCGGGCAGCATAATGTTGTCGAAGCGGAAACGCAATACGTTGCCGTCCAGTAACTCATAGGTATACGTATGGCTCGATGCGCCAGGGCGAACACTGAGCGGATTCAAGTGACTGCTCAGCGTATCCAATATCACCACGGTAAAGGCCGTATCGGTACCGGTATTCTGAAAACGAATCTTGTAATCTATATCGGTGTTGGCCTCCAGCAAATGCTGTGCGCCATAGCCTGCCGGTACCGCCGCTTTGTCGTTGGGGTCATAGGAGCCGACATTGGCCTGGCAATCGGTGGTTTCAAACGGATTGGAACTGCTCAGCCCGAATTGCAAGGGCGCCGTACTGTTGTCGTTGCCGCCACAGCCGCGAACGATGCTGCTCACCACGCCCTGCCAGGGGTGTTCAGGCGCCTGCGCTACACGCAGCAACCAGGTAGAACCGTTGCTCGGTACCGCAATAGACTTGGAGGCGTCAATGTCTAAGCTGGCCTGGCCACCGGTGTACATGATCACATCTTCCACCACCACAAATTCAACCGGAGTACTCATGGCGGCATTGCCAACATTTTTTATTTCAAAACGCACCGAGTCTGTATTGCAGGTGTTGTTCACAATCAGCACCGGACCCGAGTAGCCGCATTCGTCGGTCGGGAAGATCTGCGCCTCGGAGCAGTGTACATAACCTAATGGTACTTCACAACTCACCAATATGGTAAAGGAAATACGCTCGCAATCGCCCGGATTCATGTCGCCAATATCCACGCGGTACTGGTTGTTGCCAAGTGCGGTGTATGGCAGTGAGGCAGACTGAACCGACAGGTAGTTGTCGAAAGTGACAATCGTGTACACGTCTTCCACTTCCTGGGCGCTTTGGTTGCAGGCATTAACATGGTAGTTGGAAGTAAAGCAACGACGCAGTATGGGCGCCGACATATCAACACTCAACTCATTGCAATTGGTATTAAGGTTGACCGGAAGATCCTGTATGACAGTGGTATTAGGATTTACAGGGAAGCTGAAGGTGTTTTGGCAGTTTGGGCTTACCGACGCCAGAATGTCGGAGCTGAGGGTAACCGTCTGATCCAGACTGAAGGCCTGTAAAACGTAGTTGCCGTTTGCATCGGTGATGCCCTGATAATTAAAGCCGGTCTGGTCGCCACGAGCGTAGACAGTGTGCCCAGCAAGGCCCATTTCGCCGTTGTCTTGCAGGCAGTCGGCATCCGCATCAACAAACAAACTGCCCTGAATGGTCATGTATGCCAGATCAGCGATGTAAATGTTCTGAATGTATCGATAGGCGTTGACACCAGCTGACCAGAACGTTGAAAAATCTACCACATTACCGCCCGGCGTAAGCGCAACCTGGGTAGGCGCCCACGGCGCTGCTGTGCCGGAAGGCGCAACAGTGGGGCCGAGGAGGTTTGCCGGATGGTTGAACAGGGTATTCGGCTCCGGGTTAGGAACCGTCACGCCTGGCAGCAGTGGGTCGTAGGTGCACCAGTTGATGACCGTCCAGGTACGCTCAATTCGGAGTGTGCCACCCAGGAGGGTAAACACCTGATCGCCGTAAGAAACCCCTGTTAGCTCGCAGTCTTCTGAGTAAAAAGTCGGTTCGCCATAAAATCCGGTAGGCGAGGGGACTGTAGTAATTACATCATCGGGGAAACGGACGTAATAGTGTTGGTTGTAGTTCACCACAATACGCTGGGTGCATTGGGAACTGTTACCCGTACAATCCTGCGCCTTAAAAAAGCGGGTGATGGTACCCTTGTTGCAAAGTGTGTCGAACTGAGCTTTGTTGACCGACAGCACGCCCACACTTTGCATACAGCAGTTGTCGGTGGCAGTGGCCACGCCATAGTTCAGAAGGGAAGGGTCGAAGTTTTCGCAGCTCACCGTTACGTCGGCGGGGGCCACACAAACAGGCGCTGTAACGTCGGGGTCGCAGCCTACCTGGGCCTGCAACACGCCCGTTCCGAAAAACAGGCATAACATCGGAAGCAATTTTACCCCTGACAACAGGAGTCGGGATCTTATTGCTTTTTGGAAAAAATTTGTCATAGGATTACCTTTTGCGGGTGATGATCTCTTTTTTTGTTGATTTTGTTGCGGAATGAAATCAGCGGGAAATCAGGGCGTTTGCGGTACCTTTTTCACACGTGTCGCGCTTTTACCTGCCGATTTACTTTCACGATACAAAAGTGCGGGCATTTTATCGGGCCTGCAAACACAAAAAAGCGCATTTATTGAGTATTTTTTGTGCGTAAATGTTTTTAAAATATTGATTATTAATATTTTAACCAAAATTAAATTTAGCATCTTATTTAAAAATATTAATTTTGCCACCTTATAATAACCTAAAAATGGTAGACAGCTCCCTTGTCAAACTGCTTCAAACCTTCAATGCGCTTGAAAAACGCGAGGCGCGCAAGTTCCTTTGTTCGCCTTTTTTTAATCAGCGGCAGGATCTGATCGTCCTTTTTGATTTCCTCACGCAGGAAAAACAACCCGATCGGCAAGCTGTCTGGGCGCATCTTTTCGGGCAAATACCGCTTGATTTGCCTAAATTACGCCTGCTGATGACTTACCTGCACCAACTGCTCGAACAATATCTCGCGGTGCGGGAATTGCAGCAGGAGCCACTCGAAATGCAACTCCGCCTGAGCGTCGCTTATCGCAAACGCGGCCTCGGAGAAGCGTTTGAACGCAGCTGTAAACGACTTGAAAATCAACTCGACGCGCAAACACTGCGCAACGCCGATTTTTTTGATTACCAATACCGACTCCGCTGGGAAGCCCACCAATACCATTATCCCCAAAAACCAACCGACAGCAGCCACCTGCACCAGGCGGGTCTTAGTGCCGACACTGCCTACCTGACCCGGCAGTTGCGCCTGCTTTGCCTGCATCGGGCACATCAGGCCGTATACCAGTCCGACAGCGATTTTCCCCGCGAAGCAGCGCTGACCACTTATGCACAATCGGCGGAATTTGCCGGACTGCCCGCCGTACAATTGTACCTCTACTGCTACCACATGCTCCGGGAACCCGAAAACGAGCAGCATTTTCAAGGGTTTAAATTCCTTTTATTACATCAATCGGCTTGTTTTTCTGCGGAGGAAATGCACGCGCTGTACCTGCTGGCCATCAACTATTGTGTGCGCCGGCTCAACTCCGGCGATGAAACTTATTACAGCGAGGCGCTTGATTTGTATAAAGAAGGACTGACCCGCGAATACCTTTTTGAAAATGAGCATATTTCCCGCTTTACCTACCACAACATTGTGGCGGCCGGCCTGCATACCGGCGAGCTGGAATGGGTGCGTTATTTTATCAATGAATACCGCATCCGGCTGGAACGCAGCTACCGCGACAGCTCCTTCAGCTTCAACCTGGCCCGCTTAGAGTACGCTTATGCAAATTATGGACACGTGCTGGAGCTGCTGCAAAAAGCCAATTACCGCGACCCCCTGCTGAACCTGGCCGCCAAAACCCTGCTCCTGAAAACCTATTACGATTTGCGGGAGTTCGACCTCCTGCAATCGCACCTCGATGCCATGCGTAATTATATCCACCGCAAACGTGTACTGGGCTATCACCGCAGCGCTACACTGAACCTCATTCGGTTTACGGAAAAACTGATTCGGCTGAATCCTTCCGATAAAAAAGCGGCAGCAGCCCTGCGCTTGGCCATAGAAAATGAGCAAACCTTGCGCGAAAAAAGTTTTCTTTTGGGTGTAATGTCCTGAAAATGAGATAATTAAACTCCTTATTTGGTAGCGCGGGTCATTTCGCGTTTGCCGGGCGGGCCTTGTAGCCGCTCTACGCTAAAGCCTGCAGCGCGGAGGCTGCGCTTGAATTCGCCCTGTGCACAGTAGGTCACCAGCACGCCTTCCGGGCGCAGGGCTGCATACATGGCGGCCATCACTTCGGGGGTCCAGAGCTCGGGTTGTGCCTGGGGGGCAAAAGCGTCGAAATAGATGATGTCAAATTGTTCGGCAGCCTGAAAATGCTCGATACTGCTGCGTTTTTTTTCAAAGCGGAAATTATCGGAAAGGTCAAAACTTTGCTCCCAGTCTAATTGATGCAGGCGCTGAAAATCCTCCTGGCGCTCGGCGGCGCCCAATTGTTCGGCATATTGAAGCTGTTCCAGTGCGCTGTCGGGAATCGGGTAAAGCTCCAGTCCGGTATAATGAACCCTGAGGTTGCGGCGCTCGGCTTCGAGCCAGGTCATAAAGGCATTCAAGCCGGTGCCAAAGCCGGCTTCCAGCACCGAAAGTTCGCGCCTGAGCACGGCTTTGTAGCGCAGGCCTGCGGTAATGAACACATGCGCCGATTCTGTCACTGCCCCGTGCCGGGAGTGATACGTAACGCCGTATTGTTCAGAAAATACGGTGGGCGAACCGTCGCCGGTGGAAATTACCGACATAAATCCGGGTTTGGCTGGATATTATTTTTTGCTGAAATGTTCACCATATTGCTGCCTTGCAGTCCTGTTCTGAAATACTATCCGCTGATCAGCCCCGCTGCTTCCGAAATTTTCAGCATCCGGTCAATGGACGCACGGCCTTGTTCAATGACCCAGTCGGGCAAGAGAATTTCCGGCAATTCATGCTCCATGCAGAGGTAGAGTTTTTCCAGCGTATTGAGTTTCATGTGCGGGCAGTCGTTGCAGGCACAGTTATTTTCCGGAGGCGCCGGGATAAAGGTTTTGTGCGGACTGGATTTTTGCATTTGGTGCAAAATACCGGCTTCAGTGGCCACGATGAACTCTGTGGCGGGATCATTAATGGTGTATTTCAGCAGCCCGGTGGTGCTGCCGATATAATCGGCCATATCCAGAATATGCGCTTCGCACTCGGGGTGTGCGATGAACTTGGCGTTGGGGTGGCGGTTGCGCAGCTTGACAATGCGCTCATGGCTGAAAATTTCGTGTACCATGCAGGCGCCGTTCCAGATGACCATGTTTTCACGGCCGGTTTTCTTCTGCAGGTAGGCGCCGAGGTTTTTATCGGGCGCAAAAATGATGGGCTGCTCTTTAGGGATGCTTTCGATGATGGCTACCGCGTTGGTGCTGGTGCAGCAAATATCGGTAAGCGTTTTTAACTCGGCCGTGCAGTTGATGTAGCTGACAACAATGTGGTCGGGGTATTTTTCCTTGAATTTTTTGAAAAGGGCGGGCGGGCAGGAGTCTGCCAGCGAGCAGCCGGCCTTGAGATCGGGCAGCAACACTTTTTTTTGCGGTGAAAGCATTTTTGCGGTTTCGGCCATGAAGTGTACACCGGCAAAAACGATGATGTCAGCTTCTGTCTGGGCTGCTTTTTGGGAGAGGCCGAGGGAGTCGCCGATGTAGTCGGCAATGTCCTGTATTTCCGATTCCTGGTAATAGTGTGCCAGGATAATGGCATTTTTTTCTTTTTTCAGGCGGTTAATCTCGGCTACGAGGTCGAGCGTGGGGTCAACTTCGAGGTCGAGAAAACCTTTGCGTTCCAAATGTTGTGTGGCAGTGGCGAGTTCGGTACTCATGCGGTATGCTGGCGTGTTTGAGTGTTTGTGTACTTTGGTGATTACAATGATTCAACAAAGGTATGCGATTTCTGTTGGAAAACTGCGCTGGAAATTCCCGGCGAAAAGTCAGTAGCTTTGGAAAATTACTGCCAAAATGGCGGTAAAAGCAGCATGGCACAGGCTTTGAAATTCCAAAACACCGACCCTTGTCGGTATTTGCTTAAATTATACGATTAACCACATTTCCAAACCTTTTACACCTATGGCAAGCGGAACAATTGCTGTTCAGACGGAGAACATTTTTCCCATCATCAAAAAATTCCTTTACTCGGATCACGAGATCTTTCTGCGTGAACTGATTTCCAATGCCGTTGATGCCACCACCAAACTTCGGGTACTGGCCGACCGCGGCGAAGTGAAAGGCGAAATCGGCGATACGACCATTGAAATTATCCTCGATGAGGCTGGCAAACGCCTCATCATCCGCGACCGCGGTATCGGTATGACGGAAGACGAGGTGCTGCGCTACCTCAATCAGATCGCGTTTTCCAGCGCCGCCGAATTTTTGGATAAATACCAGGACAGCGGCATCATCGGCCACTTCGGCCTCGGCTTTTACTCGGCATTTATGGTGGCCGATAAAGTGGAAGTAGAAACACTTTCCTGGAAAGAAGGCGCCCAGCCGGTGCGCTGGACCTGCTCCGGCAACCCCGAATACGACATGGAAATTATTGAAAAAGATTTCCGTGGTACCGATATTATCCTGCATATCAATGAGGAAAATGCCGAATTTCTGCGCAAAAACCGCATAGACGACCTGCTGGAAAAATACTGCAAATTCCTGCCCGTGCCTATTCAGTTCGGCACCCGCACGGAATACGAAACAGTTGGTGAAGGCGACGACGCCAAGGAAGAGTCCCGCGAAGTGCCCAATATCATCAATGAAACCCGCCCGCTTTGGAAAAAACAACCCAGCGAGCTGACCGACGAAGATTACCGCGCGTTTTACCGCAAACTGTACCCCATGTCGCCGGAACCCATGTTCTGGATTCACCTGAAAATCGACGATCCGTTCAACCTCACCGGCGTACTCTTTTTCCCCAAACTCGGCAATGCCGTGGAGGTAACCCGCAATAAAATTTACCTCTACTGCAACCAGGTGTATGTTACCGACGACGTGCGCAACATCGTGCCCGAATGGCTGCAACTCCTGCACGGCGTTATTGACTCGCCCGATATTCCGCTCAACGTGTCGCGCTCCTACCTGCAAAGCGACACCAATGTGAAGAAAATCAGCGAGTACATCTCCCGTAAAGTGGCCGATAAACTCCACGAGCTCTTCAAAAACGACCGCGCCGCCTACGAGCAAAAATGGCGCGACCTGGGCGTATTTGTCAAATATGGCACAGTGGCCGACAAGAAATTTGAAGAACGCGCCGGCAATTTTGCCCTCGTGGAAAATACCAAAGGCAGTTTTTTCCTGCTCAAAGATTATAAAGAACATATTGCCGCCAACCAAACCGATAAAAACGGCAAAGTGGTGTGCATTTACACCAATGATCCCGACGGCCACGACGCGCTCATCCGCGCCGCTGAAAACCGCAGCTACGATGTGCTCCGCCTCGATACGGTGCTCGACAATCACTGGATTCAACACTTAGAATACCAGTCGGAACTCGGCCTGTCTTTTGTGCGCATCGACTCCGAGCCGGTGGATCGCCTGATTCAGAAAGACGACAAGCGGGAATCTGTGCTCTCCGAGCAGGAACAGGAAAGCGTAAAAGCGTTGTTCCAGGGTGCGGTGGCAGGCAACAGCGAGGCGCGGATTGAACTTTCTCCGCTGGCGCCCGACGATCAGCCGGTGCAGATTACCCGTCCGGAATTTATGCGCCGCATGAAGGAAATGCAGATGATGCATGGCATGGGCGCCGATGGTTTCCCGGACATGTACAACGTGGTGGTGAATACCAACCATCCGCTGGTGGCAACCAAACTCTTGCAGCAAGCCGAAACCGATCGGGCGCATACGGCCAAATACCTGCTTGATCTGGCGCTGTTGCAGCAAGGCATGCTGCGCGGTGCGGCCCTGACGAAGTTTGTGGAAGAATCGCTGGGACGGATCTAATAGTAAGTATCGTACCGGTATATTTCTCGCAGATTGCGCAGATTTTTTTCTTTTGAACTACACGCAACTGAATAAAAATATCTGCGCAATCTGCGGGAAACAAATATGTGCTATCTTCGGAAAGCCGATCAATGAAATCCCGAACAAGCTCCTAGCGCGTAGAAACAATTGTCTGAAAAAACTCTGGAAGTGCTGTGGTGGTGTTTCGTATTTATTGTTTATCATAAACCAACCGCTACAACTGCTCCAACAGCCATTCCCGCTCCATCAGCACCTTTTCGGCTACTATTTTAGCTTTCAGTGTTTGCACTGCGTTTTTATCGAAGCGATTGAGCGTAAGCAGTTTTTGCATATAGCGCACCATGGAGAGGTAGTTGTCGCGGTGGTAGCCCAGCACTGTTTTGCGGCGCACATAGTGCTTCATGGCCTCAAGGTGGGCAAAAAGGAGTTCCTCTTCCCCGGTTTCGTAGTAAATTTTCATGGCAATGGTTTTGGCGGCTAAGCCCAGCAGGGGGTCGTAGTAATTGGAGTGTTGCAGCAGGCCAAGGGCCTCGTCGTAGCGCTTGCGTTTGTATTCCAGTCGGGCGCGGTTAAAACTGTAAGAGCTTTCCCGATAAGTACGTTCGAGGCTGTTTTTATAGCGCGCGATAAAATCTTCCACCCATTCGTATTCGCCGGTTTGCAGGCCTGCGGCCACAATATTGTGGTAGGTGAAACGGGAGAGCACGCCATTTTCGAGCAAATGGCCTTTTTGCAGCCCGTCTTTGTAAAAATCCATGATGTCGTGGAAAAACACTGTGCGCCCGGCATTGACCTGCCGGATACAATAGTTCAGGGCAAATCGGTACAAATCCCGGATTTCCTCGGCATCAAAACAGCCGTCCTGCGCGAGCAAAGGCGCCTTAAACTGCGAAAAATACAGTGGTTCCTCCGGGTTTTCGAGCATTTTGAGGCAATAATACCATACCCCGACGCCGGGGTGTTCCGCAAGGTTGTAGCGTTCGAGCAGGTGCTCCATCCGGTTGTCGAGTCGCAGCGCATCATCGGCGCGGTAAAGCATTTCCTGGGTGCGGTGCAGGCAGAGCAGGCGCAGTTTTTGGGCCAGCCAGACCAGGTCGGCATTTTCCCAGAGGGCGCGCAGGTTTTTAACGGCGGTGGCGTTGCGGGTCTGATCGTAGCGGGCTTCTTCCCAGAGCAGGTGCTGGCGCTGGGCGTAGTATTGTTCGTTGCGCAGGGGTTGCTGTTCACTTTGGCGGAGGGCACTGCGCAGGGCTTCATTAAAATGGGTTTCCAGGCCGCGGCGTCGGGTGGCCTGCACCAGCGCCACTTCACAGGCGCCGGGCTGTTCGCGCCACTGCCGGTAAGCGAAGAATTGTTCGGCCAGGCGTTGCAGATAACTCATGCACAGGTGCAGGCGCTGAGCATCGTAGGGGGCGCCCGGATAAACATGTTCAAAAACCTCCGTTTTGCTGCCTAAACTACCTTCCAGCAGCCATTTGGTGTACAACAACAGCACATCTTCCCTTTTATTAAAAAAAGAAGACTGCAAAAACTGCAAAAAAGCCCGGCGTTCCTGTTTTTCGAGCGCCAAAAGGCTTTGCTCTAATTTGGTATTTTTTAAAGTTGCTTCCATATAAAATATTGACTTTTAAAATTTAAATACAAAGTTCGTCAAATTTCAATTCTATAAAACTATGAATTTGTACTTTTATTCCCACACGCGTCGTCGCACTTTTGTATCGTGAAATTAAAGCCACCCTGCGGCAGCGTTGTACAAGTGGTTTTGAAATCCGTTTTCGCCTGATTTTTTTGCAAAAAAATCTTTATCACCATTCAAATCCACCCAAATCTTGGTATAATTCGACAGTCCTATGAAAAAGAAATTCCGACTTCTATTCCTGCTTTTGCTGCTTTTGCCGGCAGTGCTCAAACTGCACGCACAAACTGCCCTGGTGTGTAACGACCTGGTGCAAATCTCCCTGGATTCTACCTGTATGCACACCGTTATTGCCCCTGAAGTTCTGGAAGGCACCTATACTGTGCCTACGGAAGACTGGCCGGTTCAAATTGATAAAGTCGCGCCTTTGGGCAATGGCCCCTGGGTGCCAGCAGTGCTGAGCAGCGCCGATTACGGGAAAACCTATCAGGTGCGTGTTACCGAACCCTCTTCCGGCAATAAATGCTGGGGCAACATCAAAGTGGCCGAAAAATTGGATTGCAAACGCCTCACGGTAGTCAACCTGAGTGGCGGCCAAGCCGTCAGCCTCACCAGTGAAGATCTGAACATTGGCCTGACTGGCGATTGCCCCGAACTGGGCGCCGTCAACGCTACCCTCGACGGTAATGATACGCTGACTTATGATTGCAACGACCTGGGCGTACACCTCGTTACGTTTGCTGCATCCAACACTGGCGTTAGTCCCGGCACCTGTACCACCACCGTTGTGGTAGATGACCCGCAGAGCGAATGCTCGTCCTGCATAACTTGTCCGCCCGCACAGGTAGTGAGCCTGGGCCTTGGTGCCGTGCAATTGGTAAATGCCTATAACAGCGGCGAAACGGCCATTTTTGACCAGTTTGGTTCTATGGCTTTTGACCTCAGTGCCTGCCCGACAGTTGAAGATACGGTGTATACCATTACGTATGAAACCAGCCCTTACGGCTACAACTGGTTTGTGCGGCGCTGGCAGGGTATGGAAGGCGCGGCGGTGGTCGCTTCCTGCGAACAGATTATCTCTTTCCCGACCGATAGAACTTTTCACCTGAGTGGCACCATTTATTTCGACAGCATCCCCAACTGCCAATATGATGCTTCCGAACCAACTACTTCACTTTTCGGCGTGCGGATTACGCGCCTGCCAAGTAATGTAACTTATTCCATACCGTCGACTGCGGTTTATGATCACACGCTTACCATCAATGGCCTGGATACGGCTATTCAGGTGCAAGTAATACTGCCCGCCGGCTGGTCGAGCAATTGCCCCAATACGTACTACATCAGCTCCTCCGATCCGAGTACAGAGCATGTGGTGAATTTTGGCTTGCAAACCACCACACTTTGCCCGAATTTGCAGGTAGATATGGGTATGACCATTCTGCGTCGCTGTTTTAACAATGTGATTCGCGTGCGCTATTGCAACAATGGTTTTGTGGCCCAGCCCAATTCGTATGTGGAAGTAAAATTAGATCCTTTATATGTTTTCCAGGATGCCAATGTGTCGTGGACAGATCTCGGAAATAACACCTATCACTTTATGCTGGGTACCATTCCGCCTTTGAGCTGCGATTATTTTTACATCGTTGCTAAACTGAGCTGCGATGCCGAGCTGGGCCAGACTGTCTGTAATACAGCAACCATTTTCCCGCCCGACTCCTGCAATACCGAAACCTGGCTCGGGCCGGTTGTGGAAACCAATGCATTCTGCGTCGGCGATAGTGTATACCTCGCCATTTCCAATACGGGTTTAGCGAATATGGCCCAGCCGGAAAGCTATATCGTAATCGAGGATGTGATTTTGTATCGCAATGGTACCTTCCAGTTAGATGCGGGCGATTCCATCACCATCAAGATGCCGGCCAATGGCGCTACCTGGCGCATCGAAGCCGATCAGGTGGAAAATTATCCTGTCCTGAGCATTCCGGCAAGCAGCATTGAGGGCTGCGCCGGACTGATAAACACCCCCGGACTAATCAACAGCTTCCCGGAAAATGACAACCGGGATAATTTTGACCGCGATTGTAATGTCGTTGTTGGTTCTTATGATCCGAATGATAAAGCGGCCATTCCGACAGGTTATGGCGATAAAAATTACCTGCGCGCCAACACCGACCTGAACTACAAAATCCGCTTCCAGAATACAGGTACGGATACGGCATTCCGCGTGGTGATCATTGACACCCTGTCGCAATACCTCAACTGGAGCACCCTGCGCGCGGGCGCTTCCAGCCATCCGTATCGTCTGGATGTGTATCCCGGTGGTATCCTACACTTTGTTTTTGATCCGATTGCGCTGCCCGACAGCAATGTCAACGAGCCAGCCTCCAATGGCTTTGTGCAGTTCCAGATCAGCCAGCAACCGGATTTGCCCGATGGTATTGTCATTGAAAATACAGCCTCCATTTATTTTGATTTTAATGAGGCGGTTGTAACGAACACCGTTTGGCATACCCTCGGTGCGCCGTATGTGGTGGTAGATGTAGATAATCCGGAGGCCTTCGGTGCGCGGGTGCAGGCACGTCCTAATCCATTTGATACGCAGACCATTCTTGATATTCAAGGGGTTTCGCCGTTGCAGCAAGGTACATTTGAACTTACCGACGCTTTGGGCCGCACCCTGCGCACCCTGCAGTTCTCCGGCAGCCAGCTCACACTCGATCGAGGCCACCTGCCTTCCGGGGTGTATGCCTTCTCGATTCGGGAAAATGGCCGCCTGATCAGCTCCGGTCGTTTGATTGTGCAGTAAAAGGTTCGGAGGTTCGGGGTTTGGAGGTTCGGGGTTCGGGGTTTGGAGGTTCGGGGTTTGGAGGTTCGTAGGTTCGGGGTTCAGGGTTATAAGACTCAGGGCATCAGTTCTCAGGCTTCGCCTGAAAATTAAATATTTGGAACCTCCAAACCCCGAACCCCAAACCTCCAAACCCCGAACCCCAAACCTCCAAACCCCGAACCTCCAAACCTGATAAAACCAAAACCAACTCCCGCTCGTATATGAGTTTGTGCCCGGCAAATCCGGGTTTCGGGAGTTATGAAAAATGTAATCAAAATTATTGCCGGCGCATTCGGACTGCTGCTACTGACCCTGGCTGTCCACATTTACATGGTCGCTCGTCCGGCCAATGCCGATGCGCAAACGCTGGCGCTTGCCCGCGCAGACTTTCAACAAGATATTCAGGAAACAGATATTGCAAGTATCAACGCCTGGTTGCAACAGCAGCCGGGCGTTGTGCGTGCTGTCTGTAATGCCGATTATAACAATGTGGTATTCTCCTATTACCCGACGCAGGTAGATGCGGATGCACTGACCACCGCATTAGGTCAGGCCACCGGACTGCCCCTGAAACGACATATCCCTACGGCAGAAGCCATGGCCGGGGGCTGTCCGGTTAAAGCGCCCTCCTTTTTCTCACGCATATTTTCCAACTTTTAAATGATTTAAACATGAAAAAATTACTGTTTGTCCTGTCCACTGCAGTACTCTGTTTCCTCTCAGCCGCTGTTATGCCGGCTTGTAAAGAGGACGATGAGCCAATGGTCGTAGAACCCACCCTCTACGATACCCTTGGCGGCACGGCACTCGTAGCTGATCCTGCCAATCCTGGTAAGATGATCGAAAAAGGACGTCTGGGAATTCGCTCGGTAGTAGACAGTACTATCTTTGTCATCGCCGGCGACAGCCGCATCAATGGCTTTTTTGAAGTCTTGCTGGGCGAAGTGACCAGCGGAAACCTGAGCGGATTTCAAACCCTCAGCAATTCCCTGACCGACTTTTTCTGCGTGGCAACCGGCGCTAAGAACTTTACCTATTCAGGCATGAACATGGTAGATGCGCATAATCCCGCCAAAAATGGCCGTATGAAGGGCAAATCAAACAATGCCCATTTCGATGCCTTTATTGACGACCTCGTAAAAGGCGCCAAACAAAATGGCTTGCCCGATAATATTATTGGTCAGGTCGGGGCCTTGGTTGAAACCCTGCGCCCGCAGGTGGTGCAGCAATAGTCTGCTACTTTCGTTCTCATGGTACAGTTTTTTGCATTATACTGTACAGTTTTCCCGGGGGCCTGCCTTGCGCAGCGCTCCCTTTTTTGGGTAAAAGATCAGGGGCTCACCTCGCCTTCGATGCTCAGAAATTCCGCTTTGCGCTGGCGATCAAAGAAAACGCGGATTTTTTTCTGGAAATGGCCGGTTTTATAAGCATCGTATTCAATGCTGAGGGTGCCTTCCGCGCCGGGCGCGATGGGGCTTTCTGTCCACTCGGCCGCAGTGCAGCCGCAGGTAGTGCGTACTGTCTCAACACGCAAGGTGTCGGAAGAGATATTTTTAAAAACAAAAGCGTGGTAAACCGGTCGGCCGCGAGGAATGAGGCCAAAATCATGTTCAACACCTTTTGTCCATTCCACCATTGAAACGGGCGGCAGGGTAGGGGTGTTGATCGAAAAAAGGGTGGTAATCAGGGAGAAAAAAATGGCAGACATCTCGAAAAAAAGTAGATTTGTGCTGTAACCTGTTGGCCCCGGCGGCTGTCAGAGCAGGTACAAATGTAGTAAACTGTTGCCAAAGCAACGTAAAACCACCTTTCCTATGCGTAATCTGCTGATTTTTATGGGCGCCGTTGCCATCTTTGTGCTCGGTTTTCGCTTCCTCAGTTGTACCGGCTTTACTCCCGGCGTTAGCGTTAGCGGCGCTACCAGAACCGAAACGCGTTCCGTAAATGGGTTCAAAGGCATCTCCAGTGAGGTCTCCTCCGATATCGAAGTCAGTGTCTCCGACCAGTTCTATGTGGAAGTACAAGCCCAGGAAAGCATCCTGCCCATCCTGAAAACGGAACTCGACGGCGACCGCCTCCATATTTTCTTTGAAGAAAATGTGCGCAACCACGACAAAATAAAAATCATCGTCAAAGGTCCCGCTTTTGATCACCTCTCCATCGCCGGCTCCGGAATTATCCGTTTCCTCACACCCCTCAGCAGCGATCGCCTGGATATTGACATCGCCGGCAGTGGCGACGTCATCCTGCCCGATGCCAATATTGGACAAATCAAATGCGGCATTGCCGGCAGCGGAAACATCAGCCTCGGTGGCAAATGCAACGACATGAAAGTAGATGTGGCCGGTAGCGGCGATGTAGATGCGGTTTCCCTGCTCGTCGGAAAACTCGACGTGGACATTGCCGGCTCAGGCTCGGTCAAAGCTGATGTCGCGCAAACGCTGGATGCCAGTATTTCCGGCAGCGGCGACGTGTTTTATAAAGGAAGCCCTTCCATCAATGCCGATGTTTCCGGTTCGGGAAAAGTGAAACGGCTGGACTAATATCCCAGCTTTTCGGCCCAGTCCAGCCCTTTATCGCCCATCAAGGGCTTTAAAGACAATATAAACAGACGGAGGTAATGTGCCAATTGCTCCTTCGGGGTATCGTCCGACAGAATTTCTGCGGAAGCGATCCAAAAATCTCCAATCAGCGCTGCCTGCTCAACCCAGGCGGCGCGTTGGTTTTTATAGCGTTCCGGCGCCAGCCAGCCACCCACCTCCAGCGCGTTCAGTAATACATTAAATTGATCCTTGCGCGCCTGTGTGAGGGCGCGGTAGTGTGCGCGCAGGGCAGGATACGCACGCATAACATCCGCAAAATTCAGCATCAAAAATTTGTAGCGTTGCAAGCCGCTAAACGCTACCTGCATTTGCGCATACGCAAAATCCAGATCAATACCGCTTTCAGCAGCCTGCTGCAAACTCGCCTCCACGGCGGTGTCCATCTCCGACACTAAACGATAATACAAGGCTTCCACCAAAGTGCCGGTATTGGGATAATGGTAGCATAAATTGCCATGACTCATGCCCAGGTGCGCGGCAATATCGCGTACCGTAACCTGTGCTACGCCCCTGGTATTGAACAAATGCAGGGCCGCATCGAGAATGCGATGCTTGGTTGCTGAAATTTTTTCCATTTAGAACACTTGTACTAATCTGCAAAGTTAGTACATTTGTCCTAAACTTTAAAAAATATGCAGATCAATATCATCGGCGCCGGTATTGGCGGACTCACAACGGCCATCGCGCTCCATCGCAAAGGGTTTAAAATCAAGGTTTTCGATGCTGCTCCGGCGCTGCGTCCGCTTGGCGCGGGCATCGTTATGGCCTCCAATGCCATGCAGGTTTTTCGCCGCTTGGGCTGTGCTGAGGCTGTGTATGCGCAGGGCAATGAACTGTCTGCCATGCACATCACCGATCATCGCCGCCGCAGCCTGCAATGTATAGATATTCGGTGGGTGAAATCCCGATTCGGCGAACCCAGCGTGTCCATCCACCGGGGGGCTTTGCAGCAGGTATTGCTGGAATATTTACCCGAGGGCGTGGTTTTTACCGGTAAACGCCTTAAAAATCTGACGCAAGACGCATCGGGGGTAAGTGCTTTTTTTGAAGACGGCAGTTCCGACCGCTCCGACCTGCTGATTGGCGCCGACGGCCTGCGCTCCGCCACCCGCCACAGCATTTTTGGTACACAGGCACTGCGTTATTCCACCCATACCTGCTGGCGCGGCATGCTTGATCTTCAACTCGACGAACCGGAGCTGGTATATGAATGCTGGGGCACTGAAGGCGGCATGCGCGTCGCTTTGGTGCAGGTATCGCCCGGAAAAGTATATTTTTATTACACCGAAAAACAAAATGCGGGTTTTCAGGCGCCCGGCGGCGATCATTGCGCCTACCTGAAACAACGCCTGCGCGCATTTCCTGCCTTATACGCCGAGGCAATCGGCAGCGCAGCAAACAAGGATATTTTTCACGATGATCTTTATGATCTGACGCGCCTCGCTCGCTGGCATCAAGGGAGGGTCGTGCTGCTGGGCGATGCTGCCCACGCCACCACACCCAATCTGGGGCAGGGCGCTTGTCAGGCCGTGGAAGACGCCTGGTTTCTGGCCGAGCATCTTGCCGCACAGACAGGCGAAGCGCCGGAGCAAATTTTCAGTCAGTATGAAAAATCAAGGCGCGCCAAAACCGATTATGTGGTTAATACCTCTTACCGCATCGGTCTGCTTTCCAACCTCGGCGGGCCGCTGGGCTATCGCCTGCGCAACGCACTGCTGAAAAGTACGCCGGAAAGTATCAACCGGAAGCAGGTGAGTCGTGTTTTTAAGATGTTTTGAGTTTTGTTTAATTATTGCTTTTTCTGTATTTTTGCAAAATGAACCAAGGTCTCGTAGAAAAAATAATGGATCAGCCAGACGCGCTTGTATTAATCGAGCGCCTGAATGCCAATGTCCGGGAAGAACATGCCCGTCGCCTTTCCTTTTATGAATGGATTGACGAGCATACCAAAGCGGAGTTTATTAATGGGCAGGTGGTGATTCACTCGCCTGTAAAGAGAAAGCACTGGAAAATAACGGATTTGCTTTCTTCTTTAATGAGCATTTATGTGCGGATTAAAGGTTTGGGTGTTGTTGGTACAGAAAAAGTAATGGTCGCCCTGACCCGCAATGACTACGAGCCGGATATTGTATTTTTCAAGGCCGAAAAAGCCGCAGCGTTTACACCCGATCAGGTACTTTTTCCTGCACCCGACCTGGCAGTGGAGGTACTTTCCAAAAAAACAGAAAAGGTGGATCGGGTAATAAAAAAAGCCGATTATGCCGCCCACGGCGTTCAGGAATACTGGATCATTGATCCGAATAAACAGGTTATTGAGCAGTACCTGCTGGTACAGCCTACCGACAAAAGCTACTTCGAGCAGCCTTTCCGCCACGGCCCCGGCGATGAAATCAGCAGCAAAGTCATCCCCGGTTTTACCATTCCCGTGCAGGCCATTTTCGATGAACAAGCCAATGTAGCGGCCCTGCAAGCCCTGATGGCGGGTGCATAAGCAGGAACTGATCTGCGGCAATCTGCGGGGAAATCTGCGCAATCTGCGGGAAATAAATTCAATCGGCAGCTATATTTCCCGATAAGGGCTTTCTTTTTCATTTTTTGCCTGAAAATCTATTAATTTTGCGCCTCATTTTTGAAGGTTCTTTATCGGCACATACCTTTAAACCAGCCGATAAACCCTTTTTAACGGTAAATAAAAGATTTCAGCGCAATGACTTCCCGCGAGATACGCCGCCAGTTCCTCGATTTTTTTGCTTCAAAAGAGCATAAAATTATCCCTTCGGCACCCATAGTGGCCAAAGCCGACCCCACGCTCCTGTTCATCAATTCCGGGATGGCGCCGCTGAAAGATTTCTTCCTCGGCAACCAAACCCCGCCCAGCAAACGCGTGGCCGACACCCAAAAATGCCTGCGCGTCAGCGGTAAACACAATGACCTGGAAGATGTAGGCTTCGATGGCTACCACCACACCATGTTCGAAATGCTGGGCAACTGGTCTTTCGGCGATTATTTCAAAAAAGAAGCCATTCAGTGGTCCTGGGAACTCCTGACGGATTATTACAAAATCCCGAAAGATCGCCTCTACGTCTCTGTGTTCAAAGGCGATGCCGCCGAGAACCTGCCCTTCGACCAGGAAGCACACGATGAATGGAAAAAATACGTCAGCGAAGACCGTATCCTCGCTTTCGGAAAAAAAGAAAATTTCTGGGAAATGGGCGACCAAGGCCCCTGTGGCCCCTGCTCGGAAATTCACGTCGACCTCCGCTCCGACGCCGAACGCGCCAAACGCGACGGCCGTGAACTGGTCAATGCCGACGATCCCAACGTCATCGAGGTCTGGAACAACGTTTTCATGCAGTTCAACCGCAAAGCCGACCGCTCGCTGGAAGAACTGCCCGCCAAATCCGTTGATACCGGCATGGGCTTCGAACGCCTCTGCCGCGCCGTACAAGGCGTCGCCTCCAACTACGACACCGACCTCTGGCGCCCGCTCTTTAAATTCCTCTCCGATTACTCCGGCATCGCTTACACCGCCACTTATCCGGGCCTCGATGCCGACTGGAAAAAAACCGACGTGGCCATGCGCGTGGTAGCCGACCACCTGCGCGCCGTAAGCTTTACCATTGCCGATGGTGAGCTGCCCAGCAATACCGGTGCCGGTTATGTCATTCGCCGCATCCTGCGCCGCGCCGTGCGTTATTATTACTCTTTCCTCGACATCAAGGAGCCGGTGCTGCACCGCATGGCGCCCATCCTCGCCGAGGAATTCAGTGATGTGTTTACGGAACTGAAAGCCCAGATTGACTTCGTTTCCCGCGTAATTCTGGAAGAAGAAAAATCCTTTCTGCGCACGCTCGAAAGCGGGCTGAAACGTATAGAAAACCTTGAAGTTCAGCAGAATACCGTTTCCGGCGCACAAGCATTTGAACTGTTCGATACCTACGGCTTCCCCTTCGACCTTACGAGCCTGATCGCCAAAGAAAAAGGCTGGATGGTGGATGAAGAAGGCTTCAAAGCCGCCCTGCAAGAGCAAAAAGAACGCTCCCGTAAAGATGCCGCCAAGGAAGTGGGCGACTGGACGGTACTCAACGGCGACAGCGATGTGGAGTTTGTCGGCTATGACGTGCTCGAAGCCCGCAGCAGCTATGTGCTGAAATACCGGACAGTAACGGCCAAAGGACAAACCCAATATCAGATCGTACTCAACCGCACGCCTTTTTATCCGGAAGGCGGCGGCCAGGTAGGCGATACCGGCAAAATGTTTTTTGGTACCGAGGAAATCAAAGTGCTCGACACCAAAAAGGAAAATACACTCGTCATCCACCTGCTTGAAAAGCTGCCGGCCGACCTCGAAGCGCCGGTGCATTGCTACGTGGATGTGCGCAAACGCCGTCTGACCGAGAATAACCACTCGGCCACCCACCTCCTGCACGCAGCCCTGCGCCAGGTGCTGGGCACACATGTGCAGCAAAAAGGTTCTTACCTCGACGAGCAAACCCTGCGTTTCGACTTTGCTCACTTCCAAAAAGTGAGCGAGGACGAAATTGCTGAAATTGAGCGCATCGTCAACGAGAAAATCCGCGAGAACATCGCCCTGGAAGAAGCCCGCGCCCTGCCCATTGAAGATGCCCGTAAAGCCGGCGCCATGATGCTTTTCGGCGAAAAATACGGCGAAAGTGTCCGGATGATCACCTTCGACCCTGCCTACTCCCGCGAGTTATGCGGCGGTTGCCACGTGAGCCATACCGGCAAAATCGGCTATTTTAAACTCACCTCCGAAAGCGCGGTGGCTGCCGGGGTACGCCGCATTGAGGCTGTTACGGCTGCCGGCGCCGAAGCCTATGTGGGTGCGCTTGAACTGGAAGTAAATGCCATCAAGAGCGTCCTGAAATCCAGAGACCTCGCCAAAGGGGTAGAAGCGCTTCAGGAGGAGAACAAACGCCTGCAAAAAGAAACCGAACGCCTTGTGCAGGAACAGGCCAACGGCCTGCGCGACAGCCTGCGCAACACCGTAAAACAAGTAAACGGCGTCAACCTGATCGCTACGGTACTGCCGCTGAATGATGCCAATGCCATCAAAACCCTCGCGTACGAACTCGACCGCGAACTGGGTAATGCTGTCATCGCTTTTGGCTCCGTGAGCAATGAAAAACCGCTGCTGACCATCAAAATCAGCGATAACCTCGTACAGGAGAAAGGCCTGAATGCCGGCGCCATGGTGCGCGAGCTGGCCCAGAAATTCCTCAAAGGCGGCGGTGGCGGACAAGCTTTCTTCGCCACGGCCGGTGGCAGCGACGCCACACAACTCGCCGACGCCGTTGCCGCTGTCGAAAAATTTATTTAATTTTTGATTTTGAGGTAGCTTGGCCACGTAAGGTTTCGCACAGATGGGCACAGATCATTCACACAGAAAACACTGAATTCTGTGACATCTGTGTGAATGATCTGTGCCCATCTGTGCGAAACCTTACGTGGCCAGGCTACCTCAAAATCAAAAATCAAGCATCCAAAATCCAAAATCACTTCTCCTGTTGCAGCGCTTCAATCGTTTCCGGTGGCAGGTTTTGGATGTCTAAAATCATCAGGCCGTCGAGGCAGTCATTGAAGGCCGGATCTACGTTGAAGGCGATAAATCGGGCGTTTTGCTTGAGGTATTGCCGGAAAAGTACCGGCACTTTAAAGTGTGCCGGTTCGATGCTTTCTACAAAAGTATCCAGGGCGTCGAAATCCGGATTGAGGTTTTCGGCCAGCAGTTTGGCGTTTACAATTTTGCTTTTCAGGCGGAATGGTTTGCGCGGCTCCACCAATTGCGCTAATTTTTCATCGTAAAAATAGCGTTTCACAAATTCAACAATTACGGCCTTGGATGCCTCGGAGTAGTCTTTGCTGATGCTCACGGGGCCGTACAAATAACGGTAATGCGGATTGGCTAACAGGAAATGCAGAATGCCCTTCCACATCAGGAACAATGGCAGGCGGTGCTTCTGGTATTCCGGCACCACGTAGGAGCGCCCCAATTCCACGGCTTCCTGCAAAACGCCGGTGAAGCCCGGTTTTAGTTTGAATAAACTGCTGATATAGAAACCATTAACGCCAAAGCGCTGGAAAATCTGATCGCCTTTGCCGAGGCGATAACCGCCCACTACACGCTGCGCTTCGCGGTCCCAGATGATGAGTTGGAGATAATACATGTCGAATTCATCAAGGTCGCGCGCTTTGCCGCTGCCCTCTCCGATACTGCGAAAAGTGAGTTCGCGCAGGCGCCCGATTTCAAAAACGACATTGGGGATGGCTGAAAACGGCGCGATGTAGACATCGAATTGCCCGCGCGCCGTCACCTTGCATTCCGGTGGTAAGGCGTTAATTTCGGCGCTGATTTGTTGCGTTGCTCCTGGCTCGGCCACCGGCTCCGGAATTTTTTTCTCCGGTTTGGTAAATTGTTGGGGGTGAATGTTAAAAGGAGTGCCCAGCGAAAAGATTTTCGCTTGCAGGTATTGTCCCCAAAGTCGGTTTTTAGGGAAATTTTTGATCTGTTCCGGCGTGATCGGGTCTCCGATACGCACGCTGATGCGTACCGGTTTGCCGGGGAAATACAGCGGCAGTCCGGGAATGGCTTTGCGCAACAATCCGCCCGGATGGTGTTCGGCCTGCAAGTGAATGGGCACAATATTTTCCCCGATTTTGCGCAGTTGGCGCAGGATTTCCGCACGCAGCACATTTTTCCCCAAATGACTCAGGGGATTGTCGGAAAAATCAATGGGCAGCACAACGGCACGCCCTTTTTCGACGGCCTTTACTACCTGTTTGGCAAAATTGACACGCAGCGGGCTGCCTTTAAAATCTAATTGCGCCGGACGAATGGTGTACGCGCGCAGCTGCGCCGGGCCGGATACCAGGTAGGGATTTAGCAGGTTAAGTTCCTCAAAATGAGGCGCCAGGGCAGCCATCAGCATCCATTCGTCTAAGCCGGGAATAAGCTGATTACACACAAAAACAGCTCCTTGTGTGCGCTTGGCTAAGCGTTTCAGGTCGAAAGGATCAATCTGAAGTTCAATTTTGGATTGTTCCAGCTTCTGTTGCGCCAGCGCTAATAAGGTTAAGTCGTTCATAGGTTTTATTTACAGGGCAAAAAAAGCTATTGCGGGCCGGTAACCAATTGCACAACGCCTTGTACAATGAACTGAACCCCGATGGCGATAACCATAAATCCCATAATACGGGCAATGGCGTTCAAGCCGCCTGTGCCCAGTACCCGGAACAAAACCGGCGCCACGGAAAGCGAGACCCAGACGAGCAAAGCCACAGCGACAATGGCCGCCATGATTGCCACGCGCTCATCCCAGGCCTGATGCTGATTGTATTGCGTAATCAGGTAAGAAATAGAGCCGGGGCCGGAAAGCATGGGCATGGCCATCGGTGAGAAGGCAATGTCGTGTCGTTCCTGCGATTGCTTCTCCACCTCCTTGTCGTAGCCGCGCCTTTTGGCAAAACTGCCCGACATCAGGCCAAATCCGCTGATAAGCAGCGTAATGCCGCCCGCAATGCGCAGGGCGTGGATGGTCAGACCAAAAAAACTCAGGATATAATTGCCGGCAAGGAAAAAACTCAGCAAAATGAGCATAAAGTACAAGCTCGTCTGCCAGGCAATGCGCCGACGCTCCACCAAAGGGCGGCCACTGGTCAGGGCTACATATACCGGGATGGCGCCCGGTGGGTCAACAATGGAAAAAAGGGAGAACAGGGTGGCGATAAAAAACTCCATAACAAGTCAGCTTTCGGGCAAACTTACGCCTATTTTTCAGTAAAAAAAGTGTTCTGGCTGCAATGAAAAGTGAAAGGAGAAAATTTTTTAAAAATAGTCTACTAAAATAGTAGACTAATAAAAAAACAACTTACCTTTGTGGCATCAATTTTTGTACATGAAAAGGTATACACTCATCAAGTCTGCATGTTGTTGTTGCTGCGATCCGAGGATCGAAGCGGTAATTTCCTGTGTACGGGTGAGGTGTAAAATAGCCTAAACTTAACCCAAACTTTAAACACAGAAAGCCCTTCGGTTCGCCTCCCGAAGGGCTTTTTTTATTCACTTGTAAACGCTGTTTCCCATGTCTGCACAAAACACTATTTCCGTTCAACGCCCCCAGAACCATCTCCAGCAGTTTATCAGCGCCATCCGGCCCAAGCTGGATGTGCTGACGACGCATTATCCCGGTCGTACTGTTTTTGCCACGCAATTTACGGCAGAAGACCAGGTGCTCTCCCACCTGATTTTCAACAGCAAGCTGCCGGTGCGGGTGATTAGTCATGCCACCGCTGCCCAAAATGAGATTTTACTGCGCAGTATCGATTTTTTCAATGCAGTCATTGAGCTTTCTTTTGCTCAGGTACGCCAGTCGGTTTCAGCCTGGATCGGTCGGGAGCCGGAACATGCGACCCGTGTTTTGGCAGAAAAGCCATCCGTGGCGCCCATAAGTCTTGTTTTGCAAGGGCATCACCTGCTTATTTCCAGCAACAGGAATAGCGCAGGCTCCTGGGAATGGGATGAAAGCCGTCAGCGCGCGGTTTATTATCCCTTACAGGGCTGGACGGAGCAGCAGGTCAGTGGCTACCTTGCTTATTACGGTATTCCATACCTCAATTCGGAGGGTAAAATCGTAGTAGCTACGAATGTCGTATCAAACTAAAAGAACAACGATGAGTCAGACAAGCGCCATTGCAGCCCGTCAAATTAATGAAAACAAGGTGCGTTTTATCGCATACTTGAATAATTTGGCTGACTTGATATAAAAAACGCCGTCCACCAACACACAAGTCAAAGGTGCTGATGGACGCGATTATTTGGTAAAACGACGCGGTGCCCGGAACAGTCCGGGCGCCGCTTTTGCACGATCATGAAATCCCGAACATGCTCTTACAGATCCGGCTGTGGCGTATAGCGCAGATAAGGTTTTATAATATTCAGGCCTTTTGGGAATTTTTGGAGCGCATCTTCCGTAGAGACCGCCGGAACAACAATTACATCCTCTCCGTGCTTCCAGTCGGCCGGCGTAGCCACACTGTAATTTGCGGTCAATTGCAGGGAATCCAGCACCCGCAATACTTCAATGAAATTTCGCCCTGTCGATGCCGGGTAAGTAATGATCAGTTTCACTTTTTTATCAGGTCCGATAATAAAAAGCGAACGAATGGTAAAATTTTCCGATGCGTTGGGGTGAATCATGTCATAAAGTGTCGACACGACTCGCTCCGGATCAGCGATGATTGGAAAATCTACCGTAACGTGCTGGGTTTCATTGATGTCGTTGACCCAGCCTGCGTGTTTGTCGAGCGGGTCAACACTGACGGCCAGCACTTTGGTGTTTCTGCTACGAAATGCTTCATGCAAGGCTGCTGTGCGCCCCAGTTCGGTGGTGCAAACGGGGGTGTAATCGGCAGGGTGTGAAAAAAGAATGCCCCAGCCGTCGCCGAGGTATTCGTAAAAATCGATCTCGCCGGCCGTTGTCTGGGCTTTGAAATTGGGCGCGATATCGCCAAGTCTTAAACTCATGTTGATGTGTTTTTGTAAAAACAGGTGGATAAATAGCCGAATCAGCAGGCTTTAGGGTAATTACCACTTGCAAATGGAATTCTCCGTACCTTTACCTGCTGTCTGAAACGCGGCTTCAACAAAACTCTGTGATCGTCTTCGCAGCGCGGCAGACAAAGGTACTAAAAAAATATTAGTCTATAAAAAAAGTGGACTAATAAAATTCAAACCGATCATGTTATCCAAAAAAACGCAATACGCGCTCAAGGCACTCGAATACCTGGTTGCACATTACAACCAGGGGCCGGTGCTCATCAGTGAAATTGCTGAAAAAAAGCACATTCCGCTTAAATTCCTGGAGAATATCCTCCTGGAACTACGGCACCATGATATTCTCGACAGTAAAAAAGGTAAAGGCGGCGGCTATATGCTGCGCACCGAACCGGAAAAAACCTCGCTGGCCAATGTCATCCGCATTGTCGAAGGCCCTATTGCCATGTTGCCTTGTGTCAGCCTATACTTTTACCAGCCCTGCGAATCCTGCGACCAAACGCAGTGCCGCATTCACGACCTCTTCATCGAAGCCCGCGACGCTATTTTAAATGTACTGGAAAATAAAACCCTCGCCGATTTGCGGCAAACAGCCTTAGTGTGACAGTGCCTCCAACAAAATGCCACAAGCCTTTTCAATCTCGGCTTTCGTGATGGTCAGCGGTGGCGCTACCCGCAAACTGCGGTCGTTGAATAAAAACCAGTCGGTAATCAACCCGGCTTTCAGACAATGCTGAATTACCCGCTGCACTTTTTCATTGTCGCCTACATCAATGGCAAACCATAAACCGGCGCTGCGCAATTCCTGTACTGCCGGGTGATTTTCTATTAAACTTCGGAATAAAGCTGCCTTCTCGGGCACTTGCTCCAGCCAGCCGCCATGTAATAATTCTTTTAGTGTAGCCAGTCCGGCCGCTGCCGCTACCGGATGTCCGCCAAAGGTTGTGATATGGCCCAGCACGGGGTCGTGCGTGAGCGCCTGCATGTGCGCGCGCGAAGCAACAAAAGCAGCCAGGGGCATGCCGCCGCCAAATCCTTTGGCCAGGAGCAAAATATCGGGAACGATATGATACTGACTAAAGGCAAAAAGCGAACCGGTACGCCCATAACCCGCCTGAATTTCATCTAAAATCAGTAAAGCGCCGGTTTCGGTACAGCGTGCACGCAAGGCCGGCAACCAGGCCGGATCTGGTGGAATTACCCCTGCTTCGCCTTGTACGGTTTCTACAATCACGGCTGCTGTACGCTCCGTAATGCGTGAAAGGTCTTCAAAATGGTTGTAGTTTATATGCCTGATGCCTGGCAGCAAAGGCTGAAACGCCCGTGTAAAATCGGTAGGCGACATCAGGCTCGCCGCTCCTTGCGTACTGCCGTGATAAGCCTTTCGGCAGGCTACAAATTCATAACGTCCGCTCAGGCGTTTGGCTAATTTCATCGCCCCTTCCGTGGCTTCCGCACCCGAGTTGACGAAGTAAGTGGCATCCAGGCCGGGAAGATTTTCTGCGAGCAAAGTAGCCAGCTCCACCTGCGGCGCCAGCACATATTCTCCGTATACCAGCGTATGCCAATAGCGGTTCAACTGGGCTTCCACCGCAGCCTGCACCGCCGGGAAACGGTGCCCCAGAACGCTCGGCCCGATTCCGGCAATCAGATCCAGGTAGGCTTTGCCGGTACGATCGTACAGGTAAATGCCTTCCGCCCGTTCAATCTCAAGGGCCAGCGGGAAAGGAGAGGTCTGCGCAACATGGCGCAGGAATAGTTCGCGTGGAGACAAGGTGAGGATGAGTTTTTTTTTGTGTTTTGGTGTTTTAGAGTTTTGGTGTTTTAGAGTTTTTGTGTTTTTGTGTTTTTGTGTTTTGGGCGTTAAGTGCTTTGATGCTTATGAGGTATAGAGTCTTTTTATATTAAAAAAAATACAATGTAAGATTGCGTGTCCCCCAAACACTAAAACACTAAAACACATAAACACAAAAACTCTAAAACACTCAGAACACTGAAGTGATCAACAACTCCAAATTCGTACTTTTGATCTGGAAACGTTCGCCGAGGTAGGCATTGGTCAGGCAACCTTTATAGGTGTAGACGCCGTTGCGCAGGCCTTCCTGCGAAGTGATAAGTTGCAGAATACCGCCATTTTCGGCACGCAGCAGAATGGAGGTCAGGATGTTGCTGATGGCATCGGAGGCGGTGCGGGCGGTACGCGAAGCAATATTGGGCACACAATAGTGCATAATACCGTGTTTTTCAATGACCGGCCGCTCATGTGTCGTCGCTTCAGAGCTTTCAAAACAGCCGCCCTGGTCGATACTGACATCTACAATCACGGAGCCGGGTTTCATACGGCGCACCACGTCTTCCGACACCACAACCGGCGTACGCCCCTGCGCGGAGTGGATAGCGCCGATGGCCACATCTGCCGTGAGCAGTTGCTCGCGCAGGTGTATGGGGTTGATGACCGAAGTATGCAACTGACGCCCCACCTGATTTTGCAGGCGCATCAGTTTGTAGACGTTGTTATCAAAAATACGCACCTCGGCGCCTAATCCAAGGGCAGTGCGTGTGGCAAATTCTGCTACGACGCCAGCGCCCAGGATGATCACTTTGGCAGGCGGTACCCCTGCAATACCCCCCAACAACACGCCTTTGCCACCGCGATTGGTGGCCAGCAATTCCGCCGCAATCAGAATGGCGCTGATGCCGGCAATTTCACTCATCACATTAACGATGGGATACTGGCTCGTATGGTCGTCGCGGATGTACTCCATCGCCAGGGCAATGACGCGTTTGCGTTGCAGGCTCAGGATGTAATCCGCATCCAGCAAAGGCAGGTGTATCGGTGAGATCAACACCTGATTGGGGTGCATCAGCTCAATTTCTGCCAAAGTGGGCGGTGCAACTTTTAACAATACATCCGCCTTGAAGGCTTCTTCGGCGCTGTGCACAATTTGCGCGCCGGCTTCCGAATACTCGTGATCGCTGTATTTGGCTTTTAAGCCCGCGCCAGCCTCCACGATAACCTGATGCCCGTGCGCAACCAGACTGGTAACCGAATGCGGCACTAAGGGCACCCGGTTTTCCGAAGGCGATTGCTCTTTCGGAACACCAATAATCATGCGCTGCTGCTTGGGCGTAATGCGCAGCGTTTCAGCCTGAACCTGTGGTACGGATAAAGTTTCCATCAGCTACAAAATTATAAGTTGTCGCACGTTTTGTTCAAGGAAGTTCAGATAAATATTTGCGCTTTGCCCGGCAGGCAAATAAGGCAAAGCCAGCTCGGGCCACTCAATCAGACACCACTGATAGGTATCCAATAAATCCTCAAACCCGATATCGAACAGTTCCTGTTCATTTTTCAGGCGGTAGAGGTCGAAATGCCCTACAAGCGCAGTTTTGCCCCCGGCATCCTGGAAATGATACTCGTTGACGATGGCAAAAGTCGGGCTGGAGGCCTGTTCTTCCACACCCAGTGCACGGCAGAAGGCGCGGGTAAATGTCGTTTTACCCGCGCCCATTTCGCCATGCAAGGCTATAAAACGGCGTTCCCGGAGGTGTTCAAGTATTTGCGGCATCACCGCATCCAGTTCGGCGGGATCGTGCAGGGTAAATTCCAAATCAGCTCGGTTTTACCTGCAAAGATGCAATTTTTACTTTACATCTACATACGGATCAATCTTGCGAAGCCACTGTGGGTCGGCAATGGCGATGATTTGCTTCAAATCGCCTGTTTGTCGGTAGCCGCCGTGTTGCTCGCGGTAGCGCACCAGCATTTCTGCCTGTTTTTTGCTGATGTACGGATGTTTGTCCAAATCCTCAACAGAGGCGGCGTTGAGGTTGAGCTTCCGGATGTCGCGGTATTCCAGCGCCAGCAGGGGCTCAATTTGCCGAAAAACACTATCGGGCAACGCACGGGTTTCGCCTACTTGCGCAACACTCAAAAAACCGCCCAGCAACTCCCGGTAATTGACTATTGCCAGGGCTCGCCGCTCGCCGATGCCCGGAAGTTGTTGCCACTGCTCAACGGAGGCGCGGTTGATGTCGAGCGTGCCCGTAAAACTGCTTTTGGAATAGGTTCTGTTGTTGCCGCCACCGCCCTGATACATGGCCGGGGCAGGCGGGTTGGCGGCGGCAATCTGCACAAAAGGGGCGAGGCGCTCGGCGTCTTCGGCTCGAAGGGAATAGAGCTTTTTCAGGTCTTCGGCAGCGCGAAACCTGCCGCCTTTTTCGCGATATTTGAGCATGGTTTGCACCGCTTTTTCCGGGATGCCCAAACGCAGCAACTCCTCTTCAGATGCCGAATTTGGGTCAAAATTGAATAATTCTGTTTGTTTTTCTGCTTTTTTATCGGCAAAACGGGCTTGAGTTTCCGGAATGTCGATAAAGGGCGCCAGGCGCTCATAATCGCTTTTTTCCAGACCCCATATTTTTTGAAAATCCTCGGTGGATCGGAATTTGCCACCTTTTTCCCGGTATTTTAAGATGGTTCGCGCCAGCCGGGGCGACAAACCCAGGCGCTCAAAAGTGGCGGCATCGGCGTTGTTGGGATCAAAGTGAAAAAGCGCAGCAGCCATCGGCTCGGCAGTGCTTTGCTGCCCGCGGTTGTTGTCGGCTTCGGCCACCGGAAGCAGCGATGGTGGAGTGTCGGAGGCGTGGAACAAGTTGCCGTCCCACCAGGCTAAAATTTCAGGGGTGATAAATGTAAGCGCGCAGGCTAAACTGAGCAACAGGGCGCCGAGCCGCTCGGAGCGGCTGAAATGAAAGAATTTGGATAGCGTAGACATGGTTTTGAATAATTTTATTGAGCTGTGATGAATTTATTGCAGACAAAAAGCGCCTTTTTCGGCGATGTCATGGCTGGGAACACCCATTTTTAGACAAATTTCCGTCCAGTTCCGACAATTTTTCCGGGTATTGCTCCGGTCAAAAACCACGATGCCGATACGGCATTCCCGCAGTATTTTTTCAAGTTCAATTTCCGGATTGTTGCTCAGCAAAAGGGCATGCAGGGGTAAATTCAGGCTGTCGGGCAGCGGCATCTGCCCGTTTATCCAAAGCACTTTTTTATCCTTAATTTTTATAAAAGCGCCTTCCATACTGACCTTTTTTCCTGAAAAATGCTGCTTCGGATCCTGAATGATCTGCCGCCTTGCTCCCATTGCCCAGCGGTGCTGCTGCGCGGCAAAACGCAATTGTTTGTCGTTGGCGGTGCTGGGGAAGGTATACACGGTTTGTCCTTCAAAAATATCCACAAGACTGTGCTTGGAAATGGCATAAACCGTCAGGCCCGCCTGTTCCCGCTGATCCAGCGTACGCCGCAAACGCGCTACGCCCAACACCAACAGAAGGCTCATGCCTGCCCAATACCAGCGTTTTCGGCGCAGGGCAAACGCGGCAGCCCCACAGACCAGCGCCAGCGCGAGCAACCAGGCCGCCCATTCGTTCAGCCAGATTCCGTCGAGGGTGCTGCCGGGTAGTTTGCTGATGTTGCGAATGAGCCAGTTCAGTCCCCAGAGCATATAGCCCAGTGCTTTACCCAAATACGCTGCCGCGGCCGGCCAGCACCAGTCTAATGCAATCAGTGCCGCGCCACCCGCCATAAACAGGGCGCCGCCCAGCATCACTACCCAGCCGGATAGCCAGAAATACAAGGGAAATTGATGAAAATAATACAAGGCAAGGGGTAAAGTGCCCAATTGCGCAGCACAACCGAGCAGCAGTGCTTTCCAGGCTTCTTCTACAATGCGGTTTTTAAAAATAGGCGACAAGCGGAAAAAACGTGGGTAAAAGAACACCATACCTGCAACCGCCGCATACGAGAGCTGAAACCCCGCGTCGAACAAAAGAAAAGGATCGTTCCAGAGCAGCAACATCGCCGAAGTAGCCAGTACATTCCAGACCGAAACTTCGCGCCAGAACAGGTTTTTGCCCAACAAAAAAATGCTGAACATCAAACTCGCCCGAAGCACGGAAGCCGTAGCGCCGGTAATAAATGTAAAGGCCCAGATAGCGGCCAGAATCAGCAAGGTCGCGCCCCAGCGCCCGCGTTTGCCCCGTCCTTGCAACCAGCCCAGCCCAAACAACAAGCCTGCATACAACATGCCCACATGTGAGCCGGAAACCGCCAGCGCGTGCATGGAACCGGTGTTGACGTAAGCTGTTTGCAGCTCATCCGACAGGTCTTCTTTGTAGCCCAGCAAAAGCGCAGAAGCTACCGCATATTCGTCCTCCTCAGGGAAGTGGCGGGCCAGGGTTGCCAGCGCCTGATCGCGGCAATAATAGGCTGCATGCCAGTACCAGGTACCTGAGTTGCCTTGAGCGCGTATCAGGGTGTCGGGTTGTACAAACGCCTGATAATGAATGTTTTTGAAATGCAGAAAACGGCGATAATCAAAAGCGTCGGGGTTTTGCGGGCCTTGTACGGGCAGCACACGCACCCGTGCGCGCAAATGCTCACCGTAACGCGGACTTTGGTACAGGCTGTCCGGCCGGACAAACAATAACAGATTGCCGCAAACGGCCTGCCCGTCGATGGAATCTACCCGCAGCGGAATTTTTTCAAAAGTACCGCCGCCGGGACTTTCATACACCCAGCCACTGAACCATTGCGCTTGCCCGTTGAGGTGATGGCTGAAATGCCCGGCCTGTCGGCGCTCATCGTGCAGGGTAGCGCGGCTCCAGCCGAGGAGCAGCAGCCAGCCGCCGAGTAAGACACCTGCTACCCAGCGATATCGCCAGGCATAGCGATACAGCAATATGAGGGGTAATGCGAGGGTGTACAACAGGAAAAATGGCCACAAGAAGGGTGGAAAGGGGAGTTCAGCCCAGGCGTACAGGAAAATACCGAGAAGGAAGGGCGCCAACAGACGCACAAAGGGGAGCGCTCGAAGCGACATGAGGAAAAGCCAATTTGTATTCCGGCGCCTTGCGTTAAGCCACAAGCCCGGAAAAATGTTGAGGAATAAAGGTATAGCCAGTTACAGGTTGCACAAGGCGCTCAAAATCAGAAAGATATATTGAAATGAAAAATCTGATTTTCAGTATCCCTGATTAACGATGCAAAAATATGCAGGTAAATTGGGAAATTCCAAATCCTTCTCCGGATTTTAGCCGCAAAATTTTAAAACGGTATGAAACAGAAGATCAGAATGGGTATGGTCGGTGGCGGCATCGGCGCATTTATTGGTGCGGTACACCGCATGGCTGCTGCCATCGACGGCGAAATTGAACTCGTTTGCGGCGCTTTCAGCAGCGATCCGGAAAAATCCAAAGCCTCAGGTGCACAATTGGGCCTGCCCGAAGACCGCTGCTACGGTTCCTTTGATGAAATGATTCGTCGCGAGAAACGCCTGCGCCCCGAAAAACGCATGCATTTCGTTTCCATCGTTACGCCCAACCACGTCCATTTCGCACCCGCCAAAATGGCGCTCGAAAACGGGTTCCACGTGATCTGCGACAAACCGCTTGCCTTCAACCTCAAGGAGGCACTGACCTTAGAAAAAATTGTAGAAAAAACAGGACAAATCTTTGCCCTCACCCATAACTATACGGGCTACCCAATGGTGAAACAAGCCCGGCAGATGATCCGAAACGGCGAATTCGGCGCCATCCGTAAAGTGGTCGTCGAATACCCGCAGGGCTGGCTCAGCACCCACCTCGAAGCGGATGGCAACAAACAGGCGGCCTGGCGCACCGACCCCTCTAAAAGCGGTATCGCCGGCGCTATGGGCGACATCGGAACCCATGCCGAAAACCTCGCCGAATACATCACCGGCCTGCGTATCTCCGAACTTTGCGCCGACATCAGCACCCTCGTGCCCGGGCGGCTGCTCGACGACGATGGCAATGTGCTCCTGCGTTTCAACAACGGTGCACGCGGCATCCTCACCGCCAGCCAGATCTGCGCAGGCGAAGAAAACAACCTCAATATCCGCGTATATGGCGAAAAGGGCGGCCTCGAATGGCGACAAATGGAGCCTAACTCCCTGATCGTTCGCTGGCTCGATAAACCCATGCAGGTGTACCGCACCGGCTTCGGCCGCCTGTACCCTGAATCTCTGGCGCATGCCCGCATTCCCGCCGGCCACCCGGAAGGTTACCTGGAGGCCTTTGCCAATATCTACCGCAACTTCGCACACTGCGTCCGCGCCCGAATTGAAGGCCGTGAACCCGATCCGATGTTCACCGATTTTCCTTCCGTTCAGGATGGCGTACGCGGCATGCAATTCATCGAAAAAGTGATTGCCTCGGGCAAAAGCAGTAAGAAGTGGATAAGTTTTTAGAACGATGAACGATGAATGTTGGAGTGTTTTTGTGTTTGCGTGTTTTTGTGTTTTAGAGAATGCCGGAAGCGGCGCCATTCGTGTATTCGTGGCAACTTTTTGTAACGATGAACGATGAGTGATGAACGATGAATTTTGGAGTGTTTTTGTGTTTGCGTGTTTTTGTGTTTTAGAGAATGTCGGGGGCAGCGCCATTCGTGTATTCGTGGCAACTTTTTGTAACGATGAACGATGAGTGATGAACGATGAATTTTGGAGTGTTTTTGTGTTTTAGAGAATGCCGGGGGCGGCGCCATTCGTGTATTCGTGGCAACTTTTTGATGCCATCAATGGTTTAATCTGAAAATTCTGATTGGAATGTTTACAGGAATTATAGAAGCAACCGGCAAGGTTGTGCAGGTGGAGCAGGATCAAAGCAATGTACACTTTACGATTGAATCGTCTATTTCAAAAGAACTGAAAATAGACCAAAGTGTGAGCCACAACGGGGCCTGCCTGACGGTGGTGCAGCAAACAGGCAATACGCATACAGTGACAGCGGTCGCGGAAACACTTAAACGCACCAATCTGGGCGCCTGGCAACCCGGCGCACTGGTTAATCTGGAGCGATGCCTGCCCATGAACGGACGCTTAGACGGGCATATCGTTCAGGGCCACGTAGATACGGTTGGTACTTGTGTGGACATTCAGGAGCAGGGTGGCTCCTGGCTTTGCAGTTTTCGTTACGAGCCGACGGCCCTGCATTTATTGGTGGATAAAGGCTCTGTATGCATCAACGGCATCAGCCTGACGGTTGTGGAGCCACAAAACGACCTGTTTTCAGTTGCTATTATTCCATATACCTGGGAACATACCAATTTTCATGCCTTGCGCCCCGGCGATCAGGTCAATCTTGAATTTGATATTATTGGAAAATATATTGGGGCGTATATGCAGCGATTGAAGGGTGAGGCTACATAAATGCATCGAATCCTTGCCGTCGGAGTGCGGCTTTTAATTTTTCATCATTTGTCCAAAGTGGTGCATCAAGCTCCAATGCCAATGCTATGAATGGTGTGTCAAATTCATCTACAACCTTGCAAAGTTGATATGCTTTTACATAGTTAAAATTATTCTGCGATAAAACGATGTTTATTGGCTATCCACCAGTTTTGCTTTACTTCTTCTCCTAATTGCTCAATATCTTCCTGAAAGTCGGCTTTTTTGGCCAAAATTTCAATATTAAGGAAGTTAAGCACCTGAAGTACCTCTTCTTCGCTAAAATACTTTTTATCCAGAGTCACCTGAATTGAATCCTCATTTTGTTGGATACGCAGTGCTGTCATAGTGTATTTTTTTTCAAAGATACGTTTGTTTTTCAGATATAGCAAGTCCGGCGATTTTGAGTCGCTTGGAGATAGATTACTTCAATCGCGCCAGCGCAGCTTTGGGTTCCTCATAATTTGGCGCCATTTTGCTTGCAGTACTGTAGTCGGCGCAGGCGGCGTCTATATTTCCGAGTTGCTCCGACACTAAACCCCGATAGTAAAATGCCCGGATAAACAGCGGATCCGTCTTGATGGCCAGGTCAAAATTGCTGTAAGCCTTGTCAAGTGAATCCTGATCGAGGTAAATAATGCCCATATCAAAATAGGGATTCGGATAATCGGGATAACGCACAATCATATCCCGATAAATCTCAAACGCCTTTGTGAAGTCTTTTTTACGTTTGTAATAAATGCCTTTAAACTCGCGTGCTTCAATGTAATTGGAGTCGACGCGCAGCGCATTATCAAAGTATTGCAGACAAAGGGGATTGTTTTTTTCATAAAAAAGACGTCCCAGAAAATACCAGGCATCTGCATTTTCGGCGTCGAGGCGCACCGATTTTTGCAAGGCATTCACGGCGCGCGTGCTGTCGCCCATGTCGAGTGCTACACGGCCGGTCATGAAGAATGCTTCGGCATTTTGCGGGTCCTGTTCCAGAATTTTATTCAAAGCGCCCAGCGCTTCATTGTGCTGCTGGACGATGAGGTGGAATTCGCTGAGTTTGAGCAGGGTAGGGATGCGGCCCGGGAAGCGGTTGGCGGCAAGCTTCAATACATCAATAGCGCGTTTGGAGTCATTCGGACGCGCGTAATCAATCAGCACATCGGCCAGCAGGTGGTAATATTGCGGCTTCATGGAGTCGATACTCAGGGCTTTATTGAGATCGGCCAGTGCTTCATCGAAACCATCGAGCTGATAATAAACTTCGGCGCGTTTGAAATAAAGCGTGTCGTTGTTGGGGGTCTTTTCAATCAGTGCCGTGAGTTGGGCCAGTTGCGGATCCGGTTGTGCTTCGGTATTTGTGCTTGGCGCCGGCTTGCTGTCGTTTTTGCAGGCAAAAACAACAAGCAACAGGGAAAAAGTAAGGCCCGAAAAAAGGTATTTCAACATAGCGTAGTTTTCTTCACAATGTGTTTACAGTGTGGGGGCAAAAGTCGGGAAAAATACGGCCTCCTGCAAGCAAAATGCGTGAACGCCCCGGAATGAGCCGTCGTTAGCGCAAATGAGTGAGCATATCCGTCGTCATGGCGTCTAAGTCGTACATCGGTTTCCAGCCCCAGTCCTGCCGCGCAGCGCTGTCGTCAATCGATGCCGGCCAGGAATCGGCGATGGCTTGGCGGAAATCCGGTGCGTACTGAATCCTGAAATCCGGCACCTGTTTTTGGATGCTGGCGGCTATTTCGGCAGGCGTAAAACTCATGCCGGCGAGGTTGTAGCTGCTGCGCACCCGAATATTTTCGGCCGGCGCTTCCATCAGTTCGAGGGTGGCGCGGATGGCATCGGGCATGTAGAGCATGGGCAGTGCCGTATCGGCACTGAGGAAGCAGGTGAAGGTTTCTCCGCGCACGGCGTAGTGGTAAATATCAACGGCGTAATCAGTTGTACCGCCGCCGGGCAGGCTTTGGTAGCCGATAATGCCGGGATAACGCAGCGAACGCACATCGAGTCCGTAGCGCCGGAAGTAGTAATTGGCCCAGTTTTCGCCTGCCACCTTGCTGATGCCGTATACGGTTTCCGGGATTAGCACTTCAAACTGCGGGGTGTCGAATTTTGCCGCTTCACGGCCGAAAACAGCAATGGAGGAGGGATAATATACCTTCTGAACCCCTGTGGCGCGGGCCGTTTCCAGTACATTGAACAGACTGCGCATATTGATGTCCCAAGCCCATAGCGGATTTTTTTCGCCGGTAGCGCTGAGGATGGCCGCAAGGTGATAAATCTGGGTGATCTCCCATTTGTTTACCAATTCGGCTAATGCTTCGGGGTTCAGGGCATCAAGGATGGCAGTAGGGCCGGCTTGCGGGCCGAGGTCGCGCAGGTCGGTAGCCAGCACATTGTCGGCGCCAAAAGCCTGGCGCAGGGCGTCGGTGAGTACGGTGCCGATCTGGCCGCCGGCGCCGGTAATCAGGATGCGCGATTGCTTCATGCTCGTTTTGATTTATACATTTTGATTAGGCGCGGCGAAAATAGAATCAATTCTGTAATTCTGCGTATTTTACTGTTTGGCGGTCTGGTAAAGGACATAATTTTTCAACTTTTAAATACCGACCTTTGCCCGAAACAGACAATTCCTTTAATTCTTGCGGGCAACCCAAACCACAGCGGCGACGCCTATGTTTTCTGTAAATATATTTGCATCGCATAGCCCCTTTTGCCGCGCATCATCAAACACGAATTTAACGGAAACCAATTCGGGCTTTTGCCTGTAAGGTCTCAATATCAGCTTTTTATGAAACGTTTTTTTCTGCTTCTGCAAATGCTTTGCAGCGTTGTTGCCACACTCAATGCGCAAAATGCAATCTCCATAGAACGCACGCTCAACTGGGCGGCCAAACCTTCGGAGTACCTCTTGTCGAGTGGTACTGTGCAGGAGTACTGGACCTTCAGCGATTGTAATTTTTCCGACGAAGCACCCACGTTGCCCCTGCTGGCCGAACGCTTTGCCCTGCCCGGTCGCGCGCGCCTCAATGCCGTCGTGACAGCAGTGGAATATGAACCTGTTGCTTTTAAAAATTCGCCAGACCTGTCCCAAATCGGCGAAAACCTGCGCATAGAAACGCAGCTCACCCGCGCCCGTGGCGACTATTTTGGTTGGGTGCGCGTATTGCCCTTCCGCCGCAACGGCGCTTCCTACGAACGGGTAAAAAGCATCAGCCTGCGCATAGAAGCCACGCCGGAAGCGGCGCCGCAGAGTACACAGCGCGGCGGCCCTTTTACCTACGAATCGGTGCTGAATACCGGCGATATTTTTAAATTTGGTGTACAACAAAGCGGCATTTACAAACTCGATTATACCTTCCTGAAAAATGAACTGGGCATCAGCAACCTCGATAACATCGACCCGCGCAGCATCCGGATTTTCGGCAATGGCGGCCGCATGCTACCCGAACGCAACGGCGATGCCCGCCCGGACGATTTGCTGGAAAACGCCATTCGCGTGGTAGGCGAGGAAGATGGTAAATTCAATACCGGCGATTTTATCCTTTTTTACGCCGTCGGACCCAAGCCCTGGACCTACAAAGCCAGCAGCACCGATCCGGAATTGAGCATTCGCAGCCATTATTACGATCCCAATGCCTGGTATTTTGTCAAGATCGGCTCGGGTGTGGGCCTGCGTATCTTTGAGCAAAGCAGCCTGCCCCCCGGCACGACCGCTGCCACCACCGAGGAATTTGACGATGTGCAGCGGATTGAAGATGAAAAAGTAAACCTCCTCGATTTTAACCCTTCTTCTCAAGGCGCGGGCAAACGATTCTTCGGTGATTATTTTTTCCAGACCCGCGAACGCGACTACAGTTTTGAATTTCCCAACCTCGTAACCGGCGCCAATGCGCGGGTGCGCGCAGAGTTTGCTGGTCGCTGCGAGGTGAATACGAATGTGCGCCTGATTCAGGGGAATACCACGATCACCCGCAGTATTTCAGGGGTGGATGTTAGTAATAATGAAGCGTTTTTTGCCTTAAATGGCGTAATAACGGGTAATTTGCAACCTGCTTCCGACAAATTTTCTGTAAAAATCGCCTACCCGCCCGTGGGCGCACAAAGCGAAGGCTGGTTAGATTATATTGAAATAAATGCCCGCCGCCGCCTGACCATGACTGGCAACGCCATGGAGTTCCGCGATGTAAAAAGCCTGAACAATACCTCAACGCTTTTCCGGCTCAGCGGCGCAAGCAGCAGCCTCATTGTCTGGGATATTACGGTGCCACAAAACCCGCAGCGTCAGCAGTTTACCCTGAATGGCAGCGTTGCGGAATTTGGCCTTAATACCTCCGGAACCCTGCGCAACTTTATCGCTTTTACCGAAAATGCCAATTTCCCGAAACCAGAAGCAAAAGCAGGGAAAATTGCCAATCAGAACCTGCACGCCCTCGATAACCTCGACATGGCCATCGTGTACCATCCCGATGTAGCGGTACAGGCTGGCCAGCTGGCCGAACACCGCCGTAACTTCAGCGGACTGAATGTGGCCTTGGTCGACATCAACCAGCTCTACAATGAGTTTTCTTCCGGCGCCAAAGACCCCGTCGCCATCCGCGATATGGCCCGCATGCTGTATGAGCGCAATCCTGTGCGTTTCCGGTTCCTGCTGCTGTTCGGCGATGCTTCTTTTGACCCGCGCAACAATACCGACAGCCCCGACAACCTCGATCTGGTGCCTACTTACGAGACTTCAGAATCTTTCAGTCCCATTTTCTCCTATCCTTCCGATGATTTTATGGGCCTGCTTGATGTGGAAGACGGTATCCTGACCGGCGCGCTCGACATTAGTGTTGGTCGTATTCCCGTGCATAACCCCGGCGACGCACAGGCAGTGGTAGATAAAATTCTGGATTATGATAAAAATCCTCAGGGGCTTGGCGATTGGCGGCTGCGCAATATCTATATCGCCGACGACGAAGACGGCAATGCGCATATCAATCAGGCGGATAAATTAGCCCAGGCTGCCGGCGCTACCGAGGAGTGGTTTAACCTCGAAAAAATTTATTTCGATGCTTACCAGCAAGTAGCTACTTCCGGCGGACAACGTTATCCCGACGCCAAATCTGCCATCAATGCCAATGTATTCCGCGGCGGACTGGTACTGCAATACATCGGCCACGGCGGCCCGCGCGGCTGGGCGCAGGAACGTGTAACCGACCAGAACGATATTGCCGGCTGGGACAATCCGCAGCGTTATCCGCTTATTATTACCGCTACCTGCTCCTTTGGCGGCTATGATGATTACAGCACGCTCACCGGTGGCGAGCAAGCCCTGCTGAAGCCCAATTCGGGGGCTGTGGGCCTGTTTACAACCGTACGCGCCGTTTATATCGACGGTAATAACAAACTTACTGATGCTGTACAACGGCAGATCTTTTTGAGCAACAACGGCCAGTATGCCCCGATCGGCGACATCCTGACGCTTGCAAAAAACAACCTGACCTCCGGCGCTGAAAACGCCCGCCGTTTTACCCTGCTCGGCGATCCGGCCATGTACCTTGGCCTGCCGGAATACCGCGTTGCAACCAGTAAAATCAACGGAAAATCCGTAGTGGCCGGTCAGCCCGACACCCTCAAGGCCCTGATGCCCGTAGAACTGGAAGGGATGGTAACCGATACCAATGGCGTAATGCTCACGAACTTTAACGGAACAGTGGATGTCAGCATTTATGATAAAGAGCAGGTGTTGCAAACCCTCGGTCAGGATGCCGGAAGCCAGGTGCGCACCTTCCGCGTGCAGCGCAATATCCTGTACAAAGGCAGTGCAACGGTGAGCAATGGAACCTTTAAAGTCAATTTTATCATTCCCAAAGACATCAATTACACCTACGGATTTGGTAAAATCAGTTATTACGCCGAAAACGGAACCCCTCTTGATGCAGCCGGCGCCGACGAGAACATTATTATCGGTGGCAATGCCAATTTGATTAAAGATGAAGCGCCGCCGATTGTGCGGGTGTATCTGAACACCGATGCTTTTGTCAGCGGCGGTATCACCAATGATGATCCGAAAATTCTCATTGCCTGCGAAGATGATTATGGGATGAACGTGTCGGGGGTAAGCTTGGGGCACGACCTCACGGCGGTGCTTGACGATAATGTACTGGAAACCTTGGTGTTGAATGATTTTTACGAAAGTGAGTTGAACAACGCCAAAAAGGGCCGCGCCTTGTACCCGCTGAACAACTTGGCGCCCGGTCGCCATACTTTGCGTGCCAAAGGCTGGGATATTGCCAACAACAGCGGTGAAGGCTACACGGAATTTATCGTGGCGGAAAATGGCCAGGCAGCCCTTGACCATGTGCTGAATTACCCCAATCCGTTTACCACGAATACCAATTTCCAGTTTGAACACAACCTCGCCGGGCAATTGCTTGATGTGCAGATCAGCATCTTTACGGTATCCGGCCGTTTGGTGAAAACCATCCTGCACAATACAACTGCCGATGGCTTCCGCGTGAATGACATCAGCTGGGATGGCAAAGATGAATTTGGCGATCAGCTGGCACGGGGTGTTTACCTGTATCATGTAAAAGTACGCGGCACCGATGTGAGCGGAAATGCCATAACCGCAGAAAGTGATTACGAAAAACTGGTGATTTTGCGTTGATTTGGCTTGTTTGGAAATTCTTTCCGACAAAAAATTGCGCTCGTGCTATCTTTGCACGCTTTTTGCAAATACTTAGGCAACCTGAAGCCCAATATTTGCTTCAAGGAAAAAGCCAACGATAAATTCAACACACGCGGCTGTTTGGCCTTCCCGTTTCAAGCGGCCGCGTGTTGCAAAATCAACATTGCTTCATACAGTATGAAAAAACTTTTTGCCCGGACCCTTGTCCTCCTCGCAGTGGCACTCGGCTTAGTGAACACCCTTCAGGCGCAACAGGCGCGTTGCGTTAATGGGTACAACCCCATTACCGGCGAGCGCTGTGCCAATGCCGTAACTTCGGCCGTTCCTTTCCTCCGTATTGTACCCGATGCCCGCGGCGGCGCCATGGGCGATGTCGGTATCGCTACATCCGCTGATGCCAACAGCCTCAACTACAACGCCTCCAAGCTGGCTTTTGCCGATAAAAATGTCTCCATTTCTGCTACGTATACCCCCTGGATGCGCAATTTGGGCCTTCAGGACGTATACATGGCCTACCTGAGTGGCTATAAAAAAATTGACGACCTGCAAACAGCGGGTCTCGCCCTTCGTTATTTTTCGCTGGGTGATATTGAATTTACCGATGAAAATGGTGGTCCGCTCGGTATGGGCCGTCCGAACGAATTTGAAGTAACCGGCGCTTATGCCCGTAAACTCAGCGATCGCTTTTCCGCTGCCGTAGCTGCCAAGTTCATCTATTCCAACCTCGCTTCCGGCCAAACAGTGCAGGGCATTGAGATCAAACCCGGTATTTCCGGCGCAGCCGACATCTCTTTCTCCTACAAAGCGCCCATCGAACTGCAACGCAACAAAAAAAGCGAGCTGACCATCGGTGGCGCCATCAGCAACCTCGGCGCTAAAATTACCTACACCAACAGCGCCAACCGCGACTACATCCCGACCAACCTCGGTATCGGCGCGGCCTGGAAATTTGAACTCGACGAGTACAATACCCTGACGTTCACCACCGACTTCAATAAACTCCTCGTGCCGACCCCGCGCCCGGAAATCGACGAAGACGGCGATAAAATTCCTGACTACAAGCAGCTGTCGCCCATCCGCGGTGTATTCACCTCCTTTGGCGATGCACCGGGTGGTTTTGCAGAAGAATTGAAAGAAATTACCACCGGCGTGGGTGCTGAATACTGGTACGACGACCAGTTTGCCGTGCGCATGGGTTACTTCTTCGAGCACTACTCCAAAGGCAACCGCAAGTATTTCAGCGTAGGCCTGGGTATCAAGTACAATATCTTTGGTCTGAATTTCTCTTACCTCGTACCCACCACCAACCAGCGCAATCCGCTCGATAACACCCTGCGTTTCTCGCTGCTCTTCGACTTCGACGCTTTCGATCAGGACGAATAAACCTTACTGCCCGTAAGCGCATAAAATGATATAACAAGCGCCATACTCCGATGATTGGGGTATGGCGCTTGTTATTTCTCCCGTCTGAACCGGGATTTGGGGGGATTTTGAGATTCAAGGATTGGATTTTTTGAGGATTTTTGGATGTCAACTCTGGTGGACTTCCTCACCAGAGTAGACATCCAGATACGGTTTAAGCGGCCATTTTTGACGAGGTGCAGTTTTTTCAAAACAAATACAAACCAATTCCCAAGCCCTAAAAAAGACTATCAAAAAATCCTCATAAAATCCAATCCTTGAATCTCAAAATCCCCCCAAATCCCGGTTCAGACGGGAAATGTTACGAATGTCATAAATCTGTTGCTGCGGTAAGTGAGGAATTAAATTTAGGATTGACCATTCGTTTGAAGGTAAGGCTGGAGCTGCCAAAATTCAGCAATAAGCCAACTTCTGCGTTGTATGCTTCAAGGTAGTTTCGGGCTTGTGCCAGATGCACATTTTCAATTTGGATAATAGCTTTTAGTTCTACCATAATGCAATTTTCTACAAAAAAATCAACTCTTCGCGTGCCTATTTGATGGGCCTTGTAAAAAATGGGCATTTCCTTTTCTCTTACAAACGAGAGGCCATGTTTTTCCAGCTCAATGTTCATTGCACGCTGATAAATCACTTCCTGAAAACCGTTGCCCAGAGTACTATGTACCTTCATAGCGCAACCGATGATTTGGCGGGTAATGTCTTCGTATTTCATGGTATTGTGTTTTATTCCATCTTGACCGGGATTTGGGGGGATTTTGAGATTCAAGGATTGGATTTTTTGAGGATTTTTGGATGTCAACTCTGGTGGACTTCCTCACCAGAGTAGACATCCAGATACGGTTTAAGCGGCCATTTTTGACGAGGTGCAGTTTTTTCAAAACAAATACAAACCAATTCCCAAGCCCTAAAAAAGACTATCAAAAAATCCTCATAAAATCCAATCCTTGAATCTCAAAATCCCCCCAAATCCCGGTTCAGACGGGAAATGTTACGAATGTCATAAATCTGTTGCTGCGGTAAGTGAGGAATTAAATTTAGGATTGACCATTCGTTTGAAGGTAAGGCTGGAGCTGCCAAAATTCAGCAATAAGCCAACTTCTGCGTTGTATGCTTCAAGGTAGTTTCGGGCTTGTGCCAGATGCACATTTTCAATTTGGATAATAGCTTTTAGTTCTACCATAATGCAATTTTCTACAAAAAAATCAACTCTTCGCGTGCCTATTTGATGGGCCTTGTAAAAAATGGGCATTTCCTTTTCTCTTACAAACGAGAGGCCATGTTTTTCCAGCTCAATGTTCATTGCACGCTGATAAATCACTTCCTGAAAACCGTTGCCCAGAGTACTATGTACCTTCATAGCGCAACCGATGATTTGGCGGGTAATGTCTTCGTATTTCATGGTATTGTGTTTTATTCCATCTTGACCGGGATTTGGGGGGATTTTGAGATTCAAGGATTGGATTTTTTGAGGATTTTTGGATGTCAACTCTGGTGGACTTCCTCACCAGAGTAGACATCCAGATACGGTTTAAGCGGCCATTTTTGACGAGGTGGACTTCCTCACCAGAGTAGACATCCAGATACGGTTTAAGCGGCCATTTTTGACGAGGTGCAGTTTTTTCAAAACAAATACAAACCAATTCCCAAGCCCTAAAAAAGACTATCAAAAAATCCTCATAAAATCCAATCCTTGAATCTCAAAATCCCCCCAAATCCCGGTTCAGACGGGAAAGTGAAAAAAGAGGATAAAAGTTGGGCAAAAATACAAATTTAAAACATATTGTATGTTTTTTCTTTTTTATCACTTCCCAATACAAAACTTCCCAAAAATATTCCCCAGCAACTCCTCCACATCCACCTGGCCGCTGATCTCACCGAGACAGTTCAGCGCACGGCGGATATCCAGCGCGATAAAATCGCCGGTGATGCCGGTGTCGAGGCCGCGCAGCACGTCGGAGAGGGCCTCGTCGGCGCGGCGCAGGGCGTCGTAGTGGCGCGCATTGCTCACCACGGTACTTTCTGCCGGGGCAGCCTGTCCCAGGGCGCTGTCGTATAGTTTTTCTTTTAAAAATTCAATGTTCATCTGGTTTTTGGCAGATACCGGTATGGGGGTCAGGGCCGCGTCGCGCAGGGCCTCGGGGAACACAAGGCGCGCGCCTTCGGGCAACAGGTAAGGGTGTATGGCCGGGTTGTCGGGCTGGCTGATCCATTCGGTGCTGAACAGCGGATTGCGGTCCATTTTGTTGCACACAATCAGGCAGGGGATGGCCGCACTGTCGAGTAGTTGCAACAGATCCTGGTACAGCTCGGCGAGGGTCATGCCGCCCGCCACATCCCAGACGTATACCAGTAGCGCCGCATCGCGCACCTTTTCAAAGGTCTTTTGTACGCCAATGGCCTCTATCTGATCCTGGGCCTCGCGGATGCCGGCGGTATCAATGAGCCGAAACTGCACCCCGTCGATATTCAGCACCTCTTCGATGGTGTCGCGGGTAGTGCCGGGAATATCGCTCACGATGGCGCGCTCTTCATTGAGCAGGGCATTGAGCAGGGTACTTTTGCCGGCGTTGGGCCGCCCGGCAATGACGGTATTGACGCCGTGTTTCATGGCGTTGCCCAGCGCAAAAGAGCGCAGTAGCGTCTGAATATAGCGGCGTATTTTATCCACCAAAGCCCGCAGGTCGCTGCGGTTGGCAAATTCCACGTCTTCTTCCGAAAAATCCAGTTCCAGCTCAACTAAGGACGCAAAATGAATCAATTCCTCGCGCAGGCGCTGGATTTCGTTTTTAAAGCCGCCGCGCAACTGACTCAGGGCCATGCTGTGGGCCCCGGCGCTCTGGCTGGCGATCAGGTCGGCTACGGCTTCGGCCTGACTAAGGTCGAGTTTGCCGTTCAGGAAGGCGCGCAGGGTAAACTCCCCTGGCGCGGCCATGCGCGCACCATGCGCGAGGGCTGTCTGAATGACCTCCTGCAAAATATAAGGCGAGCCGTGGCAGCTGAACTCCACGCTGTCTTCGCCGGTATATGAGTGCGGATTTTTGAAAATGGTGGCCAAACCCTCGTCGAGGTTGCGACCCTCCGGCGATACAATACGCCCGAAATGCACAGTATGGCTGGCGGCATTTTCTAAGCTTTTGCCTTTGAACATGACATCAGCAATGAGCAGCGCACGGGGGCCGGAAAGCCGCACTACGCCAATCGCGCCCACACCCGGCGGGGTGGCTAAAGCAACAATGGTGGCGCTCAGGTCGGGAATTTGCATGTTTGGGTGTTTAAGTGTTTTAGTTTTTTAGTGTTTTTGAGGGATTTTTCACAGATGTTACACAGAAGGGTTTCGCACAGATGCGCACAGATTATGCACACAGATGTCACAGAATTCAGTGTTTGCTGTGGGAATGATCTGTGCACATCTGTGTGAAACCCTTCCGTGTAACATCTGTGAGCAATAAAAGCTCCAAAGTTCCGGTTTTCGGCACACTCCGGCAGCTTTTTTGGAATTAAATGAACAAGTCGGCCCGGAAAAAGTTAAACGGATGCCTTTAACTACTAAAACCCGAAAACACCAAAACACTCAAACACCCGAACATGCGCATTGCAATTATCGGCGCCGGTATCGGCGGATTGGCCACCGCTGCCCGCTTAGCCGCCCGCGGACACGAAGTTGACGTCTACGAAGCCAACGATTACCCCGGTGGCAAGCTCTCGGAATTTACCCTCGGCGGTTACCGCTTCGATGCCGGGCCTTCGCTCTTTACCATGCCCATGTACGTGGATGAGCTGTTTGAAACCGCCGGCGAAGACCCGCGCGCGCATTTCAGCTACCTGCGCGCACCCCTGGTCTGCCGCTATCACTGGGACGATGGTACCCGCCTCAGCGCCTGGAGCGATCCCGCCGAATTCGACCGCGAAGCCGCCCGTCAATTGGGCGTTCCGGAAGGTACGGTGTTGCGATTTTTGGAAAAAAGCAAGTTTAAATATGAACTGAGCGGCCGTATTTTCCTCGAAAAATCGCTGCACCACTTCAAAACCTGGTGGAATAAAAAAGTTGCCAGGGCGCTGCTTTATCTGCCGGCACTCGACCTGAACCGCTCCATGCACGCCGCCAATGCGCGCGGACTAAAACACCCTAAACTGGTACAGCTTTTCGACCGTTTCGCGACCTACAACGGCTCCAATCCGTACCGCGCACCGGGTATGCTGACCATTATTCCGCATTTTGAACACGGTTTTGGCGCGTATTATCCCAAAGGCGGCATGTATGCCATTACCAAAAGCGTGTACGCGCTGGCCGAACGCAAGGGCGCAAGATTTCATTTCAATACGCCGGTAGAGCGTATTTTGGTCAAAAACGGCGCTGCGGCAGGTGTTCAGGTCAAAGGTGAAACGCGCCTTTACGATCAGGTGGTGAGCAATATGGATATTTACCCCACCTACAAACACCTGCTGCCCGATCAGCCGCATCCGGAGCGCACGCTTGCGCAGGAGCGCTCTACCAGTGCGCTGATTTTTTACTGGGGCATCCGGGCTGAATTTCCGGAACTGGACCTGCATAATATCTTTTTCAGTAAGGACTATCAGGCGGAATTTGAGGCCCATAGCCGCGGCGAAGTATGCAGCGACCCGACAGTGTACATCAATATTACGACCAAATACGATCCGCAGGACGCACCGCCCGGCTGCGAAACCTGGTTCGTGATGGTCAATGTGCCGGCCAACAGCACGGGGCAGGACTGGGACGCGCTCACGCAGCGCATCCGCCGGCAGGTGCTCGACAAGCTCAGCCACAACCTCGGCCGGCCGATAGAACCGCTCATCGCCTGCGAAGCTACCCTCGACCCGCGCACCATTCAAAGCAAAACCGCTTCGTGGCAGGGCGCTTTGTACGGAACGGCTTCCAATAATATGTTTTCCGCGTTTTTGCGGCACCCCAATTTCAGCAGCAAAATCAAAAGCCTTTATTTTGTGGGCGGCAGCGTACACCCCGGCGGCGGCATTCCGCTTTGTCTGCTTTCTGCAAAAATTACCGACAGCCTCATCGCCGAGTCCGTATGAATGTAAAACTTGCCCTTTTTTTGCTCATTTCGGCGCATATTGCCGGTATTGTGGGTATCGGTTTGCCGGTGCACCCGCAGTTTGTGCTGCTCACCCCTTTCAATTTGTTCTTGTCGCTGTTTATCGTGTTGCATTTTCACGAAAACCGCGACCGGCGTTTTTGGATATATGCGGCGATTGCGACTGCGGTGGGTTTTTTGATTGAAGTTGTTGGGATAAATACCGGACTCATTTTCGGGCATTATCAGTATGATGTCGCGCTCGGCCCCAAAATATGGGGTACGCCGCCCATGATCGGTATTAACTGGCTGCTGACCAGCTATTTATGCGGTATTGCCGTGCATTACCTTGCGCCGCAGGCCTCATGGTGGGTAAAGGCTTTGCTCGGCGGCGCGGCCATGACGGCTTTTGATGTATTGGTGGAGCCGGTGGCCATGCGCTATCAGTTTTGGTCCTGGGAAAATGACACCGTGCCCCTGCAAAATTACGCCGCATGGTTTGTGGTGGGCAGTTTGGTGCAATACGCCTTTTTCCGTCTTGGTGTCGGGCAGCGCAACCGCATGGCGTTGGTCTTGCTGGCTTGTCAGTTAGCCTTCTTTATCGCCTTGAATTTTTGGTAAAAAACACAAAAACACAAAAACACAAAAAATTGCACTGTTCCATCTCCCTTTTCCGTTACCCTGCATCCAGCATTGTTTGGGCGCTCAGCCAAATGCAACTGGCGCATCGGCACTTGAAAAAAGCGCCGGGATTACAATTTTACAAACTCATGGGCAGCGGCGCCGGCAACGGCTTTAGCTTGTGGCCCAACTGGCGGGTGTACAGCCTGCTGGGGGTATGGGAGTCGGAGGCTGCCCATCAGGATTTCTGGCAGCACAATCCTTTTGCACTGGCTGCCCAACGGCGTGCTGAGGAGCAATTGCGCGTGCACCTGCGCCCTTTGCGTACCCACGGCACCTGGGATGGCGTGAATCCTTTTACCGACCGACTTTCCGAACAGCCGCTGCGGCCCGAACAGGCTGTGGCAGTGCTCACCCGCGCCCGCGTACGCACGCAGCGCCTGCCCGAATTCTGGCGGCATGTGCCTGGCTCAAGCGCCTCGCTGGAGGGGCGTCCGGGGCTTAAATTGCAGATTGGGGTAGGGGAGACCCCGCTGATTTATCAGGCAACTTTCAGCGTCTGGGATAACTTTGAAGCCGTGCAGCAGTTTGCCTACCGCGACAAGGCCCACGGGGAAGTGGTGCGCAAAACCCGCGATCGGAATTGGTATGCCGAAGACATGTTTACCCGCTTTGCGGTGGAAGGGATTGAGGGCACCTGGAGTGGCCGAAAAGGAGAAGATTTTTAAGCAGTCGAAAAAAGGTTTGTTTTTGTGGGATGCCTTGTTGTACATTTGAATTGCTTATCGCTTGTATTACCCGGATAGTACGTAATCAGGCGGAAAAGCCGGCAAATTTGTACTCAATTTTTCGCGAGACCATGAACTCGCAGCTACAAACAAACAAAAAATATGACTGTGTTCCAACTGATCTACCGGAGCCAGGCCGCTATTCCGTTTTCGGAAGAATCGCTTTTAACGTTGTTGGAAAAGTGCCGTGAAGCTAATTCCAGACAGCAGATCACCGGGATATTGCTGTACGGTAATGGTTATTTTTTACAACTTTTAGAGGGCAGCATGGACGCTGTTTGTGATTTGTATTACAATCATATTGCAAATGACCCGCGGCATAAAAACCTTACCCTGCTGTATCAGATGCCGGTAAAAGAGCGTCTGTATCCGGAATGGAGCATGGCTTTCCGAGCCTTAAATCCTGAAAAAAATGCGCAGATTGTCGGGTTTACTCCGGCCCAACAAGATGCTCAGGACAGCAGCCGCGACCTGCTCGCCCCATTGCGCCTCCTGGAAATGGTAGAGGGATTTGCGCTCGAACTCAGAAATCGCCATACGGCCGAATAATATGTTTCCAATCTGCTACGAAGACAAGTGCTTGCTGGCCATTAATAAACCCGCCGGGTTATCAACGGAAAGCGGGGGCAGTGCGCATCCTTCTGCAGAAAACGAAATGCGCGCCTGGCTGCACGCACAGATGGCGCCGCGCCGCGAACCCCCTTATCTACGTGCTGTGCACCGCCTCGACCGCGTAACCAGCGGTCTGCTCCTGCTCGCTAAGCGAAAAACCGCACTCAGTGCGCTGATGCTGCAATTTGAAGCGCATCAAACCCGCAAAACATACCGCGCCATCGCCCCGACGCACCCTGAAAAAAGCGGCCTGCTGAAGCATTTGCTGTACCGGAGTGCAGATGGTCGGCGTGCCCTGATCGGATCAGCAAGTGGCGCTCAGGAAGCCCTTTTGGAGTATCGGATTATTGAGGAGTTGCCCGGTGGCCTGGCGGATTGGGAGCTGCGGCCGCGAACGGGCCGCTTTCACCAGATTCGCGCACAACTGGCGCATATTGGTTGCCCCATTTTGGGCGATACGGACTATGGGGCCGCCGCCTGGCAGGCTTTTCAAATTAAATTACACGCCTTGTGCCTGGAATGTGTACACCCCGACACCGGAAATGCGTTAGTGCTCGATGCGCCATTGCCCGACAACTGGCGCGCAATCTGATGCTGAAACTACTCTACACCTTTCGATGGGCCTTTATCTGGCTGCTGCTGATTACCTGGCTTTCTACCAGTCCGGGCGTTTCTTTGCCCGGTTTTACCCTTATTTCAAGCGATAAACTCGCGCACGCGGCCGCATATGCAGTGCTCACCTGGCTGCTGTTGCAAGGGCTGCCCGATGCGTTCAGGCGCTGGAACAGACTGCCGAGACATGCCTGGCTCTGCGGATTCGCTATTGCCTACGGGGCTTTGATGGAATTCGTACAGGCCACCTTTTTCCCTTATCGCGTCTTTGAATTTGACGACATGATTGCCAACGCCATTGGCGCCCTGGGCGCCTGGAGCGTTTTTATAACGATGAACTATAAACGATGAATGATGAATGATGAATGATGAATGATGAATGATGAACGATGAATAAGTTTTGGATTTTGGATGTTGAATTTTGGATTGATTTTCAATTGTTTATCAAAAATAAAGCATTAAAAATCCAAAATTAATTCATCATTCATCATTCATCATTTATAGTTCATAGTTCCTGAAACCTTCCCCAGTTTTTGCGTTCTTCTTCCGACCAGAGTTCCGGGAAAAAGATGATGAGTTGCATACGGGGAGGCAGGTATTGTTGCCAGTTGGTGCCGCCGGTAGCGGCAATTTCTTTGGGTTCGGCATTGAGGTATCGGGCGGCGGAGCGGAAGTGGGAGAGGCCCCAGCGCACATTTACATTCAGGTCGAATTGTCGGAGCATCTGAATTAATTCGGCATCCTGGCGATCTGCTTCATCGAGACTTTGATACAAGGCGCGCAGGTTAACCGTTTGGTAGGTTTCTGAAAAGCGCATCAGTTCGGCGGAGTATTTATCTTCAAACTGCCGCAGGGTGAGCGTTTTTTTACCGGATGCCAGTTCGGTAGCGCCGGAACGCCAATACAACACCGAGTAGAGTAGTTTGACGTCGTTGACACCGGCCGTCAGTTCCCGTTTGGAGGGATGTACGAGGTTGATCATATCCGTGCCGGCGATTTCTATCATTCGATACTGCACGCTTTGGAAGCCGCTGGAAGGCAGCAGGCTCATGCGGAATTTGAGAAACTCCTCGCGATCGAGGCCCTCAACCATGATGTCGAAAGAGGAGATCAGCTGTTCAAAGTAGCGGTTGATACGCGTAACCTGGCGCTTGAAAAAAGCCAGATCGGGGCGTGGTTTGGCATCGGCCAATTGTGCGATGGCGTCTAAGGTCAGGCGGAAATACAATTCCGTGATCTGATGGTAGAGAATAAAAATACGCTCATCGGGGATGGGCGTACGCGGATTTTGCAGACTTAACAGGGTGTCGAGGTGGATATAGTCCCAATAAGTCAGGTAATCGGCATAGAGTAATCCGTCGAGGTAGGATTTCATATCCTGTCCCATGGCGGAATACTTTTCTTCGAGTTGTTGAAGGCGGTCTAAAATCGCTTGATCCATAGGTTAGAGCAAATTTGGCATTTTCGTGCCCAAAAGTAGGCAAAGCATACATACTGCCAAATTCATAAATACATTAAGCAACAAGAAAGCTAAATTTCCCTGTTCATACAGTCGCCAACTCTCGGCCGTGAAGGTTGAAAAGGTGCTGAAGCCGCCGCAGAGGCCGGTAGCCAACAACAGGCGCTGCTCCTCGCTGAGCCGGTATTGCAAGGCGAGCGCACCCACCCAGCCCAAAATAAAGCAGGCAAGTGCATTGGCTGCCAGCGTTGCCCATGGAAAACGCCCCTGTACCGGACCCAGCCATAATGCCAGCCCGTAGCGCAGCAGACTGCCGGCGCCACCGCCGAGGAAGACAAGTAAAAACTTTATCATAACGATGAACGATGAACGATGAACGATGAATGATGAATGATGAATGATGAATGATGAATGATGAATGATGAATGAATTTTTGATTTGGGATGTTGATTTTTGGATTGATTTTCAATTGTTTATATAAAATTAAGCATTAAGCATTAAGCATTAAGCATTAAGCATTCAAAATTCAAAATTCAAAATTAATTCATCGTTCATCGTTCATCGTTAAAAAAAACATCCTGCCGATCACAGGGACCGACAGGATGTTATATCGAAATCAGAAATGATATCGGGAAATTACTCCGCAGCGTCGCGGCCGCCGATGAGCATATCCTGGTATTCTTTCAGCTCGTCCCATTTGCCGTCAACGGCAAATTTGGCTTGAGCGGGCCAGGTGCTTGGATCGTGGATTTGATAGCGCGGACCGGCAGCGTCGAGGATTTCCTGAATACGCTCAACGGGCGCATTGCTCAGGTCTTCCCATGTTTCGATGCCACCTTCTTTGAGTAGCTGCTCAATTTTCGGGCCGATGCCTTCAACGATTTTCAGATCGTCGGCTTTAGGGCCTTTTTTAGCAGCTTTTGCTTTGGGTGCTTCTTCAGCAGCAGCTACTTCTGCTACCGGAGCAGCAACTTTTTTAGCTTTGGGCGCTTCTACTTTCGGCGCCGGAGCAGCCGGAGCGGCTACTACTGCGTCGAAAGGAACGATGCTTACATAGCTGCGATCCTGACGGGTACGCGTGAATTTCACGATACCGTCAATCTGGGCGTGCAGCGTGTGGTCGCGTCCCATGTATACATTGTCGCCAGCGTGAAAACGAGTGCCGCGTTGGCGGACGAGAATGTTTCCTGCTACGGCGCTTTGACCGCCGAACAATTTGACGCCGAGTCGTTTACTTTTACTGTCCCGGCCGTTATCGGAACTACCTACGCCTTTCTTGTGTGCCATGACTCAAAATAGGTTGAAAACTTGCGTGAATTAGGTTTGATGATTTTCAGGGGAGAAAAGACCGGGATTAAGCCTTGATGGATTTAATCTCGATCTGCGTGAAGGATTGGCGGTGGCCGTTTTTCTTACGGAAGCCTTTACGGCGTTTCTTTTTGAAAACGACAAGTTTGTCCCCTTTCAGGTGGCCCAAAACTTCGGCGCTTACAGAAGCACCTTTAATGTTGGGAGCACCGATGGTTACATTGCCGTCCCGATCAATGAGATGTACGGCATCGAAGGTAACAGCATCACCTTCATTCGCTGCCAGCCGGTGGACGAAGATCTGATGACCTTCCTCAACTTTAAATTGTTGACCGGCGATGGAAACAATCGCAAACATGTTAAAAATCAATGAGTTTTTAGAAAAAATACACTCTTCGTGTAAAGAGCGCGCAAAGGTACGCGTTTTAAGGGTGTTTTACCAAGAAAAATTTAAATAATATTTGAAACTCAGGGCATTCGGAAAAAGTAACGACTTTTGCCCCGGCTTTCAACGCCACTACTTCCGGTATGAAATACTTCCTGTCCCTCCTCCTGCTCCTCCTGACGGCCCTCCAGGCCGCGGCTCAAAACGTTTCGCAACAGCAGCGTTTTGAAAATGTGCTGACGGCGTATAATGCGCTGGAAAAATACGTCTATGCACCTGCCAACACCGGCGCCGATGCCATCCGATATACAGATCGCTCGGCGACCGAACAAATCACAGCCCTCAGCGCATTGGAAACTGACACCTCCGGCGACATCCTGAAGGTGGCTGCCTATTTCAAAAGCAATTTTAAAATTCTGCAGGGCCGCATCCGCGGCAAAGGCGATGCCAATGCCGGTACGGAGTTTTATCGCAGCTTGGCCGGCGAATTAGAACAGTTCCAGCCCGGCAATTTCCCGCTGCGCTATGAACTGAAAGGCAAACGATACATCATTCATTATGCCGATTTTTCCCCGACACTTGGCGATATCTGGGGCGAACTGGCCCAGTATGAAAACCAGGCCGGCCGATACGAAGCTGCTGCCACCTACGCGCAAAAAGCGGCCGATACCCCCAACGCCAACCCCGCTACCAGCATTCGAAGCACGAAAATTCTGCTGGAGGCGCTCAAACAATCGGGCCGCGACCGCAGCGATTACGCCGATCGCGCCAACCGCATCTTCGATGCCGCTACCCGCCTCAGTCCGGAAGCCCGTACCGAATTTACCAATCAAAACCTCAACCCCGAAATGATGGCCTGGGAACAACTCCAGGCCGTCGCCAAAGACCATCCGGGTTTCGCCCGGAAAATGGAAATTTTCCGCGAAGCCGCCGGCTACCTCAGCCGTGCCAAATACCAGGGAGAAGCCGCACAGGCTTATCAGACAACCCTCGACGCGGGCGCATCCGATGGCGCCACCCTCAATGAAATTATGGATTTTGCAGAGCAGGAAGGCCAGAAAATGCTCGGCCTCCAGGCCGCACGCCGCTGGCAGCAAAAAATGCCCGCCGGAAATTGCGAGCAAATGCAGGCCCTTTCAGGCCGCTTTAGCCGTCTCGGCGATGCCGTAGCCGCCCGCGACCTCTCCGATAAAGCCGAAGACTGCCGCAAAGACAAAAAACGTGAAGTGCGCCGCGCCGATAAATCCTTCCGCATGTACGCCGGCGCCTACGTCATTCCGTTGCTGACCCTCAAAAATCGCTACCGCGACTATGGCGGCGTGCTCAATGTGGGCAACAAACGTTTCCTCGCCGAACTCTCCTACCTGCACATCAACAGCAATCGGGAAGTGATTGAGTTTGGCGATTATCGCGATAAAGACCGTGATACAGAATTTTGGGACGGTTACTACGCACACTTAGCCCTCAAATACCATCGGAAAAGCGGTAAAGCCAGCACTTATGCAGGTCCGCTCCTGGGTTACAGCGAGCGCTACTACACGCCGTTTACCGCTACGGTGATTAGTCCCGACGGACAAGTACGCGTGGAAAACTACCGCCCCATCCGCAAACAGTACATCCTGATGATGAACTATGGGGTGTTGGGTAAAAAAGCCGGCCTCAACTCCGATCTTTATTTCGGAATCGGCCTGGGTTACAATACCCTGGATGTGCGCAACGACAACTGGAAAAAAGACGATTTTACCTACAATAACAAGCTCCTTTCGGAACGAAAAGACCGGTTTTTCAATTTTATGCTGAGAGCCGGATTCACCATGGGGCTTTCCGTGGGTAAATAATTTTCAATTCCCGATTTTTGATTTAACAACGCTTGATTCATAATTAGTTAAAAATCAAGCATTTAAAATCAAAAATTACAATAAGTATTCCTGCATGAAAAAGAGATACCTCGTTACCGCCGCCCTGCCTTATGCCAATGGCCCCCTGCACATTGGCCACCTCGCAGGCGCTTACCTCCCTGCCGACATCTACGTGCGCTACCTGCGCCTGATGGGCAAGGATGTGGTGTTTGTGTGCGGTTCCGACGAACACGGTGCGGCCATTACCGTCAAGGCCCGTAAAGAAGGCGTAACGCCCCGCGAGATTGTGGACAAGTACAACGCCATCCTTAAAGACACTTTTGAAAAAATAGGCATCGCGTTCGATATGTACCACCGTACTTCCGAACCGATTCACCATGAGACCTCGCAGGGTTTTTTCCGACGCCTCAATGAAAAAGGGGAATTCATCGAAGAAACGACCGAGCAATATTATGACGAAGTAGCCAATCAGTTTCTCGCCGACCGCTACATCATCGGTACCTGCCCGGTGTGCAGCAATCCCGATGCTTATGGCGATCAGTGTGAAAAATGCGGCACTACGCTCAGTCCGACCGAACTCATCAGTCCGCGCTCCACACTCAGTGGCTCCACGCCGGTCAAACGCCCGACCCAGCACTGGTTCCTGCGCCTCGATCAGCACGAAAACTGGCTGCGCCAGTGGATCAATACCGGCGAACTGGAAGGTGTGGCCCTGCACAATCCCAATGAATGGAAAAACCACGTGCTTGGGCAGTGCAATTCATGGCTGGAACAAGGTCTTCAGCCCCGCGCCATGACCCGCGACCTCGACTGGGGTGTAGATGTGCCGCAAGAGTTGCCCGGATCGGCCGGTAAAAAACTTTATGTGTGGTTAGATGCTCCCATCGGTTATATTTCTGCTACGCGGCAATGGGCGCTTGATCACGGGCGCGACTGGGAGCCTTACTGGAAATCCGAGGACACGGCATTGATTCATTTTATCGGCAAGGACAATATTGTTTTTCACTGCCTCATTTTCCCGGCCATTCTGAAAGCCCACGGCGAATATATTTTACCTGTAAATGTGCCCGCCAACCAGTTTATGAACCTCGAAGGCCGAAAAATTTCTACTTCGCGCAACTGGGCAGTGTGGGTGCATGAGTATTGCCAGGAACTGCCCGGTCAGGAAGATGCGCTGCGCTACAATATGGTCAAAAACATGCCGGAGCAGCGCGACAGCGAATTCACCTGGAAAGGTTTTCAGGAAACGACCAATACAGAATTGGTGAACAACCTCGCCAACTTCGTAAACCGTGTGCTGGTACTTACGCAAAAATATTATGAAGATGGCTGTGCGCCGCAGTTTGATGCCGCGCGTCCATTCAAAAGTGGCTGGGGGGTAGAAACGGAAGGTAATTATGCCGCTGAATTGCGCCGAATTCGGGAGCACTTGTTGGAAATGGGGCGTGAAATCGAGCGTTTCAATTTCCGCGAGGCGCTGCGCCTGCTGATGGAAGTTTCCAGTGCCGGTAATGCCCTGCTGCAATTCAACGAACCCTGGAGAACCGTAAAAGAAGACCCGGAGACCGTGCGCACCGTACTGCACCTGGGCCTGCAATATGTAGCCGCGCTGTCAGTCGCCGCCCGTCCTTTCCTGCCCTTCTCGGCCGAGCGCCTGCGCAAAATGCTGGCCTTGCCGCCGTTGGAGGATCAGGGCGATCTGGAAGCGATGCTGGCAGTGCTTGAAAAAGGCGAGCCTTTGCTGCCTGCCGGGCATTTGCTGGGCGTAGCCGGGCACCTGTTTTCGCGTATTCCCGATGAGGTGATTGCAGCCCAGATGGCCAAATTAGAAAGCGCAGATGCGCAAAATGCCGCCGCCGCTGCGGCAGCAGCACCAAAAACGATCAATTATGCACCGATGAAAGATATCATACAGTTCGACGATTTTGCCAAAATGGATATCCGCACCGGCAAAATCCTGACAGCGGAAAAAATGGAAAAATCCAAAAAACTGCTCAAGCTTCAGGTGGATCTGGGCTTTGAGCAACGCACCATCCTTTCCGGTATTGCCGAGCATTTTACGCCGGAAGAAGTACTTGGGCGTCAGGTCGTCGTGCTGGCCAACCTCGCCCCTCGTCCGATGATGGGCGTGGAGTCGCAGGGGATGATTCTGATGGCCGAAGACCAGGATGGTAAACTCAGCTTTGTGTCGCCGCAAGAGGGTTGGCCCAGCGGGTTTGGTGTGCGCTAAACACGTCTGCGACGACTGTTTTAGAATTTTATATGGGAATGCAAGGGTAGTGCTTTGTGTTCCCATATTTTATTTTGCAATAATGCGTCGTCGGGGTGTGATGTGTGAATGTGATTTTATATTATAATAAAATGGCAAAATAAAACATCTGAACAGATGGTATTTTGTATGTATTTTGATATAATATTTTTAGTTTAAAAAAATCTGATTTGTACTACCATGATAATACATAAAGACTTTATGTTCGCAGTCTGTTCTATTAACTGTTCTTTTTAACCAAACCACTTGTGTGCAATGAAAAATGTTCTCTCCTCCTTGTTCTTCATCGTCCTGCTTTTCGGCTTAAACAGTTGTGCCCGCCAGGAGCCAATTCCTGTCAGCGACGCACAACAGGCCGTTCCACAAGAAATCAAAGACAAGATCACCGCTATTGGCTTTAATGCCGAGGAAGCTTTCGTAACAGAAGGCGGTTATGTTGTCGAAGGCGACATCTTCCTCAGCCACGAAGATCTTGCCACTTTACCCACTGACATTAAAGCACTTATTGTGGGCAATTCCGAGCAGTACCGCACCACCAATTTAGTGACCGGTCTGCCGCGTAACATCACGGTGCGCGTTGCGACTACACTGCCTACCAGTATTGTTACGGCTACCGATGCAGCCATTGCCCGTTATAATGCACAGGGCCTTGCGCTCACTTTTTCGCGCGTGACCAGCGGCGGCAACATCGTGATTTCCAAGGCGCCTAATGGTTCGGGCTACATTGCTTCCGCAGGTTTCCCGACCAGCACAGGCAACCCTTACAACTCTATCAAGTTTAATACTACTTATGCCGGTTGGAATGCCAATACCCTGGCGTCTATCATTGCACATGAAATTGGCCACTGCATCGGATTCCGTCACACCGATTACATGGATCGCTCTTACAGCTGCGGCGGCGCCTATTACAACGAAGGTGCAAGCACAGTTGGCGCTGTCCACATCCCCGGCACACCTACTACTGCCGATCCAAACTCCTGGATGCTGGCTTGTATCGGCAACGGCATTAACCGTCCGTTTAATGCCAACGACGTAACGGCGCTGAACTTCCTTTATTAAATCAGTCGGATGCGCGGAGCATTAATGTTCCCGTGCGTTATTAACAGACCTCGTACGGGCCTGGGCTTTATCAGTTCAGGCCCATTTTATTAAAATAATCAGGGAAATAGCAGTAATTTATCAAAGGCCAATTGTACCCCATCACTTTTTCGGATGACTTGCCAATGATACACGCCGGCGGGTAAATGTGCTACAAAAACCGACTCCAAACCAAAACCTGCCGCTTGTTCCAGCACTAATTTTCCCGCTGCATCATAGAGTTCGAAACGGGCCTCCTCACTTGTCTGGGAAAGTAACTGCAAATTTCCACCGCTGCTTAATGGATTGGGAAATACCAGAAAATCGCTGTTTCGCGCGAGGAATACACTTGCAGTGTCGCTTAGGATACTTTGTCCGTTCTGCAATTCTGCGAGGGCATAGTAGCGGTTCAGGCCCTGTTCGGGCTGTGTATCAGTAAAGGTTTGCAGCCCCTGTCGGGCAGGATTTTCCTCCATCAAAACCGCGTCGCCACCGGCCTTGATTTTTTTAAGGAAAATACGTTTCAAGCCATAATCCGAACCGATATTCAACGCAATTTCGATATTTTTTTCAAAGGTGATATCTGCCAGAATGCTGGAAAAGTAACAACCGGCAGCTTGTTGGGAAATATCCGGCGCTGCACTGATGCTGCCCTCAAAACCCTGCGTATCCAGCACGCTCAATGCAAAACGCTGCTGTGGGTACAGGCTTTTGGGCAGGTATAAAAAGGTGTCACTGCTTGTCAGCAGCGGCTCCAGAAAAAGTGCGCCCAAACCCCAGAGTCGATAACGCGCGTTGGGGATGGCGGCGTTCCAGGTTAGCAGGGTGGCGTCCGGACAATTAAGTGCCACCTTCAGTTGTGGCTGTGGTGCGAGCAAAAAGGTGTCGCTCGGGTAGCTGTGCGCGGGCGTGCGCAGGCGCACTTGCGCAGCGCCTGCATGAACGGGCGTTTGCCAGACGACTGCATTTTGGGTCGCTAACTGTACCGTATCAATCAATTGCCATTGATTGGCTGCTAATGGTTTCCATTCCAATACGGCATTACTGCTGTCGAAATTGTTGTGCCAGATCAGTGGAACGGCTGTTTCCGGGGGCAGGTGTTCGCCACCGGCAGGGCTTCGCCACTCCAATTGCCGCAGGCTGTCGGTGTCAAAAACCAGGCTGAATGCTTGTGCTGCGCTTTGTAGTGCAGTAGCGTGCACCCGTAAGGTGTAGGCGCCGGCTTGTGGAAGTGTAATTAAGACTTGTTCGGTATTATTCAGCGTATCGCGTCCGCGCCGGGCGGGCAGGAGCAGCGAATCGGCATGGGCGGTGGTATTGAGCACCCAGGGCAAATGCGTTTGTCCGTTGGGGCCGACAACTTCCAGGTCGAGGTTGTTGAGCAGGGCTTTCGGCGCATTTTCAGGAGCTGCGGGGTCGTTCCAGCACAAGGTAACACGCAGTTGGTGTAAATGCGCGCCAAGGGTGATCGGGATTTCTGTCAGCGCGCCGGCCGATAGTTGCCCGCTTGCAAAGCGGCCATCGAGCAAAGTTTGCACTGCGGCGTCGAGCTTAAGGCTTCCGTATCCGCTCCGGTAGTCGGGGCCGGGCGTGTACAGGTCTTCGCAGCTGTTGAGCAGCAGGGCGCGTTGCATGGCGGCGCTTGGCAGGGTATCGGTAATATCCCGGTATACTTGTTGTAAAACGGCTGCTGCGCCGGCGACGAGTGCTGCGGATTCCGAGCTGCCGTTGATGCCAAACGCGACAAGCTCGGGTTTGAGGCGGCCATCGTAGGCCGGGCCGCGCGCACTGATCGGCAGCACCTGATTAAAAGAATCGGTGGCGCCGACGCAAAGTACATTTTTTGCCATTTTGAAATTGCCGCTCAGGTTGGCAAAGCCGGGTATTCCGGCATATTTGCCATTGGGAGCCGTTTCTGTTCCGGTGTTGCCAGCCGAAAAAACATGTAGCAGGTGCGCGCGCGCCTCCACACTCTTATCATAGGCGCGAGCGGCAGCAGCGTAGCGGTTATCAATATCGGCGCCGTAAGCGTGGTTCTGTACACCGACATTGTAGGCGGCGTAATCCGCGTCGCTGTCGGGCATTAAACCTATAAATGAGGAAGAAAGTACCCGGGCGCCTCGTGCCACGCCACGCCCCGATGGGGTAGTGTTGCCAGCTCCTGCAATGAGCGTGGCCATAACACCGGCATGGGTAGAAGATAAGAACGCCGGCAAGGGAGAACTAAGGTAACGCCCGCGCAGGTCAATGTCCTGGGTGTCGAAACGAAATTCTTTTATGGAAACGATGATGCCGCTGCCGTCGAAAGCCGGAAAACGATGGTGCAGGGCTTTGATGCCGTTGAGCGCCAGAAAATGTCCGGGTACTGAAAGTTCTTCCCTGGCAAGGGGTTCATTTACTAAAGCTGGGGGCGCAAGTGCAAAAGATCGGCTGTCGGGCGGTTTTGTCGATGGATGGGAGCGGTAGGAGGAAGCAATGTTTGCGCCGGAGGCTGTTGTTGTTCCGGCCTCCTGATCTAAACAGGCGGATAAAAACAATATCCCAAGCAACAAACATAAAGCAGGCACTCGCATCCTTGAATATTTATGGTGTGGTCTGCAAAAAACAGGAGTCATCCGGCATATTCGGCATGACTCCTGTTGCGGGCTTTTAGGGCCGGTGCTTATTTCAATAGGACACCTTTTTTCATTTTAAAGGCGATTGCGCGTAGTTTCAGTATGTTTTGCATGGGGTCGTCGCTAAGGGCCAGGAAACTGGCTTCGTATCCTTCTTCAATTTTTCCGATTTTGCGTTTCGGATAAATTGCACGCGGTGTATTGTCGCAAAGCACGTGTAGCAGTTGTTCGGAGCTGCCGGCTTTAAGGTTGAACCAGTAGTTGAGTTCGGTGCGGATGGTGCGTTGCAGGTCGTCGGAACCGATGGCTACGTTGGCGCCGGCGTCGAGCAGGCGTTTGAGTGTGTTTTTATGAAATTCCTGAACGGCCGGGCGCGGAACGGCAGTTTGTGCGTGGGCAAAAAGCGGAATGATTACAGTTTTTTTCTTGACCAGCGTTTTGATGTCGGCATCGCTGAGTTCGAGTGCGCTCAGCGCGCCTTCGCCATTCCAGTTGTAGCCGGGCAGGTTGGCGAAGCCGTCAACTCCGGCTTTAAGGCCAACGCGCAGGTCGTCGGCTTTTTCTACAAAAGCAAATACGCGCAGCTTGCTTTTGTGTGCTTTTTTGATCACGGCTTTGGCCATTTCAGCATTCAGGCCTTTGCCGGAAGTGCCCCCGGCATTGGTGACATCGAGCAGGGAGATATAGATGACATCGGGTTTTTGTGCGAGTATTTTGGGCCAGTTGGCATCAAGTGCGGTTTTGTTATCGACGAACCAGTAGCCGTTGCCGAACATTTTGCGTTCGGTTTTGATTTTATCGAAATTGCTACCCCACATTTGCGGGTTTTTGATGCCTTGTGCGGGGCCTTCATATTGCAGGAAAGGGTAGCCCAGCGAGCAGGTGATGGCGCCGTTGCTGTAGGTAGCGTCGGGCATATTGCTTTTGCCGGTCAGCAGTTCGGCGCTTTTGCGGCCTTCTTGCGTGTGGCCGAGCATTTGAAGGTAGAAAACGCCTTCTTCTCGATAAAGGTTGAGCAGGTTGGCACCTGAAGGATTGTCGGCAACGCTTCCGCAGAAAGCATCCCCTAAAGGTGGCGTGATCCAGCGGCCGTCGAGTTCGACGACGCTGTCGATTTTAGCTGGCGCTTTTTTAGTAAAGGTTCCATTCACCACATACCAAGTACCGGTGGTAAAATCTTTGCCATTATAAAAATTGCCGTTGCGCAATTCATAGGTTTTCGTGGGGGCAGGCGTCTGGGCGGCAAGGGTAAACGCCAAGGCGCATAAAAGGGCAGTTAATTGTGCCTTCATTATCGGGAAATCGAACGGATTAAGGAATGCGGTGAAAAAACGGGGCAAAGATACATGAAATCAGTGAACAGTTATCAGTCAACAGTTATCAGTCAGCAGTTATCAGTGAACAGTTATCAGTCATCAAAAGCCCTGTTGACTGCTAACTGCTGATGTACGACAATAATTCGTAACACGAAAATAGACGAAAAGTCATAAAGTTCTTTGAAATTGCGGTCAAAAAAAAATCGCATGGGCAATGTAATCTCACAAGCGAATCGCAAGCGCTTAATTGAGC
>JAFLBP010000001.1 GCA_017303875.1 Chitinophagales bacterium | reverse complement strand
TCAACAGAGCCAAAAGACCTAATTAAACCATTGACCAGGTTTTGTTCATTATTCATGGCAAAGCGTTTTTGCCAGAAAGGTACTCAGTAGAATCACATCAGGTCAAATTTTGATGCGTTTGCCCTGGCCCTGCACCTAAATAACGCTTCACGATGTTGTTTGTAGTTCTGCAAATTTTTTCAGATTTAATCATTCGTTCAAGACCTTTTCTACCTTCCATTTCAAGTATTTCTTCCATTTCATCAGGTTCAAATAACTCATCATCAGAAATCTCTAACTCTTCCTTTATTGCTTGCCCATAGTCGTGTTCTATGTCTCCATCAATCACCATTGTTTTTCGTTCAATCTTTCCGTTTTTAATCAGGCAGAAGCCGAAATTGCCCACAGTTTCATTCCAAATCACGGCGGCGATTTCGCAGTCTTTTAGTCTCAAGAGTGGGTTATCATCTTCAAAAGCTCCAAGACTCAAATTTCCATTACAGAGTATTTTACAATCTCCTTTGGAGCCAATGAATACAGAATCCCATTGTTTATTTGTATCATAGAAGTTGACTGTTGCGCCGCTTACTAATCCTGTCAATCCTAACGTATCAAGGAGTTTTTCACTCGAGGCTGCAGCTTGATTCGTGATGAAAATCGAATTTAGAATGAAACTCATATCGTATTTTTTAGTGGATGCTAACGCGACGCTCACCGATTGTGCGACGTTTAGGAAGCATCTTCGGGGAGCGATTGTTCTCGGTCTTCTATTTATTAGTCTGATTTTGAATGATTTCCAAGACCATTGCCTCATCAAGCCCAGTAATGTCTGCAATCATCTCAATCGACAATCCTTTCTTATCCATTGAAAGAATTAAGGCATTTTGTTTTCGTTCTTCGGCTCGCTGCTCTGCCAATTCGGTCCTTCCCCGCTCATCTTGTTCCCTTATACCTGCATAAATATATGCGTCATATTCCTCCCTCGTCCAATTATGCTGCGCGGCCTCTTCGTATGCCTCTTTCAAGCCCTCGTCATCCACGTTATCGGGCATGACTTCCAATTCATCGGCGTTTTTGATAAAAAAAGTCCACTTATCTATTATGTTTCTTAATTCATTTACTTTTTTATTGAATTTCGGAAGTTCGATAAACCGAAATTTCATATCCTTGAATACACACTCGCCCGTTTCTTCATCAATTATCAGATGTGAAGAAAGGTAGTTTTTGCCTGAAAAGAATTTGAAGTCTAAAACTCCAATGAAGTATACAGGTCGAAGTTTTGGGTACTCCTCTCCGATGTTTATCTGTCCTGCATAGTCTTTGGAGGTGTAATAAAGCACCCGCTTGTCGAAACCTGCTGGTTCGGCAACCTGCATCTCAACGATAAAGGTTGAACCTTTTTCATCTGTAGCCCTGACATCAATAATTGAAGATTTTTCTCCTACAATGCGGGGCAGTTGAAAAGGGTTGAGCAAGGTCACCTCTTTTACCCGATCTTGACCTTCCAAACCGAGGACTGCGTTGAGAAACGAAATCAAAATGACTTTTTTATTCTCATTGCCGAATATTTTACGGAACGCAACGTCGTTTTTTACATCTACAAATTTCATTTTCCTTAATTTTAGGGCAAAAATAGGCATTTTCTGGGACTATTGCCTGACATATCTTGGAGTTTCGCTATGTCCGCCTATGAACAATAAAGCCGCAACAAATATATTCACACACCGCTTCAATTTCCAAATCATCCAACAGACATATTTGCCATTTAGCGCATTTATTCATGCGCCCGCAACCCACCACTGTGCACCGCCACCACCCGGGCATTCTTTTCAAAAAAACCTTCTTCCAGGAGCACCGACAAGCCATACAGCACCCGACAAGTGTAAATCGGATCCAGGGCAATGCCGGTTTGTTGCTGAAAATCAAGCGCATAGGCCTGAACGGTCGCTTCGGGTTGCGCAAAACGCCTGCCGGTGAATCGCGTTTCCCAGTGAATGGGTGCGGCAATGCCCGCCATTTCCTGTATGCTTTCCACACTTACGCCGTAGCGCGCCGCCGGGAACACGAGCAGTTGTGTGTTGGGGTAGGGCACCAGTCCGCGCAATAATCCTGCCGCCGTGGCCCCGCTGCCTGCCGCCACGGCGATATAAACGGGCGCCTGAGCCGGACAATCCATTGCCCCCAACTGCGCTAAAATTTCTTCGGCCAGCAGGGCGCAGCCTTCCACCGCCCAAGGCCCGGCGCCACCTTCGGGGAGCTGGAACCAGTCGGGATATTGCTTTAGAATATCTTGAATTTCCGGTGCGCTAAGTCCTTGATTGTAAGCCGCTTTGGAGACTTCGTGCAGGCGCATGCCTTGCGCACGGGCGTAGGCGAGGGTGCTGTTTTCAACATCGGCCTGCGTGCCGCGAACGATGGCGGCGGTGGGTAGTCCGTACATCGGCCCGGCAGCCGCAAGTGCATAGAGGTGGTTGGAAAATGGCCCGCCAAAACTGATGATGCCCGGACAAGCCCGCTGCTGCAAGGCAGGTAGGAGCAAACCTAATTTACGCCATTTGTTGCCCGAAACGATGGGGTGAATCAGGTCGTCGCACTTGATCAACAGCTGTGGGCCATCGGCAGGGCAGGGGAGTGCTTCGAGCGGGGAGGGCAGGCGCATGCGTTATTTGAGTTTGGCCAAATAACCGCCGCAACCGATCAACATGCCGCCGATTCCAAACATCGTCAGATGTAAAGGCGGGTAAAAAGTTTGCAAGAGCATGACCTGCATCACGATCCAGCCTGCCAGCAGGATTCCCTGAAGCATGACCAGCGTGGGGGCAAGGCGGTGCTTCAGGAGCAGTGCAGCTGTTACCATAAAACAGAACAGGCCATTTACCAAAAACAGGACAATGCCGGGAATGAGGTAGTTGCTGAAAGGGCTGTGCTGCAAAAAGCTGCGCGGCATTTGCAGGCTTTCGCCACTGGGATCCGTGATGAAATGATAACTGCCGTACAGCGCGCCGAAGCTGTTGAAGAGTAGCAGCAGCAGTGTGAAAATGCGAATAAACCTGTTCATAAGGCGATGGATTGAGGCTCAAAGGTATTACCATTCTCCTTTTTTTCTTCGATACAACGCACAGACAATCCGGTAAATCGCATAATGTTTTTCCATAACCAGTTGCTGCAAAAACTGCCCTTGCGTGAGCGCATCCAGTTGACTTGAAAAAGCGCCATGATGGATTTCATAAAACGCGCCGTCGAAACTGACTTGCCAGGGCGTCATTTGATATAACGGCATGAATTCGTCATTGTAAACGTGTAGTACCCGCTCGTCGTCCAGTTGAAATGAGATTCCCCTCCAATGGGTGGTAGTACTGATGAGGCCAAGGCCATCCCTGAATAGCTCCCGGTACAGCTGCTCGTCCACCATAGCCACGGAGTCAATAAGGCTCAAAAAAAGCTTCAGGTCGGAATCACTTTCCGGGAAAAAATAGTCTTCGCGGAGCTGCTGGTAAATGCTGTCCAGTGCACTATCCGTATTATTAGCGTCCATGAGCCTGCGAAAAGCCACCACGTCCGCCGCTGTAATGTCGGCCACAGGTGTGGCATGCAGGTGGTGGGGCAAATAATCCAGCGCTTCTACCAGCGCTTCAACGGTATGGGCCGGTATTTTTTGAGGTATTTGGTTGGCAAATTGCGTTTTTTCTCCAGAGTTCGTACGCAAGAACCATTTACCCCTGCGATGGTAAATTACAGAATCGGCCCTGTTGTGGAAGCAACCATAGCTGCCGCTTGCGAGGCACAGGCTTTGCACTTTTTTGCCCAGTCCGTGCAGCAGGCCATCCGGCAGCGCAAAAGGAAGCAACTGGTTTTGAGTAGCATCATAGCGGTACAAATTTTGGCTGTACAGGCTGCTCAGGATAAGTTGATCCTGGTATACAAAGGCCTTCCGGACAGGCGCGGGCGCGAGGAGTAGTTGTTGCCAGCGTTTTTTTTCGGGATGGTGTACATAGAGCGTATCGTTGCGCCAACCGTATTTTTGGGTTTGCCAGAAAACAACATCATAGGGCGCTTTGAAAGTGCCGGGCATCATGGGCGAGGCGTCCGACTGGGCGCAAAGGTGGCTGGCCAAAAGCCATAAGAGACCCGACAGGCAATGGATTTTCGCGGTGTAAGGGTTTAGTTTCATGCCATGACTTATATTTGTGTGGCCGAAGTTTTTGCGTCAGTTTTACAACGCGCTGTTTTAAAAAGGATTGTCCAGAAAGATATGACAAACTATTACGAAGAAACCTTCAACGAACAGGATTACATCCAAAGCCCCTTGCCCAAGGGCGAATACGAGGATTGTACCTTTACGGCCTGCGATTTTTCGGGCAGCGATGTACAGTTTAATAAATTTATCCATTGCACTTTTCGGGATTGTAATTTCAGCTTGGCGCTGCTAGCCGGCTCCATGCTTTCGGAAGTGGCGTTTGTTCGTTGCAAGCTGTTGGGGGTAAAATTTGAGGATTGCAACCCTTTTAACCTCGAAATGGCCTTCGAAGATTGCAACCTGCAGCACGCTTCTTTTTTTGAGTTAAAGCTTAAAAATACGCCCTTTAAGCGCTGTAAACTATTGGAAACCGATTTTTCCGGCGCCGACCTGAGTGGGGCGGATTTTTCGGAGAGTGATCTTTCCGGCGCAACGTTTGGTCAGACGCGCCTGGAAAAAGCCGATTTTTCCTCGGCTGTGAATTATACCATTGACCCGGACAACAACCACCTGCGCGGCGCACGCTTTGCAGCGCATGGACTTGCCGGCTTATTGAGTAAATACAAAATTATCATTACCTGAGTAAAGCCCTGAAAGGGCGCAGTATATCAACGAGGGGCATCGCCCCTCGCCTCCTGGCATCGCCCCTCGAAAAAAGCCGGCCCGGGAAATAATCCCGGGCCGGCTCCAAAATAACGCAAAAACTGCAACAATTACAGGTTCGGAATAACCAATACCTGACCTATTTCGATTTCGTCTGCGCTTTTGAGTTGATCGCGGTTGGCCTCGAAGATCTTGTTATACAGCATCATATCGTCGTAGTAGTGCTTGGCGATTTTGCTGAGGCTTTCCCCTTTAACAACCGTGTGACGGGTGTAGATAGAAGGATCGCTTACCTGAATATCGGCTACGATGTCGGTTGGGCTGGCGCCACCGATGGCTTTGATTGCGTCCCAGATCTGCACTTTTTCATAGGGGGTTTGAACGGTGCCCCAAACGCGCAATACGCCGTTTTCTTCTTCTACACGGCCGTTTTGAACATTGAGTTGTTCGCCGAAATTGAGTACGCTTTGGTATTTTTCCTTAACTGACATGGTAGTTGTGTTGAAAAGGGTGAGTGAAAATTGCTTTGATGTTTTGGCGCCCGTTGCCGGGCATTGCGCTTCGTTTTTTGCGAAAGACAGCGTTTATACGCAAAAGCCTTTCGAGGTCACAGCACAGCAGCAAAGTTATTTCAAAAAACCGCAATTTTCCAAGCATTGTGCCGTTCTTCACCTAAAAATCATATAACATGAAACCAAATTTTTCCCTTTCGCTCTTTTTGCTCCTTTTTGCTGTAACCGCGCAGGCCCAGGTAATGGGTAACTATGAAGTGCAGCAGCAGGTACACAGCAATGTTAATTTTAATGCGCAGTATCGTGCGCTGCCTAAAGCTGCTAATATCCTGAATGAGCGCACAATTGAATTTACCATCAATGCGCTCTCCAACCAGGAAGCCAGCTCCTACACCGCCATTTTCAGTGTCATTCAGGTAGGTAAAACGGCTGATGAAACCAACAACCTCATCAATCAGCGCCTCGATGCCTTTGTGCGCGAAGTTGAAGCATTGGGTATCCCCCGCAAGGATATTTACCTCGATATGGTCAATTTTTTGCCTAAATATGAATATGATGTCAGCAAAAAAATCTTCTCCAAAAAGACCTACACGGAAATCCCCAAAGGATTTGAGCTGCAAAAAAACATCCACGTGCGCTACACCGACCCCGGTGTGCTCGATAAGGTGGTAACGGCTGCCGCCCGCCAGGAAATTTACGATATCGTCAAGGTGGATTATTTTGTTGATAAACCCCAGGAGGTATACGGGCAATTGCGCACTGCCGCATTTAACTATCTGGCTGAAATTAAAAAATTATACCGCAGCAATGGCATTGTGCTTGATTCCGCCTCGGTGATCAGCGCCGAAAATGCCTGGGTCGCTTATCCGATGAACCGCTACGAAAAATACCGCGCTTTTACCACGCAAGCCATAGACGACAATGGCAAGGGCATCGTCAACGAGGCCGATAAGCCCGTAGCGCGTTTTTACAATGCCGTTCCGGCAAATGATTATGATATTGTCATCAATCCGGCTATTCTGGAGCCCGCCGTACAGTTTTCCTACAACCTCGTGGTGCGATTTACCCTGCCGGAAAAAAAGCCCGTCGTTAAAACCGAAATCAAAAAAGAACTGATGATCCTGACGCCTACCGGCGAACTCAAGGCGGTGCGTTTGGATTAAGCGCAGCGCTTGTGTACTTTTGCCGCCCTAAACAGGATTGAGATGCGTTTCGACATTATTACGGTGCTGCCCGAGTTGCTGGAAAGCCCACTGAATCATTCCATCATGCAACGGGCTAAAAACAAAGGCCTGCTGGAGGTGCACTTGCACCACTTGCGGGATTATGGTATTGGCAAGCACAAACAAGTGGACGATTACCAATTCGGCGGCGGCGCAGGCATGGTCATGCGCCCGGAACCACTGGCCGCCTGCCTCGACCAGCTGCTGGCAGAACGCGCCTACGATGCCGTGATTTATACCACGCCCGATGGTAAACGCCTCGATCAGGGTATTTGCAACCGCTTGTCGATGTTTGAAAACGCCATCATCATTTGCGGTCATTACAAAGGCATCGACGAGCGGATACGGGAGAAATATGTGAATTGGGAAATCAGTATCGGCGATTATGTGCTCTCTGGCGGCGAACTGGCTGCGGCCATTATCGTGGATTCGGTGGGAAGGCTCATCCCGGGCGTATTGAATGATGAAACCTCTGCGCTTTTCGATAGTTTTCAGGACAATTTGCTCGCGCCGCCGGTATATACCCGTCCGGCAGTATGGGATGAGCGTGCGGTGCCGGAGGTACTGCTTTCCGGCAACGACAAACTGATTGATGAGTGGCGGCATGAACAAAGTCTGTTGCGGACCCGGGAGCGCAGACCGGATTTGCTGGGGGAAGCGTGATTGGTAAAATACCCCAATCTGTTGCGATTTTCAATGCCGCTATGTAGCGGCCGTAACTATATTTTTTATGATGAAACGTCGCCACTTTCTCCGCAATACAGCCATTGCCGGTCTGGGAGCTATTTTGTTGCCTTCCGCTTGCCGTCAAACCGCAGAAACCGATCTGAAGCTCGAAGAAATCACGCTCGACACCTTGCGCGAGCTGCTGCAAAGCGGGAGAATCAGTTCCCGACAGCTCGTACAAGCCTACCTGGATCGCATAGACGATATTGATAAACGCGGCCCGGCGTTGCATGCCATTATTGAAATCAATCCGGAAGCACTTGTCATCGCCGACGCCCTCGACGCCGAACGCAAGGCCGGAAAAGTACGCGGCCCCCTGCACGGTATTCCTGTGGTACTTAAAGATAATATCGACACGGCCGATCAGCTGCATACCACCGCCGGATCGCTGGCCCTTGAGCAGCACCGCGCACCCAAAGACGCCTTTCTGGTTGCGCGCCTGCGCGAGGCCGGCGCCATTATATTAGCCAAAGCCAACCTCAGCGAATGGGCCAACTTCCGCTCTACCCGTTCTTCCAGCGGCTGGAGCAGCCGGGGCGGCCAGACGCTCAATCCCTACCGACTCGACCGCTCGCCCTGTGGTTCCAGCTCCGGCTCGGCAGTCGCTGTAGCGGCCGGCCTGTGCCCGGTAGCCGTGGGCACGGAAACCGACGGCTCTATCGCCTGTCCGGCCTCCATCAATGGCATAGTCGGTATCAAACCGACGGTAGGCTTAGTCAGTCGCAGCGGCATCATCCCGATTTCGAAGACCCAGGACACTGCCGGCCCCTTTGCACGTACCGTGCGCGATGCTGCCCTGTTGCTTAATACACTTGCGGCCCCGGACCCGAATGATCCGGCAGCAAGTTCAATTTTGCAGCAAAAACTACCTGATTATACCAGTGAATTGAATGAAAATGCCCTTCAAGGCAAACGCATTGGGGTAGATAAAAGCCTCCTCAAACACCACGAGGGGATTGATGCCATTACGGCACAAGCGCTGGACGCAATGCGGCAGGCAGGCGCCACCATTGTTGAAGTAGATTTTATGGGCTTCAATCGGGAGAGCAGCGCCGCAGAGTTTACGGTACTCAAATACGAATTTAAAGATGGTCTCAACCGCTACCTGGCCGAAGCCAAAGCGCCCCTGCCGAACCTGGAAGCCATTATTCAATTCAACAAAGACCACGCTGATAAAACCATGCCTTATTTCCGGCAAGAGCTGTTGGAAGATTGTCAGAAAATGGGCGGTTTGGACAATCCGGAATACCAGAAAGCCTTACAAGATTCCCATTTTGCCATGCAAAAACATATTGATAAAATCCTGACTGACAATCAATTGGATGCGCTTTGTGGCCCGGCAACGGGTGCTGCCTGGTGTATCGACCTGCTTAATGGCGACTCCTGGGCAGGTTATGGCGGATATGGTCCTGCGGCGGTGGCGGGCTATCCTTCCATTACCTTGCCAATGGGCTTTTATCAGGAAATGCCGGTTGGGATCAGCTTTATGGGAACGGCCTGGTCGGAATCAAAACTAATTGCACTGGCATACGCTTTTGAGCAAAAAACGAAGCAGCGCAAAAGTCCCAAATATTTGCGTAATTTGGGCTAATCGCACTTTGATATTTGCTACTTTTGCCGCTTAATCCTATCTTTTCCCGTCTATGAAAAAGTTTCTACCCCTGTACTTCGTTTTTTTTGTGCTTAACCTTTCCGGGCAAGTGCTCAACCATGCTTACCGTTTGCCGGATACACCGGATAAACCCGCGTGGGCAAAACCCCTTTATGGAGGGGAAGCCGGAATTAATTTTTTTGAAACAGATGCAGCTTTCCATGCCTGGGAGGCGGAATTAAAAATACAACAAAAAGCAGCGCGCCTCAAGGAGCGGGAGGCTTGGGAAGACCTGGGTGAAAATGCTGAATTTGAAGAAAATATCTGGGAAGAATATTACAAGCGCTGGCGTCATGCAGTAAGACCTTTTGTGCAGGAAGACGGCAGTCTGAATTTTGAACAGGAAAAATCATTTCCCACAACTGTTCAAGCTAACGCTGAGGGTATAAATGCTGCCAACTGGTCGCTGTTTGGCCCGATCAGAACCTATTGGGCTAAAAACGACATCAGTACGCAGCCCCCGGCGCCCTGGCAAGCCAATGTTTATGCTATTGATGTAGCGCCAAGCGACGCCAATGTTTTGTACTACGGAACAGAAACCGGTGCGGTGGGTAAATCCATTGATAAAGGCCTGAATTGGACGCCTTTGGGTACGAATTATACCGGCTTTAACGGCGGAGTCGGCGCGGTGGCCATTCACCCGACCGACCCGAATACGGTTTATGTTGGCAATGGGCGCGGTATCCACAAAACAACGGATGGCGGTCTCAACTGGGTTGCAGATTTGAATGTGACCGGACTTGGCGTGAATGATATAAAAATAAAACCAGATGAGCCGGAAGTGGTGCTCATGGCCGGGAACAGCCTGCGCCGGCGCAACGGCAGCGGGGTTTGGTCTACCATCATAGCCAATACTACCTACGATCTGGCTTTTAAGCCCGATAATTCAAGCATCGTATACGCATTGGTGCGCAACCCCAGCCTCGATCTTTGTGAATTCTGGAAATCCACCGATGGCGGCCAAAGTTTCAGCCTGCAATCCAGCGGCTGGATCAGCGGACTGACCGATGGCGGTGGCCGAATGACGGTTACGCCAGCCGACAATAATGTGGTTTATGCAGTTGTGCTGACCGGCAGTGGGCCGCGGGTGTTAAAAAGTACTGATGCGGGGGTGAACTGGACGATTACGGCCATTGGAGAAACAACTGCGTTTCCGATGGACAATTGCCAGGGGTACTACGACCTCTCAATTGTCGCTTCAACAAGTAATGCCAATCACATTATTGTGGCTACCTGTACGGCTTATAAATCAACCGATGGCGGGGTGAATTACAGTGCTATTGGCGGCTATTCGGGTTCTTTTGGGATTCACCCGGATATTCAGGAGATGAAAGCCCTGGGGGGCGACACCTGGATTGCTACCGATGGCGGCATCAATTATTCAAATGATTTTTATACTTCTACGGCTAATTTTACCCCTCGTATAAACGGCCTGACAGGCACCCATTTCTGGGGGTTTGATGTGGGATGGAACGAAGATGTGGTGGTTGGTGGTCGTTACCACAATGGTAACACCGCCTGGCATGAAAACTTCCCAACCGGCGATTATTTGCGCATGGGCGGAGGTGAGCAGGCCACGGGCTATGTCAATCCGGGAAATAATCGGATGGTATATTTTTCAGATTTGGGAGGCCGTATCTTGCCCGCTGCCTTTAATCAGAACTTTACCACATTTTCTGTGAGTAAATGGCCAAATGAAGCATTTACCAACATGGAATGGAGCGAGCAGGAGTGGGATCCGCGTTTTTACAATACCTATTATATCGGGAATGCCAATATTCTTTGGAAAACTACCGATAACGGCGCGACGTTTACCGCCAAATTCACGCACGTTGATGCAGCGGCCAAAGTTTTACACATTGAAGTCAGCCGCAGCAATCCGGATGTCATTTATTGTACGGTTCAGCGCAGCAGCAGCGGCGAGCTTTGGAAATCAGTGGATGGAGGCGCCAACTGGACGCAAACCGGCAACCCAAGCGGCCCTTCCGCCAGTCAGCGACGCATCTCCACGGTGGCCGTCAGCGGCACCGATGCCAACACACTCTGGTGGTGTTTCAGAACCGGCAGCAATGGCAATAAAATTTTCAAATCAGTAGATGGAGGCGCCAGCTGGACCAATATTACAACAAGCGCCCTTGATAATGTTTCGCTGGCAGATATGGTACATCAACTGGGCACCAATGGCGGCATTTACCTGTTCGGCAGCAGCGGTAAAGTGTTTTATAAAAACGAAACCTTAAACAACTGGACAGACTACACTGCTGGTTTGCCCACACACCTGAATTCGGAAATTGTACGGGCGAAAATATTTTATAAAGGCCAAAAACTGCGCATGGCATCCGTCAACGGCATCTGGCAAAGCGATCTGTACGAACCTTCTGCTACATTGGTTCAACCCATGGCCGACAGGGGCAACCCACTCTGTGCCCGTGATACGCTTCAATTGGAAAGTTACTCTGTGGTGAATGGGAATGCCACCTATGCCTGGAATATTAGCCCGGCACCACAGTGGATCAGCGCCACCAACATCCGCAATCCGCGCGTGAGCCTTGGTAATGAAGGAACCTACACGGTCACGCTTACCGTGACTGACGACAATGGTACCAGCACCCGCACCATTGAAGGCTTTTTCAACCTTCCTGCCGGCAGTGGCTGCAATCCGGATACGTTACCCGGGCAGGCTTTACGCCTGGAAACGACGGCTCAGTATGGGCTGATGCCAGCCTTGGGCGTTACCACCAACAACCTGACCTTGTCGTGCTGGATCAAACCTAATGGGACGCAAGCCTCAGGCGCCGGGGTGATCTTTTCCGGCAGCGGTGGCGCCTGTGGCCTGAACTATTACAACGGCAGCAATCGCCTTGGATACCACTGGAACGATAACGCCGGTACGTATAACTGGAGTGGCGGACCTGTGGTGCAAACAGACGTTTGGACGCATGTGGCCTTAGTGATAACACCCACAGCTGCAACCATTTACCTCAATGGTGTGCCGTATACCCGCAGTGGTACGTACACACATCCTGCGGTTACGTTCAGTACTGATTTCCGGATTGGGCGCGATCGCAGCAACACCGCCCGAACCTTTAAGGGCAGCATGGATGAAGTTTGTATTTACAACAAAGCCATGTCGCAGGCGGAAATTCGTGAGCTGATGCACCTGACGCGTATTCCTGCCAACGACAATACCTTGCTGTCGTATTATCAATTTAACCTCACATCTTCCGAAAGCGGCGATATTCTGATTGACCGATCGAAAAGCCATCACGGCAGTATTGTGGGTAATACGCCTCCACAAACCGGCCGTATCGTTTCCACCGGGCCATTTGCAGGCGGTTTTTCTTCCCGTCTGAATGTGAGCGCCGGGGGCGATTACACCTTCCCGGGTTCCAACCTGACACTGACATTTCCTGCATCCGGCACCTATCCAAACGGGGAGCTTGTAGCGTATCGACTGCACACAGCCCCCGATGAAAAGCCGGTACCCACAACGATTGCCAATAACTGGTACTGGATTGTGCGCAATTACGGCACAACACCTTTCAGTGCGCTTTCCGGCATGAAATTCGGCAGTTTGCCCGGACTGACGAGCGCCGACGAGGCAGCGCCTGCTTTGTTTACCCTGTACAAACGCGGCTCCAATGATGACGGGCCTACCTGGAGCGGAGCGCTTGATAATGCAGACATCGTGACGGCCAATGGCAACGGTACGGGTTCCATTACCTTTAGCACCGGCCTGACGATTACAGATTTCAGCCAGTTTGTTATTGGCGATAACCGTCCTGCGTTGCCGCTGGAACTGCTTGATTTTCAGGCAAAAGCTTTATCGAATAGCATTTTGGTACAATGGAAAACCCAATTGGAAAAAAATGTTGCCCATTTTGATGTACAGCGTTCGGTAGACGGACAACGCTTTGAGTTTTTGAGCCGTACCATCGCCAATAACCTCAACAAGCCTTCTGATTATACTTTTGAGGATAAAAATGTGCAGGCCGGACAATTGTATTACTATCGTTTGCATATGGTAGATCAGGACGGCAACGGCCGCTACTCGGATGTGCGCGTTGCACAATTGCCTGGCAAGGGTAAGGTGCGGGTATTCCCGGTGCCGGCACAGCGAAAGGAAACAGTTACAGTTCAGTGCTCGTGGGCAGGTGCGTGTACGTTCAATTTGTATACGTTGGATGGCAAACTAGTACTTCAGGAGTCGTTTGAACGGGAAATGAAAATCAGTTTGCGCGATTTGCCTGGCGGCACCTATACGTACAAAGTGAATAACACACAAAACACGGCACTTTCGGAAGCGGGCGTGTTAATTCTTGAATAGCTTCGCATCGCCGAAGTGGAATTTTGAAAAATGAATTACTGGCAATACGACATTGAAATTGCACCGGAACTCTCGGATGTGTTGGTGGCTTACCTTTCAGAAGGCGAATTTGACACCTTCGAAGAGACGGAAAACGGCTTGAGGGCCTATCTCCCTGCGCGGGAAGAGGATGCACAGGCACGTGCTGAAATTTTGTTGAACGATCTGAAGGAACAGTTTGCGTTTACCTGGACAGCTACCTTTCATCCTTCGCAAAACTGGAATGAAATCTGGGAATCCAATTTTCAGCCAGTGGTGGTGAACGATTTTTGTGCGGTGCGCGCCGATTTTCACGCGCCGATTCCCGGTGTACGGTATGAAATGGTGATCAATCCGAAAATGGCATTCGGAACCGGCCACCATGAAACGACCTGGCAATGTATGGCGGCAATGGAAAATCTGGATTTAAAGGGAAAAAACCTGCTGGATTACGGTTGTGGAACGGGTATTTTAGCCATTTTGGCAGCTATGCTTGGCGCCGACAATATTGAAGCGGTGGATATTGAATCAGAATCTTACGAAAATACCCTGGAAAATAGCCGGATTAATGATGTTTCCGGGCAAATTACAGCGCGTTGCGGCATTTTGTCGGATGTACAGGGCGATTCGTTTGACGGTATCTTTGCCAATATCAATCGGCATATTATTTTGCCTTCATTGCCCCGGTTGTCGGAAATTTGTAAACCCGGTGGCTGGCTAATGGCTTCCGGTATTTTATTTTCCGATGAAACCGTAGTAGATGAAGCCGCCGCAGCTGTCGGCTTCCGTAAAACTAATCAAACCCGAAAAGGCGACTGGCTCTGCATCCTGTACGAGAAAAACTAAGGTTCGGGGTTTGGAGGTTCAGGGTTCGGGGTTCGGATTTGGCAGTCAGGCTACGCCTGTGACGCCAAGAACCTCTAAACCCCGAACCTCTAAACCCGGTACTTTACTCTACAATAACCTTGACGCTTTCCTGGGCTTTCCGGCCTGCTTCGAGGTCAATTTTTTGCGTATTGACGCCATCAAAAATGGTGACAGTGGCGGTATTCGGTTCGCGGCGCCCGAAGCTTTCAGCAAATACTGTTATTTGAAACTCGTTTTTACCTTGGGGCAAGGTCAGTTTGAACTGGCGCGCAGTGGTTTTCAGGGCAATATCTTTAAGTACTTTCTGATCGTCGACAAAAACGGATACAACGTCGCCGTCTTCCACCTGGTTATCGCGGAGGGTAAGGATAATTTCGCGTTTTTTAACTTTAACTTCCTCTTTGACGGTCGTTTTACGGCCCTCCAGCACATCTGTTTTTTCCTTTTTAGGAGAAGGCGGCACTTCTACAACCACTTCAGGTTCTTTGGCTGGCGCCGGTTTTTCAGCCACTGGTTTTTCGGCCGGTTTTTCAGCTACAGGCGGTGGTGTGACCTTGGGTTTGGGTTTCGGGCGCTCGGCAACCACTGGTTTTTCTTCACAACCCAACTGACAGCTGCCGCCAAAATTAAGGGTGAAGCCCGGACCGCTTTCCGTAACATTACTGGCCAGAATCACATAGCGCTCGCCCGCTTTTACGCGCAGGGGCGCGAGCCAGGCATTGTCGTCAGGATCGGAGCAGCCGGCATCTTCCGAAGTGTCGGTTTCGCCTTCCCGCAAGCCGGTCGGGCCCATGCAAGGGCCATCGCGTTCGGTGCGGTAGGTCGGGCCGGAAGCCATACAGCGCACGATCTGTTTATAGGCGCAGTTGCCGTCAGGCGGCAGTTTGAATACGATAAAATCGTAGTCGTGGGTAGAAACTAAGGGGGTAATGGTAAATGTCAGGGTACCCGACGATTTTACTTCAAACTTGATCCAGGTGGAGTTCTCCTCGGCCTGGCCGGCGTTGGCGCCGTTCATGAAACAGGCAATAAGATCGGCTTCTTTGGTGTCGGCGCCTTCTCCGCCGACTTTGTCGAAGCGGTAGGATTGTTTTTTACAAATTTCCTTGGCAGCCGCACAATCCTGATACGCCTGAGCCTGAAGCAGGCTGAAAGATAAAAACAGGGCAAAAAAGGTGATGGTTGTTCGCAACATAGTTATGATTTAAATGGCTTTGTGGATTAAACACGCTTCGGTAAACGTAAAAGGACAAATGAACAGTTCATGGAGGAGGCTTTTTTTCGATAAAATTTTAACATTACTCTACGAGCGTTTGAATTAACAAAGAAAGCCGGCGACTTGTGCCGCCGGCTTCTATGTAAAAGTCGGAAAGAAATGCGATGAAAAACCTAACGGACTACATTCAGCTTGCAGACTTCTGCGCGGCCGTTGCTCCGGTTTTCAATGCGTACAAAGTAGATGCCGGGCGGCAGTCCGCTTACGTCCACGGGGAATAGATTGAGGCCGGGTTGTATCCATTGGTTGTTGGCTGTTACAAGGCTGCCGCCCAGGCTGTGCAAACTAAGGATGGCATCAAAACCCATGCTGCTGTTGTAGCTCACCTCCACCGACAGGCTCGCCGGGTTGGGGAATACGTTGAGTACACGGGGCTTGTCGATCGGGTCGAAAGCGGAGGTAGTACCGAAGTAGCAACCCGGATCAACCACAGCGTTGGCATTGATGGCCCCGATTTTATCGTAGCCGTCGAACATGGCCTCCAGGAGTACGTTGTTGTCGGCGCCAAGCCAGTCTTGCAGCAATGTGGTGAACACCTGTCGGTAGTCGTGTTGTACGCCCTGAACCTGCCCGTCGTTGCTGAGATTGCTGAGGTTTACATTAGTACCCAGCACGCCGGCTTCTACGTTTTTGCCAAACAGGAACATGGGCGCAAGCGTACCGTGGTCGGTGCCATCGGAGCCGTTTTCGATGGCGCAGCGGCCAAATTCGGAGAAAGTACAGCCGATAACCTGATCGGCAATACCAAGGCCTTCGAGGTCATCGAAGAAGGTTTTTACCGAACCAAAGAGATCGTTCAGGAGGTTGGCGTGCGAACCAGTCGTAGTATCGGTGCCCACTACCTGTTGGTCGTGGGTATCAAAACCGCCGAGCTGACAGAGGTAAATTTTGGTTTTACAGCCGCCTTTAATCATGCGGGCAATGGTTTTGAGTTGGTTGGCCAGCGAAGTATTGGTGTAGGTGCTTACGCTGTTGGAGCCTGCATTAAAAACCTGCGAAATACGCTCGGCATACAGGCTGGTGCTTCGCTCAATGCCCATAATATATTCCAGCTGATCGCCCTGTTCGCTGTCGGGAATATTGGCAATGGGTTCGCCACCGAGGGTACTGACGAGGTTGAAAAAGCCCGCCGCATCCTGACCCGTCAGGTTGATGACGTTCTGGTGTTCTGTTTCGGTATGGAAGCCCAGTGAAGGGTTGGCGTCGCCGATTTGAATACCCAAAGGGTCCAGCATATTGGCGGTTGGTTCGCCTTTTACATCGGGAAACATGGCTTGCAGGGAACGACCCATCCAGCCCGATTTGATGTTAAAATTATCGGCGGTTGTATCGCCGCCGGAGAGCCATAGGTCGGTGCCTTTGAAGTGCGACTGGTTCATGTTCTGATAACCGACACCTTGCAGCAGCGTTGCCCAGCCTTTTTCATACATAGCCTTAAAGGGCGTCATGCTGGGATGCAGGCCAACCTGATCCGCTGCACTCAAGGTGGTATCCAGATTGATTAATTTATCCTGCGCCAGCCGAATTGCCGGACGCACAACGGTGTAGCGGTCGTATTGGTTCAGCGGCACAATGGTGTTGATACCGTCGTTGCCGCCCTTGAGCTGAATGAGCACCAGAATACGGTCTTCAATGCCTTCGCAGGTAGACAGGACTTGGGCCAGCTTCTGGTTGGCATAGGGGCGCATGGAAAAACCGTTGACCACAAAAGTGGAGGCGCCCAGGGTGGGAAATATTTTGAGAAAATTTCTGCGTTTCATTGTGAATTTGCTTTGAATGGTGAGCAATACGGTTTAGAACGTCTGGTACTCCGGCGAAGACAACACTAAGCGCAGGAATCGATCAAGCGCCAGTCTGACTTCGGTGTCCACGTTGGTATTAATGTATGCTTCCCATTCGTAGGTCCAGTCCTGTGCGGGCAGGCCATCAAGGAAAACTTTATTCAGGAAATAATTGAAGCGATCGGCATCCACTTCTTCGGGCAGCAGGTATTTCAGGATGTCACTCACCAAAACTGCCGGATCGGCGGGGTTGCTGACCACACCGCTGTCGCGTACCCAGACGGGCGAATTTATGCGCGAGCCAATCTGCCCATTAGGATTGGCGCCCAGCACCTGACGGCCACTGAGCAGCATTTCCGGCATTTTGTAGCGCCCGACGATCGTCAGGGAAGTGAACCACTGACGGGAGAAATCCGGCTCCTGGTAATAAGCCGGGTATCCGGCAACGTCGGCGGCCTGGAAAAGCGGCAGGTTTTGCGGACTCATCATCCGATCCTGTACTGCGGCCCCGTAGAAAGTCCGGTAAAACTGCTGCTGCTGGGTAAGCGGATCGGGAATTGGCATGCCGAAGAAAGTGATACTTTGCAATGCGAGTTCGAGGGGCGATTTGATCAGTGCGCCGAGTATTTCATCCTTGTTGTCGGAGTCGTCGGCGTCAAAGAAATGTTGGCTCGACAGCAGGGCGCGCAGCGTCGGCTTCATTTCAAAATTATTGTTGCGCAATACCTGTGATAACGGGCCGATGATATCGTTTTCAATTTCTGCCGTGATATTGGGACTGACGAAGCAGTGGTATAGCCTGCGGCAGAGGTTTTTGGCAGTTTCGGGTTGGTTGAAAACCATCGTCACGAAAGCGTCTAATTCCGTCAGCATGCCGGCCGCATTGGTGGCGCCGGCGATGGTAGTATTTTGGAAGCGCGGGCTGAAGGTTTTTGCGCCGGTATCGTGTTGGGCAAACTGCACCGTTCCGCGTGGCAGGTTGGTTTCGGGGTCTATCTGGTCGCGCTGGATACGGGTTTTAAATCCGGTAAATACCCGGGCGGCCTGCACGATGTCGTCTTCGGTGTAATTGGTGTAGTCGCCGGGCGCTACCTGCGGGCCTTTTCCGATGGTAAACAGTTCGAGGAATTCGCGGGCGAAATTTTCGTTCGGGTTATTTTTATTGTTGGTGGTGTTATCCAGGTAACGCAACATCACGTTATCCATCACAATTTTGGTGGCCAGCTTTTTAAAATTTCCGAGGCCTCCCCAGCGCATGAGCGCGAGGTAGTCGAAAAAGCTGTTGGTGGAAGAGGTATTGAGCGTTGTGATATTAAATTGATGAAAGAAAAAGGCCATTTTATGGCTTATCCCCGGATCGTTTTGGGCCTCATCTAACCACCAGGCAACAACAAAACGACGCGTCATAAAATCCTGTACGCCGGATGGTAGCGCAGTTCCCGGCGGGTTAATCCAGGCATAGTTGGTCGCCAATGGCGGGTTGTTCTGAAAATCGGTGTACAGGGGTTGCGCTTGTTTGAGCGGGTAAGTTTGCAGCAAGTTATCGAGGGCCTGATCAATCGTCAGCACGCTGAGTTGATCTACTTTTGGTTTGGTAAATCGAAAAGTAGTACGGCGCAGCAAGTGAGCGGCCTTTCGATGTCCCAGTACCCCCTGAAGCGGGTTGAGTGATGCCATAAAGATTATTTTTTGAACGATGAACGATGAACGATGAGTGATGAACGATGAATGCCTGCCTTTGGGCATTATCCTGCATCAGTGTCTTAAATTAACCGGCAAATGGGGTGTTTTTGCTTTGACGACATTTGTGAATAAAGGTTTAATCGCCCCCCAAACCTCCAAACTCCGAACAATCAAAAAAACACTACTTTTGCCCCACTAAATCAAATACGCCATGTTTAAGCAAGTAGAATCTGCGCTGGAGCAGGAACTTCAGGGCATCCGCGATGCCGGTTTATACAAATCGGAACGCATCATCACCACACCTCAGGGGCCGGTTATCAGCACCACGGCGCAACAGGAGGTACTTAATTTTTGTGCCAACAATTACCTTGGCCTGAGCAGCCATCCCGATGTTATCGAAGCAGCCATTGAAGCCATCCGTACCCATGGTTATGGCATGTCTTCGGTGCGTTTTATTTGCGGTACGCAGGATATCCACAAGGAATTGGAGGCCAAAATTTCAGCCTTTCTCGGAACGGAAGATTGTATCCTGTATGCTGCTGCTTTTGATGCCAATGGCGGTTTGTTTGAGCCCTTACTCGGTGAAGAAGATGCCATTATTTCGGATGAACTGAATCACGCCTCTATCATTGATGGTATTCGCCTGTGCAAGGCAAAGCGTTTCCGTTACAAACACAATGATATGGATGCGCTGAAAACCTGTCTGGAGGATGCCCGTGCGGCCGGTGTGCGCCGTATTCTGATATTTACTGATGGCGCATTTTCTATGGACGGCACTATTGCCCAATTGGATAAAATCTGTGATCTGGCCGAGCAATACGATGCCATGGTGGGTATTGATGAATGCCATGCCAGCGGCTTTTTGGGAAAAACCGGCCGTGGCACGCATGAATACCGCAATGTTATGGGCCGCGTGGATATCATTACCGGCACACTCGGCAAGGCGCTCGGTGGCGCCAGTGGCGGTTTTACAGCTGCTCGTAAAGAAATTGTGGATATGCTGCGCCAGCGCTCCCGTCCTTATTTGTTTTCAAACACTGTGGCGCCCTCCATTGTAGGGGCTTCTATCAAAGTGATGGATCTGCTCAGCAGCAGCACCGCCCTGCGCGATAAGTTGGAACAAAATACAAAATGGTTCCGCAATGCCATGACAGCCGCCGGATTCGACATCATCCCCGGCGATCACCCGATTGTGCCTATTATGCTGTACGATGCTAAATTAGCCCAGGAATTTGCCGCCCGCCTGCTCGACGAAGGCATTTATGTTATCGGGTTTTTCTATCCGGTTGTGCCACAAGGCAAAGCGCGTATTCGCGTGCAACTTTCTGCCGCCCACGAACCCGAACACCTCGAAAAGGCGGTTGCTGCCTTCACCAAAGTCGGAAAAGCACTTAATGTAATTCTTTAACGATGAATGATGAAAGATGAATGATGAATGATGAATGATGAATGATGAATGATGAATGTTTTTGATCCGTACCAGGCCCAGCCATTCATCGTTCATCGTTCATCGTTAAAGAATTACGCTGTTTGTTGGGCGAGACGGATGGAAAAGAAGGAGAGGAGATCGGTAAGGGTTTCCTTGAGATCTTTCCGATTGACGATAAGATCTACGAAGCCGTTTTCGAGCAGGTACTCGGATGTTTGGAAACCTTCGGGCAGGTCGCGTTTGATGGTTTCGCGGATAACGCGCGGACCGGCGAAGCCGATGAGGGCGCCGGGTTCGGCAATATTGATATCACCCAGCATGGCGAATGAGGCTGTTACACCGCCGGTGGTGGGGTCGGTCATGAGCGAAAAATAAGGGAGCTGGGCCTTGGCCAATCGGGTGAGTTTGGCGCTGGTTTTGGCCATTTGCATCAGTGAAAATGCGCTTTCCATCATACGGGCGCCCCCGGAACGGGAAATGATGAGCAAGCCGGCGCGATTTTCAATGGCAAACTCGATGGATTTTGCGATTTTTTCGCCAACTACAACGCCCATGGAGCCACCGATAAATTTGAAATCCATGGCAGCAACGACAAGCGGGAAACCTCCTACGTTGCCGGCGGCTACGGCCATGGCATCGCGCAGATCAGTTTTGCGCATAGATTCTTCGAGGCGTTTGTCGTAGGGCTTCAGATCGGTGAACTGAAGGGCATCAACGGCAATCAGATCATCGAACAGCTGTGAATACTGCTGATCGTCGAAAAGGATTTCAAAATATTCATGAGAACCGATTGCGGTATGGTAATCGCATTTCGGGCATTTGTAATAGTTTTCCCGGACGGAACGCATTGTACTGGTTTCCTTGCATTTTTTGCATTGAAACCAAATGCCTTCGGGGGTTTCTTTTTTTGCCTGGGTGGCGGTGGAAATGCCTTCTTTAAGTCGTTTGAACCAACTCATGAAACAGCGCTTAAGTACAGTTGAAAAAGTGTCGGTACAATGGAGCCGGGCACAAAGGTACGATGAAAATGTGGTTTGTACCCCGGCCTTTAAAATTTGTTGTGGTGGCGATACGTCATCACTTTGAAATTAATAGCTTTCAGGGGTACAGATTCCGCGCGGGCCTTCTACCTTTGCCGCTACTGCATATATGAATATTGTTCTGAAATTACTGCGCAAAGAATTTTTACTGGAATTCCGTCAGGGATATGCCCTGGGCGGCATTTTCCTGTATGTATTCAGCATGATTTTCGTGGTTTATATTGCCAGTGTAAAGGTGCCGGCGCCGGTCTGGAACGTATTGTTCTGGCTGATTATGCTCTTTGCGAGTATCAATGCGGTGGTCAAAAGTTTTGTTTCTGAAAGTGGCAGCCGGCAGCTGTACTACTACCAGTTGGCGCCTCCGGCGCTGATTTTGCTCTCCAAAATCCTGTACAACACCTTATTATTGTTGTTACTCGGCCTGATTGCATTTGGGGCTTACAGCGTGGTGGGCGGCAATCCGGTGCGCGACAACGGGCTGTTTTTACTGGCATTAGTGCTGGGCAGCAGCGGTTTTGCCATAGCTTTTACTTTTATTTCAGCCATTGCCGCCAAGGCCAACAACAGCGCTACGCTGATGGCCATCCTTAGTTTTCCGGTGATTATCCCGATTTTGGTAACCGTTATCCGACTCTCGCGTTTATCTTTGGGCATCATGACCGACACCACTTATGGCATTGATATAACCAACCTTTTGGCAATTGATGCCATCTTGTTAACTTTGACCTTCATCCTCTTTCCTTACGTCTGGAAAGATTGAATATAAATGTTTGCTTATGAAATGGTGGAAAATTGCTTCCATTGTCCTGTTGTTGTACACTTTTGTTGCCGGTTTGCTCATTCCGCTCAAGCCCGGCCTGACCGATACCACGCCGGAAAGTATCAACAGCGGCGCTGCGGCAACCCTCACGCTGACCGGATACAATACCCGTTTTGATCAGGCCGACCCACAGCAGTCGCGGGTTTGGCTGCGATTCGATTCGGCGCATATCCTGTTTGGCCGAAACCTTAAAGCATTAGATGCCGCCCATTTGCAGGCCGACTTTCAGTTTCCGGCCGAGTTGCCGGTAAAGGGCGAAAAATTTGCACGTTTTGATGTTTATTTTGATGATCCGGTCAACGGATTGCTCCGCCTGGAAAATGAAATTCAGGTAGCTGCTACAGCATCTCCGGATTCAAATGCCCTGGCGTCGGGCTGGGCAACGGACACGATAAAAAACGTGCATCGTTACCAAAAAATGAGCTTCCCGATTCTGCCGAACATCTATGAATCGGGCCGCAATTTGTACTACCACGTCCCCATGTGGTTTGCGATGATCCTGCTTTTCGGGGCATCGGTGTGGTTCAGCATCCGGAATCTTTCCAGGCCTTCGGCCGACAACGATCGCCGGGCCAAAACCTATGCGGAGACCGGACTTTTGTTTGGCTTACTTGGCCTGACAACCGGTATGCTCTGGGCTACATTTACCTGGGGCAAACCCTGGAATAACGACATCAAGCAGATCATGACGGCCGTGGCGCTGCTCATCTATTTTGCTTATTTTATACTCCGAAACTCCTTCGACGATCAGGAAAAAGGCGCACGTCTGGCAGCGGTATACAATGTGTTTGCATTCAGCACCCTTATTCCGCTGCTGTACATTGTGCCCCGCCTGGAAATGTTTGAAAGCCTGCACCCCGGTGCAAAAGGCAGCCCTACTTTTTCCAGTCAGGATCTTGACAATACCATGCGTATGGTTTTTTATCCGGCCATATTAGGCTGGACCATGCTGGGGTTCTGGGTTGCAGATATTCGTATCCGCGTCACCCGCCTGCAGGATCATTTGCAGGATATCGATTAAGCCTGATTTTTAAATTCCCACACTTTGGCAACTTTTAAGACATTTCTTAACATGAAATTTTTTAAAAAGCAATTTTTTTTAGTAATCATTCTGCTGCACAGCATATCTTTGCCGCCGGTTTTGGCGCAAAGCAAGCCCGGCCTCATGGAGAGCAATGGTAAAATTTACGTCGTTTTAGGCGTCATTTTGCTGATCTTCTTCGGGCTGATCATCTGGCTGTGGCGTCTTGATCGAAAGCTCACCAAAATAGAACACCATCTCAACAACAACGAGTAATGAGTGGAAAAATTTCCTTCTTCAAAAGCGTAGAAAACTACGTAGACAAAGCGGCTTCCTATACCGACATTCCGCGCGGTCTGGTGGAGCAAATCAAAGCCTGTAACCTCGTCCTGCAAATCCGTTTTCCGGTGCGTGTCGGTAACGACTATCAGGTTATTGAAGCTTATCGTGTGCAGCACAGCCACCACCGTCTGCCCACAAAAGGCGGTATCCGTTATGCTGAATCTGTTGATCAGGACGAGGTAATGGCGCTCGCCGCGCTGATGACCTATAAATGCGCCCTGGTGGATGTGCCCTTTGGCGGCGCCAAAGGCGGTATTCGTATCAACCCGGCCAACTACACGGTTGAACAACTGCAAAGCATCACCCGTCGTTACACGACCGAGTTGATCAAGAAAAACTTTATCGGCCCCGGTATCGACGTGCCAGCGCCCGACTATGGTACCGGACCGCGCGAAATGGCCTGGATTCTGGATACCTATCAGGCTTTCCGCCACGGCGAAATCGACTCCATCGGTTGTGTAACCGGCAAACCCGTTACACAAAACGGTATCCGCGGTCGCGCTGAAGCAACTGGCCGCGGGGTGTATTACGGCCTGCGCCAATGCGTTTCTTATGCGGAAGATATGGCCAAAATCGGCCTTACGCCCGGCATGGAAGGCAAAACCATGGTTGTCCAGGGGCTTGGCAATGTAGGTTCCAACACGGCACTGATCAGCCAGAAGGAAGGCGGTGTTAAGATAATCGGTGTTTCCGAGCGCGAAGGCTCTATCCAGGATCTCAACGGCATCGACGTTGAAAAACTGCTGGCTTTCCGCCGCGAAACCGGCTCCATTATCGGTTACCCGGGCAGTACCCATATCGGCGATGCCCTCGCGGCCCTCGAAATGGAATGCGATATCCTGGTACCGGCCGCATTGGAAAACCAGATCACCCTCGAAAATGCAGATCGCATAAAAGCGAAAATTATCGCCGAAGCTGCCAACGGTCCGATCACGGCCGATGCCGACCCGATCCTGCAAAAGAAAGGTATCGTCATCCTGCCCGACTTCTACATCAACGCGGGCGGTGTAACGGTTTCCTATTTTGAGTGGCTGAAAAACCTGTCGCACCACCGATTCGGTCGCCTGGAAAATCGCTTCCAGACCAACGCTTTCGCCCGTATCGTAAGCAAGGTGGAAGAAATGACCGGCAAAACGATCACAGACCGCGAACGCGAGCTGCTGACCCGTGGTGGCACTGAAATTGAACTGGTCAACTCCGGTCTGGAAGATACCATGATTACGGCCTTCGATCAGATCCGCGAAACCCTGAAGCAGCACCCGGATATTAAAGATCTGCGGACGGCAGCTTTTGTTTGCTCGCTGAAGAAAATTGCCAGCGACTATATTTCAATGGGTATTTTCCCGTAGTCGACTGCTTTTTTATGGCGCCGGGAATGCTCCCGGTTGCTGTTTTAGCTTTTTTTAGTACAAAATTTAACTAAAAAAGTCTGTTAGCCGGTTTGGCAGGTTTTTGTTTGGTGATTTTTCATCAACGCCCGCCAAGCCGGCTTTTTTATGCTTTTGGCGTATTTTATATGGTTTCGGGCAAATTTTTATTGGGTTAAAAGTAAAATTCAGCCGAATAGAGGCCAAATGAAATGGAAAGGATATGACAAAAACCTTTTATTAACAAAATTTACACAGGTTTTACGTGAAAACGCTTGCACAATATTTTATGCCGCCTTACCTTTGACCAACTTTTCAAGACCGAAATAATATTTCACAATGCAAGGCTTTATGTCTGAGAAACTCGATAAAATTGACCTGAAAATTCTGAAGATCCTTCAGGAGAACAGTAAGATCACGAACCTGGACCTTTCCAAGAAGATCGGTTTGTCCCCCGCTCCAACCCTTGAGCGTGTAAAAAAACTCGAACAGAGTGATATCATTGAAAGCTATCATGCGCAGGTGAACCCGCAAATGATGGGTTTGAATGTGAAAACTTTTGTACTGGTATCGCTGGCGTGGAAAAAAGAAAACGCCCTGAATAACTTCCTTGCCAAAATTGCCGAAATCGATGAGGTAACGGAATGCTATATCATCACCGGCGAGGCAGACTTCCTGATGAAGATTATTTGCAAAGATATCCCCACCTACGAGCAGCTGCTTTTCAAAACGCTCAGCCAGATTGAAGAAATCGAGCGCCTCAAAACGCTGATGACCCTCTCTACCGTGAAGGATTCAAAAATTCTTCCTTACAACTACGAGGATAAATAAGCGTCGTTCAGGCTCGCGACAAAAAAAAATCCCGAATTTTGGTACGTTCCAGAATTCGGGATTTTTTTTGCTGCAACAGCTCACAAACCTTACCTTACAAAATATTATATGCCGCAAGCGCTGCTTTTAACTGCGCCGGCGATTGGAAATGAATACCGCCGATGCCAACTGCTTCAGCGCCTTCCACATTTTTCAGGCTGTCGTCTATGAAGATGGCGCCCTGTGCCTGTACATTGTAGCGATTGAGCAGGATCTCGTAAATGTCGGCAAATGGTTTGCGGGTTTTTTCATCGCCGGATACGACGATGCCCTCAAACCAGTGCAGGAATTCATAGCGCTCCAGCGCAACGGGAAACGTTTCGGCACTCCAGTTGGTGAGCGCCAGGATGCGGTGGCGCCCATTGTCGCGCAGGGTGCGCAGCAGTTCCACCGTGTCGTGGATAGGGCCGCCCAGCATTTCTTCCCAGCGGCCATAAAAAGCACGAATTTCGGCTTCCCAATCAGGCCATTCTGCCACGAGCATATCGGTAGCCACCTGAAGCGGCCTGCCTGCATCCTGCTCTATATTCCAGTCGTGGGTGCAGATGTTGTCGAAAAAGAATTTGCGCTTTTCGGCGTCGGGGATTACCTGACGGAAAACGTATTCGGGGTTCCAGTCGATCAGGACGCCGCCGAGGTCGAAGATGATGGTATGTATATCAGACATTGAAACGGAAGTGCATGAGGTCGCCGTCCTGAACAAGGTATTCCTTGCCTTCGACGGCCATTTTACCGGCTTCTTTTACTTTGGCTTCGCTGCCGAGGGTGATAAAATCGTTGTATTTAATCACCTCTGCGCGGATAAAACCTTTTTCAAAGTCGGAGTGAATAACACCGGCTGCTTCGGGGGCTTTTGCGCCGTTGCGTACCGTCCAGGCGCGCACCTCTTTTTCACCGGCGGTGAAGTAGGTAATGAGGTTGAGCAATTTATAGCTGGCCTGGATGAGGCGGTTGGAGCCGGGTTCGCTCAGGCCCATCATTTCGAGGAATTCCTGACGCTCCTCCATGGTTTCCAATTCGGCAATTTGCGCCTCAATGCCGGCACAAAGCATAATCACCTGCGCATTTTCACCTTCAACTGATTTTTTGAAAGCTTCGGTATGGGCGTTGCCGGATTCAATGGCGCTCTCGTCCACATTGCAAACATACAGCACGGGCTTGGAAGTCAGCAGGGCGAGGTCGCGGGTGATGAGTGTCTGACCGTCATCGTCGAGGTCGGCGAGAATACTGCGTGCGGGCTTGCCACTTTCGAGGTGGGCCTTCACTTTATTGAGTATTTCAAGCGCTTTGACATCGTCTTTGCTGCCTGCTTTGGCGGCGCGCACGACTTTTTCAAGGCGTTTATCAACGGTGTCAAGGTCTTTCAGGCCAAGTTCCAGATCGATGACCTCTTTATCGCTTACGGGATTGACGGCGCCGTCGACGTGCACCACATTGTCGTCGTCGAAGCAACGCACTACATGTACGATGGCGTTCACCTCCCGGATATTGGCCAAAAACTGGTTGCCCAATCCTTCACCTTTGCTCGCGCCTTTAATCAGGCCGGCAATATCCACGATTTCCACCGTAGTGGGGATGGTGCGTTGTGGATTGATGAGTTCGGCGAGTTTATCTAAGCGGGCATCCGGAACAGTAATAACCCCGACATTGGGGTCTTTAGTTGCGAAAGGATAGTTAGCCGCAAGGGCTTTGCCACTCGTCAGGGCATTAAAAAGAGTAGATTTTCCGACGTTGGGCAGGCCAACGATACCGCATTGCAATGGCATGTAATAGTAGTTTTTTCAAAAACGGCCGCAAAGATAGGGAAATAACGATGAACTATGAACTATGAATGATGAATGTGTTGAGAGAAGTGTTTGGAGATGTGTTTGGGTGTTTTAGTGTTTTGGTGTTTTAGGTGATTGGGCCACGTAAGGTTTCACACAGATGTTCACAGATTACCGACACAGATATTTCACAGAATATTGAATATCAAATAAATGCATGATCTGTGTGCTTTCTGTGTCAGTAATCTGTGAACATCTGTGTGAAACCTTACGTGGCCCGATCACCAAAACACCACCACCCCCCCTTACTCAGTACCCCGTTTTTTGCTCCAACCAGTTTACATAGTCCACTGACCCGAGCCGAAAACGGATAGGTATGGGCAGCACTTTATCGAGGTGGTATTCTATTTTGCAAAAAAGCGGCAAATCGGCGGGCGTCCATTGAGGAAGTAAAGGATAAGCAGGTTTTGATGACTGGTTGATTGCGGCTGTTGTTTTTAAATTTTTATAAAATAAATTTATTCTAAAAGATTTTTTATTAGAATGTTTATATTCTGAATATTGTTTTAAATCAGCATAACTAAGTTGGTACTGGCTTTTTCCGACAGACGGGTTTAGGAGCAGTAGCGCCAGGCACAAATAGCTGTTAGTCAACAAAGTACTCATTCGCAGTTCCATAGAAAATCGGATAAAGGATAAGTTTTGGCCTGATAGGAAAAATGCCACCATTCAGTACGAATGCCTTTGAATCCGACGGCGGCCATGGTTTCGGTAAGCAACTTTCGGTTGTCGAGTACTTTTTGCGGAAGTTTGGTGTAGTCGGAGTGGGCCTCCACGCCGAAAAAATCATAAGGTGTACCCATGTCTAATTCATTGCCCCTGGCATCGACGAGGGTCAGGTCGACGGCTGCACCGCGCGAGTGCATGGAGCCTTTGGCAGGCGGTGTGACGTAGTTGGGGTCAGGTACTTTATCCCACAGGCGTTGCTGGTAAGGGCGCGGGCGGTAGCAGTCGTGCATTTTGAGGCCATAACCTTTGGCTTTGAGTATTTTTTGCGCTTTAACCACTGCCTGAGCGGCTTCCGGCCGAAGCAGGCAGCGGGCACAATCGTACACTTTAGCCTTCATGAAGTTATTGGTTGTGGCGTAGCGGATATCTATCAGAATACTGGAATCTAATTGTTCCACATCGGCAAATCCGGCGGCTTTGAGGTTTTCCGGTTTGGGGTTTACTACTTTTGGTTTTTTTGTGGGTGGTACGGTATCCAAGGTAGCGACTGCGAGTTGCTTGTAGGCGCCGGGCTGCTCCTGGCAGGCGAAACAACTACAAGCGGCTATGATGAGTATAAAAAAGCGTGTCATAGGCAAGGTTATTTTTTCCAATCCCCTTCGGGTAGATGTTGTTTAAGAAAACTTTCAAGATCCCGTTCAAAATAGGTGCTCAATTGGTGTGCCTGATAAAGCCGGATAAGCGCGGGGAAGGCATCGCGGCAAATGCGGTCTTTGCGGTCGGCGTCGTTCGGGTCACTGAGCGTAAAGCACAGGCGCATGGCGTAATATTGCAGGTTGCTTTGGCTTTTTACAGGCTCCAGCAGCGGCAAAAGTTGTTTTAACATGCTGCGCTGCTGTTCAGGCGAAATATTCGGACGTTCCCAATGCCAATACAGATTGTAGTCGTTTAGCCAAAGCAAGGCTTCCTGTCGGATTTCATCTTTTTCTGCCTTGTTTAAGGCCGTTTTCATTAAAAAATCAAGCGCATCTTGTCTGGCAAAGGTAAAGCCTTCATACCCTTGCCCGCTGAGGCTGTATTCCGGAAAGCGCTTTTTGTAATAAAGAATGGCTTCCCAGGCATCTTGCCAGAGATTGCTGTTGACCACATGCAGCAGTGCGCTTTGCAGGATGTCGTAGTTGTCCGGTAATATATTTCCTGGAAAGGTATCATTCCGCGTCACCCACTCCATAACTGCCCGGTTGCTGCGCACGGGATCTTTGATCGCTATAGCCGTTTGCAAGTCCGTTTTGGCGCCCCATTGCCGCGTCATTTCGGCGTAGAATTGCGCACGCGTGGGTGCTGCATGAAAATAATGGTATGGGCCGGGGTTTTCGCTCTGATAAGGATAAATCAGGGTGTCGTTCCGTACGATATAGATACCGGAAAGCACCACATGGTAAATGAGATCCGGCAGGGCTGCAATCGAATCCGTGTCAGCGATAAAAACCAGCAGCTTGTCCTTGGGCTGAAAGGCAATGCCAGGCAGCGCATAAGTGTCTGAAATATAGATGTTTAACGTATCCGAATTAGCGTTTTCGCCCAATAGCGTATTTACTTTTGCGCAGCGCAACACCCAGGGGCGCCAGCGCATTCGGTCTTCTGCTTTGATGAGCCTGCCGGGTTTTACTTCCACGACACTTTTGGCGTATTGTGTGAGGAAACTCAGCGGCATGGTTGGGAGGTCTTCGGCGCGCAGTGGCGTGGCGAAGGTGTATAATATCCCTAAAATGACCCCCAATGCGCTTGCTTTCATCGCTTAAACCTGTGTTTTCAAGACCGTCCAGACCGTTTCCGCCACAATTTTATGGCCTTCTGCCGTCGGGTGAATGCCATCCGGCAGGTTGAGCTTGGGGTCGCCGCCCACGCCATCGAGCAGGAAAGGAATCAGTGCGGCATTATTGGCTTTGGCGATGGTCGGGTACATTTCTTTAAATGCCTTGGTATAAGTAGTGCCGAGGTTGGGTGGTGCGAGCATACCGGAGATGACGATTTTGCAGTTGGGGTATTTGGCCCTGACTTTAGTGCAAATGTCCTGTAAATTTTTGCTAGAAGCATCCACAGGCAGACCGCGCAGGGCATCGTTGCCACCGAGTTCGAGTACAAAAATATCAACGGGTTGGCGCAGCACCCAATCGACGCGGTTTACGCCGTCGGCGGTGGTTTCGCCGCTGAGGCCGGCATTGACGCAGGTGTAATGCAGGCCGAGCGAGTCGAGTTTGCGCTGAATAAGCGCGGGAAAGCCTTGTTCGGGCGATAACTGGTAAGCGGCGGTGAGGCTGTTGCCAAAAAATACAATCGTTTTTTTAGCGACTGGCGCTACGGTTGGCGTCGGCGTAGTGGCGGTCGTGCTCGTTTTATTTTCATCGCTGGCGCAGGAGGCCAGCAAAAGCAAGGCGCAGGCAAAAGGCAGTAATTTCATCATTTTGACTTGGGTTTGTATTTCGCTTCTTCGAGGAATTTTTGGGCATCGGTGGCAGCGAGCAGGGCTTTTATATCGGCGTCGGGGTGGCGTTGCATCCAGGATTCCACGATGCGCCAGCCGATCCAGTTTCCGATTTCACCCGGAGCCTCCTGAAACACAACAGGTGCGTTGGGACTGGGTTCAATGAGTTTGCGGGTTTGTGAAAAATCGCTGGAATACAACAGGTTCTGGCTGAGAATACGCGCCCAGACCTCCTGTTCGTTGGAAAAGCAACCGCTCATTTGTGGTTCGGTATAGCCCATAATCAGGCTGTCGGGGGTGTGCGGCAAGAGTTTTTTTACGATGTACAGGGATTTGCCATTGCGGAGCATTTCTTCCAGCAGGTTTTTGCCGGCCGGGGTTTCGTTGAGGTCGTTGGCAATCGCTTTGGCCATGCGTACCGGAATATACTCCGGGGTAAATTGCCAGCTCATAAAATCCGGAAACTGGCCGCGATAACCCGAAAATTGCTGCCCCAGAAACATATCGAGGCTGAGGCCCATCAGCGAATCGTCAACCACAAAGGCATCGGTGTAAAAAGCCGACACTACGGTAGCTACTTTTGGTGTGGGTTTTTCCGGGAAATAATACTTGTAATAGCGGAAAAGCTGTTCGAGACCGGGCTTTACCGCGTCCATGTTTTTATACACAATATCGACCGTATCTCGCAGCTTTTGCACGAAAGGGTCGGCGAGAAAGCCCTGCACCGTTTCCAAGGGCGACACGGCGCGTTGTTCCGGCAGTCGGATCATGCGCGTCAGGTAGGGCGGCAGCAGGGTAGGATATTTCTGCGCGATGGCCTGAAGCCCAGGCTCCGGATTGGCGGTATCGATTTGCGCGAATTCCTGATCGAAACGTTCAATTTGCAGGTTAATTTTGATGTCGGAAACATCGGGCGCATCAACGCCATCGGAGGTACAGGCGCCAAAGCTGAACAGCGCGAGCAGCAGCAGGGCGGCGGGTAGTGTTTTTAGCTTTTTAAATTTTAGCACTTGTAATGGGGTGAAAAAGTCATGCGCGCGCGCATTGGGGTAGGAATTTGTTGGAAAGTTATGTTGCATCCTGAAAAAATTGCGAATTTTGGCCGCGAAATTAAACCTTGATTTGCAGGATTCAGGGATTGACCGATTGATTTCTCAGCATTAATCCGAATAATCAAGGTAAAAAACCTGAACCGCAGGGGCGTGTTTTAAAACGACCTGCAAAAAAACTACTTCACATGAAAAAAATTGTAAGTCTGCTGTTCTTTTCCTTGTTGTTGCACCTGAGTGTTGAGGCACAGCAATCGTTCCGCTTCGGTTTTCAGGCCAGTCCTACGTTCTCCAGCCTGCGTACTTCCGATAAAAAAATTGAGGGAATCAGCTCCAACTGGGGTTTGAAATTGGGCATGAACGGCGAGTATTACTTCGCACGCAATTATGCGTTCATTTCCGGTTTGGGTTTTGGTTTCAACCAGGGCGGAACCCTTCAGAATGGTTATGAAAAAGGCGTTTTCTGGCCCAATTCCGAATTGAGCGAGCCTCGTTTTGATACGCTTCCGCAAAATGCAAAGCTGTATTACCGGGTGAATTATGTGGAAATTCCTTTTGGCCTGAAAATGCGCGGCGGCTCCAATGAAGATTCCCGTATCCGCTACTACGCCGAAATTCCGGTGTTTACCATCGGGTTCAGAACAAAAGGCGTTGGGGGTATCCGTGGTACCAACTCCCAAAATACAGAAGACGAAGACATTCGTTCGGACGTGAACGCGCTTTCTTTGTCCTGGGGACTTGGCGGCGGCATCGAGTATGAAATTGCATCCAGTGCAACCCTGGTGGCCGGCTTGGCCTACCAAAAGCAATTCACCGACCTTACGCGCGACAAAGGTACGGTGCTTAAAAATGGCGCTTTTGTAAAAGAAGACTCCAAGGGCACCATTGGCCTGATTTCCCTGCGTTTGGGACTGTTTTTCTGAGTGTTTTAGTGTTTTAGAGGTTTAGTGTTTTAGAGGTTTAGTGGAGTAGGATTTAGTAGCATTGCTGCATCTACGTCCTTAAGGACTCAACCTCTAAACCACTAAACCTCTAAAACACAAAAACACAAAAACACTAAAACACTAAAACACAAACCACTCAACCACTAAACCTCTAAACCACTCAACTACTCAATGCGTCAATTGCCCTACAATTTCGGAGATCCCTTGCAGGCGCTGACGATTAATTGAGTAGTGGATAAATTTACCGCTGCGGTCTGTTTGAACAACTCCGGCGCGGCGCAAAATCGCGAGGTGTTGGCTGGCAACACTTTGCTCTAAGCGCATTTTTACGTAAATTTCCGTGACCGTCATGCTGCCATTGGATTCGAGCAGATCAATCATGCGTTGGCGCAATTTGTGATTGACGGCGCGGAGTACCAGAACTGCTTTGCGCAGTTCGGCGTAATCGAGCAAAACATCGGGCTGTTCCTTCTTAGCGGCCGATGCTTCAGCTTTAGCTTTTCTCATTGTACATGTTTTGAAAGTGACGTAACTAAATCCTTCACGCCGCCTGAACTTTTCCAGACGACTGTGTTACTTGTCCTTGTTGCATCGGCGCAGTTTCATTACGCAAAATGAAGCTTAAAGTTATCGCCATGCAACACACATAATAACGATTTTTTATAAGCGAAAATTATGCCATTTATGTGCGGATGATACAAATATATAAAAAAATATAACATGTAAGCCCTTAGCAGGGTTGGAAAAATATAATTTAACGGGTATAAAGTTATTTTTTAACTAATATCGGTTGTTTTGAAACCGTAATGTTCGGCGCTTTAAGGTAATTGGGTTCAAAATATGCCGTATCGACAAAATTTCCTGACAAAAAAGCGGCATGTGCCAGTGCGGGCAGGTGGGTTGCCGAGCAGGTGTGAATACCCGAATCAGAGAGGCCGGCAGGGTAGGGCGCCCCTACTTTCGGTACCCCGTTGCCGCAGAGCACTACCGGGGTTTCGGGAAAGCCGGGCACATGTTGCAAGAGCCAGTTTTCCAGTGCATTATCTTCCAGAATCAGGGCTTGTGCGGCTTGTTGTTCCACTAAATTTTCATCATACAAAGCCATCCAAACCTCTTGTCGGCGGGCATCAATCATGGGCAGGTACCAGGCTCCGGGGTGTTTTTCGCGGGCGCCCCAGGCGAGTCCCTGTAAAGTCGGGATTGCAATAATCGGTTTGTTGAGCGCATAGGAAATACCTTTTGCGGTGGAGGCGCCCACCCGGAGCGAAGTATAGGAGCCGGGACCGCTGCTCAGGGCAACGGCGTCGAGATCCGCTACTCGCAGACCCGCCTGCTCCAGCGTCGCTTCAATCAGTCGGGTCAGTACGGCGGCATGTTGCATCGCTTGCAGGTTTTCGGCCTGTGCAATCAACAGCGCCTCGGCGCCAAGGGCGACGGAGCAAATATCAGTGGCGGTTTCCAGAAGCAATATTTTCATTTCAAGCCTTATTCGCTATTTTCGCCCTGCGAAGGTAAGTGCATTTTTTAAGCGCTTGTTCTGAAATTCATTTTTAATGACTACAAACTGAACGATCATGATGCTATTAGCCAAACGATTAGCCCTGCTTTTTTTGTTTTTACCCGGCCTGCTTTTGGCGCAGGAAGACCTGAAAAATTCGCCCTGGCATATTGTGGCGGATGATATTAACCCCTCAAATTACTTTGGTATTACCACCGCCAACGGTATGATCGGATTGGTTTCTTCTCCCGAGCCGATGAAGGTGAAGGATGTAGTGCTCAACGGCGCCTACGACAACTACCTGCGCGGGCGCGTGAGCAATATCCTCAAAGGCTTCAATTTTGTAAACATGAACCTCGATGTGGATGGCCGGCGTATCGGCCGTCGCGACATCAGCAATTATCGCCAGACATTAGACATGCAGCAGGCGCAATTGCAGACCACCTTTGATGTGGGCGATAAACTGAGCGTTTCACATTCGGTGATGGCCTTGCGGCACTTGCCCTATTGCGCGCTCACCATCGTAGAGCTGAAGGCAAAAAAAGAGGTGACCGTGACGCCTATGTCGGTCATTGAAGCGCCGGAAATGTTGCAGGATGTGCGCAATTATTACGCTGAAATCGATCGTCCGCATGTGTTAATTCCCCTGCTGACATCTGTTGGGAAAAGTCCGTCGGGCAAATACACAGTTGCGGCCAGCACCAGTTTTGTTTTTGAAGAACCGCACGGTTCGGAGCCGGATCTGATTCACGAAGACTGGGATTACAACATGCATTTGGCCAAATTTCATAAAAAGCTGAAAGCCGGCGAAACCTATCGCTTTGCCGTTGTGGGCACCCTGATCAGCTCCGCCCATACGGTTGATGCGCACAATGAAGCTGAGCGCCTGACCATTTACGCCGCTTTGGAGCGCACGGAGCGCCTGCTGAAGCGCCATAAATTGGAATGGAGCAAACTTTGGGAGAGCAATGTGACCATTGAAGGCGATGTGGCAGCTACCCGCGATGTGCGTTCGGCACTTTATCATCTGTATGCTTTCGCACGCGAGGGCACAGCGCTGAGCCTTTCTCCCATGGGCCTGTCGGGTTTGGGCTACAATGGCCACGTTTTTTGGGACACGGAGTTGTGGATGTACCCGCCGCTGCTGGTGTTGCACCCGGAAATTGCGCGCTCCCTGCTGGAGTTTCGCTACCAGTTGCTGGATGAGGCGAAGCAAAACGCCTTTTCGCACGGTTATCAGGGCGCCATGTATCCCTGGGAAAGCACGCTGACCGGGCAGGAGGAAACGCCGGTATGGGCCTTGACCGGGCCATTTCAGCAGCATATTACAGGTTGTGTGGGCTGGTCAGCCTGGCAGTATTATTTAGTGACCAAAGACAAGGAATGGCTGCGCACCCGCGGCTGGCCGATGCTGAAAGAAGGCGCCGATTTCTGGGCAAGTCGGGTGGAGCGCAATGGCCCCGGCCGCTACGATATTAATAATGTCATCGGGGCAAATGAGTGGCAGGAAAACATCGACAACAATGCCTTCACCAACGGTATGGCCAAAACGGTTTTGATTTATGCCGGCGATGCTGCGCGGGAGCTTGGACTGACGCCCAATCCCGATTGGAAACATGTAGCCGATAATATTCCCATTTTGAAATTTCCCGACGGTACCACCCGTGAAAACGCCACCTACAAGGGCGAGGTGATTAAACAAGCCGATGTGAATTTGTTGGCTTACCCCCTGAAAATGATCACCGATCCGGTACAGATCAAAAAAGATCTGGATTACTACGAGCCGCGGATGTCGCCTGAAGGCCCGGCCATGGGCAACGCGATTCTGACCGTTTCGGCTGCGCGCAGCGGTGATGCCGAACGCGCTTATAATTTATGGGTAAAAAGCTACAAGCCCAATGAAGTGCCGCCATTCGGTGTGCTGGCGGAAACGGCAGGAGGAAGCAACCCGTATTTTGCTACCGGCGCCGGCGGCTTCCTGCAAGGCACCATTATGGGCTTTGGCGGCGTGGATATTACACCGCAGGGCATCGTACAGTTGAAAACGAAACTGCCCAAACGCTGGAAAAAAATGACGATTACCGGTGTCGGGGTGGAGAAAAAGACGCTGGTGGTGGAGTGAGGACTAAGTGTTTGGGTGTTTTAGTGTTTTAGAGGTTAAGTGTTTTAGAGTCACTTTTTTACAACAAAAAATATGACACTAAAACACTAAACCTCTAAAACACTCAAAAAATCATCTGATCATTTTGAGGAACGTTCCGGTAAACCAGTTGGAATCGGCTTTGACGAGCGCGTCGAGGGTTTGATTGGCCTTGTGGGTAAGTTTGCGGATATCATTTACGGTGGTACTGAAAGATTCCGCATCGGGGCTGTCGCCTTTCACGGCAGCTACCTCGTCAAGTACTTTGAGCAGGGGTTCGAGTTCGCGTTTTTTGCGGTTGATGATGATTTGGCAGACAACCTTCCAGATGTCTTTTTCGGCATAATAGTATTCTTTGCGTTCGCCGGATTTGAGTTGTTTGTAGACGAGGCCCCAATCCATGAGTGCCCGGAGGTTCATGCTGGTATTGCCGGTTGAAATTTTTAGTTCGTCTTTAATCTGATCGGCGGTGAGGGGTTCGGGTGCGATCATCAGCAAGGCATGTACTTGGGCCATTGCGCGGTTGATTCCCCAGTCGCCGCCCATTTTACCCCATGACTCAATGAATTTTTCTTTGCCTTCCTGGACGTCCATGCTTAAAGTTGATTTCAGTTTTAATAGAAAATGGATGTATTTGATGCCTTAAAGAAACTATGTGTCTGGCAATTTGTTTCAAGAATCTCTGAAAATTCAGAAAAAATGTTCGACAACTACCTTCAAAATGATTCGGAGGGCCAATTTACCCGCCAAATTACGAATTTATTGTGCGATGAGAGCAGCGATAATGCTCCCTTAGTGCTGGAGTTAATTCGCGGTGGCGGTGTCAACCGGCGTTTATTGGGATACCTTTTCGGGCTTTCTGTGTTTCATGCCAAGAAGGAAACCGCTGGCTTGGCCATGTCTTTATTGCAGCAACATGCCGGCGCAGAAACGCTCAGGCAGGCCCAAAAACTTCGGGAGAGCGTTAATTACTATTACAATGAGTCGGAGTATTTCAGCAAGTTCGACAATCCGGAATTCGACCTGTTTGATTTTATTTTAGCCTATAAAATGTGTGCCTGGCATCGCAGCAGCGGTGCGTTGAGCGGGTACAACCTTATATCGCATCAAACGCTGAATTTGTCGCAATATCCTTTTGCTACCCTTAGTCCGGGTATCAGCACGCTGCATTTTATCCGGTATATTGCCCTGCCGGCGCATCGTTTATTCGACTTTGAGGCGTCCATTCCATACCTGAGCGCATTGCCGCTGGAGAGTGTTTTTATTGAAAATACCCGTTTGGAACATTTCCCAGTGTCGCTGCTGCGCCTGCCCACCTTGCGTACCCTGAGCATCCGCCGTGGTACGCATCGGCCCAAACAGGCGATGCAGGTGCCGGAAAATGGCATTTTTGGAAGCGAAAGCCTTGAAAAACTACTCATCGATGCCTACCCTGTGGAAGGCGAAGCGCGGCTTGGGCCATTTCCGGCACTCCGGGAATGCGTGATGAACCGATGCGCATTGACGAGCTTGGATTTTTTAAAAGCATCATCCGGACTATTAGTGCTGGGCGCCCGCTTCAACCGCTTGGAATCGCTGCCCGCTTTTTTGTCGGAGCTGAGTTTGCTGGAGCGCCTTGAACTGGGTGGAAACCCTTTTAAGGAAATTCAGCTTGATTTGAGTAAGTTATTAAAAATGAATCATTTGGAAATCGGTTTTACCCATAATCACGGATGAGTAACACGAGTCAACGCATTCTGGATGAAGTGGCGGCCACGGCGGTACAATTGCTCCTGCGGGAGCCGTTTTATGCGCATTTGCTGGGCGCCCTGAGCAAGGAAGTGGTGCGCAAGGGGCATCCGGTGGATACGCTTGCGGTGGGCGCCAACCGCCGGGGCGATCATTTTACCCTGTACATCAATGCAGATTTTTGGGACAAGGATTTAAAAAATCCGGACTACCGTTTGGGCGTATTAAAGCATGAAATGCTGCACTTAGTTTTCAGGCACCTGCTCATCGACGTGCAGGCGATGGACTACCTGTTGCTGAATGTGGCCTTTGATCTGGTGGTTAATCAATATGTGGAACGCAGGATGTTGCCCGACGACAGTATTTTTTTGGAGAGTTTTCCGGAATTGTCGCTCCTGCCCGGCCAGACCTGGTTTTATTATTACCGCAAAATACAGGAAACACAGCGCAGTGGCGGATCGGGCAAACCCGGCGAAAGCGGCCGTGAATCGCTGGAGCAGATCAAGTCCGACACCAATGGCCTTGAACGCCATCAGCCCTGGCAGGAATTGCGCGCGCGCTCGGAGTTGGAAAAAGATCTGCTGGAGCATCACCTCGACAGCCTTTTACAGACGGCGCATCAGCGTACCAGCGCACATGCCTGGGGCAATATGCCCGGAGAAGTGCGCGAACGCATACAGGAAATGCAGCAGCGCAGCAGTCCGACGCTCGATTGGCGCAGTACCCTGCGGTTGTTCAGCGGCAGCGCAAGCCGTACCTATCTGAAAAATACCATCAAACGCCCAAGCCGCCGTTTTGGAACGGTGCCGGGCATCCGTATTCGTCGAAAGCCGAAATTTTTAGTGGGTATTGATACCTCCGGAAGTATCGGACAACTGGAGTTAAGCCGGTTTTTTGATGAAGTTTTTCACCTTTGGCGTGCCGGTGCTGAAATTGAAGTGCTGGAATGCGATACCGTGATCACCAGACGTTATCCTTATCGCGGACAAACGCCGGAGGCGGTTGAAGGACGGGGTGGAACTAATTTTAAACCGGTGCTGGAAATTGCCGACCAGGAAAGACCGGATGCCCTGCTCTACCTGACCGATGGTTATGCCGAACCGCCGGGTATTCAGCCACGCCTGCCGGTCTTGTGGCTGATTAGTCCGCGGGGACTGGAAAGCAGTCACCCGCACTGGGCCTTGCTACCGGGCAGGAAGGTGAAGATGGGGTTGTAGATTTAAGTGTTTGAGTGTTTTTGTATTTTAGTGTTTATGTAGTTGAAAATCAATTTTTTAAATACTAAAGCGCTCAAACACACAAACACACAAACACTAAAACACCAAAACACCAAAACACTAAAATACTAAAACACTAAAACACTCCTGTACATATTTTCCTAAGTTTGTGGCATGAAAAATCGAATAAAATCCATATTCCTGTTTTGTTTGCCGCTGATGGCGTGGCAGCTTGCTCCTGCCGATTATATCCCTTTCCGCAATGCCTCATTTGAAGGCAAGCCTAAGCAGTCGGCTGCTCCGGCAGACTGGAACTGGCAGAGCAAGGGCAGCACAGCGGATATTATGCCGGGCGCCTGGGGGGTACAATGTACACCCAAAGCCGGGAAAACCTGCCTTGGATTGGTCACGCGTGAAGACGGGACGGTGGAGGACATTGGTCAGCAGCTTGACAAGCCATTAAAAGGTGGAATTTGTTATAAATTCAGCATTCATCTGGCACATGTAGAAAAATATGCGGGTTACAACATGCCGGTTCGTCTGCGCGTATGGGGCGGCAATGGCCACAAATCGCAGTTGCTTGCGGCCTCCGGCTTAGTCAATCACAAAGAATGGCGGCAATACAATTTTCAATTTGTACCCGACAGCGATCTGAATACCATTATCTTTGAGGCCTACTATGCGCCGGGTGTTACATTCCGGTACAAGGGCAATATTTTGCTGGACGAATGTTCGCCAATTGAACGCTGCGACCGGGCCTGAGCCAGCTTGCTAATCCCCAAAAACAGGGTATAACTTATGCGCGAGACCAAGTTTATTGAACAAAACAAGGAAAAATGGGCCAATTTCGAGCAGCAGTTGCGTTTTGAGCAACGCGACCCGGAATTGCTGAATCGTTTATTTGTAGAGATCACCGACGATCTGTCCTATGCCCGCAGCTTTTACCCGAACCGATCGGTACGGATGTACCTCAATGGTTTGGCGCAGCGCGTTTTTCACAACGTATACAAAGGTAAGCGATCGGGCATGAAAGTGCTCGGCCGTTTTTGGTCGTATGAATTACCCAAAATAATGTGGGAAACTCGCAAGGCTTTACTACTGTCTTTTGCAGTATTTGTTTTGTCGTTTGCCATCGGGGTGGTTTCGAGTATCATCAACCCGGATTTTGCGCAGGTGGTGCTGGGTGAAGAATATGTGGAGATGACTTTGGAGAATATTGAAGCCGGTGATCCGATGGCGGTTTACAAACGGGATGAACAGTTCGGGATGTCTGTAGGCATTGCGGCGAATAACCTGTTTGTAGCTTTCCAGACGGCGATTTCCGGCGTGGCAGCTTCGGTAGGCACCTTGCTGATTATGGTGCACAATGGCATTATGGTGGGTGCTTTTCAGTACTTTTTTATTGAACACGGGGTATTCTGGGAGTCGTTTTTTACCATTTGGATACATGGCACGCTGGAAATCAGCGCCATTATCATTGCCGGTGCGGCCGGTTTGGTTGCGGGCTCCGGTTTGTTGTTTCCCGGCACTTACCGGCGCACACAGGCTTTTGGCCTGAGTATGCGACGCGGGATTAAGATTTTTCTCGGCATCATTCCGGTAATTGTGCTGGCGGCGTTTTTTGAAGGATTCCTGACGCGCTACACCGAGACTCCGCAATTTGTCCGCGCTATTTTTATTGGTGTTTCTCTGTTTTTTGTGCTCTGGTATTTCGTCTGGCTGCCGCGGCATTTGGCCAAAAGCGGCGCCTTTGCCAATGCCGGCGACGATGCCATTCTTCCGCCGGATGTGCATCAGGTATTTGCTTTCAATCGGATTAAAACCAGCGGGGAAGTCATTTCTGATACTTTCACCCTGGTCAAACGCCATCCCAAGACCGTACTTTTTGGTATTTTTGGCAGCGCGATCGCCTTTTTCTTTACGGGAATACTGGTTTCCGGCGAGCATCCCTGGGATACGTTTATGTTTGGCCGGGAGTTTATGGATATGTTTAAAGGGACCAAAAACTTCTTTGAAAATGCGCGGGTGCCTTTTGTTTTCTGGATTCAGACCTTGTTTCTGACCATTATCACTTTTGTGGGAATGCGGGCGGTTGAGCGTGAATTGCCTGATAATGAGCGTATTGAAAATCCTTTGGCCCGAAGAATTGCGGTGGGGCTTCTGCTGATTTTACCCACGGCGCTGATGTCGACCCTTTATTTGTTTGGTCATGGCTTCTGGATATATCTTTTTTCGATGCTTATCTTGCCCTTTGCCTCCCAGTTGTCGGCGGCTTTATACTTTGAATCTGCCAATCCGTTTGTAGCGCTGGGGCGTGCATTCAGTATTTCCCGTTGGGGGCATTTGCTGACCACCGGCTTTTTTCTGGCCAATCTGGGGCTTTTGTTCTTCTTTATGCTGGATATGAAATTGGGTGTGGTGCGCAGCCTTTGGGAAATGGTGCTTTCCGCCTTTGAGTGGTTAGTGCCGCCGGGAGACGGCAATATGAAAACCTATGTGGCTTTTGCATCCACCCTGGTTGCCAATGGCGCCTTGTTTTTCATCGCATTGCTTGCCGGAATCAGTGGGGCGCTGGAGTTTTTTGCAGCGCGCGAACGCGCAGATGCGCAGAGCATTTACGATCAGATTCCGGAAGTGGGCAGCACGCCGCGTATTCGCGGATTAGCGAAGGAAAGCCGGGATTTATAAAGATTTTACAAGTTTTTTTGTAAAAATAAACATGAAAAAGAAAAATCCCGAATTTTGGTGTTATCCAAAATTCGGGATTTTTATGTTACTGTTGAAATGCCAAACAAGCGCTAAATCCCCTTTAATTCCCCAACCAATTTAGTGAGGGTGTCTTTGGCATCGCCGAAGAGCATTTTAGTTTTGGGATGGAAAAAGAGTTCGTTTTCGATACCGGCATAACCGGCGCGCATACTGCGTTTGAGCACGATAACGGTTTTTGCTTCCCAAACCTTGATGACCGGCATGCCGTAAATCGGGCTGGAAGGGTCGTTTTCGGCCGCAGGGTTAACCACGTCGTTGGCGCCAACGATAATTACCACGTCCGTATTGGGCAGGTTAGGGTTTACGTCCTCCATTTCCACGAGCATGGGGTAGGGCACGTCGGCTTCGGCAAGCAGCACGTTCATGTGGCCGGGCATACGCCCTGCTACCGGGTGGATGGCGTAATTAACCTCCACGCCGCGTTCCACAAGATTTTTTTCAAACTCGTGGCAAATATGCTGCGCCTGCGCAACAGCGAGGCCATAACCCGGCACAATGCTCACCTTACTGGCATAGGCGCACAAGATAGCCGTATCGGTTAGGGTAATTTCGCGTACCGTCTGATCGCCTTTCGCGCCGCCACCTGCTGCACTGCCGCCACCGCCAAAAGAGCCGATGATGACATTGAGCAAAGAACGGTTCATGGCAGTACACATCAGCACCGTCAGGATGGTTCCCGCAGAGCCAACGAGGATACCGCCGGTCAGCATCACCGGGTTGTTGTACATAAAGCCACCAAAAGCGGCAGCCATACCCGTGAAAGAGTTGAGCAGCGAAATAACCACCGGCATGTCGGCGCCACCAATGGGCATAACAAACAGTACGCCGTACAGGGTGGATAAGCCGAGCAAGAGCCACAAGGCCATATCGGCGCTGATCGTAGCCGGACTGAAAACAGTTACGCCCAGCACCCCGAATACCAATGCCAAAAGCAGCAGGTTGATGTACGTGAGGGCTTTGCTGTTGATGTCTTTGATTTTCTCGTCGAGTTTTCCGTAAGCGATGACGCTGCCACTGAAAGATACCGTACCGATAATCAGGCCGAGGTAAATGATGAGCATGTACCAGGGGCTGGCCTGGCTGTGGTCGTGGCTGTGCAGTTCGACGATGGAGATGATGGCGGCACAGGCGCCGCCCATACCGTTAAAAAAGGACACCATTTGCGGCATGGCGGTCATTTTGACGCGCATGGCCATAAGGTAGCCAACTACGGTGCCGATGAGCATGGCCGCAAAAATCCAGATCAGGTTGCCGATGGCATGACCTTCACTGTCTTTATGGAAAAAAATGGTTCCGACAATGGCGATACCCATACCCGCGGCGGCCAGCAAGTTGCCACGGCGCGCGCTATCGGCGCTGCTGAGCATTTTGAGGCCAAGGATGAAGGTGATAGAGCCAATGAGGTATGAAAGCTGGAGTAAAATTTCTGATGACATAGTGTTAGGCCGGGCTTACTTCTTCTTTTTAAACATTTCGAGCATTCGGTTGGTCACGACAAAGCCGCCAACCACATTCAGGGTGCCCAGCAATACTGCCAGGAAGCCAAGGGTTAGGGCGACATAATCATCGGATTTGGCGTGACCCATCACGATGATTGCGCCGATGATGACAACGCCGTGGATGGCATTGGCGCCCGACATCAGGGGCGTGTGCAGAATGGCCGGCACATTGGAGATCACTTCGATACCCAGCAACACCGACAGAATGACGATGTATAAAAGTTCGAGTGTATTGGGTGAAAATTCCATAGTTAACAGGTGCAGGGCTAAAGGTTAAGCGTTGGCGGGTGCAGGTTTAAGGCGTGGGCTGATCACTTCGCCGGCATGCGCTACGCAGGCGCCCAGCAAAATGTCGTCTTCAAAATTGACCAATAATTCACCCTTGATAATCAATATTTTGGCAAAATTGACAATGTTTTTGCCAAACATAGTGCTCGCATCTTTGGGTGCCGTGGCGGGCAATGCGGAGTTGCCGATGACCGTCACGCCCTGGTGTTGAATGGTCTGGTTATTTTGCGTCACCTCGCAGTTGCCTCCGGTAGAGGCAGCAAGGTCGACAATCACCGCGCCGGATTTCATTTGCTCCACGGTTTCCTTGCGGAGTAACACGGGGGCTTTGCGGCCGGGAATTTGTGCGGTACAAATGACCACGTCGGCTGCCATGGCGTGCTTGTGAATGACCTCTGCCTGCTTGGCTTTATACTCGTCGGTTTGCTCCACGGCATAACCGCCGGCAGCTTTTTCATCGCGGGCGCCTTCCACTTCCACAAATTTGGCCCCGAGGCTCATCACCTCTTCTTTGGCGGCAGCGCGCACGTCAAAGGCTTCTACCGAAGCACCAAGGCGTTTGGCTGTTGCAATGGCCTGTAAGCCTGCTACGCCCGCGCCCAGAATGAGCACTTTGGCAGGCTTGATGGTGCCTGCGGCCGTCATAAACATGGGGAAAAAGGTAGGCAAGTGATTGGCCGCCGTTAAAACTGCCTTGTAACCGGCCACGGTGGCCATCGACGAGAGCACGTCCATCGCCTGCGCGCGGGTGCTGCGCGGTACGAGGTCGAGGCTGAATGCGGTGACTTTGCTTTTGACAGCATTGTCAACAAATGCAGCGTTGCCCAAGGGGTTGAACTGCCCGATGATTACCTGTCCGGCGCTCAACGTTGCCAGTTCATTGTCGGGTGGCGCTGAAATACAGACTACAATTTTTGCCTGTTTGAGGAGTTCGGCACGGCTACTGACGCGTGCGCCTTGTTGTTCGTAGGCCTGATCGGAGAAAAATGCACGCTCACCGGCGCCTTTTTCGATCCAAACTTCCTGGATTCCGAGTTTTAAGAGTGCCGGAACACTTTCCGGTGTGAGGGCTACCCGTTGTTCACCCTCCGCTTCTTTTATAATTCCTAGAGTCATGTGGTGGGATAGATGTCAAAAAAAATTTGGCGCGCCGAATATAAGGCGATATTTTTAATTGGAAATAATAGAACCCGGGATTTCCGCTTTATTTATAATGGTTCTGCGTGATAGCGGTATCGGGCCGGGGTACGCTCAAGGCACCGATACCGCTATGCTGAAAACAGGCTATGCCTTAAGGTATAATGATGATCCTGAAGACTGCAATTTTTGCGGCCTGTTGCACGCTTAACAGGTAAGTGCCGGCCGCAATCGAGGAGTAATCCAATGGTATTTTGTTTGGGCTATTTTCCATGGAACTGCTCCAGATAATTTTACCCTGTAGGTCGCGAAGGGCAAGTTGCAGGCTCGAATTTTGCCAATCGCTGCTGCTTTCCAGGTAAATTTGCCCTGTACTTGGAACCGGATACACTTTGATGCCGGAAAGTAGCTGAATACCTGTTGCCCCGACACTGCAGCCACCGACCACTACCGCCTGAGCGCTTGCGCTGCAGCCCTGCGTGTTGCTTACGATTAAGGTGTAAACGCCAATGCTGTCGACTTGCGGGTTGGGCAGGGTTGAACTGAAATTGTTCGGTCCGCTCCACGCAAAAGATATGACACTGGAATCGGCGGTAACACTAAGTTGACCGATGGGGTCGGCGCAAGTGAGCGAATCGCCGCTTACCGAAATTTGCGGAAAGTCCGGCGCCGGCAACACATCAACAACGGCACTCGTATCGCAGCCATTTTGCCCGATCGCATGGGCCGTGTAAAGGCCCGGCTGCGCGACCGTGGTTGTGGCGAGCGAATCTGTCCACGCATCCGGTCCGCTCCACCAGATGAGAACGGCTCCCGGCGCAATTGCCTGCAAGGTGTAGCTGGTGTCGCCACATTGTACGGGTGTCTGCTGAATACTTAGTGGTGGCGGCAATTTGTCTTCCGAAACATTAAGTACTGCGCTTGCCTGGCAGCCGTTGTCGATTTGGGTTACAACGACGGTATAATCGCCGGCAAGCCCGACCATGGGGTTGAGGTTGGGATATTCACTGCCGTCAGGTCCTGTCCAAATCCAGCTATGCGGGTCTGCATCTGTCAGATAATCAAGGGTTTGTAAAGGGTTGGAGCAGTTGATTGTCAGGTTGGCAACACGAACCAAGGGGGTATCGAGGTCGATCAATATTTCGGCAATATCGGTGGCGGTACAGCCGCTGGCAGCATCGGTTACGGTTACCTGCCAAGCATTGGGGCTGAGTTCCTGCCAGGCGTAAACGGGCTGCACAGCGTTGCTTGTTGCCTGCAAATCGAGGGTCGGAGAGTAGCAGTTCAGCGTATCGTTGAAGGCTTGAACGCTAATGGGCGTCACGGTTGGCACAACTAAACTCGCCGTGCTTGTACAGCCATTGCCGGCCGTAGCGATCACGGTATACGTGCCTGCCTGAATTGCGGTAACGGAAGCGCCGTTTGCCTGAAAATTGTCAGGCCCGCTCCAGGCAAAGCTTGTTCCGGAAATGCTGCTGGCTGTCAGAATGCTGAGCGAACTGATGCAGGGATTCGCCATGATGGCCGTGGTGGTCAGAGGCAGGTTGCCCGTAGTAAAATCTACTGTAATGGTGTCGAAGGCGGAGCAGCTCACCTGTCCGAAGACAACCCTGCATTCAAGAACATAGGTGCCGCTTTGCGTAATTGTCAATTGGTCGCCCAGGCCAAGCAGTTGATTTTGCGGTAGCCGATACCAGCGTTTGAAGGTCGCTCCCAGACTTGAAGGCGTTGCTGAATTTAGCACAAATGAAGTTTGTGCGCAGGGCGGTTGTGCGGGGGCGATAATTTCGGCCAGCGGGGTCAATTGGGTAAGAAAAACATTGTTTTGCTCCTCGCAGCCGCTGCTACCAATGCTGGTGTTGGAATAAAAACCGGACTCGCAGTAGGTTTGGCCGCCAACGCTTACGCATTCATTGCCACAGACGACAAAATTGAACTGATTCACTTTCAGGGGAACAATGGTGACTTTCTGCCGCAGTAAGGAATCGCAACCGTCCACTGCCGCCACAATGCCGGTGTAAGTGCCATTGCTGAAAATTTCTGCGCCCCATGGCGCAAGGTAGGGCAGGTTTTCGGCGCAGACCGTTGTGTCGGGCAAGGTGGTATCATAGCCGTTATTGACGTCGATATATACGCATAGTGAAGGGCTGGGCGGCTGGAAATAACGCAATAAACGCACGCAGATATTGCCACTTTCATTGCCCATCTGAATGCTCGGCTTTTTGCCCTGCGGGCCGTAAATAATGAGCGGCGTTTCCTGTCCGTTGATCAGGGTGCCGGGCGGAGCCGTCCATAAATAACCTGTAATCAAGGCGTTATCTGGTAAATTGATCAGTAGTTTACCCAGTTGATTCGGGCAAAGCTCCTCCGGTGCTTCCAATTGTACGGTATCCAAAGAGCCGACACAGGTGAATCCGGGCGGGCAATCATCGTTGCACAGTTCTGTCCAACTGTTCCAGGGTGTGGCGCGCATTCTGAAATCGCATTGATCGCCTGAAAAACCATCAATGACAATGAAATAGGCCTGCCCGGGAATAAGATCTGAAGTGCTGATTCGCTGAATAAAATTTGCCTCTCCGTCGCCACCAGCCTCACAGGCCAGCGGCGGCCCCTGGCAGCTGGAGTATATGGCTACCTGAACGCCGTCGCCGTTAGAACAATTGCTTGCTTCCACTTCAATTTCAATACTCTCCTGCAAGGCCATAAAACTAAACCATTGGTCGTTCTGGATCATGCTGCACCATCCGGGAATTGGGACATCAAATTGCCAGGGCGCCGTGCTGCCCCAAACTTCAGGCAAGGCACACCGGGTAACGCAGGCCTCAAAGCAGCTTTCAGCCGGGTTGAAATCCGGTGAATCCGGCAGGTCGCATTCCCGCGGTTGCAAGCCTGCAATTTCATTGCTGACGCAGGCATCCACAACCAATTTAAAAAGGGTGCGCGTGCAACCGTTGGATGCGGTAACCGTCACATCATAGCGCCCGATGCGGTTAACCGTTATGGCCTGCGTATTGGAAATAATGGCGTTGTCGAATGCCCAGGAGTAGGTAAACGACGACCCTGAGCCGGGCTGTAAGGTCAGGGTCGTGTAAGGTGTTTCACAGGTCATTTGCGCATTTCCGCTTATTTGCGGGAAGCCGGGCTGGAAAGTACCGGCACAAGGGTCATTTTGGCAAAAAAGGGTAGCAAAAATGGAATGTAAGCCCAATAAGAAGGCGGTAAAGATTAGTCGCATGGTCGTTTTGTTTTGATGTCTATTATTGAAGAAGCGACCCGCCCAACAAACGCTGCTTTGATGCTTACTCCCTTTTTTTACTCAACAGCCATTCATATAAATCGGAACCGCCATATACGCGCCGCCAGGTATCGTGGCCCAGGTCTTCGTGAATGGTAAAACGCACTTCGGCCTTGCTCTGGCTTTTGAGGCGGTTTAGTCCGGCGTAAAAATAACGCGGCTGCACCACAGGATCTAATCCGCCTGCATAGGCCCAAACCGGCAAGCCAGCCTTGGCAATCGGCTCCATGTAATCGGGATGGCCCCAGCCCACAACGGGTGCAATAGCGGCAAAACGCTCCGGATGGGTATGCGCCAGATGCCAGGTGCCAAAACCGCCGTAGCTCAGTCCGCTCAGATAAGTGCGCTGCGCATCGCCCTGAAAATACAGCTGCACAATATCCAGCATGCCGATCAGGTCTTCTTCAACAAGGTTCCAGCCCTCCGGCAGGGTTTTTCGCCCGCCGGGAAACGTATCGCTGGGCAGCACGCCCGACATCAGGGCAGCCTGCGGGTCGCCCCAGTTGCGGGGCGGTGTTCCTTTTTCAAGGCGCTGCGGAATCCAGCTGCGTTCGCGTTTGTCGATATAGGAAATGTTGCGTTTATCCATATCAAACATGTGCAGTTGCGGCGAAATGATGATAAATGGCAGATCGCGCTTCTGAATCCAGGCTTCGTACAAAGGGCCGTGGGTGATGACGTAGTCCAACTCGTCTTTGCCATTGCCGCGTTCGCCATTGCCGTGCAGGAAGAGCAGCACGGGGTATTTTTTATCCCCCACTACGCCGTTGTGGCCGCGCGGCAGGTAGACAAAATACGTGCGATCGGTATTGTCGAGTTTGCTTTTGTAAGGAATCCGCAGGAGTTTGGCGGCGTGTTCGCCTTGTTCGAGCGCGGGTTTGCCTGGCAGCAGCAGGTCGGTATCGGGCTTGTCGAGGTTCAGGTTTTGAATCCAGATGTTGCGGTAATACACGTTGTGGCCTTCCGCCTGGAGTTTGAGTCCGCCGGGTCGGTCGGTCAGGCCGCGACCATTGTCGTTCCCGCCGTCGATACCCGAATTCGGGCCACCCCAGACCTGATTAATGGCTTGGTTGCGGTGTACTTTTACGCCGTTAAAGAGCATGGTGACCATAGGTTTTTCCACCATTTTACCATCTTTAAAACGCGCGGCGCGGAACACAATATCGTAGGCATTCCACTGTTTCAGACCCTTGTAGGGAAAATAAACGGCGGGGCGCTCGTTGATGACGGCGGCCAGGCCGTGGGCTGTGGAGTCGCCGTCGAGCACCTGAATTTCAAAGCGGTTTTGGAGATAAACGCCGCTGTTACCGCCCGGGTCGGCGATGTAAAACTCCACGTGGGCGCGAAAATCGCGGAATTCCTGTTTCGTAACGAGGTCGGCAGCGCCGTACAGTCCGCCAGCGGCGGCGGGGTCATTGCTGCTGAACACCAAGCCTTTTCCGGCGGGGTCGGGCAGCAGCGGCCATTGTACCGGGCCGGAGGCTTTGAGGCGTGGGCCATTCCAGTACTGCCAGTTGTCGGTAAATGATTTAGCCGTGCCGTCGAAGTACATTTTAGCGCCTTTGGGCGCTTTGGCGCCGACGCCGGTGTTTTGGGCATTTAGTTGGAGGGGAATCAGAGCGAGGAAGAGGTACAGAATGTTTTTCATTGCAAAAAAGTTGTGATGTGCGTTGCAAGAATAGGGAAAAATCAGTTGCGGTAGTACTTTTGCTTTAATTTACCACCTCATGCAACGACGTACCTTTCTAAAACACTCCCTGCAAGGCGCCAGCGCACTCCTCATCGGCCCGGCCCTGCTGCATGCCTGCGACAAAAACGAACAATTCAGCGATAAATCCGTGCTGGTGATCGGTGCCGGTATTGCCGGTTTGGCAGCAGCCCGCCAACTTCAAAACCGGGGTTTCAAAGTGACGGTGCTGGAAGCGCAAGACCGCGTGGGCGGCCGCCTGCGCAGCAACCGCAGCCTCGGTATCGCCTTCGACGAAGGCGCCAGCTGGATACACGGCGTACAAGGAAACCCCATCGCCACGCTTGCCGAGCAGGCAGGCATGACGACGTTTCATACCGACGATGAAAGTATAAAATCCTGGGATCTTGGCGGAGGCTTGCGCGCCGATTCGCTGTACGCCGACCAGGAAGAAGCCTTTTATGACGTGCTCGATACCCTGATGAATAGCGGCAACGCCGGACAAAGTTTTGAAACGGTTTTCAATAACAAATACCCGCAGTACGCCAACGACCGTCTCTGGAAGTTTTTCCTGTCCACTTATCTCACTTTCGACACGGGCGATCTGAATAAATTATCCTCGCTGCTCTACAACGAAGGGGAAGAATACGGCGGTGTGGAGAAAATTGCCACCAATGGCTATGATACCATCGCCAATTATCTGGCTAAAGATCTGCAAGTGCAACTTAATCAGCGTGTTACAAAAATTGATTACACCGCAGGAAAAGTACGGGTAAGCCATAACGGCACCACAAGCGAAGCCGATTATGTCATTGTGACGGTCCCGCTCGGCGTGTTGAAAAATAATACAATTGCATTTACACCTTCCCTGCCGGCCAATAAACTAAACGCCATCGACAAGGTGGGTATGAGCTGTGTCAATAAGTTTTTGCTGCGCTGGGATACAGCGTTCTGGGACGATGTGCAGTACCTTTCCTACACGCCGGAGGCCCGCGACAAGTTCAATTATTTTGTCAATGTCAGGAAGTTTCACCCCTCCGTCAATGCGCTGATGACTTTCGCCTACGCCGATTATGCCCGCCAAACGGAAACCATGCTCGATGCAGAAATCATTTACGAGGTTATGAAGCACCTGCGGGATATTTACGGGAGCAGCATCCCGGATCCTGTCGATTTTTTACGCACCCGCTGGAACAGCAATGAAAACAGCTTTGGCGCCTATTCTTACACCGCAGTAGGCACTGAAATGCGACATTTCGACGACCTGGCCGCAGCCGTGCAGGATAAATTATTCTTTGCCGGTGAGCATACCGAAATTGATTATTTCTCCACCGCGCACGGCGCCTACCTGAGTGGTTTGCGCGAAGCGGAAAAGATTATTGAACTGCAATAAAAGACCGGATTCCTGATTCGTTGAATTTAAACAGGAGTCATCCAGAATTGATGTATATTCCAAAATTCGGGATGACTCCTGTGTTTTTTATAAACTTTTACTCTTTTACGGCCTTAAAGCTACCATCCTGGAAGCCTATGCGCACCGGGCGATTGGCAATATCCCAGGCGGTATAAAAGACCAATTGTGCGCGTTGTTGCAGGAGTTTATAGTCTAATTTTTCGGCAGTATCGCTGGCACTTGCGCTGCGCTCCATTTTGCTGCCGAAGAAGCTGACTGCCGGCACCTTACGCGAAACGTAAACATAGTTGTCGGCATTTTCAAAATGCTTATCGGCATGGTCGGCATCTCCAAGCGATTTATCGAGTTCCAGCTTGGTGTTAAAGTGATTGGTGTAATCAATCAGGTTGTCCATGTCGATGCTGCTGCGGTCGGCGCCAACCACATAAACATAAGGCGTTTTGTGGCTGTCATCTGCTCGGCCGAGGCGTTCGAGGCTGATACTGGTGATGGTGCGGTCGATCGGATAAGCTGCATAGGCACTGTAAAACGATGCACCGGCGTTGGCCTTTTCATGTCCGGCCGTCAGCAAAAATACAACGGTGCGTTTGGGGCCGAGGCCTTCCTTTTGTGCTGCTGCCATGGCGCGGGCAATTTCGAGCAGCGCTGCCACACCGCTGGCGTTGTTGTCGGCGCCGCTGAACGCTGCACCCTGTTCCGGCTTGCCGAAATGATCGTAATACGCGCTGATGAGCAGGGCTTCTTTTTTGAGGTTTTTGTCGCTGCCTTCAATCATGCCCACCACGTTGTCGCCGCTCAGGGTTTCATTTTCCTTGTCGAGTTTCACCTCGATGCTGCTTTTTACTTTTACGGCTTTAAACACTTCGCCGTTTTTGAGCGCAGCCATGGCCTCTTCTGCCTTTGCCGCTTTTTTACCCAAAATAGCCTCTGCAACCGCCGTGGAAACAAACATGGCGTTGAGGCCGCCTTCGTTGTTTTTCATGCTGCGCATGCTGCTGGTATTGGCGCGCCACATACCGCCTGCCAGCAATTTACCGTATCGTTTTTGGCTTTCTGCCGGATTTTGATCGATAACAAAAGCAAAAGTGGCGCCTTTGCTTTGGGCCAGTTCGAGTTTCCGCTGCCAGTCGAGCGACCAGTTGGAGCGGAAGGCATTTTTGGTAATCAGGGAATTACCCTTGCTGTCGAGGGGTTCGCCGGCATAAAAAATTACGGCTTTACCTTTTACATCGGTTTTGCCGTAATCATTGTAGGTAGAATCTTCGATGCCATACCCTACAAAAATCACTTCTTTGAGGTTGAGCAGTGGCATATCGCTGATATAGCCGGGAAATACGTAAAAATCTTTCGTCTGCTCGAAGCTGCGGGCGCCCACTTTGAGGCCGATAGCGCCCCAGGCTTCGCGGGTCACATCGAAATGTTGCAAATAGGTTCTGCGATCGCCGGCAGGCTGTAATCCGAGCGCCGAAAATTGATCGGCCAGGTAATCAGCTGCTTTTTTGATGCCGGGTTGTGCATTGCCGCGCCCTTCAAAAGCGGGCTGGGTGATGGAATCCACGAGACTGCGCAGCTGCTGCGGGTCTATGGCGTCCGCTTGTTTTTTTACCTCCGGCAGGTCATAGCCTTTGGGTAAATATTTGGGTACAGGCTTGTTTGTTCTTCTGGTCTGGAATTGGCCGCTGGAGTCTGTTTGAGCCTGGGTGGCCGCCAAAGGCAGCAACAGCCCCAGGAAAAGGAGGGTGCGTAGTTTCATGTTGAAAAGTGTGGTACTTGAAATGCTGTAATTTAGGCATTTGTCCTGCGAAAATTATGCCGAAAAGCATATTTTTACATGCAGGCAATGCGCTGAACGCGGCGCTCGTGGCGACCGCCTTCAAATTCGGTACTTAGGAAAATGCGCACCATCGCCTGTGCCACGATTTCCGGTACAAAACGCGCGGGCAGGGCAATCACGTTGGCATCGTTGTGCTGACGGGCCAGCGCGGCAATCTCTTCTGTCCAGCAAAGGGCGCAACGCACCTGCTGGTGTTTGTTGGCAGTGATGGCAACGCCGTTGCCGCTGCCGCAAATGACGATACCGCGTTCGGCGCGGCCATCTTCCACGGCGGAGGCCACAGCATGCGCAAAATCGGGGTAATCTACAGAATCAGGGCCGTGGGTGCCGAAATCAAGCACCATATGTCCCTGTTGTTGAAGCATGGCAATCAAACCGTCTTTGTAAGGATAACCGGCGTGATCGCAACCAATTGCAATTTTCATTGAATGTGTTTTTTTTAAACCTGACGCGAAGATTCAGGCTCAAAGGTAGTACTTTTCATCGGAGCTTGATTTTGGAAAATATCCACCATAATTGCATTTAAACATTTTAAAGGAGCAGGCAAGCTGATACATTTGCCCTAAAAATAATCTGTTCATGCAAAAACTTGCTTTTTCAATCGTTTGCCTGCTGCTGGTTCAGTTCCTGAATGCGCAAAATGTCTGGTCCGACAAAGTTTCTCCCTTAGTACTCGAAAGTGTGGAGCGCGGTGGAAAAACGGATGTGCTGGTCGCTTTTCACGGCCGGGCAGATTTATCGGCAGCCGCGCAGATAAAAGGCAAAAATGCCAAAGCCGACTTTGTATACAACGCCCTGCTCAGCCTGGCGCAGGAACGCCAGCAACGCGCAGTGGCGCGCCTGCGTGCCGAAAATGCCCACCTCAACAGTATTTGGCTGGTCAATGCGCTGGCTGTCGGACAAGCCGACGCCGCAACCATTCAATGGTTAGCCGAACTCCCCGAAGTGCGGGCCATCGCACCGGATCCGGCCATCGCACTTGATTATGAAACAGCCGATCCGCTGCTTTCCGCTTCGCGCGATGGCATCGAATGGGGCGTGTCGCGCATCAACGCACCCATGGTCTGGGCGATGGGTTTTACCGGACAAGGTATCACCATCGGCGGCGCCGACACGGGCTATGAGTGGCAACATCCGGCTATCAAAGGCCATTATCGGGGCTATAACGCCCTGACCGATACCATTAATCATAACTACAACTGGTTTGATGCCATCAGCGGACCAACGCCGCTTAATGGCGACAGCCTGAACCCCTGCGGCTACAATACGCCGGCGCCCTGCGACGACAACAGTCACGGCACCCATACCATGGGTACGATGGCCGGCGACGACGGACAAGGCAATCAGATCGGTGTGGCGCCTGGCTCCAAATGGGTTGCCTGCCGCAATATGGAGCGCGGCAATGGTACGCCTTCCACGTATTTGGGTTGTTTCCAGTGGTTTTTGGCCCCGACGGACGTCAAGGGCGAAAATGCGAATCCCGCCCGGGCGCCGCATGTCATCAATAACTCCTGGTATTGCTCCACAGGCGAAGGCTGCACCGATGTGACGGTGGATGATTTGCTGCGTCAGGCCATTATTGCGCTGAAAGCTTCCGGCGTTTTTGTGGTGGTCAGTAATGGCAATTTTGGCGGCGGCGGTTGTAATACGACGTATGGCCCGCCTGCCTATTTTGAAGAAAGTTTCAGTATCGGTGCTACCCGCGACGACGACCGTATTGCCGGTTTCAGCAGCCGTGGCCCGGTCACGATTGATGCCAGTAATCGGATCAAACCCAATGTCTCGGCGCCCGGACAAGGCATTCGCTCCTCCGTACCCGGTGGCGCTTATGCCAATTTCAGTGGCACCAGCATGTCTGGCCCGCATGTGGCCGGCTTAGTAGCCCTGGTTCTTTCCGCCAACCCCGATCTCATTGGCGAGGTAGCCACGGTAGAGCAAATCATTCAGCAGACCGCCCGTTTTTCCGCCGACACCTTTGGGTGCACCCTTGATCCGCAGGCTCGCCCGAATAATACTTACGGCTGGGGCATTGTGGACGCGCGCGCCGCGGTTGAGCGCGCTATTGCACAATCTGCTGTGAATCAACCGGATATTACAAGCCCGCTTGTTACTTTTTCCCCCAACCCTGCGCGCACTACCGTGCAGTTTACCGTTACTTCGGAAGGCGGTCGCCTGCGCCTGCAACTGATGGATGCCACAGGCAGGGTAGTGCGTTCGCTGGAACGGCAGGAAGCACCCGGAACGGCATTGGTGCCGCTTTCAGTAGAAGGATTACCTGCCGGAGTGTATGTCTGGACGGTGTTTGTCGGACAGGCACAAAGCAGTGGAAAGATTGTAGTCCGGTAAATTTTAAAGATGATGAAGAAACCCTTCATTTGGCTGGTTTTTCTACTTTGGGTATGGCCATGCTATGCCCAAAGTATTTTTAAGACCGATTATCTCGCTTTGGGAATTGATGCCCAAGGGCAAATTACCAACCTGACCGATCTTGCGAGCGGCGTAAATTATGCTCCGACGGAAAAGCCCGGCCACTTGCTGCGCGTGCTTGACAGGAAGGGGCAGGAGTTGTTGCCCCAGGGACTGCGGCAAAAGGGTAATCGTTTGTTGTACAGCTTTGAAGGTGGCCTGAAACTCGAAGTGGAAGTAAAAGTGCAGGGCACGCATTTGTCTTTTGTTTTACGGCATTGTTCGGATAGCAAACAAGTCGCGTCGTTGCTTTGGGGGCCTTTGAATACGTCTATTGGCGATACCATCGGCGAGGTGGTCGGCGTGGTGCGCAATCCGGCATTTGCCATTGGCATACAGGCTTTAAATGCTAAAACCATTGGAGGGAAGCAACAGGGCGCCGATGGGACGACAGCGAGTTTCGCGGGCATTACCGGATCTACGGCCACGGCGGAGCCGCATGGGTCGGCCTTGCAGGCATTTTGTCTGAATGCGGCTTTGCCACGTCGGGTGGATGTTTTGCATTTGAAGGACTGCGAGGTGCCTCCTGTTGCGGGGTATTCCATTGAGGGCACTGCGCTTGCGGTATTTGGCGCGCCGGTGGCCGATGCGCTGGAAATCCTTGAACAAATCAGCTTGAAGGAAGGGCTGCCTTACACCAAAATAGAGGAGCAGTGGATTCGGCGTTCGCCGCAGCGCAACCGGCCTTACCTGATTACGGCTTTTTCGGAAGAAAATTTTGATGAACTGCTTGCGCTGGCCCGTCGCCTGGGCTTTTATTCCATTTATCACGAAGGGCCATTTAATACCTGGGGGCATTTTGAACTCGAAAAAAGTCAGTTCCCCAACGGCCGTGCCGGCATGAAAGCCTGCGTGGAAAAAGCGCGTGCGCAGGGCATTGTGGTGGGGGTTCATACACTCACCAATTTTATTTCGACCAATGATTTATTTGTAAGCCCGACGCCTGCTGCGGGTTTGCTGGCTACCAACAGCAGCGTGCTGAGCGAAGCGATCAGTGCAGCGGCAACAGAAATTCCAATTACCGACGCAGCGTATTTTGATTTTAATTCCACCTTGAATTGTGTTCAGATTGGTACAGAACTAATTCGTTATGAGGAAATTAGTAAATCTGGTGTGCCGCGTTTGCTCAATTGTCAGCGCGGCGCATTCGGCAGTACTGCACAGGCTTTTCCACGGGGCGCCAAAATCAAACGCCTTGCTGATCACGGGTACAAAACCTTGTTTCCGGATTGGCAGTTACAGGAAAAAATGATTCAAAACCTCGCCGGCTTTTTTAATGAAACCGGTGTGGCGCATCTGGATTTTGACGGACATGAGGGCGCCCTGTATACCGGTTATGGGGATTATGGAACGAATTACTGGGTAGAACAATTTATGAAGCAGGTGGAGCATCCGGTATTTAACGGTTCCAGTATTATGAACCATTATTATTGGCATTTGAACAGCTATGTCAATTGGGGCGAGCCCTGGTATGCCGGTTTCCGGGAGAGCCAGGCCGATCATCGTTTTCGCCTGCAACCTTTTTTTGAACGCAACTATATGCCCAATATGCTGGGCTGGTTTTTGGTTACGCCGACCACTGCGCTGGAAGATGTGGAGTGGATGATGTCGGTTTCTGCCGGTTATAATGCCGGTTTTGCCCTGGTTTTACGGTATGATGCCTTTAAGAAGAATCCGCAAATCGACAGCATTGTCGCTACCATTGCGCGATGGGAAAAGGCAAAACAGGCGGGTATTTTTAGTCCGGCACAACGTACATTGCTGAAAAACACCAAAAATGATTTTCACCTGGAGCAGACTGCATCCGGTGAATGGCAGTTGCAGCATTATGATAAATTTCGTTTTGAACATCAGGCAAGGGCTGTTCAGCCCGGAGAGCCGCAACAATCCGTCTGGATCTTTGAAAACAAGCATTCGGCTCAGGACATCCAACTTTACCTGCATGTAGAAGGCAAAGGGGGCAGCGTGGTCAATCCGGTACTCGAAATTGATCGTTTTTTTGAAGTGCGCCTGCCGCTGACCTTGCGTGCCGGAGAAGCGCTGCTTTGGGATGGCGCCGGTTCCATTAAATGTCTGAATGAAAAAGGCGCACTTGTTCGCACCTTGGATATCGGGAAATCCCTGCCGCCCCTCAAGCCTGGCACACACCGGATAGTGGTGTCTGCCGAGCAGATGAGCGGCGAGGAAACCCTGCTAAAAGGCGTGGTGCGTTTGAAAGGGGAATTGGAAACAATACGGCAATAGCGCTGAGCTTTTGTACCGCAATTATTACCTTTCGGCCATGAAACCGCTACTTGTTTTTCCGGAATTGCACACCGAACGTCTGCACCTTCGTCAATTGAATATTGATGATGTAGATGCGCTGGTTCGTCATGCCAACAACCCTCGCATCGCTGAAAATATATTAAATATCCCATATCCGTATAGGGAACATGATGCGGTGTTCCTTATCAGTTTTGTTGTGCAAGGTTTCAAAGAGCGAAAGCGTTTCGTCTTCGCCATCATCGACAAAAGTACTAATGCATTAATTGGAGAAATAAGCCTGCATCTTAACGGGAACATGGCACAAATGGCTTATTGGCTCGGCGAGACATTCTGGGGGCAAAAACTGACGACCGAAGCTGTCGCAGCTGTATTACAATTCGGCTTTGAACGACTCGAACTGGAGCTGATTTACGCGGAATGCCACGAAGACAATATCGCCTCACACAAAGTTTTACTTAAAAACGGCTTTTTAAAAAATCGCACAATGGGAAAAGTAATTCAGTTCATAAAGGAAGCCAACCAATCCCGGAAAAGCCCTGAAGAAGTATCTTAGACCATGTACGAATGTAGCCCTCGTCCCCCGCACTCCACTACCACTTGATCCGCGCCTGTAACTTCCAGAATACTTCCTTGCCCGTAAATCCGGCGCTCGTGACGGCGCGCAATTGATCGGTCTGTTCCACGCGACCCTCAAGGCGCAGCCATTTGTTAACCCGCCATTTCAGGTTCAAATACCAGCGCGTGCCGCGACCGCTGAATGCCGGAATGGAAATGGCTGAAAACAAATCGGTTTCATAAGCAAATACGCGGGAATCGAAATTGTCGGTATCAAAAACAGCATATCGGAAGGCTGCCGACACGGGAAGCCTGCCGGGCGAAACCACGGCCTCTTGAAACGCAAAAAAACCACCGGCTTTCGGCAATCCGTCGGCATGGTAAAAGGTCCATTCCACCCGGCTGCGCAATTCCATTTTAGGGTGCACTTTATACACACTGTGCAGCCGTAGCCGGTCGCGCCGATTATCGGCCAGCCCCAACACACCTTCCACATCGCTGTTGCGCTCCTTTAGTTCCGACTGCCATAATACATAGGCGTTGAAGGTTTTACTTTTGGTCCAGAGCACGCGCGCGAGGTATTCGTGCCCGCGAGAAGGCGCATCCACGCCAAAACGCAGCCAGGGATGCCGCCAGACATCGGCATAAAAATTAACCTGCAAGCGTCGGAGCAAGCGGATATCGGCGCCAAAATAAGTTCCATATTCATTGGCCGCGCCGGTTACTTCTGCAATCGGATTGGCGTAAACCGACTGATAATTGGCGGGCAGGTAGCGGTTCATTACCGCCAGCGTTACGATGCGGTGCGGCGAAAAAAGCACACCGTTTACACTGGCTACTGCGCCGTTATCGCTCATAGCCGTTTCGCCAAACAACAACCAGTTGCGTTGGCGCCAGGAGTAATCCACGCTGCCGCCGTTGAGGGTGTTGCCCCGAAATACGTATTTTCGATAGGGCGCCTCCTGCGGTTGCCAGGGTTCGGCATAGCGCAGGTGCAGGAAATTGGCATTGATACTCAGGCTGGCGTTGGCATAAGCGACCGACACCGCAGCGGCTTGCTCGCGCAGCGCGCCTTCATCGTCAATTTCCGAGGGCGTGCGGTGCAATCCGGAGCTTTGCAGCGAGGTAAAAGCGATTTCCGGCTGTTCCAGGTCGCTGCTGTCGGGCAATACCAAATTGGCATCGCGGCGGCGGTTGGAATAAAGCGCGGTCAGTTCCCAGTGTTTGGCCAGCCGGATGGTGGCAGCGGCGCCGCGATAAAAAAAGGCTTCCCCGAACGCGGAGTAGGCATTCAGTTTGCGGCCGCCGCGCACAATGGCGACGCTTTCGGCGGATTTGCCGGCGGCAAAGCCTGTTTGCAGGAGCAAGCCCTGTCCGAAACGCACGGAATAATCGCCAATAGCTAAGGTTTTGATGTGCCGGTTGATGTTTTGGCCAAAAAGGTGAACACTGTAAAAATCAAAGCCCTGTCGGTTGCTTTTTCGGAAAAATGCTTCGCCCGGATCCTTATCGGCGGTAAAGCCAAAGCGCAGGCGATTGTCGAAGCTGTGGCGATAGCGCAGCGCGATAGCATCGGAGCCGCCTTCACTGCGCCCCGCGAAAGCGAAAGGTTGGGGGCGTCCCCAGCGGGCGAGTAATTCATTATCGCCTTCCGTAAAACCGCGACTGATGGGCTTGCGGCGTTGGTCGAGGGAGGTTCTGACCTGGGCAAATTCCAGCAGGCGTTTGCAATCATTGACATCCCAGCCGGGAACCGCCTGCAATTCATAGGCATTGAGCAGCGGACCGAATTGCTGGCGGTAAAGAAAAAAATTGCGCACCTTCAGTTCGTCGAACAATTGCAGGTCGAGCAGGTCTTCCGGGGTGCAACGATTGAGGTCGAGCGGGTTATTGCGCAGGTTTTCGTAGCGTTCGAGCAGCAGTTGCGCATCCGACTCGGATGCCTGCTCATTATCGCGGAAAAAATTTTCCAACAGTTCGCCCGAACTTTGTTCTTCATTTTGCCCTTTCAGATTAGTGGAAAAAAGGCATAATAGCGGCAGCAGTAAATAAAAAGTCCGACGAATTGTCTTTGTTCCGTAATACGCCGGAAGGGTTGGCAGGCAAACTGGCATGGCATTTTTTTTTCTGAAAACAATGATAGGGCAAATTATCCGTTATTGAGGCGCTTGCGCTAAATTTGCGCAAATTTTTTTAACCACGTAAATGTTCCTCAACATGAAAAAAATGCTCTTTGGACTTTTCGCAGCTGCTGCGCTTACGCTCTCGCTCAGCTCTTGCGGTGAAGCACTCCTAACCGACGAGCAGGTACAGGCTGAAATCCAGAAAGGTTTCGAAGCCGGTAAAGCTGCCGTTGAAAGTGATGTAAACGCCAAGTGCGACGCCGATTTCGAAAAGCGTGTACAGGAAAAAGTAGCTGCCATGGACGCCGAAGCGCAGGCTGCTCAACCGGCCGAAGCAACTAAATAATTTCGGCCCGACTACACTTCAGCCCTACAACGTTCACCTTTTCCAACACAAGCAAACTTTTCTCAACATGAATAAGAAATTCCTCCTCTTCGGCCTCGTTGCCATGGTAGGTTTCGTTACCCTGACTGCATTCGGCGGTAAAACGAAAGAACAACAACTGAAAGAAATCCAGGATGCCGTAACAGCTAAACTGGAAACATACCGCGCAGAGCTGACCACTGCCTGCGACGCCCGCGTGGCCACAGAAGCAGAAAAACGCTTCCAGGAAGTACTCGCTGCCCGCGCAGCCGAAGCTGGCCTGAAGCCCGCAGCTGCTAAACCCGGCGGTAAAAAAGTAACGGCCCCCAAAGGCCCGACTGCTCCGGTGAAACCAACTGCTCCGACCAACACCGGCACTTCCCGCCCGGGTGCTACCCAGCGCGATGTAACGCCGACTCCGGTTGAACGCCCCGGCGCAACGAACAAAAGCACTGCTCCGGCGCCAGTAGCCCGCCCCGGTGCAAAACAACGTGAAGGCGGTAACTAATTCCACCTTTTTTTGTTCTTATGTCCCGAATGCTCTTTTACTGAGCATTCGGGATTTTTTTTGACTATGAGTTATTCTTCTTTACGCGCCACCGCCAACGACCTTGAACGCAGCGGCCAACTCCTGCGCATCAAAACACCCGTCGATCCGAACCTCGAAGTTGCTGCCATTCACCGCTTTGTTTTTGAACGCGGCGGCCCTGCTATTTTATTCGAGCAAATCAAAGGCAGTCCCTTTCAGGGCCTGAGCAATATCTATGGCACCTACGAGCGCACGGCCTGGCTTTTCCGCGATACCCTCGACCGCGTAAAACGCGTCATCGAACTGAAAAAAGATCCGGCAGTGCTGCTCAAGCGCCCCGGCCGTTATCTGAGTGCGCCGCTCACTGCACTTTCTGCGCTGCCCATGCGCAGCCTTGACAAGGCGCCGATTCTCTACGGCCAGACCCAAATCAGTCAGTTGCCGCAAATTAAAAGCTGGCCTATGGACGGCGGCGCCTTCATCACCATGCCGCAGGTGTATACCGAAGACCCCGAACAGCCGGGCGTAATGCACTCCAACCTCGGTATGTATCGCATTCAGCTTTCCGGAAATGAGTATGTAATGGACGAAGAAATCGGGATGCACTATCAACTGCATCGCGGTATCGGTGTGCACCATACCAAATACAATCAGCGCGAAGAACCCTTCCGTTGCAGTATTTTCGTTGGCGGGCCACCCAGCCATGCTTTTTCGGCTATTATGCCCCTACCCGAAGGGTTGCCCGAGCTGACCTTTGCCGGGATGCTCGGCGGCCGGCGCTTTCGCTATACCCGCCAAAACGGACATGTGCTGAGCAGCGACGCGGATTTTGTCATTACCGGCGAAATTGTAAAAAATATCACCAAACCCGAAGGCCCCTTTGGCGATCACCTCGGCTATTATTCCCTGACGCATCCGTTTCCGGTCATGAAAGTGCACAAGGTGTACCACCGGAAAAACCCGCTCTGGCATTTCAGCATTGTAGGCCGGCCGCCCATGGAAGACAGCAGCTTTGGCTGGCTGATTCATGAATTGGTGGAACCCCTGACGCCGGGCGAGTTTCCGGGACTTAAAGAACTGCACGCCGTGGATGTTGCCGGCGTACACCCGCTTTTGCTGGCCATCGGGCATGAGCGTTATATGCCCTTCCGCGAGCGCAAACCCGAAGAGATCCTGACCATCGCCAACCGGATTCTGGGTACAGGACAAACCTCGCTGGCCAAATTCCTGATCATCGCCGCAGCTGACGACAACCCGAATCTGGACACGCACGATATGCCGCATTTTTTTCAACACGTGCTGGAACGCGTCGACTGGTCCCGTGACCTCCATTTTCAAACCCGTACCACCATCGATACGCTTGATTACAGTGGCTCGGGCTGGAATGAAGGCTCTAAGGTGATTATCGCCTGCCGGGGCGAAAAGTTGCGCCAACTGCGCACCGATTTGCCGGAGCATTTCGCCTTGCCGCAGGAGTTTTCCGCGCCGCAATTCTGTCAGCCCGGTGTACTGGCCATTAGTGGGCCGGCATACCGAAGCGTGGAAGAGGGTAGGGGGCAGGTGGCGCACCTGGCGCACCTGCTGGAGCGTTACGACCTGAGCGGGGTGCCTTTGATTGTGCTGTGCGATGATAGCCGCTTTACCGCCGCCACGCACAGTAATTTCTTGTGGGTGGCCTTTACCCGCGCCAATCCGAGCCACGATATTCACGGTGTGCATGCCTTTACGGAAAACAAACACTGGGGCTGCCGCGGGCCGCTCATCATTGATGCCCGCAAAAAGCCGCACCATGCCCCCGAATTGATTCCGGAAGCGGAGGTAGAGCTGCGGGCCAAAAAGATTTTGAATGAAGCAGGCTTTGGCGATTGATTGTTTAAAAATTTGATTTTCAGATGATTAGATTTTTGAAGAAATTTTTTTTAAATTTTTTTTCAAAAAGGTTTGTTCAAATGAAAATACTGCGCTTATCTTTGCCCCGCTTCAAGCAAAACGCCCCGTTCGTCTAGGGGTCAGGACGCATCCCTTTCACGGATGAAACACGGGTTCGATTCCCGTACGGGGTACATTTAAAATGCAAAGTCCTTGTAGGTTAGCGCCTGCAAGGACTTTTTTTGTAATCTTTCAGAAAATGTACAAAATATGTCGTAGTTTTAATTTGTCCATTTTTGGCATAAACTTTGTTGGTTTTTTCAAAAAAACATACATTGTATTATGAGATTTTTTGCCGTAATCCTTGCCTTTATTTTTTCGATTTCAGTTTCTTATTCACAAGGCCGAGTCAATCCAAATTACCACAAGGTACAAGGCCATTATAGAAAGGATGGAACATATGTAAAGCCTCATTATCGAACAGATCCTAATAGCACCAATCGTGATAATTATTCAACAAAGGGCAATATTAACCCATTTACATTTGAGCCTGGAACAATCCCGCCAGATAATAAGAATCTATCTTCGAATCCATCACATCAACCCTTTTTAACTGGAAATGTATCTACCATTGCCAGTCACAGAACAGGTAAAATTAGTACGTCGCCTCAAGTTAAAGCTAGTGTGAGTGATTTATCAGCGATCAGCAATAAAGATAAATCCGAAGTTGCTTATGACCTATCAGGTGGTAATAGGTTTATTTACTATTTGAATGGGCACGAAGAGTTTCAAGTAGTTAATCCAACAAAAATTCTTTATGATAAAAAACGAATGTATTATTCTTATGATATATACACAAATGAAATCAGGGAAAGCTTAGGTAGCATTCATGGACAACTACTATTAAATGGTTATTATCGTTTTATTGATAAGTCAGGAAGCATTAAGCATGTGGCAAACTATTGGAATGGTCTGAAACATGGGTTTTCGATTAGTTATGATGACACTGGGGAAATAATAGAGAAAAGCGAATATTATTTTGGTGAGTTGAGATATTTTAAGTTTACTGATTACGATGGTTCGATAATTGAAATGAAAGGTATTGAAGGTAAACGGGGATCTTTTCTCCTTATTAGCAATCTAACAGGGTTGTTAAAAAAAATTGATTTTTTAGGTAATGGGCGAACTAAAAGTACTGAATATGAGCCAATTACTAAGAGGGTTATTCGGGAGTATTACAGTATCGATGAAAAATTAAACGGTGAGTATCGACATTATTTTCTAAATGGTAAACTTAAAGAAAAGCTAAATTATCATAATGGGCTTTTAAGTGGTCCTTTCGAACTATATTCTGAGGATGGTTATCTCTCAGTAAAAGGTTCATTATTGGGTGGTAAATTGCACGGAGAAGTTGTTAAATATTATGATAACAGACAGATTAAGGAAAAGGTTTTCTACTCTAATGGTTTGCTAAATGGCTCCTATGTTTTTTATGAAAATTTGAAACCTTCTATTACAGGGTTCTATAATTATGGAAAGCAACATGGTCGTTGGAATCATTATTTAATTGATTCTAATGTTTATTATTTAATACAATGGAACACATTTAATAATGGCATATTAGACGGCCCTTTCCGTGAAATTCGTGGTGATTCGATATGTGTTGGGTTTTACAAAGACGGCTACCTTAATGGAGATTTTCATGTATATCAACCATTGCTACTAAAAACTAAAGGTCAATCCCCTGAAATTTTGAATTCGAAGGATTTAATTTGTATTGGCCAATTTCTAGATGGTCACAAAAGCGGGCATTGGAAATATTATTCTTTTTTAAATAATAACTTATTAGAAGAGGGTGATTATCTACAAGGCAAGAAACATGGTGAATGGAGATATTATATAGATTTGGATATGCTTAGTGAGGTGATTGTTGGAGGGGTTAGATCTAATAAAAGTCAGTTATCCTTGATTGAGAATTATTTATATGGAGAGAAAAATGGTCGTTCAGAACGTATTTGTTATTTGGATGAAATGATAGTTCAATGTGACACTACCATAGGTACGGTCAATCCATTTGATACTTGCTATCAATTGGTATTGAGAAAGATCAAAGAAATAGTCTATTATAAACAAGGACAATTACACGGGCCTTTTGAGTACCGAGATGCAAAAGATCAACTAGTTAGAAAGGGTGAATTTAGAATGGGTAAGAAGTATGGTCAATGGATAGAATATTATACTAATCCTTTAGATTCCAATGAAATTTTCAAACTTGAAACAAATTATTCTAACGACAAATTGAATGGAAGTTTCAAAAAAATTAATGCAAATACTGAAATAATCTTAGAGGAGGGTAAATATTTCGATGGACAAAAGATTGGAATTTGGAGGATATATTTTCCTGATAATCAGAAACGAATAGATTGTTTAATTGAGTATGTAAATGGTAAACGTATTTCTGCCAAAAGTTTCGACTACGATGGCCGTCTAACACTTTCGGCAGAATATCAAGGTGGTAATTTATTCTCTATTGAGAGAATAGATACGTTAAATAAGCGACCTGTCGAAAGAGTTGAAAATATCTTTTTTAATACGGGTACATACAACTATGACAACACTATCTTCGGTGATACCATAGTGCGCTTCCATCGGGTATTTGAAGCTGGACATTCAATACAGGAGCAAGATCCCTTAATCTTCCTTTCTTTAATTAATTTGTTCAATCAATTTGATCCTGAAAAGATTTATATTAGTGGACCTTTTACTTTAAGGAGTAGTTCTGGAAAAATAATACGCGAAGGTAGTATTTTGCGAGATAAAAAAAGTGGTGTCTGGAAAGACTATTTTTATAATGATAAAGTAATAAGAGAGATAAAATATGAATCAGGTGAAAAAGTATTTGAACAGTATCTTCAACTCGGAACAAATACCCCATACTCCGGAAAAATAGTTTTGATTCTAACTAAGGAAGGATATAAGCTGGTTATAAATGTAAAGAAAGGTTTGCGTAATGGATATACACTAGAGTATGATCTAAATGGTAAACTAATTAAAAAAACGAAGTATAAAGCAGGGAAGGTTGTTAAACAATAGTGGCAGTATGTAGTAATAATTCATTTTAACTACATTGATATGGAATTCAACTAGATTTGTGATATTTGTTTCATTTATTTGATAGTTTGTTAGCTACGTTTGACCTTTGTTTAAAATGAATGACCATGCGCCTGATTTACCTTTTTCTTAACGTATGCTGTTTTGCGTATTCATTAACCGCGCAGCCCTCCGAAACCCACAACCTGACAGCCGATTCGTTGCCCCGGCGATGGGACGAAGCCCTGCCCCTGGGCAACGGCCATCTCGGAGCGCTGATCTGGCAATCGGGCAATAAACTGCGCATCTCACTTGACCGCGCCGATGTGTGGGATTTGCGGCCCATTGAACCCCTCCGCGCCTACAAACACGCCGACGTAGTGGAAGCGGTAAAAAAAGGTGACCTGAGCGCCATTCATGCCATTGGTGATGTGCCGTATGATACCTCCGCCGGGCCGACCAAACTTCCCGTCGCTGCCCTGGAATTTGATATTTCCGCCCTTGGGCCTGTGCGCCGCGCAGAACTCGATCTTCAATCGGCTAAATGCCTGATTACCTGGAAAAACGGGGTATCGCTCGAAATTTTTATCCACGCCACAGAACCCATCGGCTGGGCGGTCTGGCGGGGCAAAGGGATCAACGGCATCCGCCCGGTGTTGATTCCGCCCGCCTACCAACAAAGCGCTGCTGCCGAGGGCAATCAGGTGGTTGATGGTGCGTCGCTCGCACGCCTGGGATACCAAACCGGTGTGGTGAAAAACAAAGGTAAGTACGAGCTGTACGAACAAAAAATATGGGGCGATCACCGTTATCAGGTAGCGGTTGGCAGCGGGCAATGGCCGGATGCCACAGGCGTAGCCTGGAGCGTGAGCAGCAGCCTGAATGTGTTACCCAATGTGCCTTCGGCGGGCCAATATGTGGCCGCAATGCTGAATTTGCCCGAACGCCAGTTTGGCATCGCGCAACGCACGCATGTGCGCTGGTGGCAGCGATACTGGATGGCCTCCGATATTCGGATTCCTGATCCGGTATTACAAAAACAGTACTATTTAGATATGTACAAATTTGGCTGTGTGGCCCGCAAAGGCGCGCCGCCCATTACCCTGCAAGCCATCTGGACGGCAGATAACGGGAAACTGCCTCCCTGGAAAGGCGACCTGCACCACGACCTCAACACCCAGCTCAGCTACTGGCCGGCTTACGTGGGCAACCACCTGACGGAGGCCGAATCGTTTACCGACTGGCTCTGGAACCACCGCGATACCTTCAAAGCGTACACCAAACGCGTGTTCGGTACACCGGGACTGAACGTGCCGGGCGTGACCACCCTCGATGGCCAGCCAATGGGCGGCTGGCACCAGTACAGCCTCTCGCCAACAGTTTCGGCATGGCTGGCACAGCATTTTTACTGGCAATGGTCATTTAGCGGCGACTCCACGTTTTTGAACGAACGCGCCCGCCCCTGGATACAGGATGTCGCCCTGCACCTCGATTCCATGCTGGTGCAAAAAGACAGCGTATGGACGCTGGAACTCAGCTCCAGTCCGGAATTTCACGACAACAGCCTGCAAGCCTGGTACCTGAATCGCATGACGAGTTATGATGCGGCTTTGTACCAATATATTTACCTGACCCATCATAAATTGACGGGCGAATATCCTTTTGGTCCGCGGGCGCCGAAGTATGTTTTACATGCCAAAGAAGTATTCCCCATTGCGCCCGGCGAGCCTTATGCCGAGTCGCACCGCCATTTTTCTCATTTAATGGGTTTTATGCCCCTGGGATTGGTTAATAAACAAGAGTTGCCCAATACCTCATTGCATTTTCGGCTGGAGGCCATCCGGCAATTGGAACAATACGGCGCGGGCAACTGGACGGGCTACTCGCACGCCTGGTTGGCGAATTTGTACACGCGCATCGGCGAGGGTGAAAAAGCCGCAAAAGCCCTGCGCGATTTTGCACAATGCTATTGCGGCCCCAATAGTTTTCACCTCAATGGCAACCAGTGCCTCGATCGCAAAGACCTGAGCAACATGCACTACCGGCCCTTTACGCTGGAAGGCAATTTTGCTGCCGCCGCCGCGTTGCAGTCCATGTTTTTACAAAGTGAAGGAGGCATCACCGAAATTTTTCCCGCCGTACCGGAATCCTGGAAGGAGGCTTCCTTTAGCACCTTGCGTGCAGAGGGCGGTTTCCTGCTCAGCGCTACCCGCACAGGCGGCAAAACGCAGGTTGTGGAAATTGAAGCTACGCAAAATGGCCGGCTTGTTTTAGTCCGCCCATTTCAAAAATACCATTTTGAAGGTGCAGAAAGCGCCCGGCCCACTGAAGATTTTCAACACCTGACTTTCCGAATGAAAAAAGGGGAAAAGGTGCGCCTGACGGCGCTTACTCCACCTTGAACCGGCTGAAAGAGGCCAGTCTTCCCTGGAAATCGTGAAATCCAAGCCCCCAGTAGCCCCAATCTCCCAGGCTGAATGCCGCTCCGAGCATGCGCTGATCGGCCTGTGCTGCCGCTTCGCGCCATTGATCTGTGGCGGGGTTGTACGCCCACCAATCGAGCAGGGGCGCTTGTCCGGCACCGAGTCCGGTGGTGCCGCCGCCGACGTAAATGTTATCCCCCAGCGCAAAAACACCGCAGCCGTAACGCGCTACTCCGGGATAATTGTGGCGTTTTGTCCATTTGTCGCCCACGGGGTCGTATTGCCACCAGTGCTGGCCCGGATTTGGGCCTGGGCCGGAAATACCTACATACGCTTTATCGAGTAGTGCGGTGCCACTGAGCAGGGATGCCGGGCCGCCGGGAAAATCTGCCCGGCGCTGCCATTGGTCGCTCAGCGGATCGTAAGTCCACCAGTCTTTAAATTGCGATTGCAGCGCCCCTACGCCATTGTCTTTCCAGCCGGTACCGAAGTAACCTTTGCCATTGAGCGCCAGCGCAATACCATCGTAGCGCAGGCCGCCCGGAAAGTCGGCTTTTTGTGTCCAGCTATTCAGTGCCGGGTCGTATTCCCAAAGATCCTTGAGGTTGGCGCCGCCGACGGCCCTGCCGCCCACGACATACACTTTGTCATTGATCGCAAATGCCGATGCAGCCGATCGTCCGATTGGAATATTGGCAAGCTGCTGCCATGTGTCACTCGCAGGATCGTAGCGGTAAAAATCCTGCTGGCTTTGATCGCCGGTACCGATATAGGCTTTACCGTTGAGGGTTACAACGACAGAGGTGTAGCGGCCCTCCGCCGGGAAATTGCCGAGGCTCTCCCAGGCGCCGAGGGGCACAGGGGTGGGTTCAGGTGGCATTGAATCCTTACAGGCGCTTGTAAGGAGCAGCATCAGTATTCCGGTCAGCAGGAACTTGCCTTGTTTCATTGGCTGGAGATTTTATCGTTCAAATTCAATGATATATTCCGAGCAGTAGCGGCTCAGGTCGGAGTATTTAAAAAACAGCCGCGCGCGTTTGCCGAGGCGCAGGGAAGTGTATTTATTGGCAATATCTTCCGGCGTATTGAGGGGTTGCAGGGAGGGATACCAGATCACATGACCCGGTTTTTGAAAAAGTAGTTGTGGCTTGGACCAGGCCTGGGCATTGGCGCCGGCGCCGAGGTCTTTGTTGGGATTGAAGGAGATGTACACTTTATCGCCCACCCAGGAGCGACCCTCCACGCGCCCCATGAGCATAACCCAACAATTCAGGTACTCATTCCAGCTGACGGAGGGGCCCCAGTGGAAGCCGCCGCCTGGCGAAGAAGCAGGCCCGCCGCCTTCGGCTGCCGGGATTTGCAGGGAAGCAATGGGTTTGCCCACACCATCCCAGGGCGCATTGAAGCCCTGGCCATCCCAACGGCGCGCTTGTCCCTGCGGGTTTTCCAGCGCCGTGATCGGGATTCGGGCTACACTGATGCATTGTCCGCCAGCTTCTGTGGCAGCGTCGTAGGTTTTGGGATCGTATACACCCGGATAGCCGTATTCGCCGTAGAAAAGGTACAAGTACTCTCCGGAAGTCACGGCAGAAGGGTCGCCCACACCGCCGGCAAAAGTTTTGGAGTTGTTGTGAGGCTTAAGAATCATGCGCGGCTGCTTGTCTTCCAGAAAAAGCCCTTTGTTTTCCCAGGACCAGCCGCCATTGACAGATTTCATCACACCGATACGGCAAACGGCTGCGGGCGTGATGCGCTCGGTGAGGCCCAGGGGCCAGTTTTGGTCTATGTAGCCTTCGCCGCTTACGCTGTCGTAAGGCAGGGTTTCGGGATAGTTTTCATTGTGGTAAATGGCGTAGAGCGTGCGGCCGCCGGCATCGCGCGGATCCTGGTACACGGTTTCAAACCAGACGGCGCCGTGCAGTCCCGGCGTACCGACGGGCGCATTCAGGGGCAAGCGGGGTGCGATATACGCCGACGCGGGATTGCTGAAGGCTTCGTCGGCATGTCGGCCGCTGGAAAATTTCAGGTCGCGGGCATAGCCCCAGACGGGGTCTTCGCCGTATTTGCCGGGAAAGATGCGAAAGGTATCGCCAACCCAGGCTTCGGCCATATTGCAGTCTACGAAGTTGTTGAACCGGAACGTATCGGTTTGCGTAAGTGTAAATTTGGGCTGGAAAATTTGAGGTGCATTGGAGCTGCTTTTATTGCGGTCCTGACAGGAAGCGGCAAATAAAAGCAGGATTGCGGCGAAAATGTTAAAATATTTCATGGGGCTAAGTTATGAAATTTGGTCAAAGCGAACAACTTGTTCTAATATTGGTCATGCCGATAACTGCTCCAACAGCCAGTCCCGGTCAGCCAGCGCTTTTTCTGCGAGAATTTTTTGTTTCAATTCTATTCGGGCATTGCGCTTGTTGGGGTTGGTTTGTATGAGTTTCTGCGTAAATTTTACCAAATTCAAATAATAGGTGCCGTGGTACCCGACGGATGATTTGCGCCGTATGTAAATTTTCATGGCTTCCAGATGCGATTCCAGCAAATTGTACTCACCGGTTTCGTAATAAACTTTCAGGGCTAATGCCTTGGCAGCCAGGGCAATAAGCGGATCGTAGTAGTTGGAGTTTTGCAGCAGCGGCAGTATTTCTTCATACTGTTTTTGGGCATAACCAAGTCGTGCCAGACTGAATTTATAGGTGCTTTCCCGATGACTGCGGGGAATGTTGTTTTTGTATTGATTGATGAAATTTTCCACCCACGCGTATTCCTTTGTTTGAATGCCCGCCCCGACGATGTTGTGGAATGTAAAACGGGAAAGCTGTCCGGTTTCAAGTAAAAAACCTTTTTGAAGGCCATTTTTATAAAAATCCATCATATCGTACTGAAAACTGCGCTGCCCGAGGTTAACTTTACGGATACAATAATTGACGGCAAAAAGGTATAAATCCCGGATTTCATCGGCATTGAACGCGCTGTCATGTGCCAGCAGCAGCGACTTGAAACGTATAAAATAGGCCTGGTTTTCGTTGTCTTCGAGCATATACAGGCAATAGTACCAGATCCCAATCGCAGGCACTTCGAGCAAATCATAGCGTTGTACCATTGCTTCAATTTCCTCCCGAAAGCGCATTTCGTGCGTGGTTTTATACACCAATTGCTGCGCACGCACGAGGCACATGTAGCGGAGTTTTTGAGTCAGCCAAAGCAAGTCGGCATTTTCGGAAAGCCGCGCTAAATAGATGGTTGCGGAGGGTTGGCGGAGGGTTTCAAACCGCGCCTCTTCCCAAAGTGCCTCACCAAGAGAAAGGTAATAATCGCTGTTGCGAAGCGGCTGTGCCTCCAGACTGTTTTTCAGGCTTTGTAATGCATCCGGAAACTGTGTTTCCAATCCGCGGTGCCGAAGCGCGCGCAACAACTGAAAATCCCGGGCTGCGGGTGTTTCCAGCCATTGCCGCAGGGAGAGGAATTGCTCTGCAAGCTTCTGCAGCCGACTCTGTAAAAGCCGCAGTTTCTGGGCGTCAAACGGGGTGTCAGGGTACACCGCTGCATACGCTGCTGCGCGTTCGGAAAGTTCGTTTTGGACGCACCATTGGTAAAGTTTGCGCACATCTTCCCGCTGATTGAACAGCGCATTGCCCAGATAAGCCGAAAAAAAGCGGGATTCAGCAGGGCTGAAAACAGCAAGTGTTTCTTCTAATTTGTTTTTATCTTTTTTCAAAGTATTGAAAATCAAAATATTAGAAAAAGTATGTTTTAAAAATCTTGTACAAAAATACGAAAATGTATTTTTTTCAACCGCATTTGCTACTCAATTTTGTAACATCAAAAACGAAAAATACCGGGTAAAGCGCGCGTGCCTTGCCTGAAACTAATCGCTTCAAAATGATAAATGCCATGTACAAACAACGATTGTTCTTTATCCTGCTGCTCGGCCTTTTTCAGGTGGGGAATGCAGTGGGTCAAACCACGCCAATTTGCAACAACAATGTCTATGTGTCTTTAGACAACGACTGCGTCTATGAACTCACTTCAGCCGACCTGCTGGAGAACATTTCCCTGCCGCCCAACACTTGTCCGCAGGGCTGTAATGTTGAAATTTTTCGTATCCCGCAAAACGTCTGGGAACCGGGTATTCTGACGGTTGCCGATGTACTGAAAAACCAACAGTTTCGGGTAACCGACCTCGCTACGGGCAACAGCTGTACGGGCATCGTCAGGGCCGAAGACAAAGTACCGCCGGTGCTGGACTGTACCCAACTCACCCGTGTGGCCTTGGGTACCGGCGGTTCGATTAATTTGTCGGTTGACAGCCTGTTGGTTTCAGCGACCGACAACTGCTATGGTCCGCAGGTAGTTAGTCTGACATATGCCAATGGCAGTACCTCCCGAACTTTCGATTGCACGCATCTGGGCATGCAGGTAGTGACCCTTCGTGCAACAGACGGCCTGATGAATACGGCTACCTGCCAGGCGACGATATTGATTGAAGATTTGAATGAATATTGCCTTTGGTGCTTAGATTGCCCCGACAACCAGATCGTCAGCTTTGAACAAGGCACCACGGTGCTGTTGCCACAATTTCAGGCTGAAAACTTAGACGTTTTCGATCAATACGGCTCGGCACAAAACCTTTGGGCTTGCCCCGGCGACACCCTGTATGACGTCACTTACAACCCTGGCGCGAGCGGCTACAGCTGGTTTACCCGTAACTGGGAATTAAACACCGGCGGTTCCACCTTTGCCAAATGCAATCAGACTATTGCGTTCCCCTCCACCCGTAATTTGAATTTTACCGGAAAGGTATACATTGATACCCTGGCCAATTGCCAGGCTGATCCGGGTGAGCCGGGCACTGATCTGTTGCTGGTACGTGCCAGAAAGTTTCCGGGAAATGAAATCCTGTACGCCGATGTACAAGCCGATGGCAGCTACAACCTTGATGTATTGGTGAATGCCACCGATACACTGGTAGAGCTTCGCCTGATTTTACCCAGCAGCCTGAGCAGCAATTGTGTGTCGGTGCTGGAAGTATCGCCCACAGCCCCGCAATCGGCGTATGAACAGGATTTTGGCTTGTCGGCCGAAGCCGAATGCTACGAAACCGATGTATCGCTGCAAGCCGTCCGGCTGCGCCGCTGCTTCGGCGGCAACAAGTTCTACGTCCGGTATTGCAACTATGGTTTGCAGGAAGCGCAGGATGCCTACATGACCATCCAGTTTGATTCCCTGATTACGGTTGAGAATGCGCAAATTCCCTACACGGCCGGCCCGGCAAATACCTACACTTTTCAATTGGGCGACCTGCCGCGCCTGAGCTGCAATACTTTCTTTATCAATACTGCCGTCAGCTGCGATGCGGAGCTGAACACCACGCTTTGCGCCACGGCGGCTATTTTCCCGAACGACCTCTGCGATGGCCCGCCCATGCTGACCGGCCCCCTGGTAGAAGTAAGCGCTATTTGCGAGGGTGATTCCGTTTTGCTTCAGTTGTACAATGCGGGCATGGAAGACATGTCGGCGCCAAGTCAGTACATTGTTGTGGAAGATATTTTGATGAATACCAGCAAGTCCTTCCAGTTGAATGCGGGAGCTACGCAGTCCTTGCGTTTCCCGGCCAATGGCAGTACCTGGCGCATTGAAGCTGATCAGGCGCAAGGCGCGCTGATTGCAGACTTTCCATCAGCCGCCGTTGAAGGATGTGGCGGGATCAACATTCCGGGTTTGCTGAATGCTTTTCCGCAAAATGATAATTCGCCGGCTGTGGATGTGAATTGCGCCATCGTTGTCGGCTCCTGGGACCCCAATGATAAAAGCGCCGTACCGACAGGTTATAATCCGGAAAATATTATCCGGGCCAATACTGAAATTGAATACCTGATTCGCTTTCAGAATACGGGTACCGATACGGCATTCCGGGTTGAAATCAGGGATACACTTTCGGCATTTTTAGATGCGGCAAGCGTGCGCGCCGGCGCGTCCAGTCATAATTATCGCTTGGACATCCGCGAAAACGGCATTTTGAACTTCATTTTTGATAATATCATGTTGCCCGACAGCAATGTGGATGTTGCAGGTTCTCAGGGTTTTATACAATTCCGCATTGCCCAAAAAGCAGACCTGCCCTTAGGAACGGTCATTGAAAATACCGCATCCATTTACTTTGATTTTAATGATCCGATTGTAACGAATACGGTCTTCCACACCATCGGCGCGCCTTTTATGATGGTGGGTACCCAACATGCTGTTAACCCTTTGGTTCAGGTGCGTATTCAGCCCAATCCGATGGAAACGTATGCAATTCTGGGCATTTCCGGACATCGTTTTCAGGATGGCTTGTTGCGCCTGTACAGCATAGACGGAAAAATACTGCAAAACCGTTCGTTTAGCGGTAATCAGGTAAATATTGAACGCATGAACATGCCTGCCGGCAACTATTTTTTCCAGCTCAGTGATGGCGGAAAAGTTATGTCAACCGGCGTCTTGATATGTAAATAACGGATGGTACTGATTTGATGTATACCCGCAGGTTTTCTCGCAATTGTCTTTGCCTGAAAATCTGCGGGATTTTTTATTTTAATACACACACAAGCACTATTTCCCTCTTCCCTGCAACAACACCAGAACGGTGTAGAACATGATTTTAAAGTCGAGGGCGAGCGACATATTTTCAATATACAACAGGTCGAAGCGCAGGCGCTGAAGCATTTCCTGCACATTGGACGCATAGCCGTATTTGACCTGACCCCAGGAAGTGATACCCGGGCGCACTTTGAGCAGGTGGCGGTAATGCGGGTTTTTTTCCAGAATCTGATCAATAAAAAAGCGGCGTTCCGGACGCGGGCCGACGAGCGACATTTCTCCCTTCAATACATTCCAGAAATTGGGCAGCTCATCAAGGCGGTACTTGCGCATGGTGGCGCCCCAGGGGGTGCAGCGCGGGTCGTTGTCTTTGGAAAGCTGCGGGCCGGCTTTTTCCGCGTCCACATACATGGATCGGAATTTTACGATCATAAATGGTTTTCCGTGCAGCCCGAGGCGTTCCTGAAAGAAAAAAACAGGCCCCGGCGAACCAATTTTTATGCGTAAAATGATGTACAAATAAAGCGGACTCAGCAGGAGCAGGGCGCCCAAGCTGGCGCTGACATCGAGCAGGCGCTTGATGACGCGTTGCCATTTGGGCATCAATTCCTGTCGGATTTCAATCAGCACTGCGCCAAAAACATGGCTCATTTTTACGGTACCCAGCAGGATGTCGTACATGTCCGGTATGATGCGCACCATAATTTGTTCGCCAAAATCGAACAGGGTGCTCAGGATGCTTTGCAGGCGATTGTGCTCGGAGGTTTCAATGGCGATGATGACTTCTTCGATCTCGTATTCCGGGATAATGCGCGCAAGCGCTTCAACTTTACCAAGGCAGGGCAGTATATTAGACATCATCTGGTCGCCGGCATCATTGGTTTCGATGTAGCCAACAAAGCGCAGGCCGAGCCCTTTTTTGCGGTTGCTGATGTCCTGATACAGTTCAAATGCATTTTGGTTGCCGCCAATCAGCAAGGTATTAAACACCACCTGATTGGCTTTCAGCCGTCGGCTTGCACCGGTGAGCAGGATCATCCGCATAGTGGCGGTGAGCAAAAAATGCAGCAGGAAAAGCGTCAGGAACGAGCGGTAATACGTCTGATAATTTTGCACCACATCATCCAGAATGAGGGTGAAAAACAGGAATAATACGCCCAAAAAGTTCAGGAAAAACGTGCGCGAGAGGGTCGTCAGGCGCGAGAGGCGGTAAATGTCGAGGTAGTGATCAAAAATGGCATAGAGCAGTACCCAGCCCAAGGGAATGATAAAGATACCGAGAAAAAAATTCGGATCTTCGAGCAGCGACGACCATCCCAGGCTGTGCTCCTGGTGTTTGCGCCAGCCAAAGAACAAGGCCCAGGCCAGCATGGCCATGGCGAAATCTGCCATGGCATAAAAACGCGTATGGTTTCGACGAACCTGTTTGGAGAGATTTAATACGCTGGAATTCACAAACGTGCAGGCGATACGAGATTAAAAATGCAGGATCTGAAGGTTATCCAATCGGACTTCACCGGTGCCGACCGTGCTGTTGCTCGGGTAGGATGCTTTGATGCGCAGGCGATAGCGCGGGCGCTGGGTTTGGAAAACCGAGCCGCCTAAGCTGAAATAGATCTTGTTGTAGCCTTCTGTTTCCTTAAAATTGAACTTGAAAATCGGCTGACTGTCCTGCGTGCCATTATTTTCAACGCCATAAACGAACAGATCAAAAGGGATATTCGAGTTATAATGCAGTTCCATCCAGGTTTCGCGCAGCTGATCGTAGGGGAGCAGAAAAGGCTCTGTGCCGATTTCCATCAAAGGGTTGGCCTGATCTACCCGCAGGTAAGTGCAACGGCCATTGAAGGCGCCGTTGCTCGTCAGCTGCACCGAAGAACCGGCATCGTTATCGAGGTTTACCCACCCGATGCTTGAGGTGTTGAAATTCGCCTGGTCGGCATCCCAGAGGTATACTGTCCGGGAATCGTAGGTAGTGGTCGGGTTCACCAATACGGTTTCGCCAGCTTTCAGGTCAAAATCCTTATCAAAAACTTTCAGAAAGGGGTAAATATTCGGCGTTTCCACCTGGCCGTTTTCCCGAACACCCGGATAGAGCAATACCTCCTTGATGCCCGCATTGAGCACGGGCACTTTGGCCGGCAGGGTGTAGGCGCCCAAGTATTCGCCGTCTACATAGAGCCAGCCTTCCGTGATTTTATGAAAATCGGTGCCCCAGTCGGCCTGTACCGTAAACGCTTGCAGGTCGAGGTAGGCCGGTATTTGCTCGGCTTCGTCTTTGCAGGCGCTGAGCAGCAGCAGCAGCGGAAGCAGCAGGAATACGGCGGGCGCAAACCGTTTACTTGGCCCGTATGTAGACTTCAATGGGCGTTCCGTTGAAATCGTAGCGTTGCCGCAACTGGTTTTCGAGGAATTGTTTGTAGGAATCGCGTACATAATTCGGGTTATTTACGAAGAATGCGAATGCCGGGAAGGGCGTTGGCAACTGCGTGATATATTTGAATTTTGGATAACGACTTTTTACCGAAGGTGGCGGCGTGCGCTCGATAATTTCCATCATTACTTCGTTCAGTTCCGAAGTTTTGATGCGGCGGCTGCGGTTTTCCTGAACCCGCATGGCGGTTTCAACGGCCTGGAAAATACGCTGTTTTTCATGGACGGAAATAAAGACAACCGGCACATCATCAAAAGGTTGCAGGCGGTATTTAATGGCCGCTTCGTAATCGCGGGCGGTATTGGTCTCTTTGTTTTCAACCAAATCCCATTTGTTTACTAAAATAACGATGCCTTTGTGGCGGGTTTGGGCGAGGCGCAGGATGTTCATATCCTGGGATTCCAATCCCTGGGTGGCGTCCAAAACCAGCAGACAAACATCGGCTTCTTCAACGGCGCGGATTGCGCGCATGACGGAGTAAAATTCAAGGTCTTCTTCCACCTTGTGTTTTTTCCGGATGCCTGCCGTATCGATGAGGATAAATTGTTTGCCGAATTTGTTGTATTCGGTGTGGATGGGGTCGCGTGTGGTGCCGGCGATAGCCGTCACAATATTGCGGTCTTCGCCGAGCAGGGCATTTACCAGGGAGGACTTGCCTACGTTGGGGCGGCCGATGATGGCAAATTTGGGAAGTTCCGTTTCGAGGGGTTCCTCATTAACCACCAATTGGGCAACATCGTCGAGCAGGTCGCCGGTGCCGCTGCCGCTGATGGACGAAAGCAGATAAACATGTTCAAAACCAAGGCTCCAAAATTCATTGGCATCCACCTGATCCTTCGTATTGTCCACTTTATTGACCACTACAAAAACCGGTTTGTTACCCCGGCGCAGGTGTTTGGCAATGGATTCATCCAGGTCGGTTACACCCGTTTGTACATCCACCATAAACAGCACAACCGCCGCTTCTTCAATGGCAATGCGTACCTGTTTTCTGATCTCTGCTTCAAAAACATCCTCAGAACCATGCACGAAACCGCCGGTATCTACCACTGTAAAACGCTTGCCGTTCCATTCGCTGAAACCGTATTTCCGGTCGCGCGTTACGCCGGAAAAGTCGTCTGTGATGGCATCACGGCTGCCTACCAGGCGATTATAAAGGGTAGATTTGCCAACATTCGGCCTACCCACTATTGCTACAACATTACTCATCTGCGGTGTGCTTTACCTCCAAAAGAAAATTTGGTAAAAAGAAAATTAAGAGCAGTTCCACGAAAGGATTACATTTGCGTGCCTGCTTTCGGCTGCAAAAATAGGGAATTTTGCCGGGAAAGCGTGTACCAAAGCACAGAAGACCGAACAATATGAGTAAAATAATCTACCGGGACCCAAACGTAACGATTTTTCAGAGTGCCCTTTTTCAAACCAACACGACCGTAGTCAAGACGGATGACATTGTGATCATCATTGACCCGGCCTGGTTGCCCGAAGAAGTGGACACCATCCGCCAGTATGTTGAGTCTGTTCGGCGCGATTTGCCTGTTTATCTGGTGTTTACACATTCAGATTACGATCATATAATTGGATATGGCGCCTTTAATGCCGATAAAATTATTGCCAGTCAGGCCTTTGTAGACAACCCGAACAAGGATGCCGCCGTGGATGAAATGCTGGATTTTGATGAAAAATTTTACATCACCCGCAACTATAAATTAGAATACCCGGAAATTAATTTTACAGTATATCGCGATGGCGTTCACCTGCGGCAGGGCCATACCAAGATGGCTTTTTACCTGGCTCCCGGACATACCATCGACAGCATGATCGTTGTGGTGTGGTCGCTCGGGCTTTGTGTCGCCGGAGATTATTTGTCAAATGTTGAATTTCCCTTTATTTATCACAGCAGCGTGGATTATGAAAACACGCTCGAAAAACTACCCGTCATCCATGATAAAAACTGGTTTACACGCTTAGTGCCCGGACATGGCGATCCGGCCCTGACCATCACCGACTGGCTCAGACGCCGCACGGAGAGCTTAGCCTATATTTATGCCCTGCGCGAGAGTATTGTTACCGGAATTCCTTTTGATGAGGAGTCGCTTTGGCAGCGCTACGGATACAGCCGTCTACAACGCAAATATCATTTCGACAACATTGCGCTGATGACCCGCGAATACGAAGAGGGTTTGTGGACCTGGGATCCGCTCTACAACCCCGAGGAGCATGCCAGCGACCCCGGGCCGGTGGAAGAAGAGCCGGATATTGACGATTAATCTTTCGCGTTCAAATATGCCCTGAGTTTTTCGGTAGCAATGGCCCTGTGGCTGATCCGGTTTTTTACGTCGTCGCCGAGTATGGCAAATGTATCCTCATAATTTTCCGGAATAAATACCGGGTCGTAGCCAAAACCGCCCGTTCCCTGCGGCGCCATTGCAATACGTCCTTTGCAAACACCTTCAAACAACAGCTCCTGATCTGCCTCTACCAAAGCAAAAACTGCGCGAAACTGCGCGGAGCGATCACTTTTTCCTTCCAGATTTTTGAGTAAAAAATTGTTGTTGTCTGCGGCGTCGCGGCCCGGCCCGGCATAACGGGCGGTGTGTACGCCCGGGGCGCCTCCAAGTGCACTGACTTCCAGTCCGGAATCATCAGAGAAGCAATCGAGACCAAATTTTTCTTTGACATACCGTGCTTTGAGCAGGGCATTGCCTTCCAGGTCGGGCGCCGTTTCGTCGATGTCTTCCGTACAGCCGATGTCGCGGAGCGTTTTTATCTGAAATTCAGGGCCCAGAATTTGGGCTACTTCCTGGGCTTTATGGGCATTATTGGTTGCAAAAACAAGGGTGCGCATGCGTTTATATAAAGGTTGATTGCGTTAAGTCCATTTTTCCACCCTGACCATGGGTTTAGGGTAGCCGTTGAGTTGATATTTCTGGCGTTCGGCGCCACAAAGCAGGTCGGGCCGGTGAATCAATTCTGCGGGCACGTGTTTGAGTTCGGGGCACCAGATCCGCACAAAATCGCCGTTGGCGTCGTAGCGGGTGGCCTGGGTCAGGATATTGAAATAGCGGTCTTCGCGCGGGTCGCTGCCCACGCCTGCCACGTAGGTCCAGTTGCCCCAGTTACTGCAAGGGTCATAATCGAGCAGCATACTTTCAAAATATTCGGCGCCGATTTGCCAGTTCACCTTGAGGTCTCTGACGAGGAAGGAAGCGACGTTTTGCCGGCCGCGGTTGCTCATCCAGCCTGTAGCGGCCAGTTCGCGCATATTGGCGTCAATAAACGGTACACCGGTTTTGCCTTGTGCCCAGGTTTCAAACGCCTCCATATTATTGCGGAGATGGCGCATGGGCTTGTTCTGAATGCCACCTTTCAGAAAAATGCGGTTGCCGTGTTTTTTGCCCATCAAACGGAAAAAATCGCGCCAAAGCAATTCAAAAAACAGCCAATAGGTGCTTTCATTTTTTACCCGTTCGCGTTCGTAGCGTTTCAGCTCGTGGTAAATCATTTTGGGCGACAGGCAGCCTTGCGCCAGCCAGGGCGAAAATTTGGAAGAAAAATCGGCGCCAATCAGGCCGTTTCGGGTCTCCTTATAACTTGCTACCTGATCTTTTTCCCAAAAATAGTGGCGCAAGCGTTTCAATCCCTCTGTTTCTCCGCCGATAAACGGCAACACGGAACGTTGATCCGGCGCGAAGCTTTCGTGGCCAAAATCACGGAGTTGAGGAATTTCTCCGGCCTCCAGTCCGGCCGGCAGGGGAGTGATGGCATTGGGTGTTGGCAGGGGCTCGCGGATGGGCGTAATCCCTTCATTTTCTTTGCGAAACAAGGTAAAAACATCCGGCGTATGATGCACCGGAACCGGCAGATCCTGCGTATGATAAAGCATTTTGCCACGAGTATAAAGCAGCTCGACGCCAGTCGACCAGAGTTTCTTTTCCAGCACATCCTGCACCAGCACTTCTTCGTAGGTGCGCTCCCGATTGCACATCACCCAGGAGCATTTCAACTCGGCAGTCATTTCGGGTATAATATCTTCCGGCCTGCCGGAACGAATCACCAGATCACTGCCGAGGTGTCGGATATTGGCTCGCAGATCAGCGATACTTTCCAGGATAAATTTTGTCCTGAATTTTCCTGTTTTGGGAAACCCGAAACGTGTTTTTCCGTGAAAAATCCGTTCGTCAAAAATGTAAACCGGGATGATCTCATCTGCCATCCGCAAAGCGCTGCACAGGGCCTCATTGTCATGCAAGCGAAGATCATTTCTAAACCAAACTATTGCGCGTCGTTTCATAAACCGTGTATTCAAAAAATGTACACATAGAACTTCCGTTTTATAATTTTGTTCGTGCATTCCGCTACACAGATCATTTTTTTCAAAACAGTTTGCATCTTTACTCCATTATGCGACAAACCAGAAGAAATAACGGCCAGCGCCCGGGCGATATGCTTAAGCGGATTATGGGGAAAGAACAGGCCCAAGAGCTTGGATTTGGTAAAAATATTACGGCTGAAGGCCGTTTAATGAATCCCGATGGCACTTTTAATGTGGAGCGCGACCCGCCCGGCCCCTTTGCCAATACCTATTTTTGGTTGGTCTCTATGTCGTGGCTGCGCTTTATGGCCCTCACTTTTGTCAGTTTCGGGCTGATCAACAGCTTGTTTGCGCTGGTCTATTTGTCTGTTGGCATTGAAAATTTCAATGGAGCGCGACCGGAAAAAGAGTTTTTTTCCAACTTTTCGCAAATGTTCTTTTTCAGCTCGCAAACGCTGACAACGGTGGGTTACGGGCATGTAAGCCCCTCCAATTTTACGGCTTCTTTAATTGCCTCTTTTGAGTCGTTTCTGGGCCTGCTGACCTTCGCGCTGATTTCCGGACTCCTGTACAGCCGTTTTTCCTTGCAGCGCGCCAAATTGGTTTTCAGTGAAAAAATACTCGTTTCTCCTTATAAAGATGGCAAAGGCATCATGTTCCGAATTGCCAATGGCCGCAAAAGCGAGCTGATCGATACAGAAGTACGGGCCATGTTTGCACTCAACCAAATGGATGAAAGCGGCAATGCTTACCGCAAGTTTTACAGCCTTAAATTGGAAATTGATAAAATCATGTTCTTTTCCCTCTCCTGGACACTGGTGCACGCCATTACTGAAGACAGCCCGATGTACGGCTTGACGCAGGAGGATTTTTTGCAAATGAACGGCGAAATTATGGTGCTTGTAAAGGCCACCGAAGAAGCCAATCATCAAACGGTACATGCCCGGCGCTCCTACACTGCGGAAGAATTGGTTTGGGATGCTAAATTTTTGCCGGTCATGGGTAAAACCGCAAATGGCATTCCGAGGGTATTGACCAATAAAATTGGCGATTACGCGCCTTTATCCTGAGCATCAGGCCTGCAAGCCGACTTATCCTTCTTACGCCAGGGGCAATGCCTACAGCCGCAGCCGCAACATTTGCCGCGCTTGAGGTGGTAGGCTTCGGTAAAAACCATGTAGCCGCGCTCCTTGTAATAATCAACACCTTCGCGCAAGGGTTGAGTGGATTCGTTTTCTGAAATTTCTTTGCTCACAGGTTTTTATACATCCTGAAATGCGGAATGCCGACTTCTGTAAATTGTTCACCCTCAACCGTATAGGCAGATTTCAGGTAAAATGGTACCGCCGTATCCCTTGCATTCAGAACGATCTGTTTAAAACCCTGATCGAGGGCAAATTGTTCAGCATATTCCACCAATGCTTTTCCCACGCCCTTGCCCTGCAATTCAGGTTCCACCGCCACCTGCCGCATCTTGATGATGCCGGCCTCCTGCGGCGTGAGGTTCAGGTAGGCCAGTAAGACCCCGCGATCGGAATACGCAGCAAGGTGAAACTGATCCCACTCGGCAGCCAGAAATGCAGTTGTAAATTCAAGCCCGAGCGGTTTTCTCAGCACCCGATAGCGCAAACCCACTGCTTCATCGTAGGCCGGCGTGGCAAATTCTATTTGTTGAAAATACATTTAATTCCAGCTTGAATAATCCGGCATAGCGGAAATGATTTCGTAGGCGTCGCCCTTGTTGTACATGGCCTGACTCCAGACCTTATCCGGCGGCGATTTAAAAATATAATTGGCGTCCATGCCTGCGCCAATCCAGGAGCCATATTCGAGTTCGAGGGCCAGCTGACCTGCCGACCAACCGGAATATCCGACAAAAAAGCGAATCCTTCCCGGTTCCAGCAAACCGCTGCTGATCAAAAACTTTACCTGATCAAAATCGCCGCCCCAATAAACGCCTTTGGATACCTCTACACTGTCGTCGATCAGATCGCCGAGACTGTGAATGTAGTGCAGGGTATCGGTTTGTACCGGTCCGCCGTAGTATACATCTGCGTCGAACTCCGGAAAATCCGAAATCAGATCGTTCAGGCCCATATCTAGGGTTTTATTCAGGATAAATCCGAGGCTACCTTCTTTATGGTGTTCGCATAACAGCACCACAGAACGCCTGAAATAAGGATCCTGCAAAAAAGGGTCTGCAATCAGCAGCAGCCCGCTTTCAATGTTGACGTTACGCGCCATAAAATCGGGATGATTGAAAGAAATTACAGGCTTTCGGCTGTCGCCTCTTTGGCAATACGACCGATCAGCCCGCGCAGTACCGCCGCTTTACCACCCCCAACTTCCACGAAGGTGTCGATGCCTGCGGCAACCATATTTTGCACCGTTTGCGTCCAGCGCACGGGCGCCGTCAGTTGTGCAATGAGGTTGTCGCGAATTTCATCGGGGTTGGTCACCGCCTGCGCGTGTACGTTTTGATAGATCGGGCAAACGGGCGCCTGGAAATTGGTGGCTAAAATGGCTTCACGCAGCTCATCCTGAGCCGGTTGCATCAGCGGGGAATGAAATGCGCCGCCCACCTGAAGCACTAATGCGCGTTTGGCGCCTGCGGCCTTGAGTTTTTCTACCGCAATATCAATACCGGCTTTGGAACCGGAAATCACCAATTGGCCGGGGGAGTTGTAGTTGGCGGGCACCACAATTTCATCGGTAATTTCGGCAAGTACGGATTCTACCACCGCATCATCTAATCCGAGCACGGCAGCCATGGTGCTTTCGCTTAATTCGCAGGCCTTTTGCATGGCATAGGCGCGGCGGCTCACAAGGCGCAGGCCGTCTTCAAACGACAGCGCACCGGCAGCCACCAAGGCGGTAAATTCGCCGAGCGAGTGACCCGCAACGGCATCCGGCTGGAAACTGTCGCCTGCAATTTTGGCGCGAATGATACTATCTAAAAAAACGGCAGGCTGCGTCACCTTCGTTTGGGTGAGGTCTTCTTTACTGCCTTCAAACATCACATCCGTAATGCGCCAGCCTAAAATTTCATTGGCTTGTTCAAACAAAGCTGCTGCTGCCGGATCTGCGGCGTACAGTTCTTTGCCCATTCCTTCATACTGCGATCCCTGACCGGGAAAAACATAAGCTTTCATATCAAAAATTGAGTTTGAGCCGCAAAGATATTAAAGAGTGCCGGAGTGTTGCCGATCATCTTTTAAAAAACGCGGCAAGCTGCCCCGCATACCGAACCCCGTACCAGCCGGACGGTAAACCTGACAATTGAATAATTGCGCCGTCTGAAACAGCTTGTACCACTACTTCTATTCGGCGACCCGATACATCGTACACCATCAGGTTTTGTATTGGCATTCCAACTTCCACGCGGACTTGCTCTACTGCCGGATTGGGGTACAAACGCAGGGCTGTTTGCGCAGGCGCCTGTGTACTTACACCCGCTACCGTGACCGTAATATTTTGTTGAAAAATAGCGGCGCCGCAGGCATTATTAGCGCTCAAGGTTACCACGTAAGTGCCGCTTTGTGTATACTGATGTTGTGCATTAAGGCCGCTAACAGGCGCCGTGCCGTCGCCAAAATCCCAGATATACAAATCGCCATTCAGGCTTTGATTCTGAAACTGCAGCACGCCGCCCGGCAAAGGCGTATACGTATAGGCAGCCTGGGGAAGCGGCAAGATATTGATTAGTATGTTTTGCATAACCGTGTCGCTGCCCTGTGCATTTTGCGCTACCAATATTACGGGGTAAATGCCTGAATTGGAATAGGTTACTGTTGGCGCCTGCACGCTGGAATTTTCCGGCGAACCGCCCGGGAAAAACCAGCTCAGCGATTGGGTGTTGGCTGAAGCCTGACTTTGGAACGAAACGGTAGCCAGCACGCAGGCGCTCACGGTGTCAGGCGCATTAAAAGCGGCAATGGGCAAAGTGCCAATGCTTACATTAAAAATTCCTCCCAAAGTGTCGCAGCCATTTGTGTAAGTGTATTGAATCTCATATTCGCCATCCGACAAATACGTATGCGTTGTCTGCAAACCGCTGCTGAAAGTGCCGTCGCCGAAGTCCCAAAGCACCCACGAGGCATTGGTATTTGATGCGTCCAGCGATACATTATTGCCGTTTTGCTGAATGCTGACATCGCTGCCCAGGGGCGGCCGGACGCTGAATTGTGTGGTGTCGGAAATGACACTGAAACATCCCGGATTGCGAATCACGCAACGGATTGGAAGCCCATCGTACAATGCGCTGACGGGATTGAGCTGAAGGCTGTCTGTTTTGACACCCGACCAGGGCTGGTTATTGCTAAGTGCCTGCCAGTTGCCATTAAAAAAGACCTCCCATTGATAGGTCCAGGGGCCGGGATTGGTGCGCACCTTTAAATATGCCGCCTCACCGGAGCAGAGGGTGTCGCCGACGGGTTCTTGTACAATCAGGGGTGAACTGGTCGTAATGTTTCCTTGTACAATGGGTTCAATACCTTGCACAAAACCGGCTTCTCCCGCTTGTGCGGCCACGCTGCTGCCGTTGCAGGCATTGCTTGAATTCAAAACAATACCTGGCTGGCCACCCGATACGCTCGTGGTAAAAGTTTGCTGGTTGCTCAGGATGCGCCCGCCACTGCCGCCGCCGCCGGGGCCATGACAGCGATTGGTATTACTTTCATCGGGGTTGCCGCCATTCCCGCCATTAGCCTCTACCTTGATACCCGATGTTAATGGGCCGGCAAGCAGCCAGATGCTGCCCCCCGCGCCGCCACCGCCACCGCCATCGCCGGAAGTAATATCGGCCGCAAGGCCGTTGGCGCGAATAGTGGAAGATGCTCCGGCAATGATATTGCCGGTATTCATAATAATAATGCCGCCGCCTGTGCCGCCCCGGCTGCGCAAATCATTGTTGGAGTGCCCGGCGCCACCGCCGCCGCCCATAAAAAGCCGCCCCTGCGTAAACAGAGAACTGGCGCCACCGCGCCCCGGAAAATAGCCGTCGCAGCCTAAATTATTGGGTTCATCGTTGTTGCCACCGGCGCCACCGTCGGAAATATTGGCGCCACCGCCGCCACCCGCATTGTGGTCGTTTCCGCCGCCGCCGCCGTTGGCCTGAGGGCCGCGGCCAAACTCTCGTCCGCTGATATAAGCCGCGATACCTTCTCCTTTCCAGGCCCCGCGCCAGGTGCCAAGGCCGTAGTAATAGTCATTTTCGGGAAACAGAAAATTGCAATTATTGGTGGCCGCGATAAAGCCTTGTCCGCCCCGAAACCCGGCCCCGGAAGCGTCAACAGGCGCATCGACAACCAGCAGCCCCTGCACTTCAAACGCCAGCACACCGCCCGTTTGTCCGTTCCAGGCTTGGGGGCGCAAGGTGTCGCTGACGATGGATGCCGGAAAAACAGGATAAGAAATTACCTGTACTTTTGCCGCCGGATCGTAGCGGTATCTGAGTCGGTTTTCCAGCAGAATGGCGCCAGCTTCTACCGCTTTGATGCGGCATTTTTCAAAACGACCGGCGCTGTTGATGTTTTGGATTTGTCCGAACTGTGCGTCGTTGGAAGCATTGATTTGCGCGCCCTGCATTTGCATAAGCAAAATAAAATTTCCCGTCCGAAAACCGGAAGTGTCACTCACGGCCAAACGCCCCATGCAGGTATCTATCGCATTTACAGCAGCATAGTGATTAATGATCCCGGCGAGCGGGTACAAGTCCTGGCTTTTTGACTCCATAGAAACAAAGAGCTGGCAAGCGAACCATAGTGCCGAAATAGTTTTGTAAGTATTTGATTTTAAATGCATTGTGTTGATTTTGTTTTGGGATGTGGTTTTTTTTCTGCGAAATTTATGAAAAATTTTATTTGGGCAAAAGAATTTGTTCTAAATTTGCGGCCCGAAATGCCCGGTGCTACTTCAAGTAAGGAGCCGGGCGGAACATTTTTACCATCCATAAAATTTCAATTTCACATGGCAGTCAAACTTCGTCTGCAACGCAAAGGCCGTAAAGGCGCACCTTTTTATCACATCGTAGTAGCCGACGGCCGCTCTCCGCGCGATGGCCGTTTTATTGAAAAAATCGGCACTTACAACCCGCTTACCGTTCCTGCGACTATCGAACTGAGCCGCGACCGCGCCCTTTACTGGGTTGGTGTTGGCGCTCAGCCTACCGATACCGTTCGTGCCATCCTGCGCTTCAAAGGCGTATTGTACGAGCGTCACCTCCAGCGCGGCCTGCTCAAAGGCGCCCTGACCGAAGAGCAGATGCAAGCCAAATTGGAGCAATACCTCAGCGAGAAAACACAGTCGGTTGAAACTGCTCGCGAGCAGACAGCCAAGCAAAAAGCTGATTTCCGCGCCAAAGTGGACGGTGTTGCCAAGGTAAAAGCCAAGCCGGTTGTTGAGGAAGAAGCACCTGCTGTTGAAGAGGCTACTGAAGCCGTAGAAGCTGCTGCTGAAGAAGCAACAGAAGCTGCTGCCGAAGCCACTGAAACGCCGGCCGACGACGCGCCTGCCGCAGAATAATAAAACGTTAAGATGGTGCGCAGATTTAATTGCACACCATATCTTTGCTACCATATTGGAACATCAGACCTGGTAAAGCCCTTTGCGGTTTTACCAGGTCTTTTTTCAAATAACCGCATCATTATCCTTCCATGCAAGCATTAGAAGACAAATATTGGGACCAACTTGAAGCCCTGGCACAAAATATCCAGGCTTCCCCAACCCTCGCCACCTACCTCGAAGAAGAAGAAGAGGAGTTTTATAACCAGCTCCGCCAGGAGTTTGAAGGCCGCCTTTCCGAGCTGCACCACCAGGTAGCCGCCGAAGCGCCCCTGCAATTGGCCGCTTTTGAAAAAGCCATTCTGGATCCTTCCTTTGAAGGGCTGTACCTGCCCCGCGTGTTGGGCTACTCCGTCTTGCGCGGCGAAATCAATGATAATCACCGCTATGTGCGCCCCAATGACCACTTCAAAGAGGTGCTGCTCGCCATTTGCCGCAGCCCCCATTTTGAAATGTTGCGCAAGCGTATCGGACAAACCATCTCCGTCGGTTTTGCCATGAGCAGCGATATCTGGATCACCAATTTGTTGGGCCAGATCGAAAACAAACGCATTCGTTACTTCCTGCAGCAACTCAACAGCGATCGCTACCGCGAGGACAAAGAACGCGCCGACCTGTACCGCCGCTACTCCAACCAGTTCCGCAACGAACTGTACTTCTCCGCTGATTTTCCCAGCAGCCTCGGCGAAATGAAGGCCAACTTCAGCGCCCTGCGCCAGTTCCTGCTCAAACGTTTCCAGACCGGAACCGAAAACAGCAGCCTCAAGCAACAAATCGTCGGATTCCTCGACAACAAAGACTTCCACAACACGGAAGAATACCTCGAAATGCTCGCAGTTTATGGCAACTACATGGACCTCGATCCGGCAGAACGCCTGAACTTCGCTACCCATTTCGAACGCGAACGCCGCAATTTCCCGGAGTTCGACATTCGCTACCTGCGCTTCCTCGCCAATTTGTACCAGACCTCCGGTATCAATATGAGCAACGATGAGCGCATGAGCAACGCCATCGACAAAACCTGGAAGGATAAAATCTCCGATTACTATCGCATCGCCGATAAAATCCACAGCCTCGGATATGTGCACCCGGATGCCATTGAAGCCGTGCAGGACTTTTACCTCAACCACCAGGGCCTGTCGGTAGAAAGCGAATGCCTGCGCCTGCTCGTTCTGAACTACTTTGCCAAACTCATTTCCGGACTGAGCGAACGCGAGTACGCCGATTACTTCGAGCTGACCAAGTATTTCAGTATCTACATGAAAATTTTCAGCAACCAGCAATTCAACCAATCCGTTGAAAAGTTGTCTCTGACTTATGTAGGCAAATTGCTGCACCGCTTTACCGACAAACGCGCCAAAGACTACCAGGACGTGAAAAAATTCGTGTCCACACAGTTTGTCGACCTCGGCTTCCTGAAGGATAAAGAGGTAGTGGAAATGTTCAAAACACGCCGTAAAAAGCGTAAAACTGAAGAATAGAAATGTCAGTACTCATTTTCCTGATCGTTTTATACATCCTGCTCGGCCTGAGCATGATGAAGCTGTTTGAAAAAGCCGGTGTGCCCGGCTGGAAGGCCTTGGTGCCCGGGGTTGCTGCTGTGGAATGGTGTAAAATCATTGGTCGCAAACCGCAATACGCTTTGTGGCTGCTGTTTCCGGTGGTTAACATCTTTATCTATGCCGGTATGTGCGTGGATATGGTGCGTTCTTTTGCCAAGCACAGCTTCTGGCAATCGGCGCTTGCCGTTATTTACGCGCCGATTCCTTTTTACCTGATCGGTAAAGAAATTGGCGATAAATACCAGGGTCCAATCCTCGAAAAGGAACGGAGCTACCACAAGCAGTACGCCGAGGCCATGGAAAAGAAGGACAAAGCGGCGCTGATGAAGCTCGACAAAGAGTTTGGGTATATGAAAAAATCCCAGACGCGCGAATGGACGGAATCGATTGTCTTTGCCGTCTTTGCAGCTGCTTTCATCCGTATGTTTCTTATTGAAGCCTATGTGATTCCGACTTCTTCGATGGAAGGTACACTGAAGGTAGGCGACTACCTCTTCGTCAGTAAAGCACATTACGGCATGCGTATGCCGATGACGGTGCTGCAATTTCCGCTCTTGCACAATCAGTTGCCCTTTGGCAATAAAGAATCCTACCTGAAAGAGCCAAGCCTGCCGTATTTCCGATTGCCGGCATTGGAGAAAATTGACAACAACGATCCTGTGGTGTTCAACTGGCCGGTGGGCGACAGTGTAATTATTACGCCTGAACGCAGTTACGACATCGGTACGATACGCCGGCAAAGCGGCGGCGCTATTCCGCCCCGTTTGAACATCCTCGATCGCCCGATTGATAAAAAAGACCACTACATCAAGCGTTGTGTCGGCTTGCCGGGCGACAGCCTTGCCATCCGCGATGGTCAGGTTTACATCAACGGCAAAGCCGCGCAAAACCCGACCCATATCCAGTTTTCGTACTACATCACGCCGCCCAATAACGCGGCCTTGAACAAGATGAAATTAGACGAGCTGGGTGTCAGCATGTACGATATTATCACGCCTGCCAACGGCCCGGGTTACTACAACCTCAACCAGGAGCAGATCAAGAAGATTGAAGCAGCCATCCCGGGCGTAAAAGTGGAGCGCCGCAAACGCGGTCCGGAAGGCGGCTACCTGTTTCCTTTCGACCTGAGCATCAGCGGCAAATGGACCGTAGACGACTACGGCACCATTTATATCCCGAAAAAAGGTGTTACCACTCCGCTGACCCTCGCCAACCTGCCTTATTATGAGCGCATTATCAGCGTTTATGAAGGCAATCAACTGGCGGTGCGTGATGGTAAAATTTTCATCAACAACCAGGAAGCTGGCAGCTACACCTTCAAGCAGGATTACTACTGGATGATGGGCGATAACCGCCACAACTCCGAAGACTCCCGCTTCTGGGGCTATGTGCCGGAAGACCATATCGTGGGCAAACCGCTCTTTATCTGGTTCTCTACCAAAGCCGGAAATATGGGCCAGGGCATCAACTGGAACCGTATTTTTACTTCAGCGACGAAGCTGTAAGAGGAATACGGAAACAATATCCCAATGCGCCATTTCGATTCATTTCGGAGTGGCGCATTTTTATATAAATTTTCCCTTTCTTCGCCCAAAATTACAACGCATGGCTGCTGCTGCTGCTGCATCACTTTCCACCTCCACCCAAAAAACACTGGGCCGCTGGCTTGGCGCCCTGCTCCTGCTTCGCATGGGTATTGGCATTTACAACAACTTCTTTGTGCTGGGGCCATTGACCTTTTCGAAGAATTTTATGGACCGTCTGGGGGCTTATCCGGAGCAGCTTAATCTGGGTATTGGCATTACCGCGCTGAACGCTGCTTTGAACCTGCTGATGGCTTTGCTCCTAATGCGGCTCTTGCATCCGCGCTTCCGGCTGTGGTGTGGGTTGTACCTGGCACTGGTACTGGCGCATGGTGTATTTATCTGGTTAGATATTTCAGCCATACAAGAGATGGCCAAATTGAGCGGGCAATACATCAGCAATACCGATGGCGTGACAAGGGCGCAAGACTATGCGCAGGGACTTTTACTTCAATTAAATCGGGAACGGACACACTTCATCGACCTGATCGGCGGCTTTCTGGTGATGTTGCTGTTTTTTTGGATATTTCTTAAGGCCCGACTGACGCCGGGTTTTGTGTTTTATTTCGGACTTTTTGCGGCGGCCTGTGGCTTGTTCAATTTTATCGTGCAGCTGCTCGGCGTATTTGAGGGTTCCAACCTTTTGATGCTGCCCGCCGCTCTTTCTCAATTATTCACGGGTTTTTGGTTGTTGATAAAGTCGGTGAAGACTACACCGTAATAACGCGATTATTTCCCGCAGATCTATCCCTTCTGCTCTACTCAGATAACATAATAATAAAATCTGCGCGATCTGCGAGGCAATCTGCGAGATCTGCGGGAAACAACGTGCTAAATTCGCGTCTCGGCTTTCACCCAGGCCAATTCTTCCGGCTCCAAAAACTTTCCGATCTTTCTGATAACCAACTGATTGTACTGTCGGAGCCAGTTCAGCTCAAACTTGCTCATCAGTTTTTTATCAACTAAGTTGGTGAACAGGGGCGCGAGGGTAAGCACCTCAAATCCATGCCATTCGCCGAATTCATTGTGCCCTTTTTCCACGCAAAGCACTAAGTTCTCCAATCGGATACCGTATTGGCCCACCCGATAAATACCAGGCTCCACGGAGGTAATCATGCCGGGCTGTAAAGCCGCATCGGGATTGCCGACGCCGGTGCTGATGGATTGTGGCCCCTCGTGAACATTCAGGTAATAACCCACGCCGTGGCCGGTGCCGTGGCCAAAATTGATGCCCTCGCGCCATAGCGGCTCGCGGGCTAAGGCATCAATTTGCCGCCCCTTGGTGCCGGCCGGAAATTGCAGGCTGCATACCGCCAGCATTCCCTTCAGTACCAGCGTATAATCGCGTTTTTCCTGCGCCGTGATGTCGCCCAGCGAGATCACGCGGGTTGTATCTGTGGTGCCGCCGAGGTACTGTCCGCCGCTGTCGAGCAGGTACAAGCCGCGGGCATACAGCGTCGCGTTGCTTTCGGGGCTTGGGGCGTAGTGTGGTAGCGCGGCATTTTCGCCGTAGGCGGAAATGGTGTTAAAACTTTCGCCCACGCAATTGGGCTGTGCAGCACGGAGCTCGTGAAGCTTCGCCGCCGCATCCAGCTCAGTGAGCGTTTTTTTGCCCACCGTCTGGCTGAGCCAGTAGAAAAACTTGCTGAGCGCCACCCCGTCGCTGATCATGGTTTTGCGCGTATGCGCCGCTTCGGCCGCCGTTTTGCAGGCTTTCAGGCCGGTACTGATATTCAGGCCCTCTACGGTTTTTACGCCTTCGCCGAGCGCACCGGGCAGGCTCTGACTGACGCGCGCCGGATCAAAATAGACGGTTTTGTCTTTGGGAATTTTATTTAAAAATGCCGTAATGGCTTCATAAGCCTGCAATTGCACGCCATCTTTTTTCAGGCGTTCTGCCAATGCTGCCGGTATTTTTTCCGGCGCAACAAACAAATGTGCGTCTTTTTTCCCGATCAGGGCATAGGCTACAAACAAAGGATTAAACGGTACATCGGAGCCGCGCAGGTTGAACGTCCAGGCAATATCGTCGAGGGTGGCCACCACGGTATAATCGGCATCATGCGTTTCCAGGGCCGCGCGGATTTGCTGCAATTTTTGTTTGCGCGTTTGTCCTGCAAATTTCGGATCGTGTTCCCGCACTTGTCCAGCAGGCAAGGCCGGGCGATTGCTCCAGATTTCCCCCAGCAAGTCCGCACCGGGATCCAAAATAAAGCCCTTGGGTTTGAGTGCGCGCTCCAAAGCCCGATAAGCCGACAAAGCGAATACTTTACCGTCGCAAGCTACCACCGAGCCGGGCAGCAGCTTTTCAGCCAGCCACTCTAAGTACTCCGGCGTATGCGGCACCCGCAATTTCATCAATTCAAAGCCGCTGCCAGCCAATTGCCGTTCGGCTTGAACAAAATAGCGGGAATCCGTCCAGAGGCCCGCAAAATCCTGCGTCACCACGACCATCCCGGCCGAGCCGGTGAAGCCGCTGAGCTGGCGCATGCCGCGCCAATGCTCGGGCAAATACTCGGAAACGTGCGGATCGGTGGGCGGTACCACGTAGGCGTCAATGCCTTTTTGGGTCATCAGGCTGCGGAGCGCGTCTAACATTATTAGTGTGTTTTAGTGTTTTAGTGTTTGGGTGTTTTAGGGGTTAAGTGTTTGGGTGTTTTAGGGGTTAAGTGTTTTGGTGTTTTAGAGGTTTAGTGTTTTTGAGATTGATTTTGAACAGTCATTTGAAACCTCTTAACCTCTAAAACACCAAAACACCAAAACACCAAAACACCAAAACACTAAAACACTAAAACACTTAACCTCCCAACAACTCACCAGCTTATTTTTTCCCCAACAAACTAAACATATTCTTCTTGTACGCCTCCACGCCGGGCTGGTCGAAGGGATTGACGCCGAGCAGGTAACCGCTCACGGCGCAGGCTTTTTCGAAGAAATAGAAAAGTTGGCCGAGGTAATAGGGTGTAGCTTCCGGAATTTGCACGGAAAGCACCGGCACACCGCCGTCGTTGTGCGCCATGCGCGTGCCTTCGGCAGCTTTTTTATTGACATAATCCAGCGTTTTACCAGCCAGATAGTTCAGTCCGTCGAGGTCAGAAGTTTCGGCTTCGAGGGTGATGTCGGTTTGTGGCGTCGCGATTTCCAGTACCGTTTCAAAGAGCTGTCGGCGACCGTCCTGCACGTATTGTCCCATCGAGTGCAGATCAGTGGTGAAGCTCACACTGGCCGGAAAAATCCCTTTGCCGTCTTTGCCTTCGCTTTCGCCGTAAAGTTGTTTCCACCATTCGGCGATGTAGAAGCAGCGCGGCTCATAGTTGACCATGATTTCAATGTCTTTGCCTTTGCGGTGCAGGGCATTGCGCACGGCGGCGTATTGCAGCACGTCATTGTCGGCATAAGCGGCCGACTGGTAGTAGGCGCGTGCATCGGCGGCGCCCTGCATAAGTGCTTCAATATCAATACCCGCAACTGCGATGGGCAGCAGGCCCACGGCCGTGAGTACGGAGAAGCGGCCGCCTACATCGTCGGGCACCACGTACGATTCATAAGCTTCCTGATCGGCGAGTGTTTTGAGCGCGCCGCGGGCTTTGTCGGTAGTAGCGAAGATGCGTTCGCGGGCGCCTTCCTTGCCGTAGCGGCTTTCGGCGAGGCGCTTGAGCAGGCGGAAAGCCACGGCCGGCTCGGTGGTGGTGCCGGATTTGGAGATCACGTTGATCGAAAAATCCTTGCCTTCGAGACTGTCGAGGAGTTGTTGCAGGTAAGGTGCGCTGAGGTTGGTGCCGGCGTAGCAGATGCGGCCCGACCAGCCCTGCGTGCTGCCATCAACAGGTGAGGGCGGCATACAAAAATCAATGGCTGCGCGGGCGCCGAGGTAGGAACCACCGATGCCGATGACCACCAACACTTCTGAATGTTGGCGGATGCGTTCGGCAGCTGCCTGGATACGGGCGAATTCGGCCTTGTCGTAGTTGACCGGCAGGTCGAGCCAGCCGAGGAAATCGTTGCCCGGCCCGTTGCGTTGGTCAAGCACGGTGGCGGCGGCTTGAACCTGGGCCGAGATATGGTCAAGTTCGGTTTTACTGATAAAAGATTGGGCAAATGAGGCGTCAAACTTGATACGTGACATAGTAGCGAGGTGCTTTTTGTTTGGCGCGAAGGTAAGGGGGAATGCGGATTGCGGAATGCGGAATGCGGAATAAATTACTGCAACTTTTGAAAAGCCAGGGATACCAGCACCCGAACACCGGTATCCAGACAGGCCGGATTCACCTGAAATGCAGCATCGTGCAATGGGAACTGATACGCTTCTGCACCGCCACTTCCCAAGCGGATGTACACCAAAGGAACTCGCTGACTGAGGAAGCAAATATCGTCTCCCCCAAGTCTGTAATCAGCTGGTTTGACGTGTTCGCGGCCCAACAAATTGCTTAATTTTTCTTCTGCCCAATGCGTAAGTGCCGGGTCGTTCTTTACCGGAGGAATACCATCGTATAAAGTATATTCCACTTTGCAGCCATGAATTTCAGCAGTTTTATCTGCAATTTTTACCAGCATTTCCCTTGTTTTTTCATTTACTGCCGGCTTGAATACCCGAAAGACCACGGTAACCTCCGTACTATCCGGCAATATATTAGACCCTTTCATTTCTGAGTTACTGGACTTGATCTTTGATGGTGCGAGCAATAGGGGGTCGAGCGCTTGAACATGCTGCGCTTTAATAGTTTGAAGGTCATTAATAAAGGCGGAGGCGGCTATAATGGTATTAGCACCTGTATATTGGACATGACGGGGCTTGCCTAAAAATCGTATGCGCATTTCATTTGCGGAAGCCATAAATTCACCCGCTTTAAGATGTACATCGCCCGGAAGGTACTCCGGTGTGCAATGCAGTGCAAAAGCGCCGATGATATTAGGGTAATCCAACAATCCTTCGTGCTCGATCAGGTACAGGCAACCAGGGTCATTAATAAGTTCTTCGGCGGGCTGCAGCAGTGCCAGCAGGGTGCCGCGAAATTCGCTTCTGTGTTCCCATAAAATTTTGATCGCAGTAAGCGTCATAGCTGCATGTGCGCTATGGCCACAGGCGGCCGATACACCCTGAACTTGCGATGGAATAAGTTTACCCGGTTTTTCGACAATGGGCAAATTGTCAATATCTCCGCGAATAATGACAGTTTGACTTCCCGGCTCCCGTCCTTTAATTTCAATGATAAGTCCGACCCCTCGCTTGGTAATACGATACGGGATACCTGCCATATCCAGTTCAGTTGCGAGAAAACGGGTTGTATTGAACTCTTTCCAAGAGAGTTCCGGGTTTTCTGTCAGATGTTTGTAGGTCTGAAAAGTGAAGTCGTGCAGGCTATCAACAGCCTGTGTAAATATTGATGTTTGCATTACTGAAGAAGTTGAATGTGAAGAAGGTTGAGCGCGTAGTTGCTTACAAAGCATCATTAATAGCGCAGTGAAAAAGAAGAGCTTGGTTTTTTTCATCGTTGTAGCGTTGGCCCGGAGGGCATTGGGGAGATACAGGATTGGCGATTAAGGGATCATTCTTCTATAATGGCGCTTAATACCTTTGTCTCCTGCATTTTGGTTAAACAGAATAGTCAGTATGAAATAGTCCCGATTCACCCATTCAACGTATCCTGCACCCGCGCCATCTTCAAAAATTTCGTAAAGGATGTTCTCATCCGCAGGATATTCCCATACGCCATAAGATGTAACCTGCCACCCGTTTGGGAAGCTGAAGACATAAAATGAGGAATTGTCACGAAAAATAGTCCAGGTTATTCGACAGGAACTGCCATGTTCGTACACATCGGCTACCCAGGTACCAGTGATATTAAAATGTTGGGCGCTTACAGTAAAGTTTAACAAGACTGTTAGCAGGCCGGAGAAAAGGATCTTTTTCATACACGTTTTTTTAATGTGAAAAAAATAGTCGAATCATTTAAATTGCTGATTAATAATTATTTACAGCAATATTATTGTTCGACGCTTCAAAAATATGCCCCTTTCCCATGGCAGCCCAGTACATTACAATACATCTAAAACTTCTTTTGATACCTGCCGGACAAATAAAAATTGAGTTTGTCCGGCAGGTGTCCGAAGTGAAATCAGTACTATTTTGGGCAAAAAGCATTTATCTTATCGGCCAAAAACCTCACTCGTTTTTCGTCAATGAATACTTTAATGGAAACGCAAAAAATGCTCGCTGCCGAAGTCATGAACTGGCTCGCGGAGAAGCCCGGATTTGAATCCCTAAAAGGAAAAAGCAGCTACACCCGTACAGATTTTGAAAAACTGGAGCAGTATCTGCTTGGAGGAGATCGCGATCATGCTTTCAAAGAAAAAGATCGTAAAAAAGATATATTTGGCTATGCTTCCGGACAGTCGTTCTACCGCTTTTACACAGGCAATCTTAAAGAGCTGGATGATACCGGTGTTGCCGCACAAGTGCTTGCTGCCATTGCTCTGCGCAAGCGTTTCGGCGATGCATTTTATATCCAAATTTCCTATACTGAGAACGCTTCACCCCGACCTGCACAAAAATATTTTGAACTCTATACAAGAATCCTTAAACAGGAGCAGTTTATTGCATCCGTAAATAATACTGGCAATGAAGCGCTGCTGTACGCGCCTGGAAAGCTTTATAAACGCTACAAATTCACAGCTTTTATTTCTTGTTTTTTGGCGGCTGTGTATTTATGCATATGCATATTGGGGAACATCAGTATCGGCCAAACCACCAGAAATGCATATTTCAAAAGAAAAAAATCAGACGATGTTTATGTGCATGCGAGACTTGAAATTCATAAAACGCCGTTAACCTTTCTGAACAACACTTTCAACGTAAAGGCTTATAATTTCTTTGCCAAGGATACGCTGGGAAATGAACCGGATACCAGCATTTGGCTGCAAGGAAAACTGTTATTTCAACCTGAAGCCAACTTCTGGAAGTTGGAACTGCGGGCCAATGATCGTTCACGTGGGGATATTGCCGGCTATATTCATCCAAACAACCCAAATGACAACTTATTTGCCACAACCCAATCCGACTTTTGGGCTACAAACTTGGGGATTTCCGCACATAAAACAAGCGGCAGAAACTTGAATACCGGCACGACCGCCTATATCGTTTATTTTCCACGAACAAATATGATCCCTGACCCAAAAGTGCTGCTCGATTCCTTGAATGCTCACCAGCGCAGTGCTCCCAATCCTCATATCAGACTTGATAATCCTAATTGAGATGTAAGCCCCATGCAAAAACGCACACGCCCCCTGCTGCTCCTGCTTTTGCTCGCCATCACAGCACTGGCCGCCTGGTATTGCTATCAGGAAGCGCCGCCATTGGCAGAAAATGTGGTGATTGATGAACTTCTGGTATACAAATCCAAACGCGAAATGCACGCGTTTTCCAAAGGAAAACTGATCAAAACCTATTATATCGCCCTGGGCCGACAACCTGTGGGCCCTAAACAATTTGAGGGCGACATGAAAACGCCCGAAGGCATTTACACCATCCACGATAAAAATCCGAACAGCGACTGGCATAAAAACCTCGGTATTTCTTACCCCAATGCCGCCGATATCGAACGCGCCCGAAAACTCGGTAAACCGCCCGGCGGCGCCATAAAAATTCACGGACTTGGCCCCCATAAAGGCGCCCTGGGAAAGCTGCATCGAAGCAGGGACTGGACTTTCGGCTGCATCGCCGTCACCAATGAAGAAATTGACGAACTATACCGTTCGGTGAAAATCGGGGCAAAAATTGAAATCAAACCCTGAACACCGGGTTTCGTCGAAATAATGCGGTACCTGCATGGCATTTCCCGCAATTTGCCTTCAAAAAAAGTATGCAAATATCCTGGCAAAAAACAGATCAAGCGCCTACGATTTAATCCTCGACGGCGGCTTTGGTATCTTTTTGTACCCATAGCAAGCGAAGATGCAAGCTTCGCCCTACTCAGCACAATCCAATAAAAAACACTCATCACTCATCGCTCATCGTTAAAATCGCTGCTTTTATAAATGGCAGGCGCGGTGCGCTCAGCATGATGCGGAACATCTCAAAAGCCGAGGCATCTTCATCCAGAAAGCGCAAAACCAGGGTAGGGGGGAGCTTGCCAAACAAATTGGCAAATACCTGAGCGCCCAGCTCGTTCCGATCCTGTAATACGCGCAGAAAAATGCTGTCGAACAAGCGATAGGAGCGGGGAGGACGGGCATCAAAGCCGGCCGGACTGCCTGTGGCTTCCCAATGCGCCACCAATGCCCGCGTGCGGCGCAGCGTGCGTTTGAAGGCGTATCCGCTGGAGGCTTTGACATAGCCGCCAGCCGTCCCGATATGCAGCATGCGGCCCCGGACTTTAGGCTCAAAAGGGAAATTGGTCATCGGAATCACACCGAATTCTGTTTCTAAAATTTCCGCATCGGACAGGTTCAGGTATCGGGAAATGTAATCCCGTAGCTCGGCGTCGTAGGTTTCATCAGGCAGGAGTTTCGCAGAAAAAACCGTGAACTCCACCAGCGCTTCTTTTTCACTGAGGGGCAGCACGTAGACAAAACGCGTTTCGCCGTGCTGTTCTATGCGAAAATCCATCATCGTTACGGCCTGGGTATCAAAATTCGCCGAAGCGCTTCGGATAACCCAGCCGCGGAAGTGCTGAAGCAGGTAAATATAAGGTTTTGAAATGCTATTTTTTCCAGCACTAAACGGCGAAGCCCATCCAAACGGCATTGTGGCAGGCAGGGGCGCGGTGCTGCTCAGGGCGCTGTTGAGTACCCATTCTCCCTCAAACACACCTTTATTGGTATATACCATGCCGCGCTCGGCATCAATCTGCTCAATGTTTGCCTGCATACGCGTCACGTTGGGCGCGCTTTCAATCAGGTTGCCAGCCCAGCGATAAAAGTCTATACCGCGTACCATGCGGTAGCGATAGGGCGCAATATCCATCCGATCCGAATACCCCGGCCCGTGAAAATAGCAGTAGTTCCAGGTTCGAAACAATACCGGTGGCAAGGCCTCATCGTTCTTTGCCCAAAAACACCAGGTGCGGTCGTTGCTGCGCTTGTCGGAACGATCAAGTAGCAGTATTTTTTTATCCTGAAAGGCCGGCCGCTGCAACATTTCACTTAAAGTCAGCAATGCCGACAAACCGCCTCCGGCAAAAACAATGTCAAATTTTTGCATTTAAATTTTACTCAGTTAAAATTTTATTATCAAAATGTTTAAATGTGAAAGCAAAAAAACAATAATCCTTACCAGCCAATGCCATAATCTTCCCCATGGTTGCTGGAGCCGCCCCAGAAACTGCCGTGTTTCCAGTCGAAATAAATCGCATTCACCGGCCCGCTGGTACGGTCTTCGTACTTCAGTTTGTAACCCATTGCAGCGAGTTCTTTGCGCGTCCAGGCAGGCATGGCGCTGTTCAGAGTGAGGGCGCCCGGACTGCGTTCATGTTTCCCAAAGCTGGAATACAATTGATAGGTTTTGAAACAGGGCGCTTCGGTGGCCTCCTGTACCGTCATGTCGAATTCTACCATATTGAGGAAAAACTGCAACAGCAGCTGATCCTGCTCGTCGCCGGCCTGCTTGGCAAACGCTAAGTAAGGCTTGCCGTTTTTGAGCGCCAGGGTAGGGGTGAGGGTCACGCGCGGGCGCTTGCCCGGCTCCACCACATTGAAGGGGTTTTCCTTGGAATCGAGCACAAAAGACTGCATGCGCTGACTCATGCCGATGCCGGTATTGCCGGCGATGCAGGCAGGCACCCAGCCGCCACTGGGCGTAAAGGAAACCACCCAGCCCTCGGCGTCGGTGGCGATCACCGAGGTGGTGCCCATTTGAAAAGATTCGAGCAGGGATTCGTCGAGTGTTTTGTCTTTGGGCAGGCCATCGAGCGCGCCCATGCTGCGACTATTGAGCAGGTTTTCGTAGGGATTTTCCTTGTCTTCAAAAGGGTAGGGGTCGCCCGGACTAATTTTTTCATCGTTGCGATCGGTGCGGATCAATTTGGCGCGTTCGCGGGCGTATTCCTTGGAAAGCAGCCCTTTCATGGGCTCTTCCGGTGCAAAATAGGGATCGCCGTAGTAAAAATCGCGGTCGGCAAAAGCAAGGTTCAGGGCCTGATACACGGTATGGACATAACGCGTGGAATTGTAGCCCATGCCTTTGAGGTCGAAATTTTCCAGAATATTCAGCGCTTGCAGCATCACCGGGCCTTGCGTCCACTGCTGGAGTTTATACACTTCAATGCCCTTGTAAGAGGTCATCATGGGCTTTTCTATTTCCACTTTCCAATTGGCCAGATCGGCTTTAGTGATGAGTCCGCCCTGCTCCTGGCAGCCGCGCACAAACTCCTCGGCAATATCGCCCTTGTAGAAGCGCTCGTAGGCGGCATATATGGCTGCTTTGCGCGATTTGCCGGCCTTGAGGGCGGCATCTTCGGCAGCAACTAATTTACGCAGGGTTTCCGCCAACTCCCGCTGTATAAAAATCTCTCCGGCTTCCGGTGCTTCGCGCTCCTGTCCGAGGTGGGGCAGGAATACCTTTTTGGAGTAAGGCCATTGCTTGATTTGCGCCTTGCCCCGCTCAATGGAATTCGCCGTTTGCGCTTCTATCGGGTAGCCGTCGGCCAGTTCAATGGCAGGCGCCAGCACTTCGCTCAGGCTCATGGTGCCGTATTCAGCGAGCATGGTAAACAATCCGCCCGGCGTTCCGGGTGTCACAGCCGCCAAAGGGCCAAATTCCGGCGGATAATTCATGCCTTTTTGCTTGAAAAAATCAGCTGTTGCACCGCTCGGCGCTACACCTAAGGCATTGATACCAATTACTTCTTTGGTATTCGGATTGTAAATCAGCGCCTGCGTCTCACCGCCCCAACTGAGTACATCCCACATGGTGCAGGTGGCAGCCAGCATGGCGCATCCCGCATCTACGGCATTGCCGCCTTTCTGAAAAATTGCCGCACCGGCCGTCGCGGCCAAGGGCTTGCCCGTAATGGCCATCCAGTGCCGTCCGTGCAATGGCGGTTTCTGGGTGATGACGGGTAAATTGTTAAACGACTGTGCGTTTGCCACAAGGGGAAAGGCGAGCAACAAGGTGTAGCGTAAAAACTTCATGAAATGGCGTGTTTTAGTGTTTTAGTGTTTTGGTGTTTTAGTGTTTTTGTGTTTTGGTGGTTACGAAGTTTTTTATTGCTAACAAATGTTACACAGATTTTTTAACTTTCATTGATAATCAAATTTCTGTGTAACATCTGTGAGAAATAAAAAACTACGTAACCACCAAAACACATAAATACTAAAACACTAAACCACGAAAACACATAAACACCAAAACACTCAAACCAAACATTCGTTCATCACTCCTCGGCTGCTTGTATTTTAATCGCGAAGCCGCCCCCGGCCGCCATTTTTATCGTTCGCACAGTATTGCGATCCACCTTTGCCTGCACAATTTCATAATCTGTCGGGTTTTTATCCCAATCCGCTGCCGGGCCGTCCATGTAAATTGTCGCCACGAAAGTTTTGCCGGCGGGTAAAAAGTCGAATTTGACCGTTGCGTTGCGCGCATTTTCATCCGTAATGCCTCCGACAAACCACGCCTCTTTACCTTTTGCCTTGCGCGCCACTGTGATAAAATCGCCCGGCTCGGCGGCCAAATACCAGGAGTCGCTCCAATCCACCGCCACATCCTTGATGAATTGAAAGGCATCGGGATATTTTTCATAGTGTTCGGGCAGGTCGCCGGCCATTTGCAGCGGACTGTACATAGTCACGTATAGCGCCAGTTGTTTGGCCAGGGTTGTGCGCACCACGGTAGTGCGGCTTGCTTCAAATTCATTGAGTTTGAAGTGGAAAAGTCCTGGCGTGAAATCCATCGGACCGCCCATGAGTCGGGTAAAAGGCAGGATGGTCTGGTGTTCCGGCGTGATACCAAGGGCGGGTGCGTTATTGAATTCATTGCCCCGCGCCGCTTCATTGGCTAACCAGTTGGGGAAAGTGCGGTGTAGCCCGGTAGGGTGGGAAGGCTCATGCGCTTCCACCATGAGCTTGTATTTCGCGGCTTTTTCGGCCACATGCACATAGTGTCGGTTCATCCATTGCCCGTCGTGGTGTTCGCCGCGCGGGATAATTTTGCCGACATAGCCGGTTTTTACCGTGTTGATGTCGTTTTTGACCATGTATTGAAATGCCTCATCCAGGTGGCGCTCATAGTTGGTTACCGAACCGGAGGTTTCGTGGTGCATGATGAGGCGGACGCCCTTTTGCCGGGCATAGCGGGTCAGTTCGGCCATATCGTAATCCGGATAGGGGGTCACAAAATCAAACACGTCTTCTTTCCAGTTGCCGAACCAGTCTTCCCAGCCGACATTCCAGCCTTCCACCAGCACGCCGTCGAAGCCGTGTTTGGCGGCAAAATCCAGGTATTTTTTTACGTTCGCCTTATTGGCCGCGTGTTTGCCGCCTTCGAGAAACCAGGTGCCTTTGCCGATATGCATTTCCCACCACACGCCGATAAATTTTTGCGGCTTGATCCAGTCCGTTTCGTCTATGCGCGCAGGTTCATTCAGATTGAGGATGGTTTTGGAGGCGAGGATATCCGTGGCTTTATCACTGACGATGATGGTGCGCCAGGGTGTTTTGGCGGGCGTTTCGAGGTAGCCTTTGTTGCCCACGGCATCGGGCACGAGATGGCTGCTGAAGGTGCGCGTGGCTTTGTCTAACACTAAGTTCATCGTGGCATAGTTGAGCAGCGCCGCTTCGTGGATGTTGACGTAGATACCGCCGGGCGTTTTCATCATCAGCGGCGTTTGCACGGCTGTGGGGCCGATGAGCGACTGCACCGCAATGTCTTTTTCTTTGGCGGCGGCGCTCAGGGCATCTATTTCGCTGATTTTGGTGGTGTTGTACAGGTATTCATTGGTGTCGTAATCGCCTGGTATCCAGAAGCTTTGGTTATCAGTTGCCAGGGCAAACTGCGTATTTTCTTCTTTGAGTATAAAATGCTTGAACCCGGCTTGCGCCGGAAATTCGTAACGGAAACCGATGCCGTCGTTGAATACCCGAAACACCATCTGTACCTGAATATTGGTGTTGCGTGCGCGCAGGGACAGGCGCAGCTCGCGGTAATGATTTCGGATAAACGATTGTTCGCCCCATACCGGCGACCAGGTATCATCGTGCAGGCTGCTGTCGGCCCGCTCAATCGTAAACGCTGCAAGTTCGGTCTGTGGTTTGGCGAGGGAAAAGCCGAGTCGGGAGGGCCTGATGATGCTTTGTCCCTTGTATTGCAGGGCATAATGCAGGGCGCCGTCCCGGGCGTTTTCTACCCGCAGTTGTACGGGCGATTGAGGAGCATTGATGGTGAAAACCTGCTGCGCCTGTGCCGTGGAGAGGAAACCAGCGAGGAGCAACACAAAACCAATCCGTTTGCGCATGGTGTTTTTTGGGTAAAGATAACTCAGGATTCAGGTAGATGCCAGCGATTTTGTGCGCTTATGTACAGGCAACAATGGGGTATCCCAAATCTTTTAATTGTTTTTCCACTTTTTGTGCTTCGATTATTTGTCCCATCAGGTATAGTCCGGGCCTGACAATCTGAACATTCAGATATTGTGCCACACAAATTGATACTGCCGCAGCTGTAAAATCGAATCCATTCTGCGCAAAAATTTGAAAGCAATATTTGTCAGTTTTCCCCTTGGTGACGCCCGAAGCTTTAACCAAAATTTCTACCCGGGGTGTTTTTCCGAGATTCTTTTTGATATGGTTAAACATCAGTTTTCCGCACAGCCGCAGACTAAAACGTTTGTTTATTTTACCCAGTAAAAGCGCGAGCGGAAATACAAAATAGTCGATGTAGGCTCCAAAACCAGCTGCAAAAACACCCGCATTCCGAAGGTCACCAGCAGCCTCCAGGCCTTGAAGTTCCGGCATCGGCAGCGGATAACATTCGCGTGTGCCGAATGCCATGGAAAAGTTGCCCTCCACAAGGTCTTTGTAAGTGGCATTACGCCAACGCCCTTTTTCAAGAAGTAAGGAACGATTTTCCATAACTTCGTACAGAATTTCATAAACAGACTCCGGGTGTTCAAATATGGCATCCATCGCCATCAGCACTTTAGCTTCCTGGCAGGTTTCAAAATGTGCTTTTGCCAACTCAATAAGCGGCCGCATTAATCCGGGATGAAAACCACATTGGGTGATAGCAATTCTTCCCGATGCTTCAATTTGCGCTCGCAATGTATCCAGGTGTTGCAGTACATCCGCCCGAACCATAATATCCATTAAATCTGCACCACAGGCAAAGGCAACAGGGGCAATAATTGGCATCGCATCCGGCGTGGTAGTCGTAACAATAACCAACTGCACACCCTGAAAGGCAACCCGGAGGGTATCTGCATCATACGCATCTGCTTTACGTACTTCAATGCACGCCGCAGGGTACTTTTCCAATAATTGCAAACGGAAGTTTTCGGCTTTGGATACACTTCTTCCCGCAATAATCAGTTTACAATCAAACTGTTGCAGCAATCGATGACACAAGGCGCGGCCCACACCGCCATACCCGCCCAAAACCAGTATTGTCGTTTTCATACGCCAGTTTTTGGGTACTAAGGTAAATGGCGTGCATGCGCTATGCAATGAGGTGGATCATTAGGTGAAGTGAAAAGTATGTCTGGACCTCTTTACCACATACATCACATAACAGGCGCTACATCCTGCGTACTAAACTTCCCCGCCAAAAACTGATAATACCCGGTGATGCCGATCATGCCGGCATTATCGGTGCAATATTCAAACGCGGGGATATAGGTCGTCCAGCCTTCTTTTTCGCCGAGGGCCGTAAATGCTGCGCGCAGGCCGGAGTTGGCGCTCACGCCGCCGGCCAGCGCCACATGTTTGATGCCGGTTTTACGGGCCGCCCGCTTTAGTTTATTCAACAGAATATGAATAATGGTGTGTTGAATGGAGGCGCAAATATCCGGCAGGTTTTGCGCGATAAAATCGGGATTGGCCTTGGTTTCGCGTTGTAAAAAGTAAAGAATCGCAGTTTTGAGTCCGCTAAAGCTGTAATTAAATCCTTCAATGGAAGGTTCGGGAAAGGTAAAACGCGCCTGCCCCTCGCGGGCTAATTTGTCAATAATCGGCCCGGCGGGATAACCTAATCCCAACAGTTTGCCCGATTTGTCAAACGCCTCCCCGGCCGCGTCATCCAGCGTAGCGCCCAAAATTTCCATGTCGTCAAAATGCCGCACCAGCATGATTTGCGTATGTCCGCCACTAACCGTCAGGCAGAGGTAGGGAAACTCGGGTTTGCGCTGCTCCGCAAAATGCGCCAGCACATGCGCCTGCAAGTGGTTCACCTCCAGCAGCGGAATATCAAGACTCAGCGCCAGCGCCTTGGCAAAGGAAACTCCCACGATCAGCGAACCCATCAAGCCCGGGCCGCGGGTAAAGGCAACGGCATCGAGTTCAGCCTTCGTTACGCCCGCCATGCGCATGGCCTGATCCACCACCGGCACAATATTGATCTGGTGTGCGCGGGAGGCCACCTCCGGCACCACACCGCCGTATTGTTCGTGTACGGCTTGTCCGGCCACACAATTCGACAGTACCTCCCCGTCGCGGATGACGGCGGCAGCGGTATCGTCGCAGGAGGACTCAATGGCGAGCAGGGTTGTCAAACGATGAACGATGAATGATGAACGATGAGTGTTTGGGTGTTTGGGTGTTTTAGGGTTTTGGTGGGTGGCCAAGTGCAGCGCCATTCGTGCATTCGTGGCAACTTTTTGTAACGATGGACGATGAACGATGAGTGTTTGGGTGTTTTAGGGTTTTGGTGGGTGGCCAAGTGCAGCGCCATTCGTGCATTCGTGGCAACTTTTTGTAACGATGGACGATGAACGATGAGTGTTTGGGTGTTTTAGTGAGTGGCCAAGTACAGCGCCATTCGTGCATTCGTGGCTACCTATTCAACTTATTAAATAATTTTTGAATCTGTTGCCAAAATTCAGCGGCAAAAATACGACTTTTGGGCGATCTTCCGGACTGCCGCACAATTTGGCACGATTATTACTTTTTCTCATACGTCGCAAGGAGCGACTATGAGAAAACAAACCATTAACCATCATCACCTGAATTCAGTATTACAGTATGAGCATGTTTGCAAGCAGCAGCAAAGACAAAAAGCCCGGTTCACCTGCCGGCAGTCTGAGCACCAACGACAAGGAAGGCGCCGTAACCACCGTCATCGCAAAAGGTACCCTTATTGAAGGCAAGTTTTCCTGCACGGAAAACGTCCGCCTCGATGGCGCTATCCACGGCGAAGTAAAAGTTGACAAACGCCTCGTCATGGGCGACGGCAGCTACGTACAGGGTAATATCCACGCCCGCGACGCCGCTATCAAAGGCAAAATCAAAGGCGACATCCACGTCAAAGAAGCGCTCCACCTGATGGACACCGCTGTCATTGAAGGCAATATCTCCGCCAAAACCATGATCGTCGACGAAGGCGCCCGCTACAACGGCTCCTGCAAAATCGGAGAAAGCGCGGTTAAGTAATGATGAATTTTAACGATGAACGATGAACGATGAACGGATTTTTGATTGCTTTTTAACCATACAAGCAATCAATTTATAGTTCATCATTTATAGTTCATCGTTCATCGTTCATCGTTCATCGTTAAAATTCATCATTACCCTAAAATGTGTTTTACGCGGGGGCGGTGTGGTGCGACATCGCCGACTTTCGCGCGTTTGGCTTCTTCGTAATCCGTAAAGTTACCTTCAAAGAACACCACCTGGGCATCGTCCTCAAAGGACAGGATATGCGTAGCCAGACGGTCGATAAACCAGCGATCGTGGCTGATGATGAGTGCGCAACCTGCAAAATCTTCGAGTGCATCTTCAAGTGCACGCAGGGTGTTCACGTCAATGTCGTTCGTCGGTTCGTCAAGCAGGAGTACGTTACCGCCGTCTTTGAGCGTCATGGCTAAGTGCACGCGGTTGCGTTCTCCACCGGAGCAAACGCCGAGCTTTTTCTGCTGATCGGAGCCGGCGAAATTGAAACGCGAAATATAAGCGCGTGCATTAACGCTGGCATTGCCTACCTGAATGAGGTCGTTGCCTTCCGAAACAATTTCATAGATCGTTTTTTCCGGGAGCAGGGCCGAGTGGCTTTGGTCCACATAGCTCATTTTTACTGTATCGCCAATTACTACCTCGCCGCTGTCGGGTGTTTCGCGGCCGGTCATAATTTTGAACAGGGTAGATTTACCCACGCCATTGGGGCCAATAATGCCAACCACCGCGTTTTTGGGTATGGAGAAGTTGAGGTTCTCAAACAGCACGCGATCACCAAAGGATTTACTGACGTTCTGTACGTCAATCACATTATCGCCGAGGCGCGGACCATTCGGAATCCAGAGTTCGAGTTTTTGTTCTTTTTCGCGGGCCTCTTCGCCGGCCATTTTTTCATAGGCACTCAAACGCGCTTTACCTTTGCTCTGGCGAGCTTTGGGCGACATACGCACCCATTCCAGCTCGCGCTCCAGTGTTTTGCGGCGTTTTTCTTCGCTGCGTTCTTCCTGGGCCAAGCGTTTGGCCTTCTGATCGAGCCAGGAGGAGTAGTTGCCCTGCCAGGGAATACCTTCACCGCGATCGAGCTCAAGGATCCAGCCGGCTACATTGTCGAGGAAGTAGCGGTCGTGCGTTACGGCGATGACGGTGCCGGGGAAGCTTTGGAGGTATTGTTCGAGCCAGGCCACCGATTCCGCATCAAGGTGGTTGGTCGGTTCGTCGAGCAGGAGGATATCGGGCTGGCTGAGCAGCAGGCGGGCAAGTGCTACCCGGCGGCGTTCACCACCGGAGCACACTTTGATGGCGCGATCGTCTTCCGGGCAACGCAGGGCTTCTGTGAAAAGGCCGATACGGTGGTCGAGTTCCCAGCCGTTGAGGTGTTCAATTTGTTCCAGCACTTCGCCCTGGCGGTCAATGAGGCGCATCATCTCCTCGTCGTCGGTCACTTCGCCGAGTTTCGTACCGATGTCTTCATTTTCCTGAAGCAGGTCAACGATATGTTGCACGCCTTCTTCTACGATCTGGCGTACGGTTTTTGTGTCGTCGAGTTCAGGCTCCTGCGCGAGATACCCGATTTTATATTGCTTTTCAAACTCGATTTTACCTTCGTAGTTCTGGTCGAGGCCGGCAATAATTTTCAGCAGGGTAGATTTACCGGAGCCGTTCAGACCGAGTACACCGATTTTTGCACCGTAGAAAAAAGAAAGCCAGATGTTTTTCAGCACCTGTTTGTTTGGGGGGAAGGTTTTATTGACCCCCGACATGGAGAAAATTATCTTTTCCGACATAGGACCTTGATTATAAGGATTTGAAGATTTGGCCGCAAAGGTCGCAAAACCCTTACACTTGAATCACTCCGGGGTTAAATTTTTCTACCGGTGCATTATTTGCCGCCTCTATACCCATGCTGATCCAGCTGCGGGTCTGACGCGGATCAATAATGGCATCCACCCAAAGGCGTGCCGCAGCGTAGTAGGGCGAAGTTTGGGTTTCGTAGCGACTTTTGGTTTTTTCAAACAGCGCTTTTTCCTGAGCCGGATCGGGCGCTTCGCCTTTGTCCTTGAGGGTTTGTACCTGAATTTGCGTCAGCACTTTAGCAGCCTGTTCACCGCCCATTACTGCAATTTTTGCTGTAGGCCAGGCCGCAATCAGGCGCGGATCGTAGGCTTTGCCGCACATGGCGTAGTTGCCCGCCCCATAGGAATTGCCAATGATAATGGTAAATTTAGGTACCGTCGAATTGGCCACCGCATTCACCATTTTTGCGCCGTCCTTAATAATACCACCATGCTCCGAGCGGGTACCGACCATAAAGCCGGTCACATCGTGCAAAAACACCAGCGGAATTTTCTTCTGATTGCAGTTTAAAATAAAACGCGTGGCCTTATCGGCAGAATCGGAATAGATAACGCCGCCAAATTGAATTTCGCCTTTGGCACTTTTCACCACTTGGCGGTTATTGGCCACAATGCCCACGGCCCAGCCGTCGATGCGTGCGTAGGCACAAATAATGGTTTTGCCGTAATGCTCTTTGTATTGGGTAAGTTCGCCTTCATCTACGAGGCGTTTCAGAATTTCAACAGAATCATAAGGTTTTGAGGAGTTTTCAGGCAAAATGCGGAAAAGGTCCTCTGCCTGACCGAATGCCGGGCGCGGCGCGGCGCGATCAAAGCCCGCGTTTTCAAATCGCCCGAATTTATCTACCAATTTTTTAATGGTATCCAGGCAGGTTTTATCATCGGGCATTTTATAGTCCGTTACCCCCGAAATTTCCGAGTGGGTTGCAGCGCCGCCGAGGGTCTCCTTGTCGGCATCTTCGCCGATGGCAGCTTTGACGAGGTAAGGCCCGGCGAGAAATACCGAACCGGTTTTTTCCACAATCAGTGCCTCATCCGACATAATGGGCAAATAGGCGCCACCAGCTACACAACTACCCATGATGGCGGCAATTTGTGGAATGCCAGCAGAGGAAAGACGGGCATTATTGCGGAAAATACGCCCAAAATGCTCTTTATCCGGGAAAATTTCATCCTGCATGGGCAGGTATACGCCAGCGCTGTCAACCAAATAAATAATCGGCAGCCGGTTTTCCATGGCAATTTCCTGGGCGCGGAGGTTCTTTTTTCCTGTAATGGGAAACCAGGCGCCAGCCTTCACCGTTGCGTCGTTGGCTACCACAATACATTGCCGGCCCCGAACATAACCGATCACTACCACTACGCCGCCGGCCGGACAACCGCCATGTTCCGCATACATTTCATAAGCGGCAAATGCACCGATTTCAATACGTGGCTTTCCGGCATCGAGCAGATAGTCGATGCGCTCGCGGGCCGTCATTTTGCCCTCTTTATGGAGCTTTTCAATTCTTTTTTGTCCGCCGCCGACTTGTATTTGTTCAAATCGGCGATTGAGATTGGCTACCAAAAGTTGCAGCGCATCTGCGTTTTTTTCCTGTTCAAGATTAAGCATGGAATGTAGTTTTTTTGGTGTTTAAGTGTTTTGGCATTTTAGTGTTTTAGTTCTAAAATACCTAAATTCTTAAACACTAAAACACTTAAAAAAGTCAATCAAGATATCTTTCCGTCAGACCCTGATAAAAATCAATTCGGCGATCGCGGAAGAAGGGCCATATCCGCCGGACGGCTTCGGTGCGGGCTTTGTCAATTTCAACAACAATGTTTTCTTCCTGGTCAATGGAGCCGAGGTGCAATACTTCGCCCTGTGGGCCTGCAACAAAACTTTGTCCCCAGAACTGAATTCCGCCGGTGACGTCGGTCCAGTCTTTTTCATGTCCGACGCGGTTCACCGTGATTACCGGCAGGCCGTTGGCCACGGCATGGCCGCGCTGAATGGTGTACCAGGCGCCGTGTTGGCGTTCTTTTTCTTCACGCGGGTCGGTGCTTTCCCAGCCAATAGCTGTGGGGTAAATGAGCAGCTCCGCGCCGGCTAAGGCCATAAGTCGTGCCGCTTCGGGGTACCATTGGTCCCAGCAGACGAGTACGCCGAGTTTACCGACGGAGGTTTGAATGGGCTTAAAACCCAGGTCGCCGGGCGTGAAATAGAATTTTTCATAGTAAGCCGGGTCGTCGGGAATATGCATTTTGCGGTATTTCCCGGCAATGCTGCCGTCTTTTTCAAACACAACGGCGGTATTGTGGTACAGGCCCGGCGCCCGCTTTTCAAACAGGGAGCTTACCAGCACGACACCATATTTTCGGGCCGCTTCAGAAAACACCTCCGTATCAGGGCCGGGAATAGGCTCGGCCATGTTGAATTTTTCAGTATCCTCTGCCTGGCAGAAATAGATTCCTGTATGCAGCTCCTGTAAAACAACGAGCTGTGCGCCTTGCGCTGCGCAAGCGGCAATTCCTTCAATGGATTTTTGAATATTGGCTTGTTTATCTTCCGAACAGGCTTGCTGAACGAGTCCGACTTTCAGTTTCATGCGCTTTTTTTAAGTGTTTTAGAGGTTTAGTGTTTTTGTGTTTTAGTGTTTTGGTGTTTTGGTATTTTTAGAGGTTTAGTATTTTAATAATCAATTACTTAAACACTAAAACACCAAAACACTAAAACACTCAGATTACCACCGTTTCCGGGTACTGCATGGTTACGCAGTGCAGGGAGCCATGTTGCAGGATAAGCGGGCGGCAGTTTATTCCTATAACTTCATGGTGTGGGAAAAGTTCGCGGAAAACATGAAGTGCCGGCTCATCTTGTGGCACTTCATAGAGTGGCACTAATACGGCCTTGTTTATAATCAGGAAATTGGCATAGGTGGCGGGCAGGCGATGTCCTTCGGTATCATAACAGGCGTCGGGCCAGGGCAGACGGAACAGGCGGTAAGGCGTGCCATCGGCTTTACGAAATGCCTGGAGTTCGGCCTCCATTTTGGCAAGTGCCTCGAAGTGTTCATCGGCGGGGTCGGGGCAATGCACATAAGCAATAGTGTCGGGATCGGTGAATCGGGCGAGCGTATCGATATGTGAGTCGGTATCATCGCCAGCTAAGTAACCGTGGTTGAGCCAGAGCACACGTTGGAGGCCGAACAGTGCTTTGAGGGCGGCTTCGGTGCTTTCGCGGTTAAGGTGTGGGTTTCGGTTGGGGGAGAGCAGGCATTCGGCGGTGGTGAGCAGGGTGCCCTGACCGTCGCTTTCCAGGCCGCCGCCTTCCAGGGCCAAACCGCCTGGCTGGAGCTTGGCGTGGAATACACCTTTATTATATAGGCGTGAGGTGATTTGGTTGTCGAGAAAGGCGGGGAATTTCAAGCCCCAGCCGTTAAACACAAAATCAAGGATGATGGCTTGTCCGTTTTCAAAAACCGTAATACCGCCGTGGTCTCTGGCCCAGGTATCGTTGCTGGGGCATTCCACAAAGCGGAGTTGGGCCTGGGGGAGCTGGGCGAAATATGGTTTCCAGGCTTCAATGTCGTGGCAAACGAGCAGTACCTTTTCGAAGCGGGAAACAGCTGCTGCGATATTGACGAAGCAGGGGATTACCTGTTCGAGTACATCGGCCCAGTCGGTTCCGGGGTGGGGTAGTGTGAGTTGGACGGCGCTCTGGGTTTCCCATTCAGCGGGTAATCGGCGTAAGGACATGCGGAGGTCTTCTTGTAATTTTATATCGTGGAGCAAAGATAATGCATTTAAAAAGAAAATATAATTCGGATTTTCCTGATTGGCATACATTTGTCAAAGAAAAATTACTTCTGCAAAACCCAAATTTGATTTGGATATGCCTTTTTGCCAAAAAATTTGAAAAAAGATTTTGCGGTTATCACAATCGAATCACTACCTTCGCCCCGTCTTAAAGCAGTCACCACCTGCGCTAAACCTATTAGCTGACAGTTTGCCTCTCCAAATAAAATCCTGCCATTGTACCTGAAGCTTAACTATCCTTTATGAACAAGTTCTATGTGTGGTGTTTTTTGAGCACCGTACATATTCACTGTGGAGCAAACTTTTTTCACTAAACTAAACTCATTTTCGTATGAAGTTTTTGCACACTTTTACCAAGTGTAGCTTTCTGGTGGCAGCATTGATGCTGTTCTGCAGTGCACTCTTGGCACAACGCACCGTTAAGGGCAAAGTAACCGACGCTGAGAGCGGTGAAGGTCTTATCGGCGCTACGGTTGCTGTTGTGGGTACAACCCGCGGTGCAGCCACCGACATTGACGGTAACTACTCCGTCGACGTGCCCGCCGGTGCAACCCAACTGCGTTTCTCTTACACGGGATACGCAGAAATGGTCGTTGACCTTGATGCCAACAACGTTGTGAACGCCGCCCTGAAGGCTGGTACAGTACTCGACGAGGTGGTTGTTGTAGGTTACGGTACCATCAAAGCCAAAGAGGTGACCAGCGCTGTAGCCTCGTTGAAGAATGAAGATTTCAACAAAGGTAACGTTACCAGTGCTGCTCAACTGATTCAGGGCAAAATTGCCGGGGTAAGCGTTTCACGTGCGGGTTCTGACCCGAACGGAGGTTTTGCTATCCGTTTGCGCGGTCTGTCTTCGCTTCAGTCGGGTGTATCTCCGCTGATCGTAGTGGACGGTGTTCCCGGTGTTGACCTCAGCCTTATCGATCCAAATGACATCGAATCCATTGACGTACTCAAAGACGGTTCTGCTGCTGCTATCTACGGTACACGTGCTTCTGCAGGTGTAGTGTTGATCTCTACTAAAAAAGGCAGCTCAGGTCGCATGGTTATGGACTACAATGGTTTTGTAGCGTTCGACCAGGTTGCCAAGCGTTATGAGACCCTGTCTGCGGCTGAATTTGTTCAGTATGGCGGTACAGATCTGTCTCCGAATGCAGACACAGAAACAGACTGGTTTAACGAAATTACACAAACCGGTGTATCTCAAACACATAACCTGAGCATCTCCGGTGGTTTGGGCAATGGTTCCTACCGCGCGTCGTTCAACGTACGCGACGTGGAAGGTATTCTGCGCACTTCTGGTTTCACACAGTACAATGGTGGTTTGAACTTTACACAAAAAGGTCTCAACAACCGCCTGACGGTTAATGGTAACTTGCTGCTCAACACTCGTGACGCCTCTTTTGGCTTCAACGAAGCTTTCCGTTATGCTATCGTGAACAACCCGACTGCCGGTGTAACCAGCACTGATGCCGAGTTCAGCCGTTACGGAGGTTATGTAGAGAAAGATCTTTTCGACTACTTCAACCCGGTTGCGATGATCGAGCAAAACACCAGCGGCGGTAAAATCAACCGTATGTTTGGTAGCCTGCGCGCCGACTACGAAATCATCCCGAACCTGACTGCCAGCGTATCTGTTGCACAGGAGCGTTACAATGGTGATTTCACAGAGTACTACAGCAAGCAGTCCAAGTTCCGCGGTATCGGCCGTAATGGCCTCGGTCGTCGTGGTAATTATGTTTCTGAAAACCGCACGATTGAGTCTACGGCCAACTACAAAGTTAACTTTGGCAAAACCAGCAACTTCAGCCTGCTCGCAGGTTACTCCTTCCAGGATTTCAAAGATCAGGGTTTGGGTATTGAAGCTGGTAACATCATTTCCAATGCACTTGGCGCAAACAGCTTCGGCAGCTTCCTGGAGCTGAACCGTGGTCTTGGCACCATCTTCACCAGCTACAAAACTGAAGCCCGCCTCGTTGCGTTCTTCGGTCGTGCATCTATCAACATTGACGACACATACTTCCTGAGCGCAGGTGTACGTCGTGAAGGTTCTACTCGTTTTGGTGACGAAAACAAATGGGGTCTGTTCCCGTTCGTAAGCGGTGGTATCAATCTGGAAAAATTAGTTGACCTGAATGATGTTGAGCAACTGAAACTGCGTGTTGGTTACGGTGTTACCGGTGCCCAACCGCTGGAAGGTAACCTGTATCGCCAAACATTCGTTGCAGGCCCAAGCTTCTTCTACAACGGCAACTTCGTACCGAGCTACGCACCGAACCGCAATGCAAACCCGAACCTGAAATGGGAAGAAAAAGGTGAATTCAACGTTGGTTTGGACTATGCCCTCTTCAACTACAAACTCACCGGTTCGTTGGACTTCTACAACCGTCTGACAAAAGACCTTATCCTGGCACTCACTGTTCCGGTTCCGCCGAACCTCTCTTCGACTACTTTTGACAACGTTGCTTCGCTGCGTGCTGTTGGTTTTGAAGCTTCTGCTACACTGACTGACTTGGTTAAGAAAGATAACTTCTCCTGGTCGCCAAGCCTGGTGTTCAACACCTACAATATCACACTGGAAGACTTCGGTCGCAATGACACCATCTCTTATGCAACTGTAGGTGCACCTGGTCAGAACGGTGTATTCTACACAGTAGTGTACAACGGTGCTGATCTTGGCCAACTCTGGGGCCCGGTTCGTACCGGCGTAACCGGCGACGGCAAGGTAACTTACGAAGACATTGATGGCGACGGACAAACCGGTGGTACTGAAATTGAAGGCTTCAACCAGGATCAGAAGAAAATTGGCGACGGTGTGCCTGCTTTCGAACTGGGTATGAATAATACTTTCAAATTCGGCAATTTTGACCTGAACTTTTTCCTCCGCGGCGTGTTTGGTCATGATCTTGTTAACGAATACCGCGTATTCTATGAAAACCTTGATCCTACTGCATCCAGCTGGAACAAAGTACGCACAGAATACTTCAACGACAAGGTAACAGCCAGCAATCGTTTCGACGACACGCACATCGAAAAAGCAAGCTTCCTGCGTCTTGACAACGCCACCCTGGGCTACAACTTCAAGTTACCTTCCAGCGGCTGGTTTACCCGTGCACGCATCTACGCAAGCGGTCAAAACCTGTTCACCATCTCCAACTACTCCGGCGTAGATCCGGAGCCTCGCGTAGGTGACACCGGTTCAGTTGACAATGGTGGCCGTCAAAGCCTGACACTCGACCCGCTCGCTCCAGGCATTGACCGTCGTAGCACTTATTTCCTTGCTCGTACTTACTCTGTGGGTGTTAACTTCACATTCTAAAGTCTGACCCAAGTACGATTAGGATCAAAATTTTCAAAAATCATTCATTTTTATGAAAAAAATATCACTTTTCGGTAAGTTATTGTTACCAGCAATGTTTTTGCTGACGTTCAACAACTCTTGTACCGATCTCACTGAAAACACATACGACCGTTTTACGGACGAGAACTTCCTCAAAACTGAGGAAGAATTTATCGCTGCGCTCGGTGCTGCTTATACCAGCCTCTACTCGCTGGGTAACCACGGCGGCTATTTCTCCCTTCAGGAGGTTAGCTCGGATGAGGTGATGATTCCGCAGCGCGGTGGTGACTGGGGTGACGGTGGCCAATGGATCAACGCACACCGCCACGAACTCAAAGCAACAGACCCGAACGTAAACGGCGCCTGGACTTATCTCTACGGCGGCGTAAACACCTGCAACCGCCTTATTTTCCAGTTCACGAAACTGAAAGACGAAGGCAAAGTAGACGGCGCACTGGCTGACAAGTTCATCGCTGAACTGCGCGTACTCCGCGCGATGTACTACTATTTCCTGGTAGATACTTTCGGTAATGTGCCCCTCGTAACGCGTTTTGACGTAGCCGACGACTTCCTGCCTGCTACCGAAAACCGCAGTGTTGTATACGACTATGTAGTAGCTGAGCTTAATGCCGCAGTACCCCTGCTGGAAAAGAAAAGCGACCTGTCTACTTATGGCCGTATGAACTACTACACCGGTAAAGCCATTCAGGCGAAGTTGTACCTGAACGCTCAGGTATACTCCGGCACTGCCAAATGGGATGAGTGCATCGCTGCTTGCGACGAAATCATCAACTCCGGTCTGTTCTCTGTTGAAGCTGTTTACCGCAACAACTTTATTACAAACAATCAGGGAAGCAAAGAATTTATCCTTGCCGTACCGTTTGATGAAGTATTTGCACAAGGTTTCAACCTGGCGCAAATGACCCTGCACTATGGCTCTCAGGCAACTTACAACCTGAAAGAACAGCCCTGGAACGGCTACTGCTCCCTTCAGGAGTTCTATGCAATCCACGATGCCGCTGATGCTCGCCGCAACAACTTCATCGTAGGTCCGCAGTTTGCTGCTGATGGCGTAACACCAATCATTGACGCTGGTGCCGAAGCGAATGACCCCGACGGTCCGCAACTGAACTTCACACCTGCTATCAATGAGCACTTCCCCGGCGCACTGCGTCAGGCTGGCGCTCGTATCGGTAAATATGAGTTCAAATCCGGCGCTACTGCCAACCTGAGCAACGATATGCCGATCTTCCGCTACTCCGACATCCTGCTCGCAAAAGCAGAAGCTTTGTGGCGTAAAGATGCCGGTTCGACTGCTGCACTGGCTATCGTAAATCAAATCCGTGACCGCTCCTGGAAAAACGCTCCGCTGACAAGCCTGTCTGCTGACGAACTGCTCAAAGAGCGCGGCCGCGAAATGTTCTACGAAGGCGTTCGCCGTCAGGATCTGATCCGTTTCGGTGTATATGGCAATGCAACCCAGTACATGCCGGGTTCGCAGCCTTGCAAAGAACTGTGGCCGATCCCGACGCCGCAGATCAACGTAAACCCGAACCTGCGTCAGAATCCTTGCTATTAATGCAGTACGGGGCTTAGCCCCGCCAATCATATACTGCCTGGCTTTGTCTCGCAGTTGACCTGATCGAGCAGGCGGAATCTTCTTTCCGCCTGCTCTTTTTATATCTCGAAGAACAAACCCATATCCCCAGCTTCGCTTCGGCATTTTTCATTATGCAAAAACTATCAATTCTCCTCTTCATAGCCTTTCTTACAGGCGCTTTTTGGGCATGCCAATCCAATGATTACACAAGCATGCGCGCACGCGAACTCAATTCCGGTGTTCGCCACGATCAACTTTTTATGGGCTTTTACCTTGGCCAGTCACGCGACAGCTTTTACCGCCAATGCCTGGAAATGAACAAAAAAGGGATCATTACAAATGGCCCTGAGAATTCCTCTGTGCTGTTCACCTTTCCGGATCAGTATAAATTTCCAATGGATATGAATTTTTATCCGGAATTTAACAATGATCGTATTTCAAAGATGAATATCTTGTTTAGCTACCAATCCTGGGCTCCCTGGAACAAAAAATGCTTTTCTGATAAAGTATTGCCAGATGCCATGGATGTTTTGCAAAAATGGTTTGGCAGCGGTTTTGTAGACGGAAAATCAGAAAAGATTAAATCTTTTAAAGCTTTGGTGAACGGGAACCGGGAAATTATCGTTTACCTGCAAAACGAAAAAAATGTCAGGGTTGAAATAAACGATCTCACCGCTCCGCTCCCCACTCCCCAAGCCCCCCAAAACTAAAACACTTATAAACACTTACAAAAACACCGTGGATAAAGTCAGAATCGATAAATGGCTCTGGAGTGTTCGGATTTTTAAAAGTCGTACACTGGCAACTGATGCCTGCAAGGCCGGTAAAGTGCGTATCAAGGGCGAGGCGGTTAAGCCCTCCTATCTCATGGTCGTGGGCGAGGAGCTGACGGTCAAAAAAGATGGCTTTAACTTTGAATTTAAAGCCTTGCAACTTATCGAAAAACGTGTTGGGGCGCCTATTGCTCAAACCTGCTATACCGACATTACACCGGCGGAAGAAAAAGGCAAGTACGAAGCCTGGTTTCTCAATGGTATGCCTGCCAACGAAAAACGCGAACGCGGCAGCGGTCGTCCGACCAAACGTGAACGCCGGGAGCTGGACGACTTCAAAAATTCCGATTAATATAAGCGCTTATGCATCTTTACTTTATTCGCCACGGCGAAACAGAATTCAACCGCCTCGGTATTGTCCAGGGTAGTGGGGTTGATTCCGATTTGAATGAAATCGGACGTCGGCAAGCCGCCGCTTTTTACGAATATTATCATCAGGAGCCATTTGACCTGGTTGTCACTTCTGCCCTGAAACGCACCCACCAAACAGCCGCCGGCTTTCTGGAAAAAGGTTTGCCCTGGGTCATTAAACCGGAGATTAACGAGATCAACTGGGGACACAACGAAGGCAAACCCCATACGGCAGAAAGCACAGCAATCTATCGCAACGTTATCGGCGAATGGCAAAAAGGCAATTTTCAGGCCGCTTTTCCGGGTGGAGAAAGTGCCGCAGCGCTTGGAGCAAGGTTGAGCATGTTTATCGACTGGCTGCATACCCGCCCGGCCAATCACCTGCTGGTAGTTTCGCATGGCCGAACCATGCGCGCCCTGATTACGCTGCTTAAAGGAAAGGCACTAACGGAAATGGAAGGTGTTCCACACGCCAATACCGCCTGCTACTCAGCACGCTTAAATGAGGGAAAGTTTGAATTTATTATGGAAAACGACCTTCGGCATCTGGATGAAAAGCCGGAAATTATTTACTAAACCGTTTCCTCCATTAATATGAGCGCAAAAACCGCGTAGTTTAAAATATCGCGGTAGTTGGCTTCCAAGCCTTCAGATACAAGCGTTACACCGGAGTTATCTTCTATTTGTTTGATACGCAATAGTTTCTGAAGGATAAGATCGGTCATGCTGCTCACGCGCATCATGCGCCAAGCCTCGCCATAATCGTGGTTTTTAGCCTCCAAAAGGCGGATGTTCGCCTCTACCTGCTCATCGTACAAGGCTCTGACATAATCCACATCCAGCTCAAGGGCGGCATCAGCAGGCAACTGCAATTGGATGAGCGCCAGAATGGAATAATTAATCAGACCAACAAATTCATCCTGAATCGGGTCGGCAACCTTTTGCGCACCTTTTTCCTCAATGCTGCGAATACGCCGCGCTTTGATGTACAACTGATCGGTTATACTTGAAGGGCGAAGGATGCGCCAGGCAGTGCCGTAATCTTTTGTCTTTTTCAGAAAAAGGTCGCGGCACTTTGCAACAATGCCCCGAAATTGCTGATTGGTCTGCTCCAAAATTTGATTTTTGATTTTTGATTTTGGATGCTTGATTTTTTGGTCTGCTTATAAATCAAAAATCAAGCATCCAAAATCAAAAATTTAGAACATAAGAAGTGTCGGATTTTCCAGAATGCGCTTCAGCTCTACAAGGAAGCGCGCGGCATCGGCGCCATTGATCACGCGGTGATCCCAGCCGATGGTCATGGGCATCATCAGACGCGGCTCGAAGCTGGAAGTTTCCTCATTCCAGACCGGTTCTTTTTGCGCTGCCACAATACTCAGAATGGCCACCTGAGGCCAGTTGACAATCGAGATCATGTTGGTGCCACCAATACCGCCAATATTGGAAATAGTAAAGGTGCCGCCTTCCATATCTTCCGGCTTGTTTTTGCCGTCGCGGGTACGAGTGCTCAGTTCGGTGAGGTCTACAGAAATTTCCGTGAGTCCCTTGCGATCTACATTGTGAAGCACCGGCACGAGCAAGCCGCGGGGCGTATCCACTGCGATTCCTACGTTGTAGAATTTCTTGTAGATGACCTCGCGTTTTTCAATGTCGTAACTGGTGTTGAATTGGGGCATTTTGCGCAGCACCTGACTAACCGCTTTGGCGAGCATGGCCGTTGTGGTCAGGTTTCCACCCGCAGCTTTGACCTGCTCTTTGTATTGCTGACGCAAGGCTTCAAGGGCCGTAATATCGGCTTTTTCCGAAATCCAGGCGTGTGGAATGGCGTTGAAGGCATAGACCATGTTATCGGCAGTCAGTACGCCGATACGCGATTGTGGCTGACGCTCCACAGGACCGAATTTTTCAAAATTGGGCAGTGGTTTATGCGCCATTGCGCCGGGAGCTGCTGCCGCCGCCGCCGTAGTGGCCGGTGCGCTCATTTTTTGTTTGACATGCTCCAACACGTCTTTATACGACAAACGACCTGCGCCATCGGCAGCGCGTACATCTGAGAGGTTTACGCCCAATTCTTTGGCGCGTTTGCGGGCCAGCGGACTGACACGCACAGCGCCTTTTTTCTCACCTGCGCCAGTGCTTGCTGCGGCACTGGTAGCGGCGGGTGCGGGAACCGTATTCGTACCGCCATTGCTGACTACAGGAGCGGCGGGTGCAGGCGCCGAAACGACAGGTGTTGCACTGCCCGATGTTTTTAAACGAAGCACTGCGGTGCCTTCATTCACTTCATCGCCTTTGTTGACCAATACGGCTTCCACCGTACCGGAAACGTCAATAGGCATTTCTGCATCTACTTTATCCGTACTCACAACCAGCACTATCTGGTCTTTGCTGACCGTATCGCCCGCTTTTACAAGGATGTCGCTCACCTTGCCGGTAACGCCGTCGCCCAAGGACGGGAGTTTGAACTCATGGCTGCCACCTACCGATGCGGCAGGTGCGGCCGGCGCAGCAGCTACGGGCGCTGCGGGTGTGGCAGGCGCCGGAGTTGCGGGTGCGGCAACAGCGCCTGCAGCCTCCATGCGGAGTACGATGCTGCCTTCAGCGACATCATCGCCTTTATTCACCACAATTTCAGTGATGGTGCCGGCTTGATCAATCGGCATTTCGGCGTCCACTTTATCCGTGCTGACGATAAGCACGATTTGATCTTTAGTGACCGTATCGCCCGCTTTTACGAGGATGTCACTTACTTTTCCGGTAACGCCGTCGCCCAGCGAGGGTAATTTGTATTCGTATGCCATGATTTAGCTGAAAATATGCAGGGATAAAACTGCAAAATGCGTTCTTTTGTTCCGCGCAAAGATCAATCAAGTTCGGCACAAAAAAAAATGCCGGACAAGAATCTCTTATGAATAACGCAATTAACGTTGCCCTTTTTTACCTGACCGCGCTTGGCGCCATCGTCTTGCTTGACGTGCTGTGGCTTAAATACAGTGCGGGCGAGTTGTTGGAGATGGCCTATTGGCCCTATTGGCGCAACCTTAACTGGGAACCCAAATGGGCTTTTGCAGTATTGTTTTATCTTATTTATTCGATCTGGATTGCTTTTGGGATTATTTGGTACCGCTTGCAGGATCGACGCCGCTTCAAAGCTTTGCTGTACAGCGCATTTGTAGGCTTTACCCTGCATGCGCTTTACCAATTAATTTACGTGGGCCTGCATCCGTTCTGGCGCTGGGATTTTGTGGGGTACGATATCCTCTGGGGCGCCGCTGAAGGCTGGATAGCAGGCAGTATGGCCTGGAAAACAGGCGTTTGGTTAGGTTTGTTCAGGCCTGCTGCAGGATGATATCTGCGGCGCGCCCGGAAGCACCTTTTTCACCCAAAACCATTCTCAAAGCCTTGTAACCTTCCTGTAGATGCGCCTGTGTTTCTTTTTTTAAGAGATCTGAAATGGCCGTCCGCAGGTTTTCCACATTCAAATCCTGCTGTATCAGCTCCTGCACCAATGGCCGATCCAGAATGAGGTTTACCAAAGAAATATATTTGACCTGAATCAGTCGGCGGGCAATGGCGTAGGAAACCGGACTCCCGGCATACACCACCACTTCCGGTGTGCCCAGCAGTGCCGTTTCTAATGTGGAGGTGCCGGATTTGACAACTGCAAGCCGGGCCGCGCGGATAATATCATAGGTTCGGCCTTGTTCGAGCCGGACGTTTGGATACGCCGCAGTAAAAGTCTCCAACCATTCCATCGGCAAGGCGGCCGATGCGGCTATAATAAATTGATATTCAGGGAAATATTTGCTCGCCTCAAGCATTGTCGGCAGCATCCGACTTACTTCCTGACGTCGGCTGCCTGGCAACAGCGCGATACTTGGCGGCTCCGATTTTTGTACGTCCCCATCCTCAGGTAATGCATCCAGCAATGGATGGCCGACAAAATGAACATTTACCTGATGTTTTTTGTAAAAATCAGCTTCAAAGGGCAAAATAACAAGCATTTCATCTACATCCCGACGAATTTGCTTCACCCTTGAGGTATGCCAGGCCCAAATTTGAGGGGAAATATAATACACCACACGAATGCCCTGTGCTTTGGCCCAACGGGCAATACGCAGGTTGAAGCCGGGATAGTCTATCAGTACCAACACATCGGGCTGGAAGGCCCGAATATCGTTTTTGCAAAGTTCAAGATTGCGGAAAATGGTACGCAGGTTTTTTACCACTTCTACAAAACCCATGAAGGCCAGTTCGCGGTAGTGCTTGACTACCTCAGCGCCGGCTTCCGACATCAGGTCGCCGCCCCAGGCACGTATCTGTACTTCCGGAGCGCGATGGCGCAATGCCTTGATCAAATTGGAGCCATGCAGATCTCCCGAAGCCTCACCTGCAATACAATACAGTTTCATACAGCAAAGGTAAAGCGCTTGTTCAGAAATTCATGCGCGCACAAAATGTACATGCATGAATTTCCGAACAAGCACTAAAACAGGAGAAAGGCGTGCTTATTGTTTTGCAACTTTCCGGACGAGGACGCCGCCTTCCGAGCGAATGCTGACTAAGTAAAGGCCATTCGGAAGCGACTCAAAGGAGAGCGGTACAAGGTTCAGGCCTGCCGGGTATTGTTTTCCGGTATTAATGCTGCGAATGGTGCGCCCGCTCAAATCTGTGATTTGAATATTCAGGGTTTCCGCTTGTTGCAAATTGATACTGAGTACTGTTTCATTGGCAAACGGATTGGGCGCAATTTGTACTTCAGCACTCAGCTGTGGGGCATTGGTTGCTACCACGGTTTGATAAGCGGGCAAAATGATGCCATCCACCCAGACACGGTCGCTGCCCTGCGAGCTGAATTCATCTTTTTCATACGACCATGTAATTTTATGAAGACCGGCGCTGAGGGGGTAGCTCACCTCCGTCCAGGGCAGTGCGCCACTCCATTCGCCCATCAATTCATTATCGATGTAAAAACGCAGAAAATCATAGCCTTCTTCCGAGCTGGTGCGGTAAGCAAAAGAAACGATGCCATCATTAATGACATTCATGTTGAGGCTCATCTGGCTTTTCTGATTGTGGGTAATGGTGCCGGAACGGGAGCAATAAGCACCTTCGTAAGGCGATGCAGCGGTAATGAGCCAGGGCTTATTGCCGCCTTGTTGCCAGGGATACTGAGTAAAGCCCTGAGATTCAAATGATTCGATGATGGCATTAATCGTCAGGGCGCCAAAAGTAGTTTGGGCGGAGTAGGGGCCGGCATTGACCTGATAATTCAGATCGGCAATAATACTCTGCGGCGCATCCGGGGATACCGTTACTGCAAAAACAGCATCTTTACTACCATTGTCGGCATCAATCGGGCCGAGCTGCAAAGGGCCATTGATACTTAACCAAGGCGAGCTGCTGCTCAGGGTTCCAATTGCATTAGGGCTGTTGCTGTTGCCGCTGTTATTATTTTTAATAGTAACAAAAACGGTTTCGCCGCTATCAAAGCGTTTGTTGTTGTTGCCACTTGCATCATTCAGTGTTATACTGCCCACGCCAAGCACCGGCGCCTGAAGTTTAACTGGAATTTGTATTTTGGTTTCAATGGTGTCATTAAAAACGACGGTCAGGGTGAAATTTACGGTATGGCCGTTGGCGATATAATCATTTACCGCAAATCCGAATGCTGCAATTTTTTCTACAAGCATATTGGTGTCCAGATCGCCGTACAGTTCGATGTCGTCGTAAATCAAGACATTCGGATCATTGGTGCTAAGGGTCGCGGAAGTCGCATAGGCTGTTTCAAGGCCAATATTTTTTAAATTAACATTAAAACGTACGTTTTCGCCGTAATCAGCTTTCTGATTATTGTTGCCCAATAAATCATCCAGCACTACCGAAGTATTAACCACATAGGGGCCGGCTGCGGGTTTTACGGGAATGCTCCACTGCGTGGGAATATGGTTGAACTGACTGACGGTAATTGTCAGGTCGCCGGCATCGGTAAGCGGATCAAATTGCAAAACCGCTACACCGCCGCTGATATTGGCTGAAGCCAGGGTCTGGCCTTTCCAATACAACCCTACCAAAGCGCCTTCCACACTTGAAAATACATTCAGACTGCTTTCGCCAATGTTGACTTCGGCGGGCGCGGTTGCCGTCAGTGTTTGGGGCAGGCGGGTACGGATAACAGTACTTGGCTCTGCAAATGGGTTCCAGAAATCGGCCATTACTTCGCCGCCTTGGGCATAGGCCGCAATCATATCTACATTTCCTTTGGCGAGCAACTTACTGATGGTCGGGGTGAAACTAACGCCGTCAGCATCAATAAGTAATTGATTCATAGCATCTTGTCCTTCCATTGGTGGAGCCCAGCTCTGGAAATCGCTGGAGAAGTACCCACCGATTGCGCCCCAGGCTTCACCTGTTGCAGTATTGCCAGCGCGCTGAATAGCTTCGCCAAGGCAATCGCCGCCATTGGCCGTAAAATTACCGGCACAGCAGGCAACTGCAATGAGCAGGGGGTAACGATGTGCGTTGCGGAGGTTTTCAACTGCCGAGGTATTGAAGTTGCCGGAAACAAGCCCTTGTTCCCAGCCATGGCCCGTGTAATTGTAGAGGGAAACACCGCGCCCGTTCATCAGTTCCACTAAGGGCACGTTCGTCGGGTTGCCATCCTGATCGGCTGTAATATCACCAGGGGTAGGGGAGATACTGCCGTGGTTGCCATCGTAAAATTCGTAAAAACGCTCAAACCCATCGGCTAAGTGCTTGACTTTCCAGTCGTTGGCATGCTCAAAATCCGCCTGCCCGTCGTCGCCGATGCCCTGGCCTTCATTGGAGGCCGACCACATGGTTGTGGCGCACCAGTTTTCTGTGCTGTCTACCAGCGGATTTTTTTCGTATTCCAGGTTGCGGTTCACCATCACGCGCATCTGATCCGGTGTGCTGGCATGCAGGCGTCCGACCAGAATCTCCACATAGTGATCATCGCCCTCCATATACCCGAAGCAGTTGTCGCAGGAATAATTGGTGCCGCCGGAAAGGCGTACCTGCGGACGAATGGCGGATTCATCGCCCACAATCAGCAAATACGAAACCGGGTCATTGGTATAATAGTCTTTTACAAAATTATACACACTTGCCGCGTCGTTGCCGCTTATTTCAGACATCCGTACCACGGTTGTATGAATGCCCATTTGGCGTTTCCACTCTACAAGCGGCTGCAAGGTTTCGATCAGCGGGTCGGCGCAAAGCACCAGCATTTTATCGGCCACCACCAGGTTGGCGCCCTTGGATTCCACCGTACCGGTAGCATAATTCATAAACATATTGCGGTACAGGTCTTCAAAAGCACGGCTTGGGGGCAGTTCCCGTTTGAGTTCGTTTTCGCCTGTGCCATCCACGTGGTAAACCCGAAGGGTCATACTGCGGGTTCTGAGCAAAAATTTACCTGCTGCGTTGTAGCGGAGCGGATTTACCCAAATATTAATACCGCGAACGCCGCGCATGAGAAATGGTTTTTGAAGCACAACGTCTTCGGCAGGGTAATATGCGTCCGATTGATACGCTGGTCCGTAGGTATAGGGAACCGTTGCGGGATCAACATTGCGTTTAAGATCGCCTTTGGAAGGGGCTACTTCAATATCTTTCAGTAATTGTGTTTCATCCTCCAGTATTTCCCAGGCCATATTTCCGGTAGCCGGAATTTGAAGCGAAAAGTCGAGCTTGGGCAAATCCGGAGCGCCGGCCAGCAGCAGGGGAGTGGCTTTGTCCAAACGCACCACTTGCGCGGCGCCTTTGGGCGTTTGCACGGTCTGAAACTCCGGTTCCGCGAACTCAAAGCGAATGATACATTCCGTTGCGCTTGCACTGATTAAAGTTATTCGGGTAGCATTTTGCGCAAAAAGGCCCGTGGCAAGCAGGCTTAATAAAATGGTAAACAGATTTTTCATGTGTAAAACAAAGTAGGGTATGGATGAAAGATTAACAAACTCTTAGACATCAGGAGGTACTTTATCCCCTATTGTCCGACTATGATTTTACGGGTAAATGCTGCGGTTTGCAAATAATATACGCCGGGCGGCCAATTGTGGCAAAACACGATTTGTTGCGCTGCCGGCTGAAGGGTTAAGGCCTGCATCATCACTCCCTGCGTGCTGTAAATACGCGCAGGCACAGGCTGATCAAAAGTTGAATGAATATTGATATAATCGACCGCAGGATTGGGTGAAATAACGACATTGGCGGCTTCAGGGGCCGATGTGCCCGTTACCCCTTGCATGTATAAACTGAAATAGATATCCTGGTAGTTTTCATCCTGCCCGACTTCAAATACCCTGAACCAATACCAGGCACTTCCGGGAACAATATTAGGTATGACGACCAGCTTGAGGTAAGGCTGAATGGTATCGTGCACCCAGCTCATCGTCCCGGAATTGGGTACGCCGAAATAACAATAGCCGTAATCACAAAGCGCAGCACTCCAGCCCTGAGGAATGGAAGCCTCGCCCAAGCGCCAGCGCAGGCGCAGACTATCGCCGCTCGGATTATTGAAATACAGGTAAACCTCATTTGCAAGATTTGCCTGTACTACGGCGCTCTTTAGCGGAGCGGGGTCTGGGGAAAAGGGCGTTTGTGCCCGAACACCGGAGAGCGCTCCCAAAATAAAAAGCAAGGCAAGCAATGCATTGGTAAGACAGGAGAAGTACTTCATCCTACAAAGTACGTCAATTATGCCCCAAATCGCAAAATTAATTCCGCCGGAATGGATAATATCAGCAAAGGATACTGCCTGCTATACTTTTTCCAGCGTAATACCGAAGGTGGAGCCTTGTCCGGGTGTGCTGCGCACATTAATTGTCTGCTTGTGGCTTTCAATGATATGCTTGACGATAGACAGGCCAAGTCCGGTGCCGCCGGCATCGCGGGAGCGGCTTTTATCAACACGATAGAAGCGATCGAAAACGTGGTTGAGGTGTTCGGGTTGAATGCCGATACCGTTATCGCTGACTTCGAGCAGCACATAGCCATCCATGTCGTAAAAACTGACTTTGGTTACGCCGTTTTCGTTGCCGTATTTAATAGAATTATGGACAAGATTTATCAGCACCTGACGGATGCTGTCTTTATCGGCCCGCACCCGGAAATGCTGGTCGGCGCCTTCTTTAAAAATGAGTTTTACCTTTTTTCTGCCCGCGCGCATTTCGAGGTCGGCAAAGACATCTTCCACGAGTTCGCGGATATCAAACTCTGTGAGTTCCAGGACATATTGACCGGATTCGAGTTTATTGATGATTTCCAGGTCTTCTACGATAGTTTGCAGGCGATCGGCGTTTTTGGCCGCACGTTGCAGGTATTGGATGTTGATTTCCGGATCATTGATGCCACCATCGAGCAGGGTGTAAATAAAACCCTGTATATTGAAAATGGGGGTTTTTAATTCATGGGAAACATCGCCGATAAACCGGCGGCGATACGCGGCTAAGCGTTCCAGCTCGTCTTCTTCCACTTCATGTCGGGCGGCCCAGGCGTCAATTTCCTTTTCCACATCCTCCATGATATTTCGGCTCATATCAATACTGCCGGCTTTGAAATCGCTGGGGAGCTTATGGTGGTGTATTACCTTGTAAATCAGCTTTATACGTCGAAAGATATAATAGCGCAACGTAAAAAAAACGGTAATAAAAACCGTAATGAGGGTCAGGAAAAAACTGACCACCAGGATTAGCCAGGAGGCTTCAACCGCGTCGGTGAGCTTAAACAGGGTGGTTCCGAGGAAGCTGACCAAAGCAGCCGTGAGGGCGATGTAAAAGGTTAGCTGACGCGGTGTCTGGTTTTTAAACATGTTCAGAAATCAAATTTATAACCAATGCCTTTCATGGTTTTAATATATTCCTCACCAAGGCGTTCGCGCAATTTACGGATGTGCACATCGATGGTTCTGTTGCCAACGATGACATCCTGGCCCCATATTTTATCGAAAATCTCTTCCCGGGTAAATACCCGTCCGGGTTTAGCCGCCAGCAGGCAGAGGATTTCAAATTCTTTACGCGGCAATTCAATTGTTTCCTCGCCCCTGCGTACCACCACCTTTTGCTTGTCGATCACCAGGTCACTTACTTCCAGTATTTCGCGATCGGTTTCTCCGACGCGGCCGGCGCGGCGGAGCAGGGCCAGAATCCGGCTCACCAAAACCCTTGGTTTGATGGGCTTGGTGATATAGTCGTCGCCGCCAACATCCAGCGCGGCAATTTGCGAGAAATCTTCATCCCGCGCTGTCAGAAAGGCGATAGGCGTTTGCTGGAATTTTTTTTGTTCCCGAAGCATGCGGCAGGTTTCCACGCCGTCCAATTCAGGCATCATAATATCGAGAATGATCAGATCGGGGTTTTCGCGGTTGGCTACGTCAAGCGCATTCCGGCCGTCATGGGCCGAAACGACGCTGAAGCCCTCTTTTTTGAGGTTATACTTCAAAAACTCGACGATATCCGGCTCATCGTCAACGATCAGAATCTTGGCTGGGCTGTTATTTTCCTTCATACAGGATGTTTTGCGCAAAAGTATGCTTGTCCTGACGCCGGGCTTTAACCTGGAGTTTAAATAAATGTAAACTTTTGATTTACCATCCGCAAACCAGGCGCCGCACCTCTTCAAACCAGGTAAAACCAAGCAGCGCTTTTACCCCGTTGAAGTCTTTGCAGGCTTCTTCCTTGCGGTCAAGATTGAGCAGTGCGGTACCGCGATAGTAGAGCACTTCAGTATTGTTTGGCGTGAGTTCGAGGGCTTGCGTCCATTTGGCAATTGCCGCTTCTGTTTCTCCGGTATCATACAGCTGGGCGCCTTCATCGGCCAGGATGACGCTGCGGTCAAATTGCTGATTTGCTGCGGCGCATTTTGGGCTGTCGGACTTAAATGCAACCCTGAAAGCCGTGGTGGTGCTTACTTTTTTGCCATTGTACTCTGCGGGTTCCCACATATCCCGACTGCCATTGAGCAGTTTGAGCGCTTCCCATTGGAAATCGCTTCCGAGATTGGAAAAATCAATCTGATTATCCATGACGATGCTGCCATTAGCCTTCACGATGAGCGACATTTCCATGATGCCGGTTTTGCAGCTGTCTTCGTATCCTGCCGGGTAATCCAGCTTATTTATGGTGTAGTTAATCATGGAATCCACGCCGCCGCGAAATTGCGGAGCTTTCTGGTACTCCACATATAAGGTGTCGCCGGTATTGCCGATGACGTATGGCGGCGCTTCCTGGAGTTTGAAACGGAGCGGCAGCCGCATACGCATGCGCACGGTGTCTTTGCCAATTCTGGCGGGATTCCAGCGCATACCTAAGCTGTCGAGCGCTGCCAATACGCGAAGCGCTTCTGTGCCACAGCCACCACCGATATCTTTTACGACACCATAGTCGGTCATGCGGCCATTTTTTTCCACAATAAAAGACGTGACCACCGTACCCTGAATATTCTGCGATTGGGCTTCAAAGGGGTAGCGGATTGTTCGGGCGAGCAGGCCGAGCAATTGGGTTTCGGCGCAGCGGCGGATGCTGTCTTCATTCCAGCCGGGATGCCGCTCGGGGGTGCAGGTACGCGTCAGTACATAAGGCATATGCTCTACCGTTTCATGCACGGTAGTGTCCTTTTTAGTGGCTTGCGCCTGAACAGAGGTCGGAAAAATGCCGAGGCCAACAAAAGCGGCCAGCAAGAGCAGGTGTAATTTCTGAATCATGTGGCAAAAATAGCGCTTAATGGCGAAGCAAAACGGAAAAGTATAAAAACAAGAAAGCCCTGCCGCATTTGGCAAGGCTTTACATGTGTATTCTCATATAATGTTGATCAAAGAAGTGGGTTTGGGGAATTCGGCGGGATTTAAAAAGAAAGCGGTCGGAATTAAGCGTCAACGCGCACCGTACCTTTTTCGATTTTGATTGTAATTGTAGAATTCATGTGCAAGACGAAACGGTTTGGTGAAAAAAGATTGTAAAAAAACGGTTTTAAGGTTGTGAGTTGTGATAAATTTCTACCTTTGCCGCAGTTTCACGTATAAGGACATCGCCGTACCCTAATCCAATCTTGTACGGCATTTTACCCGTTGTAATCCCATGCGCATCTCCTACTGGAGCTGGCTCGTCTTTCGGCGGGCCATTTTTTTTGTTTCCGATCAGCGCCGGCGGAAGAATGTTGCAATGTTTTTCCGCCGGTCGCTGTCGTACTTAAATCCCATGAACATATCCCAAAATTCTAAACATCCTTTCTCTTTAGAAAAGCTGTATAGAAAATTTTATAATGCAAATGTCAGGCGTTCTGCAAGCCTGTACAATAACAATTTTTGTAAATTGTGAATTGTAATTGTATTGTTTGTTTTTGTTTTTTGATAATTAAAAAATTGATTAACAATATTTTAAGATAATTCATTTGTGGTTTTTTTATGCTGAAAAAACACCTGAATCAAACCTGAAAAAGATGAAAATACCACCTGAATTTGCTTGTCGACGAACTTTTACGCACTTGAAATTTGCCTGCCCGCACAAACGCCGGCCCTGAACCGGAAATAAAAGACCTTTTTTGTGCTGATCAGCCGGAACTGTATGGCGCTTTCAAGATTGATGTATATTGTATGGTGTATAATTTACAATAAGTCCTTATCTTTACGTGTTCAAATTTTGCACATCTATGAAAAATCTCCTGATCATCGGCGCCGGCCGTTCTGCAACAGCGCTGATCAACTACATCCTGGAGCAGGCAAAACAGCATAACTTTTTTGTCACGGTTGCTGATGCCGACGTGGAGCTGGCCCGCCAAAAAATAAACGGCCACAGCCACGGCCGTGCCATTTGGTTAGATGCTTCCAAACCGGTCGATCGCCGCGAAATCATTAACCGCCACGATGTGGTCGTGTCGCTGCTGCCCCCCCAGATGCACCTCGAAGTAGCACAGGACTGTATTTCCCTGGGCAAGCACATGGTTACGGCCAGCTATGTCTCCAAACAGGTTTTTCGCCTTGGCGACGAGGCGCGCCTGCGCGCATTAGTGTTTATGAATGAACTGGGCCTCGACCCGGGCATAGACCACATGAGCGCCATGCAACGCATTAATGCCATCCGACAGAAAGGGGGCAAAATCAACGCATTTTATTCCTATACCGGAGGTCTGGTAGCGCCTGAGAGCGACGACAACCCCTGGCATTACAAATTCAGCTGGAATCCGCGCAATGTGGTGCTGGCCGGACAGGGAACCGCGCAGTTTTTGGAAGACAATAAACTCAAGTATATTCCCTACCGCCGCCTGTTCCGGCAATACCGCCTCGTCAATATTCCCGGCATGGGCGATTACGAGGTTTATGCCAACCGCGACTCCCTGATGTACCGCGATGCTTATGGTTTGCAGGACATTAAAACCCTTTTCCGCGGTACTATCCGGCATAAAGGTTTCTGCGATGCCTGGAATGCTTTGGTGCGTATCGGCCTCACAGACGCTACGTTCCCGATCGTGGATTCCGACCAGCTGACCTACCACGATCTGATGGAAGCTTTCCTCGGCATTAGCCAGCATACCGGCTCCGTCAAAGATCGTATTGCAAAAATCATTGAAGTGGAACCGGAAAGTGAGGTGATGCAGAAATTGGAGTGGCTGGGCCTGTTCAGCAAGCGCCGCATTAAAATCAATAATGCTACGCCTTCGCTGATTCTGGAAAACCTGTTGCTGGAGAAATGGGCGCTCAAACCCGAAGACAAAGACATGGTTATCATGCAACACGTCTTTGAATACGAGATCAACCGCCGCAAGAAAAAACTGACCAGCACACTGGTCATGAAAGGGGTTAACAGTCAGGAAACTGCTATGTCGCGCCTTGTGGGTTTGCCGCTTGGTATTTTTGTAAAACTACTTCTTTTGGGTAAAATAAACCCGACCGGCGTCAATATCCCGATCATGCCGGAAGTGTATGAGCCGGTAATGGCCGAACTGGAGGAGTACGGAGTAAGGTTTGTCGAGACCGAAGAGTAAGAACTTTCCAGGATTTGAATAAACAGGGCCATGCAGTTGTCGGACAACTACTGCATGGCTTTTTTTATCGCAACAGCGTGACATTTCCTTTTTTGACAAACTCTTTTCCGCCGGCACAAATGGCGCGCAGGTAAAAAGCATAGGTTTCAACGGGCTGTTCCTGCCCCTGAAAGGTGCCGTCCCAGCGATCGTTGACGTTGGTAGCCTCAAAAACTTTTTGCCCGAAACGGTTGTACACGGCCCAATAGACTTCTGTAACAAAATTGGACTCTAATTTCAAATAATCATTTTCATCATCGCCGTTGGGTGAAAAGGCGCTTGGGAAAAAGACAAAATTTTCATCACACAGGAAAGGCAGCACCGTCACCGTCACGGTACCCCTGGGCGAGCATCCTGAACTATCCTGTATAATTACGGTGTAGGTGGTGGTGAGCAGCGGTGAGGCGATGGGGTTAAAAATACCTGGGTCGTTGAGCGTTTCTGGCGGCGACCAGTTTGGCGTGCCCGAGCCGGTGTATTGTGCGTTGAGTTGGGATGTTTTGCCGCCGGTTATGGTAGCCGGGTCGGCGGTAACGGTGATCGGCGGACTTTGGAGTATCTTGATTTTTATAAAAGCGGTGTCACTGCAAGGGTCGTTGGGCTGCGCGATCAGCGCGATGGTGTACATTCCGAATGCATTGTAAGTAAAAATCGGGTTTTTGAGGGTGGATTGCTTGCTGCGGTCGCCATCCCAATCAAAAAACCACTTGAATTCCGTGGATCGTTCGCTTAAATTTTCAAATTGTACCGCCAGGGTGTCGCAGTTAATTTCCGGCGCAAAAAAGGCGGAGGCCGGCAAGCCACAAGACGCGACATTGTACTGAAAATCCCGACGTGTTGTGGAAAGGTATTCACCATCGCGGTATTCATCGACACAAATACCCACCACGAAGTTACCCAGCGTATTGGGAACACCGGTCAGAAAACCTGTTACCGGATCTATTTTCAAGGGGTCGCCACCCAGAATATTATTCAGGCTGTAATTCGGCGCCAGCCAGCTGATTGGTTGATAAGGACCTGGATAGGGCGGCTGCGGCTGCGGATCGAATACCGAAGCGCCATCCAATGGGGTACAAAGCCGGTAAACAAGGGAATCATCGTCTAAGTCATTGGCGCCGTGATCAAAGTCGATGGGTTCATTGACACAAATAGCCACCGGGGGCCAGTTGCGGAAAACTGCGCTGTTATTGCATTCCTGCAAGGCCCTTTCGTCAATGACTGCAATAAAAGACGCACCGACATCTTCGGGATTGGGGATATTTCGGATCAGCATATTGCGACAGCAACGCTGATATGTAATGGTATAACCGCCGGCAACAAAGGGCAGTGTGACCACGGTTTCATAAGTAGTGCGATGCACACAAACATCCGGAGGAACGGTCAGGCAGGGGTTGCTGAGCTGTACCGGAATGGTATCGTCTTTGATAAACGGCAGCAGGATATTTTGCTCTAAACTCCAGTCGGACGACCTGAAAACCCCAAGTGCCGCCGGATCATCGAAGGGCGGAACACCATTGTAACAATCTCGGTAAACCGTCAGGCGAATACGGTATTGATTATTTCCGAGGCACCTGTAAGTTACTTCTCCGCCTACAATATGGGTGGCATTGGCATAAAAGCAGCCGAAAAGGAGCACTAAGCAGTATAAATAACGGGTCATGGGCATTGATTGTAATTCTTGTGTCAGCGAATGTAAGCACAATTGTAAAACCTGCCAATTTCCCCTGCTTTTTCTTTCGCGGATGTTGGCAAAAGCCTACCTTTGCGGCGCAATTGACCGCGCGCCACCACTTTCTGCGCAACAAAAAACCGCCCGGCCTGCCTACACCTTGCACACAATGCTCATCAATAACTAAATCATGGCAAAAAAACGCATTGCAATCAACGGTTTCGGCCGTATTGGTCGCATCACTTTCCGCAATCTGGTGAAAAACCCCAACGTTGAAGTCGTCGCTATCAACGACCTTACTGACAACGCCACCCTCGCACACCTTTTGAAGTACGACACGATGCACGGTCGTTTCGACGGTGAAGTTTCGGCTACCGACACCCACATTATCGTCAACGGAACCGCTATCCCCGGCCTCTCCGTGAAAAATCCGGCTGAACTGCCCTGGAAAGATATGAATGTGGATGTTGTACTCGAATGCACGGGTATTTTCCTCGACAAAGAAAAGGCAGGTCTGCACCTGCAAGCCGGCGCAAAACGCGTGGTGCTTTCCGCTCCGCCCAAAGCCGACGATGTGCCTACTTTTGTACTTGGCGCCAATGCAGACAATATCAAGCCGGAAGACACCATCATGTCCAACGCTTCCTGTACCACCAACTGCCTCGTACCGATGATTCTCGTGCTCGACAAAGCCTTCGGCGTTGAGCAACTCTTCATGAATACCATCCACGCGTATACGGCCGACCAAAATCTTCAGGACGGTCCGCACCGCGACCTGCGTCGCGCCCGCGCTGCCGCTCAGAACATCGTTCCGACCAGCACCGGCGCTGCCAAGGCCGTAACGCTCGTTGCGCCGCACCTGAAAGGCAAAATCGCCGCACACTCACTCCGCGTTCCGGTTGCAACCGGCTCCATCACCGACTGCGTGTGCATCATCAAAAATGCCGCTACCGTAGAACAGGTGAATGCAGAATACAAAAAAGCTTCCGAAACCTGGCTCAAAGGCATTTTGGAATACTGCGATGAACCCATCGTGAGCAGCGATATCGTATCCAACACCCACTCCTGTATTTTCGACTCCGAACTCACGCAGGTAAACGGCAACACCGTGCGCATCGTGGGCTGGTACGACAACGAAGCCGGCTACTCTGCCCGCCTCGCCGAACTCACCGCAATGGTTTAAAGGTTCAGAGGTTCGGAGGTTTGGGGTTCGGAGGTTCAGGGTTCAGAGGTTCGGGGTTCGGAGGTTCAGGTTTTTTTATCTTGTAAAGCCTGCTACTCCAAACCCTGAACCCCAAACCCCCAAACCTCCAAACCTCCAAACCTCCGAACCTCCAAACCCCGAACCCCAAACCCCAAACCTCCGAACCCTGAACCTCCGAACCCTGAACCTCCGAACCTCCGAACCTCCAAACCCCAAACCTCCGAACCCAAACATTTAATATGATGAAACAAATCGACTTTAAGGGTAAAAAAGCCCTCGTGCGCGTTGATTTCAATGTGCCATTAGATAAATCTTTTCAGATTACAGACGATACCCGCATCCGCGAAGCCCTGCCGACGATCAAGCATATTCTTGATGCCGGTGGCTCTGCAATCCTGATGTCGCACCTGGGCCGTCCGCTGGAAAAACTCAATGCCGACGGCACGATCAATGTGCAGAAATTTACGCTGAACCACTTAGTGAAGCACCTGCGCAAAAAACTCAAAACGAAAATTCATTTTGCCGACGATTGTGTAGGCAAATCGGCAGTAAAGAAAGCGGCAGCGCTCAAACCGGGCGAAGTATTGCTGTTGGAAAACACCCGCTTCCACGCGGAAGAAGAAAAAGGCGATGCCGAGTTTTCCAAAAAACTTGCCGCGCTGGGCGATGTATACATCAATGATGCTTTCGGCACTGCACACCGCGCACATGCCAGCACGACCATTGTGGCCAATTATTTTGCTGCCCCAAACAAAGCCTTCGGCTTTTTGATGGAGCGCGAAATTGAAAACGCTACCAAGGCCATGCACGAACCGGCCAAACCCGTAACCTGTGTAACGGGCGGCGCCAAGGTGAGCGACAAGCTGCTGCTGCTGGAGAAATTCTTAGATTACGCCGACAATATCATTATCGGCGGCGCGATGGCGTACACGTTCTTTTTGGCAAAAAAAGGCAGCGTCGGCAACTCCCTCGTGGAAGCTGATCGCCTGAAAACAGCCAAAGACTTTTTGAAAAAAGCCAAAGAAGCAGGCGTAAAAGTGTACCTGCCCAAAGATTCTGTTTGTGGCGATAAATTTGCCGTAGATGCCGCCGTGCAAACCTGCCCAAGCAATCAGATTCCTGATGGCTGGATGGGCCTGGATATTGGTCCGGCCGCTGCGCGTCAGTTTGCCGGTATCATCCGCAAAAGCAGCACCGTGATCTGGAACGGCCCAATGGGTGTTTTTGAAATGGAAGCTTTTGCCAATGGCACAAAAGTAGTAGCTAAAGCCTGCGCACAGGCTACGAAAAAGGGCGCCTTTACGATGGTTGGTGGCGGCGACTCGGTTGCTGCAGTGAACCAACTCAAATTAGCTAAAAAAGTCAGCTTTGTCAGCACCGGCGGTGGCGCCATGCTGGAGTTCCTGGAGGGCAAAGAACTGCCAGGTATCAAAGCGATTAAAGGATAAATGTACTATTCTGGGTTGTGTTTCATGCATTAGCAATGAAACACAACCTTTATTTTTCAGGATAAATTATTTCCGGATTTACAGATTTTAAGGCTTCGATAAATCCTTGTTTGTCTTTGGGCGACACCAGCATTACCTGTCTGCCCACCCTTATTTCCAATCGGTCCAGCGAAGCTGCCGGCGCACTCAAAGGGTTATTGGTTTTTTTTACCTGCTTGATTTCCCGGATGGAAACTGGTGGATAGCGGAAAAATCCGCAGCGGATGTGCAGTTGTCCGTCCTTAATCGTATAAATGATATTCCACAAGGTGTAAAAGACGAATGTTGCGCCGCATAGCACAATCAGCAGTCCCGGCCAACTCACCTTTCCCGCAAACAACATTGCATAGGCCACGACGCCAAAAATAAGGCAAACCGGCAACAGAATTTCCAGGCCGATTTTAGAGCGAAATACCATTGGTTTCTCCATGATAGCGGCTTAAAGATCCCAGTCTTTTTGTTTTTTTCTCCGATTGGTCAGGCGTAAAAAGACGACAATTAAGACCAGAGCAGGAGCAACAATCACTATTGCTGACCACAAACCACCATCACCGGTTGATAAGCGATAGATGAGGCGGATGGTTGTGAAGACGATTAGCACAACAATTAGAAAAGCGCGAAGACTATTATTCATAGCAGATGCTTTTAATAAGCCCATTCAGGCCCAATCTCGATTTTGTTGTCTGTTCCCCGGAGTTCATCAAGCACCATTTTTCGGTATTCTTTGTTCCGGTTCATGCCGGAAATACCGCGTGCAATCTGGATATCGGTGTATTCATAAGTGGAAAGCAGGTTTATTTTCCAGGTCCCGTTTTCCTGATGCAGCACGATATCAAAAGGTATAACTTCCGAGCGGGACAGTTGATCGGAAAGCATTTTTACCCTTATTTTCGCCTCCGTTGGTTTGGAAAAGGTGACTTCTCCAAATTCAGCATTTTCCATTACTTTTTTGTCTTTTTCAAAATCCACCCGCCATAAACCCTGGCTGAGTAGCTTGAGGAAGAAAGCGTAGTCTTTAAGATCCGTTTTTTGTTTGCCGGTATTGCTGCCTGCTTTGAGGTAAACGAAGTAGGTGTATACCATGTTTTTATAGGTCGTCAGATGGTGATTGCCCTCGTTCATAAATGCTTTGATTTTTTGAAAATCGCCGCTTTTTGCAGTAACCAGCATGGTATTCAGGTAATTGATTGAGGCCGAATCCAGCATGGCGAGCGAGGCATTAACATCTGTACTTTTTTTCATAAACCCCTTTAGCGCCTTTTGTACGTCTGCGGCTGCAGTTTCGTCTTTGTATTCAATATTATACTTTGTGGGATCGAGGCGTCTGATATCCTTGATGGTAAGCGCCTGGTTTTGAAAGGCGCCATTTAGAAAAAGCGTTTGCGCGGTCGCGCTTCCATCGCCCATGGCGCAGCTTTTTTTCAGGTCGCTTTTGGCGATGGTGTGCGCCCAGACTAAGGCATTGGGGTTCATGAAATAGCCAATGAGGACAGAATTGTCCATTTCATATTGCTGTGTTTCACCTAAAAGGAGTGTCAGCGAATCAGCCCCCGCACTTCTGAGTTTGCCCGGCACCCATCTTGATTCCGTTTTAAACTGGTAATAATCATTTTGCTGCGGGGTGTCAATTTTAGCGAGGGCATCCTTGTATGTCTTGCTCATTATTTCCTGATGAAAAGCTGTTGCCCGTCGGCTTTCCAACATACTGTTGATTTGGAAAACGATAAAAGCGGCAACCAAGAGCAATGGCCCGCTAAACGCATACCAGGGCGTACTTACGGGGCCAAACATCTGATCGAGCGTCTGCGTGATGCCCGGTTGCAGGCGTTGGAGTTGTCCGTTCTGGCGCAGCGACCAGATCTTTTCAAACGGAAAAAAAGGAATCCAGAACAGGTGGGCAACCCGTACGATTTTTTGAACCTGGGCGCCTGGCGGCGGCTGCATGTTCATGGGTAATTCGTCGGGGCGGATGGTTCGGGTCGAGATGGCGTAGTGTCCAAAAACAATCATGGTTCAGGATATTTGAAGATTTACAAAGTAAAGTTGGTTCAGAAACGAAGACAGTTGTGATTTATCGTTGTTTGAGGTAGGTTCCCAATAGGCTTGTGATTTGATACTCGGGCATTTCATCGGGCTTGCCGATGTTTTTGGTTTCCCAAAGCCGAAGTGTATCGCCACGCAATTGCCAGGCCAGCGCATTCCAGCCAGGTTCTTTACCCTTGTTTTCGAGGTACATCAGGTTTTTGCGTGCTTCTATGTAGCCGCCCACGCCAGCAGGCCAGGGTTCGTAGCGGTCAAAATCCTTGCTCAGGCCGATGTGGCTACCGTCCTGGTTCAGGGTAATTTGTGGCGCTTTAGCTTTAGCTTCCAGAGCCTTGTAGGTGCCGGACAGGCGCAGGCGTGCGAGTTTTACGGTACCATCAAAGTCATTTTTGCCAAGAGTAATTTCATCGCGGGCCACGAGTTGTAGTCGACCGGCGCCGGTAGAATCACCCGGGAAATGGAGTGTCAATACGCCTGTGCGCGCTTCAAATATGGCCTTGACCGGCTCATTTTCCATACCTTCCAGGGCAATATCGAGGGTATTCGGGCCAGTGGCTTTAAAAGTTGCCCGACCGGCATCCGACATGCAGGCGGTCAGGAGCAGGGTATCTTTTTCTGTAAAAATCAGTTCGGAGCAGGGGATGCTGTTCAGGGTATCTGCCACTATTTCCTTGAGCAAGGCGTCGCTAAATTCCTTTGAAACCCAGTATTTATGTTTCAGAATTGCCTCGCCATTGGGCACCGGGGCCGGTGGGGTAGGGGAACTGTTCTGACAGGCCTGAAGGGCAAGGGCAAAAAGCGCGAGCAGCAGCGTAGGGCGTGGTTTCATTGTTTGATTGGAAATTATACCCGGATTTGGGTGGATTTGAAGATTGATGGATGCTTTCATTCTGATTTTCAAAGGATTGCAAGAATGCAATTTTCACATCCACTTCGCGGTGGCTATAAAAAATTTAGGCAAAAGTAGAAAAGGGGCGAAGTGATGTACAGCAATACGCAGACCTTAAAACAATTTTAACGCTGCACGTCCAGGATGCACCTGGGGCATACTCCCGACTTTTTAACATTCAACCCCGAAGGCGGTTGAATATTGAAAATCAAGGCGTTATTTCAATTTAAATCTTATCGGCATCACATAGCGTGTACGTATTCTTGTCCCTTGTATTTGACCCGGCATCCATTTGGGCATTTTTTTGACCATCGCAATAGACGCTTCGCCACAGCCATAAGCAATATCTTTAAGTACTTTGATGTCGCTCAGACTGCCATCTTTTTCAATAACCATGCTCAATGCAACTACTCCTTCTACGTTATTAACCTGTGCGCTGTCTGGGTAAACAAGGTTGGTGCTGATAAACTGAAACATAGCGGCTTCACCACCAGGGAAAACCGGAATTTTTTCAACATTGAAGATTTCAAATACCGCTGTTGAATCAAACCCGGTTTTACTGTAGTCAATAACAGGCAGGCCTGAACTGGACTGGGCAGATGTTGTTAGGCTATAAAACAGCGTAACAATAAAAAGGAATGAAAGCTTTTTCATAGTTGCAATTTTTTTATTTTTGAAAATGCATTGATTAAATGCTTGTGCAAAAATAATAAAACAGCCCAAACACACACTAAAAAATCTATCCAAACGCTACATTTCCGAACCCTGCATTCCGCACTCCGCAACCCACCCCGACCCTCCCTGAGAGGAAGGGAGATTCCGCATTTCAATGAAGCTCCACTACTTATTCCTTTTCCTCCCACTTTTGGCCTGCCGCCGTGCCGACCCGCCTCCGGTTTCCTTTTATTATTGGAAAACCACCCTGAGCAGCGAGGATGTACAATCGGCTGCAATGGCGCGCTTCAGTCCCAAAACGGAGCCGCTGTACCTGCGCCTTTTTGATGTGGATTACAGCGCCGGCCATAATGACGCCATTCCCGTTGGTGAAACAAATCTAGAATATGTCACCTTCGACCGGCCGGTGGCGCCCGTGGTCTTTATCACTAACCGGGTGTTTACACAATTGAGTGGCGGACAAATTGACACCCTCGCAGCGCGTGTCGCGCGCCGCATATACAAACGCACGTACTACCTCGGCGAGCGCGTCTGGGGCCATGCGCTCGATAATGCAACGCCGGAGGTGAAATCGGTTTTGCGCGAGCAACGCGACAGCTTTGTAATTGACTGGCGCCAACGCATGATTCCGGAAGTGCAGATTGATTGCGACTGGACGCCCGCCACCCGCGATGCCTATTTTCGTTTTTTAAAAGTGTTCAAACAAGATTACCTGGCCCAAAACCGCCGCCTGAGCTGCACCATTCGCCTGCACCAGTTTCGCGAGCGCCAACAAAACGGTGTGCCGCCCGTCGATCGCGGCACCCTGATGTGTTACAATGTAGCCAGCCCAAAAGATACCAGCGCGCGCAACGCCATCTTTGATCCGCAATTGGTGGAAGGATATGTCAAAAATCAATCGGATTATCCTATACCTTTGGATATTGCGCTGCCGGCCTTCAACTGGGGCGCATGGTTTCGGAGCGGTGCATTCAGGGGCCTGCTGAGCAACTGGGACGCGCCGGCGTCGGGTGATACAACCTTGTATAAAGCCCTGGGCAACAATATTTTCCAGGTGCGGCGCGACGAAACCATTGGCAATGACTTTCTTCGGGAAGGCGACCTGATACGACTCGATCAGGCCACGCCGGAACAAGTGTTGAGCGTACTGCCACGACTGAAACCACTCTTAGCCGGCGACGGCCGTTTACTTATTTTCGACTGGGACTCTACCAAAACTACGGGCTATGAAAACCTTATTCCTGCGGCTGTTGCCGGTTTTTAGTATGGCCTTCTTTGCCGGAAGCCCCTGCAACCGCGTCAACTCCTGTTACTACGGTCCTGATTTTGGCGATACCAATATGGCTTTTTTTAATCCGGAACTGGGCAACGACAGCATCGGATTGCGACCTTTTTACTTTACACAAAGCTTTTTATTCGACAATTCCTATGGCTGGATGTGGGGTGGAACACCGGATATTGTGTTTTCGGATTACCGACAAAACTGCACGGAATGGCAGGCGTATTTAGGGAAAAATGTCGCGTTTAAAGATGTCTACGAGGCCATGTACGACGGTAACCCTGATGGCTTTCTGACGGCGATGAAAACACAAACGCTGACCGAGTACAAACCCGGCAATACTTTTATAAAAGCCCTGCAACGCCCGGAAAACGCGGCGGCAATGGCGTATTTTAATTTTGCAAAACAAGTTGAATTTCAGCAATTTGAGTCTAATGAAGACCCCTGGGCCGAGGATTACAACCGCTACAACTGGCCCGCTTACAACAGCGATACCCTCCGCCTCCCGCGCTTAGCCGATGAAGCTGCCCGGCAACTCGGCGCCGCGCCCGACGATTTTTTGCGACAGCGCTGGGCCTATCAGCGCATCAATACGCTGTTTTATTTAGGCAGGGATGAAGACCTGGATTCAATACGCCACATTTTCAGGGATAATTTTGAGCCGCGCAAAGATCGTTCTGTGGTGTCCGCCTGGGCTTTGCTTAAAATCGCCGAGCTCAATCCCAATACTGCCGAAGCCAACTTCCAGCTCTCGCAGGTTTTTGACCGCTGCGAAAGCAAACGTTTCCGCGTGGTACAGTTGTATCAGCGCGGACTGGAAAAACAAAGCATCGCCTATGCGCAAACCCGCCGGGAGCGTGCGGCGGTACTGACCCTCAGCGCCATGCGCGATCCCGGCCGCGCCCTGCCGTCCCTGCTCCGTGTGGCCGAAATAGCGCCTGAATCGCCTTATTTTCCCTTACTGCTGAGCCGGGAAATCAATAAACTCGAAAACTGGCTGCTCACGCCGCGTTTTGCAGGCGGTTCGGGCTGGTACAGCTTTATGCCGGATTACGACTGGGATGAAAATTTTGACCGCAAGGTGGATCGCTGGCGAGCCAAAGCTGCCGTCCGCGACCGCGAATACCTGCGCGAAGTGCGCGCATTTGTGCAGGCGCAGGCGCGCAAACAGCCCTCGCCCTTACTGACGCTGGCCCTGGCCCACCTCCAATACATGGAAGGGGAATATGAACAATCCTGGCGCACCCTGCAAGCACTGCGCGCAGGTAATAACGAACTGTACATGCTTCAGCAAAAAATCCAGGAGTTGCTGCTGCTGCCGCACCGCGCCGATGTGCGCAAGCCAGCCGTGCAGCAGGCGCTGTATGAGCGGCTGTTGTATGTTCGCAATCATCACCGCTTGCTCGCCGAGCCGGCCCGACAAATTGCGCGCATCCATCAGGCGCTTTGTTTTGCTTTTTGGGAACGCGGCGATGTGCCCCGTGCGGGCCTGCTTTTCGGCCGAAGCAGCAATTATGTTTACGTGGAAAGCAATCACATGTGGACCAATCAGGGCATTATTACCTTTTACGACAACCTCGCTTCACGCAGTGACCTGGAAGCGCTCGACCGATTGTTGCACAAGCCCGATAAAACACCTTTTGAAAAATACCTCACACAACGATTGCAAGCAGAAGAGCTGGACGGTGTTTACAGCGAATGGCAGGAGTTTAATACTGCCACCGACAGCACGATCACGCCAGGTACGGATGAACTGTACGAACTAATGGGCATGCACGCCATGCGCGAGGGCGATCTGGCTTTCGCCCGCGATGCCTTTGCAAAAGTGGACACCGGCTACTGGTCAGCCATTGGCGCTATCTGGACGGTTGACATTACCGGCTCCCGGAATTTCATTGCGGCCGACAGTCTGAGCGCGGCGGGTCAGGGTATGAATAAATATCAGATTGTAGATAAAATGTTTCGTTTGGAGCAGGAAGCCGCGCAAAATCCTGCCAAACGCGCCGAAAATTACTACCTGCTGGGCAATGCCTGGTATCATTGTTCTTACTGGGGTAGGGCGGGCAGCATGCTGACCTATTACCGGAGCATCAGCGATACGGACGAGCCGTTGCGGCGCCGTCGCAGTCCGGCCTACCTGAACTCGCGCCCCGACCCTGCGCGCTACGGCGCGATGTTTTATCGCTGCGCGCGAGCGGCCCGTTATTTTCAAAAATCCTTAGCTTGTAAGCCCGATCCGGAACTCGCCGCCCGTACATTTTATATGCTGGCAGAATGTGATCGCCGTTCGCGGTGGGTGGATATGCGCCGCAAAAGTGAATATGGAGACGGTGAAGGCGGTGTGGCTTCGCCTTTGTTCAAAACCTGGGCAAAACGCTACAAAAATACGCAGGCGTTTAAACAATGTCTGAAAGAATGCCCGGGGTTGGAAGAATATTTAGGGGAGTGATGAGTGATAAGTGATAAGTGATGAGTGATGAATTTTTACTTCAAGCGCACCATCACCGGAAAATGATCCGACAGTTGCCGGCCTTTGGTTTTGGGTTGCGGTACCTTGTATTCCAGCACTTTCCAGCTGTTGGGCGAATGCCAGATATAATCTATACGCGGCCAGGATTTCAGATCCAATTTGAAGCCGTTGAAGGTGCCAGCTTCGGTTTGAGCAGGCGGACATGCATCCTGCAAAAAAGTGCTCAGGTGCAGTACCGGCGCTTCTTCGGGTTTGGTGTTCAGATCGCCCATGAAGATGACCCGACGCCCGGTTTGCATGGCCGGCACGAGGTTGCGTTCCACAATTTCCGCGCTTTGCTGGCGCGCCATTTTCCCCACATGATCCCAATGCGTATTGGCCACCAATATGGTGTCGCCGCTTTTCCGATCCCGGAACGTGACTAAGGTCAGTATGCGTTCGCAGGCGGCATCCCAGCCTTTGCCGGGTGTGTCGGGCGTAGGCGAAAGCCACTGCGTGCGCGCTTCCAGCAGGCTGAAACGGGTCGTATCGTAGTAAATCGGGCTGTATTCGCCTTTGTCGACGCCGTTTTCCCGCCCAACGCCGTAGCGGCCATAGCCTTTGAGGTTTTTATCCAAAAATTGTATTTGCACAGGTGTTGCTTCCTGCAAGCCCAATAGATGGGGATGCCATTGAAGCACCTGTTTGGCAAATGCTTCCTTGCGCAGCGCCCAGCGGTCGGGACCATCACCATTATTATCTAAGCGGATGTTGTAGCTAATAACCTTGACGGGTTGGGCAGCGAGGTAAAACGTATGGAAGGCAAAAAAGAAAAACAGCAGGTGCTTCATGTTATTGCTTTGTATGTGTTACAAAAGTAGGGAGCTTTTTGGTTAATGCCCGGGTGCGTAATGTTTCACACAGAAAGGCACAGATCAAACACACAGAAAACACAGAATTTTGTGACATCTGTGAGGTTGATCTGTGCCCTTCCATGCGAAAATTCTCTATTGGCGTTGATAAACCAACAGCAGACCTTTATAAATACAATTGTGCAGAATGGTGGCATGGTCTTCATCGCGCATCATTTGGAAATGCAGTTTTGTGCCTGGCGCCCGGTGTTTTTCCAGCAGCTTATGCAGTTTTTTAGCTACGCTGCGCATGATTTTCGGCTCTTTTTTACCCACTGCGATATAGACGAATTTGGGTTGGGCTTTTTGCGCAGCCAATAAGCGTTCGGCAGCTTTGAGCATACTTTTATTGTCCCACCAAAGGCTCGGACTTACGATCATGTAATGCGAAAACAGCTGCGGTTTTTTCAACAAAATTTCAGAAGCCAGTAAACCGCCCAGGGACTGTCCGATCAGCCACTGCTCGTCGGTTGTTTTATATTGCTGTCGAATAAATGGCTGTAATTCCTTTTCGATAAACTGGATAAACGCGTCAGAATGTCCGGTAGTCGGGTATTTCTGCTTTAAATCTTCCAGATCGGTATGGAAGGTAAAATCCCGCTTGCGATCCACGTTGGAGATACCCACCACAATGCAATCCGGCATGCCGTGCATGAGGTTGAAAAATTGTACCAGACCTGCAATGTGCACGAAATCCTCATTAAGGCTGCCATCGAGCAGATAAATAACCGGATAGGATTTGGCGGCATCGTAAGTGGGCGGCAGGTAAATGTTCAGTACCCGCTCTTCTTTCAGGATTTTGGAGGGAAGAATGCGGTATTCACCAATGGGCAGGCAACCTTGTTCGGACTGCGCGTTGAGAAAATAAACATTAAGGAAAAAAAGGAAAAACAGCAGGTGCTTCATGTCTGGGTATTTAAAATGAGCGGTAAAAGTAGGAGGATTTTTTGTGAATGCCCCGGGCAAGCGCTAAGCGCAAAGTGAGGCTCCGGTAATAAAATAAAAAAGTTTTATGCAATTTATGTAACGCCGGCATCCGTGGTTCATCAGTTAATCGTGAACCAAAAACAACTTTCTTATGCGTTACACAAAATCACTACTACTCGCCCTTGTGGCCATGCTGCTCACCCCGGTGTTATTTGCACAAACCGTGCTTACCGGGCGTGTGATTGATGAAAACAAAGAATCCGTGATCGGCGCCACCGTCAAGGTATTAAAAGGCAGCGCCCTTGTACGAGGCAGCCTTACCGATTATGAAGGAAAATTCAGAATTGTTTTAGATCCAGGCACTTACGAATTGGAAGTCAGCTACACCGGGTATGCGAACGAGCGCATTAGCGGCGTCGTTGTGCTTGCCGGCCAGATCAACACCTGTGCTGATATTGTTATGGCAACACCCGTAGTACTCAGCGAAGTAGCAATTATTGAATATAAAATACCGCTGGTAAAACAGGATCAGTCTGAAAGTGGCACGACCTTCACTTCAGAAGATATTAAACGACTACCCACCCGAACCACAAGCGCCATAAGATCCGAAAAACGCGCGGCCAAACAAAAAAACAGCTGGGTCAAACCCAGTCCGGTTACTGCCAATATGCAGGCTCCGATACCGGTTAAAGACGAAGTGCGCATTCGCGGCAACCGCAGTACGACTACGGAATATTACATTGACGGCGTTCGGGTAGCGAATGAGCCGGGTAAAAAAGCGCCGGAAGCGCCCAAAACCTCAGAGCCACAGTCTGGTGGCGAGCAATACAATTCCATTACGGAAAATGATTTTCAGGATGCCCGCAAAAATCACATTTCCACTTTTTCAATTGATGTAGATGGCGCTTCGTATGCCAATTTGCGCCGCTACCTGAACAGCGGCTCCCGTCCGCCCCGCGATGCGGTGCGCATTGAAGAAATGCTCAACTACTTTGATTACCAATACACCAAGCCAAGCGGGGCACATCCGTTTGAAATCCACACAGAACTGGCGCCCTGCCCCTGGAATCCTGAAAACAAACTGCTGCTGATCGGTATGCAGGGACAAGACATTGATCAGGAGCAATTGCCACCCAGCAACCTTGTTTTTTTAGTGGATGTGTCGGGCAGTATGGCTTCTCCGGAAAAGCTTCCCTTAGTTCAGCAGTCGCTGAAAATGCTGGTGGATTATCTGCGTCCCACCGACCGCGTATCCATTGTGGCGTATGCCGGTATGTCCGGCGAAGTGTTGCCCAGCACGCCCGGCAGCGATAAAGCCACAATTATCTCAGCCATTGAGCGCCTCAGCTCGGGCGGCTCTACTGCGGGCGCCGAAGGTATTCTTAAAGCATACGAAAATGCGCGTAAAAACTTCCTGCCGCGCGGCAATAATCGCGTAATTCTGTGCACCGACGGCGATTTTAATGTTGGCGTAAGCAGTGAGGAGGAATTGGTGAAATTGATTGAAAAAGAACGCGAAAGCGGCGTTTATCTTTCTGTTTTGGGGTATGGCACAGGCAATTACCAGGACGGTAAAATGCAGTCGCTGGCCAATAAAGGCAATGGCAACCACGCGTATATCGACCAGTTGAGCGAGGCTAAAAAAGTGTTGGTCAATGAGTTTGGCGGCACCTTGTTTACCATTGCCAAAGACGTAAAACTGCAATTGCATTTTAATGAAAAACATGTGGCGGCCTACCGCCTGATCGGCTACGAAAACCGCCTGCTGGCCCGCGAGGATTTCAACGACGACACCAAAGACGCCGGCGAACTCGGCTCCGGGCACCGCGTTACTGCCCTCTACGAAATCACGCCATCCGGCAAACCTTTCCCGCTTCCGGCCACTTTAGACTCCTCCTTAGTGAGTGTTGAGGCGCCGGACACCACCGTGCAGCTGAATGCCGAAGACCTGATGGTGGTGCAATTGCGCTACAAAAAACCGCGTGGCCATGAAGCAAGCCAATTGCTGGAATACCACCTCAATGCAGCCGCATTGCGCAACACGAAAATGAGTGAAAACTTCGCGCTGGCCGCCGGTATCGCCGAATTTGGCTTGGTGCTCCGCGACTCCAAATACAAAGGCAAAGCGTCGCTGGCCAATGCCAAAGCCTTGGTACAGCAATCCCTTCCCATGGATTTGAACGGCTACCGCCAGGAGTTACTTCGCTTGATCGGAATAGCGGAAACAGCGCGTTGAGAGTGATGTGTTTTGGAGTATTTAAGTGTTTTTGTGTTTGAGTGTTTTCGTGAGCAACTGGTCGTGGCGCCATTCGTGGCAAATTTTATGAGTGATGCGTTTTTTTCGCTTTCGTGAGTAGCCGGGGGCGGCGCCATTCGTGCATTCGTGGCAAGTTTTAAAAGATGTGTAGTTAAGTCGCGTCCTTGTGGCAGTATTGCTGCGGGGGCGCGACGGTTTTTTGGGGAAAGCGGTTAATGAATTATTATGAAGGATCTGTATTGATTGTCGAATGCAAAATAATACATACCGGCCCTCCAAAGGCTTACATTAATGCGATGATTGTAGGCGCCAGCAGGAATAACATCCTGCAACAGGAGGTGCCCGGTGTAATCAAAAACCCGAAAGGATACTGGTTTACCCGGCCCGACTATTTCCAGAAATTCAGATGCGGGATTGGGTTGGATAGATATTTGCTCTTGAATAAAATCGGGTTTGTTATTGTAACGCGCGTTGTGGCAATACAAATCATTTTCAGGATAGATATCGGGCCTGTTGTTGGGCGAAGAGGTCCAGAAACAGATTTTATCATAAATGGTATCCTGCCAGTGAATTGAAATATCTCCAAAATTTACCCATATACTATCACCAGGAGGCAGTTTAAGCCCTTTAAACCATTTGTGCTGCGCACCTCTGACATAACAAATGAAGCCATACCAATCAAAACTGCTTTGGGCGGAAAAGTTGTATATAGTGTCATTGCCAATATTTCGAATCAATAAATCAAAATTACCGCCTTTGCTTGAATAAATTGTGTCGTATGGCAGGTAGTATTCCGTAGTATCCAAAAGCGTGTTTTGCCTGACGGAAAGCAACGCGATATCGCTCGTTGTTGTTTGGGGTTTCGTTTGGATAGTTTTATGCAATACGTAGGCGCCGGCAGAATTAAATGTGTCTTTGTATTCAAAAAAGGAGACCAATCCCCTGTCATCGCCAGCGCCTCTGATTCCGGCGAGCACAAGGTCGTCTCCGTTTTTCCAAAAGTGATGAAAAGCTTTCAGGGAATCGGTGCTTTCCCATAAAGTATCCAATACTATTCCGGAAAGGTTAATGTGCAAGAGTCTTGCCGTACTATCTTGCCTGGTGAGTACGAAGGCTTTTTTTAAACCATCCATTACCAAATCAGCAATAGTGCCATCGTTGGGTTTCCAGGCTTTAACCTCGGAATCAGCTGTATTGATGGTATAAATCCCTTCCGCTGCCCAGGCCAGCCATTTTTCGGGTTCAAAAGGGAATATATTTCTAATGTGTCCCATATAAATCTCAGGTTCAAATTTCCTGCTGAGTACATACCTTTGGCTGCCAGCCTGATATGTCCATACACCAACTTCAAATCCAGTCGAGATCATCTTGTTATTTATCGGGTCAAAGCCAATATTGTTAATATCAATCCAACTATTTACTACGAGTTTCCGCCTCCAAAGTACTGAGCCGTTTCGGAAATCATATTTGACCACCTCCAATTCTCCCAGTCCAATGAGATTATTGTCACTATCTTTTATAAACCTGTAGGGTAAAGCAAGTGCAGGGCCGTTTTTACCCCATTGATAATTACAATCTTTATCAAATTTTTGGATAGATCTATCTGTTGGGCCATAATCGCATCCGCCTAAGGCAATACTGAAAATAAAACCGCTGTCTGGACAAGCTTGTACATCCGAGATATGAGTAGGTACACTGCCTGTTGGTGGAAAGTTCAGAAGTCGTTGTAAATCGAAGGTGCCATCAGCTTTCAATACAACAAAGTAAACCTTATCCAAATTATAAGGGGTACCAGCCTCGCAAACCAAAAGTGTACGTCCGTCTTCCAGTCGCCTGACAAATTGTGGATGGTTTTCAAAATAATACGAAAATTCATGTCTCTGCTCCTGGGCATAAAAGCCGCTCGTTGAAAAGCAAGATAGCGCGGCGATACAAAAGAGTAAGGTTCTCATCTTAATTTTGCAGTTGTTGTTGCCCCGCAAATTTCAGAAAACGATTACGCTGAATTACTTTCATCTAGTGAACACTATATTTTTAAACACGAATGCTGCCAATCAACTTTTTGAATTAATTTATCCTACGCCTTTACCCGCGCGACCATTTCCCGAAGGGTCTCTTTAAAATCGCGGTACTGAATGCCCAACTCCCGGATGCTGCGGCTGTTGTCGAAGGCCAGCGGATAGTCGGCGTTGTGCAGCACAAATGCTTTGGAAACGCCGAATAACGGCGCCACCGGCGCAATGAGCTTTTTGGGAGCTTTCAAAAAGGGCATCACCATGCGGTTGCCGCCGTTTTGGCCCAGCAATTTGCCAATTTCAAGCGTACTCAGCACGATATTGCTCAAAATATAGCGCCCGGATGCATGCGGCAGCTCCGCCGCACGCAAGTGCGCCATCGCCACCTCCCGTACATCCACAAAGCCGAAACGGATCAACGGCGCTGCCCCAAAGTACTTACCGCTTAAGAATTGCTTCAGGAAGTCCATACTCCCCGAATCGCTGGCGTCGCCGATGGGCGGGCCAAAAACGAAAGAAGGATTGATGGTCACCAGCGACCATTGCTGCTGGTTGGTGGCAATTTCCCAGGCTGCGCGTTCCGCCAGGGTTTTGGAATAAGAATATTGCTGATGGGTAAGGCTGCTTGTCGTGTTCCAGTGTGTTTCATTAAAGGTGCCTAAGCCCTGCGCCTGCATATCTCTGTTGTCGCCATATATGGAAGCGACGCTGGAGGTCAGCACTACCCGTTGCACCGTGCCGGAGCGCGTGGCCGCTTCCAGCACATTGCGCGTGCCTTGCAGCGCCGGGTCGATCAACTCTTTTTGTGCGTCTTTGTATTTTAACAAAAAAGGTGACGCCACATGAAAAACGTAGTCGCTTCCCTGTGCCGCTGCATCATAACTGCCGGGTTTCAGCAGGTCGGCTTCCCAAAACTCCAATGTACCGGGCAAACCCTGCGCCATCGTTTCGAGGTGCGCGTAGCGCGCCGAATTAGACTTGTTGCGCACACTTGCACGTACGGTATAGCCGGATTCCAGTAAATATCGGCAAATCCAGGAGCCGATGTAACCGGTTGCTCCGGTGAGTAAAACTGTTTTGGACATATCATTTATTTTTTCCAAATCACCCCAAGGCCCGCTTCTGCCAGTTTGCGGTTGAGCGTCGGCAGGGTGTCTTCCTTTATAATGGAATATCGGATTTTTAGTTTAGTCCATTCGGTATCTAATTGTTTTTTTAGTTCAACGGACGACTGATTCACCTGCGGAATATCGCTTTCTGTTTGGTTGAGCAGGAACATGTAATTGGCCGAAAATTTATTCGGATAATTCTCCACATCGTCGTAGGCTTTGGATTTGCGCTGCACCATTTCTTCATCCCAGATTTTGATGCTTTGCAGGAGCGCTTCGGCATCTGTTTTGAGGTTGGCATATTGCGGCTCCGCTCCGAGGCGAGCCACCAATTCCTTCACTTGCTCACTCGTGGCATTCAGGGAATTGATGCAACGGTGCATATCTTCCACTTTTTGCTCCATATCCAGCATGATTTTGTGGTATTCGGCATAGGTAGCAGCATCAGTGGGGTAGAAGGGGTTGGGTAAAATATTCCCTTTCGTGACGGCCCCCAATTCGCCGGCCTTGAGCGTGAAATTATACGCGCCGGGAGGCGCTTTATGACCTTTAAAACTGTTCTCAAAATAGGTATTCGGCACGCCGCTCATACCCGGGTAGCGCATATCCCACACGAAGCGGTTGATGCCCTTTTCCGCTGGTAAAACCGGATCGGTGGAAGGGCCGCCATCCCATTCCTGCGCGGTACTATCTTTTTTAGAGGTAAAGGTACGCACGAGGTTGCCCTGTGCATCGCGAATACTCAATTCCAAAACCGTCCCGGCTTTCAGTTCCGGCAATTCATAATACAACACAATGCCGTTAGCCGGATTAACGCCGGCAAGCGGATGACTGCCCTTAAAGTCGGGGTTGTTGCCGTTCAGTTCGCTGCCGCCATTGGCCAATACGGCATCTTCCGGCTGAAAAAGCTGCACTTCGCCCTTGTATTGTTGGTATTGACGCAGCAGGTTGAGGTCGTCGAGTATCCAGAAGGAGCGGCCGGAGGTAGCCGCAATCAGGTCACCTTTGTGTATTTTCAGATCGGTTATTGGTGCGATGGGTAAATTGAGCTGGAAAGGCGACCAGTTTTTGCCGCCATTATAAGAAATAAAAACACCCAACTCGGTGCCAGCAAACAAGAGGTCTTTGCGCCCATCGTCTTCGCGCACCACACGCGTGAAGGCATTATCCGGCAAACCGCCGTTGATGGCGGTCCAGGTTTTGCCGTAATCGGTGGTTTTGTACAGGCCCGGCCGATGGTCGTTGAATTTGTAGCGGGTAGTTGCGATGTAGGCCGTGCCTTTGTCGTGCGGCGATACCTCAATGGCATTGATCAGGCATTCGGCTAAGCCGGGAGGCGTCACGTTTTTCCAGTTGGCGCCGCCGTCGGTGGTCAGTTGCACTAATCCGTCGTCGCTGCCCGTCCAGATCACCCCTTTTTCGTGCGGCGATTCCAGCACATAACTCAGGGTGCCATAGTTCTCAGCGCCTACGGCTTCATTGGTATAGGGCACGCCGGGGCGGCCTTGTTTGCTTTTGTCGTTGCGCGTCAGATCGGGCGATACTTCCTTCCAGGTTTTGCCCATGTCCTGCGTTTTGAGCAGGTATTGTGCGCCGTGGTAATACGTATTGGGTTCGTGTTTCGACCAGATGATCGGGGCATTCCAGTTGTAGCGGTATTTCATGTCCTTGGCATCCATGCCGAGGTACTGAATGGGCGCGGCCATAATATTGGTGCTGCCGGAGGCTTTGGTGTTGAGCGCTTCAATGGTGCCCTGGTAGCTGCCGCCCAGCACTAATTCCGGCTTATCGGGATTAAAGGCCAAAAAAGCACTTTCACCGCCTGCCGAAGCGCTCATGCTGGCAGGAGAAATATGGTAGCTGCCCAGTTCGCGACTGGCGATGCGCAATGAGGAATTGTCCTGCTGGCCGGCGTAAATGTTATAGGGAAAAAGGTTGTCGACATTGATGCGATACAACTGCGCGGTTGGCATATTCTCCTGCGAACTAAAGCTTTTGCCATAATTATGGGTAATAACCGCGCCGCCATCGTCGGCGATGATAAAGTTTTTGGAATTGCGCGGGTTGATCCACATATCGTGGTAGTCGCCGTGCTGGCCTTCTACATCCGACCAGGTTTTGCCCCCGTCTTCGGAGCGGAGGGCCGGGGCGCTGAGCACGTACACGGTGTGTTCGTTGTTGGGGTCGGCAAAGACTTCGATGTAGTACCAGGCGCGCTGGATCAGGCGGTGGTTGTCGGAAACGCGGCTCCAGGATTTGCCGCCATTTTCCGAAACGAACAGGCCGCCGGCTTCTTTTTCCGAGTCACTTTCCACAAGGGCATACACTTTGTTCGGGTTGGCGCGGCTCACTGAAATGGCCATTTTGCCCAGTTCTTTGGGCAGGCCTTCCTGTATTTTTTGCCAGCTTTCGCCACCGTCGACCGATTTATACAGGCCGCTGCCGGCGCCGCCGGAAATGACCTGCCAGGGGCGTCGGCCGTGTTCCCACATGGCCGCATAGAGGATACGCGGATTGTGGTGATCAATGCAAAGTTCGGCACAGCCGGTCATATCGTTTACAAAAAGCACATTTTTCCAGGTTTTGCCGCCGTCGGTGCTTTTGTAAATGCCGCGCTCGTTGGATTTGCTGTACAAGGCGCCTTGTGCGGCTACCCAAAGGGTATTGGGATCGCGCGGGTCGATGACAATGCGGGCGATATGTTGCGTTTTTTCGAGGCCCGTGGCCGTCCAGGTTTTACCGGCATCCGTAGATTTGTACACGCCATCGCCGTGGTGGGTCATTACGCCCCGAATGGCGTGTTCACCCATGCCCACGTACACCACGTTGGGGTCATTTTCTGCCACCGTCACTGCACCAACCGAGCCTGTTTTGAAAAAACCATCGGAGATATTATTCCACGTAATGCCGTTGTCTTCTGTTTTCCAGAGGCCACCGCCTGTGGTGCCCATGTAGTAGGTGAAGGGGTCGCCAACCACGCCGCAGGCCGCTACCGAGCGCCCGCCGCGGAAAGGCCCGATATTGCGCCATTTCATCGCTTTAAAGTAGCTGTTGAAATTGGTGGTATCGGGAGTGGTTTTGGGCTGGGCATTCAGGATAAGGCTGCCGAACAGACAGATCAGTAGAAGTTGGGTGCGCATGCGGAATTGACTGGTTATGGTTTTGACAGAGGGTAAAGGTATGTTTAGCAGATTATTTGTCCATATATTTTTCCTATGAAAAACTATAGTCGTACATTCAACAACGCTTTTGAGAGGATTTAAATAATAGATGATTATTTTGAAGTTATACCAAGATTTGGGTGGATTTGAAGATTGGTGGATTCTTTTATCCTGATTTCCAAAGGATTACAACAATATGATTTTCACAACCACTTCGTGGTGGCTATACCCTGTTTGAGGTAATTCCCGCAAGTTACGCAGTGTTTGCTGATAAACCTGCGCAATATGCGGGAATACCTGGAGCCTGATTTTTCTTTTTATTAAGGCAAAACTTATCCCCCGATTTTCCAGCTACACCCCAACTGCGCATAGTACGGTATCATTGGCGCATGTCTGAAATCCTGTGAAACAATTTTGCCGGCTTTAAGCGTAATATCAGTGTGTTTTAATGAAAAACCCGCTTGTAAGCCATACAGGAAATTGCCAGCTGTTGGCACAAACCAGCCATTGGCAATGTCCGGATAATCTTCCCGCGCGGTTGCGCTGTGTTTAAAATGTGTCACAATGGCTTTGTCGAAATTGCCATCCGCGGCGACAAACCAGCGTCTGCGGTAATAACCCAGTGTGAGTCCGGTTTCGCTGCCAAAGTTGTCTAATTGCACAATGGCATTTTCATAACGACGGTATATTCCTTTGATCTGTCCGCTGAGGCGAAGTTTGTTCATTTTATACAGCTCCAACTGTATGCCGGTTCTCACTTTGAGGTCGTCGAAGGCCCGATTACCTACAGGCAGGCTGATATCCAGACCCAGCAGAAGTGGCCGCCTGGTAGCGGGGTGAAAATTATATCCGGCACCATATATCAGGGCGTATTCCATTCCAGCATTGACATGGATGATATGGCGTTGTTCGCGGCTCAGGTTTTGCCAGTTGAGTACCTGTGCGTTAAGCGACGCGGTTGTTCCGGCAAGCAGCAGGGCGAGGAGGGGAAGCAAATGTTTTTGCATTATTTCAAGCTGTTTAAGTAGTTAAGCATAACGGGGAAACTGTTGTTCCAGCCGCGGGGGAAAGAAAGCATGTCGTGACCGGCATCTTTGGTTTCAAACAATTCCACTTTAGGAAATGCGGAGGAGACATGCTCCGCGTGCGCGCGGCCGTAAGCCTTGTTGTTTTCGCTGTACAGGAAGAGCACTTTTGTATTGTACAAATGCAGGTTCTGCGTCCAGTCGGGTTTTATGCGTGGCCCCAGCTCGGAATATGCCATAAAGGTTGCCGCGCCGCTGCGCCATTTGGGCAAAAAATCTTCATTGCCCACCGGACTGTCCTTTGAGTCGCCGACGGAGGTCAGCAGATCCAATTTGTAATCCAGAATTTCGTGCTCATCATCTTTGCCACTGAGCATCTGATCGGCGTAAATGGCATCGTTCAGGGATTCGGAAAATAGTTTGAAGTCCTGAGAGCGATTGATGTATCCCGAAAAATCATCCCATTTAAAGCCGCCCGGTTCGCCGAGTATCAGGCCGTCAATTGGTGCATTAGGGCGGTCATTGAGGTAAATGGCAGCCAGCATGGCCCCCCAGGAATGCCCCAGCAGGAATACTTTCTGATCGGTGTGGGTGCGGTAATGCGCAATGACGCCGTGCAGCTCATCGCTCAGGATTTCTACACTGCTGAAATGCGATTGCGGGAATCGCTCGCTAAGCCCGGCCCCCCGTTGGTCGTAAAATACTACCCGAAACCCGTGGTCGGCAAAAGCTTTACAATTGAGCAGGTAACGGTAATCAGAACCCGGGCCGCCGTGGATGACGATGAGCAAGGCACTGTCGGGATGGCCATACGCCTCGGCATGCAGTTGTACGCCGTTGACGGTGATGGAAGGAAGGCTGGAATCTTCTGTAACGGTTGGCGGCACTAAGCGGCCATCCGGTCGGGTATCCCCGAAAGATTTGTCGCAGCTGAATAGCAGGCTGCTGGCGGCCAGGAGAAAAAGGCCAATAAACAAGTGTTGTTTTTGCATGGGTAAAATCATATTGGTGAAAGCCGCAGGCTGTATTGCCAATGCGACGACGCAAAGATGTACCCATGCCGAGGTGCCGAGCGCCCGCGCCTACAAAGGCGGGCGAAAAGCAGGTGCGTCCTTATAGGCGCGTACGATAAAAGTATTGATAATCAGGGATTTACTTCGGAATAATATTCTGATGGTGTTTTGCCGGTTTGTAACTTGAAGTACTTGTTAAAGGTTGTTTTGGAGTTAAACCCACAATCAATGGCGATGGCCAGCAAGCTCAGGTGCAGGTGATCGGGCGATTTTGCCAACTTCATAAATTCTTTTACGCGCAGCGAATTGATGTAGTGGCAGAAGTTTTTTTCTTCCCGTTCGTTGATGATTTGAGAGAGGTGATTGGGGTGAATTTCCAACATTTGCGCCAGCTCGCTGAGGCTGAGTTCAGGCTTTTTATACGGCTTTTTTTCGCTCATTAATTGGGTCAATGCCGCGTAATAACGATCTGCCTCTTCGGTTTTTAATCCTGATTTTGCATAACGTATCGTTCCATTGTTTTCATTTTTATCCTCGTTTTCGCGTTTCGGATGGGTGAAAAAAATCGGAAATTTGTGTATGCCAAAAAAGCCGATAAATAAAATCAGTGTGGATACACCTGTAAAAATAACGGTATCGGGAAAAAATAACACCAGGTTCCAGATAAGACCCAGGCCAATGCTCAGCGAGCGTAGCCACTGAAAGGTAATACGCGAAACTTCCGAGAATCTGGATTCCACCCGTTGTTGATGCCGCCGTAAGGAGTAGAGGGTCAGGCCCACATAAGTCCAGCCGGAAAGCACAATGAGAACCCAGCGGATTTGTGAATACCATTCGTAGCCTTTTCCATTTTGCCGGAAAACGGCTATTTTGGCCTCAGGTGGCAGGCTGTAAAAAGGAATTGCCAGTACCACAATGAACAGCGGCGCCAGAAAGTGCGGCAGCATCCAGAGGGGTTTTAGAGGCGCAGTTGCTGTCATACTCCTCGCATAGAGGTATAGCAGCGGCCCGTGCAACAAGGGAAATGGAAAAGACAAACCCAACAGCTGCGGGGTTTCAAAAGCTGCGTAACCTGAATCAAAAAACATCAACACCTGATGTATCCCCAAAATGGCAAGCCAGCCCAACAGCAAGTGGTCGGGCTGGGTTTTATGGCGTTTTTGTAAGAGTAACAAAAACAAAAAAGCGGCCAGGGTTGCCCCAATGGTAAAAATCATGTCCTCGTCTGCTTTTTGAAAAGCAGGCAAAGATACACGTTCTCCGGACTTGGCCCTAATGGATTCGCGAACATGCACAACTGGCCTTCACCCGCTTTTGCTTGCTCTCCGAACCTGAACTGTTATGCTTGTCGCCCGTGGGTGCGTATACTTTACTTACCCAACACCAGCACAGCCATGCTACGCAGCTCATCCACCAGCACCGTTTTGAACGGCTCCAGATAACGGAGTTGGTGGCGCTGCATCCGGGTTTCGAGCATGGGCCGGGTAAGCAAATGTCGGTCGGTACCATCGGGCAACTGAAACCGGCCATTTCCCAGCGGCGTCATTTGCTGCGTCATACCCACATCGGTGGCCACCCGGATAAAAAGTGAGCCGCCGGGTTTCAGCACACGGATCAGCTCGCCAAATAGTTGTTCAAAATGCTGGTGGCTTGCTGCAAAATGCAGCACTGCACTGCAAATAATGTGCTGAAAATGCGCCTCCGGGAACGGCATAGACTCCACCTGCGCGACCAAAAACCGGCCCTCCGGCACACCCGGAAAGTTTTGTTTCAAAGCCTCTATCGCTTCCGGGTTTTGGTCGGTGCCATATACCTGAAAGCCCTGCTGCACAAACCAGTGGAGGTTGCGCCCACCGCCCGCCCCGGCATCGAGTACCGACGCTGGCGGCGTGTATCGGCCCTTCATTATTTGGTCGAGCAGGTAGATGTCGGTGTTGCCGAGCAAGGAAGAAATTTGCTGCATGCTGTTGTTTTGGGGCGAAAATAGGTTTTTTTTGGGTGTGCCGCATTAGGTCTTCACCCGCTTTTGCTCGCTTTCCGAACCGGAACTGTTGTGTTTGGGCTTGCTGTTCATGGCTTTTCCGAAGGCGTAGCTGAAACTCAGGGTCACACTGCGAGTGTCTAATCGGCTGTTCCAGTCGGCATCCGTTTGTTGCAGGTTATTGATAATGCCGTCGGCGCGACGGGTGTAGAGCAGGTCGTTGAGGGCAAGTTTGAGATTGCCTTTTTGCTTCAGCATTTTTTTGGAAGCAGCAATGTTCAGGGTGCCAAAGCTTTTGATCAGCAATTGCGCAGCAACGATGTCGCTCTGGTATTCCCCGCGCAATTCCAGCGTCCAGTCTTTTTTTAACTTGAAAATATTGGTCGCGGAGAGGTAATGATAAAACCCATCGCTGTTCAGGGTTTGGGTATACAACCTGCTTTTGTACAACAAATACCCGCCTTCGCAATACGTAATAAAGGTATACCAGGGTCGTATGGGTTTGGTCGCTTCTACGGAAAGACTCAGGGAGTGGTTGGTGGCAATATTGCCGGGCCGACTGTAATAAATGCCTTCCGAAATTTCGAGGGTTTCATTGATACCGTCGCTCACTAAGCCGTAGCTGAAAGCGGTATTCAACCAGTCGCGGTAGGTGTGGGTGAGGTTGAAATTGTAGGAAAAGGTCGGCAGCAAGTTGGGATTACCGCCGTAGAAGGTAAATTTATCCAAAGGACTGATAAAGGGGTTGAGATCCTGGAAAAAAGGTCGGTCAATGCGTCGTCCGAAGTTAAAAGACAACACGTGTTTGCCGCTGCTGTCGATGCGCCAAAGTGCAAAGATGGTCGGGAAAAGGCTGTTGTATTGTCGGGTGAAATTGGTGTCCGGCTGTACCGGATTGCCCAGCTGATTGCCTTGCAAACGGGTGCTTTCTCCGCGCAAACCAAGCTGAAGATCCACTTTTCCGAAGCTGCGGCTATAGTTCAGGTAAGCCGCATAGATCCATTCATCGTACAGGAAACGATTGCTCAGGTTGTAGTCGGGCGTCGTGATGCCGCCTTCGGTGCGGCGGTAATCGGCCGTGTTGTCGGTGGCGGTAAACGCAGTTTTGACACCGGCCTCAAATTTTGCTTTTTCGCCGAGCGGCTGCGTGTAATCCGCTTTAGCCGCATAAATTTCAATGACAGAGGGCAAATTGCCATTGATCTGATCCTGAAAAGTCAGCACATCATTCGGGGTGTAAACGTAGTTCTTGAACACTTGTTCGGCATCACTGTCGTAGCGGACATAATCAGCATCAACACTGACGTTGCCACCTTTTTTGCCCAATTGCTGCTTCCAGTACACATTATACGTGCCATTATTGAGCTGGCGTTCGTCAGCATTATCGGCATTTACTTTTTGCAACACAGCTCCGCCGGCGTCTCTTACAAAAGCGGTGTTGTCGGTTTGGCTGCCATTAGGGCTTCGGCCTGCTTTTACTGAAAAACCCAAGGTGGTTTTATCGGTCAGGTAAAAATCCAGGCCAAAATTTCCGTTAAAGGAACGCCCGTCCTTTACAATAAATGAGTTTTGGGAAAAGGAAGATTCCACCTCATCGGTCTGGTTTTTATAATAGCGATTAATGTTCAGGTCCTGAAAACTTTCGCGCAGGCCGCCATTGAGGTTCAGATAAACGCCCACGCGTTTGCGATTGAAATTCAGGTTCAGGTTGTTGTTGTTGCGGGTGTAACGCCCCCTTTGCACCACGGTGGATACATTGCCGTGCAGGCCCGCCAACTTATTGCGTTTGGTCAGGATATTGATAATGCCCGAATTGCCGGCAGCATCATATTTTGCCGGCGGGTTGGGGATGATTTCAATTTGTTTCAAAGCGCCGGCCGGCAAGGATTTTAAATAGTTTTCCAGTTCGGCCCCGCTCAGGTAAGTCGGTTTTTCATCAATATAAACCAAAACGCCCGAACGACCTTTCAGCTTGATTTGTCCGTCTTGGTCTATCGAAACGCCCGGCGCGCGCTCCAGCACTTCCAGTGCATTGGAGCCGGAACTGCCGCCCAGGGCATCGACATTGATGACCGTGCGGTCAATTTTGCGCTCCACAAATTTTTGTTTACCACTGATAGTCACCGTATTCAGCAGGGTGGCGGAGGGCTTCATGCCAATTGCACCTAAATCCTGATCGGTATCATTACCAGCAAGCGTTATTTGCTGCAAATGCGGTTCATAGCCAAGGTAAGTACTTTTGAACAGATAAGTGCCTGCCGCCAAGGCGCCGAACTGAAAAGTACCATCCTCATTGGTGTACGCATTTTGCTGAATGCTGGAGTCGGCTAAATGGCTGAGCTGTACCAGTACCATATAGAGGGGCAAGCCGTTTTCGTCGTTGATTTTGCCGCGAACGGAAGCATTTTGCGCAATAGCTGTTGCCGCCCAAAGCAGCAGGGAAAGGACAAAAAAGGATGTTTTTTGCATAAAAATTAGACAAGGATTCTTGTTTGAAAGTGTAATTCGAATGCTAAAGACCACAAATGTGGGGCAATGGCTGCGTGATTTCAATTAATTTGAGGTGCGGTGAGATAATTAGCAGGATTTCACAAATGGCGGAGAAATTATCGCGCCCACATTGTCCAAAACCGCGAATTATCTGACTTTTACCCCATGAAAAAACAAGTCAGACTCGCACTCGCGCAATACCCCATTACCGCGCATCCCAACATCGAAGCCTGGCAGGCATATACGCGCAGCCGGGTAGCTGAAGCTGCCCGAAATGGGGCGTCCTTGCTGCTTTTTCCGGAGTACGGCAGTATGGAGTTAGTGAGCCTGCTCGCGCCGGAAATGCAGCAGGATTTGCACGTACAAGTGCGTGCGCTGGCGGTTTTTCAGGAGGTTTTTGAAGCGCAGTGGGCGGCGTTAAGTGCTGAATATCAGGTGCTTATTGTTGCGCCGAGTTTTCCGGTTTTACAAAATGAACGCATCGTCAACCGCGCTGCGGTTTTTTCGCCCCGAAAAGGACTGGCTGGCTGGCAGGACAAATTTTTTATGACCCGTTTTGAAGCCGAAGACTGGATTGTGGAAGCGCCAGAAACACCTGTTTTAAGCCTTTTTCAAGCCGAATGGGGCAGTTTTGGTATTCAGATTTGTTACGATGTGGAGTTTCCGCTGGGTGCTCAGGCACTGGCGCAGTCAGGCGCCGACCTGATTCTGGCGCCGAGTTGCACCGAAACCCTGCGCGGAGCTACCCGCGTACACATAGGCGCCCGCGCCCGGGCACTCGAACAGCAGTGCTTTGTCGGCGTCGCGCAAACGGTTGGCGAAGCGCCCTGGTCGCTGGCCGTTGATCTCAATTACGGATATGCCGGCGTTTACGGGCCGCCCGATAAAGGGTTTCCGGAGGAAGGCATCATTGCCCTTTCCGAGCATAACGTAGCGGGCTGGACCTATGCCGATCTTGATTTTGCTTTGGTGGAGGCCGTGCGCCGCGAAGGGCAGGTGCTCAATTTCCGGGATGCGAGTCGTCTGGAAATTTTTATGAAAAGTAAAGGTTTTGAAATTCAGACTATAATTTTGTAAAGACGCTTTTTTGCAAATTTTGGTATACATTCGCCCCAACAAAAACTTGTTTGATTATGAAGTTTCTGAAAACATTCCTGTACCTCTGTTTGATGCCCCTGTCGGCATTTGCCCAAAACAACATTAACCTCATTCCACAGCCGGTTTCGATGCAAGTCGATGCCGGTACGTTTACCCTCAGCAAAACCAGCACCATCGGCTACAACCGAGATGCGGCGCGCCCGGTAGCTGAAATGCTGACCCGAAAACTAAACGCCGCAACAGGCTTTAACTTTCAGGTGCGGGCCGCAAGCAGCGCCTCCGTTCTACTGAGCCTGAACAGCACGCCGGATGCCGAACTGGGCAAAGAGGGCTACCGCCTGAGCAGCAGTGCCAAAGGGGTGCAAATTACTGCCAATGAAAGCGCCGGGTTGTTTTACGGCATGCAAACGCTATTGCAATTGATGCCTAAGGAAATCGAAAGCGCCACTGTGGTGAACAGTATTGCGTGGACGGTTCCGGCCGTCCGCATTACCGATTACCCGCGTTTTGGTTGGCGCGGTATCATGTTGGATGTGAGTCGCCATTTTTTCAGTAAAGCCGATGTGATGGCGTATATCGACCAGTTGGCGCGCCTGAAATACAATGTGCTTCACTGGCACCTTACGGATGATAATGGCTGGCGGGTTGAAATCAAATCGCTGCCCAAGCTGACCAGCATTGGCGCCTGGCGCGTTGAGCGAAACGGCCGTTTTGGCGAACGCGAAGACCCCAAGCCCGGCGAAGCCGCAACGTATGGCGGCTTTTATACCCATGAAGATATTCGGGAGGTGGTCAAATATGCCGCCGAGCGCAACGTCAGCATCGTTCCGGAAATAGACGTGCCCGGCCACAGCATGGCCCTGTTGGCTGCTTACCCGGAACTGAGTTGCCTGAAAAAGCCGGTTGCGGTGAACCCTGGCACCGATTTCGCCGACTGGTACGGAAACGGCACCTTTAAAATGAAAATTGAAAACACCCTTAATCCGGCCGATGAACGGGTGTACACTTTTTTAGATTCGGTATTTACGGAAATTGCCATGCTTTTTCCACATCCCTACATCCATGTCGGCGGTGATGAATGTTATAAAGGTTACTGGAAAGAAGATCCGGGTTGCCAGGCGCTGATGAAACGCATCGGTACCCACCACGTAGAAGACCTGCAAGGTTATTTTATGGGCCGGGTGGAAAAAATCCTGCAAGCCAAAGGGAAAAAGATGATCGGCTGGGATGAAATTCTGGAAGGCGGTATTTCTCCGACGGCTGCCGTGATGAGCTGGCGCGGTACCAAAGGCGGTATTGAGGCGGCGCTTGCCGGGCACAACGTGGTGATGACGCCCACAACGTATACCTATATCGATTACAACCAGGGCGATCAAACCATTGATCCGCCCATTTATGCCGGCTTGCGCTGCAAAACCAGCTACAGTTTTGAGCCGGTTCCGGAGGGCGTTGATCCGAAGTATATCCTTGGCGGACAAGGCAATCTGTGGACCGAACAGGTACCTACCTTGCGATATGCCGAATACATGACCTACCCGCGAGCCTGGGCGTTGTCGGAAGTATACTGGTCGCCCAAAAGCGCGAAGAACTGGGATAATTTCACCCGACGCATGGAAAATCATTTCCAACGCGCCGATATAGCGGGCATCAACTACTCCGAAGCAGTGTATGATCCGATTGTAGATACCTATTCGGAAAATGGTAAAATGATGCTGCTGTTAGATAAGGAAATTCCGGATCTGACCATCTATTATACCTTCGATGGCACTATGCCCGACGATCATTCCAACAAATATACCGGTCCGGTTGCAGTGCCCGATGGCCCGGTCACGCTTCGTGTTCAGGCTTACCGCAATGGTAAACCTATTGGGCATTTTATTTCGTTGAAGCGCGCGCAATTAGAAAGTCGTATGTAATTCGAAACGCATGCTATAAATACATAAAAAAAATCCCGAGTTTTGGTGTGATCCAAAACTCGGGATGACTTATGATTTACTCGCATCGTTTTCTTGCGGCTTCTATTAATTTTCTGGAAAACTGCAATTGCGATTTTATAACGGCATTGTCCGGGTGTTCTTCTTCTGTTTTAAGCAGCTTTTCGGCGCCGGTAAAGTTGCCGTCGGTGATATTGCGTTCGAGTTGGAGCTGGTGGGTATGCGCAAAATCCTGAAAAGCTTCATTGGGTTTTTCGCGCAGCCGGAAAAAAAGATAACAAAGCAATACGCCGGTAAAGAAAGCGCCAAGGCCTGCAAAGAGCATCATTTTAAAACCAAAACCGCCTTTTTGCACCCTTAAAATTTCATAATCATGGCGCAGCTCACGGAGATCCGTCTGGCTTTTCTGCAATTCGGCGTCGGCCGTTTTTTGCTGCTCCTGGGCTTGCCGGTGCAAATTGCCAAGTGCTTTTTCAAGTGCACTCACCTTGGCATTCAGTTGCAGGATTTCCGCTTGCTGGTCCATATTATGGATGATTGATGAAAAACTCAGAGTTCAACTATGGTAACGCCGTCGCCGCCCTGATCTTGTTCGGGATGGTAAGCCCGCCCGATGGTGCCACCGTATTCGCGTAGTTTCTGGCGCACTACCTTGCGCAAAATGCCGTCTCCTTTTCCGTGGAGGATGCGCAGGCTGTCGGCGCTCGACATCAGGGCGTTATCGACAAATCGCTCCAGCGTACGCAGCGCTTCATCTTTGCTGAAGCCCCGCAGGTCGAGTTTGGGTTCGAAAGCAGCTGCGCGTTGCAGATCGGTGGTGGCAATACTGGCCTGCTGTCGGATGGGTTCATTGGCGGGAATCAGGTCGCGCACAAGGGCTGTTACCCGCAATTCCCCCATAGCCACAATGGCTTTGTTGCCTTTGATGCTTTCTACGCGGCCGGTAGCGCCGCCGGAGCGCAGACGGACAAAATCGCCAGCCTCAAGTGGCTTTTGCGCAGCGGATTTGTTTTTGTCTTCTAATTGCACCACCTGTTCGTGAATATCATCAACCAACTTTGCTTTTTCCGCATTTTCGGTTTTCAGCTGTTCGCTGAGTTGTTTGGCGCGGTCGAGATTTTTTTCCTGTTTTAATTCACGCACTACCTTGTCGATCTCCCGGATCGTATTGGCATTGCGTTGCAACTCCAATTCTTTCTGATCAATTTTGAGTTTGCGGCGCTTTACCTCCAGTTCGCCGTGCAGGCTGTCGTAGGTTTTAATGAGGCGTTCGAGCGATTGTTCTTTTTCCAGTACCGCGCGCAGTTTTTCTTCGAGTTCCTGCTTTTCGCGCTGCAATTCGATCAGAATATCGTCTACTGCGGTTTCGGGACCGGTTCGGTTTCGGGCATAATCGATAATTTCTTTCGGCAGCCCGCTTTTTGCTGCAATTTCAAAGGCGTAGCTGCTGCCGGGCCTTCCGACTTTCAGTTCGTAGGTAGGCGACAGGCTGTCTTTATCGAAATGCATGTTGCCATTCAGCAGTCCCGGATTGCGGAAAGCAAACACTTTCAGGTTGGAGTAGTGGGTTGTAACGACGGCATAAACGCCTTTGCGGTGCAACTGGCGCAGGATGGCTTCGGCGATGGCGCCGCCGGGTTTTGGGTCGGTACCGCTGCCCATTTCATCCACCAATACGAGGGTTTGGGGGTTGGCTTTTTGCAGAAAAGCGCGGGCGTTGCGCAGGCGGGAGGAGTAGGTACTCAGGTCGTCGTCGAGGCTTTGCTGATCGCCGATATCGGCAAATATCTGCTGAAAAATACCGAATTCGCTTAATTCATGCACCGGGACGAGTAGTCCGGACTGCACCATGAGTTGCAGGAGGCCCACCGATTTCATGGCGACCGATTTACCGCCGGCATTTGGTCCGGAAAGGATCAGAATATGGTTTTCCGGGCTGAGGCGCAGGTCGAAGGGAATGGTTTTGCGGCCTTGCCCTTTATTTTTCAGATAGAGTAGGGGGTGATATCCTTTTTTGATGCCAATAATGGGTTTTTCTTTCAAAATTGGCATACCGGCACGAAGGTGCAGGGCTAATCTGGCGCGGGCGCGGATGAGGTCAAACTCGATGAGCAGCGCCAGGTAATCGCCCAATGCAGGGCCATAGGGGCGAATGGCGGTGCTGAGGTCGCGGAGGATGCGGAAAATTTCACGTTTTTCCTCATTTTCAAGGTCGAACAGGTCATTGTTGATCTCAATGATGCCTTCCGGTTCAATGAATGCAGTTCTGCCCGTATCACTTTCATCATGGATAATCCCGCGGATTTTACGCTTGTGCTCGGCGGGTACAGAGAGTACCCGGCGGCCGTTGCGGAAACTTTCGGCATTATCGGTGAGCCAGCCTTTGCCGCGATAATCCTGCATAATACTGCGGAATCGGCCGTCGATTTCGCGGAGTTTTTGCTGGATTTCTTTGCGGATGCGCTGGAGTTCTGGGGAGGCATCGGGACGGATGTCGCCTTTGTCGTCGAAAACGCGGGTGATGAGCGCAATGAGGGTCTCATCGAAACTGAGATGCCGGATACGGTCATAGAGTTTTGGATAAATTTCCCTGCGTGCGCCGCTGTTGAGGTAGCGGAAAATTTCCTTGCACAGGCGCAGAATGCGCAGAATGCGTTGAAAGGCATCCGAGGGCAAGGTGTAGCCGTCAATGTCCAGGAGCTTGAGGTCCGGCCGGATGTCGTCGAATATTTCCAGGGGGAAGCGCTCGTTTTTTTCGAGCAGGAGTTTCAGTTCACGGCCTTCGCGCAGGAGGCGGTCGATGGTTCCGGCATCTGTCAGGGGTTCTGTGGCGGCCAGTATTTCGGCAGCCATGGGTGTAAAGGCCTCCTTGGTGAGGAGGTCGAGAATTTTATCGAATTCGAGTTTTTGAAAGACGTCTTTCGGCTCAAAAGTCATATTTAACATTCAAAATCAGGCGTGAAAACGAGCGATCCTTTTAAATTGTAAAGGGATAAATTCGTTTTTTGGGCTGCAAAAGTATGGGTTTTCAGGGGCTTGCGCTGTGAGAAACAAGATTTTTGCTTTAAAGTTCCCAAATGTTACAGCTTGTACATTTCCAAATAGAATTAGGATTAATTGTCATGGTTTGACATTTTTTGCTCAAGGCATAGGTGTTGCACATACATATAGTATATTTGCGACGAAATCACTAACTAAAATTTGCTCAAAACTATGCAAAAAAGACTACTCCTTGCTGTCGTGCTGCTGGCTATTGCCATTCCGACATTTGCACAGCACAAGCGTCGCGTACTGGTAGAAGAGTTTACTCAAGCCTCCTGCCCGCCCTGCGCTTCGCAAAACCCGGCATTTAATGCCAAACTCGCTGAAGCTGATTCCATCGTAACCGTTATCAAATATCAGACCAGCTGGCCAGGTACTGACCCGATGAACCTGCAAAATCCGGGTGACGTTGCCGATCGCGTATCTTACTACGGCGTAAGCGGTGTACCCAATGGTTTCCTGAACGGTAAAGTACTGGCAAATGACTGCGGTGCTTACGATGGCGCACCTGCCTGCATGGAGCCGGAAGAGCTGACTGCTGCTTATGACGAACTGACACCGGTTCAAATGAGTGTCAGCCACGTGTTGAGCGCTGATTTTGACTCTGTTTACGTAACTGTAACCATCACTTCCGATGCCGCGCTGACTGGCGACCTTTTCCTGCGTCTGGCGATCACTGAGCGTGAAATCAAATTCACGACAGCTCCCGGTACAAATGGCGAACTGGAGTTCTCCAACGTAATGCGCAAGCTGCTTCCGAATGCAGACGGTACTGCTACCGGTGCTTTCACTGCCGGTGAAAGCAAAACCTTCACTTTCGGTTGGGGCCTCGACAACTTCTACAACCTCGACAACATCGAAGCAGCTGCCTGGCTGCAAGATGACACCGACGGCCAGGTTTGGCAATCGGCTCGCTCGCTGCCCAACCTTGATGTACCGGGTGGTAGCTTCGCCAGCATCACGCTAAGCGCTACCAACGCCTACAAATTAGTTTGCGCAAATACCTTCTCTCCGGTATTTACCCTCCGCAACACTGGTTCTGCCGCTATGACTGCTGCAACCATTCGCTACCGCGTCGGTAACGGCCCGTGGGAAATCTACAACTGGACGGGTAACCTCAACCCGAACCTGACGACTACAGTTACCCTGCCAGCTATCGCGCTGACTACTTCGGGTAATTCCGGTATCACGCTTCAGGTTGTATCGACCAGCAATGGCCCGATCACCAATCTCGTTGCTTCCAAAGGCAATGTAACTGTAAATGCTATGGTTGACCTCAGCGTACCGCCGGTAACAGCTGAGTTCGAAACACCTGCATTCCCGCCCGCTGGCTGGGGCTTCCGCGCTGCCGCTGCCGGTAGCTGGGAAGTAATTGGTAGCTGGGCAAATCCTTCTATTCTGGGTGCTTATGGCCAGTCTGAAGGTGCTATGTACCTCGACTTCTACAACATCCCGAACGGTCAAACTGCTGAACTGATCCTGCCTAAAATGGATCTGACTGCCGTTCCGGCTGCAACCCTGACTTTCGACTACGCACACACGTACTACGATGCTTCCAACATCAACGACCGTCTGCGTGTTGACGTTTCTACCAACTGTGGTACTACCTGGACAACTGTCTACGACAAACAAGGTGCCGCACTGGCCACTGTTCCGCCGCAAACTGCAATCTTTGTTCCGACTGCTGCCGACTGGGTTTCTCAGGAAGTAAGCCTCAATGCTTATGCCGGCCAATCTGACGTGCTCGTGCGCCTGCGCGGTACTTCCGGTTACGGTAACCTGCTGTGGATGGACAACCTGAACGTACAACAAGCTGTTTCGACCAAAGACATCGTTGGTCTGAATAACTTCAAAGTTCAGCCGAACCCTGCTCGTGGCAACACCAATGTGTTCTTCACACTGGAGCAAACAGAATCTATCCAGCTCAATGTATTTGATGCTTACGGCAAACTTGCTCAGTCCAACAACCTGGGCGATCTGCAAGCCGGCCAACATACCGTTGAACTCAATGCTGCTGCGCTGGCTGCCGGCGCTTACCGCGTTGTGCTGCAAACCAAAGACGGCGTTGCTTCCACTCAGCTGGTTGTAATCAAGTAATTTGAGGGAAAATTAGTTTTCCATAAATGCTGCTCCCCGCTTCGCGATGTCTCGTGAAGCGGGGAGCTTTTTTTTAACGATGAACGATGAGTGATGAACGATGAGTGTTTTGGTGTTTTAGTATTTTAGTGTTTTAGTATTTTGGGAAATGCAGGGAGCAGCGCTTATTCGTGCATTCGTGGCGACTTTTTGTAACGATGAACGATGAGTGATGAACGATGAATACTGCGAGTAGCGCTTATTCGTGCATTCGTGGCGACTTTTTGTAACGATGAATTTTTGAGATGCAACTATTGTGAGGCTTTGTTGCTCTTTTTTACAAACATCAACATGTATGCAACCAGTCAAACTTTTACTGCTTAACCTGTTTTTGCTTGTTGCTGCGGAGCTAAATGCGCAAAGCAGTAACGGAAAATCGGATTTTGAACAAATCACTTCAACACTCACCGATTACATCGAGGGTACGGCCAACGGCGATCCGGAACGGGTGCGCCGGGCTTTTCACCCTGATTTTAACTTGTATGCCGTAAGCGCACAGGACAGCTTGCTCGTCCGCGATGGAGAAGCCTATATCAACGGTATTAAAACGGGGGAGAAAAATAACCGCGCCGGCCGCATCGTCTCCATTGATTTTGAAAAAGATGCGGCCATTGCGAAAGTGGAAATCGTAATTCCCAACTGGCGTATTTTTACCGACTATTTTTTACTGCTCAAATACCAGGGACGCTGGAAGATCGTCCATAAAAGTTATACCTGGCGACCAATTCCGAAGGAGTGAATATTTTGTTAGTGGCTTTTAAATCTGCTCACCAGCCCTTCCCAAACAGCTCATACGCCTCACGCTCCAAGGTTTCCCGATGATCGGGGTGCGCAATACTGATCAGTGCTTTGGCGCGCTGTGCCAGGTTTTTGCCGTATAAGTCCACCACGCCATACTCGGTAGCAATGTAGTGTACGTGCGCACGGGTAGTCACTACGCCGGCGCCGGATTTGAGGGTGGGTACAATTTTACTCACGCCTTTATTGGTTGCCGATCCGAGGGCAATAATAGGTTTGCCGCCTTTGGAAAGTGCTGCGCCGCGAATGAAGTCCATTTGTCCGCCCACACCCGAGTACATACGCGAGCCGATGCTGTCGGCACAAACCTGTCCGCTGAGGTCAACCTCAATGGCGGAGTTGATGGCCACCACCTGTTTGTTTTGGTAAATGTTGGTGGTGCTGTTCACATAGGAGGCATCAAGCATGGCGATCATGGGGTTATCGTCTACAAAGTCGTAGAGTTTGCGGCTGCCCATGACGAAGGAGGATACAATTTTGCCCGGATTGAGTTTTTTCCGGCTGCCGTCAATAACGCCTTTTTCCACAAGCGGAATAATGCCGTCGGAGAACATTTCGGTGTGTACGCCGAGGTGTTTAAATCCGTGCAGGCAGGTAAGTACAGCATTTGGGATGCCGCCGATGCCCATTTGCAGGCAGGAGCCATCTTCCACCAATCCGGCCACATGGCGGCCAATAGCCATTTCCTCTTCGCTGGGTTTTCCGAAATCATGCTCAAACAGCGGCGTATCTTCCCACACCATAGCATTGATTTTGGAAACGTGGATAATCCCGTCACCGTGCGAGCGCGGCATTTGCGGATTAACCAGTGCAATAACCTTTTTGGCTTTTTCTACGGCGGCGCGCGTCACGTCGACAGAAACGCCAAGGGAGCAAAAGCCGTGTTTATCTGGCGGAGAGACGTGTACGAGTGCTACGTCGAGCGGCAGGATGTCGCGGCGAAACAGGGCCGGAATTTCGCTCAGGAAAACAGGCACATACTGTGCGTGCAATTTTCCGATATGCGGCCGCATATTAGCGCCGATAAAAAAGCTGTTGATTTTGAAAGCAGCCTCATATTTTTCATCAGAATAGGGCGCGTCGCCTTCGGTGTGCAGGTGGCAAATCTCGACGTCCCTAAGTTCGCCTGCGCGGGCAATGAGGGCTTCTATAAGTGGCTGGGGTGTTGCGGCAGCGCCCTGAATGAAAATGCGTTGGCCGCTTTGAATCAGATTAACGGCTTCTGAAGCCGGGATGTAGGTGTGCATATAATTGGGTTGAATGTGTCGCAACTATGGTTTTCCGATTTTTTGATTCAGGTGATCCAGTTTTCGATTTAGCTCCAGCAATAAATCATATTGCTGCTTCTGAATGTCGTACAGGGTTTTATTTTGCTCTTCGAGTAACAAATCAATTTTCTGGTGCAGGCTACGGATTTCAAGTTCTGCTTTTAAATTGACGAGATAATCGTTTTCGCTGCGCATTCGGTCTTTTTCCTCTTGCCTGTTCTGGCTCATCATGATGATAGGCGCCTGTAAGGCAGCGATACAGGAAAGCACTAAATTCATCAAAATAAAGGGATAAGGATCAAATTGATCCTTCGTAAGGGCAAGGCTGTTGTACCCAATCCAAAGTGCCAGTATTATGCCAAATGAAATGATGAACTTCCAGCTGCCGCCAAAGCGAGCTACTTTATCGGAGATCTTTTGCCCGGTCGATAATGTTTCTTCCGGAGGATGGAGTAAGTTTTGCGTGATCAACTCCTGTTCGTGCATAGCCTCCCGAACAATTTCGTGCAGTTTTTGTAACTGCTCGTTGTTGCGGTTGATGAGTTTATCAAAGTCGTCGGGACGATGCATAACAGGTATTTTTTAGTACAACAAAACCAAGAAGAGGCCTTTACAACAATGAGATATAAGGGGCTTGGTGTTTTAGTGTTTGAGTGTTTTAGTATCGAATAACTCAAATACCAAAACACTCAAACACCTAAACACTCAAACGCTTGTATTAAATTCGCTCTTCCTGCTGACCCCATTGTTCGGGCGAGCGCCAGAGTTGCGAGAGCAGCAGCTCGCGCATGAAGAGGAATTCTTTGGGCAGACGGTCGTAGAGTTGCTCGAACAATTCATGTTGCCCCAGCAATTCTTTTTTCCAGTCTTCCCGGTCGATGGTCATGATCTTGTTAAAGTCATCTTTGCCGAATTGCTCGTTGCCGGTCCAGTCGATATGACGGTGGCGGGGCATCCAGCCGATCGGGCTTTCAACCGCAGACGCACGGCCTTTTGCGCGGTCGATGATCCATTTCAATACACGCATATTTTCTCCGAAACCGGGCCACATAAAGTTGCCGTTTTCGTCTTTTCGGAACCAGTTTACACCAAAAATACGCGGCGGGTTGGGCAGGCTGCGGCCCATTTCAAGCCAGTGGTTGAAATAGTCGCCCATGTGATAGCCCAAGAAAGGCAGCATGGCATAGGGATCGCGGCGCACTTCACCGATATTACCAAAGGCTGCGGCGGTACGTTCCGAACCCATCGTTGCGGCAAGGTATACGCCGAAACTCCAGTTAAACGACTGGTATACCAAGGGGATGGTGGTGCTGCGTCGGCCGCCGAAAATAAACGCTGCAATGGGTACACCCTGCGGATTTTCCCATTCGGGGTCGATTGCCGGGTTTTGAGTGGCCGGTGCGGTGAAGCGGGCGTTCGGGTGTGCGGCTGGCTGGCCAAGACTCGGGTCGTAGGGTTTGCCATGCCAGTCGATCATGCCTTCCGGCACCTCTTTGCTCATACCTTCCCACCATACATCGCCGTCGGGTGTGATGGCTACATTGGTGAAAATGCTGTTGGCACGGATGGAGGCCATCGCGTTGGGGTTGGTTTTTTCATTGGTGCCCGGCGCTACGCCGAAGTAGCCGGCTTCGGGGTTGATGGCGTAAAGACGGCCATCGTCGCCGGGTTTGATCCAGGCAATATCATCGCCAACGGTGGTCACTTTATAACCGCCCATTTCTTTAGGCGGAATGAGCATGGCGAAGTTGGTTTTACCGCAGGCGCTTGGGAATGCGGCGGCCACATAGGTTTTTTCACCTTTGGGGTCTTCCACGCCGAGGATGAGCATGTGCTCAGCCAGCCAGCCTTCTTCGCGGGCCATAAAGGACGCGATGCGCAGGGCGAAACATTTTTTACCCAACAAGGCATTACCACCGTAGCCGGAACCGTAAGAAACGATCAGGCGCTCTTCGGGGAAGTGCGTGATGTATTTCACTTTCGGGTTACATGGCCACTTGCTGTCTTCCTGACCGGGTTCGAGCGGGGCGCCAACCGTATGAACACATTTTACAAAATGACCGTCGCCGAGTTCTTTCATTACGGCATCGCCCATACGGGTCATGATGCGCATATTGACCACCACGTACTCCGAGTCGGTGATTTGAATGCCAATATGTGAAAGAGGAGAACCGAGTGGTCCCATACAGAAGGGAATGACGTACATGGTACGGCCGCGCATACAACCGCGCATGAGGGCGTTCAGCTCCTGCTTCATTGCGGAAGGCTCTTCCCAGTTGTTGTTAGGGCCGGCATCATCCTTGCGGCGGGTACAAATGAATGTACGGTCTTCTACACGGGCTACGTCGCTGGGGTCAGAAAAACAGGCGAAACTGTTCGGGCGTTTTTCCGGGTTGAGTTTGATGAAAGTGCCCTTGTCTACCAGCGATTGGCACATCCGGTCGTATTCTTCCTGCGAACCGTCGCACCAGTAAACCTGATCGGGTTGGAGAAAATCGGACCATTCCTTTACCCAGGATTCGACATTGGAGCCAACGGCGTTAAGTGTCCCAATCATGTTTTGAGTTTTTGCCATAAAAAATTTGAGAGAATTTGGTTATAATCTGGCGGTTTATGGGGCAAAGTTTAGTGATTTAACGAAGGTGGTGCATCACTAAACGCATCCGCAAAGATGAGAAAAATCATTGAAGGAATGACGTAATACTGAATATTGCAGTTTTACGCATTCCTTCAAAATTTTTGTTTAATGTGGCCCGGATTTACCCATTTATTCCACGATAATTTTTTTTACAATGGCCTCCCGACCATTAAAAATTCGGATCATGTACACACCCGTCGGCAAATTTTCAGTAGAAATAATATTGTCGCCGGTATTCAGCTGCTGCTCAAACAACAAACGCCCATGCGCATCTGTCGTACTGGCCGTAAAACCCGAAGTTTCGGTTCGGATCAGCACGGGCTCGCCACTGCGCAATAAAGTGGGCATAATGGTAAATGCCTCGTGCAGCGACTGAAACGCCACCGCCGCTATCGGACTGTAAGTGCTTTTTCCGTCGCCATCCACCTGGCGGATGCGATAATAGGATTTGCCGGGCAAGGGCTGTTCATCGAGTAATTGATAGGCCGAAACCACATTGCTGTAACCGGCTGCAGGCAACTCGCCAATTTTTTCAAAACGACTCAAATCCTTGCTGCGCTCTACTTCAAAACGCAGGCTGTTGCGCTCCTGTGCGGTTTGCCATTGCAGCTGTACGCGCTTCGGGCCTTGTTGCGCGGTCGCCGTAAAACGCAGCCACTCCACCGGCAATGGTGAGCTTTGCGCCGAAATATTGAATTGGCTGAACGATGTAATGCCGCTGCCGGGGAAAGTGACATCCGTTGAAGGACTGGCAACAGTGGTGGTAAAGGTGGCTACCGGACTGCCCCAGGTGGGGCCGTCTTGCCCCGTCCGGCGTTTGTGCAATGCAATCTGATCGTTGGCCACCGTACTGCCAATATTTTCAAAGGTCAGGTCGACTAAAGGCGCAAAGGTGCTGTTGCTCCCATAGTTGTTGACGATCCAGTAGTTGTCGCAATTGTTCACGACGCCGGCGGGCAGCTCATCGGGTTCGCGGTAAAGCCTGCTGACGACGAGTTCGCCATTGGGTTTGTTGCCGCTGGCCGGGAAATTGATGGTCAGACCCGTATTGCCAAAGGTGACCGGCCCGCCCGTACTGACGGTAGTGCGGTTGACCACTCCTGTAGCAAAAGGCGCCGTAGACAATACCCGGCTTGCACCAATCATTTTAGCATGATAAATGCCGGCGCGATCAGGCACCTGCGTGCCACTAATTTCATTAAACTGGTAATAGGAAACCAGATCAGGTTCCGTATTCGGCACTTTAACAAAATGCATCTGTTCCCGGATTTCTGTTTGTGTCAGGGCGCGGCGGTAAACACAAACCTCATCGATATTACCCCGGAAGGTGCGCGAACTGGTACTTGGGTCGCGGCCCATATTGAATGCGGCGTCAAAAGCTTCCACAACGTGGGTGGCGACATTTGCCGCAGGCCGCCCGTTCAGGTACAAGGTCGCTTTGGTCGGCTCAACGACGAGAGCAATATGCGACCACTCATTTGTGGGCAGGGTCAAGCCAGAGTTGAATCCATAGTATTGATCGTTCCAGTGGTAAGCGAGGCGGTTGGTATTTTCAAGGTGAATACCGGTAGTGGTGGTACCACCGCGCCAGAACAACACTCCGGTTGTTTGTGTATGAACCATGCTTGGTTTGACCCAGGCCATAACGGTCATGGTGTTGGTGTTCAGGTTTAGAGGGCGGGTCGTGGCGGCATATTGCCCCGTGAGTTCAATTTTCATGGTATTACCCGTAACCGTGTCGGGCTCACATTGGGAGTCTACCTCAATGCCTTCCTGAAGCAGTCGGGTGCTGCTGCCCATGCTGTCGGTAACGCTCAGGCTGATGCTGTATAATCCGGAAGCGCCAAAAACAACTTTTGGGTTTTCAACGCTGTTGCTGCTGATCCATGCGGGTGCGGGGGTGATTTGCCAGAGCCAGCCTGCATCGGTTTTGTAATGCGCCGAGAAATCGGCAAAATAGACGGTGTCGCGCGAGCAATACGATTTTCTAAGATCGGCCATTGGTTGCGCAACCGGAGTTCCAAGGTTGTACATTCTTGATTCCCAGACACTTCTGCTGCCAGCATTGCGGATTTTGCCCTCTTTGTACCAAGGGAAGATATTCTGCGAAGACATAGAAGCTGGCATGCAGTCATTGTAAATCACCCAATCGCTCAGGGCTTTATTCCTGTATAAAACAGTTTGTCGGGTACCCAGATATACGCCGCCGTTGCTGCCGCGCTGATACACGATGTTGTTGATGCCCTGTCCGTTGGTGATGGCAGTGCTCCAGTTGGCCCAGGTGGCGCCACCGTCTGCAGAATAATAGACTTTGTTGTTGTTGCTGCTGTTCCAGCCATAAGGGTGAAAGCAGGCTAACCACAGGTCGCTGTTGTTATCCCCGACAGCTACATCAAACGACATATCCGTCGCAAAACCAAGTGTAGCTGAAGCGGGCGTTATGTCGGTCCAGCTGACACCGCCATCGGTGCTTTTCCAGAGTTTTTTAGGATCATAAAAGCCTGTGGAGGTAGAAACGTACATAATTTTGGCATCACTCCAGCAGATTTCTATATCCCCGACAGAGCCGGGAAAGGTATAGACCAGGGTAAAATTATCACCGTCATCGTCGCTATACCACAGGTCGTTGCCATTGCCGGTATACAGGCAATTGTAACAACGCGGGTCAAAAATGATTTTACTCGGGTTTTCTCCGGTATTGGGCAATTTACTGAAGGTGGTGCGCACGGGGCTGCCAGTGCGCACAGCCGGCAATTGATCTTTACCACTGTCATTGTAAACCGTTTTGGGTTTTCCGGGATTTACAAAACCACGCGTACCATCGGCGCTGCCTGTATAGGAGGTCCAGCCATTAATATAAACATTATTGTTTTTTAGCAAATGGCTGTTGTGGTAAGTGCCGCCGAGCATGACGTCTCCATCTTTGTGCCCCATACCAAAGCCCCAAAAATCAGTGCCCTGAATGCCGTATTGGCGTTGGGCAAAAGTGAGTTTACCACTGTCGGGCGACATAAACACCCCGCCGTCGCAGGCAACCCACACTTCATTGTCGTAAATGGCGATGTTGTGTATGTCGGCGTGTACATAGCGCGCATCGTCGGGCCAACTCCACTTGGCAGTCAGGTTAAACGTCGTGCCGCCATCTACGGAATACCAGTGGTTAATCCCGCCAATATGCACTTTGTTGGCATTGCCGGGGTCGGCATCTATGGCGAGGTCATAGTAGTATTGCCCGCCTTCTTCGCCGCCGGTTTCAGAATATCCGAGTATATTGGCGTTGCTGCCTGGCGTGGTGATGCCCACGGTAGGTGTTGCAACTGCGGGGCCGCCGGGGCCGCTGCCACAGCATTTATGCGTCCAGGTATTGCCATTATCATTGCTCATGTAAACGCCGTAAAGTCCCTGGCCGCCATTGGCTACACCGGCGAGCAGGGCGTAAATTCTGTCGGGATCGGCAGCGGTAGTGGCAATTTCAGCGCGGCGCTGGTGCTCACCGGAGGCCAGCAGGGTAGTGGAGTGGTAGTATTGTCCGCTGAGTCGGTTTATTGTACCGGTAATCGTGCCGTTGTTGGTGCCTTTTTCATCAATCAGGGTATTACCGTTTGCTTCATTGCATTTGTAGTGGTGGAGCACATTGGCAGAATTGGGGTGCGCGCCGCCCATTTCATCAAGTGACCAGGCCGCAATGGTAGCGGCACTTAGTGGCGTGTTGAAAATCCGAATTTCATCCACGCTCATTTCATGTCCGCCATAGGCCAGGTTGCCATCATAGCCGAGGATCATGGGCAGGGTGGTTTGCACATTGTTGTTGTAGTTATTGTTCACGCTGGCTGCAAGCGTTCCGTCAACATAAAGTTCTTTGCTGCCGTTTGTGCGATAAACGACGCTGACCATGTGCCAGCTGTCGTCCCAGATGCCATCGGTATGCAGGTCAATGCGGTTTGAGGAACCATCTCCCATATTGAAAGTCAGCTGACCGGTATAGCGCGCGGCAATGACCCAGCCCTTATTGGCGCCCGAGGACCAGTTTTTGTTGCTTAAAATGGCTTTGTCATAAATGGTGTTTGCGGGAAATTTTACCCGTATTTCAATGGTAAAATCGGGAAAGCTTGAAGTGCCAAGATGGTCATTAGAGAAAGCTGCGTAATTGGTGCCACTACTTGGGCGCTGAATATGTTGATACGTGTAAGTATTGGCACTTGAAAGCACGGGCCAACCTGGCAGGAGGCTGAAAGTAAGCCCGCCATCCGTACTTTTATACAGTTCTGTGTATCGGTTAAAAACCTCCGAGAGCAATACATACATGGTATTGTTGTCGTTGGTTTTAAATTCAATTTCCGAAAAATAGGCATCTGTTTTTATGGGTAATATTTTGGTGAAATTGGCGCCGCCGTCTGTCGAGCGGAAAAAGCCTTTATCACTTCCGATATACAAAATATTCGGGTCGCCGGGTTTGTAGGCAATTTCCCGAATATCCTGCGAGAGGCTGCTGAATGCGGCATCTCCGGCAACTGCCCAGTTGAGGCCGCCATCGGTGCTTTTGTACAAGCGTCCGTTGCCGGCGCAGAACACCGTATTGGCATCGGTGGGGTGAATTTCCAGCGCATTGCTGTAAGTGATGGGCAGGTTGAGGGTGAGGCAGGTCCAGTTAAGGCCGCGATCGGTGGTTTTCCAGACGCCGGCAGTAGCGGTGCCGCAATACAGAATATCCGGGTTGGAAGGTGCTTTTTCAAGCGTATACACGTGTGCGGCGCCGGGTGCGTGGCTTCTGCCGCCGGCATCTTTGTCGAAATCAAAAGGGCCAATGCCTTTCCAGTTGGCTGTTCCCCAGGTATTGGGGCCGCGTTGTTGTTGCTGGCTGTTCTGTTCGGCTTTCAGGGCCATTAATTCGGCAAACCGGGCATCAAATGCTTCTATGGATGGCGGCCGAATAAAGCCTTCCTCGTTTACATAAGGCTTGGAGGCGCGTACCCAGCGTTTGAAATACTGCGTATGACTGTTTTTTTCAAAAGAATGTGTTTTGTAATAAGCCTCGTACAACGCCACAACCTGCGGAACATTCGGGTCGTCGGCATACATGGCGCGCACCCATTCCGGTAAATTCGGATCGTCGGCATCGCCATAAGCGGCTTCGCGTTCAATGGGGATGGAATTTTGTTGTGCAAACAGGCTAAAGGGGAAAAGACATAAGGCGAGCAGGAAAATTCTGAAAAACACGGGCAGGTGATTAAGTGATGAATGATTGCGCATTGGACTATTTTTTAATCAATTTTCCCTGCCATACCGTCCGGGCGCCGCGCAATTCCACGCGGTATAAACCCGCCGGCCAGCTTGCTGTTTGCAGGGAAATTTGCTCCTGCGCAGCAGCAATCTCCCGACTGACCATCAGGCGGCCGTCTGATGCATACACCAACAATTGCGCTGGTAAATCGAGGGCAGACATTTTTTCCGACTCAAGCCTTACATCGCCGGCGGCAGGATTAGGCATAATCCGCAAGGGCGATGCCGAATCTGGCGTATGTATAGCCACTAAGTTCGGATCGACAAAAGCCAGTACCGGCACGCGCGGACTTTCGCAGTAATCGTCCGGAATTGCCAGCTCCAGATTGTAAAAATAGTAATAACGGGTCGGGTCATTTGCATTGGAGCCGGTAAACCGCGCTACCCCTTCCGTAATATACGGATAGCTTACGTTCTGATCGCTGCGGCGAAGTTGCGGGCCCACACTGCCCAACGCACTCATATTGACGCTTTGGCTGGTACCCAGCACCAAGTTTTCCCCAACCGGTACATCAAGGTTTAATTCAACAAGTTGCTGTCCGGTTTCGATATTGACCGAAATACTGTCTAAAATCATCCCCGAAGCATTTCTTACTTCAAAACGTCGTACGCCTGCTTTGCTGGAGTACACGGTAGTTCGAACGATGCGGAAAGGTTGTAAGGCATTGAAAATCAGGGTTCCGTTAAAAGTAGCCGGCCCGTTGGTACCCGCGTGTTCTGCCATGCCGCCAAACACATTCGGATTCGTATAGCTTCGTGTGCCACTCACCCAGTAGGTGGTGCTTTCAAATAAATTATCGGTTTTTAAGCTGTCGCCCTGCGCAATGAGGGTGCCGCCGATCGCAGCATCATACCAGCGCAGGGAGTCGCCACTGGCAAGTAATAGCGCCTTGCCACCAATGGCAATGGTATCGCCCTGAACGCCCGGCTCAGGTGATGGCAGCACGATTATTTCTACCGCTTCCGACTCCACCACCTTGCATAAACCCTGAATTTTTACGGTGTACTGCCCGCTTTGTGTGGCATACAGCGTAGCGCCTGTTTCACCATTACTCCACAGGTATGATGTTGACGCCGGGGCCAGCAGTTCTACGCCGCCGCCAACGCAAAAGATGGAATCTCCGGCTACTTCAATATTTACAAATTCTTCCGGGTTCAACTGCACTTCAATTGCATTGCTCACGGCACTGCAACCTGCTGCATTGCTGATCGTACAATTGTACAAGCCGGGGGTATTGACTTTAATGCTCCCCTGCGTTTCGCCGGTACTCCACAAATAGCTGTAACCCGCCGGGGCCTTCAGGCTTACCGTATCGCCGTCGCAGATATTGGAATTGCCCAGCGCTTCAATGGCGAGCAAAGGAATGTTGCATTGGCCTTCTTTGATGCGCAAAAACTGATTGCGCGTGATGTTTCTGAGCGTATCTTTTATGCCGGATGGCCAAAAAACAATCAGCGAATCCGCTTGTTCGGCTTTGCCGATTCCAAAATGCGCATTCAGGCTATTGCTGATGCCATAACTCTCTCCTGCGCGCACCTCCCGCACCTGTGCCATGCCGTTTGCATAGAGCCGTAGCTTGGCGCCTACGCCATTGCGGTTGCTCTGTACGCCCTCCAAGGTAAAAGCCAGGAAGTGATTGCCGCTTTCTGCATTGTTGATCCAGAGCTTGTCGGGGGTGCTGGACGGATTGTTAAAGCCTGTTCCATAACCAGCATATACGTCCTGAAAACCATCGTGGTTTAAATCGCCAAGTGCAAAAGAATGCAGGTCGCTGCCGGGAAAAGCATTGATTAAAGGCGTAAACGTCTTGTTGCCATTGTTGTGCAGGAGTACATGATCGCTGCCTGTAACGAGGAGGTCAATCCAGCCATCGTTGTCAAAATCGCGGAATATCCCCTGAATGGGCAAACCCGTAATCTGAACGCCGGCCGCCTGTGTGATGTCGGTAAATACACCCGAGCCGTTGTTTTCCAGCAACTGCGAAGCAACATCGTGGTTGGTCACAATGCAATCAAAATCGCCGTCATTGTCAATATCTCCAAAATCTGCCGTCCAGCTTTGTGCGCCGATGCGCAGGCCGGAGGCATTGGCAATATCCTGGGTGTAGGTGCCGTCGCCGTTGTTGAGGAACAGCTGATTGATCCGGCGCGGATCGTTGGCGTCATTGACGCCCTGCCGGCACTTGGCAATGTAGAGATCGAGGTCGCCGTCGTTGTCAATGTCCGACCAAACTGAGCCGTAATTGCCCGAGTTGTCGGAAACCGGCGAGGTGCTTAAGTCAATCCAGCTGCTTTGCAGCGAAAACGTATTGTTGCCGTTATTGCCAAATATTCGGGCGATGCCGTCATCATGACAAACAAAAGCATCTAATTTGCCATCGTTATTCACATCGGCAAAATTGACGCCCTGCACAAAGGTGGAAGGCTGACTGATGTTGTAGCGGGTGTAGGCACTGCCTGCCGCGTTGGCGAAATAGACCTTGATCTGGTCATAAAATCCGCCGGTCAGCACCTCCGGATAACCATTGTTGTCTACATCGCCGATGCACAGCCCCCATTGCTCCTCCTGTACGGAAGTAAAGCCGATATTCAGGTGCCGGAAAGGCTTGTTGCCGGATGTTTGAAACTCAATGGACAAGTCTTTGGCCTGATTGAGGCGAATAATGTCGTCGAGGCCGTCGCCATTCATGTCGGTCACGCCAATGGCAGAGCCGCTGAAATGCAGGTTGGGATCAAAAAGCAGGTTGGTTTTGTTGCTGAAGGTCGTTTGTGCATTCAGGACATAAAGCCCGTTACAAAACAGCAAAAGCAGCATGGGTTTCAGGAAGGAGCGGGAATTACAGTGCATAATTTTTCAGATCAGATTTGCGGCAAATGTAAAAAAGCCCGCAAAGTTGAATGCAGGAATAAACGTCACAGGCGGACAAAGCGGGGGCTTTGCTATTTTTTCCAAATCGACTCCAGCGGCCACACCACTCCGTCGCTCAGTTTTAAAACGCCTTTGTTCAGAAAAAGCTCGACTTTTGTAAAGGGGCTTGAGGGGAAAAATAGTTCTGTCATCACAGTTGAGCCGCCATCCGCAAACATTTCCACCGCAGCAGCATCAATAAATAACTGCATTTTCAATACGCCCTCCTGGCTCAAACGCGGTGCAATATGAATTTTTTGAGCAAATTTTTCTGAGAAATCATGCGCGCCGGCCTTGCTTCGATCGCTGTAATAGTGCCCTTTGGCGGCGTCAAAACCGATCACATAACGTTCTCCTTTTTCATTGGAAAGCGCGATGCCAAAATCGGCATCTATGGAAATATCGGAAAAGGTCAGGTCGAGTTGCATTAATCCTTTTGCCTGGGGCAGCGCTATGCTTTTGACAATGGTTTGAGGTTTCAGGCGCTTGAATGTCTTGCTCAACAGGCGGGTTTCTTCAACGGGATTGGAAAAAACACGATACCCTTTTGTTGTTTTATGCAGGCTCAGGGTGCGGGGCAGGGTCATGGCGCTGCGCCACACCGTTGTGGGTACCACCTGGGCGTAATCCCAATTGCTCATCCAGCCCATAAATACGCGGCGATTTTGCGCTGCGGGCAGATCCGACCAGGTAACTCCGGCATAGTTGTCGCGCCCATAATCCAACCAGACGCCCCTGCCCTTGGGTGTGTCGGCTGCAAATGCCGGATCAGGCCGAAAAGAGACGCCATCAAAATCACCCACAAAGTACTGCGTTCCGGAGCCGCCGTTCGGTGCTCCCGGGTTGATGCTCACTAATAATACCCATTTTTCAGTGCCGTCTTCGGTTTTCATCGGAAGCAAATCCGGGCATTCCCAGATGCCGCCATGCGCGCCGGATTCCTTGCCAAAATCGGAGCGATGTATCCAGTTTTTCAGATCCGGTGATGTCCAGATTTTAACATGGTCAAAAGCGGCAAAAACCATGACCCATTGTCGGGAGGCCTCATCCCAAATCACTTTTGGGTCTCGGAAATCCTGGATTTTATCCTTGTTCGGAATAACCGGGTTGCCGCTGTATTTTGTCCAGCTGCGCCCATTGTCATTGCTGTAAGCGATGCCCTGGTATTGAAAGTCCTTGCGCCCGGCTTTTTCGTGCGCCATGTTGTGATACGTAAACATGGCAACGAGCGGGGGCTTGCCGTTTTTGCCAAAACCACTGCTGTTTTTCCAATCGACCACCGCACTGCCGGAGAAGATATAACCCAGCGAGTCGGGGTACAGCGCAATGGGCAAATGTTGCCAGTGCATGAGGTCTTTACTTACCGCATGGCCCCAGTGCATTGGCCCCCAGACGTTGGAGTCGGGATAATACTGGTAAAAAAGATGGTATTCATCCTCAAAGAAGACCATGCCGTTGGGGTCGTTCATCCAGTTGGCCTTCGGCGAAAAATGAAGCTGCGGGCGGTGTGGCTCCCTGTAGGGTTTCATTTTTTTTCCATTGGCACTGCGCTGCGCAAAAGCATTCATTCCCGTTAACAACAATAGGACTACACAAAGGAAGCGTAATGGTTTTGACATGTTTTAATATTTTGAAAATCAATTGTTTGGAATAGTTTTGACTTTACCTTTAACAAGCGTAAAAACAATGTTTTTTGAAATTATTATTCCAAACCGACCGACAATGATAGCGCATTTTTTAAAAAATATAATTATTTAAAAAACGCTTTTTGTAGCGTTTTCACGGCTTCAAACATCTATATGTAAAACGGCGCGCCCCAATCATCACACTTTTACCAAAGCAACTTATGCAAAAGTCAACTGCCATTCTGCTTTTCTTTTTATCGCTGCTGGTTGCCTGCCGGCAAAACGATCTGGTCAACTCCATCGTCATTGAAGAAGACGAACCGATAGTTTTGGTTGTCAATTCTTTTAAAGGAAAAGTAAGCGATGAAAACGGCGCTCCGGTTTCCGGCGCAACGGTTGTCCTTTATCAGCACCAAACCACCACCGACGCGCAGGGCATTTTTAAATTCACCAATGTGGAAGCGCCCAAAGGTAATGCCCTGATTTCCGTAGCCAAGCCCGGATATTTTGTGGGTTCGGCAATGTGCGGAAGCGGCTCGGGCGCCAAAAATTTTACCAAAATAAAAATGCTGAAAAAAGGGCAGGCCAAAACCTTTGAGGCCGCCGCCGGTGGCAACCTGCAATGGCCCGATGGTAGCAAAATCAGCATCAAACCCAATAGCCTGAAATTGGCTGACGGACAAGACTACAACGGCCCGGTGAATGTATTCGCCCGCTGGCTCGATCCTTCCGACAATCAGCTCGGCGAAAATATGCCCGGCGCCCTGATGGCCCGCGACGACAAAGGCAATGAAAAAGTGCTGGCCACTTATGGCATGATGACCTTTGAAATGGAAAACCTCCAGGGGCAAAAATTAGAACTTAAAAACGGTCAGGACGCCGAGCTGGAAATGCCGATTCCGGAAGCTTTGCGCAATACCGCTCCCGCCGAAATTCCGCTCTGGTATTTCGACCTGGAGCAGGAACGCTGGCTCCTGAAAGGCGCCTGCAAGCAATCGGGCACGGTGTATATTTGTAAGGTGCCCACGAGCGGCTACTGGAATTGCGATATTCCGCTGGAACCCGTTTGCCTGTCGGGTACCATTTTCCAGAACGATTCCACCCCGGCTTTTTACACCAAAGTAATCGTGGAAGACCTGACCGATAATTTCATCTATTTCGGATATACCAATCTCGACGGCTTTTTCTGCGGCTCGGTGCCCAAAGGAGCGCCCCTGCGCATTCGGATTGAAGACCTTTGCGGTAATGTCTTGTACACCCAGGACATCGGGCCTTTTGCCACCAATACCGACCTGCCCGATATTTATCTCCCGAATACCCTCAACGTATATCTGGTACACGTGAGTGGACAAATGTTGGATTGTGCGGGTCAACCCGTGGCCCTCGGTCAGATAGCCGTGGAATACCCGGGAAAGATCCGCCTTTTTCCACTCAATGCGCCCGGTGTATTTGATTTTGAAATGGCCCTTAATTGTATCGAATATCCGGAATTGCAAATCACTGGCTACGACCTGACGCGTTTTAAGGCGACGCCCCTCCAGTTGCACAGCGATACCAGCGCAGTGGCGCTCGGCGTGTTGAGCGCCTGCCTCGATCCTGAAGATTATCTGATCCTTCAGGTTGATGCGGACACGCTGAAAGTAGCACCAACCCGTTTTTACAAGAAAGAAAATGTCACTTCAAACTGGATGGTGCTGGAAGCGTTGACCATCGGCGGTAACTTTGTACTTGATTTGCGCCAATACAACGGCATCGGCACGTACAGCGTGAATGCTATTTTTAATGTCAATAACCTGGCGCCGGTACCCGACTACCTGAACCTGAACAGCGCCAGTCCGAATATCAGCATAAACATCAGCGCCGACGACGGTGCGTACATTACCGGAACCATTAGCGGAACTGCCCTTGATCTGTTGGGTCAGACCCATACCCTGAATGGGAATTTTAAAATAAAAAAAGAACTGTGATGCATCCCGAATTCAACAAATTACTGAAAGGGTGCAGGAATTACGACCGGAAAGCGCAGCGGCAGATGATGGATCTGCTGCTGCCCTTCCTGTTGTCTATCTGCAAGCGTTACGAAACGCCTTGCTGGAGCGCCCAGGATCTGGTTCAGGAATCCCTGATCCTGATTTTCAACAACATCAACGATGCCCGCCCGGAAGAGCGCATTTTTATAGGTTGGTGCAAAAAAGTGACGATCAATACCTGCCTTGGCCGGTTTCGGAAGAAACAGCTGGAGCAGACCGATCTGAGTGAAAGCCTGCACAGCTTCCAGCCCGAAGTGTTCGATCAGTTGGGCGTGGAAGCAATCGTCAGCGCCCTGCGCGGCTTGCCGGAGCAGCAACGCTTAGTTTTTAACCTGCATGTGGTGGATGGCTATTCCCATGCTGAAATCGCATCCATGTTGCAACTCAAAGAAAGCCATGCTCGAACCCTGCTCACCCGCGCCCGCGCAGCTTTGCAGGACATTTTCAGAACCCAAGCATTTTCCGCATCATGAATATGGATAATTTTGAACATAAGGCTAAAAACCTGTTCGAGCACTATCAACCCGAATCGGAGAACGATCAGATCTGGAACAACATCGAACCACATCTGAAAAAGAAGAAAAAACGGCGTTTCATCATTTGGTTTTTCGTAGGCGCCGGCCTGGGACTGCTCGGCCTGCTGGGTATTGGTGGAGAAGCCGGAACCCGCGCAGCCGCCCCCCCCGCTGTCGTGCAAAATACAAGCGCCGGAAGCAGAGCAGGTATGCCCGAAACGAAAGCATCTCCCGCTTCCGAAGTCACAGCCGCCGTCGAAATAATTACAAATTCTGAACCGACACGACAGGCAGATGCAAGGACGCCGTCCGCTAAATCGCCGGGAACTGCTGTCCAAAAACAGGCCCGAGTAATGCAAATTTCAAAGTCCGGAGAAAACAAGCCGGACGGCGTCGCAAACAACTTGCAGGAGGCAATGCCCTCCGCACCCGCTTCCGAAACTGCTGCCGCTGCACCTGCGTCGGCAACAACGCTTACCGACACCCCTGCAACGGGCAGCAGCAAGGACTCAAGTGCTGTTCGCCAAAAGTCGGTTCTGAAAAAAAGCAATGCCGGGCATACCGCCAAAACTGCTCAAAAAGACAAGGACAAAGATCGTCGCCGTAAGAAAACACATAACACTTCGCTTATCAGTTTTCAATCCGGGCTTTTCCTGCCGATCAAATTACTCAGCGACAATCCGGAACGTGCCGATGTGCCGGGATTATTAAAAAACCGTCGTTCCAGCGAAAGCCAGCTGGAAGCCTTCAATGTGGGAGGCATGTATACCCTTGCACTGCGCAAGGGGCTGATCTTCCGCACGGGACTGGAATTCAGGCAAATGACAGAAAAATTCTTAGTGGAATTTCAGACGGAGGAAGTGGACTACCGCCAGGGTGTGGTTTCGCAAACGGTAGACGGTAACGGTCTTGTGATTGCGCAGCAAATGGGCTTAAAAAAGATTACCACCATTAGAAATTACCGAAATGTAGCCTACAACCGTGTGCAAATGTTCAACCTGCCCCTGGGTGCTGGTTATCGGATTCAGCACAAAAAATATGCCTTTGAATGGGTGGGTGGAATGGATTTGAACCTGTTTTTTGGCATGAAAGGTACCATGTATAATGTATACGGGTATCCCTCTTCTGTGGGCAGTGAACAGGTGTTCCGCAAACGCGTTGGTTTGGGCATTTGGGGTCATGTGCTGTATTCTCGCCCGATCAACCGTGTATTCAGCTGGCAAACCGGCTTGCAAGTGCAAACACCTTTGGGTAAAGTTACGCAAGCCGATTACGCCCTCAACCAACGCTATTTCAATGTGGGTATTCAAGGCGGCGTTTCATGCAACCTCAACCCCAAACCGATAAAAGGTAAATCCGCCAAAACTTTAAAGAAACGTTAAAAGGATAAGTATTTTTAAACGAACTTGCGGGCTTGAAGTCAAAAGCCAATCTGTTCACAATTTAACATACACAACACCTATGAAAAAGTTTTGGATGAAATGGACCCTCAGCGCTGTATTGGCCTTCTTTGCGCTCAACCTCATGGCCCAGCAAACCCCCGCCGCCGACCGTCGTGAAGATGTACGCGACCGCCGCGAAGATCGCCGCGACCGCGCCGAAAACAAACGCGATCGTGCCGAAAATAAACGCGATCGCGCGGAAGACCGCCGCGATGCCCGCGAAGATGTACGCGACGCCAAACACGATGGAGGCCGACGCGATAAAATGGAAGACCGCCGCGATGCCCGCGAAGACGTACGCGATAAACGCGAAGACCGCCGCGACCGCGCCGAAAATAAACGCGACCGCGCAGAGAACAAGCGCGACCGCCGCGAAGATCGCCGCGACGCAAAGAATTAATGGAGTAGATACCCGTGATTTCACAGAGTCATCCCGATGTCGATTGGGATGACTCTTTTTTGTCTCTGTTTTTCTAAAAAGATTTTCCGACAAGGCTGTCTGATTATTGTACCTTATTTTTGGCGCATCTTTTCCATTATTAAATGTTTTATCGCCTATGCGCCTCCTTTTTGTACACTTCATCCTCTTGATTAGCCTGAGCCTTAACGCTCAGAAACTTTACCCCGTTGCTCCCGCCGCAGGAGAAAACCTCCCGGAGTGGGCCGTGCAACTGTACGGAGAAAAACCCAATGTCTGGAGCATCGACGCCGCCTATCGCCGCTGGCGTCTTGAAAACCCGACAAAAAAGACCACCTATACCCAATACTATAAAAAATGGCGCCGCGCCGTGCAAGGGCATATCAATGCCAATGGTTTTGTCGACAAAACAACTCCTGAAATGGATGCTTCCATCCGGGAGCGCATCCGAAAAATACGTGCCGCAGAATCGGGTCTTGTCCAACAACCCTGGCGCTGCATCGGCCCTTTTGAAACGTTTAGCACCAATGAAGGCCCCAATCCGCCGGCCCAATCTTCACAGGTTAATGTCTATTGCTTAGATCAGTCGCTTTCCGACCCCAATGTGTTGTATTGCGGCACAGAAGGCTCCGAGATTTTCAAGTCGCTCGATAAAGGCAAAAACTGGATTTGTGTGTCGCGTACCTATGCCATTTCCACCCCCACGGCCATTGAAGTGCATCCCCTGAATCCGGACGTAGTCTTTGTGGGAGAAGGCAATAATATCCGAAAATCCACCGATGGCGGCAACAGCTGGACAAGCGTTCTGACGGTAGGCGATTTGGGCGCGAATGAAATTCTGGTCAACCCGGCTCAGCCCAATATTGTATTGGCTGCTACGTACAAGGGCTTGTATCGCAGCGTTGATGAGGGCCAGAACTGGGTGCGCCTTTTCCCGGAGGCCTGCTACGATGTTGAATGGAAAACGGATGATCCGGGTACCGCTTTTTTGCTGCGCAATGATCCGTCGGCCAAAATTTGCCGTTTTTACAAATCTTCCGACAGTGGCTTAAACTGGACACTCAAGAGCAACGGCTGGTTTTTCTCCAACGAATCCGGCGTCAACGACGGCGGGGCACGCCTCGCTGTTACCAACGCCGACCCCAACCGCGTTTATGCCGTACTAATCGGCGAAGCCCGCGAAGGCGATTCGGGTTTTATCGGTATCTGGCGCTCCAACGACGCCGGCGAAAACTGGACCCTGCCCAACCCACCCGCCGGCGGCCCCTGGATTGAAGGACAACACCCCAATATGGCCACCATCGGTCAGACCGGCGGTTATCATCAAGGCTTTTATAACCTCGGCTTCGATGCTTCTGATACCAATCCGGATCAGCTGCTCGCCGGATTCCTGAACCTTTGGATTTCCTACGACGGTGCCACCTCTTTTACCTGTATCGGCGGATATTGCGGCAATGACTTTAATTATGTCCACCCGGATTGCCAGGAAATTGAAATCAATGGCAGCGATGTCTGGATGACCAGCGATGGCGGTATTGAATATTCCGACGATTTTTTTGAAACGCATTACGCCCGCAATCGGGGCATTACAAGTTCCGATTTCTGGGGCTTTGCAACAGGCTGGAACGATGATCTTTTTGTCGGCGGCCGTTACCACAACGGCAATACGGCCTGGTACGAAAACTGGACAGAAGGCGAATGCCTTTCCCTCGGCGGCGGCGAAGCGCCTACCGGTTATGTTAACCCCGGGCCGGGTCTTGAAACCTACCATTCCGACCTCGGTGGCGTAATCCTGCCCGAAACGCAGAATGGCTTTGCGGAATATTTTGGTTTCGGAAAATTCCCCAATGAAAGTTATTACGATGCCGAAAGCGGTGAAATGGAATTTGACCCGCGTTGCTGGAATACAATTTTTGTAAGCCACAAAAACGTGCTCTGGAAATCTGAAGACGGCGGCGCAAGCTGGGATGACTTGTTCACCTTCGGCAATGATGCCAATGCCAATACCATGGGTTTTGAAATCAGCCGCAGTAATCCCGATGTCATTTATCTTTTCCAGCGCGATGCCTACACCTGGGATCCCGGAAAGCTCTGGAAAACCAATAATGCCGGCCTGAACTGGACCGAACTCAACCTGCCGCCCGGCTATGCCCGCCGCATGGTACTTACCCTCAGTCCCGAAAACGAAAATCAACTCTGGATTGCTTATCCGGATGCCGGTGATGGCGAAAAAGTATATCAGAGCAATGACGGCGGACAAACCTGGACCAACCTGACCACGAGCGCACTCGACGGTGAGCACATCACGCATATCCTGCACCAGGGCGGTACCGATGGCGGCGTATATATAGGTACCTATCGGACAGTCTGGTACCGGGACAATGTGGACACCGAATGGACGCCACTCAGCGACGGCCTGCCGGAAAGTATCGCCACCTGCCTCTTGCGTCCTTTTTATCGCGATCAGAAAATCCGCCTTGGCGCTTATGGCAAAGGGGTTTGGGAAACGGCTTTTGTAAAACCCTCGCGCCCGGTCGCACAACCTATGGTCAATAAGCGCCAGACGGCCTGCCCCGGCGACACCCTGCAATTTGACGATTATTCCATGCTCGAACACGCAGGCGCTGAATGGCAATGGCAGTTTCCCGGCGGCACCCCGGCCACATCAAACCTGCGCAACCCCAAAGTGGTGTACAACAATCAGGGCGAATATGATGTTACCCTGACGGTTATTAATGCTCAGGGAAGCTCCACTAAAACCGTTCAGAAAATGGTGCGTGTGGATAATCCGGTTATTAATAATGCGCTGATTACCAATGATTTTTCCGGTGGTTTGGGCAATTTTACCATTGTTAATCCAGACAACGGTATTACCTGGTCGCCCTTGGTACTGAACACCTGCAATCCGGAAGGTGACACGGTTTATTTTGTGGAAAATTACGTTTACAGCAGCTATGGTCAGGATGAAATCCTGCTGCCGATCAATATGGATATGACCCAGCTCAGCAATCCGATCCTGCGCTTCCGGGTGGCTTATGCGCCATATTATGACGGCAATTTTTTCATAGATTCTCTGAAGGTTTTAATCTCCGATAACTGCGGCTCGGAATTTAAAACCATTTTCCGGAGTGGCGGGGAAGACCTCAGCACCACAACAAGCGGCATCGGCCCCAACACCCTCTACGAATACGATGCCTTTACGCCACAAAATTGTGAAGAATGGAAGGATATTGAACTGGACTTGTCGGCATACTCCGGCAAGTATGTCACCATTCGGATTGTCAATCAATCGGGCTATGGCAACAACATGTACATTGATGATATTTCCCTGAGCGGGCAGCCGGTTTCCTCCACGCAAACGCCTCAGCATGAGTTTAATATGTCGCTGAAACCCAATCCAAGCGCAGGAGACGTAGTGGCGCAGGGCGTATTACCACAAGCGCAAACCCTGACGCTGACGCTGTATAAAACCGACGGGCAATTGCTCTGGCAACAGACAAAAGCGTTTCCGGCAGGCCCCTGGCAGCAGCTTTTACCTTTGCAGCAGCAGCCGGCAGGACTCTACTGGTTGCGGGTAAGCGATGAATCAGGGAATTTCCGTTCCGAAAAGATTATTCGCCGATAAATCAGCCGAACAACATAAAAAATCCCGAATGTTGGATCACACCAATATTCGGGATTTTTTATGTAGTTTATAGACTTTTTGAACAAGCGTTTGGCGCTTAATTTCCGCCGCTTTTTTTCTTCTTAAACGGATCCCATTTGTCGAGTTTGTTTTTTACATCATCGACCGTTTTTTTACCCTGATCGCCGAGCGCTTCTTCTGCTTTTTTACCAACGGCCTCTCCGGCTTTCTGGCCGATTTCCTCACCAGCCCGTTTGGCAACCTCCTCCTTGGCTTTGTTGGCGGCGTCATTGATTTTCTGATTGGCTAAGTTACGCAAGCTGTCGGCGGCTTTATCGGCGGCGGCTTTGGCTTTGGCCTTGGCTTCGTCGAGTTTCTGATTGGCTATCGTGCTGAGCGTATCCTTGACTTTGTCGATGGTGGCCTGTGCTGCGGAGCCGGCCTCTTCCTGAATACTGCGTTCGCCGTCGCTGCCAAGCACCTTTATGGCTACTTTCGGACTGGCAATACTACCCGTCAGGTCGAAACGGACATTGATAAATTCTCCCTGCGCGATGTTCACGCCGTATTTGGAGGCTTCACCCGACAAGAAGCTCAGGCCGCTGTTGATACCGCTGCCGACGGCATTTTTTTGCATTGCGGAGCGCGGGGTTTTGGTGACAATCTGGTAGTTCATTTCCTGGCTGATGCTGTGTGTGCCGCCGATTTGCATGGCCACATCGCGCACTTGCACATTAAAAGGTTTGATGCTCACAGCGCCATTTTTGATTTCAAACCAGTTTTTGGTATTGCCCAATTCGAGGCGACTCAGGTAAGGCATATTCAGCTTGTTCGCAATGTCCTGTGTTGGTTTGAAATTGCTCAGAATGGCGCTGATGGTTTCCAGGAATCCGGCGGCAGAAAGGGTGTTGAGGTCGGGTGTCATGTCCTGACCCAGCAAACCGCTCATGGAGAGGTTGGTATTGAATTTACCATCCATCAGGTTGGCAATCGGCGACAATTTCTGAACCGTCACGAAATTTTTATACGCCTCTTTAAAACCCATATTTTGAAGGGCCAGGTCGATGTTGTAACTCGGCTTGCTGAGATCTTGCGTATTGTATTCGCCGGCCAGGCCAATAAGCCCGCCGAAGGCGTTGGCGGTACAGTCTTCAATTTTGGCCACTTTATCCCGAACGACAACCGTGCCGTCGAGGTTGCTCAGTTCATATGTGGTGTAGCGCACCTTGCCCATATTGGCATGCAGCGTCATGTCCATGTTTTCGGGCACCGGAATTACACCGGTTGCTTCAGCAGCGGGAGCACTGCTTGTCGCCGTTCCGGTACTGCCCGTTGTCGGCGTTTCTTCCATAAACTGATTGAGGTCGAAGTAATTTGATTTTAAATTAACTTCTCCTGCAACTGTCTGATTATCAAACAGGTAGTTCCATGCATTGAGGATGCGCCCGTTACCGCTCAGATCGCTTTCGCCAATTTTCAGGCCAAAATCCGAGATGTCCATTTTATTGGGTTTAAAATGGCCTTTCATCCGCATATTGGACAAGTCGTACACATCGTATTTGAGGCGGCCGATTTCGCCATCTACGGTAAAGTCCCAGCGGTCAAATACTTTTTCAGAAGGCGCCGCAGCAGTTTCACTGGGCACTTTTGAACTTGCGGTGTTTGCTGTGCCAGTGGTGGCTGCTTCCGGTTCCATCCACTCATTGGCATCAAAGAAGGCAGCGCTGAAATTCATCGTGCCCGTCATGGTTTTGTTGGTGGAAAAGTAGGCGAGTATGTTATCAATTGAGCCGGAAGCTTTCAGGTCGCTGCGCCCGAGGCGGGCATCAAAATTGCGAATGTCGACCCGTTGCGGACTAAGGCTGCTTTCCAGGGCTTTAATTTGAATGGTCGGCGTGCCGGCGGCCCGATAAGTGATTTGCTGCATATCGAAATTGCCCAGCATCTGCACTTGTTCGTACTGCTGCTGGTCGATCTGACTCATGGATGCCTTTGCGGTAATATCGGCCTTGATGATTCCAGCCAGCTCAGAAACGCCTTCCATGGGGAATGCTTTGCTGAGTTCTGCGAGGTTGAGCGTTCCGTTAATGCGGGTGTCTACAGTCGGGTTACTTTCCGGTGTTTTCAGGAAAAACCGCCCGCTGATCGGGTTGGAGCCAATACGCAGGTTAAATGCAGGAATGTTGATGGTCATGTCGTTGAGGCGCTCGCTCGGGCTTTTGATTGACAGATCAACATTGATGTCGCTTACCCCCAAGGGCAGGCTTGGGTATTTGAAATTCCCGTTATCCACTTTTACGCCAATACTGAATGCCGGGTAGGTGGTTTCGTTGTATTTTCCTTTTACAAAACCCGCAAATTGCAAGCCGCCTGCCGCCTGAACGTCGTTAAAATCGGCGGTATAGGCGCCAGGAATAATGGAAAGCAGGTCTTTAAAGGTATTGCGCTTGCTGCCAAAGGTGAGATCCATCGTGATATCAACATCATTGGGCAGGGCCACCCATCCATCCAGGGCCATATCCATGGCATTTACCTTCATTTCATTTTCTTTAAAGGTAAATTTCATTTGCTTCATGTCTGCCCCAAGTGTCGCGTCCCATTCTGCTTTGGCTTTGCTCAGGTATTGCATGCCGCCGTAGTTGACGGAAAGTTTGCCGGCATCGGTTTTCATGACGAAATCGTAAATGTCGCTGGTGAACTCGCCGGAGCCGCTGTGGTTGAGGGCCTCAATTTCGAGGCGCATGTCCAATCCGCGATCATCATACAGTATTTTGCCGTCTTCGATGACGTATTTTTCCAACTGAATCGGACTGCTTTCGCCCGTGTCGGTGCTGCTGCTCGTTGCCGTCGGGTCGGGCTTTGTAATATCGTAGTTGGCTTGCCCGTCGCTGAGGACGTATACTTTAATGTCCGGCTTTTTGAAATAAAGCTGATTGATGGCAATTTTGTCCGACATAAGGGCGCCCCAGAGGTCGACGGCGACATCGAGGCGTTCGCATTGCACTAATTTTACCCCCTCAAATGCGCCGGTTCCGGTGACTTCAAGTCCTTCCAGGCCTACGCTTAATTTGGGAAAATGACGAAAGACGGAGATGTCAACGTCTTTAAAATCGACGCTTGCCGTCAGGTTTTCGTTGGCGGCCGTTTTTACTGCTGCAACAATTTCATCTTTGTAAAAATAAGGGATGGCCACTAAGGCGCCCAAAAAAAGTACAAAGACAATCAGGAGACTGATGAGAATTTTCTTGATATGTTTCATGTTGAAAAAAAATGCGCTCAGATGGGGAGCGTTTCGAAGGGTTCTAAAGGAATTTGATCTATCACCTGTGCCTTGGCACTCAGGTTACATAAAAACGTAAAAGATTGCCCGCGGTGTATGCCTTTTATGGCAAAAATATCCTGCCGCAATGCTTGCACCTGTTCAACTTTGGCCTGTTGCCAGTCCAGGGCCTCCAGGAGTTCGCAGCGCTGCTCCGGGGTGTAGGCACTCACATCGTCGGAAGTAACCAGGGCGCCGCCAAGCAGGGCGTTCAGGGTCAGCAGGGTATTTTGTTGTATGACGTTTAAATGTTGACCCTCGTTGCGCAGGAGAAACACATCCGGGTCGTTGCGAAAAACCTGAGCGTCTAATTGCCATCGGGAAAGGGTATTGCGCAGGGCAGAAAGGGTACTCACGCGCTCGCGATGGCGCAAAAAAGCCAGCAATTGGTGCTCCCAGCGCAGATGGGTATCGGCGCCCGTACGATACAATTCTACTTCGCCTAGGCAGGCGCCCAGCGGGGCGCCACAGGCAAGCAGGGTGGCGCGGCCGCAGAGGGCACGCAGCCACTCCATGGCTTCACTCATCACTTGTCCGCGGGTTTTATTGGGCGGCGGCGCAAGGGCGGCGGCGTATAAAAAGTCGAGTTTTAGCAGTTCGTAGCCCCATTTTTCAAGTACCACGTGAAAAACGCCACTCATATAATCCCGAAAGCCGGGGTGGTAAAAATCAAAAGCGTAAAACCAGCCACCCCAAAGCGGGTTCCAGCCGGCACGCAGCACTTTTCCATTTTTATCTTTTAGCAGCCATTCCGGATGTTTGCGCACCTGCTCTGAATGAGCAGCAGCGACAAAAGGCGCGATCCAAAGACCGGGTTTTAACTGATGCTGCCTGATTTTTGCAGCAATGGCCGCCATACCACCCGGAAATTCCGGTTTTGTGGAAAACCAGTCGCCCACGGCCGTTTGCCAGCCGTCATCCACCTGAAACCAGTCGAAGGGCAATTCACTCTGCGCCACGGCATCGAGGTCGTGCTGTATTTTTTCAGCACTGATCTGGTTGAAATGCCGGTACCAGCTTGTCCAGCCCAGGGTTTTGCCCTGCGTGCTGCGCGCGGTTTCGGCCAGTTGGGTCCAGGCATCAAAATAACTGCTCAAGGCATCGGTTTTTCCCCGAACAATCCAGCAATCCAGCAAAGGATAAGAGTGGCTGAGTTGCAGGTTTTCTATATCCTTGCGCACCTGTAGCTGGCCGGCGGCAGCATCATATTGAAAAATCGTAAAGGCACTGCGTTCGTTCAGGGAGCCGGCAAACAAAACGGTATCCGGATTACCCGGCTCAATGCCTTGCAGGTAGGTATAATTCCAGGCGTGCAAATTTCCTTTCCCGCGTCGGATGCCTCCGATCCATTCATCGCCGGAATATTGCAGGCGGCTACGGGCAATGCGGCGCAGGCGGGGAATTTCGGCAAAAACTGATAAAAGCCGGCTTTCGCTCCAGGATTGATAGCCATTGGCAAAAAACTGCATGCCCGCTTGTGCCGGCAATGGCAATTGCAGGGCAGCTTCGTTCAGTACAATATCCGTTTTAGGATGCAGGTAAAGGCTGATGCGCTGTCCGCCGAGTATTTCTTCGAGTTGCACATCTACATAAAAGTCTTCAAAGGTGTTGTAGCGCCCGGGGCTGAGCGTATAATTTTGCTGATTGACTTTTATTGTTATTTGCATCAGGCGAAGAGTGCCGTTTGGTTAATCAAGTCGTCGGTAGTGCCGCTTTTATTGTCGTCGGCACTGATTTGCTCTTTTTCTTCCGGTAACAAACGTTTCACAAGCCGCAATTGATGGGTATAGCGATTTTGTTCTGCATTAAAAATACCGAAATGATCGAGCTTGTCGAGCCTTACTTTGCCGGAAGCGTGGATGACATGGCAATCGGGCAGGATAATGCCGACATGGTGGATTTCGCCCTTGCCGTTGTCGAAAAATGCGAGATCGCCAGCCTGACACTGCTCCATAAAATCCACACTGTGGCCCTGTGCGACCTGTTGGGCGGGATTGCGCAGCAGGCGCACGCCGGCGCTTTTGAATACCATTTGTACCAATCCGGCACTGTCAATACCAAAAGGGGAGCGGCCTCCCCAAAGATGGGGCGCGTTGAGGTATCGGCGGGCTACTTTTACTATCCAGTTGCTGTTGCGTTGTGCTTCGGAAGGCGCCACAACCGGGCCGGAAAACTGATAGGAGTGATCGCCCAGCCGACAGCGGAGGCCGTCGTATTGTGGCAGGGTGGCGCCCATCGTCAGCGGAATAAAATGATCGCTGGCCATGAGGCCCTCCACCAGGGAAAGACTGAATGAAGGGTGGGCCTGGCAGGCTTCATATTCGGAGGGTGTAATCGGAATGAGCTGCTTGGCATCTACCCAGCCACTGGTTTCATCCCAGGTACACACGACCTGTCGCCAACCGTCTTTATGGCCGCTGATAAAAACAGTTTCGCCAAAAAGCAGTTGGGAGATCATTTCGCTTTTATCCGAGGGCTGAGCACGGATGGCAGCGAGGCTCACCTGACAGGCTGCGTATTCCAAATTCAAAAATATTTAAAATTGTGCTGATTTTCAATCTTTTGCAAAGAATAGAAAATCAGTTTGATCAAATTTTCAACATCCTCTTTGTGCGCCATTTCCACAGTGGTATGCATGTAACGCAACGGCAGGGAAATGAGGGCTGAGGGTACGCCGCCATTGGAATAGGCAAAAGCGTCGGTATCGGTGCCGGTGACCCGAGACGCCGCTTCGCGCTGGAAAGGGATCTGCTGTTCCTGTGCGGCAGCGATGATGAGGTCCAATAGTTTTTGATGCACGGCCGGCGCGTAGGTTACGGTCGGGCCGTTGCCACAACGGGTGTCGCCAAATTTTTTGGTATTGATCAAGGGCGTATGGGTATCATGCGTGACGTCCGTTACAATCACAGCATCGGGCTTGATACTTTGGGTAACCATTTCCGCACCGCGCAGGCCTACTTCTTCCTGCACGGAATTGACGATGTACAGCGAAAATGGCAGTTTGATATTTTGTTCCTTCAACAACCTTGCAACTTCCGCAACACAAAAACCGCCGATGCGGTTATCAAGGGCACGGCCGAAATAGAAACGATCATTGAGCACACTGAAGCTGTCCTGAAAAGTAATCACGCATCCTACGTGAATGCCCATTTTCAGTACCTCTTCTTTATCCTTGGCGCCCACGTCAATCCAGATATTATCTAAGGTGGGGTTGACATTGCTGTCTTTGTCGAGCCTGGTATGGATAGCAGGCCAGCCAAAAACGCCTTCTACTTTTCCGCCGTGGCGCAGGTGCACCCACACGCGCATGGAAGGCGCAATGATATGGTCGCTCCCGCCATTGCGAATGACGTAGATAAAGCCGTCTTCAGAAATGTAATTGACAAACCAGGAAATCTCATCTGCATGACCCTCAATGACCACTTTATAAGGTTGATCGGGGTTTACGACTGCATATGCGGTGCCGTAATTGTCTAATTTCCAGTCATCTATATAAGGTTTCAGATAATCCAGCCAAAGTTTTTGTCCGGAGGCTTCAAAGCCGGTGGGACTGGCGTTGTCGAGATAACGGCGCAAAAACGCCTCCGAGTCGGGAGTAATGATCTGCATTGATTAAACGTACGTGGTTAATTGAACAACACGCTACACAGTAAGCGCGGTTGAAAAAATGTGGTGAATTTCATGGTCCGGCATACTCAGGAGGCGTATAGGGCGCCCCAGGCTTCCGGGTTTTCTCTCCAGCGCTTCAGCGTATCTACTTCTGCCGCTGTAATATAGCCACTGCGTACAGCTTCTTCTATAAGGGCATCGTAATGCGTTAAAGTGCGGAAAGGGATATTTTTTTCTGCAAATGCAGTGTCGGCTTTCTGAAAACCATACTGAAATACTGCAAGCACACCAATAACAGGCATTTCAACAGCATTCAGCGCATCGGCAGCCAGGATACTGCTGCCGCCGGTACTGATCAGATCTTCAATCAACAACACGCGGGCGCCAGCCTGCACGCTGCCTTCAATCTGATTGCGCCGACCGTGATCTTTGGCGCTGCTGCGCACATATACAAACGGCTTTCCGAGCGCATCGGCCAGTAAAGCGCCATAAGGAATACCCGCAGTGGCTACACCGGCCACTACGTCGAAAGGCTCAAATGCAGCGGCAGCTTCTACCAGGGCATTTTTGACAATCGTGCGTGCTGCCGGATGGGATAGGGTGACGCGGTTGTCGCAATAAATTGGCGACAACATTCCGGAGGCCCAGGTAAAAGGGTCGGAGGGACTCAACCGAACGGCTTTTACTTCAAGAAGCTGCCGGGCAATAGTACTGGGAATACTCATCGTTGATCGATATTTAAGGGCTTTGCTTTGGACGGTACAAATGTATAAAAAAGATCACTTTCCAAACTTGCATTGATTTATCTATACTTGCAGCAAAAAAACAGCATGCCCGTACCAACACGCTATTTAGTATACGTAAATGGGGTTCCAGTGACGCTTTGCACGGTTACGGAAGCCAAAGCAATGCAGTTCAAAGCGGATAAAATTCATCTTTTTGCCCCGTATATCGGTAAAAAAAAGATGATTGTGCAGTATTTGGACAAATTGGATAAAAACCGCGACATCAAAGCCGTGGTGCTCTACGATTTTGACCTGAGCCGCCTGTGGAATGATTTTCAATCCTGCTTTAATTGGATAGAAGCTGCCGGCGCTTATGTGGTAAACGCTGAAAAAAAATTGCTGGTCTTCTATCGCCGTGGGATGTGGGACATGCCCAAGGGTAAAATTGACCCGGGAGAAACCCCCGAACAAGCTGCCCTCCGGGAGGTGGAAGAAGAAACCGGACTGCAACAACTCAGCCTTGGGCCGCTACTCCTCAATACTTACCACACCTACACGCAAAAAGAAGAGCGCTACCTGAAAAAAACATGGTGGTATCGGATGGAGACAACGCAGACAAACGTTACGCCTCAAACCGAAGAAGACATTGAACGCATCGAATGGGTTGAGCCTGAAGCATGGCTCCAATCCGGTGTTGAAGTCTACGGCAGTATTCGGGATGTGATCGAAAAAGGGTTAAAGGGGTAAGGGTGTTTTAAGTGTTTTGGTGTTTTAGTGTTTAAGTGTTTTAGAGGGTACATTTCACTAAAACACTTAAACACCAAAACACCAAAACACTTAACCCCCCCCAAACCCCCAAACTACGCTCCCGTTCCTTTCCAGCGACGCCAGAGGCCGATAAGCATCCCGAACAGCATGAGCAGGGAACCGGCCCATACATAATTGATACCCGGGAAAATGATGGCTTCCAGCACGATATAATCGGAGCGGGCAGCATTTTCGGCAATTTCAATCGGAATACGTTGCGACGCATCGGTGTTGCGGGCTGCCGAGATGGTCATGGTGCCGCTTTCCGGATCAATTTTATCAAAACGCAGGTGCAGTCCCGTTTCAGCTACTTCAACTTTCAGGCTGAAGGGCCGGTTATCGCGAATCAAATATACCGGCGCCGCAGGATATACCTTGCCGTCCGGCGTTTTGATTTCAAGGCGTGCGCATACGGCAATATCTCCCTCCTGGGCAGCATATGCCGGGTGGTCTACATTGCGGTCAACTTTTACAAAAGTGATGGTATTGCCTTCAAAAACCACGCTTGCGCCCTCTTTCATGGGGAAACTTTTGTATTGAAGCGACTCTTCGGCTTTGATAATTTGCTCGATGCTGCGCTCGTTCATGCGCAACTTCATTTGCAGTTGCGGAACAGAAGCCGGCAGGTTGAAGCCGCCTTCTTTTATCCGCAGGTAAAGCATCGGATTGGCCTGAAAACCTTTGGGCGTTTCCAGCGAATAGGCGCGCATTTTAAGCCCGAAAGCCAGATCACCCGCCTGCGCTTCATATTGTTCATGCGAAGGCGTTCGAGTCAGTCCTTCCACAACAATGTAATGTTTTTTGGTAAAAATCGTATCGCCAATGGTCGCTTCATAAGGCTCCCATTGCAGGCTGCTGTCCTGTTTATGGGCAAATTCCTGGTCGAGTTCTGCTTTGGGCAGGGAAGAGACGTGGGTGAAAATATCGTAGTTCCAGTAATGCCTGGTACTGGGGTTGCTGGCCACCACTTTTGTAAACTGGCGGTCGTACATTACATTGGGATGCACCACGAAATTATCGCCTTCCGGATCGCCCTGGTTGTTAAGTTTTTCAAATAAAACACTGAACGTACGGGTTTGCCGCACAATGGTATCCTGCTGATAGGTTGCGCGCCAACCGGCATCTATCGGCATGGGCGCCTCTTTGAGCAGCAGCACATTTTTGTTAATATCGTCGTCGGCGCCTTCAATCAATCCCTCCATGGCGAAGGCATTGGTGGAAATCCATTGTTTGTTCAGGCCCGTACTCATAATGCCGAGAATCAGCAGCCCAAAACCAAGGTGCGAAACCACTGAGCCAGCCAGCTTAATGTTGCCGCGCAATACAGCGATCAGATAATCGAGATTGCTGACCACCGTAAACATGGCGCTAAACAGGAGCGTGTACAGCTGAATACCGCCAAAATCAATCCACAAACTATTGAGCCAGGTCAGAATGCCGGCGCCAACAACCGCAACGCCCATATGGGTCATAAACTGGCGGGCCACTTTGCCCTTAAATTCGCGTTTTTCGTTGTAGCGCATAAACTGCGCAATCCCACTAAGCAGGCCAATGGCAATAGCAATGCCCAACTGATAGCGGTTGTGGTGTTCTACCGGGTCTTTGAGCGCCCAGGCAGTACCAAAAAGTTTATTGATCACCGGCAGTGAAGTAGAGCCGGTAATCAGCAGTCCGGAAAATAAAAGTGCCAAACCTCCGATGAACATCCAGAATTCGCGAGAGCTAAACGGCTCTTCCACCGGCACTTCACGCGTTTTGGGCTGCCCGGATTCATCCTGTCCGACGGTGACCGTCTTCGTGACGTCGGGGACACCTTTGTAGCGCACAATCCAGGTCACCAGACCCAGCAATTTGAAGACTACAATAAAGAGCACCAATTGAATACCCAGACCCATTTCCGTAAATGCGTGGGCGGAAGTGTCGCCCAGAATACCACTACGCGTCAGGTAAGTGGAATAGAGAATCAGGACAAAGGACAACAAATAATAGGCATAGGTACTCCTGATGGAATGTCCGGTAGACAAGGCAACCAAGTTGGTATGGATACCGGCTACCAATATGAGCCAGGGCACAAGCGAGGTGTTTTCGACGGGATCCCAGGCCCAGTAACCGCCAAAGGAGAGGGCTTCATAGGCCCATGCAGCGCCCATGAGAATGCCCAGACCGAGAATGGCGCCGGAAAAAAGCGACCATTTGAGTGCAGGCCGCAGCCACTCGCGGTGCTCTTTGAGCCAAAGGCCGGCCATTGCATAAGCAAAAGGCACAACGGTGGAGGCAAAACCAAGGAAAAGGGTGGGAGGGTGGATGGTCATCCAGTAGTTCTGAAGCAGCGGATTGAGGCCATTACCCTTGATTTTTGTCAGGTAATCTTCCTGCTTGAAAATTGGCGCATCCATGGTGTCGCGTAGCAGGTCGAAGGGACTGGCGCCGAGGCGGAAATCGCCGAAATACAAGCCCAGAATCATTGAAGCGATAAAAACTTCAGAAAGCGCGATCACGGCCAGCACAGGCGTCTCCCATTTGCCGCCACGCAGCAAAATGACAAGCCCAAGGATGATGTTCCAGAAACTCCAGAGCAGAAAACTGCCTTGTTGTTCTTTCCAGAAAGCCGAGAAAATGTATTGCTGAGGCAAATCGTCTGAAACATTGGCCCAGGCATACTGATACTCGTAGTATTTGTTGGCAAGTATGTAAAACAAACTGCCAATGACTAAAAAAGTGGCGAGACCGTGCAGGATAAATCCCATTCGTCCGATTTGTCGCCAGGAATGGGCATCCGGCTGATTGCGGCGTTGAGTCGCGTAGAAGTAGCCGATAGCAGAGAGTAGAATTGCCACAAAGGACAGCACTACGCCCAGGTGCCCGAGTTGCCCGGGCATGAGGTGTTCAAGTTTATATTCCATTATACGTTATCCCGCTTGTGCCTTGATGTAGGTGTCCTGTTCGTTATATTTGGAAGGGCACTTCAGGAGCATGTCCGTGGCATTAAAAACATCCCCTTTCATGGCTCCGGTCAGTACGATCTGTTCGCTGCGCTCAAAGTCCTGCGGTTTGGAAGCGCGCAACACGATTTGATGTACTTCTCCTTTTTCATCTTTCAGAAAGAAAGACATATAATTTGGATCTTTCTCCGGGTCGTACTCAACACCCTTTTCTTTAACAAGCTGGCCGACGAGTTTGACTTTGTCGCCGCTGCTCCTGGCTTCTTCAAAAGAGGCATAAGTGGTCAAATCTTTGCGCATTGAGGTAATAATTACCATAATGGCGATGGCAATGATGCCGATTCCGATTAAATGGACCTTCTTCATAGTTTTTGCAATTGTTAGGCGCCACAAAGGTAATCACGGATTGAACGGATTGCGCGGATGTCCGGGATGTTTTTTGGCAAACAGTAATGTCCGGGATGTTTTACCGGATAAATGACCTTTAGCTTACAAAGCTGCAATGCCTAAAAATGGACATCTTCCAAAAAAAATCGCCTGTATCCGTGCAAACCGGCCAAAGCATGTTTAACTTTGCACTTGATGTACAACCGATTCAAACCAATCTTTGTTTGCTTTTTACTGATTTTTTGTTGTTTTGGGTATGACATGCATGCGCAAAACAAAAACGCTTTACGCGATACTTTTGAAAATCAGGTAGCCCTGCTGGCCCAGTTGTCTCAGGCCGGCAATTTTGAACAGGCCGCTGAAGAAGCCGAAAACCTCAGGGCATTTCTCCGCCGCAGCCGCATGCCGCTCACGCCACGTGCGCTGGGTGTGCTTTCCGGTATTTACAAAGCCAATCAGGACGAACGCAGCGCCACGCGCATGCTCGCCGAAGCAGAACTGGATGCACGCCGCGATCCGAACCCGGAAACGCGCGTGCCCCTGCTCACCACCCTTGTGCGCGAGTGCCGTGCCTGGGAAATGCCGGATCTGGCGCTCACCTGTCAGCAATTGTTGAGTGTTGCCCAGGATTCCCTTGATAACCGCACTCGTCGGGCAGAAACGACACTGATGAAAAGTCGTTATGATTCGTTACTTGAATTACGGGAGCGGGAATTGCTCGGGCGCTCCATGTATTTCCACGTCGATAAAGAGCAGGCGTATCTGTGGGGTGGTTTACTCGCACTTTTGTTTTTTATCTTGCTCATTGCTTACCTGAAAAATAATGATCGCTGGCGTAAACAGTTGCACAAAAGGGAACTGGAATGGGATCTGTTGCGCGCTAATTTGCAGCGTGAAGCCAGAGAAAGTGCCGCGGCTTTGTTTGAAGTTGCCCGTGCCGAACAGGAAAACGCCAAACCAGATCCGTATACCATCTATCAAGGGCCCAAACCTGAGCAGGTTGCCCTGCTGATTGAGCCTAACCGGCAGGTGGTGCTTTACCTGAAATCCCTCCTGTCTGATCGTTTCCAGCTTGAAACCGCTTCCACAGCGATGGAAGGCCTGCAAATGGCCACAGAAATGATGCCCGATCTGATTGTCTGCGATACCATTCTCGACAATAAAAACGGTATTGATATTGCGCGGCAACTCAAACTGTCCGAACGCACCAACCACGTTCCGGTAGTACTGCTGACTGATCGTTTTGGCAACGACGGGCGACTCGACGCGCTGCGCGCCGGAGCTGAAGCCTGGTTTACCCGTCCGGTTATTGACGACGAATTTGATGCCACCATTCAAAAATTATTGGATGCCAAAAAAGTGAAACACGAACAGTTTCAACGCTTTATGCATCTTTACTTCGGCCCTTCACGGGTGTCGCTGAACGATCCTTTCCTTGATCAGACTGTGCGTTTGATCGAACAACATTTGTCGGAACCTGATTTTCTGCCCGACGATCTGGCAAAAAAACTGCAACTGAGCAAGGCGCATTTTACGCGTAAACTCAAAGCCCTGACCGGCAAAGAGCCGACCCTGCTCCTGCGCGAAATGCGCCTGGAAAAAGCCAAGGTGCTGCTCGAAAAGCGCGCCGGCACGCCGCAGGCTATTGCCGAATTGGTTGGCTTTTCCAGTTCCGGCACCTTCGCCCTTGCTTTTAAAGAATATTTCGGAGAGAATACTTTGTTACTTTATACCCCTCCAGCGCGTCTGAACGGCTGATATGCACTGTCTGAAATTTATTTTCGACGCATATTAATCTGCCTGAGGCATTGAGGCAGGCACTTATTGTTCACGCCTACGAGTGTTTTTTAGCTTAATGTAGATTTAAAACAGGCTTATGACACGAAAAGTGCAGGTACTGACGTTTTGTGCCTATCTTTGCCTCCGGAATCTCAATCTTTTGAACCAACTTTTTAATCTCTCATGGTCACCTATCTTATCCTTTTCGCTACGCTTATAGCGGGCGCTGTCTGCGGTTTGTCCAATAAAAATACTGAAATTGGTATAAAGGACTAACAGGCATTTTGAAGCCAAATTGGTCGAAATACAATCTTGTTCAATTCCATTTTATGAAAAAAGTCGCCCATACCCGGCGGCTTTTTTTATTATCGGACGTTTCCTGAAAATCTGCGTACTTCGCGTCAAAAATTTACTCTGCGCTATGCACATCTTAGTTACCGGCGGAGCCGGGTTTATCGGCAGCCATACGGCGCTTGCGTTACAGGCGGCGGGATATACACCCTTGTTGCTCGACGATTTTTCAAATTCCAATGAAGGGGTATTAAAAGGACTGGAAACCATTTTAAATGAAAAAGTGACTTGTATTCAGGGAAATTGCGGCGATCTGACACTGCTAAGAGATGTTTTCAAAACGTATTCCATTGCCGGGGTGATTCATTTTGCCGCTTTTAAGGCAGTGGGTGAGTCGATGGAAAAACCCCTGCAATATTACGAGAACAACATTGGCAACCTGCTTGCACTCCTGCGGGTCATGCAGGAATACGGCGTGCACAACCTCATTTTTTCCTCTTCCTGCACGGTATATGGTGAGCCGGACAGTCTTCCTGTTACGGAAGAAACCCCCGTCAAGCCGGCAACTTCTGTTTATGGGAATACCAAGCAGGTGGGTGAGGAGATTTTGCGGGATGTGGCGCGTGCGTCGGGGCAGTTGCGGGTTTGCGCCCTGCGTTATTTTAACCCTGTCGGCGCGCATCCTTCCGGACTGATTGGAGAGCTGCCGCTGGGTGTTCCGAACAACCTGGTACCCTTTATTACCCAAACCGCTGCCGGCTTGCGCCCGGAATTGGTGGTGTTCGGCGATGATTATCCGACATTGGATGGTTCCTGTGTTCGGGATTTTATTCATGTGATGGACCTGGCGGAGGCGCATGTGGCAGCGCTTGCAAACCTTCAAAAACGCAGCGGCTACAGTTTTGAGGTGTTTAATATTGGCACCGGCGAAGGGAGTAGTGTACTGGAAATGATTGCCCTTTTTGAAAAAGTAAATGGCATCAAGGTGCCATATCGGATCGGTGCCCGGCGGCCGGGTGATGTGGTTGCGGTATACGCGGATGCGCGTCTTGCGGAGCGCGAGTTGGGCTGGAAGGCCCGACGCAGTATGGAGGAGGCATTGCGCGATGCCTGGAAATGGCAATTGAATTTGCAGTCGATTGCATAAATTTGAAAAATTACAATCCATCTGAGATTCAATGCATTGTGAGATAAAAGGCTGGCAAAAAGCACTTTGTTGCCCGTTCGCCAAAAAAATCTTTGTCTATACTCATTATTTGTAATGAGATTAATCATCTTTGCCACAGCCTAAAGGCCCGTAGCATTGTCCTGTTTTTCATTACACACTAAAAACTAATCGCTATGTCAGATTCTAAGACCAAACACGTGTACATCCACGACTTGCATTACGAACACAAGTTGTGGCGCAACGAGCTTTCCTTTTACAAAGACGAGGTCGAGATTTTGGAAAATCGTTTACAGGAAATCCTCGATCGAAACACCAATCATGCCGTAGAAGCCGGTTCTGAATCATTCCAAAATCGCTTTGATCTCCAGCGCGACCATATCAGTGGACTGAAGCACCGCATCAAACGCCATGAGCGTTATCTGGCCGACTATGCAGCCACACACCCGATTGCCGTGGATCACGTATATTTCGAAGACCATACCAAGTTGCGTGAGGATATGGATACTTTCCGCGAATTGTACATGGAGCTGAAAACCGGTTTCAATAAGTTCGCCGTAAACTGGATGTAATCCTTAACATGAAGTCTATTGCAGTATTCTGCGGCGCCAACAAAGGCACGCAGCCCTGGTTTGAAGCTGCCGCCCGCGAACTCGGCCACACCCTTGCCCAACGTGGTATCAAGGTCGTTTTCGGCGGCGGCAGCGTCGGCCTCATGGGCGTTCTCGCGGATGCCGTGCTCGAAGCCGGCGGCCCGATCACCGGCATTATTACCCATCAACTCCACGGCCTTGAACTCGGCCACCCCGGCGTAAAAGACATGGTGCATGTGGAAACCATGTCGGAACGCCGCGTATTGTTGATGCGCGAAACCGACGGCATCATCACCTTGCCCGGCGGCTATGGCTCGATGGATGAACATTTTGAAGCCCTGACCCTGGCGCAACTACATCAGTACCGCAAGCCGATCGGCCTGCTCAACGTACATGGCTATTATGATCCGCTGGTTCAAATGCTGGATAATATGGTGGAAAACGGCTTCCTGCGCGCACAAAACCGCGAACTTTGTATCGTTTCCGACACCATCGACGACCTGCTCGCCCGCATGAGCGATTACGAATACAACGCCCTTCCAAAGTGGCACTGAATTTTAACGATGAACGATGAATTTTAACGATGAACTATGAATGATGAACGATGAATAATTTTTGGTTTGTTGTGCATCATTCATCGTTTATAGTTCATCGTTAAAATTCATCGTTCATAGTTCATCGTTAAAAAAATGTTGCTCTCCTTACGCCATCCTTTTCCTGATGCCACACTGGGGGTTTGGAAGATAGAAGAAGCAGAGGCATTCTTCTTTCGGGATTTGCCTTTGTCTGCCGGAGAGCAAGCTGAATTAGAGTTGTTGAAGGCGCCGCGTCGTATGGAATGGCTGGCCGCAAGGTGGTTGTTGCACAAATTATCCGGTGCGCCACAGCGTTTGCCCTTAGCCAAGGATGCATTTTCAAAACCATTTTTCCCTGGGCATGAGGAGCTGGCCTGCTCGCTGAGCCACTCCCGAGGTCTGGTAGGCGCCTTGATGGTGCGCAACTGCCGGCAAGAGGCTGCCTTTGGGCTGGATTTGCAGGTGTTGGTGGCTAAAATGCCTGCACTGGCGCATAAATTTGTCAATGAAGCCGAACAGGATGCTGCCGCTCAATTTCCCGCCTCCGCTTACATGGATATTTTACATATTTACTGGACAGCAAAGGAGGCACTCTATAAGGCTTATGGCCTCAAAGCACTTGATTTTAAAGAACACCTGCATATTGATCTGGATAACTGGGACGGACAAACCGGCGGTGGCACCGGCACAATCACCAAAGGGGAATTCACCCGGGCGTTTGACTTATATCTAGAAAAGATACAGCTGCCGGAAACAGACAACGAAGCAGCAATAGTATGTGTTTGCGCGCCTAAGTTGTAAGCGAACGCGCCTTGATGGTAGAAGGAGAAACGCCGAAGTCACGGTCGCTTTTAATTTCCGGAAAACTGCAACGCATGCCCACTTTGATAATAGCCAGGTGGTGAATGGCGTGGTCGTACACAAACATAAGTTCGCGGCCTACCGTACTGTAATATTCAGGGCGTTCCGACATGTTGTATTCTGCACGCACCATAATAGACTGATTTTCAGACACCTCCATCAGGCTTTCGCTGAAATTTGCCAATGCCGCTGCCGCTACCTTCGGGTCTGTTTCATAGAGTGAATTGCGTTTGCGGGCAGCATAGTCTACCACATTATTTGGATAACCCTTGGAGAGGCATTCCAGAAATTCCAGGATATGGCGGAAATGTTGGCCGATGCTACTGCCGTCGAATTCTGTCAGGGGGCGGGCATAGTTTTCAGCGGTAAACTGACTTAGTACCGCATCGCATTGATTTACAATATCCTTCAGGGCTTGTTTTGCGTAGCTCATAGATGCTTTCGGTTGTGTATAATTGGCTTAAAAGTAGGGAGGATTTTTGAATGTCCGTGCAAAAGCAAAGGTAAAAGCTGGATTGGAAGTCGGGGAGAGGACAAGTAGCGTTGTATTTTTTACCCACACTTACCCGCCGATACATTTTCAGTCTTTTTTCCTATCCTGCCAGATTTTCCCAAACCACCATACCTCCATATATGATACAAAGTAGCGATGACAGGAGGGTAAGGCCCAGTTGCAAATAACGGTGTGAGGAGATTTTTTTGGAAAAGGGCAGGCTGAACAAACCGCCCGCCAGCAACATACCCACGATGGAACCAAAGCCAAAAATAAGTAGATAAAGCAAAGAAAGCCCGAGGCTGTTGATTTGGCTCATCACCAATACAATAAGCGAACCGCTACCTGCCAGACCATGAATCAGGCCCACGCCATAAGCCAGATGGTGCTCATGCCGGCGGGGTGTTGCAATCCGAAGCGTACTAATATCCTGAGGTTTGTACCCGATGGTACGCCAGGCAAAAGGCGCCGCTTTAAGGCCCTTGTTTTCTTTTTTGCGCCAGAACAACAAATCGGCAAAATGAAAATGCAGCTGTGCTGCATTTCCGCCACGCGCCAACACCGAAAGCCGAAAAATGCCCAGGGTAATGAGCATGAAGCCGACTCCAGCCTCCAAATAGGAAAAAACCTGCTCGCTGATGCCAATTTTCAGTCCAATGATGAGCAAGCCAACCAACAATATGGTGGAGGTATGCCCCAGCCCCCAGGCAATACCGTCTTTCACGGCGAGCCAGAAGGTGTTGCGCTTGCTGACCAAATTGGCCACCGCAATCAGGTGGTCGGCCTCAAAAGCGTGACCAAAACCCACTACCGCTGCAAACAGAATCGGGAATAAGGTTTCCATATAGTTACGCTTCGTGCCCGAGATCGTCCAGGTCGCCGATCTCTTTTAGGTAATTAAAGGTCTGCTCCGCCTCCGCCTCATCAATCACACTGATGGCGGCGCCTACGTGCACCAGCACATAATCGCCTTCGCGGGCAAGGGGCACCATGCTTAAATTTACGTCGCGCAGAATACCGCCGAAGCTCACTTTCCCATAACGGAAAGTTTCATCCAGCTGGGCGGTGATGTTAACGATTTTACCGGGAATGGCCAGGCACATAGCTCAGGATTGTGTGTTGTTTTGCTCCAGAATATACTGATACCAGGCATCCATACCGGCGCCGGTACTTGCCGAAACCTCAATAAAACGCAGACCGGGATTCACCTGTCGTGCGTAATTTTTCAAAGCTTCGAGGTCGAATTTAAGGTAGGGCAGCAGGTCAATTTTATTAATCAGACAAAGATCTGCGCTGTGAAACATATCCGGATATTTGATCGGTTTGTCTTCACCCTCGGTGATACTGATGACGACCACGCGGGCATTTTCGCCGAGGTCAAAAGCAGACGGACAAACCAAATTGCCCACATTTTCAATCATCATCACCGAGTTGGCATCCGGGTTGAGCTGGCGCAGGGCTTCGTGAACCATTTGGGCTTCAAGGTGGCAACCCTTGCCGGTATTGATCTGTACCACTGCCGCGCCGGAGGCTGCAATACGCTCGGCATCACGGGCGGTTTGCTGATCGCCTTCAATGACATAAAAGCGGACTTTATCGCCGATTTCCTTCAAAGTGCGCTCCAGAATACTGGTCTTGCCGGAGCCGGGCGAGCTGACGAGGTTGTAGGCACGGATATTCCGCGCTTCAAAGTAGCCCCTGTTGCGCTCGGCCATTTTGTTGTTTTTGCCCAGCACATCGCGCTCAATTTCCACCAGGGTTTTGCCCGGTGCGGGCGCTTCAATGACCGGTGGTGCAAGCGTTTCATTAACCGGCATTGCAACAGCCAGTTTCAGGGCCGCCGGGTTGGCCCGGGCGCCGTCACTTTTAAAGGCTAATAACTGGTGGCCATTGCCACTACAACCGCAGGTTATGCACATTTTTTTTAAGTGTTTAGGTGTTTTAGTGTTTAAGTGTTTTAGAGTTTAAGTGTTTTAGAGTTTTGGTGTAGATTTATTCCTAAAACACTAAAACACAAAAATACTAAAACACTAAAAAAAACCTATCGCTTTGACACGCAACTCCTCACCGCCTGTAATATTTAACCAATGCGAACCGCAATTGGGGCAGGGAAGATGTCTTTGTTGAATGAAAAAACTTGTTTGGCAGTCGGCACAAATTGCCTGACCCGGAATACGCTGAATGGTACAATTGGCATGCTGGAGCACGGTACCGTCTACGGCGGCTGTCCACAGAAATTCAAGGGAGTCGATTTCGACGCCCGCCATTTCGCCGATATGCAGCTCGATACTTTCAATTTGCGTGTGAAGGGGCTGCGCAGCGGCTTCCTCTTCAGCTATGGCTATAATGTTTTGAATAATTGAAAGTTCGTGCATGACAGGACAAGTATACCCGGATTTGCAAATGCGGAGCATATTCGGAAGTCAAAAGTCGGGCAGAAAGCCATTTGGCGTGCATGACGAAAGTCAGCATTTTGGCTGATAATGATTTTGATTTTCAGATAAAATGCCATATTATCTTTACCGCCGACAAGGCCCAAAACGATTTTATTTCCTTCTAAAAAAACAGCCTTTCCCTATGTCATCGAGAAACGAACGCAAAAGTTATTATGAGGAACTCCGTCACAGCGGTTATTCCCGGCGCGACTTTATGAAGTTTTGCGCTACGGTTGCCGCTTATCTTGGCCTCGAAGCCAGCGGTGTTTCACAGATAGCAAAAGCGCTGCAAGACAAACCCCGAATTCCGGTTATCTGGCTGCACTTTCAGGAATGCACCTGTTGCAGTGAAAGTTTTATCCGCTCTTCTCACCCTATTGTTGCCGATATTTTGCTCGACAAATTATCGCTGGATTACACGGAAACGCTGATGGCAGCCTCAGGCCATCAGGCGGAAAAATGTATGCGCGATACGATGGAAAAATACAAAGGCGAATATGTGCTTTGTATTGAAGGTTCTGTCCCGACGGAAGCCGACGGCGTTTATTGCATGATCGGCGGACGTACTTCCATGGATATTCTGAAGGAAGCCGCTTCAGGCGCCAAAGCGGTAATTGCCTGGGGCAGTTGTGCTTCCAACGGTTGCGTGCAGTCGGCCAAGCCCAACCCGACCGGCGCAACGCCCATTCATAAAATCATTAAAGGTGTACCATTAATCAAGGTGCCCGGTTGCCCGCCCATCGGCGAGGTAATGGCCGGAGTACTGGTACACATTATTACTTTCGGCACCTTGCCCGAACTCGACGGCATCGGCCGGCCCAAGGCATTCTATTCCAAGCGGGTACATGATACCTGCTACCGCCGTCCTTTCTACGATGCCGGTTTGTTTGTGGAGACGTTTGACGACGAGAATGCCAAAAAAGGCTACTGCCTGTATAAAGTTGGGTGCAAAGGCCCGACAACCTATAATGCCTGCGGTGTTACCAAATGGAATGGCGGCACGAGCTATCCGATCCAGTCCGGACACGGCTGTTTCGGTTGTTCGGAAGAAAACTACTGGGATGCCGGCGCTTTGTATGCCCGCGCACAGCCATTCCCCGGTTTTGGCATTGAATCGGATGCCGACAAAATCGGCACGGCCGCTGCCATTGCTACCGGAGTTGGCATTGCCGCCCATGCGGTCATGACCAATCTTCGCAAATCCAAACTCATCGACGATGTGATCGAAGAGGGCAAGGAAGCGGAAAAAGAACTTTAACAGGCCGCATATAATCCCGAACCCAACACCTTTTCATCTAAAAAAAGTAAGTCATGAGCCAACGCATTGTAGTTGACCCCGTAACTCGAATTGAGGGGCACCTGCGCGTAGAAGCCGATATACAGAACGGTAAAATCGTAGATGCTTTTTCATCCGGCACCATGGTGCGCGGTATTGAAAAGATTTTGAAAGGCCGCGATCCGCGCGATGCCTGGGCATTCGTCGGGCGTGTTTGCGGCGTTTGCACTTCTATCCACTCGCTTGCTTCCGTACGCACGGTGGAAGATGCACTGAATATTACCATTCCGCCCAATGCAGAGTTAGTGCGCAACCTGATGTTCGCCACTCTGTACATGCACGACCACGTAGTGCATTTTTATCACCTGCACGCCCTCGACTGGGTAGATATTGTTAGTGCTTTAAAAGCCGACCCTAAAAAAACCTCGGAAATTGCACAGAGCATTTCCAATTACCCGAAAAGCTCTCCGGGCTATTTCTCCGACCTGATCAAGCGACTCACCAAATATGTGGAAAGCGGCCAATTGGGCATTTTTGCCAATGGCTATTGGGGCCACAGTGCTTATAAATTGCCGCCGGAAGTCAACCTGATCGGGGTAGCCCACTACCTCGAAGCCTTGGAATGGCAGAAGGAAATCGTTAAAATTCAAGCCATTTTTGGTGGTAAAAACCCGCACCCGAACTTCTTAGTGGGCGGTATGGCCTGTAGCATCGGACTGGATGATGTAAGCTCCATCAATGCCGAACGCCTGGCCCATGTGGAACAGTTGCTGAAAGACGCCAAGGAATTTATCACGCAAGTGTATATCCCGGATCTGCTGGCCATTGCACCGTATTACCTCGACTGGGGCGCTATCGGCGGTGGCTTGGGCAACTATTTAGCCTACGGCGATTTGCCGACCAACGGGTACCGCGATACCAGTTCGTATAAATTCCCGCCGGGTGCAATCTTGAACAAAGATCTGAGCCGTGTATATGAGGTAAATATGCGCGAAGACGGTGAAATTCAGGAGTTTATCAATAATTCCTGGTACGATTATGCCGGTGGCAACGACAAAGGTCTGCACCCCTGGAAAGGTGAAACGGAAATCAAATATACCGGTCCTCAACCGCCATTTGAACACCTCGATACCAATAAAGCGTACAGCTTCATCAAAACGCCGCGGTGGAAAGGAAATGCAATGGAAGTCGGCCCGCTTGCCCGCGTGCTCGTAGGCTATGCCAGCGGTAAAGAAGAATACAAGGAGATTGTAGATTCAACACTCAGCAAGCTCGGCGTGCCGGCAACAGCCTTGTTCTCCACCCTGGGCCGCACGGCAGCCCGCGGATTGGAAAGCGCACTGATGGCCGACTGGGCTTTGGACTTTTACGATGAACTGATTAACAACATCCGCAACGGCGATACCCGTATGGCCAATATGGATATGTTTAATCCGGAAAAATGGCCCGCCAAAGCCATGGGCGTCGGACATACGGAAGCGCCGCGTGGTGCGCTCGGCCACTGGATTGTGATTGAAGACAAAAAAATAGCGAATTATCAACTGGTCGTTCCCACAACCTGGAATGCTTCACCACGGGATGCCGCCGGCAAACAGTCGGCCTATGAGGCAGCCCTGATGGACACGCCCGTGGCCGACTCCAATCAGCCGGTTGAAATTCTGCGTACCATTCACTCATTTGATCCCTGTTTGGCTTGTGCCGTACACCTGTACGACGAAACCGGCGATCAGGTCAGTAAAGTGCAAGTGCTTTAACTTCAATAAAAACAATGAGTTATGGCAGCTACAACACATCTATTGCGCCGGGTATTCGTGTGGGAACTTCCCGTTCGGGTATACCACTGGGTTAATGCGCTCAGCATAACGATTCTGTGTATTACCGGTTATCTCATCGGCAAACCGCCTGCATTTATGTTCAGCGGTGAAGCCTGGGAACGCTACTGGTTCGGCTGGATTCGTTATATACATTTTGCAACCGCCTATATTTTCGTCTTTAACTTCATTTTCCGCCTTTATTGGGGATTTGTGGGGAATAAATACGCCAACTGGAAAAACTTTATCCCTACGAATAAAAAATTCTGGGCGGAAATATGGCAGGTTCTCAAAATCGACATTTTACAGATTAAATCCGGCGGGCATATGTCCGTAGGCCATAATGCACTGGCCGGTTTCATTTACTTCTTTACGTTTCTGGCGTTTGTCGTGCAGGTGATCACGGGCTTTGGCCTGTATGAAGCCATGAGCGACAACTGGTTTGCCAAGCTGTTTGCCTGGGTGCCTGTGCTGGCAGGGAATGATATGTTGCTGCGCAATATACACCACCTGTTTATGTGGTTCTTCATTCTGTTTACGATCATCCACGTGTACTTAGTTTTTTACCACGATTATGTGGAAGGACGGGGCGAAATCTCCTCCATGGGAGGCGGTTGGAAGTTTATTGAAGAAGAAGAATTTCACCACCACCAGAAGGAGGAACAAAAGGAAAGCAAAAAGTAATGAAGGACATTCAGGAAAAAAATATACTATTCCTGGGCATCGGGAATTACCTGATGGGCGATGAAGGGGTAGGGGTGGCGTTGGCCAGAAAATTAGAAACGATTCCCCTGCCCCCCAACGTCGAGGTATTGGATGGCGGCACCGGAGGTTTTCACCTCATGGGCCCCATGGAAGCCTACGAAACCGTGTTTATGGCAGATGCCACCCTCGACGGGCTGCCCGCAGGCACCGTACGGCTAATTGAACCCCGTTTTTCAAAGGATTTTCCGCGGGTGATGAGCACCCATGAAGTCGGCTTGCGCGATGTGGTGGAGGCCATGACCCTGCGCGGTACTTTGCCCAAGATCTATCTTTATTTAGTATCTGTTGAGGAAGTACAGCCGATGCATATCGGTTTGTCGGAACCCGTTCAGGCTGCTGCCGACGCGCTTGTTATGCGTATTGCCTCCGATATTGAGGCGTTTTCCGCAGCAGGTGTTTTAGCGTAGTTATTCAGGCTGTTATTTTGAATCGGCGCCCGGAATGATATTTCCCGGGCGCCGATTTTTTTATTTCCATACAAACTTTTTGGAGGCCAAAACTGCCCCGGCTTCTGTGCGAAGGCTTGCAACATAAAGCCCTGAGGACAATCCTTCCAGTACAACCGACGCACTTTGTTCGAGCGGGCTGCTGCGCAGTAATTTCCCGTCCACACTGTACACGTCAAAAACAAAGGCATCGAAGGATTTGCCATTCTGAATAATATCCACATAAATCATATCGCTGCTGTACTGCGCTTGCAGTCGCATATCGACCCCTCCTGCGTTGAAGGACAGCGAGACTACGGCACTATTCCATTTGGCGCCATTGTGATCTGCCTGTTCAAGCCGGTAATAATTGATGCCAGGCAGCGGGTTGCGGTCAATATACGTGTAATCGGCGCCGTTGAGGCTATTGCGGCAAGGCACGGTTTCAATTTTCTCCCAGCGAATTGCGTCTGCGCTGCGCATGATGGCGTAGGCATTGCATTCTGATTCAATGGCGGTAGTCCAGTTCAGTTCGCTGTGTTTGCCCAGCGGCCGGGCACTGAAGCTAACCCATTCCACGGGCAGCGCAATGGCCGCATTTACAGTGGCCAGCGCATCCACACGGCCCCAGCCGAATACGTTGTTGGGGCGGGAACTGGCGTTGTCTGTTCCGCAAAACGGAGAAGTTGCGTAGCGCGGCACCGAATTGTTTTTAATAAGGGTTTCCAGCAGCGGAATATTGGTTTTCAGGTCAGGACGCGCCGACATTACCAATGCCGCCAATCCGGCCACGTGCGGGCCGGCCATACTGGTACCATTCCAGCTGGCGGTACCGTAGCCTGTAGGATTATTATCGGTTCCGGTGCAGGAGTATACGCCTACCCCGGGAGCGCTCACATCGGGTTTGCTGAGTGTCGTGTAGGCAATGGCCGGTCCGCGGCTACTGAAAGACGCAATGTTGTCGCTGCTATTGGTTGCCCCAACGGCAAAGGCATTGGCAAAAATAGCAGGCGGCGCATTGACGCTGCTGCAACTGGAGCCGCTGTTTCCTGCCGAAACGACTACCAATATTCCGGCATCGCGAACATTGTTGATCACAGTGTTCATGGTTGCGTAATTACTTGAATTACAGCCTTCTGAACCCGGACAGCCCCAGGAATTATTGATCACATTGGGCTTCATCGCGGCGTTGGGAGCGCCGTCATTCAGGTTGGTCGGCATTGCAAACCATTCAAAACATTCAATGTAAGTTGCCGGTGTGCCGTCGCCCTCTTCCATGTTCCGGCAGCCGATCCACTGTGCTGCGGGTGCTACACCGATGGTGTCAGCGCCGTAGACCCCTACCATCGTGCCGGCGGTATGGGTGCCGTGGGCATTGTCGTCGCAGGGACTCATCAGATTCAGGCCGCAGGAATTGGCACCACCGTTAATGACCGTACTGATGGCATCGTGCCAGCTGTAGTTGTGATCGACCGCGCTGCCGTCCCAGCCCCGATAATGTGCTTTAATGGCAGGATGCTCCCACTCGTAGCCGGTATCCTGACCACCCACAACAACGCCCTGACCGCGGTAACCAAGCGCCCAGACATCATCTGCATTGATTTTGGTAATGCCCCATGGGCTGACGGTTCGGTCTTGTGTGGCCAGCAAGGTATTGTCCTGCGGAGGCCGACTCAGGTGCATTACCGGATTGTCTTCTATGCGCGCCACTTCCGGCAGGGCAGCCAGTTGTTCAATCAGCTGAAGATTGCCTTTGGCCCAGAGTGCATTGATGATCCAGAATGGCTGTTTGGGGGCCTGATGTTCGTCGAGGAGGCGACGAACATTTCCCTGCGTCTGTTCTGAAATTTGACGCAGTTCCCTGTATACGAAACGGGCTTTTTCAAGTTCGTTTTTGATGCGCGCTGCCGGCTCCGTAATTTCAGCCTGCGCCTGCATGATAATCAGAAATTCAGCAGTTTCATTAGTGGTGAACCGGGCGAGCAGGGCACTGTCGATTTTGGCAGTTGCCGTACTTTGCGCACTGATCCACGCAGGGATACAGCACAACAGCAGTCCGAAAAAGGCGGCGTATTTTTTTAACATGGATGAAGATTTATTCAGCAATTTTGCACAAAATTATTGCTTATTGGGCACAAAAAAAGAAAATACTGTCATAAGGGTATTATTCCGTTTTTCCCTTGCGTTTTTACTGTTACAGCCGTATGCCTGTAGGGAAAAAGATGCTATTCCGAATGTTTTTCCTGATCCGCAACTCCCGGTTTGGTACTACTGGAAAACCACCCTGCAACTCAGTGCCCGGGAGCGTGCGCTGCTTGATTCCATGCAGTGCCGGCATGTATATGTAAAAATCGAGGATGTCGGCGGCGATGCAGAGACGCTGGCACAACTCGCCATTCCGGATACAGCCCGTTTATCCGGTTTGCATCTGGAGCCGGTAATTTTTATTGCGAATAATAGCTTTAAAAACCGGTCTTCGGAGGCGCTGGAACGGCTGGCGCAGGCACACGCCGCTTCTTTTAAATCCTGTGCCGCACGATGGCCGCAGTATTTTGGCAACAAACCCGAACGCGTGCAGATTGATTGCGACTGGACACCTTCTACTAAAAACACTTTTTTTCAATACCTGAAAATCCTGAAAACACATTTGCCGGCAGCAACCAAACTCGGCATTACCCTTCGCCTGCATCAATACCGCGACCCGGAGGGCACGGGTATTCCACCGGCAGATTTTGCAGTGTTGATGGCCTATAATACAGGCAATATATCCGACTGGGAAGAAGAGAATTCTATCCTGAAACTATCCGATTTGCGTGCCTATCTGCACCAAAGAGGCGATTATCCGCTGCCGCTGCGCTGGGCATTGCCCTTGTTTGAGTGGACGCTGGTTTACAGGGCCGACGAACTCTGGAAGATTATTCCCCAAACTACAAACTGGAAGGATACGGAAAAATTTCGCCCGATAGCGGTTTCAGCACCGGGCACATGTCGGCGTTTTGAGGTAATTTCAGGTACATTCGTTGCCGGGCATTATCTTCGCCCGGGCGATTTATTGCGCTGCGAAAAAATAAGTCCGGAAACGCTTCAACAGGCGGCGGATCTGCTGCGCTCGCAAAGCGATTTGAAGGCTGCAGCACCTTGTTTTTTTACACTTGACAGCAGTACTGCCGCTCAAAACTCCGCCCAAATGCTGGAATTATTATGGAAAAAAGAACCCGGAGATATTCACTGATTGCGCTTTTGGGCGTAGCGCTCGCAAGCGCACTTTTTCCTGCTTTTAACCCGCCGGAACTCCCCGACGCCTGTAGTCAGGAAGTGCTCCATCGGCAGCGCGGGTATTCCTTTATTTATCCTTATATCACAGATCCGAACAGCGCCTATGCGCCCTATTTTTTGGACTGGCAGGAATATTACAGGTCTTATTACCAGCAAGATACCATCCAGAAAATAGCAAATCTGGAGGAGTGGAATGAACGTTTTTGCGGCTATTCCAGCTTGGGAGAGGTGGAAGATATTGTCTACAAAGCCAGCGATTCGGAGCTTCGTGCCTTGCATCAGAGCGCGGAAACACCGACCAATAAACCACCGCTGCCCTCAAGGATTGCCGATAATACTTTTGCACTGAGTATTGCAACGAGCAGTTGCACAGAGGTGACGTCTTATTTAATATACGCCCGCGCCTGCGAATTTTACGTGGTGCGCCGTGCGCCGCTTCAGGCAGTTCCGGAAATGCTGCGCCTTATTCAGGAAGGCGAACGGATGTTTGAAGGGTATCAATCGTATTTTCTGAAATTGCGACTGGCCTACCAGATGATCCGGCTGGCGCATTATGCCGGACAGCCGGAAATGGCCATCAGGCTATATAATCGCTTGATAGATAATCGTATAGATAAAAAAACGCTGGGATCAAGCATCGTAACGGGCTGGACGCTCGGGCATCTTGCCGGCGCTTTGCAACAAATGGGCAATTACCCGGAAGCGGCATGGCGTTTTTCATTAGTGTTCCGAAACTGCCCCTCCAAGCGCCGTCAGGCTTACAACAGTATTTATTTCAGAAATGATGAGGACTGGAACGCCGCGCTGCACTTGTGCCGCGACGACAAGGAGCGCAGTACGCTTTACCTGATTCGGGCGGCAAAATCGCCAACGATGGAAGCCGCTGAACTACAAACAATTTACGAGTTGGATCCCGGCAATCCGCAGCTGGAGTATCCGTTTATCCGGGCCGTGCAGGATATGGAAAAAATATTCCTGCGCACCCGCGTTACCGATCAGAAGGCCAACATAAAAGACGGTGTGCAGATTCGGGAAAAGCGCGCGCCCGCTTTGCTGGATTTGCAGAAACTGGCCCGGCGCGTCATCCGCGAAAACCAGGTGTACAACCCCAAACTCTGGCGCGCGCTCAATGGTTACCTGCAACTGCTGGCAGGCGACAGCTATGGCGCCGAAATGACCTGGAACCGCCTGGAGGCCGACCTGAAGAAGCGGGACGACTACGACAAGCAACTGCGCAAGCAAATGGATCAATGGCGCATGTTGTTGCGCATTATGCAACTCGACCCGGCCAAAACCTTCATTGATGCTGAAGCCTATCGACTGATGGAAGAGGATGTTTTTAAAGAAAACCCGGACTTTCAGTTCTTTCTCGAAGATTGGCTTGCATCCGCTTACATAGCCAACCAACGTCCTGGCAAAGCCCTGCTGGCCGCTTATCCGCCGGAGGCCATCGGCTACAATCCGGATATGGCAGTGATTGATGATTTGCTGGCATTAGCCGAGGAAGAAAATCCGGTTATGCTGGAGAAAGTGATGCAAATCGATACCAATGTCGATCGGGTAAAAGCCATTTTACTCGAATACAAAGGCGCTGCACTCCTAGGAAGGGGAGAGGTAGAAGGGGCCTATTCGGTGATGGATAAAATATCGGAAGTAGAAAAGGCCAAGATGAAGAAATTTGCACCGTTCAGGGAAAATTTCAGCGAACGCGTGCATACCAATGTAGGTGCAGCCGATAGCCTGCAATTGTCGCGTTTTGAAATTGCTAAAATGCTGATTGATTATGAGTTTCGGGCAAAAGCCAGTGAATCTACCGGAAAAAAACAGGATGCCGCCATCTATTATTACTTCATGGGGCTGGCGCATTACAACATGAGCTATTTCGGTTACGCCTGGGAGGCCGTGGATTTTTATCGCAGCGGCTACAACTGGGGGCGCCTCCAACAAGGCCCGGTTTTTTCCTTACCCGGCTCACCCGATGGCAATAAGGAGTACACAGACGTAAGCCTGGCTTTGCAGTATTTTAATAAAGCTTATGAAATCGCAGAAACGCGGGAACTCAGCGCCAGGGCATTATTTATGGCGGCGCGATGCCAGCAAAAACAATGGTTTTGCAATAAAGACAATCAGTACCATTACAAAGGAACACAGGATCAGTTAATTCCTGTTCTGCCGCAGCAGTATATGGGATTTTATAATGTATTAAATAAAAAATACGCAGATACCCGCTTTTACGAACAAGCCATTCAGGAATGCAAATGGCTGGCATTATATGCTAAATGATTTTGAATTTTTGATGCTTGATTTTTGATTATAAATTTCTGGTTTACAGTTTTTTACAATCAAAAATCAAGCATCAAAAATCCAAAATCAAAAAACTATTGCTTGAAGTAGGCGCTTGCGTTTTTGCCGCCGCCTTTCACCACTTCAAAGCGTTTTTTGAATTCCGTGATCATGTCAGCATCTTCTTTCCGGGCATAAATTTCGGAAAGGGCGATGAGGGTATTCATATCGTTGGGGTTCAGGCTTTCCGCTTTTTGGAAGAAGGGAAGGCTTTTATCGAAGTATTCCATCACCTTTTTATTGATGGCTTCCAGTTTTTTCAAACCTGCGGAAGAGTAATCTTCGGGCATGGCGTTCATTTCCTGCGTCAGGAGTGCGGCCTGGTTATAATAAAGGGCACCCATTGCATAGGCTGCTTCCGCATTTTTGGGGTCGCGACCCATTGCGTCGGTGTAGTATTTTTTAGCGGATTCGTAGTACTCCGTCGCCTTGGCTTCGTTTTTTTCTTTTTGAGCAATCTGGTAGAGATTGTCGTAAACGTTGCCGAGGGTTACATAAAGGCCGATGTTGCCCGGCTCTTTATCAATGGCAGATTTCAGGCGGCTGGTCAGTTCGTCGAGTTTGTTTTGCTTGAGGTAGTAGTTGATCTCATTGAAAAGCAGGCCGGTATCATCGGGGTGCTTTTGGCGGCCTTCCTGAAGGATGGCGAATGCACCGGCTTCATCACCAGCTGCGCTTTTAATGGTATAAAGCCCCTCGTACACTTGTGCTTTGGCATTGCCTTTTTTGTAAAGTTGCTCGAAGAAAGGGAGCGCGTCGTTGGGGCGATTAGCCAATTGTGCGATCAGGCCGGTGTACAGCGTCTGGTCGTCGAGGGTGGCAGGATCATCCAGGAAGCTTTTTTGGGTGTTGGCCTTAAGCAGTTCATGTGCTGCGAGTGATGCTTTGTACGAGAGGAAGGATTTTTCATATTCCTGCTTCTCATATTTTTCGTTGCCGATATTAATCAGGTGGCCTTGTACTTCACCAATGCCTTTTATGGCGTCGCTTTTTTCGAACTTCTTGGTTGTCAGTTCATAACCTTTCTGAAATGCTTCGAAAGCGACGAGTGCATCATTGTCGCCACTCAGCGGTGCTTTCGGATTCAAGGCACGCATACCCATGTCTTTTTGAAGAATGGTATTGTAAATATCGCCTTTGGTAATCCAGGCAGAGGCCATTGCCTGCGCATCGGGGAGCGCCAGAGCGGCATCAATTTTCTGTTTGGCTTCGTCTAATTTGTCTTTGTTATTTGCCGGGTCAATGTTATAGCTGACGAGGGCTTTGCGGGCTTGTTTGGCAAGTTTATCGCCGCTTTCCTGGGCTGTCGCAGAGAAGGTCAGCAAAAGCGCACCCGCAAGTGCAAAAAAGATGTTCTTCATGTGAGTTAGATTTGACAATTTATCTGTGCAATGAAAACGTTCGGCGAGGCAATGGTCACATGCATTTGCTAAACGTTGTGAAAAATCAGGCTTCGGCGTTATCCTGTGTTTCCTCCGGTGCATCTACAACTTCCTCGCTGGGCAGTACCGTCACGTCGGCAATGCCGTCGCGATCATCGAGTCGAATGACCCGCACGCCCTGTGTTGCGCGGCCCATCACCCGCAGTTCGTCTGCGGCGGTTCGGATGGTTACACCGTTGGTGGTGGTAATCATCAGGTCGTCGTTGTCTGTAACGGATTTAATGGCCACCAAATTACCTGTTTTATCGGTAATATTAAGTGTTTTTACGCCTTTGCCGCCACGACTTTGGGTGCGGTAATCTTCAAGTGCGGAGCGTTTGCCCATACCTTTTTCCGAAACAACAAGGATGGAAGTTTGCTCATCTTTTGGATCCACACAAACCATACCTACCACGGTGTCTTCCCCATTGTCTTCTACAAAAATACCACGTACGCCGGCAGCAGTACGGCCCATCGGGCGCACATCCTGTTCGTTGAAGCGGATTGCACGGCCCGAGCGTACGGCGAGAATGATTTCGTCGTTGCCGGTTGTGAGTTTGGCTTCAATCAGCGCATCGCCTTCATTGATGGTAATGGCATTGATGCCGCCCTGGCGCGGACGGGAATATTCTTCCAGCAGGGTCTTTTTGATCTGTCCGCGTTTGGTACAGAAAATGATGTGGTGACTATTGATAAGTGCCTCATCCTGAAGATTTTTCACGATAATAAAGGCGCGAATCCGATCTTCTTTCGGGATATTGAGCAGGTTCTGAATGACGCGGCCAGCGGTTGCTTTGGCGCCTTCCGGAATTTCGTAAACCTTGAGCCAGAAGCAGCGTCCGCTCTCGGTAAAGAGCAGGATGGTCTGGTGATTGGTTGCCGTAAACATGTGCTCCACATAGTCCTCATCGCGGGTGCGGACGCCCTGCGAACCTCGGCCGCCGCGGCCTTGTGCGCGGTACTCGGTGAGGGGTGTGCGCTTGATGTAACCGGCGTGGCTGATGGTAATGATAACCTGCTCGTCTTCGATCAGGTCTTCGATGCTGATATCAGCTTCATCCACTTCGATGGCCGTACGGCGTTCGTCGCCATAACGCTCGATGATTTCCGACAACTCCGTTTTGATGATACCGCGTTGCAGGCCTTCATCGGCCAGAATGGCTTTTAATTCAGCAATGCGGCGCATCAGATCATCGTATTCGGCGCGCACTTTATCGCGTTCCAGACCGGTGAGTTGTTGCAGGCGCATGGCCAAAATAGCCTTGGATTGAATCTCGGAAAGGCCAAAACGCTCCATCAGGCCGTTTTTGGCCGTTTCGGCATCTTTAGAGGCGCGAATGAGGGCAATGACCTCGTCGAGGTGATCCAATGCGATGAGCAAGCCTTCCAGAATATGCGCCCGCTCTTCGGCCTTGCGCAATTCAAATTTGGTGCGCCGCACGATCACTTCGATACGGAACTTGATGAACTCATCGATCAGCTCAAACAGGTTGAGGGTGCGCGGACGGCCGCCAACCAGTGCCACGTTGTTGATGCCGTAGCTGGTTTGCAGGGGCGTCAGTTTGAACAACTGGCTGAGTATCACATTCGCTGCGGCATCGCGTTTGATTTCAATAACCACCCGGACACCTTCGCGGTTCGATTCATCCCGAACATCGGATATGCCCAAAACCTTCTTTTCATTGACCAATTCGGCGATTTTGGCAATCAGCATTGCCTTGTTCACCTGATACGGAATTTCCGTAACAATGATAGATTCCCGGCCTTTGTTGTCGGTTTCAATTTCTGTTTTGGCGCGCACGACCACACGGCCGCGACCCGTACGAAAACCTTCCTTGATGCCGGAAACCCCGTAAATAATGCCGCCGGTCGGGAAATCAGGCGCCTTGACGAATTGCATCAGCTCATCAATGGTGATCTCCGGATTGTCGATCATGGCTATGGTAGCATTACACACCTCGGTGAGGTTGTGCGGCATCATGTTGGTCGCCATACCCACCGCAATACCCGAGGAGCCATTGACAAGCAGGTTCGGGAATTTTGCAGGCATTACGCTCGGTTCTTCGAGCGAGTCGTCGAAGTTGAGCTGAAAATCAACGGTGTCTTTGTCGATATCCGACAACAACTCATCCGTAATACGGCGCAAACGGGCTTCCGTGTAACGCATGGCGGCCGGGCTGTCGCCGTCCATAGAACCAAAGTTACCCTGACCGTCTACGAGCGGGTAGCGGAGGCTCCATTCCTGGGCCATACGCACCATGGTATCATAAACCGAGGAGTCGCCGTGCGGGTGGTATTTACCCAGCACTTCCCCGACGATACGCGCCGATTTTTTATAGGGTTTGTTGTACGCCAAACCGAGGTCGAGCATCCCGTAAAGCACCCTGCGGTGAACGGGTTTGAGGCCGTCGCGCACATCGGGCAACGCACGGCTCACGATTACGGACATCGAGTAGTCGATGTACGCGGTCTTCAGCTCGTCCTCAATATTGATGGAAATAATCCGCGAGTCTTGCATACGCCTCTAATCAATTGAAAAAGAACGGTTTATGCCGGTTGGCAAAACTCTTTTTTATTTATTTGTTCAAAAAAAATTATCCTTGCGAATCAATCAACCGTTCTTTAAGCCAACCACTTGATTCGGATGCGCGAAGGTACATTTAAAATTTGTAAAACAAGTCAAAAAAGGGCTATAAAACGCCGAAAAAATGGGCAGCTTTTGCCTTGTCTGCTTTTATTTGTTTGCCTGCTTTACAGCGCAATTTTGAGCGCGCAGGGTATGCGCCTTAACAAATACTGGATTGCGTTTAAGGACAAAAAAGGCAGCCCATATCAGATCAATGCTCCTGCCGATTTTCTCTCCACCCGCGCCCTGGAACGCCGGCAAGTGGCCAATATTCCGATAACTGAAGCTGATTTGCCGCTCGCCCCGGCTTACCTGAAGGCCGTGGAAAATGTAGGCGGGGTGTACCACAATTGCTCCAAATGGCTGAATGCCGCCACCTTTATTTTGGATGCGGAAACAGCTGATTTTGTGCGTACTATGCCTTTTGTTGAGGAAGTCCGCTACCTCGGTCCGCACCTGAAAGTGCGCAATCCGCCCGATCGGCCAACGAAGCAGCGCCCCTTGCGTACCAGCTACCCGCAACCCGGTGGCAAGCAGTTTCCCTGGGGCTATGCAACCCGGCAAAATGCCCGGCTCAATACACATGTGCTGCACCTGCTGGGCGCGCGCGGGGCAGCAAAACAAATCGCAGTGTTCGACGGCGGTTTTAACAAGGCCGATGAAATGAGTTTTTTCGACAGTGTGGCGCTGCAGGGCCGCTTGCTTGTGGGGCGCGATTTTACGGAGCGCGATAACGCGGTCTTTGAAGATGCTTTTCACGGCACCACGGTGCTGTCGCTCATGGCTTCCAACCTGCCAGGTTATTTTATCGGCACCGCCCCCGACGCCACCTATATTTTATTCAAAACGGAAGAGTTTAACGGCGAATACCCCACGGAAGAGGCCAATTGGGTAGCTGCCGCCGAGTGGGCCGACAGTGCAGGAATCGACATCATCAACAGCTCGCTGGGCTATTTTATCTACTCGGATACTACTTTAGGGCTTTCCAAATCTGCCTTAGACGGCCGTACCAGTATTGTCGCCCGCGGGGCCGCCGCCGCTGCCGAACGCGGCATGATTGTATGCGTGAGCGCCGGAAATGAAGGCAACAAAGCCTGGAAAATCATTTCCACGCCAGCCGATGCTCCGGGCGTTATCGCTGTTGGTGCTACCGGCGTCGAAAGCGGAACGGCCGATTTCAGCGCCTACGGACCGACCGCCGACGGGCGTATCAAACCTGATCTGCTGGCGCCGGGCGATGGCGTAAGTGTTTCCAAATACAAAGACATTGACCTCGACCTCAGCAGTGGCACTTCGCTGGCCTCCCCCATGCTGGCGGGTAGTATTGCGGCACTTTGGAGTGCTTACCCGGAAAAAACGGCTAAGGAAATTATGGATGCGGTGTTTGAAAGTGCGGATCATTTTGCGAGGCCCGACAACCATAATGGCTACGGCACACCCGATATGGCGGCGGCCTGGTTGCGCCTCGGGGGCTACAATACGCTTCAAGGGGAATGGCCGCAGCATCCTTATGTGTATGATGCGGAAAGCGGCGAATTGTCCATTCCGGTCTGGCGGGAGGGAATACCTGAGGAAACGGTGTTTTTTCTTCGGGATTGTTTGGGCCGCAGGACAGAAATTAGAACACCGGAATGGTCTGACTCCGTGATTAGTACATTGAAAATCAAGGATTTGAAAAACCTGCCTGCCGGTTTTTACTGGTTGGGCTGCGAGGGGTGGATGGGGGCTTTTCAACTCCCCTAAAATCAATTCGTAAACTTATACCCAACGCCCCGAATCGAATGAAAAAACTCGGGCTGCTTGGGGTCGCGCTCGAAGTATTTGCGGAAGGCAAGGATAAAATTATCAATGGTGCGGGTGCTGGGGAATACATCATAACCCCAAACGGCCTGTAAAATCTGGTTGCGGCTCACCACTTCGTTTTTGCGCTCCACCAGCAGCTTGAGCAGCATGCTTTCTTTTTTGGTGAGCACCACACTTTGACCTTCCCAGGTAGTCGCTTCAAATGTGCTGAAATTGACTTTGTTCTCGCCAAATTCATAGAGGTCGGAAACCTCGCCTTTTACCCGCTGACTGCGGCGCACTAAGTTGCTTACGCGCAGGAGCAGTTCTTCGAGGTTATACGGTTTGGTCAGGTAATCGTCGGCGCCTTTTTTGAGGCCGGTTACTTTGTCCTGCGCCATATCCTTGGCGGTCAGGATAAGGATAGGCACTTCCGTATTGGTCAGGCGCACCTGTTCGGTGATGGTAAAACCGTCTACATCAGGCAACATAACATCGAGCAGCAGCAAGTCAAAATGCTGGTGCTGAATATATTCGAGGGCTTTGCGGCCGTTGCCGGTGGCTACCACTTCATAACCTTCGAGTTCAAGGTTGAGTTTTACGGTATCGCGGATACCAACTTCGTCTTCAACTAACAGAATGCGCATAATTGACCTGGATTCGTCGGATTTAATGATTGTTTTGACTGCTTTCCCTTATTCCCACTCAATGGTTGCCGGTGGTTTGGTTGAAATATCAAATACCACGCGGTTGATGCCTTTTACATTGTTAATGATTTCACTGCTCACTTCGGCGAGGAAATCATAAGGCAGGCGGCTCCACTCGGCGGTCATCCCGTCGGTAGAATTGACGGCTCGCAGGGCCACGGCCTGCTCGTAGGTGCGTTCGTCGCCCATCACGCCAACGGACTGTATCGGGAGCAAAATCGCACCGGCCTGCCAGACCTGATCGTAGAGGCCCTGCTCGCGCAGTTTATTGATATATATCGCGTCGGCTTCCTGAATGAGCCGGACTTTTTCGGCAGTTACTTCACCGAGGATGCGAATGCCCAGACCTGGTCCGGGGAAAGGATGGCGGTTCAGGATAATATCTGGAACACCAAGTTGCGCGCCGACACGACGTACTTCGTCTTTGAACAACATGCGCAGCGGCTCGACAATTTTCAGCTTCAGTTTTTCCGGCAAACCACCCACATTGTGGTGGCTTTTGATGGTCACCGAAGGCCCGTGCACACTTACCGATTCAATAACGTCGGGGTAAATGGTGCCTTGTCCGAGCCATTTGGCATCGGGATGTTGCTCCGATTCTTTTTCAAAAATATCAATGAAGAGCTTGCCGATAATTTTGCGCTTCTCCTCCGGGTTGGTTACGCCGGCTAATCCGTCGTAAAACAGCTGCCTGGCGTCTACGCCTTCAATGTTGAAGCCCATACCTTTATAGGAGTCCAGGACTTGCTCAAATTCATTTTTGCGCAGCAGGCCATTGTCTACAAAAAAGCAGAACAGGCGGTCGCCGATGGCGCGGTGGAGCAGGGTAGCGGCCACGGTGCTGTCTACGCCGCCGGAGAGCGCCATGATGACGTGTTCGTCGCCGATTTGCGCGCGCAGGGCGGCCACGGTTTCTTCTACGAAATGCGCGGGCGTCCAGTCGCCGCTGCAACCCGAAACGCCCAGCACGAAGTTTTTCAGCAACTGAAAACCTTCAAGGGAGTGGTACACTTCCGGGTGAAACTGAATGCCATACACCGGTTGGTCAAAAGCGCCGCCGGTAGAGCGGAATGCGGCCACCGGAATGCTGTCGGTGCCAGCCAGGATTTCAAATTGCGCGGGCAGGCGCAGGATGGTGTCGCTGTGACTCATCCACACCTGCGTGCGTTCGGAAATGTTATCAAAAAACGGGTCGTCTTCTCCGCGATGCGAGAGCATGACTTTTCCGTATTCGCGTTTTTCAGATTTGCCCACTTCACCGCCGTAAAAATCGGCTAAGAGTTGCGCGCCATAACAAACGCCGAGCAGCGGGCGTTGTCCGGCAAGCGCATTCAGATCAATGCGCAGGGCATCGGGCTGTCGTACCGAAAAGGGGCTGCCGGAAAGGATAACTCCTTTAATATCAGGCGTTAATGTAGGAATTTTGTTGTAGGGGACAATTTCGCAGTACACATTCATTTCGCGGACGCGGCGGGCGATGAGCTGGGTGTATTGCGATCCGAAATCGAGAATCAGTATTTTTTCCATGACGTGGGCGCAAAAGTACGTTTGTTTCGGCAGAATTTATTCAAATCCTTGCGGACAGTTCCATACTTTTTCTCCACTGCTGGTTTCAATACCGCCAGCTCCGCAAATCCGCCCCTTCCGGCGCGCGGTTTTGCACTTCTTTGGTCCATTTCGGGATAAAATAGCGGTGATAGCGCAGGCGCGAGATGGCGTTGGGCTGCGTGTGGTCGCCGTTCCAGCAATGTTCGGCGCGGTCGCCATAGTCCACCTCGCCGTCGTAAGGCGGGTTGTTGAGGGCTTCGAGGGCTTCCTGCGCGAGGTAGACGGCATTGTTGAGATAAAAGTTGTCCATATCGCCGCAGTAGATATGAATTTTACCGTGCCAGTCGGGGCCGTGCATAATCCAGTCGCGCTGAAGGATATAGCTCAGGTCGTAGTTTTCGCGCCAGTATTCGGCTACTTTCGGATTGATTTCCCCGCTTTCTTTATCCCACAGGCGCTCCGGGTAGCCGTCTTTGCCAACGGGGGAGTAGACCGCCTCCCAGATGTCCCACTGTTGTCCGCTGCGGCCTTTGGTACCCAGTGCCAGTTCGTAGTAGTTGGCCTGTTGCAGGGTAGCGCTGATATGTCCCAGGTAGTTGCGCGTGGCCGGACGGGCAACTTTCCCGAACGGCCCTTCCTGAAAATAGGCGTTTTTATCTTTGTAAATGTCTACAACCGTATAAGCCCGAAAATCTATGGGATCGGGGCAGGCCGCGTAGCAGCCGTTGAATTCTTTGGGGTAAAGCACCTGCACTGCCAGCGCTTCCCAGCCGCCCGTGCTGCCGCCGTAGATAAATCGGGCCCAGCCCTGACCGATGCCCCGGAATTGCCGCTCGATTTCCGGAATCAGCTCGTACATAATGGCATCGCCGTAGGGGCCGATATTGGCGGAATTGACCGCGTAAGAGTCGTCGTAAAACGGACAAGGGTGTTGAATTTCCACCGCCAGCACGCGGGGAAAATCAGGCCCGGTCCACATTTTATAAAAATCGTAGGCCTCCTGTTGCTGAATGATGTTGTAACCGGCCAGCTTAAAACGCTCACTGTAATCAGGTTTAAGGTTCGGATCGGGTGGTTCGGTGCGGAAGCCGCCGAAATCGTCGGGGAAGTGACCGTGGTAAATAGCCAGCGGATAATGCACATCCGGGTGTTCGTTCCAGCCTTCCGGCAGCAGCACATGCGCGCCGAGGTGCATGGGGCGGCCCCAGAACTCCGTCAGCAACTTGCTTTGGATGCGAATATGCTTGATGTATTTTGTGTCTTTGGGCGGCTCGATGGGCGGAATACTTTCCGTGAGCGAGAGCGTGATGACCTGTATTTTTTTGCCTTGCGGCGCGACAATCACCTTCAATGGTTTGGAATATAAATTGCCCGGTGCGCGGTTCCATTGCTGGCCTTCGCCGCGGTCCATGGGCATTTTCACCGTGTGGCCGTCTTTGCGGCGGAAGGTTTCGTACACGTGCAGGAGCGCCTGCACATAGTATTCGCCCGGCGGCAGTTCGCGCAGGCTGCGCAGCGGGTAGCCAAACTCAGCGCCGCTGAAACTTTGTCGGGCGTTTTGTTTCCAGCCCTCCACGTCCATGCCGTACACCTGTGCCGATTTATAATCGTCGCGCACCTGAAAACGCGGCTCGGCCGCTGCGGTTTTGGAAAAAATCAGCAGCAAACGCCCTTGCAGCGCCGTATCGCTTTTGCCGACGGGGTAGGAGAGGTCAACCCGCAGCTGGGCGGCGGCGAGGAAGGGACAAAGGAGGAACAGGAGCAGGAAACGCATGTTTGGTAACGATGAACGATGAATGATGAACGATGAATGATGAACGATGAATGATGAATATTTTAGGAATGCCCGGGCGCGGAGCTGTTTCTGTGTAACATCTGTGGGGCATCCGTGTAACATCTGTGCGAAAGCCTACGTGGCCGGGAATCAAGTGCGAATATGCAAAATAATTTTGTAGTGCATAGGATTTTCGGTTTTTCCCGGCCGCATAGGTTTCTCACAGATGTTACACGGATGTACCGCACAGATGTTACACAGAAAAAATGCCTTCTGTGCATTCTGTGAAAACGATCTGTGCATTTCTGTGCGAAACCCTACGTGGCCGGGCGTTATACTACTTTGAAAAATGCGCTACCAGAACACGCTGAAAGTGCATATTTGGTCGTTATGTGAATAGCTTTATCAGACACACTTTTTGGACAGTATCTGTTTTTAATTTTTGAAGATGTTTTGAATCGCTGACGCGATGTTCTACCTTGCCTGGTATTCGCGCGATGATTATATCCAATATTCTCTGAAATCCATCGCTATTTGCTTTCAATGCACATTACGTCTTCATAAAACTTGTAACCTTTAATGGCAACTTTGGAATAAAGCCTCCCATTTGCCCATGTATACCAATATAAAAAATCATTATCCATTGAGTATCTGTCAAGGTCACGAGGATTTTTAGCAGTATATTCATTGTTCGTATATTTACTTTTTTTGTAAATTAAAATAAAGCATTCAGTATATCGTGCCCATGTCGAATCCTGAATTGTGCATACAAAGCTATCAATTTTCGCTTCATGTGCAGCAGTATTTTGAAAGCTTGTAATCAGATACGCATCTGTTCTATATGTGTAAATATTGTTATTATTCAGCGCAGAATGAGTTCCACAGGCAGGGGTGAACAAAATAAATTTCATATCATTCGGGTCGTTTTTAGACTGACATGAACTATGGATTAGTATGAAAGTATAGCATACAATCATTACACTACCAAATCGGAAAAAATAACTTTTATTTATCATAATTTGCCGCTTAAAGTTGCAAAAATAGTGATTTTAGTTCTTTATGGCAGATAGTTCCTCTATGTTGATCCCGTGCCAGTATAGGGCGTAAACATAATTGCGCTGCAATTTTTGTGTAACATCAGTGCGAAACCTTAATTGGCCAGGAATAAGGTGCCAAATATACAGGAAAATTTGGAAAAAGCGTGAAATTCCCCGGCCGCGTAGATTTCTCACAGATGTTATACGGATGTACCGCACAGATGTTACACAGATAAAATATGCCTTCTGTGTATTCTGTGAAAACGATCTGTGCATTTCTGTGCGAAACCCTACGTGGACGGGCGTTATACTACTTTGAAAAATGCGCTACCAGAATACACTGAAGGTGAAATCGCTAAGTGAAGACCTTGGGTAGAGACACTTTTTGGGACAGTATCCTCAAGGCAAGACGCCATATCGTCGAATATAGCACTGGTAGGAGAATCGAAGGGCATCAATATAAACCTGCCGTCTTCCAATTGATTAACGTGACAAGTTGTTATCGCTTCCAAGAGAATTACCCTGCTCTTATTTTTATTAAAAATCAGGTTATTTGCTTCAACAGTAGATATTATTTGGTATTTCATATCAGAATACCAGCTCGTCAGACTGCTATGGTGTGCGTTGCTATTCGCGAAGCAGGCGGGAAGCGAGTGATTTGGAAACATGCCAGCGGGGCAATATTCTACTAATCTACATACCGCTGTTTTGGGCGCAAAAACAGCCTTTCGCCGGTATACAGCAAAACTTCAACAGCAATACTGTCGGCTAAAAATCGCTCATTTTTCCGGATATTTTGTTTTGTTTGCCCCCTTGTAAACCTAATCCGTACTGAAGAATCAGCCCTAAATTGCAATACACTGTCAATCAATATATTATGTGTCAGGTCCAGCTCAGCCCATGTTGAATCCCCGGTAGGATAGTCACCTCTAAACAAATACAACTCAGGTTGGGGAAACCCGGTGTTGGAAAGCAAATAAGCTACTGCACTACGCATCCGCTCTTCCGGCTTGTGCTGAATATCTTCATAAAATACACTTGAACATTCCCCCCAGCGAAAATAATACTGCTTATCCGGATAATGGATAGCTAAAAGATTAGAACGCTCATTGTTGCAATTACGTAAAACTTCCCCCTTGTACTCAAAGGTGTCTAACCAGGCAGGCAGGCAGGCATAGTTCATCGCTGTCAAGCGCTTTTGAAAGGAATCTATCACTACTGTGGAGATTTCTCTCGATCTGAAACCTCCATTTTTATAGCTACGAGACAAGTAACTATCGGCATACCATTTCCCTTTTTGGTGATAAACCACGCAAGTGATATTCCTCACACAAGCAAAAAAACGAAAGCGGTACAGATAAAGCGTATCACTCGTTAAATAATCCTTATGGTAAGGAAAACAATTGTCGTAAGGAAGAGTAAAAGGATTAACCATAACTGTTTCATAACCAAGAGAATCCTCAGCGCTTAATGGCGTTGGGTTACACTTTACAGAATCCACCCGAACTGCGTTACTGTCGGTTTGCGTTTGCTGCCTGTTTTCGGAAGTATTACACCGATAAAAAGCAAGCAGGACTAAGCAGATGGATAGTGTCAGCGTTTGCAAGTGAGGTTTGGTGTTTGATTGCATGGGTATGATTTGCATTTTTTACCCTCTGGCGCGATGTTCTACATCGTGCCCACGATCTCGTCGGGTTCAAACCCGACATATACGAAGCAGACAGGTAGAAGCTCTCGCCAGCGGAGGGTGTAAACATAATTGCGCCGCAATTTCTGTGTAACATCTGTGCGAAACCTTAATTGGCCAGGAATAAGGTGCCAAATATACAGGAAAATTTGGAAAAAGCGTGAAATTCCCCGGCCGCGTAGGTTTCTCGCAGATGTTGCACGGATGTACCGCAGATGTTACACAGAAAATATGCCTTCTGTGCATTCTGTGAAAACGATCTGTGCATTTCTGTGCGAAACCCTACGTGGCCGGGCGTTATACTACTTTGAAAAATGCGCTACCTGAATACGCTGAAAGTGCATATTTGATCGTTATGTGAATAGCTGCCGAAGATACACTTTTTGGGACAGTATCTCCGGGTGGTTAGAAGCCAACTGCGGATACAGAATTTTGAATAACCTCATATCGAGAAGTCTTTTCTATTTATGAGGTTTTATCCCTGGTATCTTAGAAATTACTTCACCAGACACATCAATATTCGATGAATATGTAGATAGTTCTATTATTTTGCAAAGATCGAATTTGGGATACCGTGAAACTAAAGAGTCAAGAAGTCTACGCTGCAACTTATACTCAATCCCATCCTGATCAATAATATACGGGACATAAAACGTATATTTATGTCCTTCAAAGCCATTAATAGACAATGCCCATTTCCCATTTACAGCGGTCTTTACCACAGCATTCAAATATATAGCCAGCAACGTATCAATATCTTCCTTGACAATACGCTTCAAGCCATATTTTTTTAGATCTAAGCTCAATTTATTCAAATAACCAGTTTCGATACTGACCGTAATATCTCTACCCAAAACACGAGCAAGTTCATTGACAAAGTCGGGCCAAGTTTCCTCGATTTTTAAGATCTTCTCACGAATCTTCTCCCAATGGCAAGGGACTCTGATGCTATCAATTTTATCCTCGTGCTGTGCAAACGCCATACACGAATTTATATCGTCGAAAATAGCAGCAGTAAGTGAATTAAAAGGATAAAGAATGGTAAGTCCACTGCTACACAGTTCAACTATGGCACTTGGACTACCATGTTGAATATAATCATGATTACAACGCTTCTCTTTCATTGCTAGCGCCATTGCATCCTGAGCAGAGACTATTTTAGGATTCATATCGTTGCTGGAAAATTTCCTACTGGAATAGATTTTCCAGTAAAAAAAGTGAAAAAAGAACGAAATTTCTAAACCTTATTTTCATCAAGCCATCAGCCCGCTGGCACAATGTTCTACATCGTACTTCCTTAAACGACACGCTGCGTTTTCAAGTGCCATTAACTGTTCCTGACTTGGCGCAACACCCGAGTCATCTGATAGCCTGATGTAACAATTTTTTGCATTCAGACCATACTGAAGCGCAATCAATACCGTGAGAATAAAAACAAGTTTTTTCATGTGTACAAATTTATGGTTAAACCCCTCAATGACCTACTATTCCCAATATATTTTTGGAGGCCGCAACCAATAGTGCTCTCCTGTGTACATCAAGACCTCAACTGCGATGCTGTCTAGCAAATGGGCCTTGCTTTTATGTATCCGTTGGTAGTCTTTACCTTTTTCAAACCTAAGAGTAATGGGGGAGGGCGTTCGCCATTGCAGTATACTGTCAATTAATAAATCTTCGGTAAGTGCAAGATGAAGGCCAATGCTATCCCGTATATAAGCCGGATAAGCAAACAATTGCATTTCTGGCTTAGGGAAACCTGCATCGGAAATCAGGTGTGCTATGGCACTACGTATTTGTTCTTCTGACTTATTATCTCTCTCCCGATAGTAACGTTCTCCGTCGAATTCACCCCAATAGAAATAATGTCGTCTTCCCGAACAACTTATTACCATTGAGTTGGTTAAACCCGAACCATAACTTTCCCTTCGTTTCCTTTTAAGAATATCAATGGTGTCTATACAGATTGGTAGACATTTATAGTTCAAGTCTTCCAATCGCCGTTGGAAAGCGTCTATGACTCCTTGTGAAACTGATTTCGATCTGTAGAACTTCTTAGTTTTACCTGGTATTTCATTGTAGTAATAGGTATCAAAATACCAATCCTGATCTTTTTTGTATACTACACAGGTAATATTTATATACCTTACAAACCAATATCGGTATAAATACATCGAGTCATATGAATAATAGTCTTTCCGGTATTTAAAAAAGTTATCATATTCTAAGGTGAATGGATTACTTAGTATCTCCATAAGTCGCATCGAATCATCTTTACTTGGTATTGGATTACACCGCAAGGAGTCAGCACCTGATTTAGCTTTTTCTGCTTGCGCATACGAATTTGCCCCATCTGATTGGCAATGCCAAACAAGTATCAGAAAAGGAAGTGTGGCAAGTGCCAAAATTAGTAGTCGAACGCAATTGTGCGCGAAGAAAATAAACCTCATTCAGTATTTGTTTGAGTTTTTAACAAGCTATCTATGCGAAACCCTAATTGGCTGAAACCAACGTGCCAAATATACAGGAAAACTTGGAAAAAGCGTGATATCCCCCGGCCGCGTAGTTTTCTCACAGATGTTACACGGATGTACCGTACAGATGTTACACAGAAAAAATATACCTTCTGTGTATTCTGTGAAAACGATCTGTGCATTTCTGTGCGAAACCCTACGTGGCCGGGCGTTATACTACTTTGAAAAATGCGCTACCAGAACACGCTGAAAGTGCATATTTGGTCGTTATGTGAATAGCTTCGGCGGGCTCACTTTTTGAAATATTACTTCATCATGCGTAAAAATACTACGTCATCGAGATCACAAGGTTGGTCAAACCTTAAAAAAACAATTATCGGAATTGGAATCATAGTATTAATTGGTCTGCTTGCTGATGTCTTGGGTTTAGGTGCATTCTTCGGCCATCAAAAGTCCCGGGTAGTCAATAAGGCCACTAATGCCAATGCAGACGACTCGGTGAATAAAACTTTAATTGATGATCGGGTAATAAATTTAATAACAGTAAAAAATGATCCTATTTTTATTAATGAAGACAGCTACATATGCGAAGTTACATGTTGGGATATCATAAATGCATGTAAAGCCGCCGGGACAAATAATGATAAAGCTGGTCTTATTAAAGCAGCAATGTATTTTTGTGAAAACAAAAATTCGCTTGCTTACGAATACATCATCAGATATAATGCGCCTCCTTCAGGTATTGATCCAGTAGCATTTTATGCTTTGAAAGGAGATATTGTCTACTTTGAGAACAGGTATGACCTTTCCTATCAGTATCTATTAAAAGCATATTACATTGACAAAAAATCTAAATATCTGGAACGGCGAAAGTTGATAGAATTAACCGTAGCACTCGGCCAACTAAGAAACGCAGGTTATTCGCTTAAAGATATTAAAGGGATTCAGGTAATAGATCTAAGAGATGCAATTTATGATTTAGGTTTCAAAAAAATAGAGGCTAGTACTGATTTTATACCCATAAATAAAATCCAGACTGAAGACGATAAAGCGTTGATTCAGTTAATGCGCGAACTTAAAATCATTAATTCGTAGCGGTGATATTTCAAAAATGTGTCTGTTAAAAAAACTCCAGGTATTTTAGCGATACCGGTCACAGAGCCATTTCTATCTACCCCAAGCGAGTAGTCTTTGCCTGATTAAAGCCCATATCCACTACAAACTTGACCAAAACCAGCGCCACGCCGGTCCACATGGCCTGATTGAGTTGCGGGTATTTGGGTATCAGGTGCATGGTAAGGGCCATGAGTAAAGCCAACAGAATCAGTACCTGTACAAATGTGGGCACCAACTGATCAAACGGTTGCGCTTTTCTAAATTGCCCTTTTCCAAAATAAAAAAATCCGAGGGAGAGCAGGTGCCCGAGGGCAAGTATCCGGGTTTGTGTATACACGCGGGCGAAGCCTTCGGTATTTACCCCGCTGTCGAATACCCGAAAGGTGAACGCCACAGAAAGGATAATCATGGCGCCAGCCATAATACCCGCGCCAAACAGCAAGAGCAGCCGGACATGAAGATTGTAAAAAAACGATCCGCCATCGAGGGCAAAAAGCATGCGGATGAAGGCTGCGGCAAAGAGTAAAATCAGCTCATACCAGAAAATGACCGCCACAGGCTGCACATTCCAGCCCAGCACCAATATGCCGTGAAGGGTAAGTAAAAGGGATAAAACCGGCAACCACCAGGGTTTGGACGCCGATTTTACCTGTTCGTAGAGTTTTTCCAGCATTTTATTCATCATCCTCTACCACACCTGTCGGGTTGCGTTCCCACATCAGGTAGGCTTTGAGGAAATTGTCGAGCTCTCCATTCAGCACGGCATCCGGATTGTGTACTTTGTACCCCGAACGCAGGTCTTTCACCCACCGATCGTCGAGTACATAAGAGCGAATCTGACTGCCCCATTCAATTTTACTTTTGCCCGCCTCAATTTTGTCTTTTTCGGCCTGCCGCCTGCGCAACTCTATCTCGTACAAACGGCTTTTGAGCATCGTCATGGCGCGGTCGCGGTTCTGGTGCTGACTGCGTTCTGCCTGACATTCCACCACCACACCCGAAGGCAAGTGGCGCAAACGCACCGCCGATTCTGTCCGGTTTACGTGCTGACCACCCGCACCGGAGGCGCGGAACACGTCCATTTCAATATCATCCGGACGAATGACGATTTCAATAGAATCATCTTCCACCAAGGGATATACAAAAACGGAGGAAAAGGAGGTCTGGCGTTTGCCCTGGGCATTAAACGGACTGATGCGCACCAAGCGATGTACGCCGTTTTCGCCCTTAAGCCATCCGTAGGCGTAATCGCCGCGAATTTCAAGGCTGGCAGATTTGATGCCGGCTACGTCGCCGTCCTGCTCAAACAGGTCAATGACTTTAAACCCGTTGCGCTCGGCCCACATGCGGTACATGCGCAGAATCATGGCCGACCAGTCGCAGGCTTCAGTGCCACCGGCTCCGGCATTGATGGTCAGCACTGCCGACATTTCATCTTCTTTCTGATTGAGGGTGCCGCGGAATTCGGCATCATCCAGCAGTTCGCGGGTTTTGGCGTAAGCCTCATCGACTTCCGCTTCCGTAACCATATCTTCTTTTTGGAACTCAAACAAGCCTTCGAGGTCGTCTACTTCACGGGCAAGTTTGGCATATTCATCGAGCCAGCGTTTGTTCAGGCCGATTTTGCGCTGTATGCCTTCAGCGCGTTTGGGGTCATTCCAGAAGCCTGGATCAAGGGTTTCTGATGTCAGGTCTTCAACCTCGGTTGTACGGTTGTCGACGTCAAAGATACCTCCTCAGTACCGCCAGCTTATCCTTCAACTCTTTGAGTTGTTCGATCGTCATTGGAAACGGATATTAATTTACGACATGCCAGGCATGCCCTTAGTTAGAAAAGGCCGCAAAGGTAGCGGAAAAAAACTTCTGAAAAAAGAGGAACTGATAATCAATGGCATTGCCCCAGTATTCGCCGTTGTGGTCGCCGGGGCGCTCGGTGTATTCATGCGGAATACCCAGTTCGAGCAGGCGCTGATGTACCGCGCGGTTCATGGGCAGGAAAAAGTCCTTGTCGCCACAATCTATAATCAAAGCCTGTTTATTGCTTTTAAAGCGCTCCACAAGATTGATAACAGAATGTTTTTCCCAATTTTCAAATGCGGTTTTCGGATCGCCCAGCACCCCTTTCAGATCCCAGTCGTTCTTTTTCCAGGGCCGGAGGTCCAGGCCGCCCGCCATACTGCCTGCGGCGCCAAACACCTCCGGATGGCGCGCGGCAAGGTAAAGCGCGCCATGCCCGCCCATGCTTAAGCCGGCAATCACGCGGCCCGACGGCTGCCGGATGGTGTTGTAATAATAATCGATATAGCCGGGCAACTCGACAGCCACATGGGTTTCGTAGCGGACGGTACTGTCCACGGGGCTGTCGAGATACCAGCTGTCATAACCGCCGTCCGGACAAACAATCATCACGTTGTAATGATCGGCGTGTCGGACGAGCTGCGGTGCATCTCCGAGCCAGGCTGCATAATTGCCGCTCCAGCCGTGCAGGAGGTAAACCACAGGCAAGGGCTTGCCCATCGGGGAATAATTATCCGGCCGGATAACCACACAGCGTGTGGTTTTGCGCATGGCGGGGCTGTACACGTCGAGGGTGTCTACCCGGGCGGCAATTGCCTGTAATGGCAGGGATGCAATCGTGATCAAAACGATAAAGTGCCTGAAAAAAAGCGACATTGAATACAAAAGCCAGGAAATCAGAAGCGAGAACCGATGTAATGCGGCAGCATGGCGCGCCAGGTCGGCCAGTCGTGTTTCATATCCCAGCCCCAAATATCCAGCTCGTGCGGAATGCCTTTGCCGTGCAGGATATTAGACAGGCGTTGCGAGCCTTCCGGGTCTTCGTAATCGCCCGATCCGGTCAGGATGTGGATATGTCCACTGTTGCGGAGCCGGTTCAGGATGTTGTCGTCGCTCAGGTTGGGCAGGTAATGACAGGGCGAATTAAAATAAACATCCTCGTCAAAATAACCCTTGGTGTAGGTGGTCAGGTCGTACACACCCGACATGGCGATGGTTCCTGCGAACAGATCCGGTCGGCGGAAGAACATGTTGGCGGCATGGAGTGCGCCCAAAGAAGCGCCGGTCGTGATAATGGGTGTATTATCACTGGTATGCATTCGGATAAAGGGCACCACTTCCTGCTCTACATAGCCGTTGTATTGCTGGTGGCGCATCGCCTTGTGGCGCGGATGCATACGATTGTTCAACCATGCCTCGGAATTGATACTGTTGATCGAAAAAACCTTCACTTTGCCGGCATTGATATACGGAGCGAGGGTGTCGATCAGCTGGAAACGCTCATATTCGAGATAATCTGCTGCTGCGGTCGGCAACATCAACAACGCAAAACCAAAATGCCCGTAGACGGCGATTTCCATGTTTTTGTTCAGCCGGGGGCTGTACCACTGATGTATTTCTCTATTCATAAATGAAGCTGGTTGATTTGTTCTCGGCAAACGTAATGGAAAATAATTAGTTGACAAAATTTAAGCGCATGTTCGCTGCATTGCAGTTTAACGCAATACGCTTACCTCCCCGCGAAACTGTTGTTTGCTGCCGTCGAGCAATTCTATTTCAGTGAGGTAAGGGTAAACGCCGTTTTGCACATACCGGCCGCTGGCCGCGCGCCCGTCCCAACCCTGGAGCGGATCGTTGGGGTAAAAATTGCTGCGTTCAAAAACCAACCCGCCACCGCGATGGTAGATTTGCAGATAAGTGACCCGCACAACGGCTTCTCCGGCAAACACGGTAAAGAAGGCGTTCTGATTGCTGCCGGGGCGAAAAGCATTGGGAATGAAGACATTAATCTTCTCAACGGGCACAAAAACCTGGGCGCTGGCCGTACAGCCTTTCTGGTCGCTGACGGTTAAGGCGATACTGGTATTTTCATGCAGACTGATGTTTTGCTGCAAGGTCTGCTGTGTGGGAAAAAGTTGCGGTGGGCGCCAGGAAATATCCTGTATTACGGTCGAATCGGGCGCAATTTGCACCTTTATTTCCACGGGAGCGCCTTGTCTTGGCGCAGGCGGGTTGGCGAGCAGGTGCAGCTGGATTGGTTCCGGCTCTTCAACCGTTAGTACCTCCTGATGCAGGCAACCATTGGCATCGCGGAGCGACAGGGTATAAACGCCGGGCTTGAGTAAATCAAACTCCGGCTTGGTGCTGTAGGTAGTGCCGTCTATGGAAAAATAGTACGGCGAGTCGCCCCCACGAATATACTCGATCTTGATGATGCCATCGCGAGCGCCATAACACTTCACCGGTTTTACAACAATGCTGAGGCTGTCTATACAACTTGCGCTGGCGCTTGTAAAGCAGCAGAACCCGATCTGAGCGATCAGCAGCACACGGTAAAAATTTTGGTTCATTTGTAAGTGTAATGTTTTTTTTAACTGAGCATGGCTGACAGCAGGCGATGAAAGTGGTGTACGCCCTGTTCCATTCGTGGCGAGAAGCGACCGTGTTTGTAAAAACGCGAACGGGTTCCGATTTGTACCTGTTCCACCACCGCTTCATCTTCGCGCTCCACGAGGTCAATATCGCCGCCTGCGCCCTGGTCTAATTTATTTTCGTCCCAAATGTACGCCCGAAAGCTCACTTTTGCCAAATCTGTTTTCAGGGGTTTTACAATGTTTAAAGACAAGCCCCAGGGATAAAAGTTGAACATGATATTGGGGAAAAGCCAAAAATAGTAGGCCGCAATTTCCTGTCCGTAATCCTCATGTCCTTGTGGCAGTTTGAAAATTTCATCGCCGCCACGGCTGATGCCAACTTGCAGGTTGCCCCATTTGAACAATTCCGTCCGGTAGGCGCCGTAATCCAGCGCACCGGCTAAACCCTTGTGTACAAAAGGAATATGAAAGCCTTCGAGGTAGTTGTCGCAATACAAAGCCCAGTTGGCTTTTACCAAATAATCGCGTGAGCGGGCTGCCGAAAAGCGGAATTGCTCTACGGGCAGAAAGCTGATTTTGCGCTCCATATCGCCGATCCATTCCTGAAAAGGGAACGCCGGGTTGAGGGAGCTGAACACGAATTGCCGCCATTGTTGGGCGGGCAGTCGGGTCAGGTTGTCGTCGGCACAGGGAAAGTTTTCCATACCTTTTGTTTCGGGCATGGCCACAAAATCGCCGCCGAGCCCGAACCGCCGCCCGTGATAACCGCAAATAATCCCTTTTTCCAATTTGCCCGGGTTTTCAACCAGGATTTTACCCCGATGGGTGCAGATGTTCGACAGGCAATTGAGCTGGTTTTGCGCGTCGCGCAGCAGCAGCAATGGCTCTTCCAGAAAACCCTCCATATAGGTATAGGGCAGGGCATCGAAGGGGAGTTTTACCATTTCCTCCGCGCCGGGAATAATTTGCCAGCTGCGGGCAAAAATTTGTTCCCGACAAGCTTCAAAAGCAGCCGGGTCATTGTAAAAAGCGCCGGGCATGGTTTGGGCGCGCCGAATATCCGGGTCGATATGGTATTGCATACTCAGATATTTTCAGGAAAAATGTTCAATCAGTTGAAACAGCAACCATGCCGAGGTAAAGGCCAGCACCGAAATCAGCATGATGTAAAAATAACGTCGCGGAACCCTTGAGCGCTCAAATAATTCCGAGACCAAGGCAAACAACAACACACCGCTGAACACAGCACCGAGTATCACGGTCACCAATTGCGCGGCAAAAGTATTGCTCAGCCATAAAACCATCAGCACAATCAATTCAATGATAAATATTTCCGCGAGCGAAACTTGTCGTTTAAACATGTTTTAAAGTTTTTTCAAGCCCTTACACCTGCAAATTCCTGTTTTTAAAGGAAAATGTAAAGATGATACAATTTTTTGGAGCCTTGTGCATTTAGTGCTTGTTCGAAAATTCATCTTTCAGACGTTTTTTTAACAGACACACCGGTTCAAACCATTACTATGACAAAACCATTCGCTTTTTATTCCTTCTTTCCCACACTTTTGATGTTCCTGCTAACCGGATTTATTCAAACCGCAAATGCTCAGGACGGCCCGCCGGATACGGAGGAAGAGTTTGAAGCTCAATATCGGCAACGCATCACCAAAGACCGCCTCAACGGCGTATATATTCCCAAAAATCTGGACGATGCCTTGCTGCAACTCGACAAAATGATCTCCCCGGAATCACAACAGGTGATAAAAGCCATCCCCGAAGACAGCGTTTGTATGCGTATGCACGGGCGCCTCGGTATGTGGATTATCCTCAACTGGGGCTTTTATGGCGGTTCCCGGCTCTCGCATTACCTCAAAAGCGCCGGCGTCACTTTCCCCGATGATATGGCCGACTTTATTATGCTCGCCTACCACCGACGCCTCAACGGCAAGCCTTATGCCATTAAAGAATTGGCGCCGCAATTTCGGGAAAAACGCAAAAAAGAACACGAAGAATCACTCAAAAAAGGGAAAGTAATACACGAAGAAACCCGAAAGAAAAACTGAAAACGCTTTTCTTGGAAACTTTAGGCGGCCTCTTTGTAAAAAGCGTGTACTTTTGCGCCCTATTTCATCAAAACTATGCCGAAAAAGCTGCTGATTGTTGAGTCTCCGGCCAAAGCCAAGACCATTGAAAAATATTTGGGTGAGGACTTTTCTGTCCGATCCTCTTACGGACATATCCGCGACCTGGAAAAGGGCAACGACCTCGGGGTTGATGTGGAAAACGGATACCGCCCAAACTACGTCATTCCGCCCGATAAACTGCGCACAGTTAAGGAATTGAAAGACATCGCCGGCAAAAGCGCCGAAGTGTGGCTGGCAACGGACGAAGACCGCGAGGGTGAAGCCATTTCCTGGCACCTTTGCGAAGTACTCGGTCTTGATCCCATTTCTACCAAACGCATTGTATTCCACGAAATCACCAAACCCGCCATTCAACGGGCTATCCAATCGCCCCGTACGGTCGATCTGAATACGGTCAACGCGCAACAGGCGCGTCGGGTACTGGATCGCCTCGTGGGCTGGGAGTTGTCGGGCCTGCTCTGGAAAAAAGTAAAAGGCCAGCTCTCTGCCGGACGGGTACAATCGGTCGCCGTGAAACTTATTGTGGAGCGCGAACGGGATATTCAGGCGTTTAAAAGCAGCGCCTATTTCAAAATTGTTGCCTTGTTTCAGGTAAAAAATGCACAAGGCAAGCTGACCACGTTTAAAGCGGAAAGCCCAACCCGTTTTGAAGATGCCGCAGGCGCTGAAAATTTCCTGAAAAATTGTGTAAACGCGGGCTTTTCAGTGGCTAATGTCGAAGTAAAACCCACCCGCCGCAAACCGGCCCCGCCATTTACCACCTCTACATTGCAACAGGAAGCCAGCCGAAAACTCGGTTTTTCGGTTAGCCGTACCATGTCGGTTGCGCAAAAACTGTACGAAGAAGGTTTCATCACCTATATGCGTACCGACTCAACCAACCTCTCGGAAACCGCCATACAGACCATCGGCGATGAAATCGTCAAGCAATACGGCCAGCGCTACCACCATCAGCGCCGTTTCAAAACCTCCAACAGCGCCGCCCAAGAGGCGCACGAAGCCATTCGCCCTACCTATGTGGAGCGCCAGCAGGTGAGCGGCAACCGCGACGAACAACGCCTCTACGAACTCATCTGGAAACGCGCCATGGCCAGTCAGATGGCCGATGCCGAACTGGAACGCACGGTGGTAGACATCGCCATCGACCCGCCGCCCATGGGGCCGGGTAAAGACAGTACATTGGTGGCAGAAGGGGAAGTGCTCAAATTCGACGGTTTTTTGAAGGTTTACCTTGAAGGAACCGACGACGATGAGGAAGAAACAACCGGTATCTTGCCGCCACTGTCAAAAGGGATGCCGCTGACACTCGAACAGATGACGGCAACCGAGCGCTACACCCGTCCGCCCGCACGTTTTACGGAGGCGAGTTTAGTGAAAAAATTGGAAGAACTGGGTATTGGCCGCCCGTCGACCTACGCCCCGACGATTTCCAAAATTATGGAAGCCAACCGGGGTTATGTGGTGAAAGAAAGCCGCCCCGGAGAACAGCGCAACTTCCAGATTCTGACGCTGAAAGACAAGCAAATCAGCAAGGCGACCGCCAAGGAAAATTTCGGAGAAACCCGCAATGTGCTTTATCCGACGGATATGGGCATGATCGTCAGTGATTTTCTCGACAGCTATTTCAAGAAGGTGATGGATTACAACTTCACCGCGAGCGTGGAACGGCAGTTTGATGAAATTGCAGAAGGCAGAATCAACTGGTCAAATATGATCGACCAGTTTTACAAGCCTTTCCACCAGGATGTGCTCAAAACACAACAGGAAGCCGATCGCGCTTCCGGCGAACGTATTCTCGGTGTTGACCCGGAAACCGGCCGCACCGTATTGGTACGTATGAGCAGTCTGGGCAAACCAGTGGTACAGATGGGCACCGGAGAGGAATTGGACAAAAAGGAAAAACCCAAGTACGCTAATTTGCGCGCCGGACAAACCCTGGAGACCGTGACGCTGGCAGAAGCATTGCAATGCTTCGCCCTCCCGCGCACCCTCGGTGAATATGAAGGCGAAGCGCTGGAAGTAAATACCGGCCGTTACGGCCCTTATGTGAAATTCGGTTCGCAGTTCATTTCCCTGCCCAAAGGTGAAGATCCATTTGAAATCGGGTTGGAAAAAGCGGTTGCTTTGGTACAAGCCAAACAAGAGGCCGACCGACCCCTGGGGCACTACGAAAACCTGCCCATCACCAAGGGCAAAGGACGTTTCGGGCCTTTTGTAAAATGGGCCGACCTGTACGTCAATGTGCCGGCAAGGATGAATTTAGACACCCTGACGGAGCAACAGGCCATTGAACTGATTCAGTCGAAAATTGAAAAAGAAGCCAATCGCTACATCCAGCACTGGCCGGAAGAAAGCATCAGCATTGAAAATGGCCGCTGGGGCGCTTTTATTCGCTACGGAAAATTGGTAGTGAACCTGCCAAAAACCGATGAAGGCAAAATGACGGCAGATCACGCGCGCACACTTTCCCTGGAAGATGTCAAGGCGATTATTGAAAAAGAATATCCCGATATTTTCAAGAAAAAAGCCACTACAAAAACAAAGGCGCCGGCGAAAGCCAAAGCGCCTGCGAAGAAAAAGTAGTACTTCAAAGTATAAAAAAGCCCCGTCGAAAAGCGGGGCTTTTGTTTGCGTCATCCCGAATTTTGCATTCGTGCAGAGTTCGGGATGCGCATTTTTATTTCCCGCAGATCGCGCACATTTTTAGGATAACTACGACAGAAATCATAAATCTGCGCGATCTGCGGGAAACAGACCCTCACAAGCAAGTGCCCCTAAGGCGTTGTAAAGATCGGTTCGCGTTCAATCGGGCAGGTCATGCAGTGCGAGCCGCCGCGCGCGCGGGAGAGTTCATTGGAAGGGATGGTGATGATCGTATTTTCCACTTTATCGGGCGTGGTTTTGCCATTTTCAATATCGCGGAGCAGTTTTTCAGCACCAACAACTTTATATCCAAAGTCGCGGAATGCGCGTTCGGTCACCGGATTGCGGTCGTAAGTGATGGCTACGCCGGGTTTGAGTGTGACGAGGTTGCAGCCGTCGGTCCACTGTTCGCGTTCCTGGTAGGGGCTTTCGCCGCGTCCTGCCCAGATAAATTCCATTTTCGGGTTGATTTCAGCCAACAGAAAATCTTTCAGACAGGCGTATTCGATGGTTTCTCCATTGGCGCGATACACGTCAACGTAGGAGCCGAGGCCGTCTTGCACAATTGGTTTGTACCCCACCATGTGGTTATGGTTAATTTGGGTAAATACGGTATCAATGTGCATGTAGGTACGCTCTGCGGGAATATTGACCTGAACAACATTTTTAATAATGCCGCGGTCAAAAAGATAGTTGCGGAGCATTTGAATGGCGTATTCATTGGTGCGTTCGGAGCAACCTACGAGCAGGTAATCATTGTGCAGCGTCATAATATCGCCGCCTTCAATGCTGATGGTTTCGCCTTTTTTGGAAGGCGGAAATTTATCTACGCGGTTGAGATTCACCGTTTTACCGTCGGCTTTCATGCGGCGGAATACCGGGTGGGAGCTGAAAATGAGGCGCGTCAGGAAGTTTTCGCGAAAGCGGGCGGTTTTGGCAGCTTTCGTGATAATGACGTGATCGCGCACCATAACGGCCAGGTCGCGCGTGAAGATCAGGTTGGGGATGGGGTCAAACAGAATACGATCTTCCGGTTCGAGGTAGCCGGTGATGAGCGTATCGGCCAATTGTTCGGAAGAAAGACTGGCTAAACGGGGAATGAAAGAGTAGGGCAATTCTTCAAAATCGATGATTTTGTTGATGACCTCGTACTTGCTTTCTTCGTCGCGCGTACTTTCTGCAAGCAAATCGCGCACATTCATAACGTTCTCTTTACCCACAAAGGCTTTGAGAATACCTACGAAAATGTCGTGTTCCTCCTGCATATTGGGCAGGTGAACAATATCGTCGAACAAGAGCTCGCCGGCGCGCTTGGGCGTGATGCGGGCAATCCCTTCATCCGGGCGGTGAACAATTACTTTTTTTAATTTGCCGATTTCAGAATCAACAAATGGCCTTACTGTGGGATCGAGTGGTGTGGTGATAGGCATGTTTACAGTTATCAGTTATCAGTAAGCAGTTATCAGTAAACAGTGTCCACTTATCGTTGTTGTTCGATAAGTGGACACTGATAACGGAAATAAATCGTCGCGAAGGTAGTGCGATTTACTTGAATCGCCGTGCAAGCGGAGACGAATAAATCTGCTATATTTGCAGCCTTAGCCCCATTTTTAACCCGCTCCTGCTACAATGTGCCTCATGGATTTTGGTAAATTACCCAATGTTGACCGGGTCGACTTTCGCCTGCCGCCTGATCCGGACATGAACCGCGAGCTGCTCGCATCGCTCACGCCGCGCCGCGGGCCGGGGCGTATCCTGATTGGACCAACCGGCTATAATATGAAAGCCTGGGTGGGAAAATGGTACCCAAACGGCGCCAAAGACAAGCAATTTCTGGAGTATTACGGCGCGCAGTTCGATACCATTGAATTTAATGTTACGCATTACCGCATTCCGGATTATGCCACCGTTGCGCGTTGGTATGAATCGGTTCCGGACGATTTTCGCTTTTCCCCGAAATTTCCCCAAACCATTTCGCATGCCAATGATCTGGGGGTTTCCAGCGGGCAAATTCCCGTTTTTATTGAATCCCTGATGGATTTAAAAGAGAAATTGGGCTGTAGTTTTATTCAGTTGCCGCCGCGTTTTTCCCCGCGTGACACCCCCGTGTTTGATCGCTTTCTCGATCATTTGCCGGAGGGTTTTCAACTGGCAGTAGAGGTGCGACACCCTGATTTTTTTAAGGAAAATGCAGCAGCGGAGGTTTTTTTCGACTTGTTGCAGGCGCGCAACATCGCTACGGTAATTACCGATGTGGCCGGCCGCCGCGATGTTGCGCACATGCGCCTGAGCAATCAGCGGGTACTGATTCGTTTTGTCGGTAATGACTTTCACGCAAGCGATTATACCCGCATCGACGACTGGGCCGAGCGGCTCGAACGCTGGTTCGGGGAAGGCCTGCACGAAGCCTATTTTTTCTGTCACGAACCCGATAACCTGCTCGGTCCGGAGTTGTCGGAACTCTGTTATCAAAAATTCAAAGCCGTGTTGCCGGAAGTGCAGATGCGCAGTCCTAAAAAGATTGAACAACCTGCGGTACAGGGTAATCTTTTTGATTTTTGAGCGGGCATTTCAAACCGGGTTTATACGGATTGTGCGGTCCAGAATGCACTTAATTCATCAGGGTTTCCATTAAAATACTCCCGATCCACAGGGCCGATTCCCGGAACCGGAGCCGGAATATTCGGCGTAGGCGTGTTGCCATCGGAATATTGCCAAAATGTCCATTTATCCCATCCGTGTGGGAGTACTGCATGGCTGCCATACTCCGCTAACCACAGCCAGCAATGCCGGAGCACTTCAGTTTGCCCGGCATTGCCGGAAATCATATACTGTTTCAACAAAGAACCGCCGTACAAACCCGGATATTTGCCGGTTTTTTCTTTAAATCTGTTAATAAATGTCGCAGCATCTTCCAGTAACATACTGGGCAGCGGCACCCTGGGGTTATGAGGGTCAGTGCGTTGCTCCAGATCCAGTACCGGCAAAACATCGCCGCTTAGCCCGATAATATCTATAAAATAATCTGCCTGCGCTGCGGCATTGCCTTGTCGACCAAAATGATAGGCGCCCCAAAGCAAACCTGCCGCCTTAGCCTGGGTTTTTCGGCTGCTGTAATAGGCATCCGCTGGAACAGGGCCGCCGACAATCCCTTCCGTCGCTTTGTGAAATACGCCCAACATGCCGGCTTCTGTTTTGGCTTTTTCAAAATCCATTACCCCTTTTTGATGGTGCGAAATATCAAAAACCACATCCAGGAAAGCGGTGGCGCTGGTGGCAGGCATTTCAAATCCATCCTCCCTGGCTGCCCGGAGCGTCGCTTCGATGTCGGCTGTGGCGGGGTTCAATCCTTTTTTGATTTGATAGGCTTTGGTGGCAGCGGTGGTATTCGGGCCAAAATGCCCGTCGGCGCCATTCGCTTCCAATAGTCCCTGCTGGATGAGAAATGTTTGCCAGCGCTTGATGGTGTCTGCGGAAAATTGATTCATTAGCATGAAAAAGGGTATTTATGTGTCAAAAAAATGAATGTATTCAAACATGGAGGTACAGTATATTAATCAAAACTCCATGACTATTTCGGTGACATAATCGCCTGCCTGTTCCGGAGCAGGCAACATTTCTGTGATAATAAGCCGTGTGCTCGTGGTATTGCGCAGCATTTTTTCTAATAAAAGCATACTAAGCGGAATATGCCGACAAAAATATTGGGGGCGCTCGCCCTCCGTAGCAGCAAAAAAATGCGAACTGATCTGAAGCGCATCAAATGCCGTATGAATGCTGTTATAGGTTGCTTCCGGGCTATTGCGCAGCCAGGATTTGAACACCCTCGTCTCTATATTCCATTCTGCCCGGCGCAGCACAAGGTTTTCCCTTTCTACACGTGGTATATGAATTACACCTTCGCTGATGGCCTGTATTGGCAAATCCTCCAAACACTGCCGCAGCGAAACATAAGGGTGGCTGAGCCACCAAAGAATTTGCATGATGGGTGTTTTTTCATGAATGGACTCCAAACCCAACTCCAGGGTGCGTACCATTTTTCCGCTTTGCGACGACTTTAAAAAAATAAAATCGTTTTCCCTGCACACCTGCAAGTCGGCAATTCGGATACTGTCGGGCATATTGGCAAAGCGTCCGCCGGGCACGGCTAATGCTACCTGGGCTAAAGCGGGCTGCAAATTGGCATTGCTCCAGCTTTGAAAGGGAAACTGACACCAGATGCTTTGCTTGTCCTGCTCCTTAAATTGTGCCCAATGTGCCCTTAATTGTTCGAGCGCATCTCCCGAACCAAGGTGCAGCCAGCGGGCAAACATTTTCCCGCCGCCAGCAAAAAGCCCGTTCACTACAGCTTTATATTGCCCGCTTTCTGCCTGGAATATTTGCAATAATGCGCCAATTGGGCCTCGGTAAGGGGGCGGTTGCACATGTCCGGGTTCGCCATGGGGCATTTCCAGAACCGCCCGTGCAAAATCGGGGAAAGGCATGTTGTCGCCGTTTTGGAGCAGCGCAGCGGCTTTTGAAAAGACGTGTACTTGCTGCAATTCGCCGGAAGGGTGCTTTTGGACGCCTTTTTCCCAGATTTTGCGCAAATCTGCGGCCCATTGTTGCAACATTTCCTTTGGAACCGGCAGCGCCGTCGGGCGTTCGGCATCTTCCAGCAACACCTGGGTTGCCGGTATGGGCGGGCCTTCCATCCCTTGTTGTTCAAAATAGCGCGCACATTCGGCCTGTACATTGCGCTGGGTCTGAATGGCTTCTTCGATGGGTTGAAATCCGATGGTTCGCGCCGCGCCGCGCAACCATTGCAAGCAAAAAGCCGTTGCATCAAACAGCGGATCGCCCTGAATACGCCCCATCAGTTGGTACAAGGCGCCTGCCCAGCCACTTTCAAGGCCGCGTACCGGCCATACCCATTCCAGCATGCCTTGTTCAAACAATTGCTCGGCCCAGGCTTCAATTTCAGTGCGCGGCAGTTCGGTCCAGGATTCCAGCGCCTGCAACAAATCGGCGTACGAAATGGCGCCTTTGTTCAGGAGTTGTATCAATGCAAGATAAACAGGCTTCGCTTCGGCCGCGCGCAGGCATTCCGTTTCTTCTGCCATTTGGTATTGCCACCATTGCAGTTGTCCGTCCTTAAGCTGTAAGGCCGGATTCAGCTGTACCTTGAGTGCCTTTCGGAAATCAGGCCGCTGAAGCAGTACAGCGTAAAAAGCGGGCAGTAAAGCGCTGTTTGGACTTAAAACTGCCTTGGTTTCTAATAAAAAATCGGGAAGATCAGGGCTTTCCGCAGCCGTATTTAAAAAAGAAACGAGTGCAAAACGGCTCAGCGGTGTTGTTTTGGCGGCTGCCCGGGCGGTGTATTGCCACAGCGAAAGCGCTATTTTTCTGCCCGACTTATTTAGTTGACGCGGATCGGATGTCTGGAAAATGGGGAGTCGTTCCAACAGGTCGTGCGAGCTGAACAACAGGGCGCGCTGCAAAGCTTCATCTTTGGAGCGTGCCTGAAGCGCTTCGATGTTGTGTGCAAAAGCGGCTTGCCATTCGGCGGCTGAGGCTTGCGCGTGCAAATGCCGCAGGTTTAGCGCTTCGAGAGGCAACCCGGCGCGGCGAATAAGAATCAAAGGAAAAAGGCTGTTGTCTGGCATGGCAATTGCGCGCAAAATCGCCTTTTTTTAGCGGTGAGAAAATATTTTTTTGTCAAAATTACGGGACTGCTTGCCCTGCTCCTGTTGCTTCGCCTCACAACGTATGCGCAGCCGGGCGCTTTTTTGCTTTTGGAGCAACAGCGCATCGGGCTGGAGCCTCTGGGGAAGTATACGCCCGACGAATGGAATACCTTGCTGAAAAGTCCGGGTTTGGGCGCCGGCGCTGGTTTTTGTCTGCAAAAAAAGCTGCTGCGCAATTGGCATTTCCGACCGGCAATTGGCCTGAGCACGCTGCGCAATACGCTTTACTGGCCGGATGCGCCCGCAGAGGTTTATCGCTTTACAGACCTTGAATTGCCGCTACATCTGCTTTATTTTCAAGAACATACACGTTATAAGGCGCAAGGAATTGTGATAGCCGGCATCCGCACATCCTATAACTTTTCGCGTAGCGAAAGCGCCAACCTGCGATTTCGGCAGGGCAGGATAGGCGCAGATCTGGGTTTGGGCATTGCACTGCCTTTTAAGGAAAAATGGCGACTGCACATCGAAGTGTTGTATTCACACGGGCTTAATGATATCCACGATTTTCAATTTTTAAATTATGATGAAAAAGTGGGGCGCGGTGTACGCGATCGCCTCGGAATCCGATTTGTTTTTTACGCCTTAAACCGTCATTAATTCTTTAATGTCTTATAGCCGTCAGTTTGTCGGTGCATTTTTCTACCCGGTTTTGGTTATTGGCATTGCTTTTGTTTGGCAGGGGATAAAACACTGTAACATGAGAAAACAATACCTGCTGCTTGTATGGGCTTTTATGCTTTTTGCCCACCTTGCTGTTGCACAAAATCAGGCTTTCCCCAATGCAATCCATGCCAAAATCAACTTCAATGATTATGGCATTGTCAATGGGAACGACTTTCGCCTGGGTGAAGGCTTTGAATTTGCCTATTTCCGCAACGTTTCACCGTTTCTGAACGTCGGGATTCCTTTCAAATTAGGTTTGGCCAAATTGCCTTTAGGCGAAACTGCCACTTCCAGTACGGTCACCCTGAGCCTTGATGCGGTGGTGCTTTTTGAAAACACCCAATCGGAATCCAAATTACTGCCCTATGGCTTTGCCGGCGCCGGTTATTTCCTTGAAAAATTTGAAAGCGGACACCTTCAAATTCCTTTCGGCGGCGGTATCAAGTACCGCGTTTCCGAGTACGCCTTCCTCAATGGACAAGTGGAATACCGCAAGGCGCTGGTCGATAACCGCGATAATATCCAGCTCGGCCTCGGTTTCGTTTATCTGCTCCACAAAGCGCCGCCCAAAGTAGTGGATGCCGACGGCGACGGTGTGCCCGATGCCAAAGACAAATGCCCCAATATCGCAGGCGCCTCCACCGCAATGGGCTGCCCCGATATGGATAAAGACGGCGTTGCTGACACTGAAGACCAGTGCCCCACGAGTCCTGGCCCCGCTGAAACCAAAGGCTGCCCGGATAGCGATAACGACGGCGTAGCCGACAGCGAAGACCAATGCCCCGATGCAGCCGGTAAAGTAAACGGCTGCCCGGACACCGACGGCGACGGTATCCCGGATAAAGACGATAAATGTCCGCTCGAAATGGGCCGCTTCAACGGCTGTCCGGATAAAGATTTTGACGGCGTTGCCGATAATGAAGATGAATGCCCCGATCAGGCCGGTACACCCGAAAATAAAGGATGCCCGGAAAAACCCGCTGCCCCCGCCACAACTGCCGCTGCGGATACTGACGGCGATGGCGTCCCTGACAGCGAAGACCTTTGCCCTTCAACCGCCGGCAAACTTAAAGGCTGCCCGGACAGCGATAATGACGGCATCGCCGATATGGAAGATGAATGCCCGGATCAGGCCGGTAAAGCTGAATTTAAAGGCTGCCCCAAGGCAAAAGACAGCGATAACGACGGTACGCCCGACGCTGAAGATATGTGCCCCGGCACGTACGGGCTGCTTAAAGGCTGCCCGGATGGCGACGGCGATGGTGTTGCCGACAAAGATGACGAATGCCCCACTGTGTTCGGTGCAACCTCAAACCGTGGCTGTCCTGAAGTGAAGGACAGAGATGGCGACGGCTTTGAAGATAAAAAAGACGAATGCCCCGATGAGGCCGGCTCAGTAAATGGCTGCCCGGATCGCGATAATGACGGTGTTGCCGATAAAAACGACCGCTGCCCGGACCAGGCGGGTATCAGCAGCAACGGCGGTTGCCCGGAAGTGAAAAAGCAGGAGCCGGTTGTGTTTGACAGCGACGGCGACGGCGTCACGGACGATAAAGACCGCTGCCCCGGAACACCCGGCCCGAAAAGCAACAACGGCTGCCCGGAAGTACGCAAAGAGACCAAAGAACAATTGGCTTATGCTACCAAAGCGGTTCAGTTTGAAACGGCCAAGGCCATTCTGAAAAATGAATCTTACGCGGTGCTCGATGAAATTGTGACCATCATGCGTCAATATCCCGACTATACCCTGTCGATCAGCGGCCACACCGACGATATTGGCAACGATGAGCGCAACCTTGAGCTGTCGCAGCAACGCGCCAAAGCCTGTTACGATTATCTGATTTTCCGTGGTATCAAAACAGAGCGCCTGCGCCATGCCGGTTTTGGTGAAAATCGCCCGATTGCCGAAAATACAACGGCTTCCGGTCGCGAGTTGAACCGCCGTGTGGAGTTCGAGCTTATTTTGGACTAAGAGCCTGTTCGGAATACACTTCTAAAAAAATCATTATCCCGAATTTTGGTATGAACCAAAATTCGGGATTTTTTATGTTGTTGGGCAAATTATACCGGATAAGGCGCCAGCGCAGCGTGATTTCGTTTTATGCCCGCCACTTTTTTCAACCGTCAGCTGAAAAACGCGTGCGGTGGGCATTAAGCGCATGTTCGGAAATTCCCGAACATGCGCTTAAAAACGAAAACCAGCAGTCGGGTTTCCCACGAACTGCTGGTTAAGCCATACTTCAAAATGAGCGGGATTAAAGAGCGGTGGCGTTATTAAAATAAAAATAACGCCTATAAAAAGAGATCTTAAGTGCTTGTGAATCTGTACACTATGCTTGTATATGTACAGTTATGTTTATAATAAGGCAAATGTAAAGGCTTTTTTTTATGAAAACTTAATGTAGTGGGAAAAAAATCGTCTGCGCAATGACAATTTTGGGCAGATTGCGATTTTCACTATCTTCGCCCAATGATTGCACCCAAGCAAGTACAGGAAATTCTGGATGCCGTTCGCATTGAAGAGGTGGTCGGTGAGTTTGTTGCGCTGCGCCGCCGCGGGGTGAATTTTATTGGTCATTGTCCTTTTCATACAGAAAAAACGCCCTCTTTTAACGTAAATCCCACGCGCAACATCTTCAAATGTTTTGGCTGTGGCAAGGGCGGCAGTGCAGTGACTTTCCTGATGGAGCATGAGAATTTCACCTATCCGGAGTCTTTGCGCTGGCTGGCGCGCAAGTATAATATTGAAATTGAGGAAGTAGAACGCACACCGGAGCAACTGGCCGAGCAACAAATGGCCGACTCGCTCTATATCGTGAACGATTTTGCGCTGGAGCACTTCCAGGGGCAATTGTTCGATACCGATGAAGGGCAGTCGGTGGCTTTGGCGTATTTCCGAAAACGCGGCTTGCGGGAGGATACCATCCGGAAATTCGGATTGGGTTACACCCCCGATCAGCGCGATTTGCTCCTTAAAACGGCCATGCAAAAAGGCTATTCCGTTGATCTGCTCAAAAAAAACGGTTTGGTCAGTCAGGATGGAACCCGCGATTTTTTCCGTGCGCGGGTGATGTTTGCCATCCACAATTTATCGGGCAAAGTAGCTGCTTTTGCTGGGCGTACCATGTCGACCGAAAAATCGGTTCCCAAGTACGTCAACAGCCCGGAAACGGAAATTTATGTCAAAAACAAAACGCTTTACGGCCTTTTTCAAGCCAAAAAAGCCATTCGACAGTTTGATGAATGCATCCTCGTGGAAGGCTACATGGATGTCATTTCCCTGCATCAGGCGGGTATTGAAAATGTAGTGGCTTCCAGTGGCACTTCGCTGACAGAGGGACAATTGCAGCTGATCAAGCGCCATACCGACAACCTGAAAATTTTGTACGACGGCGATGCCGCAGGCATTAAAGCTGCCCTGCGCGGTCTTGATCTGGCGCTGGAGCAGAATATGAATGTGCGCATCGTGCTGTTTCCCAATGGAGAAGATCCGGACAGCTACGTGCAAAAAGTTGGTTCGGAAGCATTTCAGCAGTACATCACGCAGGAGGCGCAGGATTTTATTATCTTCAAAACCAGGCTTTTGCTCGATGAAACCAAAAGCGATCCGCTGAAACGCTCTGGTTTGGTGAAAGATATTCTCAACAGCATCGCCAAAATTCCTGATCCGATCAAGCGGAGCATCTACCTGAAGGAATCTGCCGCCCTGATGGGCATGAGCGAGGAGATGCTGATTACTGAAACCAATAAACTGATCGGCAGCGGAATGAAGAAGCGCGAGGAACAGGCTGCCCGCTCACCTCAGGCAGCTTCCGATTCCGACCCGTATATGCCGGCCGCCGAGCCGGACTTTCATTTCTCGGACGAACAACCGCCCATGCCCTCGGCGCCGGAAGATGCCGCAGTATTGGCTCCTGATTTCCGACCGCGCCGCAACCTTAGCCGGAGCGCCGAATTTCAGGAAAGGGATGTTATCCGTCTTTTGCTGATGTTTGGGCAGCAGCAGCTGGAACAGGAAAATACCAGCCTGGCCGCGTATGTCCTGACGGATATTGAAGACTCTTTGGGCGATTTTGATAATCCGCTTTATGGTAAAATTGCTGTGGAATACCGCGATTTGCTGCAACAGGGCAATCCTGTTGACGGGCAATATTTTGTGCACCACACGGAAAAGCAAATCAGCGATCTGGCGGTTGACCTAATGACCAGCCCCTGGCAAATGTCGCAAAACTGGATAGAAATGCGGAATTTTCCACTTCAGCACCAACGCGACCCCGAACTGAACTTTACGGAAGACATGCGGCAGGCATTAGACTGGTTCAAACTCCATAAATTGGATAAAATGCGTCGCGTCGTCAATCCGGCCCGACTAAAAGCGGCAAACGAAGAAGGCGATATGGACGCCGTTATCCGGTACACGCGTATTCAAATGAAAATCAATGAGGTATATAATACCTTAGCCAAACGCCGGAATATGGTTGTGCCACCAAGGTAGTGCTGTGTGATAAAATAAGCAGACGCCTGTGCGGACGCTTACTAAACTTCGAAAGTTTAGTAAGCGTCCGCACAGGCGTCTGCTTATTTTATCGCGTAAGACGTTTACTAAACTTCGAAAGTTTAGTAAACGTCTTACGCGATAACGCCTTATCATCATTCTTTTGTTCTTCCTGAACGAACGCGATTGACGAACGCGTCAGCATCGGCAGGATTGGTTTCGAGGATTTCGTAGAGTTCGCCGTCGGGCATTTTAACCTGTTTATCCTTGGCTTTCAGGCCCAGCAGCGTTTCGTTAAATTTGGTGCTGCTCGACACCACATTAAGCGCGCCGCCCTTGTACCCGAAGAAGTACCACAGATCCGGAGATACTTTGAAGTAAAGGTAAAAGCGGTCGTCCTGATTGCCGGGCATTTTATATTCCACAAAAGTGCTGAACGATTTATTGATGGCATCGCCGCTGATGCTCACCATCGGGATTTTATCGTCCATACTGATAAACGACTGATATTCAGCATTCCAGATGACATTGTGGCGCCCCAGCACGAAGGCGAATTTGTCGTCTTTTTTCGGAATGTATACGTAGTTGTTCTTCAGGTTTTCCATGGCTTCGGCGCGTCCTTTTTCGTCGCTTGCAAACTCGCTTAAGCACATCTGATAAAAAGGCTGCTGCGTGGTGTAAATGGCGGCCGGTACATCAAAAGAAGCCGCTTTGATTTCACTCAACATCACATCGCTGAGGGCTTTGGGGATGATAATTTCCATACCCGTCATGATTTCTCCTTTCACCTCGTACCCGGACGTATCCGCGCCGGGCGTAAAGGCGGTTTGTAACTTGCCGGCGGCCTTAATTTTCATATAATCGAGGCCGGAGCCGATGCCCAGCGGACCTTCTGCGACCACAGTGCCTACACGATTGTCGTAAATCATCCGTGCGCCGCGCTGGGAAGCGCCGGTTACGCGGGCAGAGTCGCCGAGAATAAAGCGGTCATTTTTTGCATCGTATTTGAAGTACCCTTCGCAGTCGATCAGGGCGCGGTCGGCGCGCGCATACGCGGGCAGGAGGATGCGGGGGTACAGGTCGCCAAACTCGCGGGAGAGGTAAAAGCCGGTAACCAAGGGGTTGTCTTCTTCGTCTTTGGACTTGATAAAGCGGATGGTCGGGTCGTTTTTGTCCACCTCCGCATTAATCATAAACCACTTGCTGTTGGGCAACTTGTCGGCGTCGAGTTTTGCAAAGCCTTCAAAACGCAGGTTGGGCTTGTTGGCCTCTAATTTAATGGTGCCTTTGAAGAAAGTCTTGACGTCCATGCGGAAATTGGCGTCGTATTTAATGTCGCCATCCGCCGAAGTCAATACGTTTTTGGTAGCCGGCGTGCCTGGTCCGCGGCGTTCTCCGATGATGTTGTTGAAGAAAATTTCCTGTTCGTAGCCGGGGATATTGTATTCGTAATAGCCCGTTGCTTTATACAGTTTTTTTCCCAGAATATCCACCGTGGCGCGGTTGATGGCGTGGTATTTACTTACCGTATCGGCCAGGATACGGGCGTTGCTCAGTTGTTTCATTTTACCACCGGGCTGCACTTCAATGTCGCCGGTTTCGGGATAAATGTACGCGTCGGCCGATTTGATAACCTCTACGCCCCCCACCTTGAGCAGGTTGGTCTTCATGTCGTACAAGGCCGTTTTGCCCTGAAACGCCAGCGTGTCCTGATCGGGGTCGATGGATACGAAATTACCCGGTTTTTTCTCATCGGCCTTAAATGTGATGGTTTTGGCCTTCATATCCCAGGTAAATTCGTTCATCGAGGTGCGGTATTGGTCGAGGGGCAGGGTAGTGGTGGCGCTTTCCGAGTTGGCTTTGAAGTAGCCGTTTTGCGCATCGAAATCCAGTTCGCCATCCACATTTTTAGAGTCGAAGGCAATTTCTTCCCCTCCGAGCGACTTGATTTCGAGGTTGGCGGTGTCGGCACTGGCCTGGAAAGGACCGTAGGAGATCAGTTTGGAACTCAGACGACCCTCTGCCCATTCAAACACGCCGGAACCTTTCAGACCGGAAGGTGTGAGAATCAGTCGTCCCTTGTGGGTGTAACCTTCGGCTTTGAACAGTTCAAAGTCCTTGGCTTTACTTTCCACATACATCGAGTCTTTAAACGGCAGCCAGTTCACCGATACGTTTTCGCCTTCGGCCTGCGGAACTTTAACCGCGCTTTTACGATCTTCTTCCATAAAAAAGCGCTTGGCCGTTCCGGTAGTTTGTTTGGGTCGGAACACCAGGTCTTCCGATTCGATGTCGGCCGTCAGGTATTCGAGTTTGCCTTTACCAAGAAAGCCCTTGTTGCTGAGGTCGAGTTCGCCGGTATAGTTGCCTTTTTTGGAGTAAGTCGGGTAGCCCGTGGCTGGCGTGCGGTGGACGAAACCGAAAGATTTATCTTCCGTCCGCACGATGATGGTTTCCTTGAATTTCGGGAAAATGGTGGCCGGGTACATTTCTCCCTGAAATTTTAATTGTTCCGGCGTGTAAGAATCCAGGCCGTTAAAGGAAAACGGATTCAGTGAGAAATAGAAAGAATCGCGGGTGTAAACGCCATTTTGCGTGGTTTTGGCGTCGTAAAAAACGTAGGCAGGTTTTTTGGTTTGCAGGGAGGGGAAAATGGCGAGGTCTACTTTACCCGATTTATTGTTGGGTGCGTCTACCAGCAAGATACCGCTCACGATTTCCACCGAGGAGTTCATGGCATTGGCGATCGGCTCCTGTTTGGTATTTTTTTCGCCTGTCGGCAAATAAAAATCGAGGTGGCGCACCGAGTCAAATTCAATCTGGAATTTATCGTAGGTAAAATGCATGTCTTTGCCCTCAAACAAGGCAAAACCGGCGTACAGGCGGCCGGTAAAGCGCATGTCGCGGTTTTTGAGCAGCGTCACCTGCTTGCCATTGGGCAGCATGGCCACACGCTGGCGCTGGCTCAACTCTAATTTTTTTACCTCAAAAATCTCCGTTTCCTTGGTTTTAAGGTTCAGGTTGGCGTTGGTTCCGGTACTGGCGGAGATGATTTTTACGGCGTCGAAGTCTTTGTTGCCCTGACTGGCCTGTGCGTAGTGCTGGAGTTTGTCGCGCAGCTCAATTTCGTGGCGGTCGAAATAGTAGTTGATAAACCCTTCGGCGACCATTTGCGCCAGCAGGGTTTGGATGCTGGAATAGTCGAATTTCGGGTTGATTTTTTGGGCAAAGGCGTTGTCGGAAACAATATTGGTACCCAGTTCCCGCGAGAGGGAGAAGAGGGTAGAGATGGGGTTGTGGCTGGCCGCCTGCTGCATTTTATAGTATTCGGCGGGATCGTAGTGGTTGCTGCTTTCAAACTCCACCGTTTGTTCAATGCCTTTTTGCATACCGATGCGGGCGCCGATTTCGAGCGAATCCTTGGCAAAGTGCCAGGTGATTTTATCGGTATTGAGGTTCATATTGTAAAAGGAGGAGAAAAACGGGTTTTTCTCCGAGCCTTTTTCGCCACGGGTAAGGTGAATGGCCGATTGCGGAATGTCAATACGCACGTTGACGGCCGGGTGGAAAAGCGAATCATCATCCATGTACAACTTCGCGTCCACCCCTTCCGAAATAATACTCTGTTCGCGGCGCATGAGGAAGAGTTCATCGGTGCCGTAAAAAACGCGCTTGCGTTTTTGGTTGTACACCGTCAGCTGGGCTGGTTCGCCGGGGCGACCGAAGCCATATAGCGAAGCGCCGCCGAGGCGGAAACCACCGACATACTCAATGCCTTCACCGATTTTAGTGATTTTCAGGGTGCGTTCAAAGGATTCAAAACGCGGATATTGCGTGCCCGCTTTGTTGTCTACCACGATATTGTGGTCGAATTTGCCCCAAATATCGCGTGTGGGAAAATACAAGGGGTAATGCAGGCGGGCCGAATCGCAGGCGAAAAGGGGTTTGACCGATTCTACCTTATAATTGGTCAGCATCACAAAAACCGTAGAATCCAATCCGGCGCTTTCCCAGGTTACTTTACCGCCGTTGCCGGTCCAAACGCCGTCGAAGGGGCGGTACTGGCCGCTGGTATTAAAGATCTGGATAGAGTCTTGTTTACGCGAAGCGATGAGGTTGACGTTTTGGGCAAGCAGCAGGGGCTGGTTGTCTTTGTATTCAAAGCTGAACTGGCCGCCGCTGATACGCCAGGTAACAGAGCCGCCTTCGCCTTTTTTGAAAGCGCGAAACTCCAGAAAATCGGCAGAAAACTCAAGGAATTGGCTCACCGGCTTGGAGCGGCCGCGTTCGAGGCCGGAAAGGGTTTGTTCGGCAAAATCATGCCAGCGGCGGAACAGCGTGGTGTCGGGGCTGTTTTTGGCCGCCGTGACGGCGTTGATGTAGTTGAGGTAATAGGGGTAGGGCGAGAACTTCTGCTCAGCGAGCAGGTTGGAAACGGCGGCGATGCGGGCGATCTCGTCTTCGCGGAATTGTCCGTTTCTGTACATTTTCTTAAATACGGCGTAGCTCTCCTCCAGGTCGGGTCGTTTGGAGAGCGTCATAAAGTCGCCGAGGCCCTGCACAAATTCAGCCGGTGTGGCGGGGAATTTGGGTTGTCCGGGCGTGGTTTGCGCGTGTAAAGCGCTGAAAGTGAGGGTTAAAAGGCAGGTCAGGGATACAATAAGGGTATTAAAACGCTCCATGTATGGCAAGGAATACAGGTTTGAAATGATGCAGGAACGCAAAAATGGGAAGAATATTCGAGGATGGCGGGGAATTTAACGCAGGGGGGAGAAAGGGGGCGGGCAAATTCCTGTAAGCCTTTCGGTTATTGAGGAGTAAATTGTATATTTGCCTTGTAACCTGGGATATCGAATATGAAAGATAACGTCATTATCATAGACGTCAAGGCGTCAAAACCCCACCAGCGCATTATAGGCAAACTAATGACAGCGCTGGGGCATCTGTATTACAGGGAAGGCGCCCTGGCTTACGAACCCTTTTCAGAAACCATGATTGATGAGGGACAAACCAGCCCGACGCCTGATATTTTACTATTTGATAACAAGTCGGGCCTAAATAAAGTTATCATTGAGGTTTCGACCAGTGCCGGCGCAAAAAGGGCTCCCACATCTATCATCCTGTAACCGCCGATCTTTAGTCGGCGGATAGCTACTCCCGCTCTCTTTCATCTATCATCCTGACAAACATCACATCCTGCAAATGAGGCGGTGAAATACCTGCGATACCCAGATATTTGTATGCTTATGTTTAGCTGCTATCCGACTGGCATAATTCGGGAAGCAAACTTATAAGTTTTGGAAAACGTTCGAGTTGAAAAGATAAGTCTGTCTCCAAAGTCCCTCCAAAATCAACATCGTATTTTTGCCGAATGAAAATTTTGCTTATCGAGGATGAACCCGAACTCGCTATATCTATCTCAGACTTTTTGAAAGTTGAGAGCTACCTTGTCGAACTGGCATCAGACTTTCCGACTGCCCACGAAAAAGCAGTAGTCTATGAATACGACTGCCTTATTGTGGACATCAACTTACCTGGTGGTGGTACAGGGCTGGACGTGATTCGCGCCTTGAAAGAATTGCGCCCCGAAGCAGCGGTCATTATCATCAGTGCCCGCAACGCGCTCGACGACCGCATCGCCGGACTTGACCTCGGTGCGGATGATTACCTCACCAAGCCCTTCTACCTGCCCGAACTAAATGCACGACTCAAAGCGCTGTTACGACGGCGATATTTTGGCGGCAGTTCGGACATCGTTTTCCACGAAATTAAGGTTATACCTACTCATCGAAGCGTCTATGTCAATGAGACGTTACTTGACCTCACCCCGAAAGAATATGACTTGTTGCTCTATTTTTTAGCAAATCAACATCGTGTTCTGCATCGTGAAAGCATCGCCGAACACCTGCTCGGGGACGATGCCGACCAAATGGACGATTTCAATTTCATATACTCGCACATAAAAAACTTGCGAAAAAAACTGATAGACCGGGGCTGCCTCGATTATGTAAAAGCGGTGTACGGGATCGGGTACAAATTCACCGACAAAAAATGAAACTACTTCACCAAACACAAAGACTTTTTTTTCGAGGGGTGCTTCCTGTGTTCATAGCGGCCGGGGTGGTTTCCTTTTTCACCCTGCGTTGGGTTTTTGACCATGAAACGGATGAAAAACTTTTGGGTGTGCAGGCTGAAATCGAATCTTATGTGCAGATAAACGATACGCTTCCTACCTTTTTTCAGACCGTTTTCGACCGATGGCATGCAGAACCGATGCCTTACGACTTTATTGAGAATGTAACTGGCCAAACTTTTTCAGACACAATACTTTTCAATAAGTTTGAGAATGAAATGGAACCCTTCCGGCAACTGCGTTTCCCGGTAAAGATGCGCGGGCAGGTGTGGGAGGTATCGGTTTTTACCAGTACAGTCGAACACCATGACCTTGTATTGATTTTGGCCGTACTGCTCGCAACCATGTTCGGACTTTTGCTATTGGTGATGCTTTGGGTCAATCAGGTTGTATCGCGGCAGGTTTGGCAGCCGTTTTTTGAAACTCTGGAAAAAATGCGCCGATTCCGACTGGCCGACCATCTCCCCCTGAAACTCCCTCCTTCGTCGGTCGAGGAAATTCAGGAACTTAATACAACACTTGAAAATCTTGCCCATCAAGTGCGGCGGGATTATCACACAGTCAAGAAGTTTACCGAGAATGCCAGTCACGAATTGCAAACACCGCTTGCTATCATCCAGGGCAAAGTGGAACTATTATTACAAAACGAGACCATTAGTGAAACCCAGGCACAACAAATAGACATCATCGGTCAAAGCACCAGGCGAATGGTGCGGCTCAATCAATCACTTTTGTTGCTCTCAAAAATCGAAAACAATCAATTTTTGGAACAAAAGCCTGTTGATTTGAAGCCTCTTTTGGAAAAAAGATTGATATGGCTCGACGATTTCCTCACAGAAAAAAAACTGGAACTACAAGTCGACTGGGTAGAAAAAACACTGGAGATGAACCTTTTTTTGGCGGAAACGCTCGTGACTAATTTGCTGACAAATGCGGTAAAGCACAATCTCCAAGGCGGTTATTTGCGCGTGACTTTGAATGAAAACTGCCTAATCGTGGAAAACTCAGCTGCCCTGCCCGAAGCATCAGTGAAGGATTTGACTGCCCGTTTTGCGCGCGGAAATCCACATTCGGAGGGAGTGGGACTAGGTTTAGCCATAGTCGTGGAAATTTGCGAACAACAAGGCTTCGGGCTTGAAATGTCGTTTGAGCAGGGTGTTTGGCGCGTGCAGGTGCGTTTTTAGGGAATACTTTTATAACCCATCCTCCCAGATTTCTCCAAAATCGCCCCGGACTTTTGCCTGAAAATGATTTAGAAATGTCAATACAAAAATTGCTTGTCCCGCTCCTTTTAGCTGCTTTTTGCACGGCGCAAATCACCGCCCAAAACCCCTCCGGAAGCGGCATCACCCTTTCCGGCCAGCTACAAGACGCACAAACCCAAACCCCACTTGCCTTTTCAAGTGTCGTTTTGAAAACGGAAAAGGACAGTGCTTTCGTTGCCGGAACCTTGACCGATGAGGCGGGTGCTTTCGCATTGTCGGGCTTAAAAAAAGGCAATTACCGTCTTGAAGCCACCTATGTGGGCTACCAAATCCTGCGACAACGGATAGTAATAGGTGAACTTAGTACATTTTTGGACGTGGGTATATTGCAAATGATGGAAGATGCGAAGACCTTGGATGAAGTAATTGTCTCTGCAAAAGCTGATGGAGTCTCCAGCAAAATGGATAAAAAAACCTATGCTGTCAGCGACAATATCAGCCAATCGGGCGGCTCGGTCTTGCAGGCAATGACTAATTTGCCGGGGGTGACCGTTGGTGATGACAGCAAAGTTCAATTGCGGGGCAGCGACAAAATCGTCGTCCTGATTGACGGAAAACAGACCGCCCTTACAGGCTATGGTTCGCAACAGGGTTTGGACAATTTACCCGCCTCTGCTATCGAACGAATCGAAATCATCAACAACCCTTCGGCGAAATACGATGCCAATGCCAGCGCGGGCATCATCAACATCGTTTTCAAAAAACAGGAACAACAGGGCTTCAACGGCAAAGTCGGTATGGTAGTTGGAGCGGGCGCACTCTGGGAAAAACGGGAAAACTTGCCGACTATACAACCACAGTTTCAGGCAACGCCCAAATTAAACCCATCTTTTTCAGCCAATTATCGAAAAAAAGCGACAAATGTTTTTTTTCAGGGCGACTGGCTTTATGCTCCGACATTGAACAAAAACGAGTTTTCTACGCGTACCTACGACGACGGCACGGTGATTTTCCAGCAAGTCAAGCGCAATCGCACAACCGACTACGCCACCGCTAAAATAGGTCTCGACCATGCTTTTGACGGGCGCAATTCATTGACGGTTTCGGGGCTTTTTAATCGCGAAAAAATCATAGACAATGGCGACCAGCCTTTCTTTCTGACCACCCCGGAAGCCCCAAACCGTTACCGACTTTGGCAGTTTTTAGAGGATGAAGTGAAGTACACGGCGTTTGGCTCAACGGTTTTCACGCACAAATTCCGCCAACCAGGTCATAATTTGATTTTCACGGGGAACTACTCTTTTCACCGGGAAGATGAACAGTACTTTTTCACCAACACGCTACCCAATTTTAGCGGCGAGGATGCTTTCAAACTGCTTTCTGACGAACACGTTTGGGACTTAAATGCCGACTATTCTAAACCGCTGCGACAAGGGCGTGTAGAGGCGGGGTTCAAAGGAAGGTTTCGTTCGATCCCCGTAAATATGCAGTTCTTTCCAGGACAAAATTCCCCGCTCGACACAAACGCGGGTGGCTGGGCGAATTATTACGAAACAATCCCGGCCCTGTATGCAAACTACGTTTATGAAAACGAAAAAATTGAAATTGAAGGCGGCTTGCGCACGGAGTTTGTGCAGGTGGACTATGAAGTAAATCCCGATCATAATACCTACAAAAGTGACGGCTACCGCTATTTTCAACCCTTCCCGAACCTTAGGGCGGCGTACAAGTTCAACGAACACAACAAAATCACACTCTTTTTTAACCGCCGCGTGGATCGCCCGAACGAAGTGGATATCCGTATTTTTCCGAAATACGACGAGCCGGAACTCATCAAAGTCGGCAACCCCTCACTGCAACCGCAGTTTACAATGTCGGGCGAATTGGGGTTTAAAACCTCATTTTCGCAGGGCAGTTTTTTCATAGCTATTTACCACCGCATTACCGATGGCACCATTACGCGTATCGCCACACAAGTACCCGGGAGTGTACTACTTTACAATGTATTCCAGAATGCCGGACGCAGTTGGAATACAGGCGTGGAGTTGGTTTGGCAGCAAAAAGTTTACAAATGGCTATCAATAAGCACGAATACAAACATTTATCAAAATACTTTTGATGCGTTCACCGTGGTCAATCTCTATCCTGTTCCGACGACCTATTCGGCTGAAAAACAACAAATCATTTCCGGTAATTTCAAATTTAACGCGATGATAAAAGCCTCGAAAAATTGGGAGGCGCAAATTTCGAGCATCTGGCTTGCACCCGATCTTTTGCCGCAGGGTCGCATTGGCAGCCGTTATTCGCTGGATGTTGGTTTGAAAAAAATCATTCAAAAAGGCAGGGGCGAACTGCTGCTGAACGCAACTGATTTGTTGAACACCATGGAAATCCGAAAAAGTATCCAAGGGATGAATTTCAGGCTGGAGAGTACAGATTATTACGAGACTCAGGTAATTCGGATGGGGTATAATTGGAAATTTTGATCTCCAAAGTTTCTCCTAAAATACCCTATACCTTTGCCTTATCTCTCATTCAGATAAAATACTTGACAATGAAAAAAATTATGCTTTTAAGCCTTTTCACGTTCGTTTCTTGCGCGACGGCATTTTCCGAAAACCCACCGCAAGCGGTTCTTGCAGCGTTCCAGCAAAAATTTTCCAATGTAAAAGACGTAGATTGGTCGAAGGGAAAAAACGGAGAATGGGAAGCAGCGTTTGAACTGGCAAATAGTCAGGAGATGTCCGCTAATTTTTCTGCTGACGGTCACTGGCTCGAAACGGAAACTGAAATCGCATTTTCGGAACTACCCGCACCCATCCGTACTGCCTTGAAAGTCAAAAAAGTAAAAGAAGCCGCCCGCATTGAAAAAGCCGACGGATCAACCGTGTATGAAGCAGAAGTCAAAAATAAGGATTTGATCTTCGACGCTACTGGAAAAAGGTTGAACTGAAAACGCCCGTTTTTTTGTGCGTGGAAGGAATTCTACTCATTCTGCGGGAAATGAAAAAGCCGCCCAGTTTCAATACTGAGCGGCTTTAAATTTAGATGGTGGAGCTGGCGGGATTCGAACCCGCGTCCGGACAAAGCGTCGAGACGCTTTCTACATGCTTAGTACCAGATTGGGTTTTCGAGCGTGGTTTGGTTCCGGGACCAACCGACCACACCTTATCCTCTAAATCTCATCCAACAGCCGAGACTTCTGTCAGACCAGCCTACAAAGGTTTGATACGCGGCGTCCTGTGTAGCAGGCTTCAAGGCAGGGAGGGGACCCGCTGAGCGGGTGGCCTCACGCGGCGCAAAGGCATTCTAACTCTCTAGAATTAGGCTGCCATGGCAAACTGAGTGTTGCCAACTATTGTTTGAACGTTGTTTTTAACGGAGTAACCGCTCATGCTCCGGCATGCTTACGAACCGACTACACTTTCCCGTCAATACCAGGCAGCCCCAAGTGTTGTGTAATCGAAAACCTTCGGATCTTTTTCCAAAGGGCGACAAAGATACGGGAATTAACATTATGATGCAAGAAGTGCGTTTGAGTGTATCCAAGTAAAACATCCAAAAACACTCAAACGCACAAAAATCTCTGATTTCAGCTGTTTATCGAACGCTAAGGCTTTCGCCGTATGCTTTTAGTTGATCGAACTGAGCCTGATACTTGGGTAGTGCAGATGGGGGCATTTCTGTTTTGAAGTATTGAATCGTTTTGTTGTACGATTCCAAAGCGATTGCCTTGATTTTCTCATTTGGCCATGTACCTTCCATTGCGCTCAAGTATTTAAGCATGGTTTTGGTATCAGTGAATGAAAAATCCTTCATTTCATTGATGTAAAACGCAATGGTTGATTTATCGGCTTCCTGAAAAAAGCCCAAATCAGGAAGTGTTAACAAAGCGATTACATGCTTTTTCAGATTTTCTGTGTAATCAGTATTGTTGTGGTACCTGGGAATTGAATTTCGGTAGTAGCTGTCAAGGTTTTTCCAACCATAGCCGTATGTTTGGCTTGCCATGGCCTTTTCACATTCGAGGGTATCCGGATAAACACCCGGCAGACGACCTGTGCTTATCTTTTTGTTGTCGGGAATTTCTGCATTTGCGTTCACCGGCTCCTCTATGGAGGAACATGCCTGGGTAAGCAAGAACAAAATGCCAAATGCTGCGAGTTGAAATGTGTTTTTCATTTGCCAGTTATTTTAAAAAATGATGGTGTAAAGTTGAAATAGAAGCGCTGAAAAAACTTCCTTATTGATTGGGGCAGCACGCGGACTGTGCCGCAGCTCCAGTAACAGCAGACTCGGAAACATAGCGCCAAACCCCTTTTTCATTTAACTCAAAGATGATTTGCATCGCAGCTAAATCTACCGCAGTTCCTGTACAGCAGCCTTCCTGGTCGCCAACAAAATATTGATGTACAGTAAGCGTGCTGCCGCTTTGGCTATCGCACCTACATTTTGTAGGTATTGCATGAAGAAAAGTGCTGCTCAATAGCAGCAAAAGGCAAGTTGCAATTTTTGACTTCATAATTTGTTATTTTAGTGTTGATTACAACAGTTGCTCTGACCAGCTTGTGCGCTAATTACGTTAGTATCAATTAGGGAATATGTTGTGCCTTCATTTTTTTCCCAAATTTCTATAAGTGCAAAATCATTGTCTTGTACAACCCCGGAACAGCAACCTCCTTCAGCAAAATAGGTAGTAGTGGTCATTGTGTTACCTTCTTCCTGCTTACATTGGCAAGGTACTGCAGCAAAAAGTGGATAGATGAATAGGCAATAAGCCGTAAGAAATATGACTTTTTTCATGTTTTGATAGTTTTAGTTAAAGAATAATCAAAATTATAGTGAAATTTACGAAAAACGTTTTTTTTTTTTTTACAGTTAACATATTATTAACTGATCGTTCGTTCTGTAACATCTGTGCGAAACCAACCTCCTCACCGCAATTCATGCCGCAAGGGGTACCGCACCAGCCCAAATGTCTTTCCGGGATCATCATGGATTTCTGCCAGTCGGTAATTGAGCAGTTCCAGGTCGTCGAAATGGATTTCATAACAATCCGGCACATCTTCCGCATAAATAATGATTCTCCGGCCGGTTTCTGTTTCAAAGTCAATAAAGGCTAAGCAATCGGCATGGGATTCGGTGCTTTCTGCTTCCTCCTCAGCTTCGTGATCGAATATGCCAACATAGTGATAGATTTTGATGGATTTGATTGTATTGGCAGCAGGGTTCCATTCTTCAGTTTTGTTTGAAATTCTAAAACAGATTGGATACTTTTTGCCTTCTCCGCCATCGAAGTCGTAATTCACCTCGGTGGTGCGCGGATTATATCTTTCTTTAAAAGGAACCGTATGCTCCCATGCATAACATTCACTGTACAGGGTATCGCTGCTTTCGTGAAATCCGAGTCGCCATTTGTACCGCCAGGTTGCTTTGTAGACAACCAAAGACAACATACCATAGCCCCTGAAAACAACACCATCTCCTTTGGAAACCGTACCTCCTTGTGTATGTATAATTTCCAGAGTGCCGCCAATGCATTTTTGTAAATGGGCAATTGTTTCCGGGGAAAGGTGAAACAGGTTCATGGTGTGGTTTCAGTATTTGATGTTTTTATGAAATCAAAAACTGCTTAACGCAAATTATACGGGCCTTGTTCCTGTTTTTCAAGGAAATTGGGCTCCGCCCCCGGCCACGTATTGTTTCGCACAGAAAAGCACAGATCCCCCACACAGAAAACACAGATTCTGTGCCTTCAGTGTGAAATATCCGTGCCCTTCTGTGCGAAATTTTCTGTGTAACATCCGTGCGAAACCCCGCGCTCTACCCACATCACTCATCACTCATCGCTTCTTCTCTGTTTTCCAGCTCTGAATTATACGTCCGGCATCCGGATCGGTGATGGGGCAGGGCTGTAAATTTTCCAGTAAATCTTCATAAGGCGGCGCAGCCTCCGTCCGATCGGCATAGCCGAAACCGAGGTATTTACCGTCTTCCACAATGATATACCCCTGCTCATCGGGCGTGCGGCCCGGCTCCAGCAGGATAAAACTGCCTTGCAGGCGCTTGTCGAGTACCCGCAACGCTTCTGCAACGCGTTCGTTGTAGCTTTCCGGACTTTCCTCGCCCACGCAGGCGCCCCGACATTGTTTCAGGCCGTAGTGGAAACAGGCATGCTCATGAAAATCAAGGTTGGCTAACTTGTGGCAAAGCTCAAATTGCCGCACCAAACTCATCAGGTGCGCTTTGGCATGGTCGAGTTTGGGGTAATCGGCAATACTTTGTAATTGCGCCGCGTTTTTGGCAGTTTTTTTGCCAATGGCTAAGCATCGGTAGCCGCGCTGATCGGTGTAGGTGAAAATGGCGGCGTTAAACTCGCGCTTGCGCAAGGCCCGGTTGATGCGCGGTTGCAGGCGTTTGATTTCGGCGCTTTCGTGTAAAAGGGCGATCAGTTCACTGCCCGTAATTTCGTAGCTGATGTCGTCCACGCCCGTGCGCATTTTTTCGCCTTTCGGACTCAAATCCGAAAAGTGTTCAAACAGGCGCTTGCGAATATTCAGGCTTTTACCCACATAAATTACATCGCCTTTGGCATCGTGCAGGTAATAGACGCCGCAGGCTTCAGGGATGGTGTGCAGGCGCTCCAGGGTAATATTGGGCGGGAGTTTGGTCTCTTTAACGCCGTGGTTGACGAGGGCTTTTATGTCGTTGCCCGCCTGCGCTTCAAGGATGCGTTCAAACAACTGAACGGTGGCTAAGGTGTCGTCTAAAGCGCGGTGACTTTTATCCGCCACAATACCGAACTCCTTTTTGAGGTTACTCAGGCTGTAGGAGCGCAATCCGGGAAATACTTTCCTCGACAAACGCACCGTACAAAGTTGCTTTCGGGTAAAGGTAAAACCTAAGCGCGCAAATTCTTCTTTGATAAAATTATAATCGAACGTAACATTGTGCGCCACAAAGATGGCGCCCTCGGTCATTTCCACGATTTTGCGGGCAATTTCGTAAAATTTAGGCGCATCCGCCACCATCTGATCGGTAATGCCGGTCAATTGGGTAATATAAGTCGGGATGCTGCGCTCCGGATTGATGAGCGAGGAAAAAGTGTCGACTACCTGCTGCCCGTCGTGCAAGACGATCGCAATTTCAGTGATGCGTTCTGAGCGGGCAAGGCCGCCGGTAGTCTCGATGTCAACAATGGCGTACAAAACAATGCAAAATAGATTGGGCAAAATTAATCAACGATTTGTTTTAAGTGGCAATAAAGTCGCGCTTTTTTTAAAAATATTTGTCGCAGTATGCCTGCTGCTGCCCTCGCGCCCGGCAGTTGCGCAACTCTTGCGCACCGGCGCCGAACAAACGGAACGCTGGCTTCCGCTCTTGCAGGATAAACAGGTGGGATTGGTGGTCAACCACACCTCCCGCATCGGCAACACCCATCTGCTGGATACACTCTGCCGGCTGAACCTCTGCGTGAGCCGGGTATTTGCACCTGAACACGGTTTTCGGGGCGAAGAAGAGGCTGGCGCTGAAATCAAAGACGACATCGACGTGCGCACGGGTGTGCCGGTCGCTTCTTTGTACGGGAAAAATAAAAAACCGCAACTCCGCGACCTCGAAGGCTTAGATGTAGTGGTGTTTGATATTCAGGACGTCGGCACGCGTTTTTACACCTATATCAGTACCTTGTATTATGTGCTGGAAGCCTGCGCGGAAATGGGCAAGCCGGTGATCGTGCTGGATCGACCCAATCCGAACGGCCACCTGATCGACGGGCCGGTGCTGGACATGCGCTACCAGTCTTTTATCGGCATTGCGCCTTTGCCCATTGCCCACGGCTGTACGGTGGGCGAGCTGGCCCGATTGTTTGTCGGAGAATACTGGATCGGCGACCCTTGTCCGGAATTTTTTCTGCGCGTCATTCCCTGCCAATCCTACACCCACCATACCCCGGTGGACATCAGCATTCCGCCTTCCCCCAACCTGCCCAATACCAGAGCCGTGCTGCTGTATCCCGGACTTTGCCTGTTTGAAGGCACTTCTTTCAGCATGGGGCGCGGCACGGATTTTCCTTTTCAGGTACTCGGTCATCCCGATAATGCGCTGGACTCTTTTCGTTTTGTGCCCCGATCCAACAAAGCCTCCAAAACTCCGCCGCAAAAAGGCATGGAGTGCAAAGGCGTTGATTTCAGGTCGCTGCCTTTGGACAGCTTGCGCAAACGCGATAAAATTGACCTGGCCTTATTTATAAAAACCTATCAGGACTTTCCGAACAAGCCCGTTTTTTTCCTGAATAACGGCTTTTTTGAATTGCTGACGGGAAATGGGCAACTACGCAAGCAAATTATTGCCGGTGTGCCGGAAGACAGTATTCGCATGGGCTGGCAGGCCGATCTGGAGGCTTTTAAAGCCATAAGGGAAAACTACCTGCTTTATAAATAGTTTCAGGCCCAGAAGCGTTCGGCGATTTTTAAAGGCCGCAAAACATAGCGTTTTTTGCTGTGGTGCCCGCCGCTGCGCTTTAAAATATCCTGCAAGGTAGCCAGTACATCCAGCATATAATTGCCCTTGTTGAGCATGACACATTCGGCAAGTGCGGCGTGCGCTGCGTCGGTCACTTCAGAACGGGTTGCCACACCGCTTTTATTCAGGGTTTCCAAAACCTGCGTTGCCCAAATGACCGGCACATGCGCCGCTTCGCAGAGCCACAGAATTTCATCCTGTATTTCACTCAGGCGTTCAAAACCGATTTCAACGGCGAGGTCGCCGCGGGCAATCATCACCCCGAACACCGGGGCTGCCATGCCTTGCAACAAAAGCGAAGGTAGGTTTTGTACTGCCTCGTACGTTTCTATTTTGATAACAATAGGCACCTGGCGACTGCTGTGTTCCTGTATAAGCGCCTGTAATTCAGCCACATCTGTTGATTGTCGGACAAATGAAAAACCGATCATATCGGCGTGTTGCAGGGCAAAAGGCAACACCGATTTGTCGAAATCCGTCAGGCAAGTCACACTGAGCGGCGTATCGGGGAAATTGATTCCTTTTTCGTTTTTAATCCGGTGTTTATCGCTTGCAATACGGGTCATGCGCAGGGTGGCGATTTGCGGACTGCTCTTTTCCACGATGGCTTCAAAAAGGCCGTCATCGAACAACACCCGATCGCCCGGCCGCAGATCAGCTACGATACCCGGAATGGCGCAGCCCAGCACTTTTTCATTTTTGGGGAAATCGGCATCAGCGTCGGCCAGCAGGAAACGGGCATTTTCTTCGATCTTCATCCGCCCTTTTTTGCGGCCCTTACCCATTACGACGGTTCGGATTTTGGGGCCGGCCAAATCGAGGTAGATTTTACAGGAATGACCTGAAATGGCGGCGGCTTTGCGCACATTTTCGATCATGCGCAGCCAGATTTCTTCGTGGTCGTGGGCGCAATTGATGCGTGCGACATTCATCCCGGCATCTACCAGCGTTTTGACACCTATATAATCATAAGCGAGGTGGCTGTCGAGCGTGACCATCAGGTGCGGAATGTCGTTCAGGTAACGTTGGCCGAACAACTGGGTGGCCCGGCGCCGGATAAGTTTCCCGCCGGCGATATAATCGAGGCTGCTTTGTGCGGTGGGTTCAAATTTGTCGCCGAGCCGTTGCAGTACCGCTTGTACCTGGTGCAGCACGTGGCTTTCGGCGCTGGCCAAGGACGACAATCCGGCGTTGTGCAGGCGATCCTGCAGGTGGCGCAGGTCTTCACAGCGCAGCGTGAGGTAATGCAGGAGGTTCAGGGCGCTGAGCCGCTGCTGCGGATCGACGTGCGCGATGGCGCTCCGGGCTTTTTTTTCGGCCCGCAGCAGTTTGACATAAATGCGTTGCAGGCTGTTGCGGACTTGTTGAATTTGTTGCGGCATGGTGGTGCTGGTTTTGGGCAAAATTTGAAATTTCAGGATATGGTTCTGATTATCAGAAAAATATATAAAAAAATGCTGCTGAAATGTGCTTGCAAATTTAGGCAAATGCCGGCGCTTGCGGCGCATGCAAACTCAGCAGCTGTATTGATTTTTATCAATTTGAATTTCAATACAGGGGAAAGTATAATCACCTGAAAAATCAACAACACTGTATCTTTACCTGTCCTTAAAATCATTTTGCTTTCATTTGTTAAATTTACCCAAACCCTGCATTGATGCGCTTTAAGTTACTGCTGTTCCTGGTGCTGCTGATTTTCAGCGCCTGCCAACGTACTTTTGAAACCGAAATAGAACTTTTTGCCCGCAACATTCCGGTGCGCGACGGCATTGTGCAACTCCGTTTCAATACGCCTGAAGGGCCGAGGTTTTCGGACACCATTTCCATTGATTTGCAGGGCCGGGCGCGTTTTATTGAGCTTCCCCTGGAATGGCAGGATGATTCCGTTCGTTTGGTTTTTATTCCAAAGCCCTCCAGCAAGCGCTGGCGCCTGATTGAACAAAACGCCGGCACCTGTGCCGAACGGCCGCGTGTGCGTTTTGATATTGATTTTCCACCGCCCACCACTACTTTTGAGTGGTCAATCCGCTATCCCGATGGCAGCGGCGTGGAAGACGCCACACTGACCCTCGACAAACGTTTTATCCTGAAAACCGGCACCAACGGCTACTTTCAGGCGTCCATTCCTACTTATGCCGGCGACTCCGCGCACTTCCATCTGGAGCAGGACGGGAAGGTACTGCTCGACCGTTTTTTCATCATTCATCCGGAATACCGAAGGCTTACTTTGCCTGCTCAGTAATTTACATGTAAAAAAGTATATGTGTTAAGATAATTCCCGATTCATTTTGCAGGAATAGTGTGGCCGGATTATATCTTTGCCCCGTATACACGCCTAAAGCGCTATGCCCTGACAATGAATAAACAACTCGACACCTTACGCCAGAAATTAGCCGAAGCAAAGCTCGGCGGCGGTCAAAGCCGCATTGATGCCCAACACAAAAAAGGCAAACTCACCGCCCGCGAGCGCATTCATTTTTTGCTCGACGAAGGCTCTTTTGAAGAAATCGGCGCCCTGGTTACGCACCGCTGCACCGATTTTGGCATGACCGAACAGCATGTACTCGGCGACGGGGTAGTGACCGGCTACGGTACCATCAGCGGCCGCTTAGTATATGTTTTTGCCCAGGATTTTACTGTTTTTGGCGGCTCGCTGTCGGAAACACACGCCGAAAAAATCTGTAAGGTCATGGACCTTGCCGTCAAAAACGGCGCGCCCATGATTGGTCTCAACGATTCCGGTGGCGCGCGCATTCAGGAAGGCGTGAACTCCCTCGGTGGTTATGCGGATATTTTTTACCGCAATGTGCAATCTTCGGGCGTAATCCCGCAAATTTCCGCCATTCTCGGCCCTTGCGCCGGCGGTGCGGTGTACAGCCCGGCCATGACCGATTTCATCCTCATGGTGGAAGGCTGTTCTTACATGTTTGTAACTGGCCCGAACGTGGTAAAAACCGTTACCAACGAAGAGGTGAGCAGTGAAGCCCTGGGGGGCGCCCAAACTCATGCTACCAAATCGGGTGTGACGCATTTAGTTGCGGCCAACGATGTGGATTGTATCCACAAAATCAAGCAGTTGCTGAGCTATATGCCGCAAAACTGCATGGATACGGTGCCGAACCTGCCCTATACCATCGGCGAGGAATTCCGGGAAGAGCTGTCGGCAATTGTTCCTGAAAATGCTAATCAGCCCTACGACATGCGCGATGTCATCAAAGGCATTGTGGATGAAGAGAGCTTTTTTGAAGTACAGGAAGCGTATGCAGAAAATATTGTGGTTGGGTTTGCGCGCCTTGCGGGCCGCAGCATCGGGATTGTTGCCAATCAGCCGATGTTTTTAGCGGGGGTGTTGGATGTGAATTCTTCCAAAAAAGCTGCGCGGTTTGTGCGTTTTTGCGATTGTTTCAATATTCCGCTGCTGGTGCTTGAAGACGTGCCCGGCTTCCTGCCCGGTACCGACCAGGAATGGAATGCCATCATTACCAATGGCGCCAAATTGCTCTATGCCTTCTCTGAGGCGACGGTCGCCCGCGTGACGGTGATTACCAGAAAAGCCTATGGCGGTGCTTATGATGTGATGAATTCCAAACATATCGGCGCAGACATGAACTTCGCTTGGCCCGGCGCAGAAATCGCGGTAATGGGCGCCAAAGGCGCATCGGAAATTATCTTCAAAAGGGAAATTGAAAGCGCTGAAGATCCCGCTGCAAAATTGCTCGAAAAAGAACGCGAATACGCAGAAACTTTCGCCAACCCTTATCGGGCAGCAGCGCGCGGCTTTATCGATGAAGTTATAGAACCGCGGGAAACCCGTCGTAAACTGATCAAAGCATTTGCCATGCTGGAACACAAGCATGTGGATCGTCCGCGCCGCAAACACGGCAACGTTCCTTTGTAATAAACCTCCAAACCAAAAACAAGAAATCCCGTAGCGCTTTCCAGCACACGGGATTAAGACATCCTTCTAAAAAACCTTCTTGCTGTCTCTTATGTTGACTGGTGAAAACAAGTTTTACCAGAACGTTTGTAAATTTGTCGGAGCAAAGATACGATAGTATTACTTTTAAAACAAGGGTGTTTGGCTTTTGTTTACGGATTTCTTACTTTTTTTTGAAAAAAAAATCCGATACGATTTAATATTATCTTTTTTTTGATGCTTAATTCATTGAAAATAAAACATTTGAACAAGTGAAGGCTGTTTTACTTCCCGGCATAAATGAATCACTTCAAGTGGTAGACCATCCGGAACCAAGGCCGGATGAGGGTTTTGCCTTGGTTAGAATCCGTGCTGCGGCTTTAAATCACCGGGATGTGTACATTGCACAGGGCCAGTATGCGGGGATAAGTACACCGGTAATTCCCGGCAGCGATGGGGCAGGGGAGTGGGATGGCCGAAGGGTGCTGATTGATCCTTCCTTGAACTGGGGATCCGATCCTCGCGCCCAGGGCGCGCAATATCGCATTCTGGGTATGCCCGACAATGGTACTTTTGCGCAATGGGTATCGGTGCCCGTTGAAAATATACACGATTGTCCGGCACACCTGAGTTTTGAGCAGGCGGCGGCGTTGCCCTTGGCAGGTGTTACGGCCTGGCGGGCGCTGTTTACCCGTTGCAACCTGCAAAAAGGCGAAAAAGTATTCATCACCGGCATCGGCGGCGGCGTAGCGTTGTTTGCCATGCAATTTGCCCTTGCAGCGGGTGCAGAGGTATATGTCAGTTCCGGCTCCGCTGAAAAAATAGCCAAAGCGACGGCGCTTGGCGCTACTGCCGGCGTAAACTATCGGGAAGAAAACTGGGACAAAACCCTGCGCTCAATGGCCGGCGGCTTTGATGTGGTGATTGATTCGGCCGGCGGCGATGGCTTTGCAAAATTGCCTGCGCTTTGTAATTCCGGCGCGCGCATCGGAATTTATGGCGGCACCATGGGCAAAGTCAATGGCTTAAGTCCGCAAATACTATTCTGGAAACAAATCAGCATTCATGGCTCGACCATGGGCAATGCCGCAGATTTTGCGGCCATGCTTCAGTTTGTGAACCAACACCGGATTATTCCTGTTATTGATCGCGTTTTTGAAATGGAGGCCGTGAATGACGCCTACGCCCGGATGCACCACAGCGAGCAGTTCGGGAAAATTGTGCTTCGGATTTCATAAACGAACCGCTCGCCCTTCATCTTTGCGCACAATTCGTTTATCCTTAGTCATGTTATGTTGAAAATTGCCTGGTCGCCGGTATACAAATATGAATTGCCCGAAGGCCATCGCTTTCCAATGCAGAAGTACGAACTGCTGCCCGAGCAACTGCTTTATGAGGGAACGGTCGAGATGGAGAATTTTTTTGCGCCGGAGCAGTTGAGTCAGGAAATGGCACTCTGGACCCACGACAAATCCTACTGGGATAAATTGGAGCAGCTCACGCTCACGCCACAGGAAGAACGGCTGATCGGATTTCCCATCAATGAAAAATTCATTCTCCGTGGCCGCCATATTTCCGGCGGCACGATTCAGTGTACCCACTTTGCCCTCGAAAACGGCATTTCCATGAACATCGCCGGGGGCACGCACCATGCCTACCGCGACCACGGGGAAGGATACTGCTGTTTTAACGATCAGGCCGTGGCGGCCAACTACCTGCTGAACCGCCAACTGGTGCAGCGTATATTAGTAGTTGATCTGGATGTGCATCAGGGCAATGGCACCGCCGCAATATTTCAAGACGATCCCAGGGTTTTTACCTTTTCCATGCATGGCGAGCGCAATTATCCGCTGCGCAAAGAACGTTCCGGACTCGACATCGGACTGCCCGACGGCGCCAATGACGCACACTACCTCGGCATCCTGCGGGAAACCCTGCCCCGGCTTATCGATGAGGTGCAGCCAGACTTTGTTTTCTACCAAAGTGGGGTAGATGTGCTCGAAAGTGATAAAATTGGTCGCCTTTCCCTCAGCCGGGAAGCCTGTAAAACCCGCGACCGGGTGGTGTTGCAAACCTGTAAACAACACAATTTGCCCCTCGTTGTCTGTATGGGCGGCGGCTATTCCCCCCGAATTTCCGATATTGTAGAGGCACACGCCAATACTTTTAGGCTTGCTCAGGAAATTTTCTTTTGAAAATTCTTTTTTTAAAACAAAAGGTTATACCTTTGCAGCCCGAAATAAAACATTCACTTTTTACCAAACAAAAGGAGAAATTTCTCATGCTCATTGTTGAGGTCAAAGACGGCGAAGCCATCGACAAGGTACTCAAGAAGTACAAACGTAAATTTGAACGGGCAGGCATTCTGAAAGAACTGCGCCGCCGTAAAGCCTTTAGCAAACCCTCTGTAAACCGTCGTACGGAAGTATTGAAGGCTGTTTACAAAGAGGAGATGTACGGCAACAAGAACGATTAATTTCGTTCCAACGATTTTTGCGTGTTTCATGAAGAGACATTTTTTGCCTGGTTGACTTTGGAGCGACGGCTATCGCCGCACACCTTGTCCGCTTATCAAAACGATCTTTCTTCATTCCTTACATATCTTACGGATAAGCAATGCCTTACCTCGATCATCGGGGTAAGGCATTCGCATATTCGGGCCTGGACGGTCGCCCTGATGCAAGCCGGCGAAAGCGCCCGCACGGTCAACCGCCGCCTGTCCTGCCTGAAAACCTATTTTAAATTCCTGCTGAAACGCGGCGTGCTGACCACCGATCCCATGAAAAAGGTCGTCGGACCCAAAACCGGCAAGCGCTTACCCGTTTTTGTGCAGGAAAGCCAGATGACCGCCCTGCTCACCCATGTGCCATTCGCAGCGGATTATGGCGGACAACTTGCCCGAACGGTCATCGAACTGCTCTATGCCACCGGCATGCGCCGCAGCGAACTGAGCACGCTTGAAATTACAGATATTGATTTTTCCCGCAGTGTATTCCGGGTGCGCGGTAAAGGCAACAAAGAGCGCTTAGCCCCTTTTGCCCCTTATCTGGCAAGTATTATTCAGGAATTTCTCACTATCCGGGCCGAAACATTCCCGGAAAACAAGGAAAAACGCCTGCTGCTCAACCGCAAAGGGGAGCCACTGTCGCCTCAGAGCATTTATTATGTGGTACACAAATTTTTGAGCTTGGTCAGCACAGAGGAGCAGCGCAGTCCGCACGTGCTGCGCCACTCCTTTGCCACACATTTGTCCAATCAGGGTGCGGAATTAAACGCGATCAAGGAGCTGTTGGGACACTCCAGCCTTGCCGCCACCCAGATTTACATGCACAACAGCATCGAACGCCTTAAAAAAGTATATGAAAAGGCGCATCCGAAAGGGGAGGAAAACGAGGAATGAGGCCGCCGACTGGTGCTTACACCATTTCCGGCGCCCGCATCGCGGCTTTTTCCGCCGCGATATGTTTCCACAAATAATAGCCGCCGGAGAGGTTGTACACTTCCCCGAAGCCCTGTTGCTTCAAAATACGCTGGGCTAAATAACCGCGCATACCCGCTTCGCAGTAAGAGAAAATGGGCCGATCGGCGGGTAACTCATGCAGGCGCTCGCGAAGCTCATCCAGCGGAATATTGACGGCGCCTTTGATAAAGCCGCGGGCAAATTCTTCGGGTTTGCGCACATCCACGAGAAAAGTATCGGCGGGCAGTTGTTCCACCTGATCCCAGTAATACACCTGCAAGCGATTTTGCAGGAGGTTTTCGGCGACAAAACCGGCCATATTCACCGGGTCTTTGGCAGAAGAGAATGGCGGGGCGTAGGCGTGTTCAAAATCGGTGAGATCGGCGATGGTTCCGCCCTGGCGGATGAGCAGCGCCAGCACGTCAATGCGCTTGTCAACCCCTTCAGCGCCAAGCACTTGTGCGCCGAGCAGTCGGCCCGTATCGGGCGCAAAAGCCAATTGCATGGTCATTTGTTGCGCGCCGGGATAATAACCCGCATGCGAACCGCTGTGCGTGGTAGATACCAAGTGCGGAATACCGGCCGCTTTGAGGTGTTTGACGGCCATGCCTGCGGTCGCAATACTCAGGTCGAACACCTTCACGATGGCGGTATTGATCGCGCCCTTGTAGCGGGAAGTATTGCCCAGCACCATGTTATCGGCCACCATACGCCCTTGTTTGTTGGCCGGGCCGGCGAGGTAGGTAATCATGGATTGGCCGCTGATCGGATTGGTGAATTCGATGGCATCGCCGGCGGCGTAAATATCCGGATCGGAAGTTTGCAGGAATTCATTGACCTTGATGCCGCGTGCCGGACCGAGTTCGAGACCGGCCTGTACGGCAAGGCGCGTATCCGGACGCACCCCGATGCTGAGCAGCACAATATCGGTATTGAGGCTGTCGCCGTTGTTGAGTTGCACTTCCAATCCGGGAGCGCCCTGTTTAAAGCCGCTCACCGAGACGCCGAGGTGCAGTTGGATGCCTTTTTGGCGCAGGTGCTGCTGCACCATCGTGGCGATGGGGTAATCTACGGGCGCCATGACCTGATTGGCCAGCTCCACGAGGTGGACTTCCAGACCAAGTTCGTGGAAGTTTTCGGCCATTTCAAGACCGATAAATCCGCCACCGACCACAACTGCGCGGCGCGCCTTTTTTTCCCTGAGGTAGTTTTTGATGTTGTCCGTATCGGGCACGGTGCGCAGCGTAAAGATGCCCTCGAGTTCGATGCCGGGCAGCGGTGGACGGATGGGATCCGCGCCGGGCGCGAGCAGGAGTTTATCGTAGTTTTCCTCATAGGTTTTACCGCTGGGGTGGTGCAGCACCGACACCGTTTTTTGTGCGCGGTTTATGGCCGTCACCTCGCTTTGTACGCGGGCGTCGATGTTGAAACGCTGTTTGAAAGAGTCGGCGGTTTGCACCAATAATTTCTGGCGGTCTTTGATGACCTCGCCGATATAGTAGGGGAGTCCGCAGTTGGCGTAGGAGATAAAAGCGCCTTTTTCGAAGAGGATAATTTCAGCGTGTTCGTCCATGCGGCGGAGGCGGGCGGCGGCGCTGGCGCCTGCGGCAACACCGCCAATAATCAGGTATTTCATAACCTTCGTGTTGGTGTTTTTTAGTTTGATGGCACAAAGGTAGGGCGGGGTGTGGGGGTGGGGGTGTGACAGAAGTCACGTGGGCGGGGGCGTGCGTGTTTTAGGGTTTGGGTGTTTTTGTGTTTTTGAAAAAAAAGTCCGCTGGGTGGTTTGGAAATTTAAACAGCTGGTGCTTATATTTGCCAAACCTAAAAATTAAATGATAAGCACCATGCCTGACAAGCACCTGCTATATAGCTACCCAACACCGGTTCTTTTGCACCCGGTGTTGGGTAGTTTTTTTTGTGCCCGAACGCAAGTGACGGTTGCGGATATGCAGCCAGATGGGTTGGATGGCCGTAATAATATGGGTGAGTATGTGGGTTTGGCTGTGTATTGGGGGGTATGGTTAAGCTGAGATGGGCGAAACAAGAAGAAAAAAATGAAATAAATAAAATATGAAAAGACACTTGCCAATATTGCTTTTGCTCGTTTTGCTCGGCTGCCAGAGCGAGAAAGAAAAGCCCGCCGTTCAGGTCGAGGAAGTAAAAAACACGCCGCAAGTGGCTTTCAAAGACACCTTTGTGACCCAAGACGAGCATTTCAACAAAGCCTACAATGAAATAGCCCACATGCTCGAAGGGAAATTGCCATTGGACTTCAAAAGGGCGGTTTTTCTCACAGAGTGGTCGTATTCGGAAGGAATGTTAGATTACGACAAATATTGTCATGACATTGCAGCAACAGCCCAGACCTTGAAAGCCTTCATCGAAGAAAAAGGAGTTGGACAATACAAAACAGCGGGAAACTTTGCATTGTACGAATTTTTCACCCGACCGAGCAAATTGAACGGCAATTTGCCGTACACCTACGATTTCAATGACTTCACAGGCAAAAAGGATTGGCGGCAAACCTTTGTCTCTAAACTCATGGAAACGCACAAAGGCAACTGCCGTTCCTTGCCATACTACTACAAGATTTTGGCAGAGGAGATGAAAACGGAGGCGTTTTTGGCGATTGCACCGAACCACATTTATATCAAGCACCTCGACGAACAGGGAAAATGGGTGAACGTGGAACTGACTAACGGGCATTTTTCATCGGATGCTTGGATGATTTCTTCAAGTGGAATATCGGCGGAAGCAATTCAGAACGGCATTTACATGGAGGCTTTGGACTTGAAAAAGTCGGTCGCCTATTGCCTGACGGAACTTGCCATCGGCTACCAAAGGAAATACGACTACGACGAGTTTGGGCTTTTGTGCTGCGACAAGACGTTGGAATACTTTCCCAAAAGCATCCACACCTTGATGCAGAAGCACAATATCATGCGGTCGGTCGGGATGAAAAGAGTTGAAAAATTCAAGGGCAAAAAGCCGACACCCAAAATGATAGCGTGGCATGAGGAGTTCAAGCGGAATGAAACGCTGATTGAAAGCCTTGGCTACCGTGAGATGCCGCCCGACAAGTATGAGCAATGGCTCAAATCAATGGAACAGGAAAAATCGAAACAATTATCTAATAACTCTATAACTTCGTCAAGATGAAAAAGAAAATATTGCTCGCAGCCCTGTTTGCTGCCGTTATTGCAGCCCTTTGGTGTTTCTTCAACCAACAACCAGAAGAAACCGCTTTGGACTATGGTGACCCGAACGCAAAGTTTCGGTACGCAGAGCGGAAGAATTTAAGCCCGTATGCCATGTTCGGCGATAGTAGCGTAGTGCTACTGACGGAGCATGAACGCTATGGAAAGCAGTTCATGGAAGTTTTCAATTCTGACAAACTTTCGGAGGTTAGAAGGATTGAGTTCGACAAAAGGACAAACAAATTTAGGCTTTTTGACAAGAACAACGCACTTTTGAAAGAAACTACACTTGACCCCGAGCTTGTTGCTCGGTTTCTTTCAATTGATCCTGCTGCGGGAGATTATCCCTCTATTAGCCCTTATGCCTATGTAGCGAACAATCCAATAAGGTACACAGACCCTACTGGAATGTATATTGAACTTGGTTATACAGGTGATGATGGTAAATCCCAAACCGTAAGATACAATTATGGTGATAAGTATGAAGGTGATATTGAGTTTTTCAAGAATACTTTTGCTCAATTGGACTATCTAATGGCAAACTCACCAACTGACAACAACATTATTGCTGCATTGGCTGAACACCAAGAATTTGCATGGAAAATTGAAAATACAACATGGGAAAGAATGAATAAGCCAACAGGTGAAAAAATGTTAGGAGATGGGATAATTACGATGGGAGTGCCTGGTTATAATGTTGCCCTGACAACGTATTATGACCTATTAGGTTTTGAGACAAACACAGGGGGATTGCAAAGCCCAGTTTCAACCTTATACCATGAAGGTGGGCATGCTTTTATCAAACTTCAACAGCATAATATGGCGAAAAGCGGTGATTATGCAGGAATTGAGGCATGGGAGCAACAATTGAATGGCCCAGCAACTGCCGCTGGATACTTGAATTATGAGGAACAGTTTGTGAATGAAACATACGAAGTACCTCTCGCCAGATATATGGGTGAGGGAGTTAGAAATGGAGATTTTGGCAACAAAAAGTATCAGACGGCAGGACCTCTAACCAATCAACCATCAAACTTTGTTGGTCCACCAAACCTACCTGTTGGTTATTACAACAGATACGTCAAACATTAAATATTATGCGAGTACTTCCCCTTTTCTTTTCCTTTTTTTTACTCATTGAGGCACATTCGCAATCATGCATTGAGAAAATCATAATAACTTATGAGCCTTTTGAAATAAAAAACCGTGAGCCGGTATCAATTGAAGACTTTGAAATAGTTAAACCAACAGATACCATTTCAAATTCAGCAACTATTAGTGCCCTTTTGTCAAAATTCCAAGAGTTACAAAAAGGGGAAAAAGTAAAATACAACGATTTCTCACCCAAAATGCTAATTAGACTTTGTGTTAATGGAGAAGAGTTGTTTAGGTTCTATTATACTTCATTCAAAAGGGTGTACTATAATGGATACTACTTTGAAGATGATAAAGGACTCTTACAACTTGTTTTAAAGAATATCTCATCGGACGACAAGTTTCTTGAAAAATTAAAAAGCAGGAATTAAAAAATCGCCCAACAAAGCACTCAACGCCCATGCCGCCTAAGTCCAACCCGCAAAGCCAACCCACGGCGGCACAGCGTGAGTGCCACCGTTTTACACAATTAAAATGAAACTATGAGTAAACCTGAAATTGAAGCAAAAATCGAATACCAAGAAGTCATTGGCGAAGCAAACCCAGGAGGGTACCAGCCGATTAGATTTACACGAATCAAGTATAAAGCTAGCAACGAAACTCATATTGATATTCGAAAATTTCAACGAGCTTATGATGATGAAGGAAAAGATGTATTCCATCCGACTAAAATGGGATTTAGATTTACTGAACGCGAATTCGGACGAGTAATCAAAGAATACACTCTCACTCCTAAAACATATGTACATCCGAAAATTATTGAAAAGAGTTTTAAATTACTCAATTCCGGGGAATTTGAAAGCGCTGTACTCCAAGCATTTAAATGCATTGAAACTGCAATTAGAAAAAAGACGGGTGCTGACCCAGAGGAGGTTGGAGTCAAACTAATACGCAACGCTTTTAACCCTGAAACCGGAATGTTGACAGATTACAACCTTCCAAAATCCGAAAGGGAGGCCTTTGCTCACTACATTGCTGGCGCATTCGGGTTTTATAAAAATCCATGTTCACATCGAGACGTTGAACTCGATTTCTTAACATCATTTGACCGAATAGTTGTAGCAAGTGACTTGTTAAAATTGATAGACAAGTCAAAAGTAAAACAAAAATAGTTGGGTACAACGGGGTACAGCAAAGGATACCTTCTTATGCCTCCTAAACGTCGGCACGTCAGGTATGCTCACGTTGCATCCATATTCCCCGCTGGGCCAGCATCTTCCCTCCTCCTCCAAAAAACACCACACCATCATTTTTCATCAACCACTTTGTTATGACATCCAAATCGAACATTTCAGTCTTGCGAAACGCCTTGTGCTGTTCGGTATTTAGCACTTTTTTGCTCTTGTCCTGCGGCGACAATAGCCAGCCAGTCAGCAAGCCTGCCGAAACCACAGTACTGCCGGATCTTAGAGTCAGCGACAGTTCAGCCGTGCTTACCCGGTTTATACCCACCGCGAAGTGGTTATGAAAATTGCATTCTTGCAATCCTTTGAAAATCAGAATGAAAGCATCCATCAATCTTCAAATCCACCCAAATCTTGGTTTAACTTTGAGCATTTTGGCAGCTACGACCTTTCTGCCTGGAAATTGATGCCCAGGGTTGAACAAGGCGATGTGGTGCTTGAGGTGATGACGTACACAAAAGACGGCAGCAAGATGGATGTTAAAGAATCTGCCATGGGAGAAGGCATGTATTTTTTAACCTATGAACATTTTGGCCCCGACGGCAAGGTCACGAAGACGCGTGCGTTGTCATTTACGACGGCATCGGATGCGGAATCAGAGAAATTGCCAGTTACCATCAAAGAAACCGTCACGGACTACACCGTGAATCCGCCAAAACAGTTTGAAAGGATACAGCAAACGGGCAAGCTTTATCGGGAGCTGAAGCCACTGCCAACGGCTGCAACAGGCGCCTGGGCGGAGAGCATTGCTGAGCCTTACCCTTATATTGAGGAGCAGCATTAATCGGGGTTTAGTTTCGTAGCGTCGGGTTTTAGATCCGATAAGATACGGAAATAAAACTAATTGTGTTTAGATTTTGTTGATTTTGCTTGATTCCTGTATCTTTGTACAAAGATTCAATTTATGCAGTTCGCAGACGTAAAAAACGACATTGCCTTCCGCAAAATATTTGGCAACGAGCAGAAAACTGCTCCGCTTATCTCGTTTTTAAATGCCTCTCTGGAATTAGAAGGCGAGCATCGGGTCGTTAGTGTATCCATCGCCAATCCGTACCAGTTTCCCCGCATCGCGGGTGAAAAAGCTACCATCCTTGACGTTCGGGCGACCGACCAGTCGGGGCGGAAGTTCGTAGTAGAAATGCAGGTAGCCGACAAAACCGGGTTTGACAAGCGGGTGCAATACTACATCTCACGAGACTACTCCATGCAGATAGATAAGGGGGAGGACTATCCGCTTTTGCACCCGGCATACTTCATTGGCATTTTGGACTTTCCCTTTGGTACTGATACAGACTACCATACGCGGCATTTGATATTGAACAAAACGACCAACGAGCATCTGTTGAAAGATATTCAGTTTTCGTTTATTGAATTATCCAAGTTCACAAAAGAGATGCACGAATTGGAAACGCCGATTGACAAATGGACATATTTCATCAAGTACTCGGAAGAACTGCACGTCATTCCTGATTTTGCCAATGAAGATGAGGGTTTGAAAACGGCTTTTATTGAAGCAGATAAATACCAATGGAGCAAAGAGGAGTTGAAGGCGTATGATAATGTGACAATTAAGGAACAAGACGAACGTGGAGAAAAGGAAATTATAGCTCAAAAGGCAGAAAAAAAGGGTAAAATGGATGTCGCTAAGAAAATGAAAGATAAAGGGATGCCCAGTAACGATATTTCGGATTTAACAGGCCTTACAGAAGATGAAATTGATTTACTGTAAATCGCCGAACAAGCTCTAAGCGTCGCAAAATCGTAAAGCGTAACGATGGTGGTCATGCAAACATAAACGACAAAAAAATAGACAATCCATAAATGAGGTTTAGATTTATAATTTTTGTAATTATTTTTCTTTGTTCCAAATCCTGGGGACAAGTTTCACATCCTGTTAAAATAAATTGGGTCGATAATTTATCGGGCGACTTTTCCTTTACAAACAATTGGAGTTACCCGCTTGGTGTAGAAATGAAAGCAGACGGAAAAGCAGGTTGCGCGGACGGTGGATTTTGTCCTGAACGATGCTATTCAATGCTGGATAGTAATAGTATCGTCCTTAAAGATTCTGTACAAATATTTTATCAATTGTTGGACACGACACATCAATTTCATTCAATACAATGTGAAGCGTGGTGCTATGAATGGGCAGGAACAGACTTTATTGAAGTCTTCCGAATGAATGAGGACAGTATATTTTGTTATACTTCGACTGGAATTGCAACCCATTGCAGCTTGCAACTTGAGATTCTGAAAAATATTTGCAAAGCGACTATTGACTTAAATAGTATAACACCAGACGGAAGCGCTACCTATTATTGCAGTGACGGGTATATTAGAATTGACAAAAAGTTATGGAAAAAAGGAATAATGAAGGCGAAATTCAACTTCAATTTTGAACACAAAGAGAATCCCCAAAAACCAATTTATTGGAAAGGAAAAATCTATGCAAAAATTAAGAAGAATTAGGCAGATAAAAATAGCACGAACCGCTAACAAAATACTTCAATCCCACTAAGTTAAAGGCCAAAATGAAAAAAACTACGAAACGACCCCGAAATTCATGCTTAGGCGCTAGTATTACGAACTAATGGTTAACGGAGATACTTAACCAACATCCCACATTCCACAATCCTATTCTGCATTCAAGGCGCTGAAGCACCCGGATTGATCATCTGGCGTGTTTAAGCCACCCCGTCATCCAAGCAAAGGGAAGATTGGTAAATAATATAATAAAAATTTACTCAGACAAAAATTCCTCATCAAATTTTAAATTAAAAAACAACTAACTCGTCCATGAAAAACCAGCCAACATCGCCCTTGCCCGGGTGCCATTTGGGCAGCTTCGCCACCGGATTTGCCTTAATTTTGATAAATCGGACGCTGGTCTGGGCAAATTTTACCTCCAGCGCCGCATTGGCATTGGGCTTTACCTGTTCCGGTTGCTGCGGCGTGAGTTTGCCCAGCAAACGCAAGTTCCCCGGCTGCTCGCCGCCCCATACCTCCACCGATTGCGGCGGCATAATGTAGGAGCCAATACCCAGCAAATAGCTGATCGTAATACCGCTAAGCGGCATCGGGGTGTTAAACTGCATCATGGTTTCCATAGGCCCGTAGCGATACGCCTGCCATTCACCACTCCGGAAATTATCCTTGTCGCCGCGCTTCAAGTCCAGCAGCTTTCGCGCTTTTACGTGCCGATAGTCTGGTTCGGGCGGGAGCAGGTTCCAGATGCTGTCGGGTTGTTGATGGGCACTAAAAAAGTAAGCCTCCGTCACGGCGCTGCTTGCCCAACCCGCTTTAAAGGCTTTGAGTTTTACCGGCCCGCCTTTGCTGATCTTCAGTTCCGGCGTGTACAGGGGCGATTGCAGGGAATCCGGCTCGCTGCCATCGAGGCTGTACCGCACCGAGGCACCCGATACAAAATTTTTGATGCGCAACAATTCCGGCTCCCGTAAAAACTGGTTTTCATTGAGCACCTGCGGCGCCGGCAAGCGCAACAGTACGGTATCGTTCTGATACCCAGGCTCAAACTGTATGCCCGGCAATTGCCCCTTCAGCGCGGCGATGTCGGCAGCTGTAAGGGCGGTGTTCCAGACCTGCACCTGCTTCAGCGCGGGCAATTGTTGCAGGGCCGGGAGCATGCCGGCATCCACGGCGGTGCCGGACAAGCTGAGCTTGCGCAAGGCTTTCAGGGGCGCCAGGGCGGCTAAACCGGCGCTGCTGATTTGTGTGAACGCAAGGTTCAGTTGCCGCAGTTCCGTGAATTGGGCCACAACCGGCAAATCGGCGTCGCGGAGCGGCATTTTATTCAAATTGAGTTCGACAAGCTGCTGTTTTACCTTCAACAACGCCTGTAATTGCCCGGCCTGGAATAGCTGCGCGCCGTAAAAATCGGCCTGAAGGGCCGGGCTCCCCACGGCTTGCTGCCGCACGACTAAGTTCTGCGTATTGAGCTGACGGACAAGCTGTTCCGACGCCGCCGGGAAATGAAACTGCTCCGTCGTTTGTGCTTGCAAGCTGCCTTGCGCGAGGATGCGCAGGCTGTCGTTTTCCGGCAGCGACGCCACTTTCTGATCGAAGGCCGCGCCGCCCTGAATCCAGCGCCGGAGGATGCTTTTTTCCACTTCGCTCAGCTGGGGTTTGCCCGCCGGCGGCATGTGCTCCTTGTGTTCCAGGGGCAGGTGCAGGCGGTCGAGCAGGAGGCTTTGGCCACTTTGGGGCTGCCACAGCGGACCATTTTTGCCGCCTTTTTGCAGGGCTTCCCGATTGCTCATCACTAAGCCGCCTTTGGCTTTTTGTTCGTTGTGGCAGGAATAACATTTTTGCCGCAAAATCGGCTCTACGAGGTGGGCGAACACTTCCATTGCCTCAAAATCCGCAGTCGGCGCTGCATTAACAGCCGTTGGGGCCAAGGGCGCGCTCAGGTAATCCTTGCCATGCGTGATTTCGCCGCCCCAATGCCCGGTGAGCAGGCTTGTGCCGCCTGCCAATACGGCGAGGAGCATCTGTTGCCGCGTTCTGATTTTATCATAAAAAACATACCAAAGCAGGTTAAAAAATGCCAGTGCGGCGCCCGACCATTTGTGCGCCGCAATCGATTCGGCATCATAGCCGCTTTCCCGCAAAAGCAGCAGACCGGCCAGCGCCGTGAAGACGGAGGAAGCGGCTGCGAGCAGTAACAGCGTTTTGCCGTTTTCCTGATCGCCGGGCCGACGAAGCACCCAAAGCAGGTAAAGCACATTCAGCGCAATCGGGAAATGCAGCAGGGCCGGATGCAGGCGACCGGCCACCTGCAAATAGGCGGGCACCGCGATGCGCTGCTCAAAAATCAATAAAAAAGCGAGCATGCCGGCTGCCGCCCAGACGAGGTTGAATAGCAGTTTTTTCATGGGTAGATCAGTACTTCATCGGTGAAAAACCAGGCTGCCCGGCCCTTACCCGGATGCCACTGGGGCATGCTGCGCAAGGGGTAAATGCGCAGGCGCAAATGCCTTGTTTTGCGTTTGGGAATATTGCTGAGTAACACCGGCAGGCAGCGATCAGCGCTGGGCTCTAAGCCAGGCACAAACACGCGTTGGGCCATGGGCATAAAGCGCTGCAAGTCTTCATTCCAGGCGTCCAGCTGAATTTTTTCAGGTAAAAAAATCCAGCTGCCTTCTTTTTGTAAAACATTCAGGAGCAGCATGTTGGGAATGATTTCTTTTTTCAGGTAAATGTCAATCACCACCGAATCCTGATTAAATCCTAACCAGGTATTTTTCTCAAAATCCATCATGCCACCCAGTGTGTCGTTGAGACTACGCGCACCCAGGGCCGTGTACGGCGCTACCGGCGGCGTACAATGGATGCGCTCGGGCGCAATGCCTTTTTTGAGCAGCAATACTTCAACGCTTTCGGAAGGCAGGTAGCCTTCGGCAAAACTCCGTGCCTTGATGAGGGTGCTTTTACCGCGAATTTTTAAAGGTTTTTGGTAAATGGGATCCTGCGCGTCGGGCGTTTCGCCGTTGGTGGTATAGCGAATGACCGCGCCGGGCATGGCAAATTCCATGGCTACTGTGGTGCTGCCCGCAAAGAAAGCAGAAGGGTAGCGCAGCAGGGGCGGGGCGAGTTGCAGCGTATCCTGCGCGCTTGTTCGGCCAATCAGGCACAGGCATAAAATCAAGGTCAGGCAGCGTTTCATACGGGCGATAATTGATAGGGATACACTTTACCGGAATTCCACTGGCAGACGTACAGGTTTTCATCCGCGTCCACGCATACATCATGCGGATACTGAAAAGCCCGCACGGTCTGATACATTTCCTGCGCCCGGCCCTCGTGGTAGGCCGGGGTGCTGCCGCCGACATTGGACACCACACGGTCGTTTTTATCCAAAATCGTCACAAAGCCCGATTGCTGCCAGGCATTGGAATGGCTTTGTAAGACCGCCGCGTACAGGTATTCGCCGCGAATGACGGGCCGACAAACCCAGGCGCCGGGAACGGGTATTTCGCCCAGAAAAACGCCTTCCATGCTGTAACGCTTGAAACAATGCTGCTGCCGCGAACTGACAATCAAGGTCGGCCCGGCAGGGGAGCGGTGGTCTACACAAATGCCATGCGCGTTGTTCAGGTGCTGGGCTGCGCTGCCTTTTCCGCCAAAATAGCGGATAAATTCGCCTTTGGCATTGAATTGCAGGATGTAGTCTTTGCCGTAGCCGTCGGCAATGTAAATATCGCCGTTGGGGGCAATGGCGGTTTCGGTAGGCGTAAAATCTTCTTTTTTGGCGTAAATGCCTGCTTCTTTCGGGTAGTCGAGGGTCAGCAGCACGCGCCCGTCGAGTGTTGTTTTAAAAACCTGCCGGCGTTCGGTATCGCAAATGAAGAGAAATTCCGTTCCGTTTTCCTCAAAAATACTCAGGCCGTGAGCGCCGGGGTATTCATGTCCCCAGCTGTCTAATATCTTCCCGGAACGGTCGTAAATCAGGATGTTGTTGCGGGTTTCATTGGTGAGCAGGAAGATACGGCCCTTTTTATCCAGCACCATTTCATGGCAGTCGTTGACCGGGTAGCGGCTGAAATCCTGCTTTCCCCAGGCGCGGTTGAGTTGGTAGCGCTTGTGGTTATGGCCCAAAACGGGTGGCGGCGCTCCGGCCCGGAGCAGGGCGGGGGCGCTGGCCATTCCTGCGGCAATCAGGGCTGTTTTTTTGATAAAATCTCTTCTTGAACGCATTGGCGCTTTTGATTTTTTTCTCACAGATGTTACACGGAAGGGTTTCGCACAGATGAACACAGATTTTTCACACAGATGTCACAGAATTCTGTGTTTTCTATGTCTTTGATCTGTGCCTTTCTGTGCGAAACGCTTCCGTGTAACATCGGTGAGAAAATAAAAAATACTAAGCAATCAAGCCCGGCACTACCTTGCCCGCCACATCCGTCAGGCGATAACGGCGGCCGAGGTGTTTGTAGGTCAGGCGTTCGTGATCTAATCCCATGAGGTGCAGCACAGTAGCATGAAAATCATGCACATGCACGGGATCCTGCGCAATATTGTATCCAAATTCATCGGTTTCGCCGTACACGCCCGGCTTCACGCCACCGCCTGCCATCCAGACGGTGAAGGCGCGCGGGTGGTGGTCGCGGCCGTAATTATCTTTGGTAAGCGCGCCCTGGCAATAATTGGTACGCCCAAATTCTCCGCCCCAAATAACCAGTGTTTCATCCAGCAGCCCGCGTTGCTTGAGGTCGGTAATAAGCGCCGCGCTGGCCTGATCCACATCCTGACATTGGCCCCGGATTTCGGCGGGCAGGTTGTTGTGTCCGTCCCAGCCCTGATGGTACAGCTGCACGAAGCGCACGCCGTTTTCGGAGAGTTTGCGGGCCAGCAGGCAGTTGGCGGCATAAGTGCCCGGCACGAGGCAATCGGCGCCATAGAGCTTGATGACACTTTCCGGCTCCCGGCTGATGTCGGTCACTTCCGGCACGGCGGTTTGCATGCGGTAGGCCATTTCATACTGCTGTATTTTAGCCCGGATTTCCGGATCGCCAAATTCTTCGTAGGAGGCTTCGTTGAGTTCGCTGAGTTTATCGAGCATTTTTCGGCGGTCTTCCTTAGAAATACTTTCGTGGTCGTTGAGATAGAGCACCGGATTTTCGCCGCTGCTGAACTGCACGCCCTGGTGTACGCTGTCGAGAAAACCGTTGGTCCAGAGTTTGGAATATACGCCCTGGCCGTTGCCGCGCCCTTTGGAGAGCAGTACGCAAAAGGCCGGCAAATTGCTGTTTTCGCTGCCGAGTCCGTAGCTCAGCCAGCTCCCGAAACTGGGGCGGTTGCCCACTTGCGCGCCGGTCTGGAAAAAGGTCAGCGCCGGATCGTGGTTGATCGCTTCCGTGAACATGGATCTGATGATACAAAGGTCATCCACCACTGCGGCGGTATGCGGCAGCAATTCGCTGAACCAGGCGCCCGCCTGTCCGTACTGCCTGAATTTAAAGGCAGAAGCCGCAAGCGGAAACTTTTCCTGATTGGCGGTCATGCCCGTCAGGCGCTGCCCCATGCGGATGGAGGCCGGCAGATCCTGACCGAACATTTCCTGCAATTTGGGCTTGTAATCAAACAAATCTAATTGCGAGGGCGCGCCATTTTGAAACAGGTAAATGATGCGTTTGGCGCGTGGCGCAAAATGCGGCAACTGTGCCATGAGCTGCTCTTCGGCCGAGGGAAAAAGGTCGGGAATAAGCAGGGAGCCAAGGGCCGCGCCGCCTATGCCCAGGCCGAGTTTCGATAAAAAGCGCCGGCGATTCATCGTCAGGCCGTGTTCGAGAATTTCTTGCTGCATATCAGGATTTGGTAATGGCTTCTTCCATGTTGTAAATGAGTGCGAGGGTTTTGGCTAATGCGGCCATTTCCTGCATTGCCTGCTCGGAACTGCCCTGCGGCAATGGATATTCGCCGATTTGCAGGGTTTTTACGGCATCTAATTGCCGGTTTCGGAAAGCGTTCAGTTGTTCCTCAAAATACGTTTTCAAAAGCGCGCTTTCCTTGCTTTTGGGTTTTCGGCAAAGAATCAGCCGGAAAGCCTGCGCAATTTGTGTTTCCGTATTTTTCCCATCCGCATGCAGGCGTTGCGCCAGTACGCGCGCGGCCTCCAGCATGGTCGGATCGTTCATCATGACGAGGGCTTGCAGGGGCGTATTGGTTTTCAGGCGCTTCACTTCGCATTGATCGCGGTTGCTGCCGTCGAATAAAATCATGGAGGGCGGCGGTACGGTGAGTTTGATGAAGGTATACATGCCGCGTCGGTAGAGGGCTTCGCCTTCGTCCTGCACATAACGCGCCAGCACGCCGCGCCCGGAGGTGGCGCTTTCCCAAAGGCCTTTGGGTTGATAGGGTTTCACGCTGGGGCCGCCAATTTTTTTATTCAATAAACCGCTGGACGCCAGCAACATATCGCGGATATGCTCGGCGCTCAGGCGGTTGCGCGGACCGCGTGCGAGGTAAATGTTCTCCGGGTCGCGCCGGAGTTTTTCCTCCGAAACGGCAGTAGATTGCCGGTAAGTGGCCGACACGACGATTTGCCTGAGCAAACGTTTGATCTGCCAGCCGTTTTCCATAAAATCTGCGGCTAACCAGTCGAGCAGGGCAGGGTGGGAGGGCAGCTCGCCCTGCATCCCGAAGTCGCCGCTGGTTTTGACGATGCCCCTGCCGAATATTTCCTGCCAGATTTGGTTCACAAAAACCCGGGCGGTCAGGGGATTGTCGCGGTCTACCGTCCAGGAGGCCAGTCCCAGGCGGTTGCGCGGATATTTGTTTTCCGAAAACGCCAGCACGGCCGGCAGGGCAGCGGCCTGTACCTCAGCGCCCGGCTTGTCGTAAACGCCCCGGTTCAGGATATAGGTTTTGCGGAAAGTATCTTCTTTCATCACCGAAACCATCATGGCGCCGGTATCGGGTTTGTTGATAAACTTCAAAAGGCCCTGCACATCGGCATCGTCGAAGCGCAGAATCGGGGTTTTGGCAGGTTTGGACACGCTCACGTCGCCTTCGTAGCCTTCTTCTTTGGTGTTGTTGAAAAAGGCCAGCATGGCGTAATAATCGGCCTGTGCGAAGGGGTCGTATTTATGGTCGTGGCATTGCGCGCATTCGAGGGTGACGCCGAGAATACCCTTGGCAAACGTGTTGGTTTTGTCCTCAAGGTAAGTCATTCGGTATTCTTCCGGAATCACGCCGCCTTCTTCGGTGTATTTATGGTTGCGGAAAAAAGCGGTGGCCAGCATTTTCTCCTTGTCGCTGTCGGGCAGCAAATCGCCGGCAATTTGTCGCCGCAAAAATTCATCGTAGGGCAAATCCTGGTTAAAAGCGTGGATGACCCAGTCGCGCCAGGGCCATTGCGTCCGGATGTTGTCGTCCTGATAGCCGTAGCTGTCGGCATAACGCGCCACATCGAGCCAGTGCACGGCCATTTTTTCGCCGTATTGCGGCATCGCGAGCAGTTCGTCTATCATTTTTTCATAAGCCTGATCGCTTTTGTCGGCTAAGAAGCGATCCATCATTTCCGGCGAAGGCGGCAGTCCGGTAAGGTCGAAGCTTAGGCGTTTGAGCAGGCGTTCTTTGTCGGCCGCTTCATTGGGTGCAAGCCCTTGCGCTTCCATTTTTGCGAGGATAAAATGGTCAATTTCATTATGCGGCCAGTTTTTATCCTTGATTTTCGGCAGCGCTTTTTTTTGCGGTTTTATAAATGCCCAGTGCGGCTCGTATGTAGCGCCTTCCAAAATCCATTGCCGGAAAAGTTCAATTTCTGCGGGTGTGAGTACGCCCAAATGGCTTTCCGGCGGCGGCATGCGCACGGAGCTGTCGGGCGAAGTAATGCGCAGATAAAGTTCGGATTGTTCGGGTTTGCCGGGTACGATGGCAAATTTGCCCGGACTGTCGCGCAGGGGCGCAAAGGCGCTTTCTGTCAGATCGAGGCGCAGACCGGCTTCGCGTTTGTTGGCATCGGGGCCGTGGCAGGCGAAGCATTTATCGGAAAGCAGCGGCCGAATCTGGAAATTATAGCTGATGCCGTTTTCGCCTGCGCTTTCCTGTACATCAAGGCAGGCGAAAACAGCGAGGGCTGCGAACAAAAGAAAAATGGCAACGAAGCGGATTCGGTATAACATAAGTTCGGTATTCGGGTGCGAACTTATGCATTATTCCGGATTTATTGCGGTATGTTTAGTTCCACTAATTGCCTTCCGAAAATTGCCAGGTGTTTCCCCTGCCCGATGCGCTGAGCGCCTTTAAATATATAACGCAGGTTGCTTGCCGGCGTCTGGGCTTCCTGATAAGTCTGACCGCCATCGGTCGTCAGTGCCAGTGCATCCTGACTGAAAATAATATCTGATCCGCACTGGCCTTTGCTTTGTAAAACCACTACTTTTTGTGGACTTTCGAATGCAATGACGTGCGGTGCCGTTCCGTTCAGTGGCCTCCAGGTATTGCCGCCATCTTTTGTCTGCTGAGTTCCGTTGAAATTAGAATACAACATATTTTGTGCATCCAGTATATGCAAATTGTTCAGGAAATTATCAGGTAGCGACAAGGTTTTCTCCAGATTACCCTGTCTGTCTATGACAAATAATTTACCCCCGACGCCCAGCACATAAATTTGCTCGCCCTGAATGGCGTAGGCAAAATCCTGATAAATAAAGGACAGATCCGGTGAGGTAAAAAGGGTGTCCCAGTTTGCTCCGCTATCTTCTGAAACAACTAATGCTATGGATGGATGGTTGTGCAAAATGGCGTAAATCCGTCCCTGCTCATCGAATCGCGGAAAGTATAAATTGCCCTTCATGTTCGCAATAGTACCATTCGACCAGCTTGATCCGCCGTCGCGTGTAATGGCGAAGGTGGGAACATTGATACAGGTCGGACAGCCTTCAACATTTTGCATGGTGACAATGCCGGTTTTTGCATCTTTGAAGTGGCAGCCAATGGGTAAAAAGGATACCTTCAGGTTGCTCGGCCCAAAGGTTTTGCCGCCATTGCATGTTTTTAAAAGCACGGCAGTACTGTTTGTGGGAGAACCGCCGAAAATATAACCGGTATCGGGTGTAAGCATCTGAAAATCATACACTTCACCGGCAAATACAAGGTTGGCGACAATCTTGGCAGCCTGATTGTCTGGTCCGAAAATAGTGTTTTGTTCCTGGCAATTCGGGTTAGGCCCCGGATTGGGATCCGGCTCAACGAGTATGGTTTCCTTGATGCAGGAAGTCAGGAAAAACGGGAAGGCAAAAAGCAGCAATTTGTATTTCATGTGTACTAATTTTTAGCTGGTAAAAATACATAGATTCTTGTTGTTTCTCAAGTGTTTGGCAGGCATGTGCTCATTTTTTACAATTGCTTCAACAGCCATTGTCGCTCGGCCAATGCTGTTGTCTGCGCTATTTCCCGGCGCAGGGTATCTTTAGCGCGCTGATCGCCGGGCTTCAGGCGCAGTAGTTTTCTGACAAATCGGATCAGGTTTTGATAATTATCTTTCTGATAACCAATGTTTTTAATGCGGCGCAGGTAGGCCTGTGAGCTGTCTATATGCGAGTCGAGGGCATCGTAAAAACCGCGTTCAAAATATATTTTCAATAAGATTGTACGCGCATCTAAGTTGGTAAGCGGATCTGTGAAATCGGTAGCACGCAGGAGTAACATGGCCTCGTCGTAGTCGTTGCGCCAGAAATGCCAGATGGCTAAGTTGTATTGGTAGGCGCTGTATTGCTCGCGCGCGGGCAGGTACATGCGGTAGGTTTCAATAAACTGCCGCACCCATTCAAATTCACCGAGGTTGAGACCGGCCGTGACGGCGTTTTTATAGGTAAAATGCGACAACTGTCCGTTTTCAAACAGGGCCTGGTTTTCCAGTCCGTCGCGGTATAGCTCAAATGCATCGCGCATAAAATTTCTTTTACCGTTGTTGATGCGGCGAATACAATAGTTGAGCGACATAAGATAGAGGTCGCGGCGTTCATTGTTCCTGAACAGTTGCCAGTGCGCTGCCAGCAGTTTTTTCACCTCAAAAAACGCTGCTTCCTGCTCCGGGTCTTCGAGGGCCTGTTGCAGGCTTTGGTACAGGCGCAGGGCGGTAGCATCAGGTGCTGCCATTTCGGAGGCTTGGCTACGGCCCAGCGTTTTGGCCACGGCAGCGCTACAGGCAAAGCGCATCTGATTGAGTTGATACGCCATTGTGGCGTGTTGGGCCATAGCTTCAATGGGCGGCAATTCGTCGCGGCGCTGCATCGACAGGTGTTCAAAACGTTCGCGGCGCAGCCAATGGCTCAGCTGGTAATAATGTGCATCGCGGTAAGGCGCTGCTTCGAGGGTTTCCAATGCGCCGTCCAATTCTTTTTCAAAAGCCGCGCCCAAGCCCGATTTCCGCAGCGCTCTGGCGCGAAAGAGGCGCACAAAGGCAGCATCTTTTTGCCATTCCTGCCAGCCCAGAAACGCGCGCAGGCATTCCAGCAGCCAGGACATGAGGTGGTTTACCTGTGCTTCCCGATAGGGTTTTTCAGGGTAAATATGCGCAAAAGTCTGGCGTTTGTCGAGCTGCGCCGGCGCTTGCGCCAACCCTTTGCAAATCCATTCAAACAGCACAGGCAATTCCGTGCGCTGGTTGTGTATGGGCGATTGCAGCCATTTCCGCGCGCCGCGTGGGGGTATCCATTTTTTCTATTAATTCAAGTAGTTCTGATTGTCGCACCGCTGATTTTTTTGCAAATGTAAAATAAAATTTGATAAAAATATATATTAAAATGCTGTTAATCAGTAATTTAATATTAAATGAAATTTGATAAAAACGCTAAAATGTATTTGTAATCCCTGAGATCGGGCCGCACCTTTGTTTCATCAAAGGGGATTTTACTTTAAATCTGTTTTTTAAAAGTAAAAAATCCGGATAAACACTTTTTCTTTTCACTCAAATCCTGGCACCTATGCGAATCTTACTTACCTGCTGCTTTCTTTCACTGCTGCAATGGCTGAATGCCCAGGAATTTTATGTCAAATTCCCGAACGATACCATTATCAGTGAATGCAATTATTTCAACAATGACTTTGGCGCTCCTGTGCTGTACAATCCGTCGGGCTTGAACATAGACGTTTCCTATACCGATCAGTTTGATAATGATTTGCCGGATGCCTGTTTCCGCATTGAACGTACCTGGCTCATCAAAGCGCCGGGCTACAACCCGCAATTACCCTGCACCTTGGTACCCAACCCCGGTCCGGATCCCCTGGCGATTGCTCCGGAGAACCTGCCCGGCCCGATTGTCAGTCCGGCCGGAACGGCAGCGCCCTGGGCGCCGACGGTGGTTAAGATTGTGCCCCAAGACCCTTCGCCGACCAATTACAGCATTTTCTGGTCGGCGAGCGCCAATTGTTATACCTACAAACAATGGATTTGGGTCATTGACAAAAACAATCCCGTCCTGGATCCTGCTTCTATCCCCTTTGCGATAACGGATACCACCACCAACGATCCTGGTTTATGGAACGCCCCGTATTGGTACGATCCAGGCTCCGGATTGTCCGATCTTCCGGAAATCGGCGTGTCGCTCACGGCAATGGCTTCAGATGCCTGTTGGAGTAGTGGCCTCGGGGTAAAGTATTATTTAAGTCTCGACCTCAATCAGGACGGTATACCGGAAACCTTTGTCCACAACAACGGTTTGAATTTGCCACCCGGACAAGTCCGCTATAACAATAACAACAATGCGCCGGGAACCTTGCGTTATTTTGATACGCGTCCGATACCGGAGGCAGACCGTTATCAATTTGTACTGGTTGTGACAAAAATCGGAAACCAGCAGGAAGTGAAACTGATGTGGACTACCGCAAATACACCGGGTGTTTTCGTAGAACCGCAGTTGCCACCGGGCAAACATCAGATCGCCTTTGAATTTTATGATGGTTGTGGCAATACAAGTACGTACGTGGAAGAATGGGATATCGTTGCTGTTAACCCAGCAAACCAGCACCTGTTACACGGAACGGTGCGGCAAGACGAAAACTTGAATTGCCTGAATGAACCCACCGAAGCCCCGGCCGGTATGGGCTGGCGCAGCCGATTGGAGTATCTTTTGCCCGATAATACGGCCTATTCGGTCACTTTTTCAACATTGCAGGCCGATTCCAGCTATCGCTTTTGGGTAGATACGGGTGCGTATCGCATCGCGGCCATTCCGCCAAACGTTTACTGGGGAGTATGCCAGCCGCCGCTTGAAATGGTAGTGACGGAAAACAGCGCCGACAGCACCCGGGTTGATTTCGCCGCCACTGCGCTGGTGGATTGTCCATTCTTAGAAACCGACATCGGCATCTGGGGTCTGCGGCGTTGCTTCAACAATACGTACACGGTAAAATACTGCAACACTGGCACCGCGCCTGCGGAGGATGCCTACATTGTCGTGTATCTCGACCCGGCCATGAGCTTTGTCAGCGCCGGAAAACCCGCCGAAAACCTGGGTAACAACCAATGGAAATTCCTGCTCGGCGAAGTGCCCCTGGATTTCTGTGATCAGTTTCCGCTGACGGTCTACCTCGATTGCGACAGCACGGTACTGGGGCAAACGCATTGTGTGACGGCGCATATTTACCCCGACTCGTTTTGTCTGAACCCAACGAGCTGGTCGGGCGCCAATGTGGAACTCGACGGCAACTGCGACAGCACCAACCTGTTTTCCGGATCAAAAATACCGGTCTGGCGCCTATGACACAAATGCTTGATTATGTGGTGATTGAAGATAATATCATCAACCTTACCGGTAGCTTCCAACTCAATCCCGGCGAGGAAATGGTGCAGGCTGTTCCGGCCAATGGCAGCACCTGGCGCCTGGAAGCCGAGCAGGAACCCGGCAATCCGTACAACAACATGCCTTCCATCACCATTGAGGGCTGCGGACAAAACAGCCAGGGCGGCATCAGCACCGGATTTGTTTCACAATTCGGAGAAAGCGACAATGAACCCGCCGTTTCCACCGATTGTATGGCCAATATCGGCAGCTATGACCCCAACGACAAACAAGGTTTTCCGCTGGGCTATGGCCCCAAACATCAAATTGAACCCGGACAGGCGCTCGAATACCTGATTCGTTTTCAGAATACGGGCACCGACACGGCTTTTCGTGTGATTATCCGCGATACCCTGAGTGCGTGGTTAGACTGGCAACAGGTACAGCCCGGCGTGTCGAGTCATCCTTATCGTTTTGAAATGGGGGCAAATGGCGCTATTGCCTTTGTTTTTGATAATATTCTACTGCCCGATTCCAATGTCAACGAAGCGGCTTCACACGGTTTTGTGAAATTCAGGGTAGCGCAGCAGGCGGAGGTGCCGCTAAAATCCTTTATTTTGAATCAGGCAGCGATTTATTTTGATTTCAATCCGCCGGTTATTACCAATCAGACCTCACATCAGGTGGGGGTGGATCCCTTGAGCGTGGGCCTGCCCGACGACCCGGGCAAGGAGGGCTTGCCGATGATCGCGGTTTATCCGAATCCGGCGACTGCCGGCGCTACACTCAGGTTTGAATTGCCGGCGGGCAGCTACGGGGTTTGGGCCGATTGTTACGATATACATGGCAAGTTACAATGCCGCAAGCGGCTGAATGCCAATCGGCCGGAACTGAACCTTGAAAATATGCCGTCGGGCTTGTATTATTTCCGTTTGTTTAATGCAGCCGGAGCTATGGGTACAGCTAAAGTTTTATTGCGCTAAAGCCCACTCGCTGCGGCTCAGCCGATACCAATTGGTGGGTGCGCCCTCATAGTCAAACTGCTCGATGCATTGTAACCCGATTTTTTGCAATACCCGGTTGGAGCCGATATTGGCCACTTGCGCTGCGGCGCAGATTTCCGGGTATTGCAGGGTTTCAAAGCCGTAGCGCAGGGCGGCGGCGGCGGTTTCGGAGGCGATGCCCCGGCCCCAGTATTTGCGCAGGAGCCGGTACCCGATGTCGTAGTAGCGCTTGCCAGCGCGCAGGTTCGTTTCGTACTTCAGTCCCGACCAGCCGACAAACGCACCGCTGGCTTTGTCAATAACCGACCAGCGGCCGATGCCATTATCCTGATATTGTTGGCGCACATTGGCGACGACCCGGTAACAAGTTTCCATATCGCTGATGGGTTTGTTGCCGAGGTAGCGATGCACTTCCGGGTCGGAGTCAAGTTCGTATAGGCCCGGGGCATCAATTTCCAGCATTTCGCGCAGGAGAAAGCGTTCTGTTTCGACGAAGATTTTCATTGTATTGGCGCATTTAAAGCTCAAAGATCGTGTTTTTTATCAGTCAGCAGTTATCAGTCAGCAGTTATCAGTCAGCAGTTATCAGGGGGTGTCATGCTGAGCGATAGCGAAGCATCTGGCCGAGGGGAAGGGGGGCGGCTTTGTAGTAACGCCCGGCCGGATGCTTCACTTCGTTCAGCATGACAACCCCTGATAACTGCTAACTGTTGACTGATCACTGTAATTAACCTACTTTTACAATTCAGAAACCTTCTTTTACACTGGAAATGTAGTCTGCGCGGTACCCGGGCCTACCTTTGTCCCATGGTTTTACCCAATAAAAAAATTAATTCTATGCGACACTATCTCTGGGCCTTCGCCTTGTCCTTTGCCGGACTATCCGCCTGCGGGCAACAATCCGAAGCCCTCAACATTGCTGCCGGCTCCGCTGATGCCGCTTCCCTGAGCAGCAACAAAAACACCGTAGACCCGATCGCGGCTACCGGCATCATTTTCAGGTCTGCCGACGGCGGTTTGAGCTGGGAAGATGTTAGTGGCGGCTTGCCCAATCAACTGCCGGTATCAAGGGTATACACGGATGGCGAAAACATTACCCTCAGCGCGGAGGGCGGCCTGTTCCGCAGTCCCCTTGCCTTGGGTGTGCCGATGTGGAAGCAGGTAGCCGAAACAGAAAACTCGAAGTTTATCATTCAGCCTGGCCGGAAAACCAACTATGCCATTGACTGGGAAACTGCCCTTAAAATGGAAGTGCCGGGCACCGGACTCTGGATGCCGATTGACAAAAATTTACCCGAAAAAGCGGTACATACGATTTATGAAACCCAGGCTGGTCATTTGCTGATTGGTACCCGCAGCGGCATCTTTAAATCTACCGACAATGGCGCTTCCTGGAAACAAGTGCTCGCCGATTTTGAGAGCTATCAATTTATTGAACAGCAAGGCAGCCTGCTTTGTACTTCCTTTCAGGGGTTGGTACGCTCAACCGATGGCGGCGAACACTGGGAACCTTTGCTTAAAGACATTTCTATTTACCATATTAAGCAGGTAAACAGTAAACTGATCGCATTATCGGAACAGGGCGATGTGTGCAAACTCATCAGCTCGAATGACCAGGGGAAAAGCTGGGAAACCATTTGCACTATGCCAATCCGCCAGATCAGTGATATTGCAATGGCAGGCAACACCTTGTTTTATAGCCATAAAAAAGGGATTTCACGTTCTTTCGACAATGGTAAAACCTGGGAATTGGTCTATGAAGCATACAAGGAAGATCAATTCATTATATTTGGAGTATCGGGAAGCCTGATTTTTGCCATTTCCGGTATCGGGTGCTAAGCGCTTATACGGGAAAAATCCGGCGGTATTGCCAATGCGGCAATACCGCCGGAAACTATACGCCATTCCGAACCGTTATTATTGCTGATTCAGACTTGTGATGACGTTAATTTTGCGGTAATCTCCGATTTTGGGATCAAAAATCAGCTCTTCTTTGTACTCTAAAATCACTTTTTTGTCGAGGAGCTTGTTGTATTCACCAGGCAAATCCATATTGGATGAAACAGGCGCCAGCCAATAAAATTTTGTGGTGACGTTATTCTCGTTTTTGATCGAAAAGATTACGAAAAAGTCCTGTTCAATCCTGCTGACAAAACCAGTGAGGCCAAAAATCGGAACACTTTCTGGGGCCTCAGGCAGCGAAGTTTCATCCGTTTCTTTTCTTTGTAATGAGGCAAGTTTCTCTAAAACTTTCGGGCAGCGAAAGGCAATTCTTACGCCCACAAGCTGGCCAAGCTTTTCCCCGAGTTCGTTATTAAGATTATCAAGATCGATTTGGAAATCTTTTTTTAATTCTTTTTTGTAGTTGGCTGCATTTTCAAACAAGCATAAACCAAATTTGAGTTGATACTCACTCTCTGGTGTTTCGGCCGGCAGATTGCTGAAGCAATCACAGGTTTTATCAGTTAGCTCATCCATATATTTTTGAGCATGAAGGGCCGAGATCAGCAGGCAAAAGCCAAGCGTTGTAATGAGGTGTTTCATTTTTAATGATTTTTGTTGCAAATGTAATCTTATTTATACGTCGCGGCCTTCACCTCCCGGAAATTAATAATAGCATCGTAACGCTCAAGGGGCACAAAAGGCAGTTTGCGGCCAAATTCCATTTCATAGCCCTGCACCGTTTCCCGGAGCCACTTGCAGTTGCTTTTGTTTTCCCGAAAATCCACAAATGTAATGGGGTACTTGTCGGTCAGCACCTCAATATCATCGGCCTCATGGCTGTCTATCCGGCGGTTGCTTTTTTCCCACCAGACATAAGTGGAGCCGCTCTGTGCATACAGGCCAATGTGATAGCACTGGTCGCCAAAGCGCCGGCGGAGGTAATAACCAAGATTTTTACTCAGCAGTTCGATGGTATGGCCTTTGTCAATATGCGTGTTATGCCCCCAAACGATAAACTTTTTGCCCGGATAAAGCTCCTGAATCAACCAGATCAGGTTTTCGGCCATCAGGCTGTCGCGCAGGGCCGAGGGATTTTCGGTGTTCCAATCGAGCGTTACAGCCTGCTCATGGTTTTTCAGGGCATGCATAAGTATTTTAAAATGTTGCCCGGAGATGTTGAAATCCTTTTTGATGTCGCGCTCTGAAGCCAGCATCAGTTTTTGCAAGGCCCTTGCCGAGCCAATGATGGTATCAGAAAGCCGGAACAGCGGCGCTTTATCGGCCTTCCACATCAGCGGCGGGAAATTGTAGTATTTTTCCAGGTTCAGGATGAGGCAGTCGGCCGTTTTCCCGTAGTAATGTGCGAGTAATTCGTGGGTCAGGTCCAGCGAGGCGGTAAAATTTTGCGAATCAAAACCGCTGTACAGCAGTGGTCGTTCGCTGTTGGCGCTGCTTTTGATCAATTCAAAAAGCGGCATGATCTCGTGACAGCGGAAATTGGCAAAAACAGTTTTGTTGCGCAATTCCACGGCAGAAAGGCTGTCAATTTGCGTGTATTTAGTGTAAATGTCGGCAAGGCCACTCTCCAGTGCGATAACCTCGTAGCCGCATTCCTGATACAAGTATTGAATCAGGCGCGATTTCATACTGTAATAATCGCCCACGCCATGCGAGCTTTCGCCCAGCAGTACAATGGGCTTGTCGTGCAACAGCGGTTTTAAAAATTTTAAATCTGAAAAATCCTCCGAATCGAGCGATTGAACAGGGTAGGAGCGTTCCGGAAAACAGGTATTTGGGTTGGTTTGTGCCCTGAGCAGGCCACTTCCTGTAAAAAAGATTAGGCACAGGGTAAAGGTCAAAGGTGTTCGCATGGCACAACAAGTTGGTTTTGAATGAAACTGGTTCTGTTTTTTCAACAGACACATAACGTATACAAGTGTTGCTTTTTCCCGAAAAAGTTTTTTTAGCCATAAATCACGCCTTAGTCCTCCCTGGTTCTCCCTGAGAAGGAGGGGACACTCCCAGGGCAAACGCATCAAAATTTGACCTGATGTGATTCTACTGAGTACCTTTCTGGCAAAAACGCTTTGCCATGAATAATGAACAAAACCTGGTCAATGGTTTAATTAGGTCTTTTGGCTCTGTTG